>CAXXLC010000015.1:0-302176 GCA_963677345.2 uncultured Saccharicrinis sp.
GGAACGAGGGGGAGGTGGTTTAAACTCAACATACAATTTTTTATTGATGCTTACACAAAGTCCTAATTGATTTCAGATCATCAGCCCCAAAAATGTCTGAATAAGGTCTAAACCACCCCGTCAGATACTCGTGCCTTGTATCTGCCACCCCTCCTTAAAAAGGCGGGGAAATTTGTCAGTCAGGGGGAACTAATTTTCTTTCGAGAGAAGGAATCTAAGTGTTGTAATGCTGTTAAATTAAAATGTTTCTCTTCCAAAGTCAATAACTAAGCGTGCTGTAAATAATTTCTCCTCCTTCCAAAGGAGGAGTACCCGAGGAACGAGGGGGGAGGTGGTTTAAACTCAACATACAATTTTTTATTGATGCTTACACAAAGTCCTAATTGATTTCAGATCATCAGCCCCAAAAATGTCTGAATAAGGTCTAAACCACCCCGTCAGATACTCGTGCCTCGTATCCGCCACCCCTCCTTAAAAAGGCGGGGAAATTTGTCAGTCAGGGGGAACTAATTTTCTTTCGAGAGAAGGAATCTAAGTGTTGTAATGCTGTTAAATTAAAATGTTTCTCTTCCAAAGTCAATAACTAAGCGTGCTGTAAATCATTTCTCCTCCTTCCGAAGGAGGAGTACCCGAGGAACGAGGGGGAGGTGGTTTAAAATCTCCTATTTTATTGTTTCTCCTTGTTTCAGACTTACAGCCTGACATTTACAGCTTGGTATTTTCAAGGGGCGATGCCCTTGTTGTGATGTATGAGGCTTTCAGCCTCATCGTAGCCTGGAGGCTATGATCGAGACGCTATGTCTAACAATTGGTCATCAGATTATTTATTGCTTCGCAATGTTTTTCTGTCATCTAATTAACGCTAATTAAAACGAATTGGTATTTGCTGCGCAAATTGTTGCAACCTGCAACATTATGACCTAAATCCTAAAAGCTAAGAGCTAAGAACAAATAATAGTTCCACTCGCAAGGAAATATGTAGCAGTAAACAAGAGCTTTCAACTTTCAACTTTCAACTTTTAACTTGTAATTTCTTTTGTCAATATATTTTGATTATTAATAGAAGAATTTAATTGATTTATGTAATAAATATAATTAAGTAAGTCTTTGCTGTAACTAATTATAACTTTCCCGTATAATACATTTTATCGTTTAAATAAATAGGATGTATATTCAATTATTCAAATTTTTTACGATTTTTTATTGTTTAATATTATTCGATATTTATTAGCTAGTTTCGATGTGTAATAGTTAGTTGAGCATATTGCGTGTTTAAGTATTGGGTATTGTAATTAATCTTTTTGACAAAGGTTAAGAACATTTAAGGAATAAAGTAGTTTGGTTTAGATGAAATATATGAATATTTGCATTTAATTTTTTAAAAGTCAGGAATTATTTAATATTTATAATATAATGAGTTGTTGTGTTAATATGAAAACTTATTCTACAAATAGCGTTATACGCTTATTTCTTTTGCTGGTGATGATTTGTTTTTCTGTTGGAGTGTGGGGACAATCATATAATCTTGTTGGGAATGATGGGGATTGTAATGAAACAGCAATGTGGGAAGATAACACCATTCCTTTATATTTCGATGGTGCAAAGTATACAACACAAAATGATATATATATTTATGGGGACTTGACAAGTAGTTACAATTGGTATATTCATGATGATGTTTATGTATACGGTTCTTTAATTACTGGTGACGAAAATAGTATAACAACAGAGATGCTTCGAGTGGAAAATCCTTGGCCAAATAGACATGGAGAGTTACATGTAATGTCAGGTGCTACTGTTGAAGTATATGGCAGTATGTATTGCGGAAATATAGTTGTTGAAGAAGGAGGTACTCTCATTGTCCATGGTAATGTTGGTACAGAAGGAGGAGGAACTTTTTCTATAAGTGGAAATCTTGTGGTTTTTGGTTATTTAAGAGGGTATAATTTTGATTTTAATAGTACAGCTAAAATTGTAGTGGGAGGTGAATATAGCACAAACAATAATAATAATATTTCTAAAGATGCTGAAATTTATATTTTTGGTAAAAATAGTTCAAATCCAAAGCAGAATGCTGGTGATGATGGAGATTTTGTTAATGATGAATATGGTACTGATTTATATGATATTGTTGTAAATGGAGGATTGATAAGTTCTATAGAAGCTCCTGATAATTTCAGTTACTCAGATTTAGATATGATTAATTCAGCAGCAAATTTATCATGGTCCTTGAATTCTGATAATAATAATGTGCTACTTGTTTATTCAGAGGAATCCATAGGATGGAATCCAACTCCAGGTAAAGATTATAGTAATGGTAAAAATGTACCTGGTGGAATTAATTTTATTTGTTTAAGTGATGTAACTACATTCAATTTTACAAATCTTATTTCTGATGGAGTAACCTATTTTAAAATATGGTCAGTTACAAACGATAATAAATTTTCAGCTGGAGTTACATTGAGTATAGGATCATATGAAGGAACCGTTTTTTATGAAGATTTTGAATCAACAACAGATTGGACTATTGGAAATAGTAGCAACAGTAATGTGTGGTATATAGGATCAGCTGAGGCTTTTCAGGGAAATCAATCTGTTTATGTGACTAACGATAATGGTAATACAGCAGCTTATAATAAAGATTTTGGAGGTAGTTATCAATCTTATAAGATTAGGATAAGTTATAATAATCAAATTAAGATTGCAGATACATATAAAAGCGCTCAATTGATATTTTATTGGAAAGGTGAAGGGGAAGATGGATATGATTATGGTAGTATATTGGTTGGAGATAGAATTAATAATTTATCAGTTGTACAAGGCGTTGTATTGCAGGGATATAATGGATGGAGAAAGGAAATTGTTGATTTAACTGATTATGTCGGTAAATCTATTTATTTAGGTTTTCAATGGACATTTGATAATAATACTGGTAAAGATCCTGCTTTATGTATTGATGAGGTTACATTGATAGGAACTTCGGTAGCTCCGGTTTCTGATTTTATTGGCTCTGCGACAGGTTTTGATTCTGTAGATTTGACATGGAATCTTAATTCTGAGAATGATAGTGTGATGGTTGCATATTCATCAAATGGAATTTTTGGTAATCCGGAATCTGGTAATTATTATTCAGTAGGTAATTATGTATCTGGTGGAGGTGAAATTGTATTTGAAGGTAAAGCAAGTGACTTTTCTTACAGTGATACGGATTTATCAGGTATTGGTTACTATTCTATTTGGTCTAAAAATACAGGTAATTATTCTGCATCTCAAACAACAAGTGTTACAATGCCTGTGAATATACCTTATGAAGAGGATTTTGAAGATGGAGATATTGATGGATGGGTTTTAGGAGAAGGTTATGAAAATGACTGGCAAATAGGTACTGCAGCAAATGATGACAATAGTAAATCGGTATATATTTCAACAGATAAAGGGATTACAGCTTCATATAGTAATACTTTTGAAACAGATATTGATTTGGAGTTAACTGTTGATTTATCTGATTGTTCTTCAGCAGAGTTGTCATTCGATTACAAATGTTATGGAGATGTTTATTGGTATTTTGGTTGGCACTACGATGCTTATGGTACAATTTATATAAATGATGAACAGCTTGTTGCAGGTGCTGATATGTGGGGTAATGATACATATTATTATTTTTATAATAAAACGGATTGGACAAGTCAAGTTGTTTCTATTCCAACTAAATATATAGGACAGGTTGTTACAATAAAATTTAAATGGTATAATAACACTGATGCAGATGTTAATTCACCTGGATTTTGTATTGATAACATAAAATTAACCGGCTCTATTGATGATCCAAGGTCGTTTGAGGCAACAAACCCAAATAATACTTTAAATAATTTAGATTGGGATTTAAACAGAACAAACGATACGATAATGGTAGCTTGGTCTGACAATGAAACTTTTGGTATTCCATCAGGAGATAAGGTTTATGAAGTTGGAGATACTATAAGTAATGGCGGTACTATTATTTATAAGGGAGTAGGTGATTCATTTACACATGAACCACTTAATTATGGAACAATCTATTATTATAAAGCATGGTCAACACGAAGAGGGATTCATTCTGATGGTATAACTTCCAGTGCAAATACACCTGATAAAATAACAGTATTTTCAGAAGATTGGGAAATTCAGGATAAAAATTCGTGGACTTCCTCTTATTCCGGTAATAACAGTTGGTTAAAATACGGTACAGCAACAAATAATGGAGGTACTCATTCTGCATATATTACTAATAATAATTTAGACCCAAAATATTCTTTATATTATGATGGTACTGCAAAGGAAGCAACATTAACATGTGAAATTGATTTATCTGACTTGGAGTCATGTTCACTTACGTTTGATTGGCAATGTGTTGGTAAATACAATGCATCGCAGTTTGAGTCTCAGGCGTATGGTTATGTTACCATTGATGGAAATAAAGTAGGTAGGGAAGATAATAGTAATTATTATTATGATTCTGACGCTTGGCAAACAGAAAATATAGATTTATCTGGATTTACAAAAACTACTCATACATTGACTTTTGTTTGGTTAGATGATTTAAACAAAGATTGGTGGGGTAATAGTGATTGGACTGTATATAATCCGGGTTTCTGTATTGATAATATAGAAGTTGGTGGTATTTATACCGCAACATCTACAGTTGAATCAAGTGATTTTGTCGAACCATCAAGTATTAGTTCTGTTATAAATACATCATCAGAAGCAATAAAAGTATTCGACTTTAAATTTGTAGATTCATCTAATTCAAAGAATGATCCAACAAATACATCAATTCAACAATTTGTCATTACAAAAGGAACCGGAAATGATATCGACGATTGGAGAGCATTGCAATTGCTGGTGCTGAATTGTATTTGTCGGATGATACAAAAGTTGCAGATGGTACCATTACAAGTTCAGGAATTACCTTTGCAGGAACAGATTTTATTCAAATAGAAGATGGTCAATCTAAAACGTATTATTTGAAAATTTGGTTAAATACTGAATTAAATGGAAAAGGTATAAGTGAAGGCGATTCTTTTGTATTTGTAGTTAATGCAGATAATATAGTAACGGGTGTAGGAGATGATTTTGTAAGTGGATTAATTTCAGGCGGTTCGGTTTCTAGTGGGGCAATTGCCATCAATATTGAAACGACATCATTGTCTTTTAATATTGAACCTTCTGCATATGGTACTGTTAATGTTGCTCTTTCAACGGTTCCGGTTGTTGTTGGAGTTGATGTAAATGGTAATATTGATACTGATTTTACAGGTACAGTTACATTAACAAATAGTGAGAATTTAGGGATGACTTATATTGCGGGTGTCACTAATGGATTAGTTACTTTTAATGATTTATTATTCACTGCGAGTGGTACTGTTAAATTAGTAGCTACGTGTACTGATGTTGTAACACTTGTAAATACAACTGTAGAGTCTACATCTATTACTGTTGAAGCATATGATATTCCTTCTAATATTGAAAATTCGAACTTTTATATTAATCAATTGATTTTTGAAGACATCAATAATACTTCTGGTTATGATAATGGTTATGGATCTTATATTGATTTAACAACCTCTGTTAAAGTTGGAGCTACTTATGATATTGATTTAGGTTTATATAATAATACAAATTCTACAGGGTATGTTTTCGTCTGGATTGACTGGGATCATGATTATGATTTTGATGATGAGACTAGAATAGAGTTAGGATCAGTTAGTAAAAGTAGTTCAATTCAGGCTTTATCGAATACTATTGATATACCCCAAACAGCCACATCAGGTGTAACAAGGATGCGTGTATTATTTACTACAGATAATACATCTTCATCCTCAGAGGATGGAAATATTGCTGAAACAGAAGATTATACAGTAATAGTAGTTGAAAATGGCTGGTTAGGAAATACTACTTCCTGGAATGATATAAATAATTGGATTACAGGTGTTGTTCCTAATTCAACATCAGATGTTTATATCCCTCTTCATCCTACTTATGGCGATAGGTATCCTATTATAAGCAGTGTTGTGACTTCTAAAGGATTGGAAATTGCCAGCGGAGCTACAGTAACGCTCAATGCCGGTGCTGATGTTTCTATCGCCGGTAACCTTACAACCAATGGAGGTTTAATCATTAACAACACTCAGGATTCTCCTGTTTCTGTCAAAATAGATGGCGAGTCTGATGGTTATGCTACCGAGACCTGGAAGTTAGATAATGACAGGTGGTGGTATATTGGTCATTCTGTGTATAATGACAATACTAATCTATACAACTATTATTATAATTCTGTAGGATCTCCTGCTGGTAATGATTTTAGATTGTATTATTGGAATGCAAGCAATCAGGGCTGGTCGAGAATTACCAGTAGTTCGTATTCTTACAACCCGGTTGAGGGATATGCTTTTATGCAGCAGTATAATAAAGATGGTCTTTCTTATCAGGGTGAGTTTAATAACGATGAAAACTATACTTATACTACCTCGGTAAAGGGATGGCATCATTTGGCGAATCCATATCCTTGTTATATCGATATATCACAGGCTTCCCTTGTGAATTTTACACCAGGATATAAGATTTATACTACTGATACAAACGGCGATAGGGTTTATCAAGGAGCGTATTGGGGTAGTGGAGAGGTGCTTATAGGTATGTCTGGTGGCACTAATTATATTGCTCCGGGTCAGGGTTTCTGGATGTATACAAGTGATACCTCAGGGGGATCAGTAACCATTAGTAAGTCAGCTTGTGTAACAAAAGCTACAGCCGAATCGGGTGGAGGATCTGTAAGTTTAAAGAGTACATCATCTGCTACACATAACTACTTAAAAATGTCGTTAACCAATGAAGTGTCCAATGGCGAAATGTACTTGCTGTTTAATGAAAATGGTTCTGACTCGTTTACAAGGTACGATTTTAAGAAAAAGTTCGTGGGCGGTAACGTGGCCGATATGTATATGGTAAAGGATGATGAATACGTGGATATTAATGTGCTTCCAACGATAACATCTTCAGTAATTGTTCCTGTTGGCTATAAAGTGTCAACAAGTGGTATGACAGAAATGACCATTAACACTTCGGATGTTTCGTTTATAGATGAAGCTTATGATGTATTTCTTGATGATTTGCAAGAACCTTCTGTTAGTATTAATTTAAGAAAGCAAAGCTCTTATACTTTTACGCCTGAAGTAGCGCAGACTGATGGAAGATTTCAGCTGAGAATAGTGCCTTCAATGACCACCGGTATCGATGATGAAGAAGACGTGGTTTCAGATGAGAGTGTATCGGTTTACACGCTGAAACAAACTGCAACGGTTAAGGTTACAGATGAAGTTTTATACCAAAAGGATGGTGTGATTGAAGTTTATGATATCTCAGGTCAGTTGGTAAAACAACTTGAGCTCACAGATGTAGAAACAACATTTACCTTGCCACAAGCTAATACCGTTTATGTTATAAGTGTAAAAGCCGGCAATAGCTCTTATCAACAAAAAGTAGTAACGCAATAAGAGCTAAAAATTAGCTCTTAGCTCTTAGTTGTTAATGTATGAATTAAAGATTAGGGATGAATGAATTGTCGAGTTGTTAAATCGTTGAGTTGAGGAGTTGATTAGGGCTTTAGTCCATATTGTTTCAGGCTGTAGATGCTGGTGCGAGTTTGTAACTCGTACCTTTTTATATATGCTGTATTCACTTGTTTACTGCAGTCTTCAGTTGGCATCTTTTTAACTCCGTTAGCAAAAGAAAATACCAAGCTGTAAATCAGCTTCTCCCCTTTGGGGAGATTGAGAGGGGCTTTAAATCCTCCCCCAATTGGGGGAGTTAGAGGGGGCTTGTAATATCAGGCCGGGAGACCTTGGATTATAAGACATAGCGAGACGCTATGCCTAAAAATGGGGGCTTTTTTTATTTTCACAATTGATGATTTTCAATTGCGAAAAATTGATGATACAAAGTTGCCAATTGCAAAGTGAAAACAATTATTTCTCTTAGTCAACAACTAAGCGTGCTGTAAATCATTTCTCCTCCTTCCAAAGGAGGAGTACCCGAGGAACGAGGGGGAGGTGGTTTAGATACTTTTCAAATTATAAAACTTTTCAATTTCTTTAATTATAACATCAGGATGTTCAAATACCATTACATTCTCAAATCGTATAATTGTAATACCATAATTCTGTAGATAGAGATCACGTTTCAAATCATATTCTTCATTGTAAAATGATTTTATAAATAATTTAAATATAAGGAATTAGTCTAAACCACCCCGTCAGATACTCGTGCCTCGTATCTGCCACCCCTCCTTAAAAAGGCGGGGAAATTTGTCAGTCAGGGGGAACTAATTTTCTTTCGAGAGAAGGAATCTAAGTGTTGTAATGCTGTTAAATTAAAATGTTTCTCTTCCAAAGTCAACAACTAAGCGTGCTGTAAATCATTTCTCCTCCTTCCAAAGGAGGAGTACCCGAGGAACGAGGGGGAGGTGGTTTAGATACTTTTCAAATTATAAAACTCTTCAATTTCTTTAATTATAACATCAGGATGTTCAAATACCTTTACATTCTCAAATCGTATAATTGTAATACCATAATTCTGTAGATAGAGATCACGTTTCAAATCATATTCTTCATTGTGAAATGATTTTATAAATAATTTAAATATAAGGAATTAGTCTAAATTTTTGAACAATTAACTTTTTTATACAACATTATGGGGTTGAGAATGTTATTTTTGTGATGTTTTTTAGGGACTTATTGATTTATAGATATATGGTAAGATTTAGTGTTGTTTTATAAATAAGAGTGAATTTTATCAAAAATAATTATGTTTTAAATACGGATACTGTTACCTAAATTTTTGAGCTATTATGAAACTGTTTGATTAAAAAAAATAGTCTATATGATAAAGTGGAAGGAAATTGTTTTGTTTATTAGTTTATCGGGGATTTTTGCTTTTATTGGGAGTGCTCAGACTACCTATACTTTTGAAGGTGATCAGAGTAATCTTTCGTATGAAACACTATTTAATAACGGAACGTATGATGATGTAACCATTGATGGTAATTTTACTTTAGATATAAAGCAAGATGCGACTCTAAACATAGAAAAAGACAAGTCATTTACAGTTAATGAAAACTGGATTATCTCGTGTAATACGAATTTGAAAATAGGTGAAGAAGGAATTGGCAGTGCCTATGTTACTGTTGGTGGTGGTTTTCAATCTATTAAAAGTGTTTCCCTATTTGAAAGCTCAACGCTGACAATAGGTTCGGAAGCCAATGCTAGTACATCTATTATTTCAATGGGTTCTAAATTGGAAATACTAGGAACATCTATTGTTGAGATTTGGGGAGACGTAAATACTGGAAGTCAGTTTAATGTTGCTGAAGGAGCAATGCTGATTATCCATGGAGATTTAACCATGACAGGCAGTAGTAATAATGATTTTTATGGAACTGTTATTGTTACCGGAGATGTTGATATGGTTAAGTGTACCATTACAGCTACTGGAAACTTTGTGGTTGGTGGAGATTTTATAATGGATAAAATAGAATCGATTACCGGTCCTATATATTCTATTGATGGGGGAACTGTTAAAGTAGGTAAGGATGATGCTACAGCAACAGATTATGGTGATGATAAGAATTTTTCAGATTTAGAGGAAGCTGCAAAAACAGATCCAGCTGCAGCTGATTTAATTGAAAAACTAAAGGATTATGGCATTATTTCGGATGGAGGGCAAACCGTTGACAGGCTTTGGACTGGTGGTGGTAAATCGAATTTATGGACGGATATATACAATTGGTCTCCTAATAAATTACCTGATGAAAATTCGGATATTAAAATTCCTGCAGGAAAAAGTTATTATCCTGTTATTACCGGAACCATTACGATGATCAATTTGGAAATTGCCAGCGGTGCTACAGTAACGCTTAATGCCGGTGCCGATGTTTCTATCGCCGGTAACCTTACAACCAATGGAGGTTTAATCATTAACAACACTCAGGATTCTCCTGTTTCTGTCAAAATAGATGGCGAGTCTGATGGTTATGCTACCGAGACCTGGAAGTTAGATAATGACAGGTGGTGGTATATTGGTCATTCTGTATATAATGACAATACTAATCTATTCAACTATTATTATAATTCTGTAGGATCTCCTGCTGGTAATGATTTTAGATTGTATTATTGGGATGCAAGCAATCAGGGCTGGTCGAGAATTACCAGTAGTTTGTATTCTTACAACCCGGTTGAGGGATATGCTTTTATGCAGCAGTATAATAAAGATGGTCTTTCTTATCAGGGTGAGTTTAATAACGATGATGATTATGTTTATAAAACCATCAAAGAGGGCTGGCATCATTTGGCGAATCCATATCCTTGTTATATCGATATATCACAGGCTTCCCTTGTGAATTTTACAGGAGGATATAAGATTTATACTACTGATACAAACGGCGATAGGGTTTATCAAGGAGCGTATTGGGGTAGTGGAGAGGTGCTTATAGGTATGTCTGGTGGCACTAATTATATTGCTCCGGGTCAGGGTTTCTGGATGTATACCGAGACCGATGGCTCAGAAAGTTCGGTAAAAATCAGTAAGTCGGCTTGTGTAACAAAAGCAACAGCCGAATCGGGAGGAGGCTCTGTGAGTTTAAAGAGTACATCATCAGCTACACATAACTACTTAAAGATGTCGTTAACCAATGAAGTGTCCAATGGCGAAATGTACTTGCTGTTTAATGAAAATGGTTCTGACTCGTTTACAAGGTACGATTTTAAGAAAAAGTTCGTGGGCGGTAACGTGGCCGATATGTATATGGTAAAGGATGATGAATACGTGGATATTAATGTGCTTCCAACGATAACATCTTCAGTAATTGTTCCTGTTGGCTATAAAGTGTCAGCAAGTGGCATGACAGAAATGACCATTAACACTTCGGATGTTTCGTTTATAGATGAAGTTTATGATGTATTCCTTGATGATTTGCAAGAACCTTCTGTTAGTATTAATTTAAGAAAGCAAAGCTCTTATACCTTTACTCCTGAAGTAGCGCAGACAGATGGAAGATTCCAGCTAAGAATAGTGCCTTCAATGACCACCGGTATCGATGATGAAGAAGACGTGGTTTCAGATGAGAGTGTATCGGTTTATACGCTGAAACAAACCGCAACCGTTAAGGTTACAGATGAAGTTTTATACCAAAAGGATGGCGTGATTGAAGTTTATGATATCTCAGGTCAGTTGGTAAAACAACTTGAGCTCACAGATGTCGAAACAATATTTAGTCTACCACAAGCCAATACAATCTATATTATAAGTGTAAAAGCCGGCAATAGCTCTTATCAACAAAAAGTAGTAACGCAATAAGACCTAAAAATTAGCTCTTAGCTCTTAGCTCTTAGCTCTTAGCTCTTAGTTGTTAATGTATGAATTAAAGATTAGGGATGAATGAATTGTCGAGTTGTTAAATCGTTGATTTGATGAGTTGATTAGGGCTTTAGGCCATATTGTTTCAGGCTGCATATGCTGGTGCGAGCTTGTAGCTCGTACCTTTTTATATATGCTGGGTTCATAGAAAAGTGATAAGTGGTTAAAGTCATGCAACTCCGTTAGTAAAAGAAAATACCAAGCTGTAAATCAGCTTCTCCCCTTTGGGGAGTAATATCAGGCCGGGAGACCTTGGATTATAAGACATAGCGAGACGCTATGCCTAACAATGGGGGGCTTTTTTTTATTTTCACAATTGATGATTTTCAATTGCGAAAAATTGATGATACAAAGTTGCCAATTGCAAAGTGAAAACAATTATTTCTCTTAGTCAATAACTAAGCGTGCTGTAAATAATTTCTCCTCCTTCCAAAGGAGGAGTACCCGAGGAACGAGGGGGAGGTGGTTTAAACTCAACATACAATTTTTTATTGATGCTTATACAAAGTCCTAATTGATTTCAGATCATCAGCCCCAAAAATGTCTGAATAAGGTCTAAACCACCCCGTCAGATACTCGTGCCTCGTATCTGCCACCCCTCCTTAAAAAGGCGGGGAAATTTGTCAGTCAGGGGGAACTAATTTTCTTTCGAGAGAAGGAATCTAAGTGTTGTAATGCTGTTAAATTAAAATGTTTCTCTTCCAAAGTCAACAACTAAGCGTGCTGTAAATAATTTCTCCTCCTTCTAAAGGAGGAGTACCCGAGGAACGAGGGGGAGGTGGTTTAGGTACTTTTCAAATTATAAAACTCTTCAATTTCTTTAATTATAACATCAGGATGTTCAAATACCATCACATTCTCAAATCGTATAATTGTAATACCATAATTCTGTAGATAGAGATCACGTTTCAAATCATATTCTTCATTGTAAATATGAAATTCGCCATCTAATTCAATTCCTAATTTTAATTGCGGACAATAAAAATCCAGAATATAATTATCAACAGAATGTTGTCTTCTGAATTTGTAACTATTCAGTCAAATTTTAAAAACATAAATTTTTCTGGAGAATGTTGATAAGTATTACTGAAATAAAGAAAATTGTGAATAAAGAATATGAAATATAGTTTCAGTAAAGAGTAGGTATGTCGACCTTTGCATCTGCATGGGAAAGAAGAAAAGTATAGAAGAAAAATTAGATGCCTTACTTGTTAGAGTTAATAAACTCGAAACAGAGAACAAGGAACTTCGCGAGGAAAATGCCACCCTCAAAGAACGTCTTTCTCATTATGAAACACCAAAGAACAGTAGAAATAGCAGCAAGCCACCTTCATCTGATTTTCCCAAATTACCTAGAACACAATCATTACGAAAAAAATCAGGCAAAAAACCAGGAGGGCAATCAGGACATAAAGGCAATACACTAAAAATGGTCGAAGAACCAACAGTTATACAAGAACACTATTCAAATTATTGTAAGTGTTGTGGCAATAATCTTTCAGATATTGCAGGCACATTTGCAGGAAGGCGTCAGGTAATTGACATACCACCTATTAAACCAGTGATTACCGAACACCGTATTTACCATAAACAATGCAGTTGTGGAATGGTAAACAAGGGATGCTATCCTAATCAAGTAAATACACCTGTTAGTTATGGTACAAACACTCAGGCCTTAGCTGCTTATATGTACACTCGCCAATATATGCCTTATGACCGCTTGCGTGAATTCTTTAATACCATATTAGGGTTAAAAATTAGTACTGGAGGTTTAAACTATCTGATTGGTAAGTTCACTAAAAAAGCAACTCCTTTCTACGAGCAAATACGTAACAATGTACTTTCTCATTGTACTGTTGGAGCTGATGAAACAGGAACTAATATTAATGGAAAACTTCATTGGGCATGGGTCTTTCAAAATGCACAATCTACCTTTTTATCCGTTCATCAGAAACGAGGTTATGATGCTATTGAGGAAATTATGCCGGAAGGTTTTAAAAACAATACTTTGGTAACAGATTGTTGGAAACCTTATTTTAAAACACAAGCAGGGAATCACCAATTGTGTACTGCCCATCTTTTAAGAGAGCTTGAATTCTTTATCCAGAAATATCCCAAAAGCAACTGGGCATCGAAAATGAAAACGCTTATTATTAAAGCCCTAAAAATCTACAACAATAATTGGGATGATAAGGCAACTAAAGCACAAATATTTAAATCATTTGTGAAACTCCAGAATAAGCAGATTAGCGAAACATTAAAAGAAGTGGTTGTCTTTAGAAACAGATTAGTAAAATATGCTGATTATGTATTTACATTCCTAAATCAACCTGATGTTCCTCCTGATAATAATGCTTCGGAACGGGCTGTGAGAAATTTTAAAGTAAAACAAAAAGTCAGTGGTTTCTTCAAATCATTTGAAGGTGCAAATCATTATGCAATACAAAGATCTATTATAGATACAGCTATCAAGAGTTCTCAAAATCCCTTTGATACGCTTCGTGCTATTGCTATAGTTTAAGGCTCGACTGAATAGTTACCTGAATTTTAAATTGCAGATCTGTTTTAATTTTAAATATTTCCAGAGTTCAGCTTCTGCAGAGGTAGAATGATTTCTTAAATATTTTCTTCTTTTTTTAAGGTTAAGTTTGTTGCTATCCATTGTAAAATGATTTTATAAATAATTTAAATATAAGGAATTAGTCTAAACCACCCCGTCAGATACTCGTGCCTCGTATCTGCCACCCCTCCTTAAAAAGGCGGGGAAATTTGTCAGTCAGGGGGAACTAATTTTCTTTCGAGAGAAGGAATCTAAGTGTTGTAATGCTGTTAAATTAAAATGTTTCTCTTCCAAAGTCAATAACTAAGCGTGCTGTAAATAATTTCTTTGTAACTCGTACCTTTTCTTACACCGATTAAAATATTTAACGTTCAATAAAATCAACTTCTATAACTCCTAAATCTCCATTGTAGTTTGTGGCACTGCTATACTTCCAATAATATGGTTTTGTAACATATCCTGATTCAACAGGATTATTATGGATATACTCTAATTTCTGGTCAATCATATCATTGCTCCACAACTCAATTGGCATATTATGCTGTTGCCAGAATTGTTTCGACTTAACATTACAATTGTTTTGACCAGCTCTTTCCATCATCCATAATAACCATTCTTTCCTACTTTCTTGTGGATTATCTAAAATAAGCTTCTGCATTCTTTTGGAAGTAAAAGTTTTTAGTTCTTTAATTAACTTACCAGGATCTCCATTCTTATCACGAAAGATTAAATGGATATGACTTGTTAATATACAGTATGCAAACAATTCCAATCCTTTATTCTTTCTGCAGTATGCCAGACTTTCTGCCATTGCATCAAAGTATTGTTCTCTTATAAAAATATCCAACCAATATACAGTGGAAAAACTAATGAAATAGATCCCATTAGGATTCTGAAATTTATATTTTTGACTCATGTCTCTAAAATTATAAATTTCAGATTCTTAGACAAAACATAGATGAACTATATTGATGATTTTAGCACGAGCTACAAGCTCGCGCTAGCTATAAGGGATTAAATGCTTTGGTTTTTTAGTGCTGGTGCGAGCTTGTAGCTCGTACCTTATTTAAATATTCTAAGCACTGGTTCACGTTTTTAACTCATACCTAATATCAATTAAACTTAGTTCCTTTTCCAAAAAAGTATATAGAAAAATATTTACGAATTATGGATTTTAATATTGTTGTAATTAGCACGAGCTACAAGCTCGCGCTAGCTATGCTACTTTTTTCCTTACGGATTTTGGTTTTCATTCTTATATTTTGTTTCTCTGCGAGCTAATCTTTAATCCTTAATCACTAATCTTTAATCAACTCATCAATTCAACAAATTAACAACTCCCTAATAGTCATCAGATTATTTATTGCTTCGCAATGTTTTTCTGTCAACGAATTAACGCTAATTAAAACGAATTAATATTTGCTACGCAAATGTTGCAACCTGAAACACTATGGCCTATGAGCTAAGAGCTAGGAGCTAGGAGTTAAGAACAGAACACCTCTTTAGCACAGAAGCCCCGGCATCAGCTGGTGAGCCATAAAACAAGGAAATTTAGATTAAAAAAATCGGTGCTGTTTGAAGCCCGTAGGCACGAAGGGCAAGTTCAGCGATTTTAATCTAAATGACGTAGTTTTTATGAGCTCGCAAGGTGCAGCCGGCGGACTTTTTGCCTACTTTTTGGACTGTAGCAAAAAGTAGGAGCCATTGCGGCTTGAGCAAGAAGTATAAACCCACTTTTTAGGATATATGCAGCAGAAAACCGGCACTTTTCAACTTTCAACTTTCAACTTTTAACTTCTATTTTTCTCGCAAAGCCCGCAAAACCGTGAATAACTTTTAAAATATAGATTCAAACACCTTAAAGCTAAGGTCGCAAAGACAAATCCTTACGGATTTTGGTTTTCATTATGCAATATTGTTTACTCTGCGAGCTAATCTTTAATCAATTCATCAATTCAACAACTCGACGATTTAACAACTCACTAATAGTCATCAAATTATTTATTGCTTCGCAATGTTTTTCTGTCAACGAATTAACGCTAATTAAAACGAATTGGTATTTGCTGCGCAAATTTTGCAACCTGAAATATAGTGTCCTAACACCTAAGAGCTAAGAACTAAGAACTAAGAACTAAGAACTAAGAACTAAGAACTAATTACAATACCCCTCGCAAGGATATATGCAGCAGAAAATACGCACTTTTAACTTTCAACTTTCATCCTTAATCTATTTAAAACTTATAATTAACCCCAATAAATAGTCCCATTGAGTATGGTTTATAGCTGTAGCCAGACTTACCGGAGATAGAATTAAAAAAATACTTAATACGAGGTTCTAAATTAAAATCAAGAGAGTTTGTTAGAGGAGTTCGCATACCAAAACCAAAGCTGGTACTATAGCTTACCGTATTTATACCTTCCATACTTCCAATTTTACTCTTGTTATTGTTGTCAATTGAGTAAGCACTATTTCCTACCAATAAGTTGGTGCTAAATCCACCATTTAACGAAAAGGCTATTCCTTTATTAATAATGTCGTATTTTAAAATAAAGGGAATCTCAATATATCCAAGCTCCTGCTGAACATCAATATCATACTTAGCAGTACTTTTTAATGTTGATATAGAGTTATTTTCCGAAGTACTGCGCTCTGAATATGTATCATACATTAATTCAGAATCTGAAGTTTCAAATGAAATATTGCCCAATGAGTTTTGGTATTCATTATTATGTGTTGAGGAATTTGGCTGGTTGTTTGGCATACTGTAGGCCATTGAATTGTTTACGTAAACATTTGTGTTGCTAAATTTTTGTCCTACCTGTGCGTATAAAAGCCCGGTTTCGACATGAAGTTTTTTTGCTGCTTTAAAATTAATATTAACACCACCATTTAGTTTAGTTATCCCACTTTCGCTATTGGCTTTATTTGCATTGGTATTTCTGTATGAGTACGAAGGAGAAAGCTGACCTCCGACAGAAATAATCTGCAAAAACGATCTTTTATCGTTTTGAATTTGCTCAGGTGTAACATCGTTAAAAATGGCATCAGCAAAATGTTTGTCGGTTATATTTTTGTTTTCAATAAAAAATATAAAGGAAGGATCTATCTTTTTTGTTTGAATTACAGCTTTTTTACTTGTCATAAAATCTGAATCATCAATTGTTTTTTTATCGTTTTCAGCAGACAAAATAGTGTGATCGTTTTCCTGGTTTAAAGTTTTGTTGTTTACTGATCTGTTATAAGATACGCTGTTAATATTGTTGGAGTTTGAACTGTTTTTAAGAGAGGTGTTTTTCGATATATAATACTCTCTTTGATTTGGACTTAAGTTGTGATGCTCTTTAGTTTTAACATTTATAGTATTAGACTGAGGTGAATCATTATTGGTAATGTTCAATTTAGAAGTCAGTAACGATGGGTTCTTCTCAATGTTTTGAGAATGAAAAAGTAGGCCTCCCAGTATTATAACACCTATAAATGCAGCAGCCGCAGCGCTTTTCCAAAGCAAAAGAATCATTTTTTGCTTACGTTTATTATTGAGTTGGGAATTAATAGAATCCCATACATGAGTAGGAGGGGTTTCTGAAAAACCAGATAAGCCGTCCCTGAATAATCTGTCTATGTTGTTTTCCTTGCTCATGCTGTTATTGAATCATTTTTTTTTACAGATAATTTATCTTTTAAAATTTTCCTGGCTCTCGACAGGTTTGATTTAGAAGTGCCTGTAGATATTCCTAAGATATCGGATATTTCCTGATGTGTTAATCCTTCCAGTGCATATAGATTAAATACTAATTTATATTTAGGGGGTAATTCTTCTATTAAAGAAAGGAGTTCTTGTGTATTAATAACTTCTGTGTTTTCTTCAATATCCGGGGTGTCATTTTCAAATGGTTCTATCGAATCAACAAAGTAAACCGGATTTTTTTTTCTGAACGATTCAATCACCGTATTAACAACAATGCGTCTCATCCATCCTTCAAAAGAACCTTCAAACCTGTATTTTTTTATGTTCGTAAATATTTTAATAAAAGCTTCCTGAAGATGATCCTCGGCCTCGGTTCTGTCCTTGCAATACTGCAGGCATACACCAAATAACCATGGCGAAAAGCTTTTGTATAAAAGCTTTTGAGCCTTAGCGTTATTTTTTTGGCAACGTTTTATTATTTCTTCAAGATTCTTCACGCAAAAAATGAATACTACCGATAGTTAATCTTTGTTTGTTTAAACAGTGTAAGATAAAAGTACAGTAGTTTGTTTTTTCTTTAAAATTACTTTTTATAATATTATAACAAAGTTGAATATTATTGCTGTTGTTTTATGATGATGTAAAAAAGTAATGGTTGCGTAGGTGAATAGTTAAAAGTTGAAAGTTAAAGGTAGCCCCTCTCATTCTCCCCAAAGGGGAGAGGCTGATTTACAGCTTGGTATTTTCTTTTGCTAACGGAGTTAAAAAGATGCCAACTGAAGACTGCAGTATATAAGTGAATGCAGGGTAAATCAAAAGGTATGAGTTGCAAACTCGCACCAGCATCTATAGCCTTAAATACTGTGACCCCATTGTTAGGCATAGCGTCTTGCTATGTCGTATAAAACCAGGTCTCTGGCCGTACTTGAAATTTATCTCTTTTATTTTATTCTATGCAATATACCATGCTTGAATGCTTGTGCGATCTTGTAGCTCGTACCTTTTTTAACTCTATATTAAATGTAAAACCTATATTTCCTGTGTTTTATCTTTTTCCTTGTGCAATTTAATCCTGCACTGTTCATTTATAACCCTGCTATAACCCATCTACTAAACAAGTTTCTAGTTTTCTGCCTGCTCATCATCACTTTATCGTGCAATCATCGCAAATCTATGGTGTTGCCGTTGTGTACAGGTTGCGTCGCGGTTGCGACCATTTGCGAAGCCGTTGCGTAGCTGACTAGTCCCCTTTGCGATGCCGTTGCGATAAATTTGCGATAAAATGGCCTTGATTTGCGATCAGTTTGCGATGCCGTGCACAAAAAAGTGCTAAAATGGCCAAAACGTGCACAATTTTCCTTAAAAACGGCAAAATTCTGAATAATTTTCCTCAAAAACGGCAAAAAATTGAATAATTGCCCTTTTTGAGCGCAAATTCAACAATTTTTGTGAAAGCGTAAAAATACAATGCGCACATATTCAGTGCATTACAAGGCAAAAAAGTTACAGTAAAATTACTGTTATTTTTTTAATGGCCTTCATATCCTACTTTAGTTCATACAATATCGGCCGATCGATGTTTAACCCGGTTCTTTTTCATATCTGATCAATATTAAAAAGAATCACTAAAATTAAAAGTCATGGGAAAAATTGATAAAGGAATCTTAGGTGGATTCAGCGGCAAAGTAGGAAATGTGGTAGGATCAACATGGAAAGGTATTTCTTATATGAAATCGAAACCTGCCTCAAGTAAAAAGAAGGCAAGTGAGAAGCAAATAATTCATAGAGCCAGGTTTATGTATGCGGCTAAGTTTTTGCAAAGGTTACAACCTGTTATAGAAGTAGGTTACCGAATGCACGACAGGTGTAAAACCGCTAGAAATGCAGCTATGTCAGAATTTTTAAACTATACGTTAACAGGTGATTATCCTGTGTTTAAAGTAAATTATAACAGGTTGCGCCTGGCAAAAGGATCATTAGAATTACCTGCTGATTATTCTGTAGAGCTTGTCGAAAACAGAGCACTGATTAAATGGTCTGTTGATAGCAATAGCGAAGATGATCAAAGCGAGGATAAATTACTGGCTCAGTTATTAGAAAATAACGTCTTATTGGTAAGCATTGCCGATGGCTATGAACCTAAATATACCATGCGAAACTTTAAACGTAAGGATGGTTCAGGTGATATTGGCTTGTCTAATGCACCTTCGGGTACTGAAGTACATTGTTACCTTGCTTTTATAGCCAATGATGACAGTATGAGAGTTAGTAATAGTATTTATGTTAGGTTAATAGGTCAATAGGTCAATAGGTCATTAGATTATTAGGTTGCTAACTGACAGATGTAGCCAAAGAAAGTTCCTAGTTGTTAGTTCCTAGTTAAAAGTTGAAAGTTGAAAGACTTAGTTTTGTGCTACACATATTCTTACAAGTGTTACTATTACTAGCTCTTAGCTCTTAGGCCATAGTATTTCAGGTTGCAACATTTGCGCATCAAATATTAATTCTTGATAATTAGCTGTAATTCGTTGTATACCGGAGCTGTAAATCAGTTCTCCCCTAATTGGGGGAGTTAGAGGGGGCTTTTAATATCAGGCCGGGAGGCCTAGTTTTATAAGACATAGCGAGACGCTATGCCTAACAAAGGCGAAGAAAGTTCTTAGTTATTAGTAATCAGCTCGCAGAGTAAACAAAATTTTATAATGAAAACTAAAATCCGTAAGGATTTATCTTTGCGTCCTTAACTTTGAGGAGTTTGAATCTTTATTTATAAAGTCAACTAAGGCTTTGCGGGCTTTGCGAGAAAAATAGTTCTTAGCTTTTAGCTCTTAGCTCTTAGGCAAGTTGCTAACTGACAGATGTAGCCAAAGAAAGTTCCTAGTTGTTAGTTCCTAGTCAAAAGTTGAATGTTGAAAGTCTTAGTTTCGTGCTACACATATTCTTACAAGTGTTACTATTACTAGCTCTTAGCTCTTAGGCCACAATATTTCAGGTTGCAACATTTGCGCAGCAAATACCAATTCGTTACAATTCGCATTTACCGGAGCTGTAAATCAGCTTCTCCCCTTTGGGGAGAATGAGAGGGGCTTTTAATCCTCCCCTAATTGGGGGAGTTAGAGGGGGCTTATAAATCAGCTTCTCCCCTTTGGGGAGAATGAGAGGGGCTTTTAATCCTCCCCTAATTGGGGGAGTTAGAGGGGGCTTGTAAATCAGCTTCTCCCCTTTGGGGAGAATGAGAGGGGGCTTGTATATTAATGAATTTTCTTCATACGATCCATTTCTCTTTTGGCGTCTTTAAGTTTTAAGGTTTCGCGTTTGTCGTGACTCTTTTTACCTTTGGCAAGTGCAATTTCTACTTTTGCCCACCCTCTGTCGTTTATAAAAACTTTAACAGGAACAATGGTTAATCCTGATTCCTTGGTCTTTCTGTCTAGTTTTTGAAGCTCTTTTTTCTGTAAAAGAAGTTTGCGTTCTCTAAGTGGCATATGGTTATTGTAGGTTCCAAAAAAGTACTCGGCAATATTAAAACCTTTAATCCAAAGCTCGTTTCTTACAAAATAGCAGTATGCATCAACCAAACTGGCTTTACCTAATCTGAGTGATTTTATTTCTGTTCCGGATAGTTGTATGCCGGCCACGAACTTTTCAAGAATTTCGTAGTCAAAAAAAGCTCTTTTATTCTTTATGTTTATTTTATTATGCGTCATATTAAAAAATCACTATCATAGTCCTGTTAATCTAAAAAAGATTAAGGACAATAAATAAGGAAGGAACAAAATTAGTAAAGTAATAATAATTGTAAGAACAATTTTAAAATCTTTATTCTCAAATTCACCAATATACTTGGTTGAATGCCATACCAGGTAGCCTGTGTATATGTTGGCAATCTGTAAAAAAAAGACTTGTGGAATGAGTAGGGTTAATATCTTTAAAATAAACACGATAACCATTGAATAAGCTGTAGTTTTTGCAGCCATTATTTTTAGTAAATCGTTCTTTTTAGCCTTTGCAAATTGTGGAATTATCTGGATTAAAAGATAATATATGAAGAAAAAGGCTATGAAGTATGATGTAAACTGACCTATTGCATTTTTTAAAGCAAAGGTAAAATCAGTATTCTGATGACCAGTTATGGCATTAATAAAAGTAATTAATGTAATAATAGCCAGGTAGGGTAATAAAAAATCACTTAAAATCAGGTTGAAGTCTGTTCTTTCTTCAAATATGGTTTTCCATTCTTTATCAGGACTAATGATAAGTTGTTTTGTTCTGCTAAATATGTTTTTATATTTACTAATCAGACTTTGCTGTTGAGTATTAGATTTCATTATATTATTTATTAAATGTGCCGGAAGTTAGTTTTTAATTAGTTTTGTGGAGGTAAAAATATAAAAAATCGATAAAAATTAATTTTTACTTGTCAATTAGACTTTAAACAATATAAAACAATGAGCAAGAAAAATTCATATAATCTGGTTGTAGTGTTAGGTCCCACAGCAAGTGGAAAAACTACTTTGGCAACTAAACTGGCGTCAAAAATTCAAGGTGAAATTATTAGTGCAGATTCGCGCCAGGTATATAGAAATATGGATTTGGGTACAGGTAAAGATCTGGAAGATTATATCGTGGATGGAGTACAAATACCTTATCATTTAATTGATATTGTTGATGCAGGCTATAAATATAATGTGTATGAATATCAAACTGATTTTTTCAGGGCTTTTGAGGATATTAAGAGTAGAAATCATTTTCCGGTAATGTGCGGGGGAACAGGGATGTATATCGAGGCAGTTTTAAGTCATTTTAAAATGGTTCATGTGCCGTCAAATCCTGAATTAAGAAAAAGTCTTGAAGGAAAATCTCTTGGTGAACTAACTCAGATATTATCATCTTTTAAAACATTGCATAATAAAACGGATGTTGATACTGTTAAAAGAGCTGTTCGGGGTATTGAAATTGAGACCTATTATAAAGATAATCCCGAAATAGAGGTTGAATTACCTGAATTAAACCCTTTGATAATAGGGGTTAAGATAGACAGGGATTTGAGAAGAGAAAAAATCACCAAACGTTTAAAGTCAAGGTTAGATGAAGGAATGATTGATGAAGTAAAATCTATTTTGAAATCCGGAGTACATCCTGATGATTTAATATATTATGGTCTGGAGTATAAATATCTTACGTTGTATGCCATAGGGAAATTGTCTTACCAGGAAATGTTTGATCAGTTAAATATTGCCATTCATCAGTTTGCCAAGCGACAAATGACATGGTTCAGAAAGATGGAGAGGAGTGGGTTTGATATTCACTGGATGGAGGCTACAGATTCCTATGATCATAGAATTAATGAAATACTTAAAATGTTATCTTAAAAACGAAAACCGTTTGATTGTTTTAAGGATAAAACACCAGTTATCTATAAAAACCATTCGTTTATCATTGAATTTTGGTGGTTAATAAGTTAATTTTAAAAAATATAATACATAAATAAACATATTAACCCTTTTAACGTAACTATATTACAGAGTTAAGCAAAAAAAAGTATTAAAACCTCCTGTAAAAATAGGTTTTTATCAAAGATTATTGTTTACTGTTGGTCTGAACCAAAAATTTTATAACAAATTCAGGTTATTAGGAAAAATACTGTTTTAATGGATAATATAGAACTATATATAGAAAGAATTTCAAAACTCGCCAATAGAAATAAAGAGTTAAATCAGGAGATGAATGAAATTGTAAGCAGGTATAATTTTATTCAGAAACAAAATGATAAATACCTGAACTTGTTATCCAACTTTTCTTTTGAGGCCGATGAAAAAAAGATAAAACCCCGTCGAAAAATCCGTCGCTTTAAAAGGGCCTCTATATTATATGCATCTATTGAAGGTTTTCATAAATTAAGTAATCATCCCAACTCTGAAAAAATGATGGATAAGCTGGATGAACTTCAGCTGCGAATGGGTGATATTGCTCAAAAATATGATATTATAAAGATTAAAACAGTTGGAGATATATTTATCTATGGGGCTGGTATGTTAGAAGAAAACAGGACGAATCCCATAGATGTAATTTTAGCGGCTCAGGAAATGCAACAGGCTGCTGTTGATATTAATGGTGGTGAAGGTGGAACTGCTTTTTGGGAATTGAGTATTGGTATTCATACAGGTCCGGTTTTAGCTGAACCTACAGGTAAAAAATCTGCACCCTTTCGATTAGCCGGCGATTCTGTTAATTTTACCAGCAGATTAGGTAAGGCCAGTAAAGCAGGAGCTATTAATATTTCGGCAATGACTTATGAGCTGGTTAAAGAGTTTTTTCAATGTAGTTCATCGGGTAAAATGCCTGTAAAATATAAAGGTATGATGGAGTCTTTTTATGTGGAAGGACTTTTACCTGAACTTATTCAGAATGGCTCAGCAAACAAAATGAATACCGATTTTAATACCAAATATTCTCTGATTCAGTTTTTGGATATACAAGAAGATGTATTAGATATGTTAGAGCAGAATCTCCCGGATCATTTGTTCTATCATAATGTTAAACATACTATTGATGTAGTGACAGAAGTGGAGTTGATAGGCTGGGCCGAGGGATTATCAGAAGAGGAAATTTTGTTGCTTAAATTAGCCGGGTTATTTCATGATGCAGGTCATGTTATTAGTTATGATGATCATGAATTTCATGGAACAGTGTTAGCACGTAAAATGTTGAAAAAGTATCATTATCATCCTGAAGTTTTAGATAAGATATGCAGTTTGATAATGGCTACTCAATTTCCTCCTGAACCCCAAAATATACTTGAAAAAGTAATGTGTGATTCAGATCTTGATTACCTTGGAAGAGCTGATTTTATCCCGGTTTCAAATATGCTTTATAAAGAATTAAAGGTTCGCGATATGATTGGATCTTTTACTGAATGGAATATGAAGCAACTAAAATTTATCCGAAAGCATCAGTACTTTACTGATACCGCTCAAAATTTACGTGAGGTTAATAAAAACAAACAAATAGAACGACTGGAGAAACTACTGTCTGTTGAATCTCAGGAGGATTAAGTGCTGCTTTGTTTAATATGTGATTGTATTTTTATTTTAGAAATAAAAAACCGTTCAATATATGTGGTATGAACGGTTTCTTTTATTTATTGAAATGTTAAAGTAAATTCCATTATCTCAGGTCTGTTTCCTAAACGTACCGGAGGTCCCCATGTTCCATATCCATTACTGACATAAAAGTGAGCATCACCTTTCTTTTTATAACCACTACTTACTTCAAATATTTTTTCAGTGATGTAGTTAAAAGGCCATAATTGTCCATGATGGGTATGACCACTAATTTGTAAATCCACCCCGGCTTGTTGAGCTTCTTCAAGATGATATGGCTGATGATCAAGTAAAATGATGGGTTTATCCTTTTCTAAATATGTAGTTAATTCTTTGGGTTGTTTACGTGTAATTCCTGTATAGTTTGTTTTATCTCTATCTTCTCTGCCTACAACATAAAAGCTATTGTTAATAAGTGTTGAAGTGTCTCTTAGTATTTTTACACCATGCTCTTCCAGGTATTTAACGGCATCTTCTGCACCACCAATATATTCATGATTACCGGTAACTCCATATATCCCCAGTGGTGCTTTTAAGTTTAGAAGGTTTTTGCCAAGGTTTTGAGAAATAACAGGTTTAATATCCTCGTCAACTATATCTCCTGCCAATAAAATAATGTCAGGGTGCAAAGCATTGATTGTATGTACCAGCTTCCCTGTTTTTCTTGGGCCTATTATGGTTCCTAAATGTATATCAGAAACTGCAACAATTTTTAATGAATTATATTTACCGCCTTTTTTGTTAATGCTGAGTGTTTTTTTTGTTATTTTAGGTGTCCATGCATTGATGTGACCAATAATTATGGTTGTTACCACCAGTGCTATTGTTGTGTAAGTTGTAATTAGCTTGGTGTTTTGGTAGTTTCTTATCCATTCTATGGGTAGAAAATCATATATGTGATTTGCCAGTCTGATGATATCCAAAGAAAATATTGCTAAAACAAAATAGAGCATACCTGCAAACCAAAAAGCCCCTGTCCAGTGAAAGAAATTAGCAAGCGGCGAATACCATACCTTTTCTAAGAACCTTCCTAAAGGATAGGAAATAAAAAGAATAATCATAATTACTCTTAACCAAAATATCATTTGAGGAATAGCCTCGAACCCTTGTGCTGCTCTTTTATAAATGTAAAAGTTAACAAGAGCATGAATACCTAGTATTATTGTAAAAAAAATTGCCATCCTGGTTTTTATCATATATGTATTTTTTAAAACATCCAACCAAAGATATTGTTTATGCTTTCTGAGGTAGTGTTTTAAAGGTTGAATTGAGGATAAAAAGTAATGAGTTGTGCTAAAACAAAGGTTAAATGAAATAGAATTGATTTTGTTTAAAAGCGTGATTGTTTTATTGTTTATCAATGAAAATCCTTTTCAATAATCGGGTAAGCCAATGTTTTTCTTCGCTGTTTTGTGCTTTTAACCAAAAATTTAATTCGTTGATTAACTTTTGTGGTTTATGTATTCTATGGTTGATACCGGATTGTAAGGTTTGTGTGATTTCGCTATAATTGAGCCGTCGTGGTGGAAGAGTAAATCTTTGCTTGTATATTGCCGGACTAATGATGTTAAATAGTTCTTGAGGAACTTTTCGTGGTTTTGGAATAGGGTATGTCAACTGAAGGTTGATCATAAGCTCAGCATTGCAGTCGTATAAGGGTTTTTGCTTGGTCAGGGTTTCAAGAAGCGTTATTGTAGCAGAAAAAATATCCATAGACTCATCAAAAAGGTCATGCCTTTTTAATATTTGTTCCGGGGGTGAGTATATCATTGAAAATCCTTTATATTTAAAAGATGAAGCTGCCGGGAAACAAATGGCTCTTTCGTAATCAAGTAACCTGATATTTTCAGGATTCCAATGTTTTATTTTTTCTTTAGGTTTGTGTTGTATCAGAATGTTGGAAGGTTTAATGTCGGTGTGTAATATTCCTGCTTGATGTAATATTTCCAGTTGATGTAATAATTCAATATATAGCTTTATAATGAACGTCTGCGAGAGATGTGAATATTTTACAGGACTGTTTAATATGGTTTTAAGATCTGTTCCTTCGTAATAATCTCTGACTATGTAATGCGTGTTTTTTGATGAGAAAGTGTTTGATTGTGGAAATTTTGGATCTTGAATTGAATTTATTGTTTTTAATACTTTAGTGGATTCATTGGAAGTGGGGTTTTTAAGTTCTTTGAGTATGAGTGATTTATTGTTTTTCGTATCGGTACATTTATAGGTAATTCCAAATTTGTTTTTGGATAGTACTTTTTCAATTTTATAATGTTCAATAAACTTATTTTGAATCATTGTTTACAGGATAATAAAAAATAACTTAAAAAACCTGAGTTTGATTAAAATATTATGTCAAACTCAGGTTAAAAATGTTTTGAATATATACCTTTTAAAGCTATTTTATAAATAATCAAATACTTATTTATTTTAAATATTCATCTAGCCATCTGAAGAATTCACGATGCCATAGCACTCCGTTTTGAGGGCTTAATACCCAGTGGCATTCATCTGGGAAATATAGGAATCGGGCAGGGATACCTCTCATGATAGCCGTGTTAAAAGCTCCCATTCCCTGAGTATATGGAATTCTAAAATCTTTTTCGCCATGAATAACTAAAATAGGAGTATCCCAGTTTTTAACAAATTTATGAGGCGAATTAGCAAATGATTTTTGAGCAGCTTTGTTGTCCTTATCCCAGTAATTCCCTTTTAAATCCCAGTTTATAAAAAACATTTCTTCTGTTGTGGAGTACATTTGTTCAAAATTAAAAATACCGCAATGAGATACAAAGGCTTTAAAGCGTTTTTGATGGTGACCTGCAATCCAGTAAATAGAAAAACCACCATAACTCGCTCCAATGGCTCCCAGTTTGTTTTCATCCACGTAAGGTTCTTTAGCTAATGTGTCAATGGCAGTAAAATAATCCAACATATTCTGACCTCCATAATCACCGCTGATTTGCTCATTCCATTCTTGTCCAAAGCCCGGTAAACCTCTTCTGTTTGGTGCAACGATAATATAGTCATTGGCAGCCATTAACTGAAAGTTCCATCTTAAACTCCAGAATTGACTTACAGTGCTTTGCGGTCCTCCCTGGCAATATAAAAGTGTAGGATACTTTTTGTTTGGATCAAAATCAGGTGGATAAATAACCCATGTTTGCATTTTTTTGTGATCGGTGGTTGTAATCCATCGGCTTTCTACTTTTCCCATTTTTAACTGTGCAAGCATCTCTTTGTTCTCGAATGAAATTTCCTCATCACTGCCGGATTTTGGATCTACCGTGAAAATTTCTGTAGGAAACATCATTGAGCCTTTGGTTGCAATTAGTTTATTAGCTGTTGGTGTTACAGAATAATAATTGTGAACACCTTCTGTAATTTTAGTAATGTTTTTGTCAGAGATATTTAGATTGTAAATCTCATTTGTGCCGTGATAGTTACTGATAAACCAAATGTTTTTGCTATTATCTGACCAGCAAAGACTTTCTGCATTTTGGTCAAAATCTCTTGTGTAATCAGTTTTGATGCCGGTTTTAAAATCCAAAATAAATATCCTGTTCTTGTCAGATTCATAACCGTTTCGTTCCATACTTTCCCAGGCCATATATTTGCCATCAGGAGAAAATGTTGGATTTAAATCATAACCCATCATACCTTCTGTCAGGTTTTTTGTTTCTTTTGAATCGATATTGTATGAATAAATATCAGAATTGGTTGAGTAGGCATAAGCTTTAACTACTAGCTTTTTGCTACAGTAAACCAATTTTTTAGAATCAGGAGACCAGTTTATTTGTTCTGTTCCGCCAAATGGTTTTAAAGGGCAGTCGAATCGTTCATTTTTCATGATGTCAACTCCTGAAGTAATTATACCCCCTGTAGAGGCAATAAAAACATGGCTGTAGTTATCATCTTCCCACGAATCCCAGTGTCTGTACATGATATCATCTTCGATTCTTGCATTTGCCAAAGGAAGATCCGGATATAGATCGTGGATATTTTGATCTGTTTTTACTTCATTCGTAAATGCTAATTGTTTTAAATCAGGAGAGTAAAGGTAGTTGGTGATGCCGTTCTTAATATTTGTAACTTGTTTGCGCTTGCTTCCATCAATATCCATTTCCCATAATTGAATACTGCCGCTTTCTGACGATAAAAAGTTGATTTTATTCCCATCCGGACGCCAGGTAACTGCAAACTCGTTAGTCTTGGTATTGGTAACCTGAGATTTTTGTCCGTTAGTTAAAGTAATGGTATAAATGTCGGTGTAGGATTTGTTTTCTTCAATGTTTGTATAAGCAACAGTATAGAGTACCATTGATTTGTCGGGGGATACAGAGGTATTGCTTATTCTTCCTAAAGTCCATAATATTTCAGGAGTAAGCTTGTTGTCAGAAAAAGTTTTACCCTTATTGGAATATCCCTTTTCTGATTGGCCTGGTTGACAGGAATAAGCAATTAGTAAGATAATTGCCGTTATAAAAGAGAATTTAAATGTATTCATGCTATAAGTCTAATTTTTAATTGGTGCGCAATTTATAATGTGTGGTTTTTAATATCAAGGTAGTGAGGGTAATTGTTTTATGACTTTTGTTAGGGTTATTGGTGATGGGGGTTTTGAATTGTTAGGTTTAATGTTGTAAAATAACGGATTAATGTAGCATATTTGTGAAAAAATGTAAAACAATTCTGATCTTTGTAATTTGAAGATGGATTAGGAAGAAATAATTATCAAAGTAACTTGATTTACACGAGAGGATGATCAAATTTATTTGAGAGTTCCATCTGACCATTAAAAATAAATTTAAACTGATGAAATTGAAAAGAATTTTTGCATTCAGAACAATAACCGGGCAGATAATAACGGTCAATTTTTTGTTGGTTATTGTCATGGCAATGGCTATTGCTGTGCCGTGGGGAGTTTTATCATATAAAGCAGAAATGAAGCGTCTTGTGGCTTTGGAAGATATTTTAAAAAAGGATTATGACAAAACTATTAAAAATGAAGTTGAAACTGTGTATAGTTTGGTCGAAGGCGTTTATAATAAATATTCAGATGGTCTGTATTCTATCGATGAAGCTAAATTATTAGCCGCCGATATTGTTAGGGAATTGACTTATGGAGAGTCGGGGTATTTTTGGATTGATACACGGGATGGAACCAATGTGGTTCTTTTAGGAAGTGCAACAGAAGGAACTAACAGGTTTCATTTAAAAGATACTAAAGGGAACTTTTTAATACAAAACATCATAAAAGCTGCTGTTGATGGTAATGGCTATTCAGAATATTGGTTTCCTAAAAAAGGTGAAACAGAAGCATTACCCAAAAGGAGTTATTCAAAGTATTTTGAACCATTTGATTGGGTTATTGGCACAGGAAATTATATTGATGATATTTCAAAAAGAGTAGAGCATGAAAAAGAAACAGAGATCGTTGCATTGAAAAACTTATTGTGGTTAATGTTTGGGATAACTTTTGGAGTATTGCTTTTAGCATTGATGGGAGCTGTATTATTTGGCCGAAGTTTCTCAAAGCCATTAAAAATTTTATCGCAAAAAACAGAGCAGCTGGCTTCCGGTGATCTAAATATAAATATTGAGCAGAACAGGCATGATGAAATAGGGGTGTTGCAATCATCGCTTATTGAAACAATTAATAAGCTTAGGGATGTAATTACTGAAGTTGTTAATGGATCCTCCAATGTTTCAGGTGCGAGTTCTCAGATGAGTATGACTGCAGAGCATATTGCCAGGGGAGCAAGCACGCAATCTGCGTCAACTGAAGAAATTTCATCATCCGTGGAAGAAATGGTGGCAAATATTCAATCTAACTCAGAAAATGCCAGGGTTACGGAACAAATTAGTGTAAATACTGAAACTAGTATGAATCGGCTTCAGGCAACACTTAAGCACAACCTTGACTCAATGAAAGAAATTAAAGAAAAAACAACTATTATTAATGATATCGCAACTCAAACTAACTTGTTAGCATTAAACGCAGCTGTAGAGGCAGCAAGAGCAGGTGAGTATGGCCGGGGTTTTGCCGTTGTTGCTGCGGAAGTACGTAAGTTATCTGATTTTACTCAAAAGGCAGCTAATGCTATTGATGGTTTAACAGCAGTGAGTTTACGAACAGCTGAAGATTCATGGGATAACCTGGAGCAACTGCTGCCGGAAATAAAGAATACTGTTGAAAGAGTTAGAGAAATAGCTTCGTCAAGCAAAGAACAGGATATTGGTGCAGGGCAGATTAATAATGCCGTTCAGGAGTTGGTTAATGTTACTTCTCAAAATGCAGTGGCTTCTGAAGAGTTGGTATCGGGTTCTGAAGAGTTATTGCGACAAGCTGATCAATTAAAGGATACCATTGCTTTTTTTAAACTAAGAAAAAGTTAATGTATGATGATGGAGTCTGTATCCTCCACGAATGTTCTAAAAAAAGAAAAACCGGGTTTCCCCGGTTAATATTATTTTAAAGCATTTGCTTCAATAATGAGTTGTTCTAATTCGTCCATTAATTCCGGGTTGTCTTTAATAACATTCTTGACGGCTTCCCTTCCCTGACCTAACTTCGTGTCACCAAAGCTAAACCATGATCCGCTTTTTTTAATGATTTCAAGTTCAACACCAAGATCAAGGATTTCACCCACTTTAGAAATTCCTTCGCCATACATAATATCAAATTCTGCTTTTTTAAACGGAGGAGCAACCTTGTTTTTTACCACTTTAACTCTTGTGTGATTACCTGTTACATTATCACCGTCCTTAATTTGAGATACTCTTCGAATATCAAGTCTTAAAGAAGCATAGAACTTAAGTGCATTACCACCGGTTGTTGTTTCCGGGTTTCCAAACATAACGCCAATTTTTTCGCGTAACTGGTTAATAAATACACAGCATGTGTTTGTTTTATTGATGCTTGATGTTAATTTTCGCAGAGCCTGAGACATTAAGCGCGCTTGTAATCCCATTCTGGAATCTCCCATTTCACCTTCAATCTCAGCTTTAGGAGTTAATGCAGCAACAGAGTCAATAATAATGATGTCAATAGCAGAAGATCTGATGAGTTGGTCTGCAATTTCTAAAGCTTGCTCTCCATTGTCTGGTTGAGAAATCAATAAGTTTTCAATGTCAACACCAAGTTTTTCGGCATAGAATCTGTCAAAAGCATGTTCTGCATCTATAAAAGCAGCAATTCCGCCATTTTTTTGAGTTTCAGCAATGGCATGGATCGCTAAAGTTGTTTTACCTGAAGATTCCGGTCCGTAGATTTCAATTACCCTTCCTCTTGGAAAACCACCTACGCCTAATGCTATATCAAGAGATAATGAACCTGTAGAAATTACGGGGATGTTTTCAATTTCATCGTCTCCCATTTTCATAATTGTACCCTTACCATAAGCTTTGTCAATTTTGTCCATGGTAAGCTGAAGAGCCTTTAGTTTTTCTTGATTAACTTCTTGTTTTTCTGCCATATTGTTTATTCTATCAGAGTGTTTTCTTTTTAAAGTTTTGAATTTAAATACTTAATTCAGTGTAAATTTGATTTGTATGATCTTTAGTTTTAACCTTATTTATTATTTTTTCAATATTTCCTTCTTCGTTAATGATATAGGTAGTACGTAAAACACCCATATACTCTTTTCCATACATTTTCTTTAAACCCCAGGCATTGTATAATTCCAGAATTTGATGTTCTGTGTCTGCAATTAAATTAAATTTAAAACCGTACTTATTAATAAATTTTTGGTGCGAAGCTTCAGTGTCAGGACTCACACCAATTATTTCAAATCCTTTATCAGTTAATTCAGTATAATGATCATTTAAGTTGCAGGATTCAGCTGTGCATCCGGGAGTGTTATCCTTGGGGTAGAAATATAATATAACTTTTTTTCCTAAAAAGTCAGTTAACGAAATATCTTTACCATCTTGATTTTTTCCGGTAAAATCAGGTGCTTTATCGCCTTCTTTTAGAATGTTCATATTTTTTTAATTTATAGGTTGCAAATATATTCCAATAAACGAATACATTAAAGCTTGGTTCAAAACTTATTTATAAAAAATCCAAGAATGCTAAATATATAAATAATGTTTGGTTTAATGTTGATAGTTTAAAAAATATATTTAAAAAATTAGGAGTAGACTATTGTTATTGCGACTTCAAGTGTTTATAATGATTGGTTAAATATTTAGTTATTTGAGCTTATATTTATATTTTTGGCAAGATTTTATTTAGATATTGATATGATTAAATATTATTTGGGAGTTATTGTTTTAACAATATGCCTATCTTCATTGAGGGCACAAAATGGAGTTGAAAAGGTTGAATATACACCTCAGTTGGGATTGGAATATTTTAAAGCCGGGGATTATAATAATGCAGAGAAGGTATATGGATATTTGCTGGATAAGTATCCAAGAGATGCACGCTATAATTTCTATATGGGAATCTGTCAGGTTAAAAACAGAAGTGATATTTCCGGGGCTGTTAAAAAGTTAAATTATGCAAGAATAAAAGGTGTAAGTAAGGATGTATATTATTATCTGGGTAGAGCTTTTCAATTGTCCTATAACTTTGATGAGGCAATATCTAAATATAAAACTTTTATCAAATCAGCTTCTTCATCTGATTCCAGAGCTCAAAAGGCAAATTCTTATATTGAGGAATGTAATAATGGAAAAAAGATCTCGACAAAAATTTACCAGCTAGAAGTTTTAAATAAATCTAAAGTTCATAAAAACTCTGTACTTACTAAATATGCCCCTGCTAAAGATGTAGGAAAACTTTTACGAAATGGAGCGTTTTTTGAAGCTGGTGTAAACCCTGATCATGTGATGTTTGAAACAGAAAGAGGGGATGTCGTTTATTTTTCTATGGAAACCAATACCGAAGATACCCTTAGTATTTATAAAATGGTGAAGTTAATAGATGGCTGGGGTAAGAGCGAAAGAGTTGGGGAACCTGTTAATTCTGTTTATAATGATGCTTACCCGTTTTTAGCTACTGATGGGTTGACATTTTATTTTGCATCAAACCGTCCTGGTGGAATGGGCGGATTTGACATTTATAAAGCTTATTACGATAATGAGACAAATAGCTTTTTAGATCCTATAAACCTTGGCGTTCCTTTTAATTCACCTGATGATGATTATTTGTTCGTAGCTGATGAGTTTAATAAAGTGGCATGGTTTACATCTAATAGAGAAACCAGTGGAGATAGCGTTTTTGTTTATCAAATCAAATGGGATGGCTCTCAGGTACGAAATATGGTTGAGGACGAAAATCAAGTTAAAGAGTCTGCAAAATTAGCTGTTGGTCAAAATCAGAATATTGGTGCGCAGCATGAGGAAAAAGATGATTTAGCTGCAGGGGAAATAAATAATGATAAAAAGGGAATTTTTTCTTTTGAAATAAATGATACAATTGTATATACACAGTTTGAGCATTTTATTAATGATGAGGCAAGAGGATTCTTTAAAAAAGGCTTTGCCTTAGAGCATAAAAAAGATAGCCTGGCTTACCTACTTAAGAAAAATAGAGCAAAGTACAGTGTTGTTCGTTCTGAGGTTGAAAGGAATAGTGTTGTTGATGCTATATTATTGCTTGAAAATCAGGTGTATAGTTTGGATGATGAAATTCAAGAAAATTATATGTATGCCCGCCAAAAAGAGCTGGGTGAGATTATGAATCGTGTTGAAAACGGTACTTATCAGTCAGTGCAGAAAGTAAAAGCAGTTACATCTGAAGCAACTAGTATTAATGGGATTCTAATTCCGGGTAAATATTCAATGTATACCTCAGATGAATTTGAAAAGCATTTTCAAAAGAACGCTGAATTGTATAAATCTTTATTTTCTAATAATGATATAAAAGTTTTGAGAAATGCTGACTCATTGTATGTTTGGGCGAATATATTAAACCTGGAGTCTTCTCAACTTTTGGCAAAGTCAACCCATGTAGAGGATAATAATTCACTAAAGCTTGGAAATCTAATTAAAAAGGGAGATTCAGATTCTTCAGGTAATCAGGAATCGACAGCTACCCAAATGATGAAAGAATCAAAGGAATTAAAAATTTTGTCAACAAGGATTTACCATAAAGCATTAGATATGAAATATCCTGTTTACTGGTTGAAATTAAAAGATATTTCCTCAAAAATTGATGATGATAAGGGGATTGAAATAAACGAGTTGATGTATCAGGGGAACGCTTATTTCAGGGAAGCAAAAAAAGCTTTAAGTACTTTAGGTGGGCTGAGTATTGAAGATTATGAAAAGTCTGGAGCTATGAAAAGAGCAGGTATTGAAAGTCAGGAAAATGCCCTGAAATTATACAGTAAAATGCTTGGAGAAGGATATCTGCCTAAAGAAGAGGTTTCTTCGGGAAGTAAGAAAGGGGTTGTTCAAAAGTCCTATAGTGAACTTCAAAAAGGAGATGAAGCTCTTAATGAAAAGGTTGAAAATAAAATTTTAAATGATAAAATTGAACCTGTAAATACAGACAATGATTCAAAAGAAGCAGCTGAAGTTATAGATGGAGAATATAGAATTCAGATAGGCGTTTTTAGAAATGCTCCAAATCAAGATGCCTTAAATAAAATTCCGTCTGTTTCAAAAATAGAATTAAAGGGGCGTGATTTAACAAAGTATTTTAGCGGACATTATAATTCAAAACAGGAAGCTCTGGAGTCGGTAGAAATAGTTGTTAATGCTGGATTTGCCGGAGCGTTTGTGGTGTATTTTAAAAATGGAGTTATTACTTCAATGCCTGAAGAATAAATTTGTGTAAATAAATTGCTTTGAAGAAGATAGTTTAAATAAAAAGTGTTATTTTGGAGCAAATACTCTAGGTAATGGAATCTTTTGGAAAAAAATGGAAAAGTAGTCGTTTAAGTAAAGATAAATATTTACTCAAATCATTAGTGCTTCATAATGATGATATTAATTCTTTTGATTTTGTGATTGATACTTTGTGTGAAGTATGTGAACATGATGATATCCAGGCAGAGCAATGTGCATTTATTACTCATTTTACAGGAAAGTGTCAGATTAAAATTGGAACAATTGAGGAATTAAAACCTATTCAGGAACAATTGTTAGATAAAAAGCTGTCTGTAACAATAGATTAAATATATATGTCTACAACTATTATTATTCTCTTAATTCTTCTTGGATTATTTTTACTTATTCTTGAATTTTTTGCTTTACCGGGTGTAACTTTTGCTGGTGTAGGAGGTGTTTTGTTCATTGGAGTTGGGATTTTTATGGCATATAAGAATTTTGGCTCTGTTGGTGGAAATATTACTCTGATTAGTACTGTAATTCTAGCTTTGTTTGTTGTTGTGTGGTCTCTTAGGTCAGGTACATGGAAGAAATTGATGCTTGATTCTTCAGTTGCTGGTAATGTTGAGGTTAAAGAAGATTCTGCAGTGAATGTTGGGGATGAAGGAGTAGCTATAACCCGATTGAATCCGGTTGGCAAAGCATTGATAAATGGTATAACTATTGAAGCGCACTGTCCTGGAAATTTTGTAGATCAGAATACAAAACTAGAAGTAACAAAAGTATTTAAAACATATATTATCGTTAAACCTAAATTTTAAAATATGATTGATATGGGAGGCTTAGGATTTATTGGCCTGTTAGCAGTAATTATAGTACTGTTTTTTCTTTTTCTCTATTATGTACCTGTGATATTATGGTTTTCGGCTTTAGTGTCAGGTGTACGTATTAACCTTTTACAACTGGTTTTAATGCGTGTTCGTAAAGTTCCGCCATCAGTTATAGTTCGTGCTTTAATTGAAGCAACTAAAGCCGGTTTGCAAAACATTAAAAGAGATGAATTAGAAGCTCACTTTTTGGCCGGAGGGCACGTGACTAATGTTGTACACGCACTGGTTTCTGCAGCTAAAGCAAATATTGATTTAACTTTTCAGATGGCAACAGCTATAGACCTGGCAGGGCGTGATGTATTTGAGGCTGTTCAAATGTCGGTAAATCCTAAGGTAATTGATACACCACCAGTAACAGCCGTTGCAAAAGATGGTATTCAGTTAATAGCAAAAGCAAGGGTTACAGTAAGAGCCAGTATCAAACAATTAGTTGGGGGTGCAGGTGAAGAAACAGTATTAGCTCGTGTGGGTGAGGGTATTGTTTCGTCAATTGGTTCATCTTTGTCTCATAAAGCAGTATTGGAAAATCCTGACTCGATATCTAAAGTTGTACTTGAAAAAGGTTTGGATGCCGGAACAGCTTTTGAAATACTGTCTATTGATATTGCAGATGTGGATATAGGTAAAAATATCGGTGCTGTTCTTCAAATTGACCAGGCTGAGGCAGACAAAAATATTGCACAGGCCAAAGCTGAAGAGAGGAGAGCAATGGCCGTAGCTCTGGAGCAAGAAATGAAAGCCAAAGCCCAAGAAGCAAGAGCTAAAGTTATCGAAGCAGAGGCTGAAGTACCATTAGCAATGGCAGATGCTTTTAGATCTGGTAATTTAGGTGTGTTTGATTATTTAAAAATGAAGAATATTGAAGCAGATACTTCAATGAGAGATTCGATATCAAAGACACCGCCAGACAAACCAAATAAAAAATAAAAAAAAATAAGGGAGCTGAAAAGCTCCTTTTTTTTGTGCTACAATTAATTACGTTTTTGTGCGAAATAAATAATAAATATTTGTTTTATTTTTTTTATTAAAAGTATTGCAGCATTAAAATATTTGTCTACATTTGCAACCGCAATCACGAAATGAAGGTTGCTAAAGAGGTCTAAAAAGTTAGACTTTATAAGACCCGGAGGGGTGGGTGAGTGGCTGAAACCACCAGTTTGCTAAACTGACGTACGGGTAACTGTACCGGGGGTTCGAATCCCCCTCCCTCCGCAAAGTTTGAAATCTTGAAAAAACATTACGGGGTGTAGCGCAGTCCGGTTAGCGCACCTGGTTTGGGACCAGGGGGTCGGGAGTTCGAATCTCTCCACCCCGACATAGTTTTTTTCACGATAATAAAATTTTATAGTACGGGGTGTAGCGCAGTCCGGTTAGCGCACCTGGTTTGGGACCAGGGGGTCGGGAGTTCGAATCTCTCCACCCCGACTACTTAAGAAGAGAAAGAATATAAAAGCTTGTAAACTGTATGGTTTACAAGCTTTTTTTTATTTTTAATAAATCAGTTTAAACCAATATAATTCATATTACAGGTGTAAGTTGAGTGTAACTTTAATTTATTATATCTTCGCTTACACTTGAAAAATAACAAACTAGAAAAAGAGACTTGACTAGTTTTATACAGCAAGTGTAACTGCCATTGATTTTGATTGATATTGATTGTGAAAAAGAGGCTTCAGGTGTAACCTGCAATCCTTAATTATTTATTAACCACAATTAATTACAATGTTATGTCAACCAATCAATTACTTTATTTAAAGTTCTTTCTTAGAACAACAAAAAAGAGTTCTGAAATCGGTATGTTATACCTTCGGATAACATATAGTACAAAACGTATCGATTTTTCGTTTAATCATCGTGTAAGTGTTTCTTCCTGGGATTCTAAAAAAGATCTGGTTAAGGCTTCTTGTAAAGACTATCTTCGAATAAACAGATCTATTACTTCTGCAAAAACTAAGATTTTCAGTATTTATGACAAGTTGATGTTTGAAGAGAAGCGTATAACTCCTGAGATTCTTAAAAATCTTTATTTAGGTAATAAAGAGGAGAGAAAAACTCTTTTATATCTAATGCAATATCATAACGAATCGCAAGCTAGTGTGATAATTACTTAATAAGTTAACTAATCTTCAAGGCATCGCCTGTATAAGTCCACCGAAAAGGCTTTGCCCTTGTATCATTGTATGTTTTCACATACTCTATCAGCTGAGAGGCTAATTGCTCTGAGGATTGCCAGATGCCGCCTTTTACAACATCCTTAGTCAGGATATTAAACCATATCTCAACTTGATTTAACCATGATGAGTATGTAGGTGTAAAATGTAACTTAATCTTCCTTTTGCCTTGCAGCCATTCCTTTACATCCTTGTGCTTGTGTATTGACAGGTTGTCCGCTATAATGTGAAGCTTTTTATTGCGATACTTCCTGTCGAGTGATTTTAAAAACTTCAAGAAGTTTTCTGCATTATTTGATTTTATTGTCTTGGCTGTCACTTCTCCTGTGTGCACCGCAAGTGCAGCTATTAAAGAAACTGTGCCATTGCGTTTGTATGTTGCTGTTTGTCTTCTTGGGTTGCCTGGTTTTAGTGGCAGCTCCGGCTGAGTTCTGTCAAGCGCTTGTATTTGAGTCTTTTCATCAACGCAAATAACCAAGGCGTTTTCCGGTGGTGACATATAAAGCCCTACAATATTTATCATCTTCTCCTCGAACTCAGGGTCTTTTGACTTGCCACACCAGTATTCAATTTTATGCGGTTTTAAATCCGCTTTGTTTAGAATTTGAGATACTTTAGATTGGCTTATGCCGACTTCTTTAGCAATACGTTCTTGCGACCAATTGGTATATCCGCCATTCGGCTTAGTGCAAGCTTTTTCAATAACCAATGCTTGCTGCTCAGGGGTGATGATCTTTGGTTTTCCGCTTCGCGGGGCATCTTTTAGTCCCGAAATGCCTTTCTCCCGAAAGCGTTGCCGCCATTTATTTACGACTGGTTTACTCAATCTTGTTTGTGTCACAATCTCATCCATAGACAAACCTTGGTTTGAATATAAGATTATTTCGGCTCGCTCTACATAACGCTTTTCAAGCTTTCGTGAGCGGCTCATGGTTAGAAGCTCGTCCTTCTCATCCATGGTCAATTGAATTGGTCTTCCTATCCTTGCCATATAGCAAAGATAATAAAATATTAGTGAACTAACTTAATAATTATCACACTAGCATATTAAGTCCGGGGACATTAAAAAACTACTTTACAACGCAGAAATATTTAGTTAGATATTTAAATGATATAAAAAAAGTTGATGATATATACCTGGAAGATGTTAATTATCAGTTTGTAACAGAGTTTGATTCTTATTTGAGAAAGTATAAACCAATTGATCACCATAAGGCATTAACCAATAATGGTATAATGAAACATTTAGAAAGGTTTAGAAAAGTTACATCTATGGGTATAAGATTAGAATGGATGGCAAAGGATCCTTTTGAGAAATTTAAGTTTTCTTTTGTTAAGGTTGATCGAGAGTATCTTACAGATAAAGAACTTGAAATATTAAAGAAGAAGCGCATTAAAATCTCTAGACTCCAATATGTGAAGGATTTGTTTGTATTTGCATGTTATACAGGCCTGTCATATATAGATGTGCATAAATTAACAACAGAAAATATTGTACTTGGAATTGATGGTGAGTATTGGATTCAAACAGTACGGCAAAAAACAGAAATGGTAGTTAATATACCCATATTACCTGTTGCATGGGGAATTATTAACAAATATAAAGATCATCCTAGAGCTGTAAATAATGGTACATTATTTCCTAAATTATCCAATCAAAAGCTAAATTGTTATTTAAAAGAAGTTGGAGATATATGTGGAATACAAAAAAGCCTTACCTTTCATATGGCAAGGCATACATTTGCAACTACAGTAACGTTAAGTAATGGTGTGCCAATAGAAACTGTGAGTAAGGTATTAGGACATTCAAATTTGTCAACAACCATGATATATGCAAGGGTGTTAAAAACCAAGATAAGTGAAGATATGCATAAGTTGAAGGATAAACTTAATGATCAAAACGATAAGGTAAATAAATGTTGTTGAGTATGGCATAAAATTTATTCTAAAAAAATGGCATTTGATTTGTAATGTTAAATAATTGTAATTTTTCATCAATCATTTAACTATATTTTTAAATCTAATCATAAAATCAAATGTCACACCTATTATCTCACATTGACAGGGTTGTTGATAATCTTAACAACCCTGAAGAATGTTCTTTTCGTAAATTATTTGAAAATAAGCAGATCAAAATTCAAATAATTGAATTCAAAGAAAATAAAAAACTATTCAAACAGCATCTAAACAAATTAGCTACAGAAGAGAAATCCACGAAAGCTTTTAAAAGGCAGATACAATATTACCAGACCAGCCTTACAAAGTTGTTGGACTTACTTTATACTAACCATCATGAATGTATTTATTTCAGTGAGTGTCGAAAAAAAATATTAAGGCCAAAAGTTAATTTTTATATCAGTTATTTAGAATTGCTTCAACAAAGCTTTCCGGATTATTTTAATACTGCACAACCAGTTCCATTTTTTTTGTACCTGAATATTAGAAAAAAGCTTTACAAACTATTTAGTGAAAAGAATATAGCATCAATTCAGTATAAAACAGTATCTGATTTGTGCATTTTAATAAAGTCTGTTTTTGATGAGAATACTATTGGATTTAGTTTTCAAGCTATCAATTACTGGAATGATTTTATATGCGGTTTTCCAACAGAAATTATTAAAGATGTTACTTACCAGAAAGAAGAGAAAATACAGAAGAAGTTACTTTTTAGGTATTTAATTAGTGTGAATTTTAATAATGCTTCTATATATCAGTTTATTACAGATGATATAAAACATGTAGCTACAGAAATAGACGATCAATCAAAAAGGATACATTACTTATCTCGAATAAAGAAAAATATATCGCAGATTGCGGAATTAAATTCTAGAGGCTTTTATCCGTATGGAGAAACTCTAAAACAAATGTTATTAAACTGCATTAAAAAGGAAATCAACTACTACAAATATAGCTACACAATTATCCAGGAACGATCTGTTTCAGAAGTAGATAAAATACAATCTCGAAGCGTAAATAAATTTAAAACTAATTTCTCTGTAGGACAGATGGGATATTTCCTGCGCACTTTAGTAGATAATAAGATCATGGAAATAGATAAGGATCATGTTGGTGAATTTATAAAGTTATTTTCAAATAATTTTTCTTCATTACGAAGTGTTAATGTTTCAACCAAACACTTGTCAAATAAATATTATGATCCGGAGGAATATGCGGTAAAAAGTATCAAGGAATTATTTCTTAGGCTATATCGATCATCAAATAATTAAAAAACTACCACAATAATACTGCACAAATTGTGTGGTGTAAAAAAATATTCCTTTGTAATGGATTGGTAATCATGGGGGTGGTAGGGGGTGGATCCACCCCCTACCACTGTTTTCGTATTTCCTTTTTACATTCCTTTGTGCCATATCAATATCAATTAAAAATTATGGCAACAGAAATTATCACACAAGATGATTTAAGAGAATTCAAAATTGAATTATTAGCAGATATTAAAAAGCTGCTAAAACAGAATTTAGGATCAAATCAGAAGAAATGGTTGAAATCTTATGAAGTCCGAGAGCTTTTGAATATTTCACCTGGAACGTTACAGCATTTGCGCGTAAGCGGAACTTTACCTTTTACAAAAGTAGGAGGTACGATCTATTATGATTTCAATGACATTCATAACATGATTTCAGAAAATAAATGTGGGTGATATTTTTTTGAAATAGGTAATGAATTTCATCCATCATTTGCTGGATGCATTTGCAAGAATGGACAAGGAGCCAAGATTAAAGGCTCATGATATAAGCCTTTACATCTCCTTGTTCAGAATTTGGAACAAAAACCGATTTGAAAATCCAATAATCATTTATCGGAGTGAACTAATGAGGATGTCAAAGATTGGATCAAAAACTACATATCATAATTCAATTAAAAAACTTGAAGAATGTGGTTTTATAAAGTATATCCCATCCAATGACTCTTTAATGGGAAGTAAGATTAACATGTACATTTTCGGGACAAGTGGTTGTCCCAAAAATGTACCGGGGGTTGTCCCAAAAGTGTACCCATTATATAAACATATAAACTATATACATAATATATATAGTAGTGAAGAATCAAGTCAAAATGAATTAAAAGAGAATAATATGAAGGAAAAAAAGAAAAAAGCGTTTCAAGTACCACCAATTGAGCACATTCAAATCTATTTTGAACAAAAAGGTCATACAAAAACAGAAGCCGAAAAATTTTTCAATTATTACGAGAGTATCGGATGGTTAGTTGGTGGAAAAACAAAAATGAAAGATTGGAAAGCAGCTGCCAGGAATTGGATGCTGAATGTTGAGAAGTTTCAAAATAAAGAAACCAATTCTAACAGCAAACAGGAAACATTCAAGAATCAGGAGTCAAAACCATTTAGTGGTTCCGGATATAATGAACCACTTTAAATCAATGATGAGAAAACAAGGATTAAAAAGTTTACATCATGTTTTATACCATTAGCAACAATCAAATTATCTATAATTATCAAAAAAGCCTTGATTTTATCACTCAAAAAGGAAAAGAGATATATGGTGTTGGATTTAAACTTTTGAGTGAAGATATGCCCCTTATCCGAAAATTGTTTGTTTACATGATTCAGGACACGAATTTAACCCGGCAGGAAGGATTGGATCCACGAAAAGGCATTATGCTTTGCGGACCTATTGGTGCCGGGAAAACATCCTTAATGCATTTAATGCGATTGATACTTCCTGAGTCAAGGAGCTATATGATTAAATCATGCAGGGATATCAGCTTTGAGTTTCATAAAGATGGATATGATGTAATTCATCGTTATAGCAAGAAATCTTTTGAAATAAAACCAGGAGCAAAGATTCCAAAAACGATCTGTTTTGATGATTTGGGAGCAGAAGAAAATCTAAAGCATTTCGGAAATGAGTGTAATGCGTTATCGGAAATACTTTTGTCCAGATACGACCTGTTTATCTCTGATGGATTGATAACTCATATGACATCCAATTTGAATGCCTCTGAAATTGAGAAACAATATGGAGCAAGGGTGAGAAGTAGACTCCGGGAAATGATGAATGTACTTTCGTTTCCTGATAATTCACTCGATAAGAGAAAATAGTTAAATCTATAAACTTAAAACTATGTCACTAAAAACAGTTTTATTTGAAAAAGGCCTTCCTCTGTTGGCCAATGTATTTACCGGAGGAACAGCCAAACCAGTATTTGAATTAATCAAATCAGTAACAGGCATTCATTTTAATGATGAGGAACATTTTCAACGATCTTTGTCCAGTCATCCAGACCTCATCGTGAAATTGAAAGAGTTTGAAATCAATCAAAAGATTGAGCTGGAGAAACTTGCCTTGCAAGCTACCATTATTGAACTGGAAGAATCAAAAGCTTATTTAATAGATAAGCAAAATGCCCGATTGCGAGAAACAGAACTTGCTAAAGCGACCGGACAACGGGATTGGCTTATGATGGCATTGGCTATTGTTGTTGTTATTGGTTTCTTTGGCCTCATCTCAGTAATGATTATTGGCGACAATGCTCAAAAGACAAGCAACAACGGACCCATTAACCAATTGTTTGGAGCTTTGGTTGCCGGGTTTAGTATGGTTCTGTCTTATTTCTTTGGATCCAGTAAAAGTTCTGCAGATAAGGATAAGACCATAGCAAAACAAACTTCTTCTATTACTAAAATATAAACTTAAAAGACTATGGAATTAACAGTGTTACGCTATAGTGGAGGCAGTGAAAGTACATTAGGACTTCTCTTTGTTGAAGGCGTTTTTGCTTGTTATACTTTGGAAGATGAGCAAAGAGAAACTAAAATCTCTGGAGAAACGAGAATACCGGCAGGACGGTATCAAGTAAAGTTGCGTAAGGAAGGATCACACCACCAAAGATATGATCGGAAGTTTCCTGGAGTGCATAAGGGAATGCTTCATGTTATGAATGTGCCAGGATTTAAGTGGATACTACTACACATTGGAAATGATGATGATGACACTGCAGGTTGTCTTTTGGTTGGAGATACTTCCATAACTAATATTAACCAGGAAGGCCGGATCAATAACAGTACCATTGCTTACAAACGGATCTATCCGATTATAGCGAATGAACTGGTTATTGGTGAGGAAGTGTGGATTACTTACAAGGATGAAGAATGTTGTGTTTGATGCTAAATGTGATCAAAATGAATGGTAAGAAAGTATAGTGATTGATTACAGTGAATTTGTAGAAACTTAATCCACTAAATATTCCTGAATTACATGAAGCGAAATGCCGGAATAATCTGCAAACTCTTTGGAAGTTACAAACTGGTGTTCTTCTTTACCGAGCTCTTTCCGGATCTTTTGCAATAATCGTTGACCAGACTTTTCACTTTTACCGGTTATTCGTTGTACATCTTTGGGGTAGATACAAACCCGCTTTGTTTTAATTCTCATAATACCGTATCTCTACTTTAAGTATGGGGATGATTAACCTCATCCATAGGTCTAAGATAGTGAATATGGCTTTTTATTAAGGACATTGTGGGCTAAAAAAGACATTTAGGGGCATATTGGACACTTGGATTTGTAATGCAGCTAATTATCCTTTTACTTTTCTGATGATAATTTAAAAATGAGAATGTTATGGCAAGACAAAAAGGCGTAATTAAGTTGGAAGGACGAATTGGGGATTTGTCTTTTTACAAGAGTGGAGGAGATTACCTGGCGCGATCAAAAGGTGGTGTTGATGGTGATCGAATTAAAAATGATCCTGCATTTGCACGTACCCGTGAAAATGGAGAAGAGTTTGGTAGAGCAGGAAAATCGAGTAAGCTTTTGAGAAATGCATTGAAGGTGCCTATTTCCAAATCTGCAGATAACAGAGTGGCGAGTAGGTTAACAACTAATTTACTTAAGGTAATTAAAGCGGATACAACCAATAAGCGTGGAGAAAGAACTGTGTTGGCTGGTGATTTATCTTTATTGCAGGGGTTTGAGTTTAACAGAAACAATGGTTTGGATGACATGGTTAAAGTTGCACATACTGTTGCTTTTGATCGTGCCACCGGACAGGCAAGTGTTGTTGTTGATTTTGCAAATCCAAACCTTGAGTTGGTAAAAGTTGAAGGTGGAGATGTGGTGCGATTTACTGTTGGAGTTGCTGCAGTTGATTTTGAGAACAATGAGTATGAGGTTGATGTGGTTCAATCAGATGTAGTTGCAACTGGTTCTACAGATCCTGTTGAAGTGAATATTACCTCATCTGTTTCTGCAGGAAGTACATTACCTGTATTTGTAGTATTAGGAGCAGAATATTACCAGGAGGTAAATGGTGAGTATTACCTGATCAATAGTCAGGAGAGTAGAGCTTTGGCAATGGTTGCCATAGATACTCCATAATAAGTTTTTGTAAAGAAAGCCAACTACTGCGTTGTTGCTCAAAATCCAAATCCTCAAATACGTTAGTATACTGCGGTTTGAATTTTTTACACGCCTTGTATTTGAACTTTCTATAACAAAAACTTGAGACTAAAGAGTAGCTCTAATTAAAGTTAGTAGAAAAAGAACAGTTATGGCAGATATACAACAAAACGGGAAAATAGGATTTTTAGGAGGATGCTTTGTGACGTTAGGCAAAAGCCTGTTTCTCTCTGATTTATTGGAAACGGTTGTATTTGCCTTTGTAGGAACTGTTGTAAGTTACTTTGTATCTATGTTGCTAAAATATTGGTTTGGTAAAAAGAAAGACGTTTAGTTTTTCTTTGATGTAAATTAGGTTTGTGGTCATGAAGGTCCTTGCAGAAATGTGAGGGCCTTTTGTTTTTATATGGAATTAGATATTAGAGGTTTAAAAAGGGAAGAATATGATTAATTCGAAATATAATGTGGAATTTTATACCGATAATGTCTAAATTAGAAATAAATAAAAGTGGAGACTAGAAACCACTCTAAAAACAGGGCGCATACTGAAAAGCCATATGAGTAAGGTTTATTAAAATTTTAGAATATGAAAAAAAGTCTTGCAGAATTTTTAGGTACGTTTTGGCTTGTACTAGGAGGATGTGGTAGTGCTGTTTTAGCTGCCGGATTCCCTGATGTTGGTATTGGATTGCTAGGTGTTTCCTTAGCATTCGGTCTAACTGTTCTCACAATAGCTTATTCACTCGGACCTATATCAGGAGCACACTTAAATCCAGCTGTTACTATTGGTTTGTGGATAGGAGGAAGAATTAATTCAAAAGAAGTATTAACTTATATAATTTCTCAGATATTAGGTGCAATTTCTGCAGCTGCAGTATTGTTTTTTATAGCAAAGGGTAATGGGAGTGAAATTGGGAGTTTTGCAGCTAATGGATATGGAGAACACTCACCCGGAGGTTATAGTATGACAGCTGCAATTATATCAGAATTTGTAATGACATTTATGTTTTTGTTAATAATATTAGGATCAACTGATGAAAAGGCACCAAAGGGATTTGCTGGTATTGCTATTGGATTGGCATTGACATTAATTCATCTAATAAGCATACCTGTAACAAATACATCTGTAAATCCTGCGCGAAGTATAAGTCAAGCTGTGTTTGTTGGCGATTGGGCTTTGTCCCAACTTTGGTTATTTATTATTTTTCCTATAGCTGGTGCCGTTTTGGGTGGTTTAGTATATAAATATCTAAAAGACTAAAATGAATTAATTATTTGTTTATTTTTAAACGTGATTAATTAATATTGTTCACAAAATTTGCAAGACAATAAAAGGGAGTCAAGATTAACTTCCTTTTGTTGTTTTATCTGAAAGACTTCAATAAGATTCATATTACTTCTATAGAATTTCCTGTATATCAACATTGAAATAATAAGTAACGTTAATCATTCAAGTAAAAATAAAATGGAAAGGATATGGATGCTGTACATCTTTACATTTTATTTTTTCTCAGCCTGGGGGTTTGGGGCGATGGTAGTGAATGCCCCCAATGAAACCTGATATGCGAAGCATGCCCTAGGCAATACGGGGAGGAACAAGATATGGTTGGAACGGGAAAAGTTGGTTTATGGGGGTGGGAACAATATGGAATTTCTGCGAAGACTGATGTAAAAGTAGCACTAAAATAATATTACATATAGAAAAATATAAACCGGTGATAAGACCACAGCTAAAGGGGTGGTGGTCGGGGTTTGGAGGATAGGTACTAAAGGGGCTGATAAGCTCCTTTGCCATTGGTAATTGGGAATGCAAACAGCTTATTAAAAAATTTTGGATGAGGTAAGGCTTGTGTGATTTTTTAATGGGCTGTTTGTGTGTGATGGCGTGTGTCGGGGAGCTCTGGCCGTGGGGCTCATTAACATAATGCCGCTATAGGACTGCCGGAAATATTGTGTTTACACCATTGAAGATAGGCAAGTTATATAGGGACGCATTATGTTATTGTAGCTTTGGGGTGCTGTTTTTGGCGTTGCTTTTGCACGGGTTCAGCTTTTAAGACTTTGGAGTAAATATGTTGAAGAGAGGTACGAACGGAAACAATTTATGAGAAAGGATTAAAGGCTATGGATGCCCCAGTTTTCCTGGGGTGAGGGTTTTAAGACATTTTTAGTTGTGAGGTACGAACAGCGGAATGACTTAAATTCCGAATGTGGGTATGGCGCTGATTACAAATCAAGCGCCAGCAATAGTTGTTATTTGAGCGCCATTAGGGCAAAAGGTATGACAAAAACAGCACCAGAAGGGTAGGGAAGTGGCAAACATGGATTAAATAGATTTTTGGATGAGGAATTGTGTGTGGGTAAAAACAGCTATTGCCATTGCCTAGGTAAGCTGTAAATTCGAAATGGCAAGTGCTGTTGGGTAAAAGGAGGTTTTTGAATGGAACGTAGTGAAATGAAAATACCGGGATGTGTGGAGGCTTTTATTACAAATCAAGCGCCAACGAAGAAGGCTTGTTTGACACTTTTGAGGCGTTGGGAGTGAATGGCCATCACCTGAATGAGACACAGACCTTCACGCATAGCTTTTCCCATATTAAACATATTTACAGTAGCTACCTCTTTTAAACGTGGGGCTAGTTGACCAGCAGCAAGTGCATAACCTCCGCTTGGGCATACCCCAAGCACACCAATACGCTCGATATCCACATAATCTAATGTTGTAAGGTAATCTACAGCTGCACTAAAATCTTCTACACGGTCAGAGATAACCTCTTCTTGACGAGGTTCTCCTTCACTTTCTCCATAATGCGTTGCATCATATGCTAAGGCTACATAACCCAATTCTGCTAACATGGCAGCATGTAACCCGGATGTTTGTTCCTTTACACCATTAAAGGGATGACCTACAACAATAGCCGAATATTTATTTCCTTTTTGTCTTTGCTTTGGCACATATAGATTACCCGCAACCTTCATATCTCTGTTTTGAAAGGACACAGGTATTACATCCACACTTGGAGCGGGTGTTGGTGGTACAGTGGCTTTAGTTTGAAACTTTAAAAATGTTTCTTTATCTTGATTTTCTGTTTGGGCTAGTAATGAACTTGTTAATGCAATAAACGCAAATAATATTACTAATTTCGATTTTTTTCGTCTTGTATTCATTTTACAGATCTTTTAAAATAGCTAATTTATTAGCCTTATTTATTTTAATAATTACAATACAAATGTCATAGATTTATTTAATGAATTGAAGTTGTACAAATTCCACTTCCGGGTGAGCTGTTAAAATTTCGTCTAATAAATCCGCATTATCGTGATAAGAAAAACCAATATGTTCTATTTTTCCTTCCTCTTTCTTTTTCTGGATAAACTGAAAGGCATCAAATTTCTCGGCAATCTTATAATTATCCACACCCAGATTGTGTAACAGGTAATAGTCAAAATAATTTACACCTACTTTTTCTAACTGTTCATTAAAAATACGCTCCAAATCTCCTTGTTCTTTTAAGAACATGGTGGGCATTTTTGTAGCAATGGTAAAAGATTCACGTGGATATCTTTGAACCAAACATTGATTGACCGCTTTTTCACTAATAAAATTATGATACATGTAAGCTGTATCAAAATAGGTAAAACCTTTTGCCATAAAGGTGTCAATCATATTATTGACCTGTTCATAATCTATACTTGCCTGATCTTTTTCGTCTAATAAAGGCAGACGCATACATCCAAAACCTAGTTTTTTTTGAGTAGTTATCTTCATGAAAATATTCTTTTTTTACACTTGCAATTTCACATTACAAATGTCATTATAACCACTGTATATTATTTTATATGGATTACGGAATTAATTACCATTTTTACTGATTTTAATGGTATGATTCAAAAAGACAGTGAAATAGCAATGAATTAGGGTTTAAATATCCTCAGCATTTTACAAGGATGTTTAAAAAGAGCGTGGGTATGTCTGCAAGTGAGTTTCGGGGGGTGAATAAGTAGGGTAAGAGTATAATTCAAATCATAATGTCCGAAACAGACTTGAGTAAGATAAATTTTATCATCAAGTAAATCTTTATTGTATTGATATCCTGTTTTTTAACTCTGCTTATTTACATTATTTACATAGTAGATATTCCGGTGATGCTGACCCCTCATTCCGGTCATATTGCCCCCCCTTGAATTTGGGTAACTAAAAATGGTTAGTATGACAAAATTACATTTTTTTTCTTAAACTTTCTCCTTTGAGTTCGATACGATGTGAGGTATGTACCAAACGATCTAAAATAGCATCAGCAATAGTGGCTTCTCCGATAATATCAAACCAGCTGGCTACAGGTAATTGACTAACAATAATAGTTGCAGCACGAGCATGTCTGTCTTCTACAATTTCCATTAAATCTATTTGATGTTGTTTTTCAAGATGTGTTAAGCCAAAATCATCCAATATGAGCAAGTTTGCTTTTGATATTTTATTCATTAATTGATAGATTGTACCTTCAATGCGAGCCATCTTGGTTTGCTGCAATAATTTTTGCACATTAAAATATGCAACTTTAAATCCTTGAGCACAGGCGTGATGCCCTAATGCAGATGATATAAAACTTTTACCACATCCTGTAGCTCCGGTAATTAGCACAGACTCTCCATTTGAGATATAATCACCAGAAGACAATGTTGTTATTAATGATTTATTCAAACCTCTGGATGCATCATACATTAATTCTTCCAATGAGGCCTGATACCTGAATCGAGCCGTTTTTCTGAGCCGGTCAAAGCGACGGTTCACCCTGTCTTGCAGTTCTGCCTGCAAAAGGATTTCAAGTCCTTCGTTCAATGACAGCTCATTGTTTTTACGAGTTTCTAAAAGGGCTGTCCAGCTTTTTTTTAAACCATAAAGGCGCAATTGTGATAATTGATTTTCAATAACTTTCATTGTTTTAAAATTTAAATGATAATTGATTATTATAATATTCTCTTCCCCTGATGTTATTGTGTTGCGGAAGATCTTTTTGAGGATCCTGCTGAGTTGATTCTGTCATTTTATTTTTGATAATATTCATCACAAAACCATAACTGTAATTTTGATTGTCGATAGCTATCTGACAGGCTTTATTAAACGTATCGATCGGGGTATTTTTACACAAACTAAACAGACCGTCACAAGTACGATAGAGTTGTTCGGGATATTTCTTTTGAGTAAAAATCATCTCTACCAGTTGTCCTAATGTTTCAGATAGTTTTATTGCTTTGTCTTTATAATACTCAGGACTTCGGTTTAAATAATGCTGATGAGTAGAACACAAATGTTCTTTATCAGTGGTGTATGTTCCTGTTGAGTAACTACGTTGATGTACTGCTATTTGGTTGTATTTATAGTAGATACGCACCATCGAGCGAGTATATATAACCTTTAGCCTTTTGCCTATGTATTGATATGGTGCACTGTAGTAGTGTTTATCTTCTCCGAGGTATATATGATTGTTTTGTGCCAGTTTATATTCCTTGTAATACTTTATTTCAAAAGAATCCTTTGGCAGTTCCTGAAGCAATGCTTTTTCATTTGATAAAAAGTGTTCTTCTCTACAATAATCACGCTTTTGCATGCGTGTTTGATTGTGTTTAAGTGTATGTTCTTTTATGGCCTTATTGAGCTGATCTAATGAAAAGAACTGTTGATGCCGAATGCGAGCATATACCCGATTGTAGATGAGTTTTACTTGATTTTCAACCAGAGCTTTGTCTTTGGGTTTTCTTGCTCTGGTCGGGACTACAGCCATATTGTAATGGTTAGCAAAATCTTCGAGTGCCTGATTAATGGTTGGCTCATACCTATTGGCTCTTATTACAGCAGATTTAAGATTGTCGGGAACCAAAACCTTTGGAGTCCCTCCTAAACTCTGCAAACAGCATGTAAGTGCATAAATAAAATCATCAATGCGCTGACTGGGCACTGCTATACAGAAACTATAATCGGAGTATGGTAAACAGGCCACAAAAACCTGACATTCGATGATCTCTCCTGTGGTAGCATCAATGTAAGATAGCTTTTTACCAGCATAGTCTACAAATAGTTTTTCTCCAGGTTCATGGTGTAATACCATTGATGGATTCTTTGTAAGAAGATGTTGTGCTAAGTGATAACTAAATTGGCTCAGGCTGTATCCTGATGGATTTGATAAGCGATATTCTTCCCAAAGCAACTGCTTGGTTACTCCAGGCTTTTGAAGTTCGTTTTCAAAATAATCCAACTTGCTTTTAAGCACCTCAAAACGCTGATCCTTATATGCAGGATTACCAGGATGAAAGACTTTTTCAAGTGCATGATCCTCCATCTTTAACAGTGTGTTAAGGCTTAGCTTTGAACTACGGTATTTAATCAGATAACTCTTAATCGTGTTCTTACTTATGCCTAAATTGCGGGCAATGGTTTTATTGCCAAACCCTTGACTGTGTAATTGTAGTATTTGTTTTACTTGGCTCATTCTTTTAGGTTTTCCTGCCATAATCAGTATCAATTAGTAGTTTAAACTACTAATTAATTAAACCTAAATCCAAGGGGTCAACATGCTCCGTTTTTTTTGAGGAACGATTGTTAGAGAGGGGGTCGATATGCTCCGTTTTATTTCCGTTCCGGTAGCACATTCTTGCCCTCAATCCTTATTAAAGGGGTCAGCATCTGCCGGAATGTCATGCCCAAAACATTACATTAACCAGCTTCTGGAAAGGGGGTCAACATGGTCAAGAATATCCACATAGTTTACATGAAATTTTAAGTGTTAGCTTTCATACCATTGTAACTAGAATTTCTATCTTTATTGTGCTAATTACCAAAAAAGGTATAATACTATGAATTGTGCCTAAAAAATTACATATAACACTTAAAACAAGCCTCTTTCAGAGGCTTTTCGTGTTTATAGACCCTTCGTTTTGTTTGATTTATTATCTCTTATTTTGGTTTATTAGTAATGAAACTACAGTATTCCTATTGAATTTTAAAAAATCACTTCATTTTTTAAAAATTCATCTATTTCTGATAAAATCTTAATGTGATGATAGTCCCAAGAACATATTTAAAACAAGAATTAGTAAAGAAGCTTTATCCAAACAGCATTTCAATTAAGTCAGCAATGCAGCAACTTCGGAATGAAATTGATATATGTCCTGCCTTAAAACAAGAAATTTCAGATGTCGGGAGCACAAAATGCCATTATTACAACAAACAGCAGCTTCTATTAATCCTGGAACATTTTAGTATAACCATTGAAGAGTTGGAGCAACTATGATTTATTTTAAAGGAATAGCTGATGTACCTCAAGCTAAATTGCGTTACAGAGAACTGGCAAAGCAACTGCATCCGGATGCTGGGGCAACAGCCAGTGAATTTCAAAAGATGCAGGAAGAATATAATGCCACACTCATGCATTTGCACAAGCAGAAAAACACTACTTATAGTCAAACTCAAAGATCGTTAGAAGATGAGTTGCTAAAAGATTTGGGGAGATTGGCAAGAATCCTAATAAAAAAGCAAGTGCCACAATCATACTTGAAGCAAAAAATCAGAATGACCGATTCATCCTTGAAAAAAGGTATTCTGGAAGGAGTTGTAAATTTGTTGAATGGGCTTTAATATTTTTATCCATACTTCATTGGTTACATATTCGTGTAACCGAAAAAATATCTTACTTTAATCAATCTAAATTACCCTTCTATCTAAAATATATTTATGAATATGGTGTAACATGTATGTAACCATGCTACATTTAAATTTATTTCAAAAGCTATTTATTCATTTGTATACTTCATTTAGGTTAGATCTATAATTAATCACCATTTGTTTTACTCTGAATAAAGTAAAACAAATGGTGATCAAAGTTATACTAATTACTAAGTCTTTATATATGAATTGTAGTAATCAATATTTCGTCATATAATAAATTCGTTGAATCAGTAATTCATTTCTTCTTTATTTAGTAAATAAGTCCAGACCTTTACAAATTAATTTGGGTTTTTGAGACTTCTTAATTTCTGCTTTATTTGTTGCCGATTTGGATTTATATATTAAGAGTGAATATTATTTAAAAGGGATAGAAAATATTTGTACAATATCTGTTTAATAGTTGTTGTGAATTTTACTTCTCTACAATCTGATCTAGTTATTTAAAGATCGTTGTAAATGCAATATCTTTATAAGGCTATTTAATTATAGCACATTTCTTATCCCTGTAAAATTGTCTCTAAATTCTGTAGGTGTACAACCTTGTACTTTTTTGAATGATCGATTAAAGTTTGATAAATTATTAAAACCGCATTCAAAACATACTTCTGAAATAGATTTATTGGTTTCTATTAATAGACGTGTTGCATTACCTAACCTAATCTCATTTACAAATTCAACGAAGGATTTTCCTGTACTTTGCTTAATTAATCGGCTGAATGCTGTAATGGATAGATTGACTAGCTTGGCAGCGTCTGTTACTTTTATTTTTGTGTTGCAATTGTCTTTTATGTAATTATAAATGATTTCAATTTTTTCACTATTGTGAAAGTCTGATTGGCGTTGGAATGATACATTCGTTAATGATTGCTGATCGCGTGAAGTTGATAAATCATAAAGGATTGAAAGAAATAGAAGAAAGCTATCGAATCCTCTTTTTTTACTTAGTTCAATTATTTTTCCTTCAACAGATTTAATGGTTTCCTGAGAAAATAGTATCCCTCGGTGTGAATTATCTAAAAGTTCTTTAATAGGATTTAAAATATTTTTATCCAGCAATGAATCTTCAAATAGTTCTCTTGGAAATTGGATTGTGATCTCATGAAGAGTTTTATTTGTGTCATATTTGTAATTTTCCCAACTATGGTGTAGGTTGGGTCCTGTCATGACAAGTTCTTTTTCCTTTATTTCCCCAATGTGATCCCCAACTATTCGCTTAGCGCCCTTTGCATTGGAAATGTAATTTATCTCATACTCAGGATGAAAATGTATAGGGAACGAAAATCCTTGTCTTTCTCTGTCAAAGATTAAAAAACAGTCATTTTCTTTCAAAGGAGTTATCTCTCTATGTATTTTACTACTCATGATGTAATATAAAAGTATGATAATAATGATATAAAAGTATCAATAAAAAATAGAATAAGTATAAAAAAACATTAAAATATTGCCTTTTAATTCGGCTTTGGTTTTATCTTAAACATTTTAAATAATTGTATAATAAGGTTTAAGGGTTTGTTTTAGTTTATATTTGTTAATGTTGTGTGTTTTTATAAAGTGTATAATAGTATTAGTAATGTGTGTAAAAATACTTGATGAGAAGTGTGGTCTTATCTAAATTTGTATTGATGATTTATTTCCGGAAATCAGATTGAGTCAATGTATAATTAAATCTTACAAAACAGATGTTTATGAAAAGTAGTCTGCGAATATTTATGATGCTGTTTATGCTTTCGGCATTTTGGGTGGTAAATGCCCAACAGCGATCAATTAGCGGAAAGGTAGTGGATTCTACAGGTGAATCTTTACCAGGAGTATCTATTGTTGTAAAAGGAACGACTAATGGAACTATTACAGATATTGATGGTAATTATCAATTGTCAATAGGAGAAGAAGCGCAAACTTTAGTTTATTCGTTTATCGGATATGATACTCAGGAAGTGAATGTTGGAAGTAATTTGTTGATTAATGTCACAATGGTTTCAAGTGTTCAGGATATTGATGAAGTGGTAGTTGTTGGTTACGGTACCATTAGAAAAAGTGATTTGACTGGTGCTGTTTCCAAAGTAGGAGGTGACGATTTGCAACAGGTTGCTACTACTGATGTAGTGCAAACGTTACAAGGAAAAAGTTGCAGGTGTTGATGTTGTGGCTAATTCAGGGGAACCTGGATCGGGAGTGAAAATTCGGATAAGAGGAGTTGGTTCTTGGGGTGATAGTAATCCTATTTATGTTGTTGATGGATTTCCTACTAGTGATATTAGTAATTTGGATCCTTCAAATATAGAAAGTATTGAAATATTAAAAGATGCGTCTGCTACAGCAATTTACGGTTCCAGAGGAGCTAATGGAGTTGTGTTAGTAACTACAAAACAAGGTAAAAAAGGTAAGGCAGTTGTTGAAGCAAATGCTTTTGGAGGTATACAGTATGTTAATAATACAATAGATCTTACTAATGCTGCAGAGTATGCAACATTACGACTGGAGGCATATGAAAATGATGGTAAGTTAGGTTTAATTTCTGAGTCAGACAGAACTAAGCTTAATTATGTAATAGATAATAAATTAAAGGGTACGGATTGGCAAGATGAATTACTTCAAGTTGCACCAATTCAAAATTATAATCTTTCAATTCGCGGAGGTAGTGAAAATGTAAGTTATAATGTTGGAGCTACTTTGTTTATGCAGGAAGGTATTGTTGATAATAGTGGAATGGATAAGCTATTTTTATGGGCAAATAATGAGTATCAAATAAGTGAGAAAATTAAGATTGGAGCAAAAATTGCCTATTCCACCTATAAAAAGAATATTCATAATGATAATGCATGGACTGGAGCATTACCTGTTGCATTGCAGATAGATCCTTTAACTGCTGCATGGGATGATTACAAAAATGATTATGGTAGTCGTGTTATTGGAGGTACAGTTCTTGGTAATCCTGCAAGATTTATAGATGAAGCAAAATATCAAACTAAGGGTGATCATAAAATTGTAGGTAATTTCAACATGAAGGTTGATGATTTATTTTTTAAAGGGTTGAGCTTTACTACCATGTTTGGTGCAGATTTGAAGTTTAATAAAGAAAAGCTTTATTATCCTGAATATTATGCAGATGTAGATCAAAAAAGAGATGAGAGTGAACTTTATGAGAAAAGGGAACAAATGATAAATTATACTTGGAATGGATACTTTAATTATAGTAAGATTTCTGGTGATCATAGTGTAAATGCAATGGCAGGAGCAGAGGCTCAGATATTTACTTCGAATGATATTTCAGCGCGTGGTTATGGTGTGTCATCAAATGAAGATTTAATGTATTTAGGTCTGGCTACTAATGTGGATATGATGGAAATTGGTGGAGGCGCATCTAAAAATACCTTACTATCCTATTTTGCAAGGGCAAACTACTCATATAAGAGTCGCTACTTATTTACAGCAACAGTTCGTACAGATGGATCTTCTAAATTCTTAGGAGATAATAAATGGGGTGTTTTCCCTTCGTTTTCTGCAGGATGGAATGTAAAAGAAGAATCATTTATGCAAAACGTATCCTTCCTTGATAGGTTTAAAGTTCGTGCAGGATGGGGACAGGTTGGTAATGAGCAATCAGCCGGTAACTTTAACTACGTAACAACTATGGTAAACGGATATACTTATGTATTTGGAGGAACTATAGTTGATGGAGCTGTAGCAAAACGTTTAGCTAATCCAGATCTTAAGTGGGAAACATCTGACCAAACTAACTTTGGTATTGACTTGAGTTTCTTAGATCAGAAATTAGATGTGTCATTGGATTATTTTAATAGAAAAACAAAAGACATGTTAATGGATGCTCCAATTCCTTATTATGTAGGTGCTCAGCGACCATATATTAATGCTGCATCAATGGAGAATATTGGTTATGATATTGCATTAACATGGAGAGAACAGTTTGAATCAGGTTTCCAATATTCAGTAGGATTAAATGTGAGTACTGTTAAAAACGAAATCACAAAAATGGCTGCAGGAGGAGAACTTAGGGATGATGGAGTTTCTGGATTTACTTCAACAACAAGAACTGTTGAAGGTGATGAGTTGGCATATTTCTATGGAATGAAAACTGATGGAATTATCAATACACAACAGGAGCTGGATGAATATTTAGCTATGTTACCTGGTGAAAAAGCGCAATTAGGAGATGTTAAATTTGTTGATTCTCATCAAGATGGAGTAATTGATGATAGTGACCTTGTGAAATTAGGAAGTGCCTTTCCTGATTTTACTGCGGGATTAAATATTACAATGGGTTATAAAGGTTTGGATTTTAAAGCATTCTTTTATGCATCAGTGGGTAATGAAATAGTAAATGGACCAGCATTCTGGTATCAAACAGGCGGTGTTTTATCTAATTATTCAACAGATCGATTAAATCGATGGACAGCAGAAACACCTGAAAATAACGAACCAAGAATGACTGCTAGTGATCCAAACAATAATGATCGTTTTTCAGATCGATATGTTGAAGATGGAACTTACTTAAGATTAAGAAATCTTCAATTGGGTTATACGCTGCCTAAAACTTTGGTTAGCAAAATAGGCCTTTCACGCCTAAGAATTTATTGCTCGGCAGATAACTTATTTACTCTTACAGATTATTCAGGATGGAATCCTGAAATTGGAAACTTCCAAGGAGATGCTCTTCGTGCAGGTGTAGATGGTGCTACGTACCCAATACCAACCGTTTTAACAGGAGGTATTAATATCACTTTTTAATTTTAAAGTAATTGAATGATGAAAAAATTATATACAATATGGTTGTTGGGGCTAACTGTGATGATTAGTAGTTGCTCTGATTTTTTAGAAGTTGACCCTATTGCTGCAGAAACTGAAAGTAATTTCTTTGATACTCCGGAGAATGCAGTATATGCAGTAAATGCGTGTTACGATTTAATTGGAATGACAGAGGGACCTGGACCTGATGATCAATGGTTAACACATAATTATGAGTGGTTTTTTGGAGATTTACTTAGTGATGATTCAGAAAAGGGAAGTACTGAAGCTGATTTTACCGAAATTCAGGATATCGTAGAATGGAGAACTACTACAGATAATCCTATTATTGTATCATTATGGATAAAGTGTTACGATGGTATTTACAGAGCAAATAATGTTTTATTTCAATTAGAGAATAGCGAATTAGATGAAGATTTGCTTAACAGACTAAAGGGCGAAGCTTCATTTATTAGGGGGTATTTTTACTTTTATTTAGTTAAAGTATTCGGAGGAGTACCTGTTTTTACTACTCCTGTTACACCTGATCAGTTTGGTAAAATAGAAAGGGCAACTTATCATGAAGCTTTTGAACAAGTTATTTCTGATTTTAAAGCAGCTGTTGAGTTATTACCTGAAAGAAGTGCATATGATGCTACTGATTTAGGACGAGCAACAAAAGGTGCTGCACGTACATTCTTGGCTCGTGCATTGATGTATCAAATCGGTATGGACGCACAGAGTACTGCAACATGGCAAGATGTCTATGACCAGACAAATGCTGTAATAGCTAGTAACGAGTATTCGTTAGTTAGTAATTATGCAACCATTTTTGAAATGGAAGGAGAAAATAATTCAGAATCTATTTTCGAATTACAAATGGAAGTAGGGTCTACAGGTACAGCTCCTGGTAAAACAGGAACAAACAGTAATCAATTCCAAGGAAATCGAATGGATTGGGGTTGGGGATTTAATAATCCAACTATTAATTTATTTGAAGCTTTTGAAGAAGGTGACCCTCGTTTAAGTTGTAGTTTGTATGGTGAAAGTATTAATGGAGGAGTTGTTCATGGTGTTGCTCAGGAATTTGATTTAAGTCAGCAAATGACGCCTTATTTAAACAGAAAAGCTGCCTTAGAGCCTGGATATCGACCTTCTAATAGTACAAGTAGTCCTGCTAATATTCGCAAAGCACGTTATTCAGAAGTCTTATTAATGCAAGCAGAAGCATCATATCATTTAAATGATGTAGCTACAGCCAGATTAATGCTTAATGAAGTTAGAGAAAGAGCCAGGATCAGTACTTATCCCAAAGGAGCTGTTGAAGGTGAATTAACTTATATGCCAACAGGTTTTAGTGGTAATCTTCCTGATATTACATCGGCAGGACAGGAGTTACTTCAGGATATTTATCACGAAAGAAGAGTTGAATTAGCAGTGGAAGGATTTCGTTTTTGGGATTTAGTTAGAACTGGTCAATACCTGGATGTTTTAGATATTAAAAAAGAAACTTTTACTGTATCTGATGGATCAGCACTTAGATATGAATCTGTTGATTTAAGAGGGAATTGTTTAGCTAAATGTATTGATGGTCCTAATGGGAATAAAGTGCCATTATTACCAATACCACTTTCAGAAGTACAGGATTGGGGCTTGCAACAAAATAATGGATACTAATTAAATCTATATTATTATGAAGAAAATAAATCAATTTATATATCTATTTGTAATTACAACCATGGTGTTATTGGCTTCTGGTTGTGAGGACAAGCAATGGGGCGAAGATTATGATATTGAATGGCCGGTGTCAACAATATCTTCTATCAGCTCAGATGAAGTAATGGTTGATGACATTATAACTATTTCAGGAGAAAATCTTGATAAAGTTTATAAGGTCTATCTTTCAGGAAAAGAATGTACTGTGGTTGAAGGATCTGCTTCTGCCAGTCAAATTCAGTTTGTGGTTGGAAGAAGAGCTGTGACAGGTTTTCTTTCTCTGACAAACTTATATGATAGGGAGTTTATTTATGAGGGCGCTACCGTTAAAGTTAGCTATCCAGAGACTGTTGTAACGGGGTGGCCAAACAAGATTGTTTCGGGAGAAGCTTTTGCAATTGAAGGCGAGAATGTTGATTTAATTACATCTGTTACAATAAATGATCAGGTTGTATCAATTTCAAATCCATCAGAAACAGGTAAAATTACTGTTCCAACAGCAGGTTTAGTTCTTGTTCCTGGTGAAACAGCAACAATAATAATTACAGGATTAGGTGAAATTTCAGATAATGAAAGATCAGGAATTCCAATAGAAGAGCCAACAGATGTATTTGAACCAGCTCAACCTATTATTCTGTGGGATTTTGAATCAGGAGAGCCTGTAATGGAAGATGTTGAGAATTCACCTCAGCAAGCCGGTCTTAACTTGGGAGGTCTTACAAAAGCTCGTGGAAATAACTATTATTCAGTAATAAATAATAGTGAAACTTCAGGTTGGAAAACTTACTTCTATATTAGATATGGCCAGTCTGTTGATTTATCAGAATTCCATGAACCAAACATTACCTTCCTGGTAAACACAAACGGTAAACGAGGATATATTAATCCGTTTATGACACAAGATGGTAGCGAAAAGGATAATCATTTAACGAATTCTAATGCCAATGAAGAATTAAAATATGGCGATGATTATGCCGTTCAGACAAATGGTTGGGAATGGAGATCTTATCCAATTGAAAAACTATTTGCAGATTTTAATCCTACTGGTGTATTTGATGATGTTGCTATGCGTTTTATTACAGGAAATGTAGCAAATGGCGATCCTGAAGATTTTGAGATACATGTGGATCAAATTATGATTACAGATGGTCCGGTTAACCCTGTAGCTAAAGTCTTTGATTTTGAAGATGCAGAACCAACATACGAGGAAAATGTAGCCGGAGCTACTTACGGATTAAATGTAGCTGGTATTGATTTAGGAGCTGGAGATAGTTATTATACAGTTAAAATTGACAATGTACCTGGATCATGGCAATGGATGGGTGCTATTGGAAACTATAATGCTATTGATTTAAGTTCTATTGTTGATCCTCATATAAGTTTCCTTGTAAATACAAATGGAAATAAAGGTATGATTCAAGTTGAAACATATCAAAATGATACTAAATGGGGAGGTAGTATAGAGTCAGTTAACTACTACGTTGAAACTACAGGTTGGGAACCTATTTCACTTAGACTTTCTGATATTTTAGGTAATTGGGGAGGTGATGCTTCTGAATTTGACCCATCAGTTGCTTTGGATTATGTGAAATTAGGATTTACAACAGGTAACATTGAGAGTGGTACTTACGAAATAAATATCGATGATGTTTATATCACGGATGGACCAATGTGGTAGTAGCTTGTAATCTATTCCAGGCAGGGCACTCATCCCTGCCTGGTTATTACTCCTATAACAGTCATTACTGTTTTTGAACAATTTAAAATCATTTATCTATGAAGGCTTTATCCCATTCCATATTGTTGTTCCTGACTTTGCTCTTTGCCTGTAAAGATGATCAGATTAAGAGTGATCTGGCAGAACTTGAGTCTTTTTCCATAAAAGAATTACCAGAACTAAATTTTGAGATATTTGATGATAATAGAGTTGAAGCAACTGCTTCGGATGGTACCAGCTTAAATAGTTTAACTGCCATATTTGAGATTTCAGAGGGAGCTTCAATCTTCGTTGGAGCACAATATCAAGGATCAGGATCAACAAAACAGGATTTTAGTAATACAGTTACCTATCGAGTTGAGGCTGAGGATGGAACAGACGAAGAGTACCCTGTGACCATCTTTACAGACCTAAAAATAAGAAGTTTTTCTATTGTAGAGTTACCTGATATCACATTTAATATAATGGATGAAAGTATATCTGCAACTGTTCCTTTCGGAACTAATTTGAATAATCTTACAGCAAAATATTCAATTGCAGAAGGAGCTACTCTTTATGTAAATAGTATTGAACAGGTATCAGAAGAAACAACTAATAATTTCACACAATCGTTAACTTATGTTTTAAAATCGGAAGGCAATCCGGAAAAACAATATTCTGTAATAATTACTATTGCTGAAAATGAACCACCTATAGCTAATGCAGGAGATGATAAAAAATATTATATCCCTAGTGGAAGTGCAAATGTAAATGTTGTTTTAGATGCATCTTTATCGCAAGATACAGAAGGTAATATCGTGAGTTATTTGTGGGAGGAAAATAATACAGAACTCGCCATTGGAATATCTGCAGATGTTGAATTAGAAGAAGGTATCCATAATATTTCATTAGTAGTTACAGATAGTGAGGGATTAACAAGTACAGATGAGGTTGTGATTACAATAGTTCAATCTGGTAATTATATTGCAGTTGACGATAATATTACTGTGGCAACACAGAATTTACTATCGAAATTAGGTCAAATAGCTAATGGTGAACAATTTATTTTTGGACAGGAATTTCCTTTGTCATTTAAATTAAATGGACTAAGTTATGATTTAGCCACATCTGATTGTAAGGATGTTGCAGGCGATCATCCCGGGGTATATGGTATTGATCCACATTATATGCTGTATAAGTCTGATACAGAAAAACAATTACATATTAATGAAGCCAAGGAAGCTTATCAAAATGGAGCTGTTGTAACTTTTGATTTTCATCAACAAAGTCGGACTGATCAAAAAATTTACTTAAGCGAAATTACATCAGCAACAGATAAATCTCTAATGTATGATATTGTAAATAACAAAAATGGTGCTCGTACCTGGTTTTATGAGGAGCTGGATGAAATTATTGATGTTATAAACAATGATCTTGGATTTCCTATAGTTTGGAGACTTTACCATGAAATGGGTGGTGGTTGGTTTTGGTGGGGAAGTGAAGCTACATATCATAGCACCAATCTATATATAAGTTTTTATCAATTGGCTGTGAACTATATCAAAGAAAGAACTGATTTAGTGTTGTTTGCCTGGTCACCAAATTATCCTTTAGATGAAAGTTACTACCCTGGTGATGATTATGTTGACATTGTGGGAGTTGATATATATGAACCAACTTTATCTACTTTAAAAAGTTCGCTTATAAATCTTTCAGAGTTTGCTTTAAATCATAATAAAATTGCTGTTTTAGCTGAAACAGGATATAGAAATGATTATATCAATACAAAAGAAGGATTCTGGAATGATATTGTGTTAGATGCCATAAAAGAAGGAGCAGATGATATTCATATAGCCTGGGTTTTGGCATGGTTTAATGCCCCTTGGGCAAGCGAGCAAAGTGATCTGTTTATACCCAATAGTGATAGTCCGCAAAATTCAAAAGATGAATTCATAGAGTTTAAAAATGATCCAATAACACTATTTCAGGAAGATGTGAAGGATTTGAAAGTTTATGAATAATAATGATTAGAATTAAATAATTATCAGAAATGAAAATTGAAAAAATATTATACGTATTAATAGTTTCCATAATATCTCTTATATCGTGTAAAACAACAGTAAAGGAGGATGTGGTTAATGATAAAAATCCAATAGTTAAGACGTTAGAAACAACAAGAGGAAAAGGTATCTTATTTGGACATCAAGATGATTTAGCTTATGGAATAAAATGGAGTTATATCGAAGGTGAATCTGATGTAAAACGAGTAGCAGGTGATTACCCTGCTGTTTTTGGATGGGAACTTGGAGGGATAGAAATGGACTCTGCTTGTAATCTGGACAGTGTACCATTTGAAGTAATACGTAGGTTATCAGTTTGGGCCAATAAACAAGGAGGCATAAATACCTTTAGCTGGCATCCGTATTCGCCACTAGATAGTGTGACTGCCTGGAGTGGAGATTCCATCGTTGTAAAACACATCATTCAAGGAGGTGGTTTTCAAGATGCGTTTAAAGGACAATTGGATAGGCTCGCTTCATTTTTAAAAACATTAAATGATGAGAATGGAAATGTGATTCCATTTATTTTTCGACCATGGCATGAAATGGATGGAGGTTGGTTTTGGTGGGGAAGTAAAGCTTGTACCTCTGAAGAGTTTAAGGCTTTGTTTAGATTAACTATTGAATATTTAAGAGATATAAAAGGTTTAACAAATATGGTAGTGGCCTATTCTCCGGACAGAAATTTCTCGTCGAAAGAAGAATATTTAACATGGTATCCCGGAGATGATATCATTGATATTTTAGGAGTTGATGATTACTGGGACTTTAAGCAACCGGAAGGTGAAAAAGATGTGATTAAGAAATTGCAAATTGTTATCAATACTGCGAAAGAAAAAGGAAAGCTTGCAGCCCTTACAGAAACCGGATTTGAAAATGTAACGGATTCATTGTGGTTTACCCAAAAGTTAGGTGTGGTATTAAGTGATTCTTTAATCAATAAAGAATTAAGCTATGCTATGGTTTGGCGAAATGATCCTAAAGTGCATTATTTTTTTCCTTATGTTGGTCATCCAGCAGAAAATGACGCTAAGAAATTTGCGCAAAGAAATGATGTGTTGCTATTGCAAGACTTGAATAATTTAATGAAATAAAACATATCTAATAATAAGATTAACTATGGAAATAATGGAGTTTGATAGGAGAGTGAAGTTGGTTAAAGAGAAGCATGAAGAATTACTTTCTAAAAAGAATATAGAGCAATTTAGTACAAACGGCGTTTATAGCCGTTATCAAAACCCTATTGTAACAAGAGATCATATTCCTTTGCATTGGCGTTATGATTTAAATTCTGATACAAATCCATATTTTATGGAACGTATAGGTTTTAATGCCACACTAAATGCAGGAGCCATCAAATTAAACGGAAAGTATTTAATTGTTGTACGGGTTGAAGGAAATGATCGTAAATCTTTTTTTGCTGTAGCAGAAAGTCCAAATGGTATCGATAATTTTAAATTTTGGGACAGACCTATTGCAATGCCACAGAATGAAGAGTGGGATACCAATGTATATGATATGCGTTTAACGCAACACGATGATGGTTATATTTATGGTGTGTTTTGTAGTGAACGTAAAGATCCTAATGCGTCAGATGGAGATACATCAAGTGCTGTAGCATCAGCAGGAATTGCTCGTACAAAAGATTTAATTACATGGGAGCGCCTACCTGATTTAGTATCAACAAGCGGGCAGCAACGTAATGTGGTTTTATTTCCTCATTTAATTGAAGGTAAATACGCTTTTTATACTCGACCTCAAGATGGATTTATAGACACCGGAAAAGGGGGTGGTATAGGGTTTGGTCTATCTGATACTATTGAAAATCCTGAGGTTAAAGAAGAAGTGATTGTGGATGCTAAAACCTATCATACGATATATGAAGTAAAGAATGGATTAGGACCTGCTCCAATAAAAACAGAAAAAGGATGGTTACAATTGGCTCATGGAGTTCGTAATACTGCCGCAGGTTTAAGATATACTTTGTACATGTTTATGACTGATTTGGAGAAACCGTGGATTGTAACACATAAGCCACATGGTCATTTTATAGCTCCATTAGGAGATGAACGTGTTGGAGATGTATCAAATGTGGCATTTGCAAATGGATGGATTACTGATGAAGATGGAAAAGTATATATTTATTATGCATCTTCAGATACAAGAATGCATGTAGCAACTTCAACAATAGATCAACTTGTCGATTATTGTATCAATTCTCCACAGGATAAATTATATTCCCATTTATCAGTTGAAACTATCAATTCTTTAATCAGTGATAATGCTGATTTTATGAATGTGATAAAGTAAAAAAAGCATCAGGTGACCGTGGCAATCCTATTTTGCCCGGTTCCTGATATTAAAAGAATTAAATATAGAATTGATAAGTTCTTTTACGTCGACAACAAATTATAACCATATGAAACAACAACAATTGAATACAGCACAAAAAATTTCTACTGAGATTCTTTATTTACAAAAGGAGTTCAAAAAGGAGTTAAATGATATTTTGAACTTTTGGGAGGATAAAACTCAGGACCATATGTATGGTGGTTTTATAGGAAGAATGGATTTTTATGGTGAAGTCGATAGTCTTGCAGATAAAGGAATCATATTAAATGCACGTATTTTATGGACTTTTTCAGCTGCCTACAGAATCTTGAATGAAGAAAAGTATAAAAATCTTGCCGACAGAGCTTATCATTATTTAATTACAAAATTTTGGGATAAAAGAGAAGGTGGTTTTGTGTGGTCATTAAGTTATGATGGTAAAGTCAAAAATGACAGAAAACAAACTTATGCACAGGCGTTTGGAATATATGCACTTGCTGAATATTATCGCTCAATAAAAAATGAGGATGCCATTGAATATGCCAGACAGATTTATTTTATCATTGAAAATAAACTATGGGATTATGAATTTGGTGGATATTTAGAAGCTTTGACGAGAGATTGGAGCATTATGCAGGATATGCGTTTAAGTGAAAAGGATGCAAATCTACCCAAATCAATGAATACACATTTGCATATTCTGGAGAGTTATACTTGTCTGTATCGAGTTTGGCCTGATCAGCAGTTAAAATCTAGCATTATATCTTTATTAGATATCTTTCATGATAAAATTATGGATGTTAATTCAGAACATTTCAATTTGTTTTTTGATTACGAATGGAATGTAAAATCAGATATTGTTTCTTATGGACATGATATTGAAGGTGCATGGTTAATGCATGAAGCAGCGGATGTAATAGGGGATATAATTTATATTGACAAAATTCAAAAAGTAGCAGTTCAATTAGTTGATGCTACCATATCACAAGGACTTGATAAGGACGGTAGTGTTTTTAATGAAAAAGAAGGATCGCATATGGATGTAGACAAGCATTGGTGGCCACAAGCAGAAGCAATGGTAGGATTATTTGATGCCTGGGAGATTACTGGCGAAACAAAATACTTAAATAAAATCGAGCCTGTATGGGCATTTATTAAAGATAAGTTGATTGATAAAAAGCTTGGTGAGTGGTTTTGGAGTGTAGATGCTGACGGGATTCCATATACAACCGATGATAAAGTCGGACCATGGAAATGTCCATATCACAATAGCCGTGCAATGATGGAATTGTATGAAAGAATAAATAAGTATAAGAGTTAGATTGAAATGTGTTGAAACTATTTTTTCATAAAAGAAATATTATGACAGAAAGATTAAAATTAAGCGAAAAGATTGGGTATGGATTTGGTGACTTTGCATCTTCCATGTTCTGGAAGATATTTGCCATGTACCTGACGTTCTTCTATACAGATATAGTTGAGCTGTCGCCGGAATCGGTAGCATTTATGTTTATCATGGTTAGGCTGTGGGACGGATTAAACGATCCGTTGATGGGTATTATTTCCGACAGGACTAACACCTCAAAAGGGAAGTTTCGTCCTTACCTTTTATGGATAGCCATACCTTTTGGAATTATCGGGGTGCTCACATTTTCCGTTCCGGAGTTTGGGCCATCGGGCAAATTAATATATGCATACATTACATATACCTTAATGATGATGGTGTATACGGCAATCAATGTTCCCTATGGTTCCTTAATGGCAGTTATGACGGACAACCCCAAAGAGCGTACCAGTTTAGCTTCCTTCCGGTTTATAGGTGCCTATTCCGGGGGTATTGCCATGACGGCTTCTGCACCTTTCATTCTGGAATTCTTTAAAAATGCAGGAGCAAGTGATGCAAAAAGCTACCAATATATGGTTACGATCTATGCTGTTGTTGCGGCTTTCTTTTTTGTGATGACTTATCTATGGACAAAAGAGCATGTAAAAGCCATTAAAGAAAACAACTCTGTGTGGAGCGATTTAAAAGACCTGGCTAAAAACGCACAATGGTTTATCATGCTTGGAGCCGGGGTTTTAATGCTTGTGTTTTTAACCTTCAGAGAGTCCAGTATCATGTATTACTTTAAGTATTTTGTGCAAGACCAAACATTGTCTGTTTTGGGTGATGTGAGCTGGGGAAAGCTGTCGGGTATGTACATGACGATATGGTTGGTGGCCAATATGCTGGGTGTTTTGCTGGCGATTCCGGTGTCAAACCGCATTGGAAAGAAAAATACCTTTATCATAGCCATGTTTTTGTCGGCTTTGCTGAGTATTTTATTGTATTGGTTGAATCCGCAACAGGTGTTTCTGATTTTTGCCTTGAATCTTATAAACGGAATTAGTGCCGGAATTGTGTTGCCCCTTGTGTGGTCGATGTATGCCGATATTGCCGATTATTCAGAATGGAAAACCGGACGCAGGGCAACAGGTCTGTTGTTCTCGTCTTCATCCATGTCGCAAAAATTAGGTCTGATGGCTGGGGGAGTCCTTCCTTTATATATCCTGGGGACTTACGGTTTTGAAGCAAATGCTGAACAAACAGAAAGATCCTTAGAGGGTATTCGCTTAATGATAAGCGTTTTTCCTGGAATAACCGCCGGATTGTCAGGCGCCTTGCTGTTATTATATAAGCTTACTGATAATTATATGCTTGGAATTACCAACGAGCTGTCCCTAAGAAGGAGAAAATAAACTGTTAACAAAAAAAGTGTAAATCTATAAAATACATAAATGATGAAAAAATACATGGTAATTGCATTTCTTATTGCGATATGTTTAAACGGCTTTAGTCAAAAGTATGAAGGATTGGCAATGACCCCTCCAATGGGGTGGAACAGCTGGAATACATTTGGTTGTGATATAAATGAGGATATGATTAAAGATATCGCTGATGCCATGGTTGATTTGGGATTGAGAGATGCCGGGTATATTTATTTAAACCTTGATGACGGATGGATGGCCAAAGAAAGAAACGAGGAAGGAAAGCTCTATGGCGATCCCAAACGTTTCCCAAGTGGGATGAAAGCATTGGGCGATTATATTCATTCAAAGGGATTAAAGTTTGGTATTTATAATTGTGCCGGAAGTAAAACCTGCGGTGGATACCCCGGAAGCAGAGGATATGAGTATATAGATGCGCAGTGTTATGCCGATTGGGGAGTGGATTATCTGAAATACGACTGGTGCAATACTGAAAATTTAAATGCCAAAGGGGCGTATCATACCATGAGGGATGCGCTTTATAAAACAGGACGTCCAATTGTATTTAGTATCTGCGAATGGGGCGATAATAAACCATGGAAATGGGGAAAAGAGATGGGGCATCTCTGGAGAGTGACCGGGGATATCATCAATTGTTGGGATTGTGAAGTTGGACACGGTACCTGGTCTTCGTGGGGATTGTGGAAGATTATTGATATGCGCAAAGACATCCGTAAATATGCAGGTCCTGGACATTGGAATGATTTTGATATGATGGAAGTGGGCAATGAGTTTTCGGATGCAGAAAACCGTAGTCACTTTGCCATGTGGTCTATGTTGGCAACTCCATTAATCATGGGTAATGATATTCGAACAGCAAGTCAGGAAACCATTAAAACGCTCACAAATGAAGGCGTCATCGCTGTTAATCAGGATAGCTTGGGTATTCAGGGATTTAGATTTAGCAACGAATTTAATATTGAAACATGGATCAAACCTCTAGCCGACGGCGATTGGGCTATTGCATTTGTGAATAAAAATGATGCGGATTTTAATTTGGAATTTAACTGGTTGAAACATGAAATGGGAGATGACCTGAATCAGCGATTTATCAAGTTTAAACAAGATACGTACAAGATTAAAGATTTGTTTAATGATAAAAAACTGGGAGATACCTCAAAACCATTAAATGCAGTTATCGGCGTTCATGATGTTTTAATGATTCGTATCAGTAAAAAGTAATTTTTTAATAAGCATATATCAAAGAAACCTGACCTGGGCTAGCTAATACAATGTTTTGTTTTGGCTGGTTCAGGTTAAATTGTAATGTTATGCAACAATTTTATCCAATCAAATTCACTCCAATACTTAAGGAAAAGATTTGGGGAGGGAGTAAATTAAAGACACTATTACACAAGAAGAGTACAAGCGACAGGTTGGGCGAATCCTGGGAAATATCAGCAGTAGACGGGAATGTTTCTGTTGTTTCTAATGGTGCATTTATGGGTTTGCCGTTGAATGTATTTATTCAAAAATATAAGGGTGAACTGGTAGGTTCTTCTATATATGAAAAATTTGGAGATCAATTCCCTTTACTAATTTAGTTTATAGATGCAAATCAGGATCTTTCCATACAGGTTCACCCGGATGATAAATTAGCTAAAGAAAGGCATGATTCATTTGGAAAAACAGAAATGTGGTATGTGATAGATGCAGAGAAAGAAAGTATACTTATTTCTGGTTTTGTACAACCTACAAGCAAAAATGAGTATTTAAAAGCTTTTAATGAAGGGCGTCTGCTTTCCGTATTAAAATCCCATAAAGTGGAGAATGGAGATTTTATTTTTATCCCGACAGGAAATATTCATGCAACTGGCGCGGGGATATTGATAGCCGAAATTCAACAGACTTCAGATGTTACTTATCGCATCTATGATTACGACAGAAAGGATGTAGATGGAAATACCCGGGAACTGCATACGCAAATGGCTTTGGATGCGATTAACTATGATGATGTAAATGAGAAAATTAATTATTTTCCCATTTCTAACGAAGTAAACAAGGTAGTTAGTTGTGAGTATTTTACAACTAATATTTTGGAGCTAAATAAGTCAAAGAATAGGAATTTAGCTGATATTGAATCATTTGTAGTTTATATGTGTGTTGATGGAGCATGCCATATTAAATGTGAAAACGGAACAGAAGAGGTCTTGCAGAAAGGGGATGTAGTTCTAATTCCGGCGTGCATTGAGCAGGTTACAATTATATCAGAAACAGTAAAATTATTGGAAGTATATGTATAGTGTTAGAAAGAAATACCATTTTAGCTTTATTGCCTGGATACTCTTACTGGCTATCCTTGTATCTTGTCAACACAAAGAACCGGTTAATATGAAGGAACGGGAATTAAATACAAACTGGAAATACCAGCAAATTAATGGCAAACTAAAGGGAAGGGCTACTGTGCCAGGTGTTATTCATACCGATTTATTAAACAACAAACAAATTGAAGACCCGCTTTATCGTACCAATGAAAAAGATTTGCAGTGGATTGACAAGGAAGATTGGGAATATACTACATCTTTTGAGCTTACAAAAGAAGATCTTGCGCACGATAAAGTCATCCTGTTTTTTGAAGGCCTGGATACTTATGCAGATGTGTTTGTTAATGAGCAAAAGCTTCTCGAAGCGGATAATATGTTCCGGGAATGGGAAATTGACATAAAGAATATTGCCAAAAAAGGTGAAAACCAGTTGAAGGTTTATTTCCATTCTCCAATCAAAAAGGGACTGAAACTGCTGGAAGCTTCGCCATATCCTTATCCTGCGGTTAACGACCAATCTGAAAATGGTGGTTTAGGAGATAAAAAAGTCTCCATTTTTACCCGCAAAGCCGGTTATCATTATGGATGGGATTGGGGACCTCGTTTTGTTACCAGCGGTATTTGGCGACCGGTCAAGCTTAAAATATGGGACGATATCAGAATAAAAAACACTTTTATCAGGCAACCTTCTGTTACCAAAGAGTTGGCCAAATTAGTGGCAGATGTAACTGTTGAAGCTGTTGCTAATGAAGAGTTGACTTTCCTTTTGATGAATGCCGAAACAAAGCAAATATTAGCTCAACAAAGGTTCTCTGTGAGTAAAGGTATTTCAAGCTTTAGTCTTCCTTTTGAAGTTAAACATCCCGGGTTGTGGTGGTCGGCAGGCCTCGGTGAGCCTCATATGTATCAATTTACAGTACAAGTGCTAAAAGGGGGTTCTGTGGTGGCTGTTAATGATGTAGAAGCAGGACTAAGGAGCTTAAAACTGATTCGGGAAAAAGATCAATGGGGAGAGTCCTTTGTATTTGAAATAAATGGAGTTAAGGTATTTGCCAAAGGTGCCAATTATATTCCAAACGACAGTTTTTTGCCAGGAGTTACCAGGGCTGATTACGAAAAAGTAGTGGCAGATGCTGTACATGCCAATATGAATATGTTGCGTGTATGGGGAGGTGGTATTTATGAGAACGACTATTTTTATGATTTGTGTGATAAAAATGGAATCATGGTATGGCAGGACTTTATGTTTGCCTGCAGTATGTATCCAGGAGATGATAAAATGTTGGCGTCTGTAAAGCAGGAAGCTATTGATAATGTTATTCGCCTGCGAAACCATCCCTCCATTGCTCTTTGGTGTGGGAATAATGAAATGAATGCAGCATGGAGCTACTTTTCAGAAAATGGCTGGGGCTGGAAGGAGCAATATACAGAAGCTCAAAGGGAAGAAATACAAAAAGCTTATATGGATATTTTCCATAAAATTCTTCCTGAAACAGTGCATCAATATACCGATGGAGATGATTACTGGCCATCTTCACCCCAGGCAGGGTTTGAAGTTGAAAAACATGCATACTATGATAATACAGGTGGGGATATGCACTATTGGGGTGTTTGGCACGGCTTGCATCCCTTCGAAGATTTTGATAAGTACAAGGCTCGCTTTATGAGTGAATATGGTTTCCAGTCGTTCCCGGATTTTGAAACGGTGAAAAAATATACCCTTCCTGAAGATTATGATATTGAGTCAGAAGTAATGGCAGCCCATCAACGTAGTGGTATCGGTAATTTACGAATTAAGGAATATATGAGCTGGTACTATAGGGTACCAGAAGACTTTGTGCAATTTTTATATATGAGTCAGATTTTACAGGCTCAGGGAATTAAAATGGCAATAGAAGCACATCGTAGAGCTATGCCATATTGCATGGGATCGTTGTATTGGCAAATTAATGATTGTTGGCCTGTTGCTAGCTGGAGTAGTACGGATTATTATCACAAGTGGAAGGCTGTACATTATGCTGCCAAAAAAGCTTATGAACCATTGCTGATTAGTGCACCAATGAAAGGTGATGAAGTAGAAATATTTGTAGTATCAGATTTATTAGAGGAAATAGATGCAGAATTAAAAATAGAAGTACTGGATTTTAAGGGAAATAAAATAACTGAAAAAATAATACCTGTTTTAATAAAGGCAAATACAAGTAATTTGATTCAGAAAATTGAGGTGGATAAATTAATTGGAGAGAAAGAGAGAGCTGAAGTGTTTATGAAGATTGCCTTGATTGATAATGGAAAAGGACTTACATCAAATCTTTTTTATTTTACTCATCCTAAAGAGTTAAAACTACAGGATGCTAATATTAATGTAGTATTTGAAGAAAGTAATGGAGCAAAGATTATTAATGTTTCAACAGATAATTTAGCTAAAGCTGTATACCTAAATATTCCTAATCAGGAGGTTTTCTTTTCAGATAATTTTTTTGATTTGATACCTGGTGAAGCAAAGAAGATTGAAATATCTGGACCTGGAGTATTTTCCTTAGACTCATTAAGGTTATTGTATTTAAATCAGATGTATTGAGTTGTTCATTAAAGCAGAGTAAAAACAATAACATAAGAATTGTATGCAAAAGTTATCATATCCAATAAAGTTCCAGCCAATATTAAAAGATAAAATATGGGGAGGAAAAAAGCTAAAAAGTGTTTTAAATAAAGATTCGATAAGTGATACTATTGGTGAATCGTGGGAAATATCAGGCGTTGATGGGAATATTTCTATTGTTTCAAATGGTGCATTGGTAGGTTGCGATTTAAATAGTTTAGTAACGAAATATAAAGGTGAGTTTGTAGGAAATAGTGTTTATAAAAAGTTTGGAAATCAGTTTCCATTATTGCTTAAATTTATTGATGCTAATCAGGATCTTTCAATTCAAGTTCATCCAGATGATATCATAGCAAAAGAAAGGCATGATTCAAATGGTAAAACAGAAATGTGGTATGTCATAGATTCGGAACCAAAGAGTAAACTTATATCCGGGTTTAATGAAAAGATTACAAAGGATAAGTATTTAGGAGCATTAAACAGTGGAAACTTGATGTCATTGTTAAAAGCTCATGAGGTGGAAAGTGGAGATGTTTTTTTTATTCCAACGGGGAATGTTCATGCAACAGGAGCAGGAATTTTGTTTGCTGAGATTCAACAAACTTCAGATGTTACTTATCGCATTTATGATTATGACAGGAAAGATAATCAAGGAAAAAGGCGTGAGTTACATACGGATTTAGCTGTAGATGTAATTAATTATGAAGATGGAAATGAGAAAGTAAATTATAAGGCTACTAAAAATGAAGATATTAATCTTGTAAAATGTAATTATTTTACAACTAATATTTTAATTCTTGATGAAGTCTTAAATAAAGATGTTTCTAATCTGGATTCGTTTATAGCATATATGTGTTTAGAAGGTTCTGCTTATATAGAATGCAGGTAACTATTCAGTCGAGCCTTAAACTATAGCAATAGCACGAAGCGTATCAAAGGGATTTTGAGAACTCTTGATAGCTGTATCTATAATAGATCTTTGTATTGCATAATGATTTGCACCTTCAAATGATTTGAAGAAACCACTGACTTTTTGTTTTACTTTAAAATTTCTCACAGCCCGTTCCGAAGCATTATTATCAGGAGGAACATCAGGTTGATTTAGGAATGTAAATACATAATCAGCATATTTTACTAATCTGTTTCTAAAGACAACCACTTCTTTTAATGTTTCGCTAATCTGCTTATTCTGGAGTTTCACAAATGATTTAAATATTTGTGCTTTAGTTGCCTTATCATCCCAATTATTGTTGTAGATTTTTAGGGCTTTAATAATAAGCGTTTTCATTTTCGATGCCCAGTTGCTTTTGGGATATTTCTGGATAAAGAATTCAAGCTCTCTTAAAAGATGGGCAGTACACAATTGGTGATTCCCTGCTTGTGTTTTAAAATAAGGTTTCCAACAATCTGTTACCAAAGTATTGTTTTTAAAACCTTCCGGCATAATTTCCTCAATAGCATCATAACCTCGTTTCTGATGAACGGATAAAAAGGTAGATTGTGCATTTTGAAAGACCCATGCCCAATGAAGTTTTCCATTAATATTAGTTCCTGTTTCATCAGCTCCAACAGTACAATGAGAAAGTACATTGTTACGTATTTGCTCGTAGAAAGGAGTTGCTTTTTTAGTGAACTTACCAATCAGATAGTTTAAACCTCCAGTACTAATTTTTAACCCTAATATGGTATTAAAGAATTCACGCAAGCGGTCATAAGGCATATATTGGCGAGTGTACATATAAGCAGCTAAGGCCTGAGTGTTTGTACCATAACTAACAGGTGTATTTACTTGATTAGGATAGCATCCCTTGTTTACCATTCCACAACTGCATTGTTTATGGTAAATACGGTGTTCGGTAATCACTGGTTTAATAGGTGGTATGTCAATTACCTGACGCCTTCCTGCAAATGTGCCTGCAATATCTGAAAGATTATTGCCACAACACTTACAATAATTTGAATAGTGTTCTTGTATAACTGTTGGTTCTTCGACCATTTTTAGTGTATTGCCTTTATGTCCTGATTGCCCTCCTGGTTTTTTGCCTGATTTTTTTCGTAATGATTGTGTTCTAGGTAATTTGGGAAAATCAGATGAAGGTGGCTTGCTGCTATTTCTACTGTTCTTTGGTGTTTCATAATGAGAAAGACGTTCTTTGAGGGTGGCATTTTCCTCGCGAAGTTCCTTGTTCTCTGTTTCGAGTTTATTAACTCTAACAAGTAAGGCATCTAATTTTTCTTCTATACTTTTCTTCTTTCCCATGCAGATGCAAAGGTCGACATACCTACTCTTTACTGAAACTATATTTCATATTCTTTATTCACAATTTTCTTTATTTCAGTAATACTTATCAACATTCTCCAGAAAAATTTATGTTTTTAAAATTTGACTGAATAGTTACGAATGCAGAAATGGATTTAAAGAAAATATTAATAAAGGAGATACGGTGTTAATTCCTTCTTCAGTTAAGGAATTCAAGATTACACCTAATCAAGAAATTAAATTGTTGGAAGTTTATATAGAGTAGCGATATACTTTATACTTCTACAGATAAGAATTATAGTAAGCTTTATTTGTTCTAGTATTTATTGAGAATGGTTGACCTTATTTTAACTATTAGGTATCCATTCTCTGTTCATATTCTTTTTTTTGAGGATAGTGTATGTTTAGAGTTGACATGTTAATGTGTTTATAACAAGGAGGTAAAGTGGATTTTGTTGATGGAAATAAGGATGGAGATATTATAGAATATATGAATATTGAGTATTTTACTTTGTTTTCAGATATGGGTTATTGTCTTAAAGAAGGCCTATATTTAAATAAAAATTCTTTCGATGATCTAAAAACTGGAGATTATTTATTAATTGTAAACTATAATTCCTGAAGATTGATTTGCTATAAGCTAATTATAGAATCAAATTTATCTTTTAATATTTTTTTGATAAAAGAGATATCTTTTCAGTATGGGATATCAAAGGCAATAGTTTGATCATAATGAATTTTTCAAAGAAATATTAAATGGAGGGATTTAAAAGTATTTATAGCAAAATATATCTTGACCGAAAATTATTATTTTAGTGTATAACTCATAGTTTAGAGTTAGGTTTAGTTAAAGATTGAAAGCCACTATCAGAACGTTTGATAGTGTTTTTTTTGTTTCTATTGTCATTCATTTTAATACAAATTGTACTATTAAGCCAATGATTTTCTGTATCTTTACATTATGTCAAAGGACACTAAAAGCCTTTATTTTAAGCTAAATAAAAGGTGAACAATTCGGGAACGACTAAGAGTTGTATTAGAAAAAAGGATTGAAGAAGAATATGTTACAGGATAGGGGTATAATCTCTCCACCCCGACTACTTAAGAAGAGAAAGAATATAAAAGCTTGTAAACTGTATGGTTTACAAGCTTTTTTTATTTTTAATAAATCAGTTTAAACCAATATAATTCATATTACAGGTGTAAGTTGAGTGTAACTTTAATTTATTATATCTTCGCTTACACTTGAAAAATAACAAACTAGAAAAAGAGACTTGACTAGTTTTATACAGCAAGTGTAACTGCCATTGATTTTGATTGATATTGATTGTGAAAAAGAGGCTTCAGGTGTAACCTGCAATCCTTAATTATTTATTAACCACAATTAATTACAATGTTATGTCAACCAATCAATTACTTTATTTAAAGTTCTTTCTTAGAACAACAAAAAAGAGTTCTGAAATCGGTATGTTATACCTTCGGATAACATATAGTACAAAACGTATCGATTTTTCGTTTAATCATCGTGTAAGTGTTTCTTCCTGGGATTCTAAAAAAGATCTGGTTAAGGCTTCTTGTAAAGACTATCTTCGAATAAACAGATCTATTACTTCTGCAAAAACTAAGATTTTCAGTATTTATGACAAGTTGATGTTTGAAGAGAAGCGTATAACTCCTGAGATTCTTAAAAATCTTTATTTAGGTAATAAAGAGGAGAGAAAAACTCTTTTATATCTAATGCAATATCATAACGAATCGCAAGCTAGCATATTAAGTCCGGGGACATTATAAAACTACTTTACAACGCAGAAATATTTAGTTAGATATTTAAATGATATAAAAAAAGTTGATGATATATACCTGGAAGATGTTAATTATCAGTTTGTAACAGAGTTTGATTCTTATTTGAGAAAGTATAAACCAATTGATCACCATAAGGCATTAACCAATAATGGTATAATGAAACATTTAGAAAGGTTTAGAAAAGTTACATCTATGGGTATAAGATTAGAATGGATGGCAAAGGATCCTTTTGAGAAATTTAAGTTTTCTTTTGTTAAGGTTGATCGAGAGTATCTTACAGATAAAGAACTTGAAATATTAAAGAAGAAGCGCATTAAAATCTCTAGACTCCAATATGTGAAGGATTTGTTTGTATTTGCATGTTATACAGGCCTGTCATATATAGATGTGCATAAATTAACAACAGAAAATATTGTACTTGGAATTGATGGTGAGTATTGGATTCAAACAGTACGGCAAAAAACAGAAATGGTAGTTAATATACCCATATTACCTGTTGCATGGGGAATTATTAACAAATATAAAGATCATCCTTGAGCTGTAAATAATGGTACATTATTTCCTAAATTATCCAATCAAAAGCTAAATTGTTATTTAGTGCTTGCCCGAAAAGTCCAATTTCTTCGTTACGCCCTTTTTGAAAACAGTCATTTACGAAAGTAAACTCCTTGATTTTCAAAAAGGCCAAGCCTTGAAATTGAATTTTTCCATTCAAGCACTTGAGAAAAACCTTAGTTTTCTTGCTGACACTATTTAAAAGAAGTTGGAGATATATGTGGAATACAAAAAAGCCTTACCTTTCATATGGCAAGGCATACATTTGCAACTACAGTAACGTTAAGTAATGGTGTGCCAATAGAAACTGTGAGTAAGGTATTAGGACATTCAAATTTGTCAACAACCATGATATATGCAAGGGTGTTAAAAACCAAGATAAGTGAAGATATGCATAAGTTGAAGGATAAACTTAATGATCAAAACGATAAGGTAAATAAATGTTGTTGAGTATGGCATAAAATTTATTCTAAAAAAATGGCATTTGATTTGTAATGTTAAATAATTGTAATTTTTCATCAATCATTTAACTATATTTTTAAATCTAATCATAAAATCAAATGTCACACCTATTATCTCACATTGACAGGGTTGTTGATAATCTTAACAACCCTGAAGAATGTTCTTTTCGTAAATTATTTGAAAATAAGCAGATCAAAATTCAAATAATTGAATTCAAAGAAAATAAAAAACTATTCAAACAGGATCTAAACAAATTAGCTACAGAAGAGAAATCCACGAAAGCTTTTAAAAGGCAGATACAATATTACCAGACTAGTCTTATAAAGTTGTTGGACTTACTTTATACTAACCATCATGAATGTATTTATTTCAGTGAGTGTCGAAAAAAAATATTAAGGCCAAAAGTTAATTTTTATATCAGTTATTTAGAATTGCTTCAACAAAGCTTTCCGGATTGTTTTAATACTGCACAACCGGTTCCGTTTATATTATACCTAAATATTAGAAAAAAGCTTTATAAATTATTTAGTGAAAAGAATATTGTATCAATTCAGCATAAAACATTATCTGATTTGTGCCTTTTAATAAAGTCTGTTTTTGATGAGAATACTATTGGATTTAGTTTTCAAGCTATCAATTACTGGAATGAATTTATAAATGGTTTTCCAATAGAAATTATTAAAAATGTTACTTGCCAGAATGATGAGAAAATACAGAAGAAGTTACTTTGTAGGTATTTAATTAGTGTGAATTTTAATCATGCTTCTATATATCAGTTTATTACGGATGATATAAAATATGTAGCTATAGAAATTGAGGATCAATCAAAAAGGATAAATTACTTATCACGAATAAAGAAAAATATATCGCAGATTGCGGAATTAAATTCTAAAAGTTTTTATCCTTATGGAGAGACTCTAAAACAGATGTTATTAAACTGGATTAAAAAGGAAATCAATTACTACAAATATAGCTATACAATTATCCAGGAACAATCTATTTCAGAAGTAGATAAAATACAATCTCGAAGTGTAAATAAATTTAAAACTAATTTCTCTGTTGGAAAGATGGGATGTTTTCTACGCACTTTAGTAGATAATAAGATAATGGAAATAGATAAGGATCGTGTTGGAGAATTTATTAAGTTATTTTCAGAAAATTTTTCTTCATTATGCAGTGATAATGTTTCAACAAAACACTTGTCAAATAAATATTATGAGCAAGATGAGTATGCGTTAAAAAGTACCAAGGAAATATTTCTTAAGTTATATCGATCGTCAAATAATTGATTAAATATTTAAAAAACTACCACAATAATACTGCACAAATTGTGTGGTGTAAAAAAAATATTCCTTTGTAATGGATTGGTAATCATGGGGGTGGTAGGGGGTGGATCCACCCCCTACCACTGTTTTCGTATTTCTTTTTTACATTCCTTTGTGCCATATCAATATCAATTAAAAATTATGGCAACAGAAATTATCACACAAGACGATTTAAGAGAATTCAAAATTGAATTATTAGCAGATATTAAAAAGCTGCTTAAACAAAATGCTGGAAGCAATCAGAAGAAATGGTTGAAATCTTATGAAGTAAGAGAGCTTTTGAATATTTCACCAGGAACGCTCCAGCATTTACGCGTGAGTGGAACCTTACCTTTTACTAAAGTAGGAGGTACGATCTATTATGATTTCAATGACATTCATAACATGATTTCGGAAAATAAATGTGGATGATACTTATTGAAACCAGATAATGAATTTCATCCATCATTTGCTGGATGCCTTTGCAAGAATGGACGAGGAGCCAAGATTAAAGGCTCATGATATTAGCCTTTACATCTCCTTGTTCAGAATTTGGAACAAAAACCGATTTGAAAATCCAATAATTATTTATCGGAATGAACTAATGAGGATGTCTAAGATTGGATCAAAAACTACATATTACAACTCAATAAAGACTCTTGAAAATTGTAATTTTTTAAAATATATCCCATCCCGAGATCCTAAAAGAGGAAGTAAAGTCTACATGACCATTTGTTGGTCATGTACATGTCCCGAAAGTGTACCTGTACATGACCCAAAAGTGTACCCATTATATAAACATATAAACAATATATATAATAATAGTAAGAGTAATGATTTAAGTCAAAATGAATTAAAAGAAGATAATATGAAGGAAAAACAGAAAAAAGCGTTTCAAGTGCCACCAATCGAGCACATTCAAATCTATTTTGAACAAAAAGGCTATCCAAAAATTGAAGGGGATCGATTTTTCAATTATTACGAAAGTGTTGGATGGTTAGTTGGAGGAAAAACAAAAATGAAAGATTGGAAAGCGGCTGCCAGAAACTGGATGCTCAACGTGGAGAAGTTTCAAAAGAAAGAACCCCATTCCAACAGCAAGCAGGAACCGATCACCAAACCGGAATCAAAACCATTTAGCGGTTCAGGTTATAGCGAACCACTTTAAATCAAAGATGAGAAAACAAAGATTAAAAAGTTTGCATCATGTTTTATACCATAAGCAACAACCAAATTATCTATAATTATCAAAAAAGCCTTGATTTTATCACCCAAAAAGGAAAAGAGATGTATGGGGTTGGTTTTAAACTTTTGAATGAAGATATGCCCCTTATCCGGAAATTGTTTGTTTACATGATCCGGGATACGGATTTAATCCGGCAGGAAGGGCTGGATCCACGAAAAGGCATCATGCTTTGTGGACCTATCGGAGCCGGGAAGACCTCGTTGATGCACCTGATGCGGTTGATACTTCCTGAATCACGGAGCTACATGATCAAATCATGCAGGGATATCAGCTTTGAATTTCATAAAGATGGCTATGATGTGATTCACCGGTATAGCAAGAAATCTTTTGAAATAAAACCAGGAGCAAAGATTCCCAAAACGATCTGTTTTGATGATTTGGGCGCAGAAGAAAATCTAAAGCATTTTGGCAATGAATGCAATGCGTTATCGGAAATAGTTTTATCCAGGTACGACCTGTTTATCTCTGATGGATTGATCACCCATATGACAACGAATTTGAATGCCTCAGAAATTGAAAAGCAGTATGGGGCAAGGGTAAGGAGCCGGTTGAGGGAGATGATGAACGTGGTTTCATTTCCCGACAACGCTGCAGACAAACGCAAGTAAAAAATCTATAAACATAAAACGATGTCACTAAAAAATATTCTATTTGAAAAAGGCCTGCCCTTGTTGGCCAATGTGTTTACCGGGGGAACAGCCAAACCTGTATTTGAATTAATCAAATCAGTAACAGGAATTCATTTCCATGATGAGGAACATTTTCAAAGATCTTTATCCAGTCATCCAGACCTCATCGTGAAACTAAAAGAGTTTGAAATCAATCAGAAGATTGAATTGGGAAAGCTTGCTTTACAAGCTACCATTATTGAACTGGAAGAATCAAGGGCTTATTTGATGGATAAGCAAAATGCCCGTTTGCGAGAAACTGAACTGGCAAAAGCCACAGGTCAAAGAGATTGGCTTATGATGGCCTTGGCCATTGTTGTAGTGATCGGTTTCTTTGGTCTTATTTCTGTAATGATCATTGGCGACAATGCCCAGAAGACAAGTAACAACGGACCCATCAACCAATTGTTTGGTGCATTGGTTGCCGGCTTTAGTATGGTTTTGTCTTATTTCTTTGGATCCAGTAAAAGTTCTGCAGATAAGGATAAGACCATTGCCAAACAAACTACTTCAATTACAAAAATCTAAACTTGAAAGACTATGGAATTAACAGTATTGCGTTATAGCGCAGGCAGAGAAAGTACATTAGGGCTTCTTTTTCTTGAAGGTGTTTTTGCATGTTACACACTGGAAGATGAACAAAGAGAAATAAAAGTTTCTGGAGAAACAAGAATACCGGCTGGACGGTATCAAGTAAAGTTGCGTAAGGAAGGATCACACCACCAAAGATATGAGCAAAAGTTTCCTGGAATGCATAAGGGTATGCTTCATGTTACAAATGTGCCAGATTTTAAGTGGATACTCCTGCATATTGGAAATGATGATGATGATACTGCAGGTTGTCTTTTGGTTGGAGATACTTCGATATCCAATATTAATCAGGAAGGCCGGATTAATAACAGTACTATTGCTTACAAAAGGATATATCCAATAATCGCCAATGAGCTTGTTGTTGGTGAGGAAGTATGGATTACTTATATGGATGAGGTTGTTTTTGAAAGGGAATAAAACGAACCAAAAATAATGACCAGGAGCAAAGCAAATATAAACAATAGGGAAGAAGGCAATTTACTCCACCAAATACTCCCGGATCACTTCAACTGCAATGCCTGAGTAATCGGCAAACTCATCAGAGGTTATAAATTGGTGGTTTTCTTTCCCGAGTTCCTTTTTGATTTTATTGAGTAAGCGCTGACCGGATTTTTCACTTTTCCCGGTAATCCGCTGCACATCCTTTGCATAGATGCATGCGCGGTTCATTTTGATACCCATATAAGAATTTTTGTACTCAATCCATACTTAAAACCTGGTTTGTCTATACAGTAAATATAGGGATATTCCGTAAATATTGGGGACATTGCATGCCAAAATGGACAAATGGGGACAAATGGGACAGAGAGATTTGTAACAGCAAACCAGAAGGGATATTTTGGTAAGCGTTAATAAAAAATAGTTTGTTATGGCAAGGCAAAAAGGCGTATTAAAATTAGAAGGACAGATCGGGGATCTTTCTTTCTATAAGAGCGAAGGTGAATACCTGGCAAGGACTAAAGGTGGCGTTGATGGAGAAAGGATCAAAAAAGATCCGGCCTTTGCAAGGACCAGGGAAAACGGGGCAGAGTTTGGCCGAGCAGGAAAAGCAGGAAAGCTTTTGCGTTCGGCACTGAAAACACCGATCGCACAATCGGCAGACAAGAAAGTATCCAGCAGGCTGACTTCCCAAATGGTAAAGGTTATACAGGCAGATGTTACCAATGGCAGGGGGGGAGCGCAATGTTGTTGATGGGGATCTGAACCTGTTGCAGGGTTTTGAGTTCAATGCCGCTACTTCATTGGATGAGGTGATGAAGGCAGCTTATACAGTTGGTTTTGACAGGGTATCGGGACTTGCAGCCATTGCGATCCAGTTTGAGGATCCGAGTTTGGAATTGCAGCAAGTAGAGGGGGCGACCCAGGCGAGGTTTACCGTAGGCTTGGCAGCCGTTAACTTTGAGACCGGTGATTACGAGGTTGATGTCGTTCATTCCGAATCGGTAGAAATCGCATCCAAGGCAGCTGTGCAGGTAGACATTGAGGCGGGAATTTCTGCCAATAGCGAGCAGCCCGTATTTTTGGTACTTGGGGTGGAGTATTACCAGGCCGTGAACGGAGAGCTTTACCTCATCAACAACAAAGAGAGCAGGGCATTGTTGCTGGCAACAGTGGACATGCCGTAGTGGTAAAAACAAATTTTAAAGCAGCATAGACATGGAGCAGTTTCATCAGGATGGCAAGGTAGGATTTTTTGGGGGATGTGTAATCGCGGCGTTCAAGAGCTTTACTCTGGACAGTTTTGTTGAAACTGTGGTTTATGCTGCCTTGGGAACAGCGGTAAGTTTCTTTGTTTCGATGTTGCTGAGATATTTAGTGGGCAAGATGAAAAGTAGATAGGGTGGTTACCTATTGTATGGTTGTGGTCATGGAGGCCCTTGCAGAAATGTAAGGGCCTTTTGTTTTTGTATTAATAAGTGGTGAATAGAGAAAAGAGAGTTGATAGTGCAGTTTTTGTTTAGGTAGTCAAAAATGCATTATGTAGACTTCTTTAAAACATACAGTTGTCGTTGTCGTTAATTGCAACGAGCCATCCTACATCAAAAAATAGTCTTAAGAAACAGGAGGTTTATGTGAGATTTTTTCGTTACTTTGAATAAAAATAAACGAACGAGGTATGCTTATTAGGTTTAATGTTGAGAATTTTTTGTCTTTTAATGGCAAATCTGAATTTTCAATGATAGCAAAATAAAAGAAAGAAGATTAACCTCTCACTATAAGAAAGAGGCTGGGATTAATATTTTAAAATCAAGTGTAATTTATGGTGCAAACGCATCAGGAAAGTCAAATTTTGTAAAAGCAATAGATTTTTCTAGAAATGTTGTAATTGGTGGAATTGATAAATTGAATCCTGTAAATTGCCATTTTAGATTGAATGAAGAGAATAGTAGTTTGCCTTCTGTCTTTCAGTATGAAATAAAGGCAGGAAATAAATTCTATTCATATGGATTTGCGAGTGTTCTAAAAGAGAACAAAATCGTTGAAGAGTGGCTATATGAAATTGGTTCAAATAAGGAGAAGAAAGTATTTGAGAGATTTATAAATGACCAAGGAAAACATGAAATTGAGATAGGATTATCTCTTTCCGGCAAGACGAAAACCAGGTTTGATGTTTACCGTGAGGATTTTCAAAATTCAGATAGTCCTCTTGTTTTTAAGCGAAATTAACAGAAAAAGTATAGAGGACTTTGAAGAAGCGTTTGACTTTAGAAATGTGTACAATTGGTTTGAAAAAAAATTGACAGTACTTTTTCCTGACTCAAAATATTTTGGACTTAATTTTATAGGAGACGATAATGAAATGTCTAAAGCATTTAATAGTTTCCTCAAGGTGTTTCAAACAGGAATTAATGATATAACATCAGAAGAAATTGATTTGGAAAGTTTTGATATCCCCAAGAAGATAAAAGAAGACTTAACAAAAAAAATTGAAAAAGCTCAAATAATTCTCTTTGAGATAAAAGGTATGACTTATTCTCTAAAAAGGACTAAGAATAATGAGTACAAAATAAAAAAAATAGGTTTAGAGCATTTGGATAATCAAGGTAGTCCTGTCGTATTTTATATTGATGATGAATCAGATGGCACACAGAGGTTATTTGATTTTATACCAGCTTTACATGAGATGGCGAAAACTGATTCTGTTTTCATAATTGATGAACTAGATAGAAGTCTACATTCAAAGTTAACATACGGAATATTCGAATTATTTCTTTTCCTAACTAAGGAAAATGAAAGTCAATTAATCGTTTCTACTCATGAGTCTTTATTGCTTGATCTTGAATTGTTGCGACGTGATGAAATATGGTTTGTTGAGAAACAAAATAACCAATCAAGACTTTTCTCTTTAGATGAATTTAAAGTTAGAAATGATAAAATAATCAGGAAGGATTATTTACTTGGAAGATATGGTGCTATACCAATATTTAAAAGTTTTAAAAATCTAAACTTATAAATATGGCTGGACGATTAAGAATTAAAAACAAGTTTGGTAAAAGGTCAATTGAGTCTGAAAGTCAAGAAACGAAAGAGGTATATATAATATCTATTGCCAGTGAGGGGAAAACGGAAGAGCAATATTTTGATGGAATTCATGATATGGATACCGGTAATATTGTAAAGGTTGAGCGCTTGGAGAAACTTGATGATACGGATACTAAAAGCCACCCTAATCATGTTATTGATTTATTAGATGAAAGAAAAGAGCATTGGGAAGAACATGGAATTGCTCCAAATGAGTTATGGATGGTTGTTGATAGGGATAAGCAAAATGTGAGTGAAGAGCAATTAAATGCAATAATTGAAAAATGTGCTGTAAACGGATATAATCTAGCATTGTCCAATCCAACATTTGAGTTTTGGTTACTATTACATATTAAAGATTCTTCAGAGTATAGTAAAGAGGTTCTTCTCAATAATGATAAAGTAAATAAAAAGAGGAGATTCATTGATAAAGAGTTATCTATCCTACTGAATGGATATAGTAAGAAAGAAATTAAATTTGAGAAGTTTGAATCTGGAATTAAAATAGCAATAGAGAGAGCGAAGAATTTGACTACCGATAATACTGAATTACTTAATGAATTAGGAACAAGTGTATGTTTACTTGTTGAAAAGATTGTAAAGTAACTGTGTCTATTCAGGCCTACTATGCATTATCTTATCATTTAACATAGCTATTTTAAGTTAGGAAATTTGAAGTGTAAATAACCAAAAACCATTGATGTAATTTTTTGATGGTAAAACTTCCTTGGGCAATAAAATATTCATCTTATCAATAATTTATATCAATGGTTTTCAGCCTGGGGGTTTGGGGCGATGGTAATGAATGCACCCAATAAAACCTGATATGCGAAGCATGCCCTAGGCATTACGGGGAGGAGCAGGATATGGTTGGAACGGGAAAAGTTGGTTTATGGGGGTGGGCACAATATGGACTCTCAGCGATGACGGATGTATAGGTAGCACTAAAAAAATGGTTGTATAGTATAGATATAATCCTTTGATAAGACCACAACCAAAGGGGTGGTGGTCGGGGGTTTGGTGGATAGATACTAAAGGGGCTGATAAGCTCCTTTGCCATTGGTAATTGGGAAAACAAACAGCTTATTAAAAAATTTTGGATGAGGTAAGGCTTGTGTGATTTTTTAATGGGCTGTTTGTGTGTGATGGCGTGGGTCGGGGAGCTCTGGTCGTGGGGCTCATTAACATAATGCCGCTATAGGACTGCCGGAGGTATTTAGTTTACGCAAATGAAGATAGGCAAGTTATATAGCTGGGCATTATGTTATTGTAGCTTTGGGGTGCTGTTTTTGGCGTTGCTTTTGCCAGGGTACAGCTTTTAAGACTTTGGAGTAAATATGTTGAAGGGAGGTACGAACAAGACTATTTATGAGAAAGTATTAAAGGCTATGGATGCCCCAGGTTTCCTGGGATGAGGGGGTTAAGGCATTTTCAGTTGTGAGGTACGAGCAGCGGAATGACTTAAATACCGAATGTGTGTATGGCGCTGATTACAAATTATGCGCCAGCAATAGTTGTTAATTGAGCGCCATTAGGGCAAAAAGTATGACGAAAACAGCACCAGAAGGGTAAGGAAGTGGCAAACATGAATTGAATAGAATTTTGGATGAGAAATAGTGTGTGGGTAGGAACAGCTATTGCCATTGATTAGGCATGCTGTAAATTTGAAATGGCAATTGCTGTTGGGTAAAAGGAGGTTTTTGAATGTAACGTAGTGAAGTGAAAATACCGGGATGTGTGGAGGCTCTGATTATAAATCAAGCACCAATGAAAAAGGCTAGTTTGACACTTTTGAGGTGTTGGGAGTGAATGGCCATTACCTGAACGAATACACCCTTTATACAGAAGCGTTGGAAAAGGGGTATTTAGGGAGAATGAGTGATGGCGTTATTAGGTATTTCAAATAGAAAATTATATATTCGTGTATTAACTCATAGTTTAGGGTTAGGTTTGGTTAAAGATTAGAAAAGCCACTGTCAGAACGTTTGACAGTGGCTTTTTAGATTTTTAGCAATTTAATGAATAGAGTTTATTATTGAAACAAGATTTTTCAGGCAGAATCAAGATATTATTGATAAACAAAAAATAGATAATAAATCAATGTTTCATGAGACAAAAAAACAAACAAATGATCTTATGATGAATTGTGGCAACAAACTATATTGGAATTGACCTGGAGATTTATAGGTTTGAGCAATAATTGGCTTATGTATTCTTCATGAAAAAGCAGATTTATAATACCCTAGTTTAATCGAGAAATAAACTTTTTACTGTGAAATGATTAACTCAATTAGTAGTTATTATACAGACTTTTATTTGTTAAATTTATGTAAGTGATATGTTGTAATTGTTACAGCGTTAATTCCAAATTTTCTGGGCTAACAATAAAAGTATATAGTTGAGTTTCTGGTTATCTTGATAAGATTAAATGATTAGAAATGTTTGTTGATTGTTTTTTATTAAAAGAATAATTAGATAGTTGTAATGAAGTGATAAGAGGTGTTTGTTTGTTAATTATGTATGTTTGTCAATAAAAAGTAGTTTTTTGTCAAAATTAAGTAGGAAATAAATATTTTAAATTCCTATTTTTGGTTCGAAAAGTCGATAATAAATATTTTGATATTTTATTTTATTAACAGAACTAAAAACGAATTTATGCTAAATTTTAACCACTTGACCGTATTGCTCCCCCTCCAAAGTATTATTCTCACAAAATTAAAGTTTCATATAGTATTAAGCGATTAACTTAGTTTATCTGAAATAGATTGAATGTATTCTAATGCCTTAGAAACCAATAAGTAAAACCGATTGTGCTTCATTCGGTTTTTAATAATGATTGCTTATCTAATAAAATGGGTACATGGTTTAAATAGTTACATATAATATTTCAAATATAGTAGTCGCGTTAATTGTTTTAAAATTAGGTAATTGACGATGAGTTTTATTGTGTAAATGCAATGGAAATCCAATTGCAGTCAACGTGAATTTACCTTATTACTATTTGCAAACAAAGGAAGAATCTTAATATATAACTTAACCATATATAATGATAATGAAAAAACTATTGTTAATAGCAATTTGTATTGCTAGTTCTTTTGCCGTTTATTCTCAAACAGGAACCTATTCTCAATTAAAAATTGGTAACTATTCAGTCAAATTTTAAAAACATAAATTTTTCTGGAGAATGTTGATAAGTATTACTGAAATAAAGAAAATTGTGAATAAAGAATATGAAATATAGTTTCAGTAAAGAGTAGGTATGTCGACCTTTGCATCTGCATGGGAAAGAAGAAAAGTATAGAAGAAAAATTAGATGCCTTACTTGTTAGAGTTAATAAACTCGAAACAGAGAACAAGGAACTTCGCAAGGAAAATGCCACCCTCAAAGAACGTCTTTCTCATTATGAAACACCAAAGAACAGTAGAAATAGCAGCAAGCCACCTTCATCTGATTTTCCCAAATTACCTAGAACACAATCATTACGAAAAAAATCAGGCAAAAAACCAGGAGGGCAATCAGGACATAAAGGCAATACACTAAAAATGGTCGAAGAACCAACAGTTATACAAGAACACTATTCAAATTATTGTAAGTGTTGTGGCAATAATCTTTCAGATATTGCAGGCACATTTGCAGGAAGGCGTCAGGTAATTGATATACCACCTATTAAACCAGTGATTACCGAACACCGTATTTACCATAAACAATGCAGTTGTGGAATGGTAAACAAGGGATGCTATCCTAATCAAGTAAATACACCTGTTAGTTATGGTACAAACACTCAGGCCTTAGCTGCGTATATGCACACTCGCCAATATATGCCTTATGACCGCTTGCGTGAATTCTTTAATACCACATTAGGGTTAAAAATTAGTACTGGAGGTTTAAACTATCTGATTGGTAAGTTCACTAAAAAAGCAACTCCTTTCTACGAGCAAATACGTAACAATGTACTTTCTCATTGTACTGTTGGAGCTGATGAAACAGGAACTAATATTAATGGAAAACTTCATTGGGCATGGGTCTTTCAAAATGCACAATCTACCTTTTTATCCGTTCGTCAGAAACGAGGTTATGATGCTATTGAGGAAATTATGCCGGAAGGTTTTAAAAACAATACTTTGGTAACAGATTGTTGGAAACCTTATTTTAAAACACAAGCAGGGAATCACCAATTGTGTACTGCCCATCTTTTAAGAGAGCTTGAATTCTTTATCCAGAAATATCCCAAAAGCAACTGGGCATCGAAAATGAAAACGCTTATTATTAAAGCCCTAAAAATCTACAACAATAATTGGGATGATAAGGCAACTAAAGCACAAATATTTAAATCATTTGTGAAACTCCAGAATAAGCAGATTAGCGAAACATTAAAAGAAGTGGTTGTCTTTAGAAACAGATTAGTAAAATATGCTGATTATGTATTTACATTCCTAAATCAACCTGATGTTCCTCCTGATAATAATGCTTCGGAACGGGCTGTGAGAAATTTTAAAGTAAAACAAAAAGTCAGTGGTTTCTTCAAATCATTTGAAGGTGCAGGGTCGACGCATTTAATTTTTTAAAATACTGAGTAAAAAATCATCATCCCATCCAGCCTTTTTTCTTTTAGCTTTAAGGCTACCTTTTGCATTATCCTTCTTTAATAGGTTTAAAGCTATTTTATTTATTAGGGCAAAATTTTGGGCTGCGTTTTTTGTTCTTTTTCTTTGGTAATCTTCATTAAAGGTCATATCCAGAACCCAGTGTAAATTATTTTCAATACCCCAATGTGCTCTAATGTACTTATTCATTTTTTCGGCTGTAACATCCAGGCTACTGATATAATACCTTTCTTCTGTTGTTGTTTTATTGGGCAATATTCTTTCTGAGCTAATTTTTATAATACTTTTTATATTTTCCCATTTCTCAATACCTTCCACTTGTGTAAGATCTGTAATTACATCACAACTTCTTGTTTCTATTCGTCCGTGACCTTTATCTATTTCATGAGAAGTTGAATCCGGTTTTTGTACTTTAAAAACACTTTCAACCTCTTCCTTTAAATTCTTTTGATTTGCTTTTAAAGACAAAATATAATCTGCTTCATTAGCAATTATTTTGCGAGCTATTTCTCTTTGAGTTCCCATGGCATCAATTGTAATAACACTGCCTTTTATATCTAATAAATCCAACAAGGTTGGAATTGATTTTATTTCGTTTGATTTACCTTCACTTTTACATTGTCCTAATACCATTTGATTTTCACTACACCAAGCACTTACAATATGAATTGCTGGGGTGTTATGAAATGTGTCTTTCGACCGTCTGACTGCTTTTCCATCTATGGAAATCACATTAACATCTATATCTCTTTTCACCAGTATTTGCACCCAATCTACAAAACACTTTTCAAAACATTCTGGTTTTATGGAAGATATAACTCTATTGATAGTATCGTGGGAGGGTATTCCATTTGGTAAACATAGAATTTTTTTCAAAAAAGAAATTTTCGTTTTTCCGTAAAGTTCAACATCATCCCATGATTCAGCTCCACACAAAACTGCTATTATTGTTAATACTACAATATCTATTAATAAATGTAGTTTATTTCTATTTAACCTTGTGTCAACTAAATTTCCAAAACCTTTGTGTAATGATGTTTTCATTGTTTTTTTTACAAAGGTCAAGAATTAAATAGTACTTTTAAATTTACTAATATTTGAATAATTAACAATCAACAGAAAGTTATTAGCATTTTGGACAAACAATTTAGTTTTTAAAAATTTCACAAATCCTCCATTGTTTACATCTTGTTTATATCTCAAATAATTTTAAGTTTTTACATTTCATACGTTAGCCCTGTTTGAAGGTGCAAATCATTATGCAATACAAAGATCTATTATAGATACAGCTATCAAGAGTTCTCAAAATCCCTTTGATACGCTTCGTGCTATTGTTATAGTTTAAGGCTCGACTGAATAGTTACAAAAATTGTAAAATCTGATGGTTCAGATAATTTTGATCCGACATATTTTTATAGAGATGATCAAGTATCAGATAGAACAAGTTTAAAATTACGATTAGGTGATGAAAATAGTTCCGATTTTTAAATAGGTTATACATTTTACTCAGATGGTAAATGGTATAGTAACTTTAGTTTGGATGGTAATGGAAATGGATCATTCAGGGGAACGTTAACAGTAAATAGTCACCAATATGTTTTAGGGAATGTTGGTATAGGCACAACTTCTCCAAGCTCAACATTAACTGTGAATGGTTGCTTTAAGGTATATAAGAGTGATAATTATCTTTCATATAATGGATTTGCAGATATTTGTCTTAAATGTACTTCTCGAGGTAATGGAGGAAGAGCCTTAGTTCATGATACTGGAAACAAATTGACTATTAATTATAATGGTGATTTTACCGGTGGTACAAGAGTAGGGACTAATACATTTTTTTCTAATTCCGGTGATTCATATTTAAATTCTGGAAGAATAGGAATTGGTACTGACAAACCCTCTGCCAAACTTGATGTTGCTGGTAATATCAAAGCTGAAGAAATTGAGGTTACGTTAGCAAGCATGGATAACCTCAATTTAAATGGTACTCTTGCTGCTAACCAAATTACTATAAAAGCCAACGGAAATACCGCTGACTTTGTCTTCAACGAAGATTACAATTTAAAAGATCTTACTGAAGTAGAAAACTACATTAAAATATATAAGCACCTGCCTGATATTCCAAGTGCCGAAGAAATGGAAAAGAAAGGAGTGGATTTAGCAGAGATGAATAAGTTATTGCTGCAAAAGGTGGAGGAGTTAACGCTTTATCAAATAGAAAAGGATAAAGAAGTTAAGGAGTTAAAGGAGTCTGTTAAAAAAGAACAGGATGTAAAGAGTAATGAGAGGGAGGAAAGACTGATGCTAACAAAAAAACTTCAAGCACTGGAAGAAGAGATGATACAGATTAAGACTTTATTGATTAGAGAAAACTCAAAACAATAATTGAAATGGGGATAATAACTAAAAATAGAATTAAGAAGTCAATAAAGAAGTGTATTTATTTAATAAACAATCCTAGCATAGATAGATAAAATTATCAAGTTTCGGCTAACTAATTCAAAATAAAATTAATTAGAGTAAATGAAAAAAATTATATTTTTAATCACAACAGTATTTATATCACTATCAGTATGGGCCCAAGAATATGAATGGATAGTTGACAATACAGGAAGTTTGCCTGGAGAAAGAGTTGTAGCAAAGTTTTCTGTTACAAATATGTCCTATGCATATAATGGACTTGGAATAGTTGGACAAGTTATAGATAACAATGGAAACTGGGGATATAAAGTGCCAAATGTAGCAGATTTTAGATTGTTTATAAATTTCAACGGAAGTTCATATAATATTATTCAATCAAAAACAACCTATAATATAATTTTGAAACTAAAGAAAGTTTCAATAAGTGAGTATCTATTAGTTGCAAATTGCCTTAATTCAAATACAGCTATGAGAGTTGTGTTTAAGAAAGTAGAAGGAAACGCATCGGTTGAGTTAGGCAATCCAAACTTACTTAATGAACTTGGTAGTGTTGTGTTGGACAAACCACAATATGAAGTTGATATATCTCGGTTAGGTAGTTGTCTTTTTGCAGATTCTCATGGGAATGTTGGAGTTGGGACTAATACTCCTTCAGCAAAACTTCATATTTCTTCATTAACAAGTGGTGATGCAGTTGTTAAGATTGAAGCGGACACAGACAATAATTTTGAATCAGATAATCCTATGTTGCAATTTCGTCAAGATGGAGGTACGCTTGGTATAAATATAGGATTTGATGAAACACTATTTGGTAGTAATATATTCGGAATAGGTCGCTTATATTCATCTAATCAATTTAATGATTGCTTTTTTATTGATACTAAAAATGGTAATGTGAGTATTAATAAGAAGCCTTCAGTAGATGCAAAATTAGATGTTAATGGAACGATACGTGCTACTGAAATATTGGTAGAAGCCAATGGTAATACTGCAGATTTCGTATTCTCAGAAACCTACAATTTAAAACATCTTACTGAAGTGGAAAACTACATTAAAACTCACAAACACTTACCAGATATTCCGAGTGCTGAAGAAATGGAAAAACAAGGAGTGGATTTAGCAGAGATGAATAAGTTGTTGCTGCAAAAAGTAGAGGAGTTGACACTTTATACGATTAAACAAGAAGAAAAGCTGGCTAAAATCGAAATCGAAAGGAATAAGGAACAGGCTGAAAGGAATGAGTTAACTGAAAAACTTGATGCATTGGAAGCAGAAATGGCACAGATTAAGGTTTTATTGTTGAAATAAGACTATCCTAATCACTCCAATGGGCTTTGACTTCTATATTGGTGAGGTGAAAACGAGCGATGGAGGTTATCCTTTAGCAAGCCACAGGAAAATACTAAATAGAAAAATTAGAAATAATTAATTAGATCTAAATAAATGATGAAAAAAATTGGACTAATAGGCTTTTTTTTTATTGGATTTGTTAATGTATGGGGACAGACTAATAAAATAGAAACTACAGGTAATGTTGGGATTGGAACGACTACACCCGAAGCTACTTTACATATAAAATCAAACATAACAAGTGAAAATTCTAATGAAAGAATAGATGCAAATCTTGTAATAGAAGCAAATGGGACGACAAGAGAAATAAGTGAAGGTGCATCCTTAGGTTTTGTTATTCCAGCAAATACTAACGGAACAAATCCTTGGCAGCAAGGTCGTATTATAGTAACACCTGATAACACCGCCAATATGAATGCAAGTGGTCAAATGTTTTTACAAACAAGATATTTAAATAATAAAACCTGGGATTGGAGAAATAATTTAGTATTGAAATCTTCTGGTAATGTTGGTATTGGAACGACTGCACCAGAGGCTAAGCTTGATTTATTAGGTTCAGGAGAATATTTGAGTATTTTAAAGTTGGGAAATGAAACATGGAAATGCAACCAGCAAACAGCAATTGAATTTTGGAATGGAATATATAAAGGGGTGCCTACTTCTAAGATAATATCTCAAATGAATAACTGTGGAGATGGGGGTGAAAATCTAATCTTTCAAACTCAATCTCCTTCCTCTCTAAACCCGAACAAAACCAAACCTACAACAAAATTGACTATTAAATCTGATGGTAGAATTGGAATAGGGACAACTAATTCTGGAAGTTGGAATGCTAAACTTGTTATTAATAATACCAGAGATTATACTAAAATACTGCAATTGGGAGCAGAAGGACCAACTACTTGGTTTATTGGAATTGGTGATAACTCAGGTAATTATTTTCATATTGGAGAGAATGATAATAAAAGAATTGTAATTAATAAAATAACTGGTAATGTAGGTATTGGTATTGATAGTTCATCACCATCTGCAAAACTTCAGGTAGCAGGAGACATTCTTGCAGACGAAATTCGTGTTGAAGACATAGCTGCAACTAACCTTAATTTAGAGGGCAATATTGCCGCCAATCAAATCACAGTTAAAACAAATGGCAACACTGCAGACTTTGTTTTTTCTGATACCTATAATTTAAAAGATCTTACTGAAGTAGAAAACTACATTAAAACTCACAAACATTTGCCAGATATACCAAGTGCCAAAGAAATGGAAGTATCAGGAGTAAATTTGGCTGAGATGAATAAGCTGTTACTGCAAAAGGTTGAGGAGTTGACGTTGTATGTAATTCAGCAAAAGGAGGAAAGGAAAAAGGAACAGGGAGAAAGGGAAGTTTTGGAAGAAGAAGTCTTGCTTATGAGAAAAGAGTTGTGTAAGATAATGGAAATAGTATTAAATAATCAAAAATAATTTATTAATGAGACGATTTTTATGGCTGATAACTTTTTTTCTATTATCAGTTTCTGCTAGTGCGCAAACAGAAACATTTGGAGCAATAAAATTAACTTCTTCATGGGATCAAATAAGATTTGAGGTAGGAGGTGAAAATCGATATTGGTTTATGTCAAAAACAGCAGGTGCAAATGATAAGGCATTTGCTTTATATAGTCCTGATGATGGTTATTGGTTTACAACATGGAAGGAAGGTGCTGGAGATTTGATTCAGCATAAAGGTAATTTTGGTTTAGGGATTTATTCCCCATTTAGTGGAACTAATAATAATGGAATGCATATTGCCAGAGGTTGGCATTCTTCTCTTCTATTAGGTTTACCAAACTCAGGTTATGGTGGTATTGTGCAAACTTCAGATGAAAAGCATAGAGTTTTTATTGGAGCAAATTTATATGACGATCAAGTAAATAGTTGGCAAAATTTTCAAGAAGGCAAAGGAAGTGCTGGTATAAGTTTGATTGCAGATCAAGGCAACTGGGGAACTAAGATTGATTTTTATGCCTCTGAAGATGGAAGCCTTTCCCGAAGAATGCAAATTCTAGGTAATGGTCGTGTTGCTATCGGGGACGTGGCTCCTCAGGCAAAACTACATGTATCAGGTGACATCCTTGCCGATGAAATCCGTGTTGAAGACATAGCAGCAACTAACCTTAATTTAGAAGGTAATATTGCTGCCAATCAAATTACTGTAAAAGCCAACGGCAACACTGCCGACTTTGTTTTCTCTGACACTTACAATTTAAAAGATCTTACCGAAGTAGAAAACTACATTAAAACTCACAAGCATTTACCAGATATTCCAAGTGCAGAAGAAATGGAAGCTTCAGGAGTAAATTTGGCTGAGATGAATAAGTTGTTGCTGCAAAAAGTAGAGGAGTTAACGCTTTACATTATTGATTTAAAGAAATGTGATAAAGAAAAAGAACATAAGTTGAAACAATTTGAAGCGTTATCAGAACGCATAGAAAAGATTGAGCTTTTGTTATTAAGTAAATAAATTTTGGTTTTTACATACCTTGTTTCCGCAAGAGTATTATAAGATAATAGATGTAAATATTTGATAAAAAAAGACCTGCAAGATTTGCAGGTCTCGAAAATTTTCACCTGATTAGGTGTGTGTACAAAATTTTCGATTCCAAAGTAACACCATTTGGTGGCATTCACCTAATTCATAAGCAACTTTATGCTGATGGAGCAATTGATTTCATTGATAATCAATTAGGTGAAAGAGTAAAAAAGATAGGTTATAATTACTCTGATATATTATTAAGTAGAATATATACAACATTTTGCGGTGGTAATTCAACCGAAGATGTAAATTATTTGAGAGATAATACATTAAAACATCTTAAAGGTATTAAAATTCCTTCTGCAGATACAATTTTACGTGGTGATGTTGAATTATCAGTTCCGTGTGATAATATTGAAACACAATCAGGGAAACCTAATAAAATCAACGTAAACCCTAAAATGAATGAATTTTTACTTGATAGTGCGTTAAAATTCAAACAATTAAATCCTAACGACAAAGACTTAGTTTATGATTTTGACCATCAATTTATTCCAGCAGAAAAATATGATGCAGAATATAGTTACAAAGGAAAAAGAGGATATTTTCCAGGTATAGCAACTATTTCAAATATTCCTGTTTATATCGAAGGACGAAATGGAAATTGTAATGTTAAAACAGCACAGTTGGCAACTCATAAAAGAGTTCTAAAAGTACTTAACAACAAAGGTGTAAAACCTCGTTATGCAAGAATGGATTGTGGTTCATACATCAAAGAAGTTACAGACTATTTTCATGAAAAAGATATCCTTTTTTCGATTAGGGCAAATAACTCAGAAACTTTATTAACAAAGGCTGCAGATACACTGGATTGGGAGACTTGCCTTATTAATTTTCAGGATTATGAAGTAAATAGTTTTAAATATCAATTCGGAAAATATGAGCATCGTATTGTAGCCTACCGATGGCCTAATAAAACAGGTCAAAAATCTCTTTTTACAAGAGATGCTAAAAACTACTTATTTATCATCACCAACGACTGGGATGTTTCAGAAAAGGAAGCAATTGAATTTTACAATAGAAGAGGAAATTGTGAACGTGTTTTTGATATTCAAAACAATGACTTCAATTGGAATTCCATGCCACATAGTTTCCTTGAAGAAAACACGGTATACCTGATAATCATGGCTGTTGCGCATATAATATATAAGTGGCTGTTAAATATATTTGCTAAAGTAGTCGTTGGATTAACGAAAACCTCTCGGCTTAAAAAGTTCATTTTTCGTTTTGTGGCTACTGTTGCTAAATTTACTGATAGTGGACGAAGAACAGTGATTCATCTTGCTACTAACAATGAAAAATTAATTCAAATGGCAAATTCTGGTTGAAAATATGATTTCTTGGTTTTAAGCTTTCCCGCAATAGCTTTTAAAAGTGGGTAAGGGGCTTTCTGCTTAAAAATTTAAATTGTCTACAATTTTAAATGCGCAAGTATTTTATTTTCGTGTAATTCGAGTAATTCGTAGTTAAAAAAAAATCTTGCGTATTTTAGGACATATATAAAACTATAAAATGAAAAATATACTGTTTTTTCTAAGTGCCATTATGCTTTGTTTAAGTATTCAAGGTCAAGACTATGTTGGAACTTCTATCAGGTTAGGTTCTTCTAACTACAATAATAAATTTTATATCATAGGTACATTACCCAAAACAAGTTCTTCTGTTTATCAAAAACTTAAAGTTGTGGTGAATGGAGGCAATTGGCATAATTCAACAACAGGTGAAAATGAGTATTATATTTCAACAAGGGATGGTGTTGTTATAAATCAAGAGGTACATGGAGGTGAATCATCAAGGTATAAGCTTCTTGTTTTTGATAATGGAAGTCATTATGATTTTGTAATTAGTCCAACAGCAGGGTATCCTTTTTTTAATATTCGTTCATGGATTATATGCGATTCTGGTTACTTAGCCCAAGAGATAGTTAATTATAACCCTGAAGGCAAAACAGATGTTACCTCAAAGTTTAATGTTAATAAGATTCTAATAACCTCAAGAACTGGAAATATTGGTATTGGTAAAGAGTCATCTTCTAATTACAAACTCGATGTAGCAGGAACCATTCGTGCAGATGAAATCAAAGTTGAAGATATTGCAGCTACCAACATACAGTTAGAAGGCAATATAGCTGCAAACCAGATAACAGTAAAAGCTAATGGCAACACTGCCGACTTTGTTTTTTCCAATACCTATAATTTAAAAGACCTTGTCGAAGTAGAAAACTACATTAAAACTCACAAACACTTACCAGATATTCCGAGTGCTGAAGAAATGGAAGCTTCAGGAGTAAACCTTGCTGAGATGAATAAGTTGTTGCTCCAAAAGGTTGAGGAGTTGACGCTGTATTCGATTCAGCAAGCTGAAAAATTAAAAGAATTAGAAAATATAAAAGAACAGCTTAAAGAGATGGAAGTATTAAAAGCTGAAATATCAACAATTAAGGCAATGATGAACCGATAAAGTATAGGTATAGCTTTGTTGGTAAAATATACATTAATAATAATAGTTAACAAGAAATGGTGCGAATTATTACGATAATCATATTCCTTCAGATAGGACTAAATGTATGTGCACAAGAAGGTCAAATAAGTAATAGCCCTATCTTTTTTAAAGATGGTAATATAGGAATAGGTAGAACCAATCCAAATTCGAAGTTAGAAATTGGTATTCCTCATTCTTATAACCAAGATGAAGAAATAAGAATTGGATCATACTACGAAGATAGTTTTTATGGGTTAGGATTAAATTATAGGATTAATTCATTTGGTGGAGTTTCTAAACATCTTGTTTCATATCATTCAGGAATTAGATATGATTTAATGAGCTTTTTTAAAGGTAATGTTGGAATTGGTACTAGTGGAGATCCTAATTCGAAACTACATATAAATGCTGGTTACAATGCGTTTTTAGTTAATGGAGTATTGGGAGGCAATAATTATCAAGACTATCAAGCATCTTTTACTTTTACAGATACAGGGATTCAGGAATCAGGGATAAAATTAAATAAGAAAAATGGGGCTTGTGATTTTAATCTTTTGAATGCATTTTATAACAATAAGGAGTTATTTGTTATCAGGAGTAATGGAAATGTAGGTATTGGGGTAAAGACTCCTCGCGATTTATTACACATAGCTGCTGGTACTAATGAAGGCATATATATAGGGAATAGAGACAAATTAAATTGGGATGGAACAGGAGAACAACCTGGATATCACATTAGATTTGCAGGATATCGTGATGTAGCAGGGGATGTAACAGGTGCACGAATTTCTGCATTAAGGACGAACTCATGTTGTTCAGGAAAGAGTCAAGGAATGGAATTGGCTTTTTATGTTACTACAGGAATGCTTACGAATAGTTCTGGTGATGTAAACCTGAAGGAGGCGATGCGAATTAATGATAATGGAAATATTGCAATTGGTAAATCCTCAGCAGACTATAAACTTGATGTAGAAGGCACAATTAGAGCAAACGAAATTCGTGTTGAAGACATAGCTGCAACTAACCTTAAATTAGAGGGCAATATTGCAGCCAATCAAATTACAGTTAAAGCCAATGGCAACACAGCTGACTTTGTTTTTTCTGACTCTTACAATTTAAAAGATCTTACTGAAGTTGAAAACTATATTAAAACTCATAAGCATTTACCAGATATTCCAAGTGCGGAAGAAATGGAAGCTTCAGGAGTAAACCTTGCTGAGATGAATAAGTTGTTGCTTCAAAAGGTGGAGGAGTTGACTTTGTATGTAATTGACAAGGATAAAGAGGTTTCTTTATTAAAAAATCAACTGGAGATTCAAAATAAAAAAATGTAACTATTCAGTCAAATTTTAAAAACATAAATTTTTCTGGAGAATGTTGATAAGTATTACTGAAATAAAGAAAATTGTGAATAAAGAATATGAAATATAGTTTCAGTAAAGAGTAGGTATGTCGACCTTTGCATCTGCATGGGAAAGAAGAAAAGTATAGAAGAAAAATTAGATGCCTTACTTGTTAGAGTTAATAAACTCGAAACAGAGAACAAGGAACTTCGCGAGGAAAATGCCACCCTCAAAGAACGTCTTTCTCATTATGAAACACCAAAGAACAGTAGAAATAGCAGCAAACCACCTTCATCTGATTTTCCCAAATTACCTAGAACACAATCATTACGAAAAAAATCAGGCAAAAAACCAGGAGGGCAATCAGGACATAAAGGCAATACACTAAAAATGGTCGAAGAACCAACAGTTATACAAGAACACTATTCAAATTATTGTAAGTGTTGTGGCAATAATCTTTCAGATATTGCAGGCACATTTGCAGGAAGGCGTCAGGTAATTGACATACCACCTATTAAACCAGTGATTACCGAACACCGTATTTACCATAAACAATGCAGTTGTGGAATGGTAAACAAGGGATGCTATCCTAATCAAGTAAATACACCTGTTAGTTATGGTACAAACACTCAGGCCTTAGCTGCTTATATGTACACTCGCCAATATATGCCTTATGACCGCTTGCGTGAATTCTTTAATACCATATTAGGGTTAAAAATTAGTACTGGAGGTTTAAACTATCTGATTGGTAAGTTCACTAAAAAAGCAACTCCTTTCTACGAGCAAATACGTAACAATGTACTTTCTCATTGTACTGTTGGAGCTGATGAAACAGGAACTAATATTAATGGAAAACTTCATTGGGCATGGGTCTTTCAAAATGCACAATCTACCTTTTTATCCGTTCATCAGAAACGAGGTTATGATGCTATTGAGGAAATTATGCCGGAAGGTTTTAAAAACAATACTTTGGTAACAGATTGTTGGAAACCTTATTTTAAAACACAAGCAGGAAATCACCAATTGTGTACTGCTCACCTTTTAAGAGAGCTTGAATTCTTTATCCAGAAATATCCCAAAAGCAACTGGGCATCGAAAATGAAAACGCTTATTATTAAAGCCCTAAAAATCTACAACAATAATTGGGATGATAAGGCAACTAAAGCAGAAATATTTAAAGCATTTGTGAAACTCCAGAATAAGCAGATAAGCGAAACATTAAAAGAAGTGGTTGTCTTTAAAAACAGATTAGTAAAATACGCTGATTATGTATTCACATTCCTAAATCAACCTGATGTTCCTCCTGATAATAATGCTTCGGAACGGGCTGTGAGAAATTTTAAAGTAAAACAAAAAGTCAGTGGTTTCTTCAAATCATTTGAAGGTGCAAATCATTATGCAATACAAAGATCTATTATAGATACAGCTATCAAGAGTTCTCAAAATCCCTTTGATACGCTTCGTGCTATTGCTATAGTTTAAGGCATGACTGAATAGTTACAAAAAAATAAATGAAATTGAAGACTTGAAGTCTGAGATTGAAATTATTAAAAATAGTCTAACCAATAAATAATCAAATGAAAAATGTGTTATTAATGATGTTTTGTATAGTTTTTTATGCAAACTATGCCGATGCTAAAGTATACCAAAATGTTGTACCTAAAAGTAATACTTGGTATAAAATAAAAACAAGAGGAAGGTTTTTATGTCAAGTAACAACGTCAGGTAGTTATGCTGAACATCAGGAAGTTGCTTACCTAATATCGGGAAATTATAATACGGCAGAAGTCACTATTATCTCTGAATATAATTATGATCATAAATATGTTGATGTGCAGTGGGGATATATTGGTGATCAACATGATAGGTATTTGGCGTTTAAATCAATTCCAATTACAGATGGTATTTCAGTAAATGGTTTAAGTATTTATGATGTAGCAGATGATGATAGAGTTATAGAATTAGAAGAAGTGTCAAGCGGAGTTATAGAAATAAATCCTCATAATACATTACTTATTGACGAAAGGAGATCACGAATAGGTGTGGGAACTGCGCAGCCTACTGAAAAGTTAGATATATGTCAAGGTAATATTTCTATGTCATCAACAGGTAATGATGCTGGAGATTTTATTTTTAAAAATAGTTCTAATCAACAATTGGGACGAATTTGGAGTAATAATTCAGGTAGCAGTGGTTTATTTCTTAGTTCAGGTGATAATTTTGCTGATATGACTATTGATTCTAATGGAGCAATAGGAATAGGTACAAGTAAGTCAGGAAGTTGGGATGCTAAATTGATAGTAAATAACTCTAATGATTATACTAAACTATTTCAATTGGGAGCAGAAGGACCTACAACTTGGTTTATGGGCATTGGAGATAAATCAGGGAACTATTTCCATATTGGAGAGAATGATAATAAAAGAATTGTAATTAATAAGATAACAGGTAATGTAGGAATTGGGATTTCTAATTCTACACCATCTGCAAAACTTCAGGTAGCAGGAGACATCCTTGCAGACGAAATCCGTGTTGAAGATATTGCTGCTAATAACTTACAGTTAGAAGGTAATATAGCAGCTAATCAAATAACAGTTAAAGCCAACGGCAATACTGCAGACTTCGTTTTCTCCGACACCTATAATTTAAAAGACCTTACAGAAGTAGAAAACTACATTAAAACTCACAAACATTTACCTGATATACCCAGTGCAGAAGAAATGGAGGCAGCTGGAGTAAATTTGGCTGAGATGAATAAGTTATTGCTGCAAAAGGTAGAGGAGTTGACTTTGTATATCATAAAACAAGATGAAAAGCTTACTAAACAGGATGAGCAATTAAAGGAGATTACAAATTTAAAGACAGAGATAAAGGCAATAAAAGATATACTGAATAATCAAAAATAAATTAAACCTATAACATAATGAAAAAGTTATTAATTCTAGCATTTTTACTTTTTATAGTAAAAATAGTAATGGCTCAAACATACAAAGTAAAGTATGAATATGATAATTCGGGTAATAGGATTAAAAGATATATTACTGAAATTACACTTAAAAGCGCCCATTCTGCAGATGATGAAGAGCCAATTTTAGATTCATGGGAAGAAAGAGAAGTGACGATTTATCCAAATCCGACTAAAGGAAACTTGAAAATTAATATTAGTGGCGGAGATGAAGATGCGAATTATACTTATAAAATATTTGATTCAAGAGGAAATCAGGTTTTAAATGGAAAAATAACAGATCTGGGAGAAACTCCAATACCATTGGATAATCAAAGTCCGGGTGTTTATATTTTAATATTACAAACCAATAACGAGAGGAAATCCTATAAAATCGTTAAACAATAAATAAACCTAAACCATGTTAAAACAATTTATTACGTTAATGTTTTTGTGCGTTATTAGTATTGTATATGCACAAGAACCGAAAGAAAATTATACGCTTAATTCCACTGAAACAGGAACAAAAAAATATGTAGCCAGGGATTATATTTCGTTAAAAAATGGATTTAGTTATAAGGCAGGAGAAGGGCTCACTTTTACAGCTTCAATAGATCCGTGTTTGTTGTTTCCTCCTACGGATGCTACGTATAAAACAGAGAGTGGTTCAATAACTACCGATCCTGCTCAGGGAGGAGTTGTAGGCACTATTGAAGGATCTTTAGATGTTAGTTCTACAGGATCATTAAGTTATGATATTCCTCTTAAAATGGTTCCAGGCACTAGTGGTGTTGCACCATCTTTATCCATAGGATATAATAGTCAAGGCCCAGATGGAATTATGGGGCAAGGGTTTTATTTGAATGGTTTATCAGCAATAAAAAGAGTGTCTAAAAATTATTTTAATGATGATATTGTAAGTGGAATAGATTACTATTCCAATGATAATTTAGCACTAGATGGAAATAAATTAATTAATATTGGACGTAAAAATGGTGTGATAGAATATCGTACAGAAAATAATAACTTCACAAAAGTGATTGCATATTATACTACTTCACATGCTGGGGATTATGATTATCTAGTATCGAAATTTGTTGTTTATACAAAAGATGGATTAATTAAAGAATATGGCTTTACCGATGACTCAAAGGTAGAAGTTTCAGGTTCGTTAAATATTCATACATGGTTACTTAATAAAGTTACAGATACAAAAGGAAATTACTATACAGTTACATATAAAGAGGATAATGATAATGGATATTGCATACCCTCTCGTATAGATTATACAGGAAATGATAATACCGGCTTGACTACATATGCTTCATATCAATTTACCTATTCATATAGGTGGGATCAATCAGTTAAATATTTAGGAGGTAAAATAAAATGGAAAAATTTTGGAAGCAAGCATTCTCAAAAATATTTACTTAAAGGTATAAAAAATTACTATGGTGACGAGTTAGTTTGGAAATATGATATTAGTTATAATAATGGTTCATCTACAACAAAAAAATCAACAGTATCATCAATAACTTTAACTAATAGGAATAATGAAAAGTTTAATCCATTAACATTTAAATATGATTATAGTATACCACCAATGCAAAACGTAAACTATGATAAATCATACTATGCGACGAATTTTTTAACTCATGATTCCAAGATATATAATGGCGATTTTAATGGTGATGGTATTACAGATGTTGTTACGATTGCAGATAAAGCAAAAGGTGCTACTTGGAAAGATTTGAAACTTTTCTTAGGGAAAAGTGATGGTACGGGTTTTACATATAAAGGAACTACAGATTTAGATCAACTAGGGTGTTATGATAGTGACCATACGATTAAAGATATACTTGTTGGTGATTTTAATGGGGATGGGAAAAGTGATATTATTGTTCAAGATCAAGAAGGTACTACTAAGATCCACCTTCATGTTATGTTAAAAAATGAGAGTGGTTTCACAAAAGGTGATTCTTACCTATTATATTCAAATAAATATACTGCAAATCAGTTTTTTGTATGTGATATAAATGCCGATGGATTATCAGATTTTTATCATGTAAAAGTTAAGGATTACAATGGATATAGTGATAATGTATATTTTTATATAAACAAAGGAGAAGGAGTATTAGAAAAGGAGGAACAATACTTATGGAAAAGTTGTGGTTATTTAAAGTGTAATATTGGTGATTTTAATGGGGATGGATTAGCAGATCTGTTTTTGCGAAAAAATGATGGTTATGATATAATATACCCTTATTTTAATTCGGATAAGGAATTGAGTTTTGATTCTAGTTTTAATGGTGGAACTTGGCCAACTTTAGATCATGATATTGTTTTTGGAGATTTTAATGGAGATAATATGACCGATTTTGTTGCTTATGGTTATAAAGATACAGAATGGTCAAATTGGTCAGTAAATCATTCTACAGGAGATGATTTTAATAGAACGTATTTTTCTCGCAAACGTGATGCCAGAGAGGATAAGGTTTTTCTAGGTGATTTTAATGGAGATGGTATTACCGATCTTTTGTTTATGGCAGATGAAGATAAAGGAGGAGATTGGGAAGGAAGAGAATTATATTTAGGAAATAAAAATGGAGTAGGATTTACTCAAACAGATGAAGGTCCGCTTTATCCTTCTCTTGGGCAAAGGTTTAATTTTGGAGACTTTAACGGTGATGGAGTGACTGATTTTTTTATAGTTGATGACAAATCTCCCTATTGGGAAGGTTATCAATTGTATCATGCAGGTAGGGTTACACCCGAGCTTGTTACTGGAATTGTTAATGGATACGGCGAAGAAATAGATATTAATTATGAGCCACTTACTAATTCAGAGGTATACTCAAAGTCGTCTAACGCGAATTCATACCCTGTTCAACAGGTACAAGCTCCATTTTTTGTAGTGTCAGAAATAAACACAGAAGATGGAATTGGAGGAACTAGAACAACCCAATATAATTATAAAGGTTTAAAGGTTCATTTAAAAGGTAAGGGTATTCTAGGATTTGATGAATTTACAGTAAAAGATGTTGAAAAAGATATTAGTTCAACCACATATTATGGATACGATCCGAATAATTACGTTGTTTATGAAACAGGCAGTACTACTTTTTATAAATCAAATATAAAATTATCAGAAACTTCAATTGTAAATGATGTTAGTAAAGATGAAAATGGAGTCATAACTCATTATGCTTCTCAAAGTAGTCAAAAAGAATGGGATTTAGATGGTTCTTTAAAAGCAGATGTAGTAAATACTTATGAATATGATAATTTTGGGAATATAACTTTAAATACAATTATTCAAGGGGCATCAAGTAACTATTTTACTACTAAAATAGTCAATACCTATTATAATGATGAAAGTAAATGGTATTTAGGTAGACTTACAAAAACTGAAGTCACTAAAACATTAAATGGAAAAGACCCAATTACTAATGTAAGTACCTTTGGATATGATGCATCTGATGGGATTCTAAGGTCAGAAACAGTAGAACCTAATAATAGTAAGTATACCATACATAAGGAATACACATTAGATGATTATGGTAATATAAAAAAAATCAGTAACATCAGGGAGTGGTATGCCAACAATAAGTATTATTTCGGAATATGATAATAAAGGAAGATTTACTGTAAAGGAATATGATGCAGAAGGTTATGCAAATATAAAAGAATATAACGAATATGATGGAAGTATAAGTACTATAACGGATATTAACGGATTTGAAACAAAATATATATATGATGGGTTCGGTCAAATTAAGAAAATTGAATATCCAGATGGTACCTATTCTGCAAGTGTCAATAGGTGGGTAAATGATGATTTAGATGCTCCAAAAGAAACTAACCATTGTGCTTTATACTCAGTTTATTCAGAAAAAAGTGGGACTCCAGCTGTAGTTACTTATTATGATTGTTTAGGAAGGCCGGTGAGAATTGTAACAAAGGGATTTAATGACCAAATAGTTTATAAGGATACTTATTATAATAATTTAGGATTGGTTAAAAAAGTCAGCAATCCAAGGTATAAGTCAGAAACAGCAAAATATGTCACTTATGTATATGATGCTTTAGATAGACCAACTAAGGAAACTCTTCCAGATGGATTTTATACAACAACAAAGTACGAAGGTCTTTCAAAAACTCTTTCTGATGCTTTACGAAAGAATACTACTAGGGTGTATGATCCATTAGGTAATATAGTTCAGAGTACTGATGCAAATGGCAATAGTGTTGTTTATGAATATAACAGCCAAGGGAAATGTACACATGTTACTGATCCTAACGGTAATGTAATTGAAATTAGTTTTGATCATGTCGGAAATCGTATACAATTAATTGATCCTGATTTAGGAACATCATCCTATAAATATAATAATTATGGACAATTAACAGAACAAACAGACGGGAATGGAAATGTAACAACCTTTGAATATGATGTTAAAGGGCGTGTTGTTTTAAAAACCGAAAAGGAAGGCACCACAGAATATACATACTCCACAAATAAACCTACTTTGGGGTTACTTTTAAAGGAAGTATGCTCCAATAATATTTCATATAATTATAGCTATGACAGTTTAGGTCGACTAGTTAATAAAACAGAGGTCCTTGATTCGGAGACATTTGATACATCTTTTAGTTACGATAGTTTTGGAAGGATTAAAAAAACTATTTATCCATCTGGATTTTATGTAATAAATACATATAATAAACAGGGTATGCTTGATTGTGTAAAAGATGAAAAGGGAAAAGTATATTGGACTCTTAATGATGTAGATTCACATGGAAATATAAAACAGTTTACTCTAGGTAATGGATTAACCACAATTAAAAGCTTTAATGCAGATAGGGGGTGGATGGAACAGATTACTACCCAAAAAAGTAACTCAAACATTTTGGATTACGGTTATAATTATAATGGTGTTGGTAATTTGACAGCACGTTTTGATTATGCAAATCAAACAAAAGAACTAGAAGAAAGTTTTAGATATGATGATCTACACCGATTAACATCATCCACAATAGGAAGTAGTATAACAAGTATGGAATATGATGCTATAGGCAATATCACATATAAATCAGATGTAGGAAATTATTCTTATGGTGCTTTAGATCGAATGCCACATGCAGTTAGTACAATCACAGAACCTTCTGGTGCAATAAATACTGACAGTTTAGATATTACATATACCTCATTTAATAAGGTTAAACAAATTGAAGAAGGAATTAATACTTTATTAATAACTTATGGACCTCAGCATAGTAGGAAAATAGTAAAGCAATATGATGGAGGAACCTCTCCTTTAGAAAGGTATTACGTTGGTTCTTTGTTTGAAAGAGAAATTCATGATGGCATAACTTCTGATATTCATTATATAATGGCAGGTTCAGGTTGTGTTGCAGTTTATACTAAAGCTTCAGATGACAATGCGGAATTAAAATATTTACATAAAGATCATATTGGTTCAGTATGCGCAACAACTGATAAAGATGGAAATATTATTGAGAAATTTAGTTATGATGCATGGGGTAAAAGACGTGATCCAAATACATGGTTAGATATTGATAATACAAATGCAGTAACTGAAAAAAGAGGCTTTACAGGCCATGAACATTTAGATTTGTTTGCATTAGTGAATATGAACGGACGTATTTACGATCCTGTTGTAGCTCGTTTTTTAAGTCCTGATCCATTTGTTCAAATGCCAGATCACACGCAAGGGTTAAATAGGTACACGTATTGTTTAAATAATCCTCTTAATTTAACTGATCCTAGTGGTTATAGTTGGATGAGTAATGCCTTTAATATAGCATTTACAACTGTTTTTGCAGCAGCTGTAACTGTTAGTACAGCAGGTGCAGGAGCTTCTTATGGGGTAACAATGTTAGCTGGTGCTTTAGGAGGATTTGCTGGTGGTTTTACAGGTACGTTATTAAATGGAGGTAATATTGGGCAGGCATTTAAATCAGGAGTTATAGATGGTTTAATTGGCGGAGCAAGTGCTGGATTGGCAAAAGGTATTGGTCGCAAATTTGGAGATATTGGTAAATTTGGACATGAGCTGCGAAGAGCTGCTGCACATGGAACGGTGAGTGGATTATCTAGTATGGTTCAGGGAGGTAAATTTCGGCATGGGTTTATGTCAGGAACATTTAGTTCAATAGCAGGAAGTGGCATGCAATGGTCTGGTATAAGATCCTCTGGAGTTATGGTAGTTTCTTCAGCAGTTATAGGTGGAACTGCTTCTGAAATAGGAGGAGGGAAGTTTGCTAACGGAGCAATAAGTGGTGCATTTATAATGTGGTTTAATCATTTAGAGGATCATGGTGGGGAACAAGATTCAAATAGTGGGAATATATATCCAGAAAATCAAATACCTTCCAATATAGGTTTTAATGATCTTGTTGAAATTCAGCTTGATTATGATTATGTTATTGTTGAACAAGGTGATACAATATATGGAATTGCTAATGGAAAGTTTAAAGGTGAAACCTCTGTTGAAAGAATTATAGATATAAATTCTTTTATAGAATATGGTCCAGATTCAAAGGGAAATATAGTTCCTTTAATTTATCCAGGTCAAAAGCTTATTATACCAAGGTCAACTACAACTACTTGGAAAGATTATCAGGTTCGTCAAATGGAAAATGGAATGCCAATTAGGCCTATACCAAACTCTTTACATCCTATTAATACTTTTTATCTTGTGCAAGGATTTTTGGAGAGACTGATAAGACCCAGTATTGGACCTATCTACATTTATAGTAATCCATATGAATATAAAATCCAACACATTTATTAAAATTATTTTTTATTGAATATAAATATTGAGTTTATGAGAAATATAATTATAAAATCTGAGTCGCTTTTTCATGGTAATAATATCGACGGAATTATTAGTAATATTTGTAATACATTACGTAAAATGGACTACCAGTATACGAAAGAAGCTAACTTGGTAGAGTTCAAAAAAGACTCATTATTTAATAAATATTCAGATGGATTAGATTATAGAACTGAAGCATTGAAAGTAATACGTGAAGGTAAAGTGATTATTGAAAAGGATAATAAAGGAAATGTTGTTTTTACATGGGAAATTTCATTAATATATTTAGTTGTGTTAACTCAAGCTTTAAGTTTTATTTTAGGTTATTTTTTTTCTGAGATTCTAAATTGTATCTTTCTTATCCCATATGTTATTTTCTCAATAATAAACATAGTTTTTGGAAGATTAATAATTAAAATGGATACGAATAATATTGTTAATAGCATAATTAAACATTAATCATTCCAGTATGCCCCCCGCTAGTGCGCGATTTCATCGCGTTCTCTAATTAATAATTTAAGCTTTCTGTTATCGAGAGAAGAAATAGCAATAATTATAGAATTACTTATGAAAGCCAGGCAGTATATTGTCTGGCTTTTTTATCCCCCATACGCGCGGATATGAAAATTAACCACCACGGCTGTTAGCGCGGAAATTTTTTCCGTGAAATAAGCGAGCTGTAAAACATATAAAAGAGTCACAATTTAAAAAGTTGTGGCTCTTTTTGTATAATGCTAGGATTTGTAATCCGGTTATAATGCAGAAACATTTTTATTAAAGAAGTCTTTAAATTTTATCTTAATGAGCATAGAGTCAATCATGCGGTAAATAACAAGACTCAGCTAGTGCGCGATTTCATCGCGTTCTATAATCAAAAATTTAAGCTATTCGTTATCAAGAGAAGAAATAGCAATAATAATAGAATTACTTATGAAAGCCAGGCAGTATATTGTCTGGCTTTTTACTTAAGCAGCATTCTAAAATAAAGGAAATTGTATATTAAGGGATTTAGATTTCTTTTATTAATAGAGATGTGGATTTTAAGTAATTTATTTTAGTTTAAATAAGTAAAATTTGTTATATATAGCTAGGAAAGTTGTTTGTCATAAATATTATTCCTTTTATCAAATTAGATTACTAGAGTAATACAATAAATTACTATTTTTGGGTCGAAAAGTCGAAAAAATACTAATGTACTTATCGTAGTTAAAATATATAGGTGAAAGACAATAATATTTTTTTACTATCTAGGGTACTCAAAAAACAAAACTAAAAATATTTTATGCTAAAATTTAACTACTTAACCCTATTTTCCCCCCTCCAGCAAAATGATCAGATTTTATACTTTAAAACCAGGATTGTATAGAAAATTATAAGGCACATTGAACGTAAATTAGAACAAGACTTTACTAAAACGTGGTATTGTATCCTATTAGAGAGTTGAAGAGAATCAATGATTAATAACTATTTAGTTATTGTATTTATCTAAGGTAAGAATCAATCATTATCTATTATGAAATTATAAATTATGGTTAGCATATATTGTTGGCCGTGTAAAATTATGTACTTGTATGAATAGACTAACTTTAATCGGTATTTTATTGTGCTCTAATATTTATTTATGGGGACAAACAGAGTTTTCGAAAATTAAACTTAGTGGCAATTATAGCCAAATAATATTCGCTCCAACTTTACAAACTAATACTTATGCGTTTGGAACTAAAGCTAAAGATGGAATGGCATTAGGACTCTATGGAACTGCAGAAAACTCATGGTTAACGTACTGGAGAGAAGGAAGTGGTGACATGGTTATAAAAAAAGGAAATTTATTTCTTAATGCAGGAGATATAAATATGGGAGCAGAGAAGTATATCGGTTTTACAACCACTGCAGGAACTGTGTATAAAATTGGTTTTAATATTGGAGGACTTCAATCCATGAGTGGTGGAGCTGGGATGCACTATAATAACGGTACTACAATTGAGTCTGATGCAATGATTACTTTTCACGAAACAGATGGAAATGTAATTAGAGGCTGGATGGATGTTAATGATAATATTTTTCATTGGAGTGGAAAAGTGGGGATTGGTATAGTTAATCCTTGGGCTAGATTGGATGTTAATGGTTCTACTTTATTAAGAAATAGATTACAATTTGGAAATACTAATGGAAATTATATTAATGATGCTATAACTGGGTTTTCCAATGGAATTGATCCTTCTGATGCAGCATTACTTGTTCCTGTCTATAAAAATAATGCATCAGACTTAAGGTTATATATTACAGATGATGGAAATGACGCCTTTTCAATTTGGGGAGGAACTTGCGGTGGAGGTTCGTGTGGTGATCTGAATGCAGCTTCTCAAGTTGTTCGTTTTGAAGGTGGTGGCAATGTACTATTTAGTGGTAATGTAGGAATTGGGAAAAGAGCATCAGGTGATCTTAAACTCGACGTAGCCGGAACCTTACGTGCAGAAGAAATTCTGGTAGAAGCCAACGGGAACACCGCAGACTTTGTTTTCTCTGACACTTACAATTTAAAAGATCTTACCGAAGTAGAAAACTACATCAAAACTCACAAACATTTACCAGATATACCAAGTGCAGAAGAAATGGAAACTTCAGGAATAAAATTGGCTGAGATGAATGTACTGTTGTTGCAAAAGGTAGAGGAGTTGACGATTTATACGATTAGACAAGAAGAGAAGCTGGCTAAAATCGAAGGAGATAGGAAAAAGGAACAGGGAGAACGGAAAGCATTAGAAGAAGCATTGAGCAAAGAGCAGAGTTCGAGGGAGAAAATGGAAGAGAGGTTGGTGAAAATTGAGGCTTTGTTGCAGACTACTACAAACCCCTAATGTAGGCTTTGATATAAGGCCAGGTATACTAACAAAAGTATGTCTTTTAAAAGAGTTAGAGATGAGCTAGGGAAAAGAATTGAACAAAATTTAAATATAGATAATAATTATTTACACATAACAATATGATGAAAAGAATTGGGCCAATAATTTTTTTATTACTTAGGTTTTTGAGTGTTTGTGGACAAACAAATAAAATTGATGCTACAGGTGATGTTGGAATAGGTACTCTTTCGCCCAAGGCTTCACTTCATGTTAACGGTGCCGGACATACAATTCTTATTGGAGATATTTTAAGCAATAATTATCCAGTCTTAAAGTTTTGGGGAGGACATTCTTCTGAATTTGCATATATACAAGCAGGAGGGGACAATGGTGCAAAATCCAATATTAGATTTACAAAGTATAACTCAGTAGCAAGTTCTCTTGATAATTTTCAGGTATATGCTGATAAGATATTCTTTAAGGGTATTGTTGGTATAGGAATAGTTAATGGGAGAAGTCTTTTACATATAGCTTCAGGCAATAATGATGGGATTTATATAGGTAAAGATCGAGATAAATTAAATTGGGATGGAACAGGGCAGCAGCCAGGATATCATATTAGATTTGCAGGATATAGAGATGTAGCTAATTATGTTTCGGGAGCAAGAATTTCTGCATTAAGGACGAACACATGTTGTTCTGGTAAGAGTCAAGGAATGGAATTGGCTTTTTATGTTACAAATGGAATAGCAACAAATAGTTCTGGTGATGTTAATTTGAAGGAAGCCTTGCGTATAAATGATAATGGAAATATTGCAATAGGCAAATCTTCAGCAGACTATAAACTTGATGTAGAAGGCACAATTCGAGCAGACGAAATTCGTGTTGAAGACATAGCTGCAACTAACCTTAATTTAGAGGGCAATATTGCCGCCAATCAAATCACAGTTAAAACAAATGGTAACACTGCCGACTTTGTTTTTTCTGACACTTACAATTTAAAAGATCTTACTGAAGTAGAAAACTACATTAAAACTCACAAACATTTACCAGATATACCAGGTGCTGAAGAAATGGAAGCATCTGGTGTAAACCTAGCAGAGATGAATAAGCTATTGCTGCAAAAGGTGGAAGAGTTGACCTTGTATGTAATTCAGCAAAAGGAAGAAAGGAAAAAGGAACAGGGAGAAAGGGAAGCATTAGAAGAAGCATTGAGCAAAGAGCAGAGTGCGAGGGGCAAAATAGAAGAGAGATTAGCAAAACTGGAATCTTTAATACTTGGAGAAAAGGCAAAATATTAAGAAAAATAGAACTGCAACATAATCTCATAATACTTATACAATGAAACAAATTATAACACTTATAATAACTCTATGTGTTGGAGTTACTGCTTGGGGGCAATGGAATATGACTAATGACCCTTTATTATATAGACAAAGTAATTCTACAAGTACAATAATAAGAACAACAAGGACCGATAATACCCAAGAAGGTTTATTTCAAACAGATGGTTGGGGAAATTTCAACTTTAATAGAAACTTAAAGCTTGGAGGTGGTTTACTGTTTGAATCTAATGGGTCAAGAACTATTTTAAAAACATTTAGAACAGATGGATCCTCAATAGGAAAAATTTCAACTAATGGAATTGGTAGTTTTGCTTTTAGCAATGACATTATGGTAAACCAGAATGTTTATGTAGGGCAAGGACAGACTATGGGACAATTGATTCTTAGAAGTGGTAATTATCAAAGAGAGGTATCTTTATTTGCATATAATTCCTACATAGCAAATGAAAAAACATGGGGATTGAAAATTACTCCCAATCAAATCATTGATTTACGAGGGCACTACATTACTGATGCTACAAAAACATTTACTATACTAAGTGCATCAAGAAGTGATGGTACTTCTTATAATGATTTATTACAACATAGGGTGTATAATGGAACAAATAATCATGATATAAACTTTATAAATAATGGCAATGTAGGAATAGGAACAAGAGCACCAAAAAGTAAGCTTCATATTAAGGATGGTAATTTTCTATTAGAAATGAATTATAGTGGAAGTCAAGATCCTAAGGTTATGATTGATAATGAAAATGGAGGTGCAAACATTAATCAAACTTACTACCGATGGAGCGGTGTTGATGCAAGATATTATGCTACAAGATTTCATAATGAAGGACAAAATGGATTTTCAATTCAAATAGGAGGTGTAAGTAAGAATATTGGAGATCATAGTTTTATTAATGTTTTTAATATTACAAATAATGGTAATATCGGTATCGGGACTATTACACCAGATTACAAATTAGATGTTGCCGGAACTATTCGTGCTACAGAGATAAAAGTTGAAGCTCAAACGGCCGACTTTGTCTTCTCCGATACCTATAATCTCAAAGACCTTACCGAAGTTGAAAACTACATTAAAACTCATAAGCATTTACCTGATATTCCGAGTGCTGAAGAAATGGAAGCATCTGGTGTAGACCTAGCAGAGATGAATAAGCTATTACTGCAAAAGGTAGAAGAGTTGACACTTTATGCTATTCAGCAAAAGGAAGAAAGGAAAAAGGAACAGGGAGAAAGGAAAAATTTAAAAGAAGAATTAGATGCTCAGAAACAGTTAGTCAAACAGCAAGAAGAACGTTTGGTTAAGTTAGAGATGTTATTGCTTGGCGAGGCAACAAATCATTAATTATCATATTCGATTAAGTTTTTCACACATTCATATTTTACAAATCAAGAATGAAACAAATTATAATATTACTGGTATTGCAAGTTTCCGTTATTACGACAGCTTTTTGTCAAACCAATGTTAATGACGAGAACGGGGCATCAACACCTATCAAAGTAAAAGATAACAATATAGGAATTGGAACTTCTTCTCCTTCTGCTAAACTGCATGTAAATGGAGATGTAAGAGCTAATAGAATAACTTTATTAAAATGGTATAATCCAAGTTATGGGCATACTAATAATGCTGTTATTATGAATGGTTCAAGAGATGGAGGAATGTGGAATTTATTTGGAGATGGTGCCAGGTCATCAATTGGCGTTATTAATACGGATATTTTTGGAAACATAAGCTTTATATCTCATCATGATTATCAATTTAAGTTAGGAAAGGAAATGTCAGATTCTGAGTTTATAACAGAGTCAAATACCAAAATGTTAATTAATATAAATGGAAATGTAGGAATAGGAACAAGAGCACCACAAAGTAAGCTTCATATATTTGGTAATAATTCAGCTAGTAATGAAGCATTGCTAAGATTGTCTAGTTCTGGGACATCAAATCTTCGTTTAGGTGTTAATAGTTCATATTCATGGATACAATCTCATGGAAGTACTCCTCTTTATATAAACGAGATTGGTAATAATACCATTCTAAATAGATCAAATGGGAATGTAGGAATCGGGACTATTACACCAGATTACAAATTAGATGTTGCCGGAACTATTCGTGCTACAGAGATAAAAGTTGAAGCTCAAACGGCCGACTTTGTCTTCTCCGATACCTATAATCTCAAAGACCTTACCGAAGTTGAAAACTACATTAAAACTCATAAGCATTTACCTGATATTCCGAGTGCTGAAGAAATGGAAGCATCTGGTGTAGACCTAGCAGAGATGAATAAGCTATTACTGCAAAAGGTAGAAGAGTTGACACTACATACAATAAATCAGGAGAAACAACTTAAAGATAAGGATAATGCTATTAAGGAGCTTGAAAAAAGGCTTGCTAAGATTGAGACTTTGTTATTAATGGATAAGATAAATCCTAATTAGGTAAAAAAGTTAATGAAATAATATAAATAATTTTAAAAAAAAAACATACTCACAATGAGGAAATTAACAATGCTAATTCTTGTTTTATCAGTAGGCGTTTGCATATGTGGACAATCCACAGAATCAGGAAAAGTAATTGAATATCAACTACCAGGAGAAGATTGCCATGAAGGTATCTTTTATATTGGAAAATTTTATACAGGAACATATGAGATACTTGCTAATATAGTTGGTTATGATGCAAATAATTGTGGTTGGAAAATAATTGTGGTTGGAAAATAATTGTTGCTAAAAATTACGGGAGGGCATTAGTCTTAAATGAATTGAATAATAATTTAGGTGGTTCATTTTATTATTTGTTTGAGGGTGCGAGTGTATTCCATTTATGGTGGAAAAGTGAATATAAAGACATAAATAAAATGTGGTATCCGCATATTAAAATAGAATACCAAACAGGGGGTGTGGGAATAGATGCACCAGAACCTAATGATTTTGCAAATGCATCTAAAATTGATGCCGTTATTTATCAGAGAACCTCTTCAATAAAAATGAAGAATCTAAATGTAAATGGTTTAATTCTTGCAGACGAAATCCGTGTTGAAGATATTGCAACTACAAATCTTAACATAGAAGGCAATATAGCAGCCAATCAAATTACCGTTAAAGCCAATGGAAATACAGCCGACTTTGTTTTCTCCGACACTTACCAACTCCAAGACCTTACCGAAGTAGAAACCTACATTAAAACTCATAAGCACTTACCGGATATTCCAAGTGCGGAAGAAATGGAAGCTTCAGGAGTAAACCTTGCTGAGATGAATAAGTTGTTGCTTCAAAAGGTGGAGGAATTAACGCTTTATTCTATTGTACAAAAGGAAGAATTGGAAAAGGAACAAGATAAAAGGAAGGATTTGGAAGACAAAATAGGATCTTTGCAAGATGAATTAAATACAATCAAAGAAATAATAACAAATCATTTTAAATAAACGCTATGAGAAAACTATTTAGTGTATTCATTTTTTTCGTTTTGACCACTTTATTAGGTTATTCCCAAAAATACGAATGGATTGAAGATAACACATCTACAGATAAAGGAGAAAGAGTAGTAGCTGTTATAGATGCTGGATCTATTGGTGCTTATGACGGAGTTGAAATAGTAGGAGAAGTTATTGACAATAATGGTAATTGGGGATACAACCTCCCGACTGTTGCCAATTTTAGATTATATGTTAAATTTTCTGGAGAATTTAATTATGATTTAGTGCAGGATGTAAAGACTAGAAATTTAGTATTAGGATTAAAAAGAGTATCTCCTTCAGAAGTTAATTTAGTAGCCAATTGTCAATATAGTCATATGGGAGTAAGAGTGAACTTTTGCCAGGTAGAGGGAGAAGGTGCTGTAACAGTTACAATGGGGGATCCTAATTTAGTTGTCAATAAAGGAGAGTATCTAATGTCTAAACCGAAGTTTCAGAATTTTGAAAGACTTGTGTGTAGCGGTAAAATAGGAATAGGAGTAGAAGAGCCTTCTGCCAAACTTGATGTTGCCGGTAATATCAAAGCTGAAGAAATAGAAGTAACATTGGCTAGTATGGATAATCTAAATCTGAGTGGAACTCTTGCCGCCAATCAAATAACAGTAAAAGCCAACGGCAACACAGCTGACTTTGTCTTTTCCGACACTTATAATTTAAAAGACCTTACCGAAGTAGAAAACTACATTAAAATCAATAAACACCTACCAGATATACCCAGTGCAGAAGAAATGGAAGCTTCAGGAGTAAATTTGGCTGAGATGAATAAGTTATTGCTGCAAAAGGTAGAGGAGTTGACTTTGTATATCATAAAACAAGATGAAAAGCTTACTAAACAGGATGAGCAATTAAAGGAGATCACAAATTTAAAGTCTGAGATAAAGACAATAAAAGATATACTGAATAATCAAAAATAAATTAAACCTATAACATAATGAAAAAGTTATTAATTCTAGCATTTTTACTTTTTACAGTAAAAGTAATTATTGCACAGTCGTATCATGTAACGTATGAGTATGATAATTCGGGTAATAGAACTAATCGATATATCGATACAGTTTATATAGGTAATAAAAGTGCACAGTTATCAGATAATGAAGATCCAATTAGTGATTCCTGGGAAGAAAGAGAAGTGACGATTTATCCAAACCCAACTAAAGGAAACTTGAAAATTAATATTAGTGGCGGAGATGAAGATGCGAATTATAGTTATAAAGTATTTGATTCAAGAGGAAATCAGGTGTTAAATGGAAAAGTAACGGATATGGGTGAAACACCAATACCATTAGATAACCAAAGTCCGGGTGTTTATATTTTAATATTACAAACCAATAACGAGAGGAAATCCTATAAAATCGTTAAACAATAAATAAACCTAAACCATGTTAAAACAATTTATTACATTAATGTTTTTGTGCGTAATTAGTATTGTATATGCACAAGAACCGAAAGAAAATTATACGCTTAATTCCACGGAAACGGGAACTAAAAATTATGTTGCCAGAGATTATATTTCGTTAAAAAATGGATTTAGCTATAAGGCAGGTGAGGGACTCACTTTTACAGCTTTAATAGATCCGTGTTTGTTGTTTCCTCCTACGGATGCTACGTATAAAACAGAGAGAGGAGAAATAACTACCGATCCTGCTCAGGGAGGAGTTGTAGGCAGTATACCAGGGCAATTTAATTTGAGTAGTACCGGAGCTGCAACATATACAATACCTATAGAATGTCCCAAAGGTATAAAGGGATTACAACCCAATATTTCTTTAGTGTATAATAGCCAGTCAGGTAATGGTATTGCCGGTTGGGGATGGAGTATAAGTGGTCTATCTCAAATAACAAGAGCCCCTCGTACTTATTATTATGATAGACAGGCTTCAAGTATTGATTGGACAAAAGATAGTCCATTGATGTTGGATGGACAACGATTAATGAAAATTTCTGAAACAAGTAGTCAAATTGAATATAAAACCGAAAGTGAATCATTTAGTAGAATTATTGGTAAAAATATAGCTTCATGGGGACCTAAAATAATAGAAGTTACAACGAAAGAAGGAAAAGTATTGACTTTTGGAGTTTCAAGTAGTAATGATCCGTCGCATTGTCCGTTAAGTATAGGTACAAGTGGTGATTATGCTAGATTATCATGGTTTTTAACAAAAGTACAAGATTCAAATGGTAATTATATAGAATATAATTATAGTATGAATGAATATTCTATAAATGGTTCACCAGCTTATGGAAATCATCGTATTGCATATATTTCATATGGAGGAAATATAAATAAAGGATCCAGTCATTATGCAAAAATTCATTTTGATTATGAAGGAAGAGAGGATGATGAAGAAATGTATATTGGGGGGCAGCTTATTCGAAAAAACTATCGAATAAAAAATATTACCGTATCAAGTAATTCTACTCAATTGTTTAATTACGAACTTACATATGAGCAAAATTTACAATCTAATTTAGTATCAGTACAATTAACCGGTCAAAAAAATGAAAGTTATAATGTAACTAATTTTAAATATCCATCTAGAGGTTTGAATAATAAAGTTGGAGAAGAATATGTATCATTGTTGGAAGAGACAATAGAAGACAAGGATTTATTTTACAGAGACTTTAATAAAGATGGAAGAACAGACTTTATAACAGTAGAAGATGATATTGTTACGTTGTATTTAAATACTATTGAAAACGGAAAGGTAGTATTTAAAAATAAGTGTACAAAGACTATTTATGGTAGTGATATTAAGTATGTTGTACCTGCAGATTTAAATGGAGATGGATATGTAGATCTAGTTGGAGTTTCAAATGCATATAAATCTTATCGTTATAATTATTACTTTTTCGATGGAAATGAATTTTCGAAAGGAAATTCTTCAGGTTATACAGGATTTAATACAACAGAAAAAAGTAACGATTTTAAAATAGCAGACTATAATGGAGATGGAAAAGATGAAATCCTAATAAAAAGTACAAACTCTGTTTATAATGGAAATGGAAGTAAAATAGGATCAGGAGGAATTGATGGATTTGGCGATTCAAAAGTACTTAATTGTAACATAAATACAGGTAATAACTTTAATTGTGATGTAACAGGAAATGGTAAAGAGAATTTAATTTCTGCCATGAATAACTCATTAGATGTTTATGAATTAACAGGCTCCTCCTTTACTAAGGTATTTTCTACACAAGAAGCAAATAGTAATGACGCATTAATATTGGGTGATTATAATGGAGATAATTTAACAGATATTTTGGTTCAAAGACGAATGACATCTAATAATTGGTCCTGGTACATACTTTTTTCAACCGGAAATTCATTTGTTAAAAAGGATATTAAAAATTATGAACTAAGAGAATCTTACACTACAGCAACCAAGGCCGTAAACTTAAATATGGATGGGAAGTCAGATATAATTATGACAACGGTATATGATAAAGGAAATGGTAAATTATTCTTTGATTTTAAAGCAGGAGTGTGGAATGGGAAAGGATTTGATTTTGTTAGTTATAAATCAGATATATACAGTAGTGGGTATCTGCATCAAGATGTACTTGATTTATGTTTTTCAGATTTTGATGGAGATGGAGTAACGGAAGTGTGTTATAGTGGAGGAACTGTGTATAGAGAGATAAAATCGTTCGACGATAATACTAAATTATTTGTTTATAGTATTGAAGGAGGGCTTGATGATAATATAACGTTCGATTATGATCTAATGACAACAAATTATGGATGTTATAATGAATATGCTAGTCTTATAACAAATTACCCGATTATTCAGCAACGTTTCCCTTTAGTATTATTACATAGTCATCAAAAGGAAGGAGCTTCAAAAATTTATTATGATTATTATGATTTATTAATTCATAAACAGGGCAAGGGTTTATTAGGATTCTTATCGACAGAATCTACTAATTATAAAACAAATATTAAGGTTAGGAGTTATAATAACCTAAATACAGCATATAATATTTTAATCCCTGATCATAAAGAGACAAGATGCGGAATTCAGACAATAAGTAAAGAAACGTATGATTATACAACTGTTTATAAGGGAAATAAAAGGTTTTGGTTAAAAAATAATTCCATTACAACACTGAATGGGTTGACAGAAACTTCCGTTAAACAAAAGTTTATATCTTATGATTCCTATGGAAATCCTACCTCTGTAAGCAAAGAATATTTACATAACGGAACTAGTAGTGGTATCTCAGAAGAGCAAACCATTTCCTATACTGACGAAGGAAGTTGGTGTGATTATTTACCTCTGAGTACAACAATAACCAAAAAAAATTCAGAAGGAAACGAAAGTAGAACTACCAATTTTACCTATGATTCAAAAGGTAATATCCTGACAAAAACTCAAGATCCGGGTGATGATAATGAGCTAGTGACAAGATATAGTAATTACGATTCGTTTGGGAATGCCAAAAATATAAAAACAGAGAGCAATGATAAAGTAAGAGGTGTAACACTTACTTATACATCTTCTGGTCGATTTACAAACACAAAAACAGAAGATTATACAGGATTTAAAACTACATATAATTATAATGAAACTACCGGATTATTAGATTATGAAGTAGATCATCTAGGTCATAAAACTCAATATGAATATGATGGTTTTGGCAGATTGTCAAAATCAACTTATCCCGATGGAACTTACTCCGTTCAAACCTTGCAATGGAACGATGGTTCAGGCCCTGCAGATGCCGTGTATTGTTCATATGCAGAGACAAGTGGGCAAAGTCCGGTATGGACATGGTATGATAATTTGGGAAGAGAAGTAAGAACTGATTCATATGGTTTTAAGAAAGATAAGGTAATTGAAGTTGTAACAGATTATAATTCAAAAGGAGAAAAATGGCATGTTTCAGAACCACATTTCAACGGAGAATCCTATAACAATACTACATATTCATACGATAATTATGGTCGTTTAAATACCGTAGTTTCTCAGTTGGGAACAGTAAGTTATGTATATGATGATGCAAATTTGAAAACTACAGTGACGAGTCCCAATGGAACATCTACAGAAATAAAAAATGCAGCAGGTCAGGTTATAGAAAGTAGTGTAGATAGTAAAAAGGTATCGTTTACCTATTGGCCAAATGGTCAAGTAAAAACTTCTACCCCGGAAGGAGGAATCGCAGTAGAAACCTATTTTGATTTACAAGGAAACCGAACAAAAATAATAGATCCGGATGCAGGTACTATTAGTAGTAAGTACAATGGATTTGGCGAATTAGTTTGGGAAGAATATGAGAAAAAAGAATCCGATGGATCATTGAAAACCATTAGAACAGAAAATTCATACGATGATGCAGGTCGAAATTATTCATCAACTCAAAATGGTGTAACAACAACAACTGTTTTTGATACTTCTAAGGGTTTTGTAAATTCAGTTACTAATAGTGAAACCGGACATAAGGTAGAATACAATTATGATGGATTAGGACGGGTAACCAAGTATACAGAATCCATAAACGGAAAATCATTTCCTTTTTATACAACTTATGATAGCTTTGGGCGTGAAAAAACAAGAACATATCCTTCTGGTTTTGCTATAACCAATACCTATACAAAAACGGGTTTTCTGGAGCAGGTTAAAGATAAATCAGGTAATAATATTTGGAAAGGAGAAGCGGTAAATGCCAGAGGTCAGTTTAAGCAATGTTTAAAAGGAGATAAAACCATAGCATTTGGTTACGAACCCGAAAGAGGACTGCCAGAATCAATTCAAAGTGGTGACATTATTGATATGTTTTATCAATATTATGCTGATGGAAATTTAGAATACAGGCAGGATTTGATTTCTGGTAATAAAGAATCTTTCACCTACAATTTAAATCGTTTAGAAACCTGGAAGATTGAAAGGGATAATTTATCAAACCCGGTAAATTATACTATTGGATATGGAGATCATGGAAATATCACTTCAAAATCAGATTTAGGTTATGCAATGAATTACGATGATGCTACAAAAATTCATGCTATAACTTCCATTAGTGGTAATCCTTCCATTATTTCTGATGTAGAACAGGTTATAACATACAACGATTTTAAGAAGGTATCTACAATAACAGAAGGTAATCATACCTTAAAATTAACCTATGGAATAGACAATCAACGTAGAGTTGGAGTGTTTAACGAAGGTAAATCAGATGCCTTTACTAAATATTACATGGGCGATTATGAGGAAGACCACAGTGATGGATCTGTAAAAAAAGTTCACTATATTGCAGGCGGCAACGGCCTGGCAGCTATTTATATTGAAAAGGATGGAGTAGGTAATTTATACCATGCTTATACAGATTTTCAAGGATCGTTATTAGCATTAACAGATAAAAATGGAAGTGTAGTTGAACGTTATGCCTATGACCCATGGGGTAAAAGAAGAGATCCGGAATCTTGGGAAGATGCAGATTCAAGAACAACATGGTTAACAGATCGAGGATATACCTTTCACGAGCATTTAGATAATTTTGCTTTAATTAATATGAATGGCAGGGTTTATGATTCTGTTATTGCAAGGTTCTTAAGTCCTGATCCACAATTGCAAGCACCAGGAAACTGGTTAAATTACAATAGGTATACTTATTGTATGAATAACCCAATGCTTTATACGGATCCTAGTGGGGAGTTCTGGAATATCTTGGCTGGAGCTATTATAGGTTCTGTTATTGGTACACTTTCAAGTAATATTAAAAGTATTCGTAATGGGGATAGCTTTGGTCAGGCTATGTGGGATGGATTTGTCGCCGGCCATATTGGAGGACTAGCTGGTGCTGCTGCAGCTGCAACAGGTGGTGCTGTAAGTGGAGGCTTGTCAACAGCTACAAGCCTTGGAGGTTCTGTTTTAAATGGAGCAGCTGTTGGATCAGCAGGAGGTTTTGCTGGTGGATTTGTAGGGAGTGCTGGAAATGCTTGGGTTAATGGTGCTGATTTTGGAGGAGGACTTAGCCAAGGTTTAATTGGAGGAGCTTCTGGTGCTATATCGGGAGCAGTGATAGGAGGAATTACTCAAGGAATAGATTTTTTGCATAATAAGTATGTCTTTAATAAATATCTTAATATAACGGATGATGGAGTTGCAATGGATGGAAGAACTGTATCTTTTTCTAATGATAATTTGAAAAGCTTTTCAGATTCTTATTTTGGAGATCAGGAAGGGTGCAATAGCTTAACTGCAGTTGATCATTTTTCTGATGGAGCAGCAGGTAAGACAATTGCAATAGGACAAGATGGAGTTGGTCAAATGAGTAATGTTAAGATTGCTATGCGTTCTTTTAAATCCAAGTTTTCTTTATATAATACTCTTGGACATGAATATGTACATGTAGCTCAGAGGTATGCAGGATTGTTAACTTATGCTAATTTTATGGAGGCTGGAGCTTATTCTTGGAATAAGTATGTATATAGTCAGGCAAACAAAAATTTACCTATTAGTTATTCGATTCAATTAAACACAAATCTAGGCATGTGCAGTAATTTGAATTGTGGTTTTATAAATAGTGGTTATAGTCCTTTGAATGTTCAAGATTATATGTGGTTTAATCTTTCAACATTTCGTTTTAATCCATATTAGAAAATATGAAAAATTTAATTGTATTAATTATTTTGCTTTTCAATATAAATATATTTTGTTCTGCACAGGATACTATATTTTCAGCAAATAAAAAGTTTGCTTTGTGTTATTTGTCAAATGAAGAAACTGAAGGTTGTTTTAAAATTCTAGAATCAAATAATAAGGGAAAATATAGTTTAAAAAATTCATATTTTCTGACAAGTGATCATAAGTTTATTTATAATAACGAAGTGGAGAATTATCAATTTTTTATTACAGATGATTGTAGATACATTGTTGTTCAGCTTAATACTAAAATAAACTATGAAGGAGAAATATTATATTGGATTATTTATAAAATTGATCAAAATGGAATAACCTGTCTAAGAACACAAAGAAGAAGGTATAGTCTTAAACTAACAGATTTCATTTGTCTTATTCCAAAAGATTATGATCTTTTTATAAAGGAGTATAAGAATAAATATTTTTATAACAATGCTAAAAATCGTCAATTTTATGTAGCACATAAATTAATTAATAGTTCGTTGTATATAAAATATAGATGTTTTGATAGTTTGGAAGATGGTTATGTAGAAAGAGAGTTACAAATTCCATTTGCTAAATTGGATATGTAATTTAACTGAGCTAACAGGCACGGCTGTTGGCGCGGAAATGTTTTCCGTGAAATAAGCGAGCTGTAAAACATATAAAAGAGTCACAATTTAAAAAGTTGTGGCTCTTTTTTGTATAGTGCCAGGATTTGCAATCCGGTTATAAAGCAAATATCTTTTTTTTATATGAAAAAGAAAATGACTGATTTTGGAACTAGATAAGTGTTCTTAGAGAGGTTTTAGTAGTAAGTAAGGGCCAAAAAGTAAATAAAAGATTACATAAATTGGCATGATTTTATGGCACAGTTTTAACAACGAGATTTGATAGTATAGATTTACTAGCTCAATATTACATATTTTAGATAATTTAAGCTGCTAATAATCCTGTTCATTTTATTGATAATATAGGTGTTGATGTAGATGGTTTTAGTGGGGATAGTATGATTACTAGTAAAGAATTGTATGATGTTTGAATTCATAATGTTGATGGTTTAGTAAACAGTACAATAATACCAATCAGATACAAAATCATTTAGTGGAGAAACTTTATCAGAAAGTGCAAAAGGTAAAATACCGAGTCTTGTAATCAATATGAAATTAGGAGATAATACTTACGAAGATTTGATATGACCATAAAATATGATAGTATAAAGAGATCTTTTTATGGTATATAGTTAATATAATGGGGTTAACACATCTAATTTCTATACAAATCTTAATATTTCTATAGTTCAATTCTTATGGAACAATAAAGCAACTTTAATAAATTATAGCATATATTTTGCATTGTTTTGGGGTTAAAAGCCAATGATTTTCTGTATCTTTATGCTATGTCATAAGACAGAAAATCAATACATTATAAGTCAAACTGCAGGTGTAAGTTAAGTGTAGCTTAGTTTGGTTTGTTTTTGTAATATGTTGAAATATTGCAGTTTATAAGATAGGATATTCGTCTCTCCACCCCGACTACTTAAAATATTAAATAAGTTAAAAGCCTGTAAAATGTATGTTTTACAGGCTTTTTTATTTTTTGTTATTTCAATATAAATTAAGACTATTGACCGATTCAAAAATAATCCTATTAAAGAGAACTCAATTACATCGTTGCCCGTCTTAAAATTCTAATATAATTTATGGAATCTGACTTTAGTAAAATATAGTTTTGTATTTTGTGGAGATAGTACAATAGCTAATATATCTGTTAACACATTTTTTATTACTTTCGTGAGATTATTTTATTTTAGGGAGTGAAAAATCTATTAAGTATACTTATATTAATATTTATGCCATTTTGTCTAATTGCTGAGAAAATGGTATTTAATTATATATCCGTTGAAGATGGATTAACAAATAACTTTGTTAAAACCATTTTTAAAGATAAGTATGGGTACATATGGTTTGGCACCTTAGAGGGAATTAGTAGATATGATGGTGTAGAAGTTCGCTCTTTCAATAAGTATTTTCCCAATAATACAAATAGTGTTACTTCTATTTTTGAAGATAATGATCATCGATTATGGATAGGAACAGAATCAGGCTTGTATTATTGGAATAGAATAGCCAATGTATTTACTGAACTTGATGATGAATTTATACATAAGACAAGAGTTAATAAGTTAATAGGTAATGGTGAAAATCAAATATTATGCTCAACAGAGAAAGGATTTTACATTATTGATATTAAAACGTTAGAGGTAAATCAGGTACTATTTCATAGGGATGTAAACGCACTCTTAAATCAGGTAAATGATTTTATTATAGAGAATGATCAATTATATCTTGCCACTAAAGGAGGATTGATTCAATATGACCTAAAAATTAAAAGTTCGATTATTTATAATGTTAGTCAACTTGAAGGTGAGGATGTGTTAAATTTTTCATGTCTCACAAAATTAAAAGATACAATATATTTAGGAACACCAACGCATGGAATTATCGGATTTAGGTTAAAGAATAAGGAATATTTTGAATATGGAAATTATAAAGATGATATCATACTTACGCTTTCTAATGATACATCAAAATTATTTGTAGGTACAGATTCTAATGGATTAATAATTTGTGATTTTGAAAGTAATAAAATTCAAAGAGTTGAACATATAGATAATGATGCAACATCTCTATCTTCTGATGCAATATATTCTATTTTAATAGATAACAACTCAACCTTATGGATTGGAACCTATGCAGGAGGGGTTAATTATGCATCCTTAGTTGATAAAACATTTAAAACTTATAGTATTGATGATAACAAATACAATCCCAGTACCAGTGTTCGTTCCATATTATTTAAAAATAATAAGAAATATATAGGTACCAGAGATGGCTTATATATCACAAATAATGATCAATCTGTTCAATACTTTTCCAATGAAAATTCTATTCTTCGAAGTAAAATAGTTTTATCATTTGATGAAGAGGAGGATGGTGTTTTATTTGGAACCTATAATGGTGGTGTTTATAAAATTATTGGTAAAAATAAAATTGTTGATTGGAACAAAGACATTTTTTTTAATGAAAGTGTTTATGATTTTGAACGCGATAAGAACGGCGATTTATGGATTGCCACACTAAGTGGACTTTATAAACAGGAAAAAGGAATTATTAAACCTGTTAAGGAAGTTCAGGGAAATGATTCTGAAAATTGGATTTATAGTATAAAGATTGATAGTTTAAATAGAATTTGGGTAGGAAGTATGTTAGGTGCCAGAATATTTCAAATTAATGAAAATAAGAGCCTGGAAATTCTAGTAGATTTACCTGAAATAAAAGGACATAAGGTTACTGATTTTTATATTGATAACAAAAATGCAATGTGGATTTCAACAGAAGTACATGGTATTTTTCAAGTGAGTATGGATTTTAAAGTAATTAATCATCTTTCTGAAGAAACAGGCTTGAGTAATAATTCGATATGTTCAATAATTCAAACTGAAGAGGAGGAATTTTGGATTGGTACACTTAAAGGATTAGCAAGATTTACTACAAGTGATAATTCTATTATAAATTATTATAAATCTAATGGTTTGCCTGGTTTAGTTTTTAATCCTGGTGCTATTTTAAAAGATAGAAATGATCAAGTTTGGATGGGAAATGAGAAAGGATTGGTGTATTATAATCCTAAAAGTGTGGTTAAAGGATCAGGTAGAAGTAATATAGTAATAACAGATGTTTATATAGGAGGAAAAGCATTAGCTGATCAAGATGATAACTTTAATAAGCATATTGAAGGTGTAACTTCTATTGAGTTAAGGGGGAAAGACAATAATATCGGATTTAGATTTGTTAATCTATCGATACCCAATATAACTGCCAATAAATATTCCGTAAGATTAACAAAGCAAAATACTATTAATTCAGAATGGATGGCTTTAAATAATCAGAATAGAATTTATTTTAATTCTGTAAAGCCGGGTAATTATTTATTTGAGGTTGCATTACTTGATGGATCTGGTAAAATTATTGAGGATAGTATAAAAACTCTTGCCATTAAAATTAATTCAGAATGGTATCAAAGTATTTTAGTTCTAGTTGGTATAATTGTATTTATCGTCTGTCTAATTGCTGTTTTTGTATTTTCAATTAAGTCTATTCGGAAAAAATTAAGCGAAGCAAAAAATCAGATTTCAGATGAAGATAAAGAGCGATATGAGCGTTCTCGATTAGATATAGAACAGAGTAAGGCTTTATTAGAAGAGATTAAGAATTTTGTTCTTAAATCAGATGTTTATTTAAATTCTGATCTAAAAATTGCAGAATTAGCGGAACAAATGAATTCTTCTACACATGATATATCTCAAGCTATAAATCAGAACTTAAATCAGGGTTTTACCGATTTTATTAATTATTATAGAGTTGAAAAAGTTAAAGATCTCTTGTTGAATCCAAAATATTCAAAATTTACACTTCTTGCTGTTGCTGAAAAATGTGGTTTTAATTCTAAATCTTCTTTCTATCGTGCATTTAAAAAAGTAACAGGGCAAACACCTTCTGAATATTGGAATGAAATTCAAAAGTAAGTATTAAGTATCATTAGGCTGATTTAAATAAACATATTTGATTGTAATTCAATAAACAATTCTTCATTATCTTAAGAATACTTTAATTTCCTAAAGACTTATTAGATCTCTAAAGGATAAAATTTTTTAATTTATTTAAAAGAATATATATATCTATATATATATTGCCTTTCATCAATAATCATTATTGTTTTATTTTCCTCGTTAATCTATTGCTGAATTAATATTTGATAACATTTTATCGATTTGTTTTTTATTTGAAGAAGTCAATAGCAAATAGCCAATGTTTTGATGAGTAAATTTTCTGAATCAAAGAGTTTGTGGGGGATCAAAATATAATGTGACACTTTTTATTGTGGTTTAAGTGACTTTAAAATAGATGGTAGGATATTTTTGTACTGTGTGATTATTGTATCGATCTTTTAGTATTTCAGATTAAAATGACACTCGTTTAACTTGGTTTCAGAACTTAAAAGGAAACGATTGAGGGTTTTGTTTAATTCACAAAAATTAAGAAATGATAGATATTTGTGAAATATGATTAACAATTGCTTTTTTAATAAAATCAAGATCGAAAAATAATTTTATGGTTAACTTAAATTTAATATTTATGAGAAATTCTATTGAAGAATGTTCTGGTGGTTATAATGACAAGACCAGTAGCATTAATGAATGGATGAAAAAAATGCTCGTAGGTGCTTTATTGTTTCTATCTGTAGGAATAATAGTTAATGCAGCACCTGATTTTAATACAAGTGTTAATGATCAAAAAAACACAGTTTCAATCAGTGGAAGTGTTACTGATGAAAATGGTGAACCTATGGCCTGGTGTGTCTATAGTTCAAAAAAATACAGCTATTGGCACCATTACAGATATTGATGGTAATTATAGGTTAAATAATATAGAAGTTGGATCAACATTAGTATTCTCTTTTATTGGAATGACAAGTCAGGAAATTGTTGTTACCGGACCAGCACCTATTAATGTAGTCTTAAAGTCTGAAACTATAGGTTTGGATGATGTTGTTGTTGTTGGTTATGGTGTTCAGAAAAAAGCCTCTGTAACTGGTGCTGTTACTGCTATTGATTCAGAAACCCTTCAAGAAAAAGGAAGTCTTTCAAGTCCCTTACAAGCTTTGCAAGGTCAGGTTCCCGGGGTGATGATAACACGTGCATCAAGTGCTCCAGGAGATGAAGGTTGGGATTTAAATTTACGGGGTTCTTCATCAGTTAACTCTATGGAGCCATTAGTTATTGTTGATGGAGTAGCCTATAATAGTGTAAATGATATGCGATTATTGAACTCAAATGATATTGAGTCAATGAACTTTTTAAAAGATGGTGCTGCAGCCATTTATGGATCCAGAGCGGCTGGTGGGGTTGTTTTAATTACTACCAAAAAAGGTAAAACAGGTACTGTTAAAGTTGAGTATAACGGAACAATGGCCCTGAAACAGGTTGGTTTAATGCCAGAGTTAATGAGTGTTGATCAATGGGCGGATGGTATCATGACAACATTAGAAAATGATAATAATACCTCTAGTGTATGGTATAGTTATGCGCAATTAGCTAAAACTTATAAGGGACAATACATTGATTTAGAAAATAGTGCTAGTCCATTTGGTACTGCGGCTTTTACTGATGTTTCTGATTTTGTATTTTCAGAAGATAATTGGTTAGGTTCTTTATTTGGAAATTCATATTCAACCGAAAATAATTTAGCTATTTCAGGAGGTAATGAACGTTCATCGTATAGAGTATCAATGAGCTATTTGTATGATGGATCCAATTTACAATATGGAAATAATAATAATAAAAGATATACTTTTAGAGCCAACAATAGTTATAAGTTAACAGATAAGGCAACCTTAGAATCTGTTATTTCATATAACCGACAAGAACAAGTCGCTCCTACATTCATAGGATCAATGTTAACGACTTCAATGCCAATGCCAGGTCTACCGTTAAAAACTTTAAATGGAAAACCTTATGCATGGGGTACCTGGGGATCACCTGTAGCAAAGGCAGAAGATGGAGGAGATAACAAATTATCTGTTTCTGCAGTAAATATTAGTGAGACTTTTAAGTATGATGTTACCGATTGGTTAGATGCCAATGTAAACTTGGGATATAACACTGCCTCTGCATCAAGAAATACGACGCAAAATTCAATTACATATTATAATTATACAGGAACAAAAGAAGTTTTAACTTCTCCAACTCAAGCTAATTCGTATTACAAGCAAACCAATTCTCAAACAGATTTTTACTCTGTTTCAGGTTACTTAAATTTCAAGAAGAAGATAAATGATCATGATTTTAAATTAATGATTGGTAGTCAGTATGAATTTAAACAGTATACTTATTTTGGTGTAAAAGTATTAGATACTCAGGATGGTCTTGAAATAGTTAATGGATCAGGAGAGATTACTTTGACTGGAGATGAAGAAAAATATCAAAATGCCAACACTTCATTTTTTGGAAGATTTAACTACGACTATAAATCTAAATACTTAGTAGAATTTAATTCCAGATATGATGGATCATCTAAGTTTTTACCAGAAAATAGATGGGATTTATTTTATGGTACTTCATTGGGATGGAGAATTTCAGAAGAAAACTTTTTACAAGATGTTAGTTGGTTAGATCAACTGAAATTACGTGTGTCTTATGCTGAGATGGGTAATCAAAGTGGAATTTCTAACTATGATGGTGTTCAGTTGTATAATATTAGTTCTTCTAATGGTGCCTATGTGGGATATTCAAAACTATCTTATATTAAAACAACTGGTGTTTTGGCCTCTACGTCAAGAAGCTGGGAGCGTATTAAAAACTATAATGTAGGCTTTGACTTTAGTATTTTAAATCAAAAGTTATCAGGCTCTGTTGATGCATTCTTAAAGAAAAATGACAATATGTTAGTAAGTCTTACTTTCCCTTCTGTATTAGGTGATTCTGCTCCAAAAGCAAACTCCGGGGAGTTTAAAAACTGGGGATATGAAGGTAATCTTACATGGAGAGATAAAATAGGGGAAGTTTCTTATCATGTTGGTGGTGTAATATCATTCGCGCGAAATGAATTAGTTGATTATGGAGGTACTTCCGTGATTTCATCCGGATATACTTCAACACAACAAGGTTATTCTCTTAATTCAATCTTTGGTTTACGATACGGAGGTAAGATTCAAAATCAAGAGATGTTAGATGCATATATTGCAAAATATTATGAGAATAATGGTATTGAAATGCCATCAAATTTACGTGTAGGTGATAATATGTATTGTGACTTAAATAATGATGGAATTTTAGATGAACAAGATTTTGAATATTTAGGTAGTGATACTCCGGAAATATCCTATTCTTTTAATGCTGGAGCCAGTTATAAGGGATTTGATTTAGATTTGTTATTCCAGGGTGCAGCTAACCGTTTTGTGTACAGAGATATTGATAATTGGACAGTTCCTTTTAGAGCACTATATACAAATACAACAACACAGTCAATTGGTAGAACTTGGAGTGAGACAAATTCAAATGCATATTATGCTCCTTATACCAATGATAAGAATATTAATAACTATAACTATCAAGCTTCATCGCTTACATCACAGGATGGTAGATACATCAGACTAAAGAATGTGACATTGGGTTATACTCTTCCTTCTGATAAAGTTTCTAAAATAAAATATATTTCAGGATTCCGAATTTATGTTACAGGAACTGATTTATGGGAGTCTACAAGAATAAAAGATGGTTGGGATCCGGAAGCGAAAAGAAAAGCATCGGGAACACAGAGATACCCTTTTACTCGTAGTTATACTTTAGGAATTAATCTAACATTTTAAAACGAACAGTCATGAAAAAATATATAATTAGATTATCATATATATGGTTGCTCCTTGGAGTAATGACGTCATGTATGGATTTAGACCCATTGGATTCTATGGGAGATAACATAACATGGTCATCAGCTGATAATTTTCAGTTGTTTGCAAATCAGTTTTATGCGTACACCAGAGATTTTAATCAATCAGGTGATCACAATGCTTATAATGGATTTTCTGATGGTCCACACAGTGACTTTAGATCTGATTTGATTGCAACATCATCTATTAATACATTTAGTCAGGGAACAAATACAATTCCTACTGAAGATGATAATTATAGCGTTACTTATAAAAGAATTTATTATACCAACTTATTGCTCGAAAATGCCAAAAGTTATAGTAATGAAAGTGAAATAGAAGTACCTGTAGCAGAAGCTAAATTTTTTAGAGCTTACTTACATTTCGAATTAGTACAGTTATATGGCGACGTAATTCTTTTAACAAAACCGCTTGATATTGATTCAGATGAATTAACAGGAGAAAGAGATGACAGAGGTGTGGTTATTGACCAAATAATAACTGATCTTGAGGATGCAGCTTTAGCTTTACCTGTTACAGCAACTGAAGAAGGTCGTTTAACTCAGGCTGCTGCTTATGCCTTCCTTTCAAGAGTAGCTCTTTATGAAGGTACTTGGCAAAAATTCCATAATAGTAATACGGCTCGCAGTACAGAACTACTTACAACAGCACGTGATGCTGCTATGAATGTAATGGATGGAACTTATGAGTTATTTTATGATGAGACTTTGGGTATTGATAGTTATCGTTATATGTTCATCCTTGAAAATACTCAATGTAATCCAGCAGGCTTAACTATATCTGATAATAAAGAATATATATTAGCACATCGTCATTTTGATGGTGATAAGTTAGGTACAAATATTACACATGCAGCTTTAGGTAATGTAATATATCCAACAAGTAAATTTGTTAATATGTATTTATGTTCTGATGGTCTACCTGTTAGTGTATCGGATTTATTTGGAGGGTATTCCACCGCTACAACAGAGTTTCAAAACAGAGATAATCGAATGGCAACTTCTCTAATTAAACATGGTACAAAATATTGGAACAACGATGGAGCCTGGAGGACTAGTTGGAATGATGATGATTTAGAAAATTGTTTAACAATGGATGTTCGTTCTAATGGTGGATACCAAAATCAAAAATGGGCTACTGAACGTCATGTTGCTGATGAGTATGAAACATATGATTATCCTGTTATTCGTTATGCTGAAGTACTATTAAATTATGCAGAGGCTGTTTATGAGTTAAACGGTGCTATTACTGATGAACAGTTAGATGCTTCGTTAAATTTAGTTCGCCTACGAGTAAATCCAAATATGCCTAAGTTAAGTAATTCTTTTGTTTCAACTTATGCTTTAGATATGAGAGAAGAAATCAGAAGAGAACGAACCATAGAGCTTTATTTAGAAGGATTTAGAATAGATGATTTAAAGCGTTGGACTGCTGCAGGAGATGAGATGCCTGAAGATCAATTAGGTGTTATGTTTACCGGAACATGGTTTGAAACAAACTGGACAAAACAAGCAAGAGGTATAAATAATGATGGTCGTGTGATTCTTTATGATAATCGTACCTGGGCTGATAAGAACTACTTATACCCATTGCCTTCTGATGAATTACAATTAAACCCTAATCTGGGACAAAATACAGGATGGGAATAAGCTTAATAGTTATTAACTGAAAAAGAGAAAAATAATGAAAAATATTTTCAAATATATATTAAGTTGTGTATTAATAGCATCAGCTATGATACCTCTTTCGTGTGACGAAGAAAGCCTGTCAAAGGCAGAACCAGCAATATATCCAAGTACTTTAGAATTAGGTTTGCCTGAAAGTAAACTGGTTTATATATATCAGGATGAAACAGAGAGTGATGTTTATCCAATGATTACAGGAGAAACAATTTCTTTATCGTACACAATGACACCAGATAATGTTACATATTCAGATGTGGAGTGGAGCTCTTCTGATGAAACAGTGGCAACTGTTGATGCAAATGGAGTTGTCACAGCAGTAAGTTCTGGTACTGCAATTATTACAGTTTCGCCATCTGTATTTTATTCAGGTAGTGGTATTTATGGATATATTAAAGTTGTGGTTTCAAGTACGGCGGTTGTTGCTGAATCAATAACATTATCAAGTAGTTCAGAATCTTGTTATGTAGGAGAAACATTAACTGTTACACCTACTATTAATCCATCTAATACAACCTATAAAACAGTTCAATTTTCAAGTTCAGATGAAAGTGTTGCCACTGTTGATAATAATGGTGTTGTAACAGGTGTTTCTGGAGATCCTGATCCAGGTACTACTGTGACTATTACTGCAACCGCATTGGATGAAGGTAGTACAGTTTCTGCATCAATTGATGTACAGATTGTACAGATCGTTGAACCACAATCAATAACAATAGATCAAACTTACAGTAGTGATAACTACGAATGGGCTATTGGAGATAAAACTTATTCAATTGCTTATGATATTGAGCCTTCAAATGCTACAAAATCATTGGTAGAATGGACTTCGAGTGATGAAACTATCGCAACAGTATCAAAAGGTGTAGTTACATTTAATCAGGATGGTGTATTTGGTGAAGTTACAATTACAGCAACATGTCCTGAAACAGGAAATACTAGTACTGTAACAATTTTCTTAGCAGAAGGATTAATTCGTGAATTATTCCATAATGAAGATGATATTACATGGAATATAACATCTAGTCAGGCATTACAAGGAGCAAGTTCAATCTGGAGCTATGGAAAATTGGATGTATCCACTTATGGAACTTCAAAACAGCGTGCTGACTTTTCTAAACAAGATTCATATGTATGGTTACACGCAGGAAATTATCCGATTGTAGCAATTAAAATGAATGATGTAATGGACTATGAAGAGGTTACAGGTAGAAATATCAACGTTGATAGTAATACTGATGATGGATCATACAAAGGCAGTCTTGGTGGAGGAAATAATAAGTGGCTAATGCGTTATAAATGTGATGATGGTAGTTATGTATTTATTTATGATTTAACTCAGCAATCATTTTCAACTGGAGGTTTATTACCAACGGATGCTTCTGTTCAATTTAAAACATTCCAATGGAAATATGCTGATATGGTTGTAACACCAATTCAACAGTTAACTTATTCAGTTTATTGGGTTCAAACATTCAAAACTCTGACAGATATTCAAGCTCACCTTACTTCAGAAGGAATAACCTGGGTAGAAGAATAAATAAAAAGAAGTTATACTGGTTAATTAAGTTAATCAGTATAACTCAAAATATTATCAACAAAGATTTTTATTATGAAATTACAAAATATTATAAAGCCGGTTTCAATAGCTACAATATTATTCTTCAGTCTTGTAAGTTGTATGGAAAACAAGTTCGGTACTGTGAATTTGGATTTAGAGGAAGATGAAGAAGAAGAAGTAAGTTATACATATAACCACCCTTGTGCAATGTATAATGAAGATGACTTTGCTCGTGTTAAAACGGCAATTGCTACAGGAGCAGGAGATGTTTATAGTGAGTTTACTAATTTAAAAGCAACTGCTTATGGGCAGTTAGCTTATGATCCAAATCCTCAGACTCAAATTGTAAGAGGGGATGTTACAGGTACTGATTATTCATCAGAGAATTATGTTTATGCCATGAAAGATGCAGCTGCGGCCTATCAGCAGGCTCTTTTATGGAAATTAACGGATAATGATGATTATGCAGCAAATGCAATAGATATATTAAATCAATGGGCTGCGACATGTATTGAAATAAAGTCAAATGATGCCAATCATTATTTAGCAGCGGGCTGTCAGGGATATACATTTGCAAATGCAGGTGAATTATTAAGAGATTATGATGGTTGGTCTGACTCTGATTTTACAGCCTTTAAGACCTGGATGGTTGATGTATTTGCTTCAAAAAATTATGCATTTCTTACAAAACATTCAAATGCAAGTGATACACACTATTGGGCAAACTGGGATTTGGTAAATATGTCTTCGTATTTGGCTATTGGTATTCTTACTGAAGATGATGATATGGTGAACTTTATTAAGAATTATTTTTACGAAGGTGTAGGAAATGGTTGTTTAGATCAATTGATAGTTGATACTCATAGTGATCCGAATGGATCAGGAGAGACAATTGCTCAGTGTCAGGAATCAGGTAGAGATCAGGGACATGCTACAATGGTGGTAGCTGTGGCAGCTAACCTATGCCAAATGGCATATACTTTATATCTGAATAATCAGGATGTAACAGAACTGGATTTCTTTGCTGCTGATGATAATGTGATTTTAAAAATGTGTGAGTATACTGCATTATTTAATGTTAAAAATGGTTCGGATAATGCAAATAGTGAAGGTTCTTATATAGTATCAATTACTGCAATGCCATTTACTTCTTATACAGCATTTGTAGGTGAATCACAAGAGTATGTTCAAACTCAGGCTTCTGAAGATCAAAGAGGAACAATAAGACCAGGTTGGGAGATTATTTATAATCATTACGCAAAAGTTAAAGGTTTAGGTTCTGGTTATCAGTATACCCAGGATTTTGCAGAAAAGTTAAGACCTGAAGGTGGTGCTGGTGATTCTCGATATGGATCAAATAGCGGAGCTTTTGATCAGTTAGGTTGGGGAACTCTAATGATGTATAGAGAGTAGTATTATTTCATTTTATGTGTAGGGGATTATTCTGGATATGATACTTAAATGTCTTATTCAGAATAATCAAAATTATAATCAACAAGTATTGAATCGTCATTCATTTATGTTGAATTGCACTTTGTATGTCTTTTTGTTAGAAAAGAACAGAGGGTTTTAAGTGTCAATTGAAAGAAATTCAGTTTGTTATGGCCGTGTTAAAGGCGAAAAAGAAGAAGTATGAAGAATATAGACTTAAGAAATAAGCGTAGATTCTTATTAAAAGCATCATTTATAATCGCATTAACGTTAATAGTGTTTGCTTGTACAAGTAAAAAAGATCGAGCAAAATTGGATATTGATAAAATGCTTGATTACTGTGTAGCTAAAACAAAAGCTACAATGGTTACTTTAACCGAGGCAGATAGTTTACCTCGCAATATATATTCAAATCAAACCCAATGGAATAAAGTAGGAATACATGATTGGTGCAGTGGCTTTTGGCCAGGTATACTTTGGTATGCTTATGAAGCTTCTGGTGACACATCACTTTTAGCAGGGGCACAGAAATTTACAGCTCCATTAAAAGGTGTTTTGGATGTTCCTGTTGATAATCATGATTTAGGATTCATGTTATACTGTAGTATGGGAAATGGGTATCGTTTATCAAAAAGCGATGATTATAAAGACTTTTTATTATTAACAGCCGACTCATTGGCAACACTATATAATCCTAAAGTAGGCACCATTTTATCATGGCCGGCAATGCGAGAAAAAATGAACTGGCCTCATAATACAATCATTGATAATATGATTAATCTGGAACTATTGTTCTGGGCTTCAAAAAACGGAGGCGATCAATCCTTATATAATATGGCTGTAAAGCATGCGGAAACATGTATGACTACATTAATTCGCCCTGATTATACAACATATCATGTGGCAGTATTTGATACTACAGACGGTCATTTTATTAAAGGTGTTACTCATCAGGGATATGCCGATGATTCTCAATGGGCCAGAGGTCAAGGATGGTCTATTTATGGCTATTCAATGGTATACAGAGAAACAAAAGATCAGAAGTTTTTAGATACAGCCATAAAGTTAGCTGATAAGTTTATCGAAATGATACCTGAAGATACCATTCCTTATTGGGATTATAATGATCCAGCAATTCCCAACGCACCCAAAGATGCATCAGCTGCCGCTGTAATTGCATCTGGATTATTAGAATTACAATCATTTGTGTCGGATGAAAAACTTAAAAATCAGTATAGAAAAACAGCAATTGACTTATTAACTGCATTATCATCAGATAAATATTTAAGTAAGGATAAGAATCAATCATTTTTATTACACTCTACTGGTCATTGGCCTGCAAAGTCAGAAATTGATGCATCCATTATATATGCAGACTATTATTATCTCGAGGCTCTGCTAAGAGCTAAACAATACCTTAATTATTAAATTTAAAATTAACTCTTATGAAAAAAGTCCTACAACAATTTAGTTTTTTAGCGATTATGCTAGTTTTAAGTATGTCAATGACTTATACTCAAACACTAGTAAAAGTTTCTGCCGATACTCATATACATTCATATTCTGGTAATGTGGATACTAATTTTGGAAGTAATTCGGTATTTATTATTAAGACTAAGGCTGATGGCTTAATTGATCGTATGGGGTTAGTTAAACTAGACTTTACAAGTCTAACTGATTATAATGCAAATAAAATCTATTCAGTTACATTCAATGCCTCATTTCATAATGCGCATGCCGGAACAATTACTCTTTATGATTACTCTGATGATTGGACAGAAACAGGAGTAACTTGGAATAATGCACCTACAAATGATATTTCAACTTTAACACAGAAAGCCGAGTGGACTGTTAGTTCTTCATGGAATAGAGCAGACCTGTTTGGTTCAGTTGATATTACTGATTACTTTAAGGAAGTAATGAGTGGCGATAAGGTAATGTCCATGGCTTTAGTTGGTGAAAATTCAGATAAAGGTTATGATATTCAAACTAAAGAGAATACAGATACTCCTATTGAAGATTTTGACGATTGGACTCCGTATGTTGAAATTACTTATGTGTCAACAGCAATTGGTGATACTGAAGCTTCAGATGTAATAGTAGCTGGAGGAACAGGTATTGTTACTGTTCAAAATTGTGAACAAGGAGCTACTGTGATTATCTATGATTTAACAGGTAAAATGATTTCAAAAAAAGAAGTTGGTTCTTCTACAGAAACTTTTTCTGTGTCTTCAGGATTGTGTATAGTTAAAGTTATAGGATCTCAAATTAGTACAAGTAAAGTGTTAGTTAAATAATTTTGATGTTAAGAGGAAGGCAAGCAATATACCTTTCTCTATTTAATTTAAAGGATAATTATTTGAAAGTGATGAGTAAGAAAATAGTAGTTGTATTTTCATTGTTAATTGCATTTTTTATAGGATGTAAACAAGAAAGAATAATAAAGGAGATAACAGTAAGTAATACACTTGAATTTTATAGAAATGAAATTGTTTCAATTAATTGTTCAGATTTAAACCTAAACCTTAAAGATCTAGACAAAGATAATTTGTTAATAAGAGTAAATAATAAAAAGGAATATAAAGTTCTGCAATGGGTTGACAATGACTTGGATGGGAAGTTTGATAAAATGTTGTTTTTGGCTGAAGTTAATGCTAATTCAACAAAAGAATATGAACTCATATGGAAAAAGGATGGTGCAGAACTACAACCAAAACCTAAGGTAACGACCTATTCAAGGTTTGTACCTGAAAGAACTGACGACTACACATGGGAAAATGACAGAGTTGCTTTTCGTACTTATGGACCAACTGCCCAAAAATTAGTTGAAGAAGGAAAAGAAGGAGGAACGTTATCGAGTGGAATAGATTTATGGTTAAAACGTGTAGATTATTCCATTATAGATCACTGGTATGAAGAAAATACAAAACAAGTTGGATATTATCATATTGATCATGGAGAGGGATATGATCCTTATCATGTTGGAGCCAGCAGGGGAGCTGGCGGAATAGGTGTATGGGAATCCGATTCACTATATACTTCTAATAATTTCTCAAAATACCGAACCATTGCAACAGGGCCATTACGAACCATTTTTGAATTGGATTATGAACCGTGGAGTAAATACAATATTAAAGAGACAAAACGAATTTCACTTGATTTAGGATCAAACTTTTCAAAAGTTGAAGACATCCTTTCTTCTGAAATCAAAGTTCCTAATTATGCCATAGGTATTACGCTGCATGAAAAGAAAGGTGAGACGAAACTGGATACAGAAAATGGAATTTTCAGACATTGGGAACCTATTGATGATAGTTTTTTAGGTGAAGGAATAATAATAGATAGCAACATAGTTACAAAAGCTAAAGTTAATAAAACTGAAATCCCTGATCAAAGCCATTTATTGGTTTTAACTAATCCCAATCAACACAAGCTTATTTATTATACAGGTTTTGCATGGCAAAAAAGCAATCAGGTTAATAATTTAGAAGATTGGGATAGTTTTCTTTTGAAACAATCAAAGTTTTATTCTAATCCATTAGTGGTAACTTGTAATTAAAAGAGATAATAAATGAAGAATTTTATTGTATTAATTTGGTTTGTGTTAGGAGCATCTCTTTGTGGATGTTCCAATCCAAATAAATCAAAAAAAATAACTTATACGAAAAATTCAGACCATTATATATCAGAGGTCTGGATATCTGATAATGGAGATGGAACATATAAAAATCCCATTCTTTATGCAGATTATTCAGATCCTGATGTAGTTAGAGTAGGAGATGATTACTATTTAACTGCATCCAGTTTTAATTGTAGTCCGGGATTACCTATTCTTCATTCTAAAGATTTGGTAAATTGGGAGATCGTTAATTATGCTTTGCCTCAAGTGGATTATAAAGAGGTGTTTGATGTTCCTCAGCACGGAAAAGGAGTTTGGGCACCTTCCATAAGATATCATAATCATGAATTTTATATTTATTGGGGAGATCCGGATTGGGGCATTTATATGGTGAAAACCAATGATCCTTTTGGCAAATGGAGTAAACCTTTGTTGGTTAAAGAAGCTAATGGTATGATTGATCCTACCCCTCTCTGGGATGAAAATGGTAAAGTATATCTGGTAACAGGTTGGGCAGGAAGCAGAGCTAACATAAATAGTGTTTTAACCATATGGGAAATGAATGAAGAAGGCACTGAGATTATTTCAGAGGGAAAACATGTATTTGACGGTCATGAAAATCATCATACCGTTGAAGGACCTAAACTCTACAAGAAGGATGGATACTACTATATTTTCTGTCCGGCAGGTGGAGTTGAAACCGGATGGCAATTGATTCTTCGATCAAAAGATATTTATGGTCCTTATGAAGAAAAGGTTGTAATGCACCAGGGAAGAACAAATATAAATGGACCACATCAAGGAGCATGGGTAGAAACACAAACAGGAGAATCATGGTTTCTGCATTTTCAGGATAAAAAAGCTTATGGTCGTGTTCTGCATATGAATCCTGTTAACTGGATTGACAATTGGCCAATGATGGGAGAGGATATAAATAATGATGGTATTGGAGAACCGGTTTCAAGTTATCAAAAACCAAATGTGGGTGAAACATATCCAATAAATACACCTAAAGAAAGTGATGAGTTTAATAATGGAAAATTAGGAATGCAATGGCAGTGGGCTGCGAATCATTCTATTAAATGGATGGTGCATTTACCCGATCAGGATTACCTACGATTGTTAAATTATCCAAAGCCCGAACCTTCAACTTCTTTATGGATGGTTCCAAATTTATTAATGCAAAAATTTCCGGCACCAGAGTTTGTGGCAACAACTAAAGTTAAGCTTACAACAGAGTGGGATGTTTGGCAAGGCAAAAAAGCAGGACTAACTGTAATGGGAGATGATTATGCCTATTTAGCAATGAGTAAAGATGAAGAAGGGCATAAACTTGAATTATTCAAAGGGAATATGATTGATAAATATAGTGCCAATGAAGAAATGGAGACTTCTGTGCGAATTAAAAGTAACGAAGCATATTTAAGAGTAGAAGTAAAAGAAGAAGGTCTTTGTCAGTTTTATTATAGTGAGGATGGAGAAAAATATCATCCTATAGGAACAGTTCATAAAGCAACTCCTGAATTATGGATCGGTGCAAAGGTTGGCATATTTGCATTGATGGAACCTGGTATCAGAGTTGGAGGTTACGCTGATTTTGATTGGTTTAGAATAAGTAAATAGATTTTGATAATTAAGGATTAAGGGATTTATGAAAAAGTTAAAACAATTATCCATTACATTAGGGATAGCAGGAATAAGTATTATTGGTAATGCTCAGTCTCATTATCCTGGTCAACACAAGGATAAACTTAAGATTAGAGAGTGTATTGATCTTCAGGTAGAAGCTTTTGATATGACTGATGTAAAGTTAAAAGATAGTCGTTTTACCGAAAATATGGAACGCGAGAGTAAGTGGATTATGAGCTTGGGAGTTCAACGTTTATTACATAGTTTCCGGACTACAGCAGGTGTTTTTTCCGCATACGAAGGTGGTTATGATGTAATTGATAAACTGGATGGATGGGAGTCCTTGGATTGTGATTTACGGGGGCATACCACGGGTCATATCTTATCAGGATTAGCGATGCTGTATGCCACAACACAGGATGAACAATATAAGGTTAAGGCAGATAGTCTGGTTAATGGTTTAGCTGAAGTTCAGGGTGTTATTGGAAATGGTTACTTAAGTGCTTTTCCTGAAAATTTAATCAATCGTGCAATCAGACGTGAAAGTGTTTGGGCTCCCTGGTATACTATTCATAAATTATATTCAGGATTATTAGATCAATACTTATATTGTGATAATCATAAAGCCCTTGAGATTGTTAAGAAGATGGGGGATTGGGCATACAATAAACTATCTGCGTTGTCCGAAGAGGAAAGAACTACCATGTTGCGTAATGAGTTTGGAGGTATGAATGATTCATTCTATACATTATATGAAATAACAGGAAATAAAAACTATAAATGGCTGGCAGAATTCTTTTACCATGATGCCACATTAAATCCGTTAAAGGCTAAGGAAGATAACTTGAATCCAAAGCATGCCAATACTTTTATTCCTAAATTAATAGGAGTTGTGAGAGCCTATGAAATAGGTGAAACAAAAGAGTATGAGGAAATAGCTGATTTCTTTTGGAATACAGTTGTTGATCATCATTCTTTTTGTACTGGAAGCAATAGTGACAAAGAACATTTCTTTAAACCTGATAATACATCAAAGCACTTAAGTGGCTATACTGGTGAGTCGTGTAATGTATATAATATGCTGAAATTAACTCGTCATCTGTTTTGTTTGAATGGAGATGTTAAATATGCAGATTACTACGAAAAGGCGCTTTATAATCATATTTTGGGGCAACAAGATCCAAAGAGTGGTATGGTACATTATTTTTTACCTATGTTACCTGGTTCATATAAAGTATATAGTACACCAGATAGTTCTTTCTGGTGTTGTGTAGGTACTGGTTTTGAAAATCATGCGAAATATGGAGAAGGAATATATTACCATAAAAACAATGATTTGTTTGTGAATCTGTTTATCCCTTCAGAATTAGTTTGGGAGGAGAAAGGTGTTAGCGTTAAACAGGAAACTGAGTATCCCAAAAATGGACAAACAACATTAAAAATAAAAACAGATAAAACTGTTTCGTTTACTTTAAAACTAAGATATCCATCCTGGGCGAAATCAGCCATAGTAAAAGTAAATGGTAAAAAAAGGAAGATATCCAATAAACCAGGAAGTTATATCGAAATAAACAGAAGCTGGAATGATGGAGATGTGGTTGAAATAGAATATCCAATGTCGGTTGAAGTTCATGCTACACCGGAAAATACTAATGTAGTTTCTTTTTCTTATGGTCCAATTGTACTGGCAGCAAAAATGGGTACAGAAGGAATGGAAAAGCCAGCACCGTATTCTAACCCGGATTTACACAATGATTATTATACCTATGATTATCATATTCCTGAAGGGTTAACCAATAAGTTAAATCTTAAGGGCAAAAATATTGAAAAACTAGTTGAGAAGAACGATGACACATTGGAATTCAGGATTAAGGATTCAGTAAATGGACAAACTTATGAAATGATTCCTCTATATGATTTGCACAGAGAACGATACATTGTTTATTGGGAATTGCAATAGTGGTGTTTTTATACAAAGAAGCTAATCATTAGCTTCTTTGTAAACTTATTAATTGGCTAATATTTACATTTACATAAACTCGATGAATTTATTTCGTTTTTTACAGGGATTAATAATAGTTCTATTCTTTGAAGGCGCTGTTTCTGGTCAGAAATTAATGATTTACTCCGTTCCTAATCAAATAAAATATAGTGCTCATAATGATGATTTTACTGTTCAGGTCAGGCAGAATGGGGGAGTATGGAGGGATTTATTTGAGTATAACGTTAAAGTAGATCTCGACAATCCACAGGATGCATCTATGGTGACTTTCGATTTTGAAGGTTTAGTGGAGGTGCGTGTAAAAAAGAACAATGGAAAAGTAAGGGAGGTGAAAATCAGACCTTCATCATTGGAGATTAAACATGAGGTAGTTGGTAATGATATATTTTTTAGGCTGCACAAACCGGCCAAGCTTTCCATTGAGATCAACGGGGATAGGTTGCACAACCTACATTTATTTGCCAATCCTGTATTAAAAGATATTCCTCAACAGAACGATCCCAATGTAATCTATTTTGGCCCGGGATTCCATAAGCCGGGAGATCAACCGGGTGATGTATACCATATCCCATCCGGAAAAACAGTCTATTTAGATGGAGCGGCTGTGGTTAATGGCAAGTTTTTAATGGATAGGGCAAAAGATGTTAAGATTATAGGTCATGGTATTGTCTGGCATCCGGAAAGAGGCGTTGAAATCCGACACTCAGAAAATGTATATATCAACGGACCGGTTTTTATCAATCCTTCGCATTATACCGTGTATGGAGGACAAGTAGATGGTTTAACTATCGAAAATATTAAATCGTTTAGTTGCCGGGGATGGTCTGATGGCATCGACCTGATGTCTTGCTCTAATGTAAATGTTAGTGATGTGTTTCTGAGGAATTCTGATGATTGCATTGCTTTGTATGGACATAGGTGGCAGTTTTTTGGGAGTGCCAGGAATATTGTAGTGAAGAACTCAGTATTATGGGCAGATATTGCGCATCCCACCAATATAGGTTTACACGGAAATGCATCGGCAGGTGGTGATACCATCGAAAATGTGACATTTACTAATATAGATATTTTGGAGCACGATGAGGATGACCCTAACTACCAGGGCTGTTTTGCGATTAGCAATACTGATAATAATTTGGTTAGAAATATTATATACCGAGATATTCGTATTGAAGATATTCAGGAAGGACAGTTGTTCAATATCAGAACCTTGTATAATGAAAAATACAGTGGTGCTCCCGGAAGAAATGTAGAGGATATTTTGTTAGAAAATATCAATTATACAGGCGGGTTTATTAATCCTTCTATCATTGGAGGATATAGTGACGAACGAAAGGTTGATGGAGTACGGTTTAAAAACGTAACCATAAATGGGAAACCATTTTCATTAGATAATAGAGATCATGTTCTTTTAAAAGAATATATTTCAGACCTTAAAATTAAAAAATAATACAGATATGAATCGATCATTTGAAATACTAAAATATACAATCTTCATAGTTTTTGCCTTGGTATCAAATTTTGATGTTTGTGGGCAGATTTATCAGTGGAGTGTACCGGTTAAAAACGTTATTTCCAGTGAAACGAATGCCAATCCAACGGCCTTTTTGTGGATTCCGGAGAATTGTCAGCAGATTAAAACCGTAGTCTTTAGTCAACAAAATATGTGCGAGGAAACGTTGTTCAACCATCCTCAGTTCCGTAAAAATATGACAGAGTTAGGCTTTGCTATTGTATGGGTAACGCCCGGCATCGATCAACAATGGGACGTAAGCAACGGTTGCCAAAAGGCATTTGACCAGATAATGGAGGATTTGGCCATGGTGAGCGGTTATAGTGAATTGAAGAATGTTCCAATAGTACCTTTAGGACACTCAGCCATGGCCACATTCCCCTGGAATTTTGGAGCATGGAATCCTAATCGGACTTTGGCCATTATCTCCTATAAAGGAGATGCTCCACGTACAAATTTATGTGGTTATGGACGGGAAAACCTGGAATGGGGTCGAAACCGGAATATAGATGGTATTCCCGGACTGATGATCGAAGGGGAATACGAATGGTGGGAGGCACGTGTAAACCCAGCTTTAGCATTTCGTATGATGTATCCTAAGAGTTGTATTTCATTTCTTTACGATGCCGGTCAGGGACATTTTGATGTTGCTGATAAGGTAGTGGATTATATTAACTTATTCCTGCGAAAAGCGGCTCAATACCGATTGCCTATAATTCAAGATTCAGATGATCCAGTGCAATTAACTCAATTGAATCCACAAGATGGTTGGTTTGGGGAGAGATGGCAAACAGAAAAAACCAAACGTGAAAAACCTGCTTCATATGATAAATACAAGGGAGATATACATGATGCGTTTTGGTATTTTGATGAGGAAATAGCTAAGGCTACCGAAGCCTATTATGATTCCTCAAAGGGGAAAGAGTATCAATATATTGAATTTGTACAAAATGGTAAAATATTGCATTTTAATGAAAAATTGCACGCAAGGATTAATGGAGAGTTTAGTCCTGAAGAAGATGGGTTGACCTTTTACTTTGATGCCTGTTTTACCGATACATTACGGAAGCAAAAAGTAGAAAATCATGCACCAGGGAAGCCTGTAATTGATATAATTAACGGCCCGGTTATTAAATTGAATGACACCACATTTCGTGTGAGTTTTAACCGTATGGGGCTGGATAATCCCAGGCGCACCGGCGATATCTGGTTGTTGGCTCATCATCCCGGAGATAATAAATACAAAAGCTCCGTTCAGCAATTTAATTTACGCATTCCGTATAAATTGGAAGAGGGTGCTGAACAAAGTATTGATTTTGATTCCATTCCCAATCAAACAGTTAATGTTGAATCGTTGCCTTTGAATGCCAGAGCCAGTTCTGGTCTGCCGGTATATTTTTATGTGAAAGAAGGACCCGCAAAAGTAGTTGGGGACAAGTTGGTATTTACAGTCATCCCACCTAAAAGTAAGTTTCCGGTTAAAGTAACTGTTGTTGCCTGGCAATATGGAAACATAAAAGAACCTAAAATACAAACTGCCAACCCGATTGAAAGGAGTTTTTTAATCATGGACAATCAGTGAGTCCATTCTATATTGAATAGTTTAAAAAAATATAAAATGAGCATAATCGGAAAATATAGATTGTTTTTAACTGTTTCAATACTGTTACTGAGCCTTGTTGCAGTTCATGCAAAAAATAGCGTAAAAGAAATTGCAACACTTGAAGCTTTGGTTCAGGTAGCTGCAGAGGATGATCAACAGGTTCGGATGAAACCCGGAGTTTATGCTCTTGATGAGTACCTGACAGAAGAACGCTTAGCTCACCTTTTAACCCAGTTGCCACCTCAAACCAAAGAACAGCGTCGCCCACCCCGTTGGTTTTTACGTTTTAGCGGTAGTAATAATACCTTTGATTTTACTGGTGTTACCATCGAAATAAACACAGAACTATACAGTAAGTTGCCTTATGGTTATATGCGTTGTGTATTCATTGATGGTGATGGCAATACAATAAAAGGATTAACCATAAAAAATACCGGTCCCGAAGATAAAGGAAGTAATGGCAATATCTTCACAGTATTTGGCAACAATACAATGATTCAGGATGTAAAATTATACGTACGGGGTTCCTCCTATGGATATGGAGATTTGTTTGGGAAAGGTGGTCCTGTGTTAACACAACTTCAAAAGCAGAGTGGTATTATGGTGGCAGGACAAAATAATACGCTGAAGCGATGTAAGGTTTTTAGCCGGGCTTTTGGTCATTGTTTTTATATCCAGACCCAGGGACACGATACTCGTGATATTGTGTTGGAAGATTGTTATGCAGAAGGCGCCATGCGCACTACAAGTGATATGCTTGCCGAAAGAGGGGGTATTGCAGAAAAATTGAATTACCGAAGCGTATACCAAAACCGTGATGGGCGCTTTATGATTACGCCGGGCTATACAAAATCGTTAAGTGAGGATGGATTTCGTACCTATGGCGGTGTGGGTAAGGTCACCCTTATCAATTGTACAGCCAAAAATACCCGTGCCGGATTTGAGATTGGGGGGACAAATGATGCCGAAAACCGCACGATTCTTCAAGGCTGTCAGGCTATAGGTGCCGAACGTGCATTTTTGCTTGGGTCAAATGTGTATGTGTGCGATTGCAGGGGCGATATTCAATATGGTCCATTGCTCTACTTGCGTGAAAATACAGTAGGTGCCGATGTGGAATTAGAACTGATGCCTGGTATGCCAAAGTCGATGGTACATACCATTGCTACAATTGCGGGTAATAATCATCAAGTGCGCCTTTATACCAACGATTCTCAAATACCTATGCCAGCATTGCCAGTCATGCTTGGATTTGGAATGCCTGCTCATGCAGAAATGAGTTCTCCCATCCTGCCTAAGGAAACAGAAAATGTAGTGTTGATAAATGAGTTGGAGCATATGGTAGTTATTAAAAGCGATGAAGCCAAAAATACTGAAGTAAAATCATTAGCCCCAGTATTGTTAGATAGTGAAACAAAAGAAATAGGAGGCAGGGGTAAGTGGTAGGATTGGGTTTTGCAGAGACTAAATATGAAACTGGCATGACCAGGGCAAATAATCGGGCACCTAGAAGTATGAGTGGATTTTGCATTGTTTATCAAGGTTTTGCTAATTTTTAAACAGATGAAACGAGTATGTAAAATTTAATTATTCAATTTTTCACATAATCGAATGAAATACAACGTATTCATGAATACCGCTGAAAAATGAAGTTTAGTGAATAATAAATTTTCTTGGGAGTTCCATGCAACAAATGAAAAATATAAACGCCTGAAATTGTACCAATAATAATGAGAAGGATATTTATTGTTTTATTTATGGTAGTTGTGTCATCTGTCTGGGGACAGGGGCAAGCAAGTAAACCCAAGGTGATTATCCTAACAGATATCTCAAATGAACCAGATGATGAGGAGTCATTAGTTCGGTTTTTAGTTTATACTAATGAATTTGATGTTGAAGGATTGATTGCCACTACTTCATGCTGGCTTCGTAAAGAACCCCGGGAGGTAGGGTGTCCAATTTGATATAAAAAAAGATTAAATTTCAATTTACTATATTGTATTTTTACGAGTATAAATATTTGATTACAAATTAATTAAAACTTGTTTTTCTTCCGGGTTTTCATTATTTTTATCGGAGATAAACGATTAGACATCAATGAGAAAAGAATACAAAAAATCAGAAAAACAACGATTGAAAGAAGAGCTTTTAAAGTTGAAAAAAGAAAATAAAAAGTTATCAGAGAAATTGGATAAATCTAAGTCAATAAATAAAGAATTGAAAAAGGAGATAAAAAAAAACGATACACAGGAGATAATTGTAAACCAGGAACAAAAACATTTACTGTCAAGCAAATTAAACGATATGGATATTCAGAGCTTACTGTTCGATTAAGTTGTTTGCTCTATACACGAACAAACTGCGGATTTCGTCATATAGTTAAGGCCTTAGAGGTTATAAACGAGGTTTTTGAGGGAGTTTTAGGTGAAATCCCCTGTCATAACACAATTAGTAACTGGGTCAAAAAATGTGGCTTAAATGTATACGAGAATTCTTGTGATATGATGCGTGATACTAATTATGCAGCAATTGTAGATGAGAGTATGATGATAGGAGAAGAGAAACTTCTTTTTACAGTTGGAGTTCCAGCCTTGCATCAAGAACGTCCATTACGGAGTGATGATGCTCAAATACTTGATATTGCCGTGGCTAAGAGCTGGAATGGAGAAGGTATTAAGAGACATCTTGATATCGTCGCTAAAAAAGTAGGACATCGACCTAATTATGTCATAAGTGATAATGCTTCAATAATGAAGAAAGGAATAAGCGAAGCTAAAATAAAACATCAAAGAGATATTAGCCATTCATTGGGAATGTATTTACGAAAGGGCATATAAAGATGAAACTGATTTTAAACACTATACTAAATTAATGTCGCAGGCAAAAGCAAAATATAATATGACAAAGTTTGCCTACTTACTACCACCCACGCAACGGACTATAGCAAGATTTATTAATCTTTCCAGTTGGGTTAAGTGGTCGTCAAATATGTTAAGTAATTGTCACTCAATGAAAGATGAAGAGAAAGAAGTTTTCTCTTTTATCCCTGTAAATGCCTCATTAATTGATGAATTAAACGAAGTTATTAAATGCATAGAAGAGATTGAGTATACCTGCAAACAAAAAGGGTTATCTCAAAAATCAATATGTGAGTGTCAAAGAATTATAAAGAGGTCACTTTTTAATGGTAATGATCGTATGTTTAGATTAGGAGAAAAAATTAATACTTTTCTAAAAGAAGAAGCTGAACTCCTTTCTGAGGAATTACCTGTACACAATAATTCTTCTGATATTATAGAATCTCTTTTTGGTAAATATAAAGAGCGGAAATCTCCCAATAAGTTATACGGTGTTACATCTCAAGTTTTATTTATTCCTTTATACACAAGGCTTCTTAACCCAAAAATAGCTACTGATTTTAATTTTAAAACAGTACTCGAAGAAATGAAAATGGACAAAATAAAAGATTGGAGTGTTAAAAATTTATCTCCTAACTTGGTGACAAAAAGAACAAATTTTTTACAAAAAGTAGCATAAAATAAGAACATTAAATTGGACACCCTACCCGGGAGGATTTGATCAGACATCAGTTAGATGCCTATGCGGAGGTAAGACCCAATTTAATAAAACATGCGTCTGGATATCCAACAGTTAAAGAATTAAGAAATATAACTTGTACCGGTCAATCTACTTATGGACTTGATGCAGTTGGAAAAGGAAAAAGTACGGATGGATCGGAGTTAATAATTAAAGCTGCCTTAAAAGCTGACGCCCGGCCATTATGGGTGTTAGTTTGGGGAGGAGCTAATACTTTAGCCCAGGCGCTTAGGGATGCACAAGAGCAACTGTCTAAAAAACAATTTGATAAGATTGTCTCAAAACTTAGGGTTTACGCTATTTCAGATCAGGATGATGCTGGTTCATGGATACGACAGGAATTTCCTGATCTTTTCTATATCGTAGATCCTTCAAATCCTGACTATCATTATTATTATTCTGCAACCTGGAATGGTATTGCCGGAGATTGTCATAATAAAACAGGTGTTGGTTATTATTTTAATTTGGTAGATAATCCATGGTTAGAAACTAATATAATGAAAAATCACGGTGCTTTAGGGGAGTGCTACCCTTCGCTTGCTTTTCAAATGGAAGGTGATACTCCCTCTTTTTTAGGACTGATAAATAATGGTTTGGGTTGGCATGAAAGCCCTGATTTTGGTGGGTGGGGTGGTCGTTATAAGTATTATCAGCCCTATGGAGAAACGCATCCTATATGGACTAGTAATAAGTTCAATCGTGATACTTATGAATATGAACCGGGAAAAACATACACTTCAAATGGTACCACAATCTGGCGCTGGCGTGATCATTTTCAATATGATTTTGCGGCCAGGATGGATTGGTGTGTTGCCAAAGATTTTAATGATGCAAATCACAATCCGGTTCCAATCTTAAACGGAGATCATACAAAAAACGTACTGTATATAAATGCAGAAGGAAAAGATTTTATTGAACTTTCTGCGGAGAAAACTTATGATCAGGATAATGATGATATACAAATAAAATGGTGGATTTATCCAGAAGCTGGAGATGTTAAAGGGGCAACTTTAATTAAAAAGGAAGGAATGTCCACAAGTGTTGATCTATCAAATGCATCAGGAAAGAATTTGCACGTTATATTACAGGTTAATGATCAGGGAGAACCTAACCTATATGCTTATCGACGTGTCGTGATAAAACTTTAAATAATACATAACATATGCTAACCATGGAAAAGAAGGTAACTTTAATGCTAATATTAATAATTTCATTAACTGTTTCAGGGCAGAAGCGGAATTATTTATTTCATACAGATAAAAACATAGCCAGGTTAAAAAATCAGATCAGTAATAATATTGAAGTTAATAATGCCTGGAAACATCAATTGGAAAAGGCTGATAATCTCGTTGATAAAGAACGTTGTGGCGCAGCTGATTGTCAGGTGTTGGGATTGGCTTATCGTGTTACCGGAGATGAAAAATATGCCGAGGCTGTGAAACGAATTTTATTGGATTATTCTTCTCGTACTACATGGGAAGGAAAAGATTTGTTAAGCAGAGACCCTGCATGGACTGGTGGATTAAATACGTCGCATACTGGTTTTTATATTAGTATAGGGTACGATTGTATTTATAATTATCTGACAAAAAAAGAGAGAAGTCAAATTGCTGAAGGACTGGTAAAGGTCTGCATTAATCCTCTTAAAAATAATTGGCTCGATCCAGAAACCAGCTTTCATACATTTGATACCATGGGGCATAACTGGTGGAGTGCTTGCGTTTATATGGCCGGATTTACTTCATTAGCTATTCAAAATGAAATACCGGAAGCCAAACAATGGGCCATTGATATTTCTAAAACCATTACGGAGTGGGTGGATTATTCAGGAAGCGTACTTCAGAACAAGCCTCGTAATTTTGATCGTAATGGAGGGTTTTATGAGAGCATCAATTATGCAGCCTATGGAGTAAGTCAGTATTTGTTGTTTCGTTTGGCTATGAATAATTCTTTGCCAAATGTACAACAGCCTGATATTTCAGCGTTGGAAAAAATGGCCGATTTCTTTATATACACAACATACTATGTAAAAGATGATATTCCTAAAGTGGTGAATTTTGGAGATGGTAATACTGAAAGAACAGGAAATGCTTGTGTATTACTTTTATGGAATTTAGGGTATCATAAAGATGCTTATGCTTGGTACTTAAGTAAAACCATGAAAGGTGATAATAAAGAAGCCATTCAAATAGATACACCCAATGGGTTAATATTAAATCCTGATTTGCCGGAGTTATCTGAAAACTATACTCCTGATATGAATCTTTCTCAAATATATGAAGATATGGGCTGGGCTACCATGCGAAATTCATGGGATGATAATGCTACAATGGTAGCTGTGAAATCAGGATTAACATGGAATCATACGCATGCTGATGCGGGTTCATTTATCGTGTTTCATAATGGCAAATATTTAATAATTGATTCTGGCAATTCATCTTATGGTAATCCTCTTTATACTCAATATTATTGTCAAAGTGAAGCTCATAATGTTGTGTTGTTCAATGGAGAAGGCCAGGATCGGGAAGACCCTTATTTTGGCGTTGTGAATTCTGGTTCATTACATAATCTGGTTGATGCCGGTGATTTTAAATTTTTGTTGGCTAATGCCACAGGACCTTATTCTCATATCTTAAAACGAAACTACAGAAACTTTATCTGGGTGGGTGATGTATTACTGGTTATTGATGATTTATTGGCAAGGGAGCCTGGTCAGTTTGAGTGGTTGTTACATTATAACGGCGAATCTAAACGAAGAGGTTTGGATTTATCTATTAAAGACGGAGATGCTGAAGTACTGGTTCGTCCTTTATATCCTGAGACTTTCCCTGATGGTGGTTTACCTCATGATTTTCCTGAGAAAATGCGCTTGGAAGAAAAATCAGGTTATGAAGATCATCATCCTGAAAACAGACAAGCATACTGGTCTGTGAGTCATTTTGAAAAAACTGCCCGAACTAAGTTTATATCTGCCATTATCTTTAAATCTGACGACAATAGAGATAAGCTTCCAGTTATTGAACGCTTTCAGGGAAATAACTATTTAGGAGTCAGAATTACTCAAAAAGGAAAGACAACGGAAGTATATTTGAACTTACTGGCTGATGGAAGTATTAAGCATCGTAATAGTGTAATTGAGATGAATGGATGGCAAACAGATGCGTACCTCACAGCTTTATCTTTTGATGAAAGTGATGATAAATCTAAAGTAGAAAATTTGAAAGACTGTTTTATTGGTCATGGAAGTTATCTGAGAAAAGACAATCAGGTTTTGTTGCACGCATTGTCTAAGTACACAGCCTATTTTAAAGATATTAATGGTACTGTTAATGTCATTTTTCAAGGTCAACCGGAAGTTTATTTAAACATCTATGATCCTACGAAGATAAAGCAAATAAAGGTAAACGGAAGCTGGGTTACTGGATTGTATAATAAAGAATTAGAGACATTAAATTTAAAAGTAGAATAAGAGATGTTTAAGAAGTTATTTATGGTTTTATCTGGACTAGCTATTGTTGGTCAGCTTGTGGCTCAGGATATTATTCCTGAAACAAAGATAAAGGTACAGTCACCGGATGGAAATTTAACCTTTGAGTTTTATCAGAAAGAAATAGGTCAGGATAAAAAGCAAATGTACTACAAGGTTGAGTATAAAAATCAACCTGTTGTACTGGAATCAGAATTAGGTATTTTTATTGAAAATAACCTGTTTGAATCGGCCTTGGGTATTGAAAATGACCCAAGTGATAAATGGTGTGAGAATCTTGATTTTAAATCTTCAAGTAAGAGTGTTGTGGATTCAACCTGGTCTCCTTTATATGGTGAACGTAAACAGGTTAAGGATAATTATTATCAGGAGGTTATACATTTTGCTAAATTTGAGGAATCGGAAGAAATTCATGAAGGTCATTCGGGTACAAGCTATGATAAGCGCCGAAGCTACTTAATGGATTTAGAGGTTCGTGTTTATAATGAAGGCGTAGCTTTCAGGTACTATTTCCCGGAAACTTCAAATGGTTTGTTTCTGCATATTGAAGGTGAGCAAACCAGTTTTACCATGCCGGATGGAACCATGGCCTTTTATGAACGTTGGGCTCAGGGGCCATATGAACTTTTGCCATTAAAAAACTGGCCGGATGAATGTGAGCGTCCTTTAGCCTTAAATTTAAAGAATGGATTAAGAGTGGCATTGCTGGAAGCCAGAATGGTTGATTACAGCAGAGGAAAATTTAAATTATGTGAAGATAAAGCGAATACTATTGAGTTAACCATGTATGATAAGGTGGATGCGATCAGTCCGTATGCTACACCCTGGAGAGTAATTATGGTTGCTGATACTCCAGGGGAGTTATTGGAAAACAATGATCTTGTACTAAACTTAAATGCTCCAAACCAACTTCAAAATACTTCATGGATAAAACCAGGTAAAGTAATCAGATCCAACCTGACTACGAAAGATGCAAAAGAGTGTGTTGATTTTGCCGCAGAAAGAAATCTTCAATATGTGCATTTAGATGCAGGTTGGTATGGCCCTGAGATGAAAGTGGCTAGTGATGCAACAAGTGTTTCACCTGATCGTGATTTGGATATGCATGAAGTTGTTAACTATGCAGCAACAAAAGGGATTGGTATTTTTGTATATATTAACCAAAGAGCATTAGTCGATGACTTGGATAAAGTCTTTGCAAAATGCAGAAATTTTGGATTTAAAGGGGTTAAGTTTGGGTTTGTTCATATTGGTTCTAATCGTTGGTCAGCCTGGTTACACGATGCCATTAAAAAAGCTGCAGAGTATCATCTGATGATTGATATTCATGATGAATATCGTCCTACTGGTTTTAGTCGTACTTATCCTAATCTAATGACTCAGGAAGGTATTAGAGGAAATGAAGAAATGCCGGATGCAACGCATAATACAACTTTGCCATTTACCAGATATCTGGCAGGAGCAGGTGATTATACTATATGTTATTATAACAATCGCATCAAAACAACACACGCACATCAATTGGCTTTATCCGTTGTTTATTACAGTCCTGTTCAGTTTTTATATTGGTATGATAAACCCTCATATTACAGAGGAGAAAAAGAAATTGCATTTTTTGATGCAGTACCAACCGTTTGGGATGATACAAAAGTTTTAAATGGCGAAATAGGCGAATATATAACTGTTGCCAGAAAGAAAGGAGATGAATGGTTTGTAGGTGCTATAACTAATAATGACGCACGAGAAATTACTATTCCATTATCATTTCTGGAAGAAGGGAAGAAATATCGTGCTACAATTTACTATGATGATCCTAATTTGAAGAGTAGAACAAATGTAAATATTAAAAATCAGATTGTTAAGTGTATGGATGAATTGAAGTTTGGCTTAAAGCCTTCTGGTGGTATTGCAATCAGAATAGAACCAATTAATTAAAATATAAAGTGGGTTTTTGAGGTATGTAGTAAATGTAAAACTATGAAAGTGCACAGGTAAAATAGTTTTTGTTACTACATATCTTTATCTCCTTCCATTTAAAAAAGTGAGTTCTGTTTTAATTATTTATCGAACTCTGTTTTGAGTCTTTTCAATAGAATTAATATTTCCAGTTTAAAGTAAAATGCAAAGCAAAAATAAAATTCTTACAATCACTAAATTCACTCTTATTTTTGCTGTAATTAAGAATCAATGATAAGGTATTTATTTGGTGGCATAAAGATTACCTTATACTATTCCTTTAATTTGCATTTCTGTATTCGCTGGGTGACATGCCTACGCTTTTTTTAAACATACGTGTAAAGTGTTGCGGATGCTTAAATCCTAATTCATAAGCTATTTCACTTATTGATTTTTCATTATCAAAAATCTTTTCTTTGGCAACTTCAATTAGTTTTAGTTGAATATGTTCCTGAGCGGATTTACCCGTTTCTTTTTTTAAAAGATCGCCCAGGTAGTTTGATGAGATAAACAACCTTTCTGCACAGTACTTTACTGATGGCAGTCCAGATAAAAGAGGTTGTTCAGATGCAAAATAATCTTTTAGAACATTCTCAAAACGAGCAAGTATATCTTTATTTACATGACTACGCGTAACGAACTGTCTTTCGTAATATCGTTTAGAATAATTTAAAAATAATTCAAGATAAGAAACAATTAATGTTTTGCTATGCGTATCTATAGCATGCTCCAGTTCATATTTGATGTTATTAAAACACTCGTTGATAACACTTCTTTCGCGGGTAGATAAATGTAGCGCCTCATTAACTTCGTATGAAAAGAAGGTATAATCATCAATATGTTTACCTAAGGATGTACCTCGAATTAAATCCGGGTGAAAGATAATGGCATTACCTGCAGCTTGTTTTTTTTCACCATTACTATCTATTCCATAAACCTGACCGGGAGAAATATAAATAAGCGTACCTTCTTCGTAATCGTAGTTGTTAATACCATAAGATATATTACCGCATTTTATATCTTTTAAAAAGATGGCAAATAAGTTTATTTGTGTCTTTTTAAAAGCAAAAGGTTTCGTTTTGGCAAAGTCAATAACACTAATTAATGGATGGAGCGTTTCCTGTCCTGCCATATTATTGTACTCTGTCACACTGTTTATTTTAATAATGTCACTCATGACCTCTTTTTTTAGCTTCATTGCTAAGTTAATGAACTTTATTCTATGTTGTTAATCTATGTGTTTCTATTCTGTAATATGGTTAAGTATTCCTGTAAGTTGGGTTACTACGTTTTCGTCATAATAAGTAATAAAAAGAGAGTTGTTGTTTGAGATTTAAAATATCAGAAATAACAACTCACAAATAGTTCAATCATACCGATTCAATACGGGGATTTTTATAATGTGGAATTATTTAGCAGTATAAGCCACTTTTAATATTTCAAGAATATCATCAGAAGTTAGTTTTTTATATGCACCCAGAATAACTGTTGATTCCGCAATGGCAGGTAACATTTCTTCTGTAGCTCCAAGCTCTTTTAAATTGATTACAATACCACATTTTTTCACAAAAGCTTCCAATGCATCAATTCCTGCAAGTGCGATTTCTTCTTTTGTTTTTCCAGTTGCATCAACACCCCAAACCTGAGTAGCAAAACGAACAAACTTATCTAGTCCGTCTGTATAAATAAAACGGTAATAAGGAAGAGAAACCGCAGCTAATCCCATACCATGGGCGCAGTCAGTATATGCCCCAATCTGATGCTCTATCATATGTGCTTGCCAGTCCTGTGGTTTACTTAATCCCATTAAAGGATTCATAGCAAGAGTTGCACTCCACATTAAGTTACTTCTGGATTCATAATCTTCCGGATTTTCAATGGCTATTTTAGCACTATGAATAATAGAGCGAAGTACGCCTTCTACGATATAATCAGAAGTTGTATCATCTTCACCAGAGAAATAAGCCTCCATCAAGTGCGACATCATATCAAAAATACCACTTACTATCTGATATTTTGGTAAAGAGAAAGTATATTCCGGATTTAAGATAGAGAACTTAGGATAAACATTTGGAGGAAATACACGCCCCATCTTAAGCTTCATATCATCATTTGTAATAACAGAACCGCCATTCATTTCCGATCCTGTTCCTGCTAAAGTTAAGATTGATGCAACAGGTACAATTTTATTATCCACAGGTTTAAACTGCAACCAATATTTAGTCCATGCATCCTCTTCAGAGTAAGCTGATACAGAAATTGCTTTTGCACAGTCGATCACAGATCCTCCACCAACAGCAAGAATCAAATCAACATTGTTGTCTTTTACTATTTTGACACCTTCTTTTACTTTTTCCCAAGTGGGATTAGCCATAATATCTGTTACTTCAACTATGTTTTTCCCACTATCTTTTAAAATAGAAATAACCTGATCGTATAGGCCTGTTTTTTTTATCGAACCTTTACCATAAGCTAGCATTACAGTATCTCCGTAATTAGCTAACTCTGCTTTTAAATTATTTAAAGCCTCTTTTCCAAAATGAATTATTGTTGGGTTGTGATAAGTAAAATCTATATTCATAATATTATATATTGTTACCTGATAACAAGTAAAATTATTTTTTTTAATGTTTTTGTTGATTGAAATATTATTTAATCCTGATACAAACATAATAAACTATTCTTTAGGGTATTACTTTGCTTACTTATATTCAGTAATATGGGTAGGTAATTCAGTGATTTTGGTAAATAGTAATGTTTTAAAATCACCTTCCGTAAAAATGGTAAGTAGTACCGTAAAAATGGTCAATTTATCTTAGCAGATACTTTCAAATTTGTAGGCTCAAAAATATAACAAAAACACTAAAGAAATGGAGATAATAGAAAACAAGTCATTTGAAGGAGAAAGGCCATTATTTGCATCTGAGCATCTAAAATTGCAAAATGTAAAAATATATGCCGGTGAATCAGCATTAAAAGAATCAAACAACATACATACGGTTAATTGTGTTTTTATGGGGAAATATCCTTTTTGGCATAATGATCATTCTGTAATAGAAGATTCATTATTTACAGAAGGAGGCAGAGCTGCAATTTGGTATTGTAATGATTTACGTATGATAAATACTCATGTTGAGGCACCTAAAATGTTTCGTGAAATTGATGGTTTATATATTGAAAACGTGAAGTTAACCGATGCCCAAGAGTGTACTTGGTGGTGTAAGAATATTGAATTTAAAGATGTTGAAGTTATTAATGGCGATTACATCTTTAAAAATTGCGAAAATATAAAAGTTGATAATCTAACGCTTCAAGGAAACTATAGCTTTCAGTATACTAAAAATGTTGAAATTCGTAATTCGCATTTAAAAGCCAAAGATGCATTTTGGAACACCGAAAATGTAACTGTTTACGATTCTGTTATTGAAGGTGAATATTTAGGATGGCATTCAAAAAACTTACGTTTAGTAAACTGTGTTATTTCCGGTACTCAACCTTTATGTTATGCCCAAAATTTGGTAATGGAAAACTGTAAGATGAAAGAAGATGCTGATTTAGCGTTTGAATACAGTAGTTTGAAAGCTGAGATTAAAGGTTCAATTACAAGTGTGAAAAATCCAAGAAGTGGTGAAATTATAGCAGATAATATTAGTGAAATCATTATTGACGAAAACTGTAAAAAGCCTGGTGATTGCTTGATTAAAGTTAAGGATGAGGTGAATGTTTGAATAGGAAAAAGGTAACAAGGTTATGGCTATGAGCATAGAGCAAAGGGCTTTGAGTAAAGTAAGGTACAAGGAAAAGGGAGGAGGGAACAAGATGATTAATCCTAAATTGTGATTATAACATTTTTCTTTAAAAACTTTCAACTAATGACTTTAAATATGAAATATAATTTCGACGAAATAATAAACCGTAAAGGAAGTAACTCCTACAAATGGGATACGAATCCAAACAATGAGGTATTGCCCATGTGGGTGGCTGATATGGATTTTAAAACAGCACCTCCAATTATAGATGCACTGGCTCAAAGAGTGCGGCATGGTGTGTTTGGATATGCTAACGTGCCTGATGCCTATTATAATGCAGTAAAAGATTGGTTTGGCAGAAGGCACCAATTTACAATTGAAAGGGATTGGATGATATATACCATTGGTGTAGTTCCTGCTGTTTCTGCAATTATTTTGGCAATGACTGGACCTGGTGATAAAGTCATTGTTCAGGAACCGGTTTATAATTGTTTCTTTTCATCCATTCGTAATAACCGTTGCGAAAGTGTTTCAAATGATTTAGTTTATGCAGATGGTGCCTATACTATTGATTTTGATGATTTAGAGAAGAAAGCAGCCGATCCGAAAGCTAAAATTTTGTTACTATGTAATCCTCATAATCCAGCAGGAAGAGCATGGACTAAGGAAGAGTTGAAAAAGGTAGGTGAAATATGTATTAGAAATAATGTTTTTGTGATATCAGACGAAATTCACTGTGATTTGGTACATAAAGCACATACTCATACTTCATTTGGTTCTTTAGGTCAGGAGTTTCTGGAGAATTCGGCAACCTGTATTGCTCCTGGTAAAACATTTAATTTAGCTGGTTTACAGGTGGCAAATATCATTGCTTATAATCCTGATATCAGGCAAAAAATTGATAAAGCCATTAATATTAATGAAGTATGTGATATTAGTCCGTTTGCCATAGAAGCATTAATAGCTGCTTACACGCATCCTGATTCAGAAAAATGGCTGGAAGATTTAAAGGATTATCTTTGGGATAACTATATACTTGCAAAGCAGTTTTTTGCAGAACATCTGCCTCAGTTTCCTGTTTTACCACTCGAAGCCACTTATTTAATGTGGATTGATTGCTCTGTGTTAAATTTGACTTCAAAAGAATTGTTGGATAAAATGATTGAAGCTGAAAATATAAGACTAAATGAAGGTATTATATATGGAAAAGCAGGAGAGGGATTTATGCGTTTGAATATTGCTTGTCCCAGAAATACCTTGCGCGAAGGCTTAAAAAGAACAGAGAGGGCTTTGAAAAAGATTCTTGCAGAAAAGTAAAGATTTAACTCAATAAAGTGAAGAACTAAGGATAATAACGCCATTGAAAAAGAGTGAATATTTATTGTCGCTAATACAACAAAAGCGACCAATGACATTCAGGCAACAACTGCATTTAGTTGTGCTACTTAGTATTCCTACTATAATAGCACAACTATCGTCCATGGTTATGCAATATATTGATGCATCTATGGTTGGTAGTTTAGGAGCAAATGCATCGGCTTCTATCGGACTTGTTATTACTTCAACCTGGTTGTTTTGGGGTATATGCACAACTGTTGCGGCTGGCTTTTCAGTTCAGGTAGCTCACTTAATCGGTGCGGGAGAAGGCAAAAATGCCAGGTCTGTATTACGGCAGTCATTAATGGCGACCTTACTCTTTAGCTTTATTATGGTAGCTATAGGTGTTTCTATCTCACATAAATTACCAATATGGCTGGGAGGCGATGAATCTATTGTTAAAGATGCATCCAGATACTTTTTGATCTTTATACTATCTCTTCCTGCACTTCAATTGAATTTTTTGGCCAGTGGAATGCTCCGAAGTAGTGGTAATGTCCATGTTCCGAGTATTCTTAATGTATTCATGTGCGTACTGGATGTAATCTTTAATTTCATTCTGATTTTTCCTTCCCGGGAGCTACATTTCTTAGGACTAAATGTGTTTATACCAGGGGCTGATTTAGGTGTAGTAGGTGCTGCATTGGGCACTGCTACGGCTTATTTTGTAACAGCTATTATGCTTTTATGGTATTTGTTTACAAAGGATAAGAACTTACGTTTAACACAAGAAAAAGGAAGCTTTCGTCCTGAAGCCAGAATCCTGCGAAAGGCCATAAGAATTAGTGTGCCCATGACTTTGGAAAATTCCGTTATTATGGGTGCACAAATATTATCTACCGTAATTGTAGCTCCTTTGGGAGTAGCTTCAATTGCAGCAAACTCATTTGCCATTACTGCCGAGAGTCTATGTTATATGCCTGGATTTGGAATAGCTGAAGCTGCAACAACATTGGTAGGGCAGAGTTTAGGTGCACGACAAAAGCTACTGGTTAAACGCTTTGCGCATATTACTGTTTATTTGGGTATGATTGTAATGTCGTTGATGGGTGTTATCATGTATGTTGCTGCTCCTTTAATTATGGGATTTATGACTCCGGATCCGGAAATTTTATCTCTTGGAGTTATGGCCTTGCGAATTGAAGCTTTTGCAGAACCTATGTTTGCCGCAGCCATTGTTACCTATGGTGTTTTTGTGGGAGTAGGAGATACTTTTGTGCCAAGTATTATGAATTTTGGTAGTATATGGCTTGTCCGCTTATCTCTTGCCACAATACTAGCTCCAATATATGGTTTAAAAGGCGTATGGATTGCTATGTGCGTTGAATTATGTTTTCGTGGTGTAATTTTCCTTATCAGGTTATATCGAGGAAAGTGGTTAAATAAGTCATTTGAAGTCGATAGATAGATGTCTTTCATTTAATTTAGATATTGAAAAAACACAGCAAAATCCGCTATAACAATTAGCTTCTTTTTAAATATAATGAAGATTAAAATAACAATACATATTATCATACTAATAATTTCTGTTTGTTGTTTATCAGTGCATGCAAAGGAAAAAAGCTATCCTGCAGATTATCAAAATCTAAATACACAGCAAAAAAGTTTAGTAGCAATTTCAAGTTATACGGCCCAAGGTAAAATTCCAGAATTAAATGCAGCTTTAAACGATGGGCTTAATGCTGGTTTAAGTGTTAACGAAATTAATGAAGCACTGGTACAGTTGTATGCTTACTGCGGTTTTCCTCGAATTGATGCTTTTTTAAAGGAACATTTATTTGCAGATGTATTTGAAAGCAATGTACTTACTTACCTGCAAAGAGAATTGATAACCAATGCAGCATTGGCTAGTATGACTGGAGTTGAGTCTCAATTAGGAGCACATTTGTTTTTTGGAATGAATGTAGGTATTACTGAAGGTCAGTATAATGATATGTTCGATATTATTGAAAAAACAGTAGGTGAAACAGTGGCTAATGAAGGTCGCACCATACTAAAAGGTCTTTTAAAAAGAGTAAACACAAATAAATAAAATAACATATTATGAAGAATATATTTTTAAATAGCATATTGTTATTTAGCATTTTACTGGCTGCATATTCTTGTAATCAACCAACAGATAAAACGCAAGAAGTTGTAAAGCTTACTGAAGCAGTCAACGGTTTTGATCCAATATTTACACAAAATCCGACACAAGGTGATTTCTTGAATAAATTCTTTACAGGAAAAGTAGGAGTAAATATGATGTTAAAGAATGATGAGAACAATGAATATTCCATTGCCAATGTCATTTTTGATGCAAAATCACGTACCAACTGGCATACACATCCTAAAGGTCAGGTATTGCTGGTTCTTGCCGGCGAAGGCTTTTACAAGGCTGAAGGTGAACCTGTACGAAAAATATCAAAAGGGGATGTGGTTAATATTCCTCCTCATGTAAATCACTGGCATGGAGCTGCAGCTAATAGTGAGTTTGTTCATATTGCACTAACTAATTATAAAGAGGGACAAAATGTTGCATGGGGTGATAAGGTAACTGATGAACAGTATTCCAGCATTTTAGCAGAGTAGATTTTATAGAAGACTATTGTATGCAAAATAAGATTTTTTTAATGTGTGCCTTTGTTTTCTTTATGGCTTGTGGTGCATGTTCCGGAGAGAATGAAAATGATGATGATTTAAATAATTCATCGGATACAGGTATTACTGAGGATGATAATACAGGGGATAATAACGAAACATCAGATAATATGATAACAACAGACAAAATAAATATTACTATTGGAGATAATGTATTAACAGCAACTCTTGTAGACAATTCATCAACAGAGGCTTTAAAAGAAGCTCTTTCTGAAGCTCCAATTACTATTGATATGCGTGATTATGGTAATATGGAAAAGGTTGGTGCCTTTGGTAGAAATTTCCCAACAAACGATGAATCTATTACAACTGAGGCAGGAGATCTAATATTATATCAGGGAAGTGCTTTTGTTATATATTACGCTTCAAATACATGGAGTTTTACTCGTCTTGGTAAAATTGATAATATTACAGCTTCTGAATTAAAAGAAGTATTAGGAGATGGTGATGTAACTGTTACATTATCCTTGCCCGAATAGTTCAGGCTAGATATTTGGGTAATACACTTGACTGTTCGAAAAGATTTAAATAACAAGTATTGACCTATTAACCCCAGAGGGGGTGCATATTTATAGAAATACGTTATGGACATAAATCGACTCCAGCGGAGTCGAACCACAATCTGAATATCTTTGTACGTGTGACTCCGCTGGAGTCAATTTAACCATTGGTAGACTATTCTATAAATATGTGATGCCTCTGGCATCATTTTAACAAATTGCAATTGAATTTCATTCACATTTCGAAAACTCAAAGGTAATACCCCAAGTTATGATGTATAATACTTTGACTTCATCATTTTTCAATTCAACTTTTTGATTAGGATAAATTCAATACTTGATTCACATTAATAATAAAAAGATAAGTTCATTTAATCATTATTAAAAGGGGTAACTAATTTGTATTTAGTTCCAGCAAGAAAACCCCTGTTTTTTGAATCGAAATAATTTTGCGTAAATTTTGACACTCCAAAAAAAATGAAAAGAGAACAATTTTTTTTGGAATAGCTATGTTTGTTTACGTATAATATATTCTGATTTTCTATTATTATAGCTATATTCATCTCTTCTGCAGCAGATCGAGGGGCGTAGCCCTAATTTCTTAGTAGAATAAATTTAGTAAATAAACATAGGGGCGTTAGCCCTGTTATCTTAAGATTTTGTTATGGCCAATACCTATACCCAACTTTTCGTTCAATATGTTTTTGCTGTTCAAGGTAGAGAAAACTTGATAAAAGAAGACTTCAGAAACGAATTAGAAAAAATAATACCGATTGTATAATGAAATGAGCCTTATTGTCGTTTCACTTTAAATGCTCAATCATTATTACACCGGCATTATCCCAAGAGTTCATTTAGTAAAAACGGTATAATATGCGGACTTGCAACCAAGCATAAATCAAAACCTCTTGCAGTTTTCTGTAATCCGGATCATACACATATTTTTGTAGGGATACATCCAACTATATCAATATCAAAGCTTATTGAGCAAATAAAAGCAGGTTCTTCAAAATGGATTAACGATAAAAGCTTTTTACCTGGGCATTTCTCATGGCAGGATGGATATGGTGCGTTTACATATTCTAAATCACAAACCGACAGAGTGGTAAAATATATATTAAATCAACCTGAACATCATAAAAAAAGATGTTTTAAAGATGAGTATCTATCGTTCCTTAAAAAGTTTGATATTAACTTTGATCACAAATATCTTTTTGAGTGGTATGGCTCAATTTAAGACAACAGGGCTACGCCCCTTGATTACTACTTTAGCTATCTTCTACTAAGAAATCAGGCCTAACGGCCCTTTAGATAGTATACTAATATAATTTACCCGAGCTTAAATTTCAAAATATACTCCTTTCTAAAACGGAAAGTTAAATTATAGCTATTGATTTATTTACATATTTGAAATAAAGTGATTTAAGTTTGTTTTGAAGCCGGCGAGTTACATTTGTATTTATCGCACCTTATTAATCCATTCCTTTCTATTTCAGTATTCACATCAATAAAAACAACTTTCCGTAATTAAGGTAACTCTATCAGTGATTTTGGTAATCTACTATGTAAGAATCTTCTGACCTTTGTATGATAGAAATCTGATAAAGATTCTGGACATAAAATATAAAACAACACATTATATGAACCGAATAGAATTAAGCAAAAAGAAATTTGAGGAATTATTTGGTAATCATGTTGGTCCTTTGGCAGAAACGGATCCTGATTTACAAGAAATGTTAAATCATTTTATTTTTGGAGAAGTATTTTACCACGGAGAGCTATCTGATAAGTTAAGAGAGTTAATTACTTTAGTTGTATTAACCATCAATCAAACACTTGATCAACTTCAGGCACATGTATTTGCAGCCTTAAATATAGGAGTGTCACCTGTTGCTATAAAGGAAGCTATTTATCAATGTGTACCATATTTAGGTTTCCCAAAAACATTAAACGCCTTACAAAAGGTTAACGAAGTGTTTAAAGCACAAAACATAACACTTCCTGTAGAGAGTCAGAAAACAGTTTCGGAAGAAACAAGATATGAGGATGGGCTTAAAGTTCAAAAGGACATTTTTGGTGAAGTTATAGAACAGATGCATCAAAATGCTCCAGAAAATCAAAAGCATATTCAAAATTATCTGTCAGCTTTTTGTTTTGGAGATATTTACACCAGAAAATGTCTTGATTTAAAAACAAGAGAGTTATTGACCTTATGTATTTTGAGTGCCTTAGGAGGATGTGAAAATCAGGTGAAATCGCATGTGTTTGGTAATTTAAAAGTGGGTAATGATAAAACAACTTTACTTGTTGCCATAACACAGTGTTTGCCTTATATGGGATTCCCAAGAACTTTAAATGCTATTAGCTGTATTAACGAAGTAATTCCTGAAAATAAATAAGAATATTAATCGAATGTTCGTTGGTGAATATTAATTATAAGATGATTAGATGTAATTAATCAAAATCTAATGTCAATAATCTATGATCTAACGATCTAAATAAAAAATAGGAGAAAATAAAATGAGCGATTTTAAACAAATATTTCCATTAGGACAAAAAAATGAAGCTTACGCAGAGTATTTTACTGGACAAAGTTACCTGGCTTTATTAACCTTAGATGGCGTACCTACTTTTAATGTGACGTTTGAACCAGGATGCCGAAATAATTGGCATATTCACGAAGGTGGTGGCCAAATTTTACTATGTACTGCCGGTACTGGTTGGTATCAGGAAGAAGGAAAAGAAGCTCAATTATTAAATCCCGGAGATGTTGTAAATATTCCTGCCGGAGTGAATCACTGGCACGGGGCAACTAAAAACAGTTGGTTTGCTCATGTCGCTATGTCTGTGCCTGCAGAAGGTTCTGCAACAACATGGAATGGACCTGAAACGGATGAGGAATACAATATGTTAGGGTAATAGATCAATAGGTTATATGGTTGAAAGGAACAGGGAACAAGGAGAATGAAATTTACAGCATCGTAGCCTTGATATCTAAAAAAAGGTTTTATGAATAATTAATTAAAAATGAGAAATATATTAACAGTTGGGGTGATGTCATTTGTATTATTGACACAAGCCTGTACAAATACCAACACAACAAAAGAGGTGGAAAATATGAAAAATACAGAAAAAGAAGAACATTATACTTTTAAATTGAGCGATAAAGTAACTCGTGAAAAAGTATCTTTCAAAAACCGTTATGGTATAACGTTAGTTGGTGATTTATATTTACCAAAAGACAGAGGTGCAGAACCACTTTCAGCTCTTGCAATTAGTGGCCCTTACGGAGCTGTTAAAGAACAGTCTTCTGGTTTGTATGCCAATGAATTTGCTCAAAGAGGATTTGCGGTTGTAGCATTCGATCCTTCATATACAGGCGAAAGTGGGGGTGAACCACGTAATGTGGCTTCTCCTGATATCAACACAGAAGATTTTAGTGCTGCAATTGACTTTTTAGGAACTCAATCTTTTATAGACAGAGAAAAAATAGGTATCATGGGTATTTGTGGATTCGGTGGTATGGGCTTAAATGCTGCTGCAGCAGATAAACGTGTTAAAGCTATTGCTGTAGCAAGTATGTATGATATGTCGCGCGTTACTGCAAGAGGTTATTTCGATAGCATGACTCCAGAACAACGTTCACAAATGTTAGAGCAATTAGGTCAACAACGTTGGAAAGATGCTGAAGCAGGAAGTCCTGCCTATGCTGCTGCCGGATTACCTGAGCCCGAACAATTAACTGGTGATGAACCTGAATTTGTTAGAGGTTATGTAAACTATTACAAAACAGAAAGAGGTTTCCACCCACGTTCTATCAACTCAAATGGTTCATGGACTGCAACTAATGCATTGTCATTTATGAATATGCCATTGTTAACTTACATCAATGAAATTTCTCCACGTCCAATTTTAATTATTGCTGGTGAAAATGCACACTCACGTTACTTTAGTGAAGATGCTTATAAAGCTGCAAACGAGCCTAAAGAATTAATGATTATCCCGGGAGCAGTTCATACCGATCTTTACGATAAAAAGGATGTTATTCCATTTGATAAATTGGAGTCTTTCTTTAAAGAAAACCTAAAATAATATTTTTATTAATGACCTGTTTTTAGGTTAACATTTGAATTTTAGCAAAGCCTTCCAATTAGTAAGGCTTTGTTATGTAATAGAATAGCTTTAAGAGTAGATTTTTATTATATGAAGCTCATATGAGCGTGACTTTTGGTCGTATTTGAAAATATACCTAATGCTGGTGCGAGCTTTCAGCTCGTATATTTATAATTTTAAAATAAATAGTTAAATCCTCATAGTATGAGTTTAACCCTTTTACCTTTAACCTTATTTTTACTCGTCCCGCAGAATTTTGTAAACCATTAATCACAACTCTCAGATACCTAAAAACGAGAGTATTCAATAAACTGTGTCAACTACAAGGGAAAATTGTTATTATCACTACTTTACGAATATTACAAGAAGAAAGATCGCACTACAAAAAATAAAATCGGGAATTGAAAACAGATTTGTATCTTTGTTGCTATGGAAATTGAATTGAAAAATATTGAAATAGAAGACAAGCAATTAGATATGGTAAAAGAGCAACTTTCACTATATCTAAAATCTTCAAACAATATTGACCATGAACAAAGGACTTAAATGTAGTTTCTTTATTTTCAGGTTGCGGGGGGATGGATTTAGGATTTGAAGGTGGATTTAAGGCTCATAAAAAATCCATATCACAAGACAAGTACGATGATTTTGTTGAGAAAAAGATTGACAAGAACTACGTAGAACTAAAATCAACAAGATTTAAAACAGTTTTTGCAAATGACATATTGAAAGATGCTAGAAATACATGGGTTCATAATTTCTCAAAGAATAATTACAAACCTGAAGTGTTTCATACAGAAAGCATTGTGAACCTTGTGAAACTTCATGAACAAGGACTAAAAGTATTTCCTGATAAAGTTGATATAGTAACGGGTGGATTCCCATGTCAAGATTTTAGCGTTGCAGGAAAAAGGAATGGATTTAACTCACATAGGAAGCATGACGGAAAACTTATAAATGGAGAATTACCAACTGAAGAAATAAGAGGGAAGCTTTATTATTGGATGAAAAGAGTTGTTGAAATCACTGAACCTAAAATTTTTATTGCCGAGAATGTAAAAGGATTAGTAAATCTTTCTGATGTGAAAGAGATAATTCAGAAAGATTTTGCGTCAGCAAATGGAAATGGTTACTTAGTATTAGAGCCACAGGTTTTACATTCTGCAAACTATGGAGTTCCACAGTCCCGAGAAAGAGTGATTTTTATAGGTATTAAAAAATCAGAATTGACACCCGAGGCATATAGAGAACTCCAAAAGAAAAAAGTATCTAAGGATTATAACCCTTATCCACCAATAACACATAATGACAAGGCTTTTGTGTCGTTAAATGATATATTGAAGGATGTTGAAGAACCAGCTCAATCAGAAGACTTATCCCAACAAAACTACTCAAAAGCAAAATTTATGGGAAAACATTGTCAAGGACAATCGGAAATCAATTTGAGTAAAATAGGTCCAACAATTAGAGCTGAACATCATGGTAATATTGAGTTTAGACGGCTTTCGGTTGAAAATGGAGGGCAATATAAAGCAGAACTGGATGCTGGAAAAGTTGAAAGAAGATTAACTGTTCGTGAGTGTGGTTTAATTCAATCATTCCCTCCTGATTTTGAGTTTGTTGTTATGTCAAATGAACCTCGTAAGAAATTTTTAATAAGTCCATCTCAAGCATATAAAGTAATCGGGAACGCCGTTCCACCATTAATGGCGTATAATTTAGCGAAACGCATTGAAGACTTGTGGGGCAAATATTTTAATGAATAACCCATGCTGATAAGTGTAAACAAAGATGTTGATAATTCAGATTTTGAAAAATTAATTTCATTAACTACCAATACATTACAAGAAACATCAACAAAAGAAAACGAAAGATATTTAAAACTACTTGGAAATAAGTTAGAAGATGAAGTTTACGATGTAATGTGTTCTTGTGCTACAAACACACCATTTGAAGGAACAATAGAATTAGTATCAGGTCAGAAATTTCTTGATATTATAGCAAATAACTACTATGGTGTTGAAGTAAAATCGACAAAACAGAACCATTGGAAAACTACTGGAAATAGCGTGCTTGAAAGTACAAGAGTTGAAGATATTCAACGAATTTATATGCTATTTGGAAAAATCCATGACCCAATTGAATTTAAATGCCGATTATACCAAGATTGTTTATACGATGTAATTGTAACACACTCTCCGAGGTATGCAATTGATATGGATTTAAATCAAGGAGATACGATTTTTGATAAAGTCGGAATTGATTATGATACTGTTCGACAAAGTCAAAACCCGATAAAACCATTCAAAGAGTATTATCGAAACAAACTTTCAGAAGGTCAGGAACTTTGGTGGCTAGACAATGAGGAATATAAACCTGATTCGATTATTTTTACAATCTGGAATTCTTTGACAAAACAGGAAAAAGATGGGTTTAAGGTTAAGGATTATACCTATTTCCCTGAAATACTTGGAAATAAACAATCTAAGTTTGATAAGTTCACTTTATGGCTTTGTGTAAAACAAAGAGTAATTTGTCCTAATGTACGTGATATGTTTACGGCAGGTGGAAAAGAGGATTTGATGGTAAAAGGTAGTAAACTTACAGATTTGCCAAAAGCACTTGTTAAATTCATTCAGGATATCGAATCAATTACAGCAGAGTTTGTAAATACGGATATTGAGAAGTTAAATGACATTTGGCATACTGACTTTCAGAATAGACCAGAGATTAATTCCGAATGGATTGATAGAATTATTGAATCCTCAATTATGATTTACAATTTTGGAACATTCAATTTCAGAAAATGGATAGAGGATGAATTAAGTACTGCAACCAATCGTAAATCGCCGATAGGCTAAAACCTGTCGGAGGAGCTCTCTCACCACAGTACGTATGCGATCTTCGCTCCTTCCTTCCATTTAAAAAGTCCATTGGATTTTCAAAATGAAGAAACATCTATTCTTAACAAAAAGGATTTAGTTAAAAGTAAAGCGCAATTGAATCCTGCACTGTTCATTTATAACCCTGCTATAACCCATCTACTAAACAAGTTTCTAGTTTTCTGCCCGCTCATCATCACTTTATCGTGCAATCATCGCAAATTTATGGTGTTGCCGTTGTGTACAGGTTGCGTCGCGGTTGCGACCATTTGCGAAGCCGTTGCGTAGCTGTCTAGTCCCCTTTGCGATGCCGTTGCGATAAATTTGCGATAAAATGGCCTTGATTTGCGATGCCGTTGCGATGCCGTGCACAAAAAAGTGCTAAAATGGCCAAAACGTGCACAATTTTCCTTAAAAACGGCAAAATTCTGAATAATTTTCCTCAAAAACGGCAAAAAATTGAATAATTGCCCTTTTTGAGCGCAAATTCAACAATTTTTGTGAAAGCGTAAAAATACAATATACACATATTCAGTACGTTACAAGGCAAAAAAGTTACAGTAAAATTACTGTTATTTTTTTAATGGCCTTCATATCCTACTTTAGTTCATACAATATCGGCCGATCGATGTTTAACCCGGTTCTTTTTTATATCTGATCAATATTAAAAAGAACCACTAAAATTAAAAGTCATGGGAAAAATTGATAAAGGAATCTTAGGTGGATTCAGCGGCAAAGTAGGAAATGTGGTAGGATCAACATGGAAAGGTATTTCTTATATGAAATCGAAACCTGCCTCAAGTAAAAAGAAAGCAAGTGAGAAGCAAATAATTCATAGAGCCAGGTTTATGTATGCGGCTAAGTTTTTGCAAAGGTTACAACCTGTTATAGAAGTAGGTTACCGAATACACGACAGGTGTAAAACCGCCAGAAATGCAGCTATGTCAGAATTTTTAAACTATACGTTAACAGGTGATTATCCTGTGTTTAAAGTAAATTATAACAGGTTGCTCCTGGCAAAAGGATCATTAGAATTACCTGCTGATTATTCTGTAGAGCTTGTCGAAAACAGAGCACTGATTAAATGGTCTGTTGATAGCAATAGCGAAGATGATCAAAGCGAGGATAAATTACTGGCTCAGTTATTAGAAAATAACGTATTATTGGTAAGCATTGCCGATGGCTATGAACCTAAATATACCATGCGAAACTTTAAACGTAAGGATGGTTCAGGTAATATTGGCTTGCCTAATGCACCTTCGGGTACTGAAGTACATTGTTACCTTGCTTTTATAGCCAATGATGACAGTATGAGAGTTAGTAATAGTATTTATGTTGGTTCTGTAATTGTACCATAATGATAATTAAACAATACTAAGCATTTAAATACATCTGGATTAATAAAAGAGGTTGTCTCAAAACGAGGCAACCTTTTTTATTTAAAGCAACAGTCAAAAAAATAGGCAAAAAGTCCGCCGGCAGTCAATAGGTTAGTAGGTTAGTAGGTCAATGGGTTAGTAGGTCAATAGGTCAATAGGTTAGTAGGTCATTAGATCAATAGGTCATTAGATCAATAGGTCATAAGCTGACAGATGTAGGCGAAGAAAGTTCTTAGTTATTAGTAATCAGCTCGCAGAGTAAACAAAATTTTATAATGAAAACTAAAATCCGTAAGGATTTATCTTTGCGTCCTTAATTTTGAGGAGTTTGAATCTTTATTTATAAAGTCAACTAAGGCTTTGCGGGCTTTGCGAGAAAAATAGTTTTTAGCTCTTAGCTATTAGTTCTAAGGCCACAGTGTTTCAGGTCGTAACAATTTGCGCAGCAAATACCAATTCGTTACAATTCGCATTTACCGGAGCTGTAAATCAGTTCTCCCCTAATTGGGGGAGTTAGAGGGGGCTTCACTTTTCAGGCCGGGAGGCCTTGGTTTATAGGACATAGCGACACGCTCATCGCCGACAGGTTAAGATGAGGCTGAAAAACTCATACTGTATTTTTAAAAGGAATCTGTTTACACGATGAAAATCCATTGCGTAAAGATCGTGCCAATAATATAGAGGACGCAAAACTGGTTCTAGGCTGGGCACAGGAATTGGGATGTAATTTTCTTCGTTTGGCACATTATCCTCACCCGGAAAAAATTGTACGATTAGCTGATAAAATGGGGATTTTACTTTGGGAAGAGTTGCCTTTGTATTGGGGAATTCAATGGGGAAATCCAGAGGTGCTAAAAAAAGCTAAGGCTCAGTATGTCGAAATGATTAATCGTGATTATAACCGCACAAGTTCAATCATTTGGTCTGTTGCCAATGAAACGGCACCAACAGAAGACAGAACTAAATTCTTGTCTGAATTGTCTGATTATATCAGATCAATTGATGATACTCGTTTAATATCTGCTGCTTGTAAAAAGGATCAGGAAGCGGATGGACATCCGGACAGCGTTTACACTTACAATGATCCCTTAATGGAAAAACTCGATATCATTAGTTTCAATGAATACCTTGATTGGTATGGTGGTTTTCCTGAAGAATGCAGAAATAAGTCTTTTAAAGCAGGTTTAGAGAAACCTATTATTGTAACAGAATTTGGTGGTGGTGCATTACAAGGATTTCATGGTGATAGTTTAACCCGTTGGAGTGAAGAGTTTCAGGAGTATTTATATAAGGAGAGTATTGCCATGTTTGATAAAATTGATGGACTGGCATGTATGACTCCATGGATTTTAGTAGATTTTCAATCACCATTACGCCAGTTGCCAGAAATACAGGATGGCTGGAATCGTAAAGGTTTGATTTCAGAAAAAGGGTATAAAAAGAAAGCATTCTTTGTGTTGAAAAAATACTACGATACATAATAAAGCAATTGGTTAATTGCTTCTATCGTTTTACAATAGATCGTTAAGTTTTTATAATTTATTAATTTTTAGACACATAGATGTTTCATTGTAAATAACGTAAGATATTCATAATAAGTGCCTTGTACATCAGTCTTTTGTCTTTTGTCTTTTGTCTTAAATCTAACGATCTTCTATTGATTTTAAAGACTGTCCAATAAGTGGATGGTCTTTTTTTTACTTATTGATTAATAATCACTTCAAATGATAATGAAAACAACCAATATACAAGAGGTACACCAATTGTTAACAAAACAGACCTTAGCCTTAATGTTATTACCCATATATTAGTAATTCGTAAAATTAGTCACTTTAGCAGTGGTAATATGTGTGATCTATTAAAACTAATATTCATTTATAGAAAATAAATTGTTGTTATATGAAATCCTTGCCAATCAGTATTTTATTGTTTTTTGCAATGTTGCCTGCCATATATGCGCAACAGAATAAGGTGGTCAGAACTATATCTGTAGATTATAACAAAGAGAAGGGTGTCATGAATACCATGTTTAAAGAGTGTATTGGAGCCGGGCGAGCCAATGAAGGACTAAGAGCAGATTGGCAGCAACAACTCAAAATTGTTAAGGAGGATTGTGATTTTAAATACATTCGGATGCATGGATTGCTAACGGATGATATGGCCGTTTATAAGGAGGATAGAAATGGGAATCCGGTATACAATTTTCAATATATTGATGTTTTGTATGATTATATACTTGAAATTGGGATGAAACCGTTTGTGGAATTGGGCTTTATGCCCTCAGCAATGGCCAGTGGTTCTGAAACAATATTTTGGTGGAGAGGTAATGTAACCCCTCCAAAGGACTACCAAAAGTGGGAAGATTTGATTTATCATTTGGTAAAACATTGGACAGAACGATATGGATATGAAGAAGTAAAATCCTGGTATTTTGAAGTGTGGAATGAACCTAACTTATCACCGGGGTTTTGGACAGGGACTCAGGAGGAGTATTTTAAATTGTATAAATGTGCTGCTCAGGCTGTTAAAAAAGTAAATGCTGAATATAAAGTGGGAGGGCCAGCTACTGCTGGTGCTGAATGGGAGCCTGAGATGATTGAGTTTTGTGCAAAGAACGCTGTACCGCTTGATTTTATCAGTACGCATTCATATGGCGTAGATCAGGGATTCTTAGATGAGTTTGGGAGTTCAGGTACTGTTTTAAGTCCTGATGAGTATAGTGTAAGTCAGGATGTTATTCAGTCGCGAAAAGAAATATCTGAATCATCAAAACCCAATCTTGAGTTGCATTATACCGAGTGGAGTGCATCTTATACACCTGCCGATCCAATTCACGATAGTTATCATGAGGCTTCCTATATTTTAAATAAATTAAAACAGGTTGGTGAGGCAGCAAACTCTATGTCGTATTGGGTTTTTACTGATGTTTTTGAAGAGCCAGGTCCCCGCTTTACACCTTTTCACGGAGGTTTTGGTTTAATGAACACGCAGGGTATCAAAAAGTCAGCTTATCATACGTATGCATTTATGAATAAGCTAGGCGAAACAGAGTTGGTTAACAAAGATAAGACTTCGTGGGCTTGTAAAAATAAAAAAGGTGATTTTCAGCTTCTTTTTTGGGATTATACACATACGCTACCTGAGGATTCTGTTAATAATCAGGACTACTTTAACCAGGATTTGCCTTCAAAATATAAAGGTGTTGTAGATGTTCAGGTCAATGGAATTCCAGAGGGTAATTATCAAATGGAAATGTATTCGATAGGGTATATGCATAATGATCCTTATAGCTTGTATTGCCAGTTGGGCAAACCTTCTCAACTAACACAACGCCAGGTAGAGTTTTTAAAGACTAAAAGTAATGGTACTCCCGATAAAATAGAATTAATCCGTATCGATTCAAAAGGTAAGTTTAAACAACAGATTTCAATTCGGGAAAATGATGTTTATATGCTCTGTTTTAAAAAGCTATGATTTGATTTAAATTAATTAAAGATACTGTTATATGAATTTTAGTAAATCCCTGATAGCTATTGTTTTTGTTTGTTTAAGTATAGCTGCAGTTTCTCAAAATAAAACAGTTAATTCTGAATGTCAGTTTTTAAATCCTGTATTTGCCGGAGATTATCCGGATCCAAGTATTTTAGTGGATGGAGATGATTATTATGTGGTTCATTCTTCTTTTGAATATTATCCCGGACTATTGATATGGCATTCATCAGATTTAATAAACTGGACTCCGGTAGCAAACGCCTTATATACCTATGTTGGTTCAGTTTGGGCTCCCGATTTGGTAAAATATGACGATAAATATTACATTTATTTCCCTGCTGATAATACCAACTATGTTATTACATCAGAATCTATCGAAGGTCCCTGGAGTGAACCTGTGGAGTTGGATATTGATATGATTGACCCTGGCCACGTTGTGGATGATGAAGGTAATAGATACTTATATTTTAGTAGTGGAAGTTATGTTCCGTTAAGCAAAGATGGTCTGTCTGTTGCAGGAGAGGTTCAACATATTTATGATGGATGGGATATTCCACGTGAATGGAGTATTGAGTGTTTCTGTATGGAAGGACCTAAGTTGTTTAAGCGTGGTGAATACTACTATTTAACGGTAGCAGAGGGTGGAACAGCCGGTCCTGCAACCGGGCATATGGTAATTTCTGCTCGTTCAGAATCGCCATTAGGCCCTTGGGAAAATTCTCCGTACAATCCTATTATAAGAGCAAAAAGCAATGAGGATAAATGGTGGTCTGTTGGTCATGCTACCCCTTTTAAAGATGCTCATGATAAATGGTGGATGATGTTACATGGTTATGAGAAAGGTTTTTATAATATGGGGCGTCAAACCATGCTTGCTCCTATAGAATGGACTGCCGATGGGTGGTTTAAAACGCCTGAAGGATACCAGATTGATGCTCCTGCAGAAAAACCAGAAGGTGAGTCTGGAGATATCCAATTTTCGTTAAACGATGATTTTTCAGGAAGTGCATTAAAACCTCACTGGAAGTTTTTTAAAGGTTATGATCGAGAAAGATTTATGGTTGAAAACAATAGTATCGTAATCAACGGAAAAGGCGGTTCTGTTGCCGATTGCTCACCAATGCTTTGTATTCCTGTAGATCATGCTTACACGGCTCAGGTAGAATTAGAAGTTGAAGGAGACGCCGTAGGGGGTATGGTTTTATTTTATAATGAAAGAGCTTTTTCGGGCATTTTAGCTGACAAAGAAAATGTATTGGCTAATTTAAGAGGATGGCAATTTCCTACTGAGACCAATGTCTTAAAAAGACATGTTTTCCTTCGCCTAAAGAACATCAATAATACCGTAGATATGTATTACAGTTTAGATGGTGAACAATGGAATAAAATAGAAAACTCATTTGAAGCCTCTGCCTATCATCATAATGTGTTAAGTGGTTTTATGAGCTTGCGTATAGGGTTGTGCTCCATAGGAAAGGGAAAAGTAATCTTTAAAAATTTTAAATATAAAGCAATACAGTAATAACTTTTGCAATGTTTATACATCAGGCTAGGTTTTATAAATACAAGTTTTTGAGTCTCTTGCAGGATGAGTTTTTGTGTGAATAATTTCAGCCTATGCTTTATTATTCTTTCCTTCAAACTATTTCTTATTCTCCTTTAAAATGATTTGATAAACTTGGTGAAATGGTAATTGATGCTGTTTACTTATCGCCACGACACTATCATATTCAGGATATACTTTTACGCCTGTTTTGAGCTGACATATTTTAACTTTAGCCTCACCTAATGAGGTTTGTACAGTCTTTACTTCTCTGGGTAAGATGGTTCTTTCCATTTTCTGACGTCGGATACCAATGGTTGTTGTTTCTTGAAAAAGAATTTGTTCAAGGACACTAATGTTTCCTTCCTTGCTTATGATGTTTATTTGATATGCCGGACGGTTTTTCTTCGTATATAATGGAATGTAATTAACATCAAGAGCACCAGCTTCCAATAATTTATCCATTACATAACCCAATATTTCACCCGAACAATCGTCAATGTTACTCTCCAGTTTATAGATAACATCTGTGTTGTCTTTTGCCTGACTTTCAATCATCATAGCACGCAAAATGCTTGGGCGTTCGTAACTTCTCTTTCCAGCTCCCAAACCAATTTTTCCGATAGTGAAATTTTCAGGTAAAGAATCTTCTGTTTTAAGAGCTGCTACAATAGCAGCACCCGTTGGTGTTATAAATTCGCCCAGGGTTTGAGTAATCTTTAATTTTAGATTATACTGGCTGACAATATTTGCCACTGCCGGAACCGGTATAGGTAATACACCATGCTGACAACGAACGCTTCCTGTTCCCTCGTATAACACAGGAACAATAACTTCTGAGATTCCTAAATCATCGATACATACGGCTACAGCAACAATATCAACAATCGAGTCGACCGCTCCCACTTCGTGGAAATGAACTTCGTTCATTGGCAGAGCATGAGCTTTTGCTTCTGCCTTGCCAATCACCTGAAAAATATTTAAAGCAATTTGCTTTGCATTGGAGGTGATATGTGCCTGCTCTATAATCTGAGTGATTTCTTTCATTCCCCGATGCTCGTGGTGATGGTGTCCGTGATGATGTCCGTGATGGTGTTTATGATGATCGTGTTTATGACTGTGAGTATGTTCTTGGTTATGTTCATGATGGTGATGATGCTCTTTATGAGAATGCTTAGGCTCATGTTTATGGTGCTCCTCGCCATGAAGATATTCCATATCATGATCATGGTTTTCATGTTTAGCATCCAGAATTACATTGAAATCACAAGCGTCAATTCCAGCTTTTTTTACCCTGCTTATCTCTATCTTAAAACCATCAACAGGTAAGCTGTTTAATGCATTGATCAGTGATTGTTGGTTTGCACCTAAATCTAACAATGCTGCAACTGTCATATCCCCACTGATGCCTGAATAACATTCCAGGTATAGTTTTTTACTCATTATGAATTGTTTTTAATACTTACTTAGAGTATATTATTGTATCAGGCCTAAGATATTAAAATTATATCTGAATGTAGTTCAATCGATGAAAGAAAGAATTTTTCGTAAAGTTGGATTATAAAACTACCTTTACCGCCATTAAAAATGTGCCATATTATATTAAATTACATATCCTGGCAATTAATTTTTAACGAATACGTTTAGGATATCATCAGAATTAACAAAATGCAGATAAATAAATTTTTCTATTTCTTTAGTTATGACAATCCTGAAAGTGAGTTGTGTAAGCTCGAATCAAGATATCTTTTTAATCAAGAAGAAAAGAACAAATTATTATCGTCAGATATTGAAGTGGAGCCATCCAATAGTGCTTTTATTAAAAAGAGGCTTGAAGTTAAATTAAAATCTGAGGAATACTCTTCTTTGATTAGTAAAATACAAGCAGAGAAAATCTGTATGGAAGGTTTTAAAGTTGAATATTTAGTTTTGGATGGAGATAAAACTGAGTATGCAAAGCGACTTGAGAAATTAAAAGATATAGGTTATTGTATAGAAGGAACTCCGGATTATTATAAACCAACGATAACTTATGCACTATGTTATTATGATAATACCTGGTGTTTTGGCATTTTGGTAAAAAATGGTTTTGACTGGTATAAACATAAACAAAAGCCGTATTCATACAGTAATTCTATAAATGTAAACATAGCAAAAGCACTTGTAAATATTGCAGCTAAGGCAGATAAGGAATCAAAACTGATAGATGCATGTTGTGGTGTTGGTACAATAATGTTGGAGGCTTGTTTTTCAGGAAATAATATTGAAGGTTGTGATATTAACTGGAAAGTATGCAGAAAAGCACGCGAAAACCTTTCTTACTTTAATTACACTACTCATGTATATCGTTCTGATATAAAAGATATCAGTAATAAGTACGATGCAGCCATTATTGATTTGCCTTATAATTTGTTTAGTCATGTACCAGAAGATACGGCTTTGCACATCGTTAAATCAACTACACAAATTACCAATCGGCTTGTTATTGTTTCTACATCAGATATTACAAACTTAATCCGTAATGTGGGATTGAGTTTAAAGGATTATTGTTCTGTTGGAAAAAGTGGAAAGGCAACCTTTGCCAGGAAAATATGGGTTTGTGAAAAAAACTAATTCGCATTGTTTAATAAATATTCGGTTTAAACATTTATGTCACATAATAGTTCCAAAAAAAGTATTCGATCATCAATTGAAAATTTTGTACTTCATCTGCATCCCATGCGGATAGATAAAAGAGCCATAAAATTTACCCGTACTTTCGGACTAGGAGGAATCTGCGCACTATTGTTTGTGATTTTATTTATTACCGGAACAATACTTCGTTTTTCTTATATTCCAACTGTAGAAAAAGCTTATGATTCTATAGTAGAATTACAAACTCACTCTGTTTTTGGTCAGTTTATTCGTAATATTCATCATTTGTCAGGTAAATTATTGGTTGTAGTATCCTTTTTACATATTCTTCGCGTTTATTATTCGCAATCTATATTTAAGCGACGTGCTCAAAATTGGATATTTGGCCTGATGTTGATGTTCCTGGTAGTTTTATCAAGCTTTACCGGATATCTTTTGCCTTGGGATCAATTATCTTATTGGGCAGTAACTGTTATAACCCGGATTATTGAGTATATTCCTTTTGTTGGGATTTATATTGCACAGTATGTGCGTAGCGGTGATGCAGTTAACGGAAATACCTTACTTAATTTTTATAACCTGCACACCGGAGTGATTCCATTATTGTTTGTGGTACTCATGAGTATTCATTTTTGGCTGGTGCGAACCGCTGGTGGAGTAGCCTTACCAAAATCCGATCATAAAGAAAAAGTGGATGTTTTACCAAACCTTGTTTTAAAGGAAGTGATGGTAGCCTCAATTTTAATTGCATTTATTTTTTTAATATCAGCCTTTTATAATGCACCATTACTGGATGAAGCAAATCCTTTAAAAAGTCCCAATCCAACTAAAGCTCCGTGGTATTTTTTGGGAGTCCAGGAGTTATTGCTTCATCTACACCCAATTTTTAGTGCAGTTGTAGTTCCCTTGGCTTTTGGTTTCTTTATGATTTATTTACCCTGGTTTAACTATAAGAATCACCATACGGGAGTGTGGTTTAATTCAGGTTTGGGAAAGAAACTAACGATACAATCAGCCATTATTTCAATGGTTTTTACCTTTGGCTTAATTTATGTGCTGGATTATTTTCTGCATTTTGATATATGGTTGGTCAACTGGCCTTCATGGATTTCAACAGGTGTCATTCCTTTGCTATTATATAGTCTGCCAGTAAGTGGGTATTTATTTTGTATTCATAAAAAACATCAAAGTAATAATACGGAACTTATCATGTCCCTGACTACCATTATTTTTTCATCGTATTTAACCATGATGATGATTGCCCTGCTGCTGAGAGGTGAAGGTATGTTGATGATATTTTAAAGAGATTAAAAAGATGAAGGTTAACAGGCGTCAGTTTATAAAAAGATTGGTTGTAATTATAGCATCCATAGAAGCTTTTTTTCTGATTAAGAATGGAATTAGTAAAAAGTCGCTGTTGGGTAACAAAGAAAAACTCATATCATTAGGAGAGGCTCAAGCATATTCTAATAACAATACTTATCCGTTTTTAACACATCATTTTTATTTAAGGAGGTTTAAAGATGGTGGATTTATTGCTTTTTCGGTAAAATGTACCCATTTGGGCTGTGTGGTAAATATGAACTCAAAAACAGGTGGTTTTAATTGTCCTTGTCATGCTTCTCAGTTTGATGAATATGGAAATGTAATTTCATCGCCCGCTACCAGACCTTTAGATATTCATCCTGTTATTGTTAAAAATAATGAACTCTTTGTAGATACCGGGAAAACAATAACCAGAGAATCTTTTGATAAATCTCAACTAACATACGTGTCATGAAGAACCAAAAGAAAATAGAACGCATCAGTTTAATAGCTATGCTGGTAGCCATTATATCTGTTCCTTTGTATATGGTTTTTCATATATATTACGGTGATGATAATGCTTCGCAAGAGGCTTATTATGTGGGTAGAGAGGCTTGTGTTGAATGTCATTTAAACGAATATAACGATTGGGTAGGTTCAGATCATGATAAAGCTATGGATCATGCCAATAACTCTACAGTACTGGGAGATTTTAATAATCAAAGTATTGAGTACAACGGGATGACTCATAAAATGTATAAACGTGATGGTAAATTTTATGTTTATACAGACGGGGAAACAGGGAAACAGGAGGAGTTTGAAGTAAAATTCGTTTTCGGTTATTATCCTTTACAACAGTATTTGGTTGAGTTTGACAGAGGTAGATTACAAACCTTACCTATTACCTGGGATTCAAAAGACAACAAGTGGTATCATATGGCTGCAGAACTGTATAAGGATGAGGCTATTGAATTTAATAACTGGCTGCACTGGACTAACCAGGCACAGAACTGGAATAGTATGTGTGCCGATTGTCACTCAACTAACGTTAAAAAAGGATATGATATTAAAACAGATAGTTACCATACTACTTATAGTGAGATTGATGTAAGTTGTGAGACATGTCATGGTCCGGCTTCTAATCACTTGAAATGGGCTGCTAAAGCAGAATATGCCCGAAGTGATGATAGTAATTATGGATTGGTGGTTAAAACAAGTGGTATTGATAATAAAGAGTATGTGGATTTATGTGTGAGGTGTCATTCACGACGATCAGCAATAGGCGATTTTAAACAGCACCCTGATCTATATAATCATACGATCCCTAATCTTCCTTCGGGAGAATCGTATCATATCGATGGGCAGATACTTGATGAAGATTATGTTTATGCTTCCTTTACGCAAAGTAAAATGTATATGCATGGTGTTCAATGTAATGATTGTCATAATGTACATAGTACAAAACTTTTATATGATGATAATCGTTTATGTACCCAATGCCATAGGGCTGATGATTATGATACTTATGAACATCATTTTCATAAGTCTGCCGGTGAAAAAGGAGAGGCGTTATTGCTGATGATGGTGTGAAATTTGAAGTCGGTGAGGGCACAAAGTGTATCAACTGTCATATGCCGGCACAGTTTTATATGGGCGTAGACTACCGGAATGATCATAGTATTCGTATTCCAAGACCTGATTTGACCAAGACATTAGGTACTCCCAACGCCTGTAACCAGTGTCATGCTGATAAATCACCCGACTGGGCTATTGAACATATCAATAAATGGCATGGAATAGGAAGGCACTATCAATATGGAATAGCCTTTCATGAAGCAGAGTCGGGTAGTGATAAGGGTTATAAAGGTTTAGTAAGCATCTATAGAGATGAGGCGTATCCTGAAATTGTAAGAGCAACTGCGTTGCAGTTAATGGGTTTATACTACTCTGATAGAAGCACGGATGTGTTAATGGAAGCCATGGGTAATTCAAATGGACATATTCGTTATAATGCTTTGCATCAACTTAATATTACAGATGACAATACGCTTGGGTGTAGTGCTGAAATCACTAAATGATCAATCCGCTGCAATTAGAATAGAATGTGCTACAAAAACTAAGTGCTTTAAATGCAAAGCAAATTCCGGATGAATATCAAAAAGCATATCAAAAAGCCAACAAAGAATACCTGGATATGCTGGAGTATAATGCTGATTTTCCTACTGGTAAATTTAATCTTGCAAATTATTATTATAACAGTAATGATTTAAATAAGGCTCGTGAGTTTTATGAAAAGGCTTTAAAACAAGATAGTTTGTTGCATCCGGTAAAAGTGAACCTGGCATTGTTATATTATAATCAGCAACAGTATGATAAGTCGGAGAAAATGTTTAAAGATTATCTTTCTGTTTATCCTGAAGATGGTAATACCTTGTTTTCGTACGCACTATTTCTATCAGACAGAAAACGATATGATGAGTCGCTGGACTGTCTTGTGAAAGCTTCTGAATATGCGCCTAATAATGCTCGTATCAAGTATAATACTGCAATGATGTTTGATTTTATGAAAAACTTTGATAAGGCAGAAGAATATCTAAAGAAAGCCATACAGGTAAATCCGGAGGACAGAAATAACCATATGGCTTTATTAAATCTTTATTTGAAGTATCAAAAAACTGCTAAATTGAAAGCTCAGGCCCTTAGTATACTTGAAAAATTTCCTGATATTCAGGATCGAGACCAAATAGAAGCTTTATTGAACTAAATAAATTATTTAACCACTATTTCATCTGTAAAAATAAAGGCGTGTTGCTTATTAGTTGCAACAACTCTGATATAACGGGCTTTGCTGTTGTTGAGTTTGCATTTAAAAGTTTTAAAGGTTAATTCCTTTTCGCTTTTAGGTGTGGTGTTGTTGTCGCGATCAATTGTATTAAAATTTTTGCCATCCAGTGATATGCTTACTTCCATATAATCTGGCATATATACTCCCGGATCGGTTATTTGCATAAATTTAGCTGATATAGTATTGATGTTGTGCACTTCCCCTAAATTAATTACAACATCAAGATCATTGGTAAAACCTTGCCATTTACCATCTCCGTAACTATTGCCTCCTCGCAAACCATCAGTCAGTGTTCCTGCATCCCCGGCAGGGTAAGCTTTGTTCCAAGGTTTGTTGTAGGTCACATTTTTTCCAACAGCCAAATGGTAATCAACTTCTTTATTTAAAATGGGTTCTTCTGCTTTGCCATTGGTAAAGACTGCGGCACAGATATTTGTGCTGCCCTTAACGTAGAATTTACCCTTGTATAAGTTTGAATTAATTGTAGGTTCTGTGCCATCTGTGGTATAGTAAATAACAGGATTGCTTATTTCACTAATAAAAGTAATTCCTATTCTTTTATTGATGGTGTCAACATCCATTAGCGGAATAAGTTCCTTTGTTGGGTTGTACCGGTAGTTTACGTTTAACTTCTCCAGAACTGGAATGTGTTTATTAACCTTCGTTTTAAAAGTCTCCCAATTTAATACATCAGTATCAGACCATGCTCTTTCGGATAAAGCCAATAGTTTAGGAAAGACTAACGCTTCCACTACTTTATAAGAACCTACTGTTTCTGACCATACGCAAGCCTGAATACCCTTAATCAGGTTCATTTTATCTGAAGGGTATTTATCACTTAGTAAGTTCATGTTGTAGATGTTATACAAAGGCGTGCTCATTCTTGAAAAGTAAAGCGGGTTTCCCGGAACCATAATTGTTGGATTGCCATTAGCAGCTGCTTTTTCAGGAACACCACCAACCCAGTTTCTCCAATACATCACATGGATTGAAGAATCCAGCTCACCTTCCAGAGCATCATCCCATACAATTACTTTTTTACCCTTTTTTTCAAGAAAATCAGATACTTTTTTTACAAAATAACTTTGCAATTGTTTTTCGTTGGTAAAACCATTATTTTTCATGAACTGTTGACATTGAGCAGATTCTACCCAGCTTGATTTTTCAACTTCGTCGGCACCAATATGGACATATTCAGATGGGAAAACCTGAGTAACTTCATCTAAAATATTTTGAACAAATGAATATACTTCCTCTTTAACAGGACTGAGAGGAGTTGAAAATACGCTGCCCCAGGCAGATTTGCCGGTAGCACTTAAATTAGGATAAATATTTATAGCAGCCATCATATGTCCCGGCATATCTATCTCTGGAATGATTTCGATATGTCGTTGAGATGCATAAGTAACAAACTCTTTCATCTCTTCCTGAGTATAAAATCCACCATACAATGTTTTACCTTCTTTTTGAATGATGTGGGCTGTATCAATAGCAAATAAAGGATCTTCCTGAGCCATTTTCATGCAGACAGAATCTTGCTCGTTAAAAGTTCTCCACGCTCCTTTTTTAGTAAGTAATGGATATTTTTTTATTTCCAATCGCCATCCTTGATCATCAGTCAGATGCAAGTGAAGCTTATTTATTTTATATAAAGCCAGTCGGTCCACATACTTTTTAAGAAAATCGACAGAGAAAAAATGTCGTGAAACATCCAAGTGCATTCCTCTCCATTCGTATTTCGGTTGATCTTTAATAGATACAAGGGGTAATAAAACATTGTGGTCGACACCTTTATTATGGATGGAAGCAAATATGATTTGCCTGAATGTTTCTATGGCGTAAAACAAACCGTTGCTGTCACCGGCAATTAGTTTTACCTCATTTTCATTTATCTCAATATTATATGCTTCAGGTGTTGTGATTTGATCTGTTTTAAGGATAGTTATCTTGTTACTATTATCTCCTTCCTTTAATTCAGTACCAATGGATTCTTTTATAAAAGATTGTAAAAAAGACACTTCGTTAGCAAACTCTCCATTGTCTTTTATAATCAATTGGGTTGCAGCGTTTAGTTCAAAGAAACCCTCGGAATATTTCACATTTAAAGGTTCCGGGATTATAGCTGCTTTTTTTACAGTTGCCGGTTTTGAGCAAGCCATAAGAATGGTTGAAAATAATACTGTTAATAGGATATTGTTTCTCATTTGTAAGATATTGTTGTGTTGTTATTACAGACTAATCTCAAAATTAAATGATTTAATTAATAAATAGATTGGTAAATGGCGTGTGAAGTTTGTTTTACTGGTTTTTATTAACAAATACCGGTTATTGAAGAAAAGATTTGAATATTTGTCTATCTATTTGACCTAAATGTGACCCACCCTAATGCAATTATTTAATATTTTTGATGCCATGTATAAATCTTAATGATTAAGAAAATAGCAGTTTTTTAATCTGTTCTTAATTAATAAAAAATATAAAACAATTTAATATTACTATGAAAATCAGAAATCTTACCTTAATAGTAAGCCTTTTTGTTCTATTAGGTGCTTGTGGTACAAAAATCAAAACTAAGTCTGTTGATGAGGAATTATCCGGCTTTAAAACATGGGCAGCAACCCCACCAATGGGTTGGAATAGTTGGGATTGTTTTGGTCCCTCTGTTGTTGAAAGTGAAGTAAAAGCCAATGCCGATTATATGGCCGAAAATTTAAAAGAATACGGCTGGGAATATATTATTGTTGATATACGATGGTATGCTGATAATCAAACTACCGGCCATTATAATGCTTATGATAAAACAGATTTTGTAATTGATGAATATGGTCGATATCTACCTTCACCTAAAAGATTTCCTTCGTCGGTTAATGGTGCAGGATTTAAACCTTTAGCTGATTATATACATCATCTGGGTTTAAAATTTGGTATCCATATTATGCGGGGTGTTCCTAAAGAGGCTGTATTTAATAAATTGCCTGTTAAAGGAACTAATATCACGGCAGATCAGATTTACTCTACAGAATCTGAATGTACCTGGTTAAAGGATAATTATACTGTTGTAAGTGAGAGAGAGGGTGCTCAGGAGTACTATAACTCAATTTTAAACTTATATGCCTCCTGGGGTGTGGATTATATTAAAGTTGATGATTTATCACGACCTTATCACACGGGTGAGATTGAGATGTTGCGTAAGGCAATAGATCAAACAGGTCGACCAATAGTACTTAGTATGTCACCTGGTGCAACGCCAATAGATCAGCATAAACATGCTACAAATCATGCGAATATGTGGAGGACCATTGATGACTTCTGGGATAACTGGGCGCAGCTAAATTATTCGTTTGGTATATGCGCTAAATGGGCTCCTTATATTACTACAGGGGCCTGGCCTGATGCCGATATGCTTCCTTTGGGTAAATTTGTCAGAGGAGAGAGAGCTACGAATCGTTATACCAATTTTACCAAGGATGAGCAATATACATTAATGACCTTATGGTCGATGTTTAAATCTCCCCTGATGTTTGGAGGTAACCTGCCCGATAATGATGAGTTTACCAATTCTATTATTACCAATAAGGAAGTTTTATATGTAAATAAATACTCAAAAAAGAATAAAGAATGGTATTCAAAAGATGATGTTACAGTTTGGACCGCTGAGGATCCTGCCAATGGAGATCATTTTGTGGCATTATTTAATAATGAAGGAGATGGCTTTGTTAAAACAAAAGATCTGTTATACAGGAGTGGAACCGTTTCTCAATTAACAGATGGTTTTGGCGAAAATATTGATGTTAAACTTCCGGAGGGTAATACTAAGCTGTATTTAATTGTAAATGATAGTGGAGATGGAATTGCATGGGATCACGCCGATTGGATTAATCCGGAAATAGAATTATCGACCGGGGATAAAATTAAGCTGACCGATTTACAATGGGAATATGCCACTGCCGGTTGGGGAGAGGTAGGTATCAACAAAAGTGTTTCCGGTAAAGAACTCAATGTCAAAGGGACCGTTTATAAAAATGGAATAGGCACGCATTCACAATCCATTATCATGTATCAGATTCCTGAAAATAGTGTTCGGTTTACAGCATTCGCTGGCTTAGATAAGGCTGCTACAGATGTAAAAGAAGGGACTACTGTTGAGTTTATGATTTCAACGGAAGATCCTACACCAAGAATCGTAGATGTTAAAAAAGCAATGGCCAATACCGGTAGAATAAGCAGAACTTCAGTGGCTAAAACTACCCAACTGGATGTTGATATAGCAGGAGCTGATAAATTATACCTGGTTGTAACTGATGCCGGTGATAATTTTAATCATGACCATGCCGATTGGGTTAATCCTACTTTATATAAAGAAAATGGAGAGTCATTATCTTTAACAGATATTGATTGGGTTAGTGCTACAAGTGGTTGGGCAACAGTTCAAAAAAATAAATCTGTTGCCGGAAATCAATTAACAGTGGCCGGTAAAGTATATAAAACAGGTATTGGTACGCATTCAAACTCAGTTATAGAGTTTGATATACCTGCGGGGTATACCACCTTTAAAGCTCTTTGTTCATATGATGATGAGGTAAAAGATGCACCAGATGGTGTTACAATGGAGTTTTTAGTTTATACAAAAAATCCGATCCTTGATAATACCAAAAGTATTTCTGTCGATTTGAATGCTTTAGGTTTTAGCGGTGAATGTACAATACGTGATTTGTGGAAGAATGAGGATTTAGGTGTATTCTCTAACTCTGATTTTGCACCTTCAATTCCTGCTCATGGCGCAGGTTTGTACCGAATCTCAGGAAATAAAAAGTAATTAGCTTATAAAGCTAATATCAAATAATTCTTCGATAATTTATTATCCCATCCCGAATAATGTTTTGTTGTTCAGGATGGGATTTTTCTTTTCTCACTGGTGTAGAGACTTTAGTTGGCAGTATTTTGCTTTAAAATTGCTATTATTGCCGTATGGAACCAGTATTTAAAAATGATGCAATCGTATTTGGGATATTATGTATTATCCTGGCTGTTATATTTATAACATCTAACAGTAAAAATAAGTTTTTTCAAAAGTTTTATACTTACGTGCCAGCTTTGTTGCTGTGCTATTTTATTCCCGGACTATTTAACTGGCCTCTGGGACTTATTTCCGGAGAACAGTCGCAGTTGTATTTTGTTGCATCGCGATATTTATTGCCAGCAAGTCTGGTGCTGTTTTGTATTAGTATTGATTTTAAAGGGATTATAAATTTAGGTCCCAAGGCTTTGATAATGTTCCTGACGGCAACCGTTGGAATTGTTATAGGAGCTCCTATTGCTCTTTTTATTGGAAGCTTGCTTTTTCCTGAGATAAAAATGGCAGCAGAGGGAGAGGAAATATGGCGAGGTCTTTCAACAGTAGCAGGAAGTTGGATTGGTGGAGGTGCCAATCAAACAGCTATGAAGGAGATTTATCATTGTAGCGATAATTTATTTTCAACTTTTATTATAATAGATGTAATTGTTGCTAATATATGGATGGGCTTTTTATTGTATGGAGCAGGAATTAGCGATAAAATTGATAGAAAACTTAAAGCTGATAATTCTGCAATTGAAGAATTAAAAAAGAAAGTAGAAACCTATAGTGCTAAAATTGCCAGGATTCCATCAACAACTGATGTGTTTGTTATTTTGGCAATAGGTTTTGGAGCCACAGCTATTGCGCATTTTGGTGCAGATGTTATTTCTGCAGAACTACAGAAATATATTGGTTTTTTAAATAAATACAATTTAAACTCATTAGCTTCAGGCTTCTTTTGGTTAATAGTTATTGCTACAACTATTGGTCTGGCTTTATCTTTTACCGGTTTGCGAAAATATGAAGGTGCAGGGGCGTCGCGTTGGGGTAGTGTGTTTATATATATTCTTGTTGCTACTATTGGTATGAAAATGAATATCCTGGAAGCATTTCAAAACCTGCATTATTTTGTAATTGGTTTAATATGGATGGCTGTTCATGTTTCAGTATTGTTATTGGTGGCTAAGCTCATTAAAGCCCCCTTCTTTTTTGTTGCTGTAGGTAGTCAGGCCAATGTGGGTGGTGCTGCTTCTGCTCCTGTAGTAGCATCGGCTTTTAGTACGGCACTGGCTCCGGTTGGGGTTTTGCTGGCTGTATTAGGTTATGCTTTAGGTACCTATGGCGCTATCGTTGCAACCCAATTGATGCAGTGGATTCATTTGTAGGATAACTATTCGGTATGAAGTTGAAAGTTAAAAGTTGAAAGGCAAAAGTCCTGGTTTGCTGCTGCATATGTCCTTAAGAGTGGTACTGTTATTTGTTCTTAGCTCTTAGGTGTTAGGCACTAGGCCATAGTGTTGCAGGTTGCAACAATTTGCACAGCAATAAATAACAGATGCTGGTGCGAGTTTGTAACTCGTACCTCTTTATCTATTCTGCGTCCACTGATGAGGTGATGAGTGAGAAATGCGAGGTGAAAGTCAGCAAATCCGTTTACGAAAACACTTTTCAGGCCGGGAGGCCTTGATTTATAAGACATAGCGAGACGTTATGCCTAACAAAGGATACGTTTTTGCACCTGCATTTGCATCTAAATCAGTCTGCAGCTTTCAGGAATAAAGGTTAATAAGTCGTTAGATATTAGCTCTTAGTTCCTAGCTCTTAGGTGATAGGGTTTCAGGTTGCAACAATTTGCGCAGCAAATACCAATTCGTTTTAATTAGCGTTAATTAGATGACAGTAAAAACATTGCGCAGCAATAATAATTTGATGACTATTAATGAGTTGTTAAATCGTTGAGTTGATGATTTGAAGAATGATTAAAGATTAGCTCGCAGAGAAACAAAATATCAGAATGAAAACCAAAATCCGTAAGGATTTGTCTTTGCGCTCTTAGTTATAAGGAGTTTGAATCTTGAATCTTTATTTATATAGTGAACTCCGGTTTTGCGGGCTTTGCGAGAAAAGAAAGTCATAAGTCGTAAGTCAAAAGTCGTAAGTCATACGTCAAAAGTTAAAAGTTGAAAGTTTCGGTTTGCTGCTATAGGTTGGCGCAGGTTTGCAAAGATGCTAAGAGAAGACTGTGGACTGAAGAGTGCTGCCTGCTAACAATAAAGTATTTTCATGGTAATTACACGTCCTGAAAGGACAACTCATTTCAGCCCAATGCAAAACGAAGTGACGCGTTGGGTTTTTGATTGACAGAAATGATAAGCGTCCTGAAAGGACAACTCAAAAATGTTTGTTTGAATACATTGAGCTGTCCTTTCAGGACGCAGATTAACACGACGTATTATTATTCCCAAGGCGTTGCCATGGGCTGAATTGAGCTGGGCTTACAGCCCGGGATTTTACAGCCCCCTATAACTCCCGTGAATGTAGAAGGACGGTTATACAGCTCCGGTATATTGTCTTAGTGTAAACGAAGAAACCTCTTAGTTGTTGGGATAGATAGATTAAGGATGAATTAACTGTTGAGTTGTTAATTTGTTGAGTTGATGAATCGTTTAGCGGATCAACCCATTGCGATGCAATACTAATCCATTTAATCTGCTAAATCTGTGGACTATCTTTAACCACAGAGAGCACAGAGGTATACACAGAGTGTTGTTAGCTTAGTACTTACCTCGCAGAGTAAACAAAATTTCAGAATGAAAACCAAAATCCGTAAGGATTTGTCTTTTGCGCTCTTAGTTTTAAGGAGTTTGAATCTTTATTTTAAAAGTTATTTACGTCTTTGCGGGCTTTGCGAGAAAAACAGTAGTTAAAAGTTGAAAGTTGAAAGTCCGGGTTTGCTGCTGCATATGTCCTTAAGAGTGGTGCTGTTATTTGTTCTTAGCTCTTAGCTCTTAGTTCCTAGCTCTTAGGTGATAGGGTTTCAGGTTGCAACAATTTGCGCAGCAAATACCAATTCGTTTTAATTAGCGTTAATTAGATGACAGTAAAAACATTGCGCAGCAATAATACTTTGATGACTATTAATGAGTTGTTAAATCGTTGAGTTGAAGAATTGATTAAAGATTAAAGATTAGGGATTAAGGATGAATTGGCTGACGAGTTGTTAATTTGTTGAGTTGATGAATCGTTTAGCGGATCAACCCATTGCGATGCAATACTAATCCATTTAATCTGCTAAATCTGTGGACTATCTTTAACCACAGAGAGCACAGAGGTATACACAGAGTGTTGTTAGCTTAGTACTGACCTCGCAGAGTAAATAAAATTTCATGACGAAAACCAAAATCCGTAAGGATTTGTCTTTGCGTCCTTAGTTTTAAGGAGTTTGAATCTTGAATCTTTATTTATATAGTGTACTCAGGTTTTGCGGGCTTTGCGTGAAAAGAAAGTTAAAAGTCATACGTCATACGTCATACGTCATACGTCATGCGTCAAAAGCTGCTACATATGTCCTTAAGAGTGGTACTGTTCTTACATAGGATTAAATGATAGTTCAGATGAACAAATCTATCTTATTGTAGTTTAATTGAGGACAAACAACAAAAAATATTAGGTATGACAAAGAATATTAACGTAGGATTATTAATTATACGAATATCCATAGGTGCTTTAATGCTATTGCACGGCTTAGCTAAACTTATTGGGGGAATTGGTTTTATTCAAGGTATATTAGAATCTAAGGGGTTGCCTGGTTTTATTGCTTATGGTGTAATAGTTGGAGAAGTTTTAGCACCACTTGCAATTATATTGGGGTATAGAACCAGGATTGCTGCGGCTATATTTGCCTTTAATGCATTAGTTGCTATGTTTTTAGTTCATGCACAGCAAATATTTACACTTGGTGAACAAGGAGGCTGGGCTCTTGAATTATTAGGATTATACCTGTTTGGAGCTATTGCATTATTATTTACCGGTGGTGGAAAAATGGCTTTATCATGCAATATCAAGTGGGATTAGTAACTTCGTATCATATGTAGTCAGGCGGATATTCTTAAAGGGTATCCGTTTTTTTATGAATGGATATTGTATTTGTGTTCACTGTTAAATTTCGTTAGAATGTCGCTATCGTAGCTATTTCTCTGTACTTTTATGTCATGAAACATTTTAAGCAATATAAGCCATTGGTTATAGAAGAATTAAGTGCAGATTCGTTTCATTATCCACCTCACCATCAAACCTATTATGAACTGGTTTACATTAAAAAAGGGAGGGGTGTTTCGCATATAAATACAAGCTATTTACCTTATCAGCAGGGTGATTTATTCTTTGTTTCACCGGAGGATAATCATTATTTTGAAGTACAGGAGTATACAACTTTTGTATTTGTAAAGTTTACAAATGAGTATATTAAAAAATATCATTCAAATCACTTACCCTGGCAGAGTCAGGTATTTAATCCATTGTTACTTTTTAAAAATGTTTATTTAAAAGAACAGGGGCTGAAATTAAAATTAGAGGATCAACAGCGCATAAAAAACGCAATTACGGATATGCTGCAATACAATGTTTCTGAACATGGTTTACATTCATGGGTCGTTTATTTTCAGTTGCAGGTAATTTTAAGTACCATACATGAAAGTTTAGAATCTATAAGTAAAACAAAGCTGATTAATGAAACCAATGATATTCAGGTAATCAATTATATTCATCAGTATATTTACAATCCTGACAGGCTTAGAATTTCTCAGGTTGCTGAGCATTTTAATATCTCAGAACAATATTTTAGTGCCTGGTTTAAACAAATCTATCAAATAAGTTACAAGAGTTATATTGACCATTATCGAATTGAACATCTAAAAAACAGATTGCTTCATTCTTCTGCTCCTATTCAGGCTATTGCTGATGAGTTTGGGTTTTCAGACAGTAGTCACTTTTCGAATTACTTTTTTAAGCATACAAAAATACGACCTGCTACTTATCGTAAAAATGCATTAAAATTGAAATAACCATTGCATTCCTAATAGAATATAAGGTGCAAATAATGCAGTGAAAATACCGTTAATGATTAATCCAACAGTTGAAAAGGCACCATAGTTATCACTAATCTCCATAGATCGGCCGGTTCCAACCACGTGGGCTGCCATTCCAATTGAAAAACCCTGGGCAATTGGGTTGCGAACCCATGTGTAATGCATGATCAGATATCCGAATATTGATCCGAAAATTCCCGTGAACATTACTATACATGCGGTAAGCGAAGGAATTCCGCCAATTACTTTTGAAATATCCATTGCTATTGGAGTGGTAATAGATTTAGGTACCAGTGAAAGTATAATTTCTTTGGGAGCCCCCATACTCCATGCAATTAAAAATACGCTTACTACTCCGGTTATCGATCCTAATACAGAACTTATAAGTATTACAAAGGCTTGTTGTTTTATTCTTTTTAATTGGTAATATAATGGTATTGCAAGACAAACAATTGCTGGTTGCAGCATGAAATCTATCATTTGGCTGTTCTTGTGATAGGTTTCATAGTCGATATTAAACATTACTAAAAAGCCAATTATCAATAGCATGGCTATTAATATAGGATTCATGATTACCCATTTTGTTTTTTGTTGTATTTTCTGACCAATAAAATATGCAGCCAGAGTTAGTAGTATAAAAAAGACCGGGTTTTCTATTAAAGTCTTCATCTGATATTAAGTTTCAATTATATAATAACGAGAGTTTTAACGAATAGGATTATGATATGACTGAATTTATTTTCTCTTTTTACGAAGAATTTGATGAGACCAACCTGTAACTATCAAAACTAAAATAATGCTTATAACCGTAGATAGCAGGATCGTCCAAAAGTAGGATACCAGCAAACCAAAATAGGCCATGATAGCTACGCCTGCAGGTACGAAAAAAAAGGCTATATTTTTATTAAAAAAGTTACCCGTTTCTTCAATGTCTTTAATCTTGACAAGTCCGGTCATTAATAATAAAAGCATTAAAAACAGGCCAATAATACTTGGGGGTAACTTAACTCCGGTAATTGCAACGAATAATTTGCCTGAATATAAACATCCAAAAATAATAAGTAACTGACGAACCATAATTAATAAATTGTTGGATACAAAATTCAGAAATAACAGGTGATATAATGTGTAATTAAATGAGAATAAAATGAAATATTATTAGATGCTAAGAGATTTTTATATATATAAATGCATCAGCCATTGTTTTTAATTTAAAAAAACCTGGAAGATAATAGCCGCATAAATAGCAAAACGCAGATATCTGAATAATGCCCACAATAAATATTGTTTGAAGTTATATTTTATCAAACCGGATGCTAAACTTACCATTGAATGAGGCAGAGGGGTTACTGCTCCTAAAATAATAAATACACTTCCCCATTTACGCAGGTTTTCGATGTGTTTGGCAACTTTATTTTCGATATAGTTTTTAACCGAAGGGATTAGAGCTAAGCGGTTTCCGATTAAATAAGCCAACACACCACCGATGTATGACATGGTTGCAAGTAAGAATAAAAAAAACCATGGAGTTGCTGCCTTTGATGCCCATGCAATAAATATTTCAGGCGGAACCAGGCCAAGAACAGTTTCAGAAAGCAAAAAGAACGGAAATACAATTTGAGCAGAATAATTTTCTACAAAATTATTTAATAACAGGTTGATGTCTAAAAGAAAAAAATCTACTCCAAGCAAAATTAAAACAGCAACAGCCATTACTGAACCTCCTTTGTATACGGTGCTCTTTATAAAAGAATAAAACTGAGTAATTTTATAATAGCGATTTAATAGTAACAGTCTTTTTGTTGTGTTATTTATTAATGTGTTCTCCATATCCTTGATTTGTTTTCCCCGCTATTACAATAATCCAGACACTAAAAAAATAATTGAATTTAAATAACAAGAATTTTAATAAAACGAGTTTCTCTTTGTTCACAAATATAAATTTATAATCTCTTTATTGGCAGTCCGGTTGTGTTAAAGAAATGTAAAAAGGAATTAACTATGTTTAGGCTTTTGTTTTTTTTGAAACAATTATTTAAATAATACTTATCATCAATTATCTTATTATCTTTGACACCATTATTACGAACCGTATGATAGGAGGGTATCATGTACGTTTCTGTCATTAGGTTTAGAAATTTTTACTATTTACTACACGACATCAGAATCGTTGGGCACAAGCTTATATACGCAATATATTTTGTTTTATGAGGTTAGAGGTAAACTTAAAGAGTATTGAAAAGGCAGCTCAGCAAAAATATCAGGAGAATTTATCTTTTTTTGAATATTTAAAAAAACAGAATTCATTAACGATTGATGAAATGGTTCAATCTGTTAATAAGGTTATTTCTGCTGAAATTAGCTGTGTGGAGTGTGGTAATTGTTGTCATCATCTTCGACCTGTAGCTACAGTGGAGGCCTTGAGTTTTTTTGTGGAGCCGGATCAGATTGAAAAGGTCATGTACGATTCAAGTATTCAGTGTAAACACCAAAAGGATAAGAAGTGTACCGTTTACACAGAGCGACCTGAAGAATGCAGGTCTTTCCCTTATTTACATCTGGATGGTTTTGTGCTTAGATCTTCAGGAATGATTCAAAATTGTGAAATTTGCCCAATTGTATATAATGTTGTAGAACAATTAAAATTAGGATTAGGGTGGATTTATCAAGACTCTATTTAACATAACGCATTTTTCCTGACAAAGAGTCATTTTTATGTGTTCCAGACCCCTTTTTGTGCCTCTCAGAACCCTTTTTTGCCTGACAAAGAGTCATTTTTATGCCTTCCGGAGGCGTTTTGATGTGTTGCAGAGGCGTTTTCGTATGTTGCAGAGGTGTTTTTGCTCTTTTGTTATTCATATCTTAATGCTTTAACAGGATTGTTTGTAGCTGCTTTGTAGGTATGAAAGCTTACCGTTGCCATTGCAACAATAAAAGCAAAAACACCGGCAGCTAAGAAAATCCACAGACTCAGTTCTGTTTTATAAGCAAAATTCTCAAGCCATTTATTCATTGCAAAATATGCTATAGGAACAGAAATGATAAATGCTATCGCTATCCACTTGATAAAGCTGGAACTAAGAAGTAACATAACTTCACTTGTTTTAGCTCCATTTACTTTTCGTATTCCTATTTCTTTGATTCTTCTTTCTGTAGAATAATAGGTAATAGAATACAAACCCATGAATGCCAGAAAGATTGCAATTGCCATTCCTGCAACTATTATTTTTGAAGCAGTATGTTCCGTTTGGTATAATTCATCATATTTACTATCTAAAAAGTGATAAGTAAATGCCTCATCAGTATTATATTGTTTCCAGATTTTCTCAATAGATTCAATTGCATTGGTACTATTATCAGCTATCTTAACCATAAAACAAGTATTACTTTCTACATATCTGTTAAGAAGGAATATTTGAGGATCTACCATATTATGGAGTGACTTGGTGTTTACATTTTTAACTACTCCGGCTATAGTAAAATGTACATCATACTGACATATTTGTTTGCCTATTGGGTCCTTTATATTTAATTTGCGAACAGCACTTTCATTTAGCAAGCATAGCGTTGCATCATTACTGGTTAAGAATGGATTTACTCCTGAAATAATCGGAATTTTTAACAAGTCAAAATAGTTTGGTTGAATGTCTACTATTTCCATTAAAACTCCGTTTTTTGTTGAATCCTCAAGCAGAGAAATCATATCTCCGCTATTCCATTGGCAAGGTAAATTTATTACAGAAGTAACATCAATAATTTCAGCTTTGTTTTTTAATTGTTGTTCGGCCGACTCGTAATGAGAAGCCATATTTTTAGCCTCAAAATACACGATGTGTTCCTTGTCAAATCCTAAATCCTTATGTTGTATGAAGTAGATTTGTTTTTGAATAACGACAGATGCGATGAGTAAAATGATAGAAGCCGCAAATTGTATAATAACAAGTGTTTGCTGAACAGGTGATGTTCTCTTACTTTTTAATTTGTTTCTGATAATAGATGAAGGATTGAATTTTAAAATATATAAAGTAGGAATGGTTCCTGTAATTAAAGTGATCATCACAAAAAGTAATGCAGCATATAAATAAAGTTTATAATCATAAAAATTAATCTCGAAAGAAGTACCTGACAGGTAGCTAAAATAGGGTTGGCATGAGTAAGTTATTATAATTCCGAGTATGAATGCCACAAGAATATATAAACCGGTTTCGGAATATGCGTTAAGAAATAAGGATGTTTTGGAACAGCCATTGATTTTTTTTATGCCAATGGATTTTGATTTTAAAAAAGAAGTAGAGATACTTAAGTTGATAAAATTGAAGGATGCAATTAATAAAATTAAAGCGGCAAGAGAAAGAAATATTACGGTTATTCTTTTATCTCCTTTAGATACAAAGTCAAAACGTATCTCAGAGGAGAAATGTATGTCTGTAATCGGTTGCAAAAATTCTGTAATTCCCATATCCCGATAAAAAGGGAACTTCTCATTCATAGCAGAATTCACTTTGTGAGTTACTTCATCCAATTTGCTGCCAGTCGATAATTTAAAATAGTTCATGTATCCGTCGGTACTTCCTTCATTTTCACCATCAGATCCTTTTATGCCGTCAAAAGATGTCACAAAATGAGCCTGCAAATGTGAGTTTTTTGGCATATTTTTCATGATTGCTGACACTTGGTACTCCTTGTTAAATACCTTGATTACTTTTCCTGTAGCATTTTCTGTGGCAAAATACTTTTGAGCCATTTTTTCATCAATAACTATTTTATCCGCACTGTTTAAACATTCTTTAGCGTTTCCGAATAAGATAGGGTAAGAAAAAAAGGTAAAGAAGGATTCGTCAACAGTGATAATCCCCTCTTCATCATTGGATATAAACCGGGTTTTAACAGGTCCTTTACCTAAAGTTAATATCTGACTTAAATTTTCAATTTCGGGTGTTTTTGATTGTATATAAGTTCCAGCCTCTCTAAATGTTCCTCCTATTTTAGTAGGTTGGTCGTTGATAATACCATCCAAACATAATCGGTATATTCGATCAGCATCTTTATGAAAAGTATCATAGCTAAATTCGTTTAAACTCCAGAATCCAATTAGCATCACTATAGCAATAGCTATTGACATTCCGGAAATACTTATTAATGATATAGTTTTATTTCGTATGGCAGATCGTATTATTTCTTTAAAATGGATCATTTTGATTTATTTTTATAATATTTAATAGCCCCCTCTAACTCCCCCAAATAGGGGAGGACTGATTTACAGCTTGTTTAATGCTCATTACTTCCAACTCACTACTTAATCACTTTTCTCCTTTCCCTTTTCCCTTCTCCTTTCTTCCTTTTACATTTACTCATATCTCAAAGCTTCCACCGGATTACTTGTAGCGGCTTTCCAACTTTGCCATGTAATGGTAATTGTTGCTATAATTAGTGATATGAATCCGCTTAATGCAAATATCCACCAACTCATCTCTGTTTTATAAGCAAAGTCCTGAAGCCAGTTATTTAATGCTATCCAGGCTATTGGTGTTGCAATACAAAAGGCAATGGCTATCCACTTGATAAAATCTTTGTTGATTAAAAAAACAACTTCTGCAGTTTGAGCTCCGTTTACTTTACGAATGCCAATTTCTTTCACCCTGTCGCGCGAAATAAAAACAACTAACCCTAACACACCTGTTATAGCAAGTAACATACACCAAAGAGAAATAAATTCAATAAAACGGGCAGTGTTTTTTTCTTTAGCGTATAATTCATTTAGTGAATCATCTAAAAATTGAACTTCAAAATTATTTTCAGGGTCAAATTCCTTTGCCTTAGCTGTTATTCTATTAAAAAGTTGAGTATAATTTCCTGGTTTTACTCTAAGTAATAATTTTTCTTTTCTAGTATCTGTTCGCCAAAACAACATAGGTTGAATATCCTCTTTTAATGAAGAGAAATGAAAGTCTTTAGCAACCCCTATTATGGCGCCATCAAAATCAAAGCCTGAAAAATTCTTTTCCAGAGGTTTTATCCACTTAAATTCTTCTACAGCTTTTGTGTTTAAAATAAAGGTGTTGATATCTGCTTCTGAGTTTAACTTGAAGGCTCTTCCTTCAGTAATTTCTATATGAAAGAAATCAATAAAACGGTCATCCACAGGCCATGCTTTGAGCTGTACATATTGACCTTCGATTTCGCGACCCCAACCCATACCAACTTTTCCCGGAATAAACTGAGAATAAGTATAATCAACTATCGAAGTATCTTTTAGTAATTCCTGAGCAAAAGCATCGGCATGCTCTTCAATATTATTTGTGGTATTAAGGTATACCACATTTTCTTTGTTTATCCCCAGGTCAAAATTATTCCAAAAGCTTAGTTGTTTTTCAATCAATAATGATGATGACAATAATGCTATTGTAAATACAAACTGAAGCGTAACTAATATATTACGTAGTAACTTTCCTTTTCCTTTAAAATAACCTGTTCCTTTTATAGCTTGAGAAAGAGGTGGTGAAGAAATGTAACGGGCCGGATAGATACCAGATATTATTCCGAATAATAAGGCAAAAGCAATAAATACAAATAAGAAGTAATACCTGCCATTCAGACTTAAACCCTCAATATTAAACAATGATTCTATTGTTTTGTATACTTCTGAATATATAGCTAATGAAATTATTAATGCAATTAAAGAAATGGTAATAGCTTCTGCAATGATTTGTTGCATTGATGAAAATCTGTTGCTTCCCAATACTCTTGTTACAGAAAGAGACTTTGACCTTAGTGGAGCTTGTGAAGTAGAAAAATTGATAAAGTTTACCATTCCCATTACAGCCAAAATAACAGCTAATATTATCAATACTTTAAGAATGATTGGATTTACTGTTTTTAACTCATGATTAGATATATCATAATGAATTTCTGTATATGGTTTAAAATAAAAGAGGTTTTCATCTCCATATTTTGATTTGAAGTATTCAAATGTTTCAGCAAGGTCGGGTATAGCATCAATCTTACCTTCCATTTGATCAGAATTTAAATTATCCTTTAGTTGTACAACAATTTGAAAAGACCATTCACTGTATCGATCATCCATAGTTAGTTCTTGTTGCATATATGTTGCATAAGATGTAATGCAATCTGTTGTAAAAGAACTATTCTTAGGAAAGTCGTCCATAATTCCCGTTACGGTAAACGAATGTTTTCCAATACTTATACTTTCACCTAAGGCTGATTTTTCTCCAAATAGTTTTGATGCTAATGTTTTTGAGATAACGACAGTGTTGGGATCTTTTAATACAGTAATTTTATCTCCTTGGATTAAAGGAAAACTAAAAATATTAAAGAACTCTGTTGATGCCATTATACTTTCAGCATCATAAAACGTTTTGGTCGATTCAAGTTGAGGTGTTGTGACCTTAGTATCACCATTAAACTTTAAAACCAAAGACCTTTCAACTTCAGGTAAGTTTTTATCAATAACCTCCTTTAATACTTCGGGTAAATTATAATCATAAACTCTGGTTTTTAAAACGTAGATATTGTTTTTATTTTCATGAAACTGATCAAAGCTCTTTTCATAGCTTACATAAAGACTTAGAATAATAATTCCAAGGAATGAAAATACCAGACTTAAAAGAGTTAATATCGATGAGGTTTTATATTTTAAAATCGACTTGAATAAACGTTTAATAAACATGATGAATGGTGTTTACAATTAATGATTGATAAATGGATTATTCCTCTGGAGTTTTAAAATTTCTTATTCCTTTCTCCCTGTTCCTTTTTCCTAAATCAAAACTTCTCCCAGCTGTTTTTTTACTTCCTCAGTTAAAACAGCACCATCAAATAAATTAACTACCCTATGTGCAAATTCCGAATCGTGTAAAGAGTGCGTAACCATTACGATAGTTGTACCTTCTTTATTTAATTCAGTCAGCAGGTTCATTACCTCAAGTCCGTTTTTAGAATCCAGATTACCGGTAGGCTCATCGGCCAATATTAACTTAGGATTAGCCACTACAGCTCTGGCTATAGCCACACGTTGTTGCTGACCGCCGGATAATTGTTGAGGGAAATGTTTGCGACGGTGACTGATTTTCATTCTTTCAAGCACCTTTTCAACCATCTCTTTTCGTTCTTTAGCCTTGTATTTTAAATAAATAAGAGGAAGTTCAACATTTTCGTACACGTTTAACTCATCAATAAGGTTAAAGCTTTGAAATACAAAACCAATATTCCCTTTTCTAAGCTGAGTTCTGTTTCTTTCTTTCAAATGACCAACCTCTTGTCCATCGAAATAGTATTTACCACCAGAAGGATTATCCAATAGTCCAACAATATTTAGCAATGTCGACTTACCACAACCCGAAGGCCCCATGATAGCCACAAATTCACCTTTTTCAACATGAAGGTTTACATTGTTCAATGCACTGGTTTCAATTTCTTCAGTGCGAAAGATTTTTGTTAAGTTTTTTGTTTTAAGCATAGTAATATCGATTAGTGCTTAGTGTAGAGCGCTTAGAGCTTAATTACACCAGCAGATTTGTTATTTATTATTTAATAGTGATTTTCTGAAGTTTGTAAGCTTTCGACATAAAATATCTAAACGTTCCAGATACTCATTTAACTGCGTTTCATTAATTACAGTTCTATTAAATAGAACATAAGTAATATTAGCACATTCGAATGCAGAGCGACGTACGATGTTTATGAAATTAGCAAAGTCTTTATCTGAATAAGAACCAGAACCTTCCGCAATATTATTTGAAATACTTAAAGAAGCCCCTCTTAATTGTTCTGCAACACTAAAGCTTTTTGATTTAGAAAGATGATCTGCTAAGTCAAAAAAGCAATCGTTAAGTGCAATGGCTTCCTTCCAAATATCTAGTTTTGTAAACCTAAAAGATGTCATATTTTTATAGTTTAAGGTTAATTGTTGAATACCAAAGTACAAATCATTTTTATCATTACTATTTTGATTGTGTCTTTTATCTCATTTAGCTATTATCTCCAGGCACTAAACTACTCTGCGCTCTGCGCTCTAAGCTCTGCGCCCGATGCTTATTTTAAAACTATCTTCTCATTTTCCCCAAACATATCGTAGCTTGAGGTGATGACTTTTTCGCCGGGTTCTAATCCTTCGATGACTTCATAATATTGAGGATTTTGTTTTCCTATTTTAATAAAACGTTTGTTGGCTTCAGATTCATCCTTGTTTAGTACGAAAATCCATTGTCCACCTGTGTTTTGGAAGAAGCTACCTCTCTTTATAAGTACTGCATTATTAGATTCGCCTAATTCAAGCTTGATATGGTAGCTTTGTCCGGTTCTTATGTTTTCAGGTTTTGTTCCATCAAATACCATATCAATATCAAATTTTCCATTGCGTACTTCCGGGTAGACCTTTTTAATATGTAATTGAAAGGTATCACGGTTTCTCTCGAACGATCCAATTAATTCTCGTTCTACTCGGTCAATATAATGTTCATCAATTGAAGCATTGACTTTATAATTGGTTAATACATTGATCATTCCGATGCGAGATCCCTGCGCAATTGATTGTCCCAATTCAGCATCAAGCATTCCTAGCTGACCATCAACCGGAGCTTTTACATTCAGATTTTCGAGGCGATCATAGACAAGCGACAAGTTTTTACGCATTTTCTCCAAATCCTCTTTCAAGGTCTTCATGGAAGTCAGACGCATTAATGAATCGTTTTTGGCTTTCAAATAATTTATTTCTAAAAGTTTCTGTTGGTACTCATAATCTTCCTGAGCTCTCAGATATTCCTCTTTAGCTATTAAGCCATCTTTATAAAATCCTTTGTATTGTTCATAAGTTCTTTGGGTGCGTTTCAACTGAAATTCATATCCAGTAAATCAGTAAATTGCGTTTAGAAGAAACCAATTCAGATTCAAAACTAATTTGCGTACTTCGTAAGTAGTTTTCTTTCTCAGCTAAAGCAGCTTCACTATTTAATATAGTTTGATACAACTGGTTATTTTCCAATTTAAGAATTACATCACCCTTTTTAACCATGGCTCCTTCTTCAATATACCTTTGAACTACACGACCACTCTCTATAGCATCAAGGAATATAGTAGATATAGGTTCTACCTTACCAGTAACAGTAATAAAATCATTGAACTGGTTAAACTCAACCTCAGAGATTGAGACTTTATCCTTATCAATCCGATAAACAGATATGTTTGAAGCAAAAATCATATTGAAAACCAGAAATCCCATCACTATAACACCAATGCCCCAATACATATGCTTGCGTTTTATCCCTTTTTTATGTTCTATTATTCTGTCCATCTTGTGTTTTATTTTATTCCGTTAAATGATAAAATATTTTGTTACTATAGTCATACACTCTTTTATCATTAAAAACAGATTAATCTTGTATTTCTCTAAAGTAATTACTGAAACTGTGCCAATTGATTCAATTTGTAGATATACAATGTTTTAAAGGGGTGGGGAGAGTTGGTGGTGTAAAAAAACTTTACATTAAAATGTATAAATTTTTTACACCTGCTTTTTTTAATAATATCATTGATATATTTTTGGTTAAAATCCTGGTTCAATGAGTAAAAAAGGAAATATATTAATAGTTGATGATAACAAAAGTATTTTAAGTGCACTTGAGATTCTTTTAATGAAGGATTATAAAGTGATATGTTTATCAAATCCAAACCAGATTACTTCTGTCTTTAATGACAATAACTTTCAATTGGTATTGTTGGATATGAACTTTAAAGCCGGTGTAAATACAGGTAATGAAGGATTATATTGGCTTAATTATATAAAAGAAAATCATCCGAATCTTTCAGTGGTTATGATAACAGCATATGGTGATGTTGAATTAGCTGTAAATGCCCTAAAAATTGGGGCAACTGATTTTATTTTAAAACCATGGGATAATGCTAAGTTGATAGCAACCATTGAATCGGCCATGCAATTAAGTCTATCAAAGCATGAAGTTCAGAATTTGAAATTAAAAGAAAAGGAACTTAAAAAAGCTTTTAATAAAGAAGAGAAATTGATCATTGGTAATTCTCCTCAAATAATGAATGTGCTCAATATGGTTCGAAAAGTTGCAAAAACAGATACCAATGTTTTGATTACCGGAGAGAATGGAACCGGAAAAGAGCTGATAGCCAGGGAAATTCATCATTTGTCAAAAAGAAATCAGGAGATGATGGTGAGCGTGGATATGGGTGCAATAACTGAGACCTTGTTTGAGAGTGAATTATTCGGTCATGCCAAAGGTGCTTTTACCGATGCCAAGGAAGAACGTATTGGAAAGTTTGAAGTAGCCAATAACGGAACGCTATTTCTGGATGAAATTGGTAATCTTTCATTTCCATTACAAGCCAAACTATTGGTGGCGCTTCAAAGCAGAGAAATAACCAGAATCGGAAGTAATAAACCTATTCCGATAAATATCAGATTGGTAAGTGCTACCAATAAAAATCTGGAACAAATGGTGGCTGATAGTTTGTTTAGGGGAGGATTTACTTTATCGTATTAATACTATTCATATTGAAATACCGCCATTGCGTGATAGAGGTGAGGATATATTAATATTGGCTGATTTTTTTCTTAAAAAATATGCGCATAAGTATGACAAGCCTAGTTTAAAGATAAATCATCAGGCTCAGGAAAAACTATTAGGATATCATTGGCCTGGAAATATCAGAGAATTAGAACATAGTATAGAGAAGGCTGTGATTTTGAGTGACAGTAGTGTTTTTAAAACCCGATGATTTCTACTTACGCCCAGCCAATAGAAATTCTGTTGATTCTAACTCTCTTAAATTAGAAGATATGGAAAGAAACCTGATTAATCAGGCCTTGGATAAGAATCCCGGTAATGTAAGTGCGGCAGCTGATGAATTAGGGATTACAAGGCAAACTCTGTATAATAAAATGAAAAAGTTTGGGATAAAATAGACCGGCCCACAGTTCCTAGTCCACAGAAGGCTGAAGACTGCATACTGAAGACTGTGTACTGAAGACTGTAAACCTCTGACCTCATTAATAGAAAACATTATGATTAAACGATTTCAACTAAAACTCATATTACGACTTCTTCTCCTTATCGTTTTTGCAGGAAGTACAGTTTATAGTTTTTACAGTCTTCATCTTGCAATAACATTAGTTTTGGTAATGATAACCTTGTTGATGTTTCTAAATGTCCTTTCCTTTCAAAATAAAATTCATGAACAGATTAATTACTTTTTTGAAGCAATTTTAAATGATGATTTTAGTCTGAATACATATAGTAAAAATCAGGATGCTATTTTGAGTCGTTTAAATAATAACATGGCTCGTATTAATGATAAGATTAAAAAGTCAATAGTAGAGAATCAGCAGCGAGATCAGTATTTTCGTGCACTTATTGAGCACATCAATATAGGTGTTTTGAGTTATGATGAAAAAGGATTTGTAGTACATGCAAATAGTGGACTTAAAGAATTATTAGGCTTATCTCAATTGACTCATATAAAACAGTTGGAAAAGTTTGATGCAAATGTTGCAGGTCTGATTATTCAAATGAAGACGCAAGAGCAACAAGTGATTCAGGTGCCCGGAGTGGAGCATAAACAAACTTTGCTCATTAAATCTACCCCATTTATCAGTCAGCATCAGCAATTAATGTTGTTAACCATTCAGGATATTGATCAGCAATTAGATGAAAAAGAACTGGATTCATGGTTAAAGTTAATTAGGGTTTTAACTCACGAAATAATGAATGGCATTGCACCAATTACTTCTTTGTCTCAAAGTCTTTCTGGTTTTTTTACAAATCAAGGAAAGCCTGTAAAAAAAGATGATTTGGATGAGGATATGATAGCGGCAACGATACGTGGACTTTCAGTTATTAATGATCAGGGAGAAGGATTAATCCGATTTGTAGACTTGTATCGTAAATTAACTCGATTGCCAAAACCAAATAAGAAGTTATTCAAATTAAAACCGTTTCTTGAGAATAATATTATTTTAAGTAAAGCAGGATCTTATGGAGAAGATGTTAATATAACATTAAAAGTAGACGATGGTAATATGATGGTTGATGCTGATGAAAAGCTTTTGGCTCAGGTTGTTATTAATGTTATAAAGAACGGTTTTGAAGCCTTGCAAACCACACCGCAACCAGCACTCGTTATAGAAACTATGATGAACAAGCATAATCAAATAGAAATAGCCATTCAAAATAATGGACCTCAAATTCCAGATGATGTAATAAATGAAATTTTTGTTCCGTTTTTTACCACGAAAGAGCATGGAAGCGGTATTGGTTTAAGTCTTTCAAAACAAATTATGCGATTGCATGGTGGTACTTTAAAAGTATATTCATCAGAGCAAAAAACAGCTTTTATATTGATTTTAAATTAATTCAATAATAAATTTCTTTTGAGCTAGTGTGTTACCATTTAAATCTAGTGCGGTAATGGTATAATCTCCAGGAATCAGTTCTTCTTCTGTTTCGAAATGCCAGCCCAGAAAAATTTTTGATGCACTGTAGCCATTTTGTTCCCAGTTGATGCTGTTGTATTTTTTTTGTGTTTTTCCATCGTAGCTGGGATATGTTACTTTTACTTTGTGGTTTAAAACTTTAGGTGTCATGGCCGGAACGGTTGATGTAAATCTGAATCCAATATACATTCCTTTGACAGCCTTGATGTGCTCACCGCTTTTAATACAGACTGGTTCTCTTGCTACTTTACGATTCGAGCCGTTTTCCGGATCTGAAGACCCGTTAATTTGATATACTCCGTAGTCAACAATATGATATAAGGATTTTGAGGAATCATGAATATTGAATCTATCTTTGAGTTTTTGTACGTGCTCACGTATTTTTGCCGATTGATGAGACTCCATCTTAATTATCAGCGGGTGATAGGGCGGAAGTGGTGCCACTAGTGACAATATAAGTATTAGATCTTCAAGTTTTAATTTCTCAATAAAGTCTGATATGTCAATCTTACGTGCTAATTGTTGTATCTCAAAAGTTCTGTTTAGCCAGATCAGATACTTTAAAAGGTTCAATTGATCTACATTACACGATAATAGCAATTCAAAGTACTCATTGTGCTTCATATCCATATCTACATTCAGACATTTGTGCGAAATCAATGCTAATAACTGAAAGGTTTTAGTTTGAATATTACGACTAACCTTTGTAAGGATATCTTCAAGATCTATGTCAAAATAATTTTCATGGCGCATAAAATCATAGTCGTAAATACCATAACGTAGCAAGTTTTCTGTTTCTTTATCGATAGATTCGCTTGCAAGAAAACTTATGATTTTTTGAATGAATAATTTTTTGTAATCTGATTGAGCAGCGTTCAGTAATTCATTTACAATGTTTTGTGGGCATGATTCATCAATGATGATAATATTAGTTTGTGCACTGTTTATATTTTGGGAGTTGCATGAATTCTGTATTAGCCAAAGAAGTTTGTGACCTAGCACCGGAACTAAATCTATTCCCTTTTTTTGAAGAATGAGATATCCCCATTCGCCTTTGTTCTGCAATTGCGTTAAGTAATCATCGTCAATTATTTCTGTTGGTTTTTCTATTTTAACCTGTTGAATTATCTGATCAAATAACTCCGGATTTTCATTCCAGGCAGACCATTGGATGTACTCGCAATAATGACCTTCGGCAATCAATCTGTTTTTAAAATATACCGGCAGATCATGAATTTTATATTTTTTCTTCAGTTCTCTTATGATGCGATTAATTAGCATCATATCATACCTGTTGCTAAAGTCTTCCTCAGGAAATATTTTAGTAAGATCGTTTATAAGTTCTATTTGTGTTCTGCGTGGAATAAGTTGAGAGGCCTCATTTAATGCTTTTTTTTCGTTTTTTATGATATGGTAAAAAAAGTGATCTTTTATGCTGTGAATGCCAAATTCTTTCCAGTCTCTTAATATAGCTCTGTAATAGGGATCAGCAGTACCGTTCCCTTCGTTGGCATATACTTCAAAATGATATGCCCAATACCCGGCTGGTGATAAACCCTGTGTTTTAAATATATCAAGCAGTTCGCGCAGAGGTCCTCCTGTAATGGATTCCCGTTCATTTTCCTGATATACCTTCGTTAATAGATGACAGGTGCGTACCGGGGCTAATCGAAAAGCTGTTTTAAGGAAGCGCAGTAAGGCGTCAGAATTGTTCAGTCCTTTGATATGAGAGCACAAGTGAGCAACATAAAGTAGCTTTTGTGTTCCCTCAAAAGAACGAAGCCAGTTTATCTGTTTCTGTTTATCAGAAATTTCATTGTCATCGTATTCAATATATTTGTCGATGATATTGTTGGCCATTTCCTCACTTTCCCAGGACGAATAGGAGTGATTATCGGATTGGATAATGCCATGATAAAAATATTGTTCAAGCTGATTGAGAGGTTCTTTAATTTCTTCATATTCTTTTACTGTAAAATCAGAGTAATTTTTAGTTTTTCCTGCTCTGAAATCTTCCAGGATATATGGTTGAGGGAATTTCAGGTTATCTATCAGGTCGTAGAATATAAACCCTACAGCGTAATGATTTATATATTTACGTGCAGCGTAGGTAAGTGCATCGTTGATTTGTTTGTTGGTATTGTGATGGAGAATTTTGGCTGCTACTATCAGGATTTCTTTCTTTCCGTATTTTTTATTGTCGCAGTCTTCTTTACTCCAGTTGTAATTCTGTTTGTCATTGATTTTAAATAGTTTCTCGGGTAGTTGCTCTATGGCATCTGTATAGTTTTCAAGAATGATTTTATGAAAGGCTTCGATATTTGAATGTGAAACATAGTTACTGTATTGGTCAAATTTACTTATTGATGTTTCCAGCTTATTAAACCAGGGAGCCCTGAATCTTTTATTAAAATCATCCTGATTAATGCACATCATAACGTTGATTAAATATTTTTCCGTTTTCGGGGAAACGGGCACTTTCCCGTTTAAGGCGAATAAAACGTCAATTAATCGGAGTACTAGTGTTTTGTTATTTGTGCGGGAAGTATTGTTTTTTAATGACCAGTTGTTTAATTTGTGATACAAGGGTTTTAATAAATCAGACAAATCTTCCCAAAGGTATTCCATATTAAATGATACCCTTTCCAGTTCATCGTAAAGATCGTAGTACCCGTTTTCTGCCAGGTAAAAAATGTTGGTCTTTTTAACAGATTTAAGTATTTCAGGATGATTTCCATTATTTATATACTCCCATATATTTTGTCCTTCTGGTATTTCTTTGATGATAAAATCCTTCCAGTTGTGTAATGGGTGCTGTTCTTTTTCAGGGAAGGAACGCAATAATTTAGCATTATTTTTAAATACATTACGGTCAACAATGGGGTGTCCAAGTTTTTCCTCAACATAGGAGGTTATTTCGCGTATCTCTATCTCAGCCTGGTCTTTGATAAAGGTTTGTGTGAGATACTCAGTGATGTCAAAGTCTTCATTACAGGTGTCCATTGGATGCTGTACCATCATCATTTGTATCACTAATTCGCGAATTGGATTTACATTAAAATATTCTTCTTCGTTGCAATATGGCATAAATGGCATATTGTTAAAGCGATCAACCAAAATATCCTTGAATAACTGAAAATGATTATCTGATTTACGGAAAAACTGCATTAAATCAAATTGGCTGTTGATTTTTGTGTCGGTCGATATTCCATCCCATACGCTATAGCCAAGCATTTCTTCTCTGACCATACTATTGTCACAATAGCAAAAGGCTTTGATTGTATTGTGATTGATTCCCTGGCTTGTACTCCAGGTCGAAGGATAAGAAATGGATTCAATCATATGCTCATCGTCCCAGTAGGGTATGAAGAAAGCTGTTAGTAAGAAACCGTAATCAGGATATACCTCAGCTAAAAGGCATAGTGGCTCTACAGCAAAAGGATTTTCACAAGTAATCCACATTTTTGATGAATCGTTGATTGCTCTTGCATAATCAACAAAAGCTCGTGAAGTGCTGACTACTTCTTCTTTTAACTCCGGAAATTTTAGAGCATATGCAAATAGTAAGGTTTCTGTTAAAATTTGGTGGTTAATATTTTCCTCATCCATTTTGATATTGTATAGCAGTTTTTTTAAAAAGGAGTATATCGAATCCTGTTCTTTAAAATTATTTAAAGTTACCACCTCTGTTTCTGGTTCAAAAACAACTACGCAATAGTCCTTTTTAAATGCTTGCCCTGTTAATACCCATTCGGCATATTGTTGTAATGCTTTTTTTAAAGATTCTTTATCTTCAGGCTTGTAATGGTGAATATATCTTGGTTCTAATTCTTCTTGTCTCATTTATATCTTTAAATTATATCCTTTTGTTGTGCTTGTTTTAGTTTTAAAGGGCTATGATACCCATATAAATATTAATCACCTTTACGAGTAAGAAATTTTTATCATGGTTGTCTTATATTAGTATTGAGACTCTTTATTGGATGCTTAATGCTAAATCTTTTACCTTTCTTGATTTGTCATATGTAAAAGGAACTACCAGAGCAGGTGCATCTGGCTCTTGACTTAATATTTGAATCAATTGTGTTTTTTGCGAAATACTTGAATTTTTTATGAATTCCTCAGCTTCATTATTTCTTATCATATCAACTAGTAATCTTGAATAATATGGTAAGTTGTTGTGTTTTAATAAAAAGATCATTAGAAAATCAGTCCTTATATTCAATTCGCTTACTGTATCATATAAGTATTCATAAGCATCTTCTATATATTGGTTAGTTTCGTCTGTTTCCTGTTCTGGTGATAAATCCAGGTAATGTTCCATTGAAATCTCTCCTTTTTTTACCATCTGTCGAAGGTAAGCATAGAAAATATCTGATTCTACAATATTGTATCCAGTGTAATTATGGTTTAATATTAAGGTGATTAACTTGTTTCTTTGGTTGGTTTTTAATTGCCATATGAAATCACTTATTGAATACATCGTCAGTCGATCAAGATTATTTGACAGATCCGGGTCTATATTTTGTTCAAAGGCATTTTTTATTTCAGAGTATGATACTTTTTCATTTAAATAGTCCATCACCATATTTTTAAGAGCTAAAGAATCTATAGTGCTGTCGTTTGATTTTTTTTGCTCAATGAAGCGATTCAGGCATCTTTCTAAGTCATAAGTCTGGTCAAAAGGAAAGCGGGGATTGATTATTGCCAGGTCAGTATAGTATTTTAACCGGTTTTTCTCATTGATAAAATGCATACCTTTTTCTAATGCAATTGCATTGTTTTTACGTGCAGCTCCTATCATACCACAATTTTCATCGTCAATATCATCATATAAATTAAGCCAATATGTATATTCTTCAATGTTACATGGCTCAGATATGGTATGAAGGTTCTGTGCACTGCTCATTTTAAAAGCGTTTAGCTGTTCCTTAGGAATCTTGGCTTTTTCCAGTTCTTTATAAAAGTTTTCCTCTCTGTTTTCATCGTCAAATCTAACGACGGAGTAGTCATCTGAATAAAATTTACCTATTTGTTTGATCACTCTTTGCGGAGCAATTTTTAGAAAGAGTTGCCAGATTCTGTTAGCCTGTATACATAGCGGGGGCATAAAATTACGCATCCAGAAGCAACAAAGCAGGATGTGCTGAAAACCATCTTTGTAGAAAAATAATGCATAGGAGGGTTGTTTTTCACTATATTTATTGAAAGTGTGGTTTCCTCTGTAACACTCCTCGCGGTAAAGATGATTTTGTAATATATTGATAATGTATTCTTCTGTTGCTTTAGGTTTAAATTCTTTAGAGGTGATATAATCTTTCAGTAAATCAAGTTCTTCTTCAGTCAATTTTTTTGTATCTGTATTCTTCAGGATTTGTTTTAAGGCCTTTCCCCAGGGGTCTTGATCAAGGTATTTAAGCAAAAGTGTGGTGTGATCGTCGAAAAACATCTGTATCCGGTCGGAGTATACAAGATACGAGGCCAGTGTTATGGTGCTCAATTTAGGAGTATCCCAATCTGAGCAGTTGAAGGCCTCTCTTCCATTTTGTGCAATGGCTAATTCTATATGTTTTCGAACATCATAATCAATCTCATTTTCTGAGGAACCAAAAATATTTATGTTGAGTTTTGTCTTTTTCTTTTTAGGCACTTTTTTTGATTTACTGTAGCGAAGGTAGTACTCTTCATGTGACAGTAAAGGTGATTGTTCATCAATAACAATATCTTCTATTTCAGAATGAAATTTGTTAACATCAAGCAGCCTGAAAAAAACATCTAAAATGCGAAGGTATTGATCATTTTTTTTGTTTTTGTTGCTTTCAAAATATTCACCATTAGATATTTTTAGTGTTGAGATATAACCGTTGCCAAAGTCTTTAATTTTAACCTTGTCATCTTCCTCTTCTGCAGATATCAGGTCGTAGGTTACATTGCTTAATATCGAAGCAAGATGATTTTTGATATCTCCTTCATAGTCTAAGGGATCAGTGTAATAGGTTAGTTCAAAATAAAAGTTTTTTGCATTTTTCTTTGCAACGGGTATTAACTCTGTTTTTGTTAATTGTTGTAATATATCTTTGTTATCACCTGTTTCGATATAGTTCCATATAGTAGGACCGTCTTGTAATGCAATAATAAATTCTTTTAAATCTTTAACTCCGTCTCCCCTGTATCTGGCTTTGTCAAAATAAGCACTTTGCTCACGTGATAGCAAGTCTTTTTCTGTATATTTGGCTAATGGTCTGTTGACCTCCGGAATTACCATTTGCAGTAGGTCATGAGCTTCGTTTTCAACGGTGTCTGTGATAAAATGCGACCGTAAAAATGCCTCGGTATCTTCGTCTTTTTCATCGCTGTCCCAGTATTCTGAACAGTTGTTTTCTAAGGTAATAAACAGTTCAATGACAGGGTTTGAGTCGGCTATTTCTGTTTGTTCAGAGTAAAGGATGAAAGGTTCTTTTTTAAAGCGATGAATCACTTCTGTTTTAAACCATTCGTATTCAGCAGGACTATTTTTTAAAAAACTACCTAATGTTTGTATGTTCGTGTTGCCTTCATGATTGTAATTATCGGATGTATACATATTATATCTGAAATGTCCGTTGTCACACCATATGTATGCTTTAATTAAATCTCTTGTCCATCCTTTATTTTTTACCAGATAGTATAGGTATTCTTCATAGTTCACAGCGTGTTCCAGATCCCAGTAAGGAATAAAAAAATGGCCTAGTAGATAGGTGTACTTAGAGTGCTTGCAGGCTAACATAAATAATGCCTCAACACCAAATAAGCACATATTATCTATCCACACATCATCCGTGTTATTGTTTTTGCGCATAATAGCTACTATGGCCTCAGCTGTATTTACTATTTCTTTAGTCAGGGATTCGTATTCAAGGGCAATAGCAATAAATATGGGTTCTGAGATGTAGATTTCGTCAGTATCTGAAATATTTTGAGTTGTCCATCTGTGTTCAGGACCCATACTTAGAGCCTGTTTAAGAATTTCTTTGTTTTTTGTATCTGATGTTTGTAGTCTTCGAATACCTGAGGTGGTTTCAATTTTAAATTCGATATTAAATATTCCCATGAACCGCCCGGTAAATGCTTTATCTGAGTTTAATAGATTTTGATATTCAATAAGTGCATTTTTTAATGAAGATTCATCTCCTTCTTTAAATGATATGATAATCTGTTTGTTGAATTGGTTCATTGTAAACCTTGTTTTTTAAATTTAGCTCTAATAAAAATTATTCAAAAATGTGTTCTGCATTTTGAGGCCGCTAAACAAACAATAATATTTAGAATACAAAAGAAGAGTTTATGTTTCTATTTCTATTTTATTGTTTACTAATATTAATAACTCTTTCTCTTTAATTCCGGTAGGTAGGATCCTTATAAATTTATGTGGAATGTATTGGCTTGTTTGGCCATTATCCGAAATATTTGGAAATACTAAGGATAAATAATACAAAAATTAAGTTTTTTTATCAAATGTACTTTGTGTTTGTAAGATACTGTCCTGTAGGTGTGTATGAGTTGAGTGTAGAGTTTATTGTTAACAAAATAGTATCGTTTTGGTATCATATAGTACATATGTATTATCATTTGAACCTGTAATATTAACATTTGTTAAGTAGGCTTAACCGGTTCCAATATACATTTGTACAGTGTTAAATAATCTAGTTTTATTTAAAATTTATATTCTATGAATATTATAAAATCTAATGAAAGAATTTCGGTACATGCAATTCCAAGATTGCTTTTGGTGTATGCCGGAATAGTATTATTGTTGTTGTCGACAACAAATGTCTTTGGTCAAACAGAACGATCAATTACAGGTAAAATTATCTCAAAATCTGATGGACAAGCTATCCCTGGCGTTAGTGTTGTTGTAAAAGGAACTACCAATGGGGTTATTACAAACCTTGATGGAAATTTTGAAATTAGGTGTAATGAAAACGATGTTTTAATATTTTCATTTATTGGATTAAAAAGTCAACAAATTGTTGTTTCCAATCAGGAAATTATAAATGTTGTCATGGAAGAAGAGGTTTCTCAAATGGATGAAGTTGTTGTGGTTGGATATGGTGTACAACAAAAAAAGCTGGTTACTGGAGCTACCATTCAGGTAAAAGGTGATCAGATTGCGCAAAAAAATACAACTAGTCCACTACAAGCTCTGCAAGGTCAAACTGCAGGGGTTAATATTTCGTCAACTTCCGGCCAACCTGGGGCAGATATGAAAGTTTCTATCAGGGGATTAGGAACTGTAGGTAATTCAGGTCCATTATATATTATTGATGGAGTTCAGGGAGATATTTCTATCATAAATGCTTCTGATATTGAAAGTATTGATGTCTTAAAAGATGCGGCTTCTGCTGCTATTTATGGTTCTCAAGCTGCTAATGGAGTTGTTCTTGTAACCACAAAAAAAGGTACTAAAGGAAATGCTTATGTTACATTTGATGGATATTATGGAGTGCAAAGTGTAGGTAAAACTACAGATATGTTGAATCGAGATGAATACATCACAATTATGCAGGAGCAAGCCTTAAATTCAGGCTCGGCTTTGTATGATAATAGTGTCTTTGAAGGAGCAGCTAATACAGATTGGGTAGATCAAATGTTTTATGATGAGGCTAAAACAGAGAACTATTCATTAGGTATAACAGGAGGTTCTGAAGCTTCTGTTTATTCGTTGTCGCTTAGTTATTTAGGACAGGAAGGTGTTGTTGGTGGTCCTGATGTTTCAGACTATGAACGTTATGGAGCAAGAGTCAATACAGAACATAAACTATATGAAGGAGCATTAAAAGTTGGGCAACATCTTAATTTTAATTATATAAAAAATACAGGTATATCTGTAGGTAATCAATATAATAATACTTTAAGAGGAGCTTTTGCAACATCTCCATTATCACCTGTTTATAGTGATAATAATATTTATGATAGTCCTTATAATGATACATCAAATTCTGTTTGGTATACTGGTGATGGTAACCCTTACGGATCCATGATGACTAATACAAATAATAAAAACGAGGCACAGAAATTATTAGGAGATATTTATGCTGAATTAGAACCCATTAAAAATCTAAAAATTAAAACTCTTTTTGGGTTTAATTATTATTCAACTCAATATCGTAGTTATTCTCCTTTATATCAGTTTAGTATTTATTCGTATAATAATGATCATACTACAACATCTCAAAGTATGAGTAGTGGATATACTTTAACATGGACAAATACTGCAAGTTACGACTTTTCTATTCAGGACGATCATAAATTTAATGTTTTAGTGGGATCAGAAGCTATTCGTTATCAGGGAGCTAACTTATCAGCATCAAATTGGAATCTCTTAAGTCAATTTGATGATTTCTCTACTGCATATTTAGACAATACTACCGGGAAAGCTTATATAGAATATGATGATGATGGAAAAGTTGTTGGTGTTGTAGAAACTTATGATGCAAGTGGCGGACCGCAGGTTAAAACACGCACGGCCTCTTATTTTGGAAGGTTAGGTTATAATTTTAAAGAGACGTATATGTTCAATGCAACTTTGAGAGCAGATGGCTCTTCAAAATTTGCGCAAGGCAACCGATGGGGATATTTTCCTTCAGCTTCAGCTGGTTGGGTAATGACTAATGAGTCATTTCTGAGCACTACTTCATGGTTGGATTTTTTAAAACTTAGAGTAAGTTGGGGACAGGTTGGTAATCAAAATATTGATGATTTTCAATATGCTTCTCCTGTTAATACATCAACAAATACATCTAGTGATAATGAAGCTGCAAACTATGTATTTGGTACTACTTTAGAGAACACACCTGGGTCTTATTCTGTACGTTTATCTAATCCGGATTTAAAATGGGAAACTTCAGAACAAACAAATGTTGGTTTTGATGCATATATGTTGAATAGTCGTTTGGGTGTAAATGCTGATTTTTATATCAAGAAGACAAAAGACTGGTTAGTAGAAGCACCTGTTTTGGCAACAGCCGGAGCTAAGGCACCATATATTAATGGTGGTGATGTTACTAATACAGGAGTTGAGTTAGCTTTAAATTGGACTGATAATATTGGTGATTTCAGTTACAATATAATAGTTAATGGAGCTTATAATAAAAATGAAGTTGGTAAAATCCCTACAGAAGATGGTATTATTCATGGTTCAACAAATATGCTATATGATAATAGTGAAGAGTTTTACAGAGCAGAAAATGGACATGAGATAGGTTATTTTTGGGGATATCAAACAGCTGGTATATTTCAAAGTTATTCTGATATAAGTGATTGGGAAGCTGATGGTAATGGTATTTTACAGGCTAATGTGAAACCTGGTGATGTTAAATATGTTGACCAAGATCATAACGGGACAATAGATTCCAATGATAAAGTAGATTTAGGTTCAGGTGTTCCCGATTTTACATATGGTTTAAGTATTAATTTAGCATATAAAAAATTTGATCTTAATGTTACTGCTAATGGTGTTAGTGGTAATAAAATTGTTCAATCATATCGTAATCATGCTAATAAAAAGGCAAATTATACTTCCAGAATTTTAGATAGATGGACAGGAGAAGGTACTTCTAATGAAATTCCTCGCGTTACAGAAACAAATATTAACTGGCAGTTTTCAGATTTGTATTTACAAGATGGTGATTTTCTTAGGATTAGTAATATTACTTTAGGTTACGACTTTAGTAAAAATATTAATTTTAAATATTTGAGTAAATGTAGATTATATGCTTCAGTTCAAAATCCTTTCACTTTTACAAAATACGATGGGATGGATCCTGAAATTGGCTATGGAACAGCCGATTGGGTTTCTGGTATTGATTTAGGTTATTATCCTCGTCCAACTACTTATTTAGTTGGAATGAATATTAAATTTTAATTGAAGTCTAGAATTTGAGTTATGAATAAAATAAAAATAAATATAATAGCTTTGGGAATTGCCAGTTTGGGATTGTTCTCATGCTCAGAATCTTATCTTGAAGTAAATCCTGAAACTTCTATTTTTGATTCGGATTATTATAAAACTGTTGATGATTTTGAAATGTCATTAATAGGATGTTATGATGGGTATCAACGCACTTCTTCGAATGGAAATCTTGCATTTTATGTAACATCTGAAATATTATCTGATAATTGTTTTGGAGGAACAGGTAATACTGATGGAAGAGGGTATCAGGTGCTGGATCGATTTGACCCTTCTCAATCTCCATCAGATAATAACCTTTTTAATGGAACATGGACTGATTATTATTCGGCAATATATCGCTGTAATACATTGTTAGTTAATATAGATAATATTGATTGGTCTGATGATGAGGATACACGTAATAGAATTGAAGGAGAAACGCGATTCTTAAGAGCTAAGCTCTACTTTGACTTGGTGCGTTTGTTTAATAAAGTTCCTGTGCTTACAGAGCCTACAACAGATAATATTCCTCAATCTGATCCTGAGGTTACATATAAATTAATAGCAGAGGATTTGGTTTTTGCTGCTGAGAATATCAATTACCCTGCTTATTCTGCAGAATGGGCTGCAGAAAACGATGGAAGGGTTACTCAATGGGCCGCTAAAGCTCTTTTAGCAAGAGTTTATTTGTTTTATACCGGTTATTATGGTGCTTCTGATTTAGCAGGTGTCGTAACAGGATCTGAAGTTCTTTCTGGTTTAGAGGATGTGATAGGCAAGGGGGGATTTTCGTTAGTAGGTGAGTATAAAAACTTATGGGAAGCTGCTTGTTCTACACCAAATGCTGAAGAAAATACCTTAAGTAATACCTGGGCTGGGAGAGGTAATTCAGAAGCTGTGTTTACTCAAAAATTTAATTATACACAAGATTATGACGGGAATGCGGATGGTAACCGCTGGTTGGTTATGATGGGAATGCGTAATACTAATTTTTCTCCTTATGGAAAGGGTTGGGGGGCTTGTACTGTAAATCCTGAGTTATTTAAAGATTATGCATCAGGTGATACTCGTAAAACAGCTTCAATTATTGATATTGTTGGTGAAGGTATTGAAAGTACATTCGATAAAAAGGATCAGAGAGAGTATACTGGTTATTCCAATAAAAAATATACACCAATGTGCTTACCTGATGGAACTACTGCTACAGAAGGTTTAGGTGAGGGGGATTTTCAAATTTCTCAGTATGAAGATTTTATAGTAATCAGATATGCCGATGTTTTATTGATGGCAGCTGAGTTAGGTAGTTCAAATGCACAAACTTACTATGATTGGGTGCGTAACAGAGCAGGGCTGGCATCAAGAACTGCGAGTATAGAAAATATTATGGATGAACGTCGCTTTGAGTTCGCATTTGAGGGTTTAAGATATTGGGACTTATTACGCCAAGGGCTGACTACAGCATCAAATACGCTTGCTTTATCCAATTATGCTGTATTAAGTGGAAACGCAGAGGATGAAGTTACCATTAATGCAACTAATATTAATGCTACCAAGGGATTTATGCAAATACCTAATACGCAGATTACCTTATCTGATGGAGTGTTAAAACAAAATGAAGGTTGGGAATAATTTAAATTTAGCAACAATGAAACATTTGAATAATATATTATCATTTTTAATTATTGTATTCTTTATTGGTGCTTGTACAGCCGATGAATATGATTTAGGAAGTATCGATGTGTCTTCTGATGAGTTGGTAGAAGGTATTGCTTATACCATCACTCATGATAGCGAAAACCCCAATATTGTATATCTAACAAGTTTAATGGGGTCAGAATATACTCCTCTATGGAATCATCCACAAGGAAGAAGTCAGGATAATGTTGTAACGTTAAAGATTCCGTTTGCAGGAACTTATGAAGTGCAATTTGGAGTGCAAACACGTGGCGGATATGTGTACGGTGAAACTGTTACTTTTGATGTGGATCAAATGTATGCCGGTTTTATTGAAGATGAGCTTTGGACTTTAATTTCAGGAGGGCAAGGCAAATCTAAAACCTGGTATTTAGATCTTGATGGGGAACAAACAACTCGCTTTTTTGGAGGTCCTATCTGGTTCTTTACAAGTACTTACGAATGGGATAACTTGCATAATGCAGCAGGAGATAACTATATTGATGCTGATGTTTGGGAAGCTAAAAAAGCGATTCTTCCACACCTTCAGGATAATGGTGAAGCAGTATGGTATTGGTCTGCAGATTGGGCTGGAAATCAATGGATGTGCGATGCTGCAGATTTTGGCACAATGACTTTTGATTTGATTGGGGGTGCGAACTTAACAGTAGATCAAACTGCTTATTCAACATCGATTGGTGGTGGATCTGTTCAGAATGGATCTTATATGTTAGATACTGAAAAACATACCATTAAATTTACAGATGCGTACCCGGTACATGATGAAAGCAGGGATGCTGCTGTGACTTCAGCAACAGAATTTCGGATTTTATATGCTTCTGAAGATTTTCTTCAAATTTTAGTTGTTCCAGAAGGAGCTTGCTATAATTATATTTCAAAAGATTATAGAGATAATTGGGTTCCTGAAGAAGTTGAAGAACCAGAGCCTGAATTACCTGATGGATGGCAGGATGATGTATCGCAATCGGTAAGTTATGTTATTAATTGGACACTGTCACCAGAAACTCCATTTAATTGGGCTAATTTAGATGGTTCATTGATGAATACAGATTGGACATCTCCTGATACTTATGCTGACAGGACCGGTTTTAATTCAAGTATACCTGCTACTTATGCTGGTTTTTCTCTAGAGTTAAATTCACAAACAAATTCAGTAGAGTATACAGCACCGGATGGTTCTACACAATCAGGAGTTTATACTTTGGATGAAAATGGTATTTATACATTTACCGATGTTACTCCTTCTTTTAATATTTGTGGGGATATTAACTTATCAACAACCGTAGAAAATCAGTGGCGAATTTTACAACTAGAATATGATGATTTTGGTAGTCTTTCAGGTATGTGGGTAGGTGCTCGAAGTACTGAAAAAGATGAATATATGGCTTATCATTTAATACCACAAACAGGTTCTTCTGAAGTTGATCCTATTGTTGCATGGAAAGCTGCTTTATTGGGAAAAACATTTAAGCCTGACGTAAATTGGTTTGTAGATTGGGTTACTGATTATCCTGATTTTACTGGAGGATGGACTTCAAGTTCAACATTTGGAGATGATTATACTACAAATTCCTGGGTTTGGAATGAAAGCGTAAGAAATATTGCAGAAAGTGCCAGTTTGACTTTTTATGAAGATGGTGGTGATATTAAAGTTGATGTGGCTCAGATATTAACAACGGAGCATCAGGATGAAAATGAAAACTGGATCACAGATAGTGTTGATGAAACTTATTCGGTTACCGGAACTGTTACTATTGATACAGAAACAGGAATATTAACAATAGATGTTCCATTAATTGATTATGCTGGATCTCCTGCCAGATGGTTAGGAAGTACAGGAAATGATAATCAATGGTATTTTGTATCTCATGGGGGTTCAAGTTTATCATCAATTGACGAAAATGGATTGTGGCTTGGTTATACCACAACTGCAGGATCAGAAGCCGCCATATTACACTATTTAGTTTCAAATTAATTGTACAATAAAAGACTCCTGTCAAATTTTTGACAGGAGTATAATTATCAAATTATGCTAAGATTTTCAAGTTGGCTTTTAGCCTTTGCTTTATCATTTGTATTATTGACAGAAGCTTGTTCTGATGATAAAAATGAAATTACTCCTGAGTTGGTAGTTTCTTTAAGCGAATTGAATATTGATAACTCAGCTCTGGAAAGAGATATTTATGTAAAAAGTAATGTTGACTGGACAATTTCAAGTGATCAGGATTGGTGTACTTTGTCAGTTTCATCTGGTTCGGAAGGCACAAACAAGGTCGGGATTGTAGTCAATGAAAATTCAACTACAGAATCCCGAATTTGTATCATCACAGTTTCAGCTGGAGATTTGATAAAACAGATCTCTGTACTGCAGGATAAAGCAGATCTTATTAATTTAACGAATGGAACTTTTTCTGTTGATGCCTTAGATCAGGAAATAAGTGTTTCTCTCGAAACAAGTGATGACTTTACTATTACTATTGATGTTGACTGGATTACACAAAAGAGTCTTAAATCAGTAAGTGATTCTACAATTACATTTATCGTAGAAAATAATGCATCCTATTTACAGAGAGTCGGAAATATTAGTTTTACACTAAATGATATAACAGAAACAGCTATTGTTACTCAAAGCGGTGTTGATATTTCTATCCCGGATGATAAAACAGGAATGGAAAGTGATGCAATGACTCTTGCCTCTAAAATGATAGTTGGATGGAATATAGGTAATACAATGGAGGTTCCTGATGGGGAAACAGCCTGGGGAAATCCAAAAGTTAATCAGGACTTAATAGATGGTGTTAAGGCTGCAGGATTTAATGCGATTCGTATTCCTTGTGCCTGGGATAGTTATATTATAGATCAAGAAACTTATCAGATTGATGAAACATGGTTAGCTCGTGTTAAAGAGGTAATCGATTATTGTTATAATGCCGATATGTATGTTGTCTTGAATATTCATTGGGATGGCGGCTGGTTGGAAAACCATCCTACATACGATTATCAGGAGGCTGTTAATCAGAAGCAAGAGGCATTGTGGAAGCAAATTGCTGTGTATTTCAGAGATTATGATGAACATTTATTGTTTGCTGGTACTAACGAAGTACATGTTGAAAATGTATATACAACTCCTACTGCTGAAAATATAGAGGTTCAGGAGTCTTATAATCAAACCTTTATTGATGCTGTAAGGGCAACGGGAGGTAGAAATACTTACAGAAATTTAGTTATTCAAACCTATAACACCAATATTTATTGGGGGTATGATTATCACACTATATCAACAGATGTTGTTGATGATAGATTATTTGTGGAAGTTCATTATTATGATCCATATAATTTCTGTTTAAATACAGGTTCTAATTATGAATCTACATGGGAAGATGATGGCCTGATGGATGAAGCTTTTGGCAAAATGAAAACTAAATATGTTGATAACGGAATTCCTGTAATTCTTGGTGAGTATGGCGTAGTTGTAAGAGATAATCTTACAGGTGAGTCTTTTACCAAAGCTGAAACTTCTCGCTATAACTATTATAAAATAATTAATCAGATTGCCAAGCAAAATGGTATGATCACATTTGCATGGGATATTGGTATTAGGGAAAATAATGGTATGAAGTTATTTAACAGAACCAATGGAGAGGTTACAGATGCTGATATTGTAGATGCTATTATGGCAGGAGTTGAGTAATGAAACAGGATAAAAGATTTTAGGTATGAAGGGCAAAATAACAATTAAATATTTCGTAGCATCATTATTGATTATTACGAGTTTAATATCGTGCAATAAAAGTACTTATCAAATTGTTGATAATAGTGTTGTTGTACAATTAAATCAAATAAAGAGCACAGATGCTGCATTAGTGAAATTAGAAGTTGTTTCTGATGATATTATTCGGGTAGTAGCAACGCCTGACAAGGAATTTTCAGGCAGAAAGAGTCTGATTATTGTTCCGCAAAAAAATAAAAATGTAACATATGATGTTACAACAGAAAACAATGAAGTTATTATTTCTACTTCAAAAATTAGAGCTAAGGTTTCTTCATTAACAGGAAAGGTTAGTTTCTTTGATTTAGACGGAAATGCTTTACTACAGGAGGACAAAGCAGAAAGCAAAAAGTTTACTCCAATATCAGTTGAAGGAACTTCAGGATATACTTTTGAACAGGTTTTTGAATCGCCTGAAGATGAGGCTTTTTATGGATTAGGACAACATCAAAGTGACGAATGGAACTATAAGGGGAAAAATGAAATTTTATACCAATACAATACCAAGGTATCTGTTCCATTTGTGGTTTCGAATAAGCATTATGGATTGCTTTGGGATAATTATTCTTTAACTCGGTTTGGTAATCCTAATAAATACAAAGAGTTATCTCAATTTAAATTATATAACAAAGAGGGAAGAGAGGGAGGCTTAACAGCCCGGTATATTACTTCTTCAGGTAAAGTATTTAGTGAAAGAGAGGAGGCTGAAATAGATTATGAAAATCTGGAAACAGTGAATAAGTTTCCTGAGAATTTTCCTTTTAACAATTCTGAAATTGTTTGGGAAGGTCAAATTGAAGCTAAAGAATCTGGTGATTATTTCTTTAAATTATACTATGCCGGGTATACCCGTGTTGAAGTTGATGGAAAAGAGGTTGTTAAAGAGCGCTGGAGGACAGCCTGGAATCCTAATACTTACAAGTTTAAAGTTCATTTAGAGGCTGGTGAAAAAGTCCCTGTTAAATTAGATTGGAAACCAGATGGAGGAGTCTCGTATATTGGTTTAAAAGCTTTAAGTTTAAGACCGGAAGCGGAACAGGAAAAATTGACGCTATGGTCTGAAATGGGTAAAGAAATGGATTACTATTTTATCCATGGTGCTAATATGGATGAGATTATCAGCGGGTATAGAACTTTAACAGGAAAAGCCACTATTCTGCCCCGTTGGGCTTATGGTTTTTGGCAGAGCCGGGAACGTTATAAAACACAGGATGAAATTGTAGAAACTTTAGCAGAATTCAGGAAAAGACATATTCCAATTGATAATATTGTTCAGGATTGGTCGTATTGGGAAGAAGATCAGTGGGGGAGTCATAAATTTGATCCGGCTCGTTTCCCTGATCCACAAAAAATGATGGATGATATACACGCTATGAATGCTCGTTGTATGATTTCTGTCTGGCCTAAGTTTTATCATAATACAGATAATTATAAAGAATTGGATGCCAAGGGTTATATTTATCAACAAGCCATAAAGGATAGTATCAGAGACTGGATTGGTAAAGGATATATTGGTTCTTTTTATGATCCTTATAGTAAAGGTGCTCGTCAGCTTTTCTGGGAACAAATGAGAGATAATATTTATAAATATGGAATGGATGCCTGGTGGATGGATGCTTCAGAGCCTGATATTCTATCGAATGCAAGCTTAGAATATCGTAAGCAACTTTCTACACCAACAGCTATGGGACCGTCAACTGAGTATTTCAATACCTATGCTTTAATGAATGCTGATGCTATATATAATGGTCAGCGTAGTGTTGATCCTAATAAACGCGTATTTCTTTTAACCCGTTCCGGATTTGCCGGCTTACAGCGTTATAGTACTGCGACCTGGAGTGGTGATATTGGTACCCGTTGGGAAGATATGAAAGCTCAGATTACTGCAGGTATGAACTTTGCTCTATCTGGTATCCCTTACTGGACAATGGATATTGGTGGTTTTTGTGTTGAGAAAAGATACGAGACTGCTAAAGAAGGCAGTGAGGATCTGAAAGAATGGAAAGAGTTAAATACACGTTGGTATCAGTTTGGAACATTTGTTCCTCTGTACCGTTCTCATGGTCAATATCCTTATCGTGAGGTGTTTAATCTGGATAAGGAAAGTGCTCCAACATACAAAAGTATTGTTTATTACAATAAGTTACGTTACCGTTTAATGCCTTATATTTATTCATTAGCTGGTCATGTTTATTTTGATGATTATACTATAATGAGAGCCTTGGTAATGGATTTTGCTTCAGACAGGACTGTAGAAAATATTGATGATCAGTATATGTTTGGTCCTGCTATTATGGTGTGTCCGGTATATCAATATAAAGCCAGGGAAAGAGAGGTGTATTTACCAAAAGAAACAGCCTGGTATAATGCTTTTGATGGAACATATTACGAGGGTGGGCAAACTATTACAGCTGATGCACCTTACGAAAGAATGCCTCTGTTTGTAAAAGCCGGTTCTATTTTACCTGTAGGGCCAGATATAGAATATACCGATCAAAAACTTGATGCACCTGTTCAATTGATTGTATATACAGGGGATGATGCTCATTTTGAAATTTATGAAGATGAAGGTTTAAATTATAATTATGAAAATGAGCAGTATAGTTTAATTCCAGTATCATGGTCCGAAAAAGAAGGAAAACTAACTATAGGAAAGCGAGAAGGTGCATTTAAAGGAATGCTTCAGGAACGAACTTTCAATATTGTATTTGCTTCAAAGGATAATAAAGTTGATTTTGATTTTGATCATCAAAAAGGTAAAGAAGTAAAATACGTAGGAGATGAAATTAATATTGAATTATAATACCTGCCATTAATTTATGGGAAGCAGTTTAATCCCGACAGGCAATTGTTTGTCGGGATTTATTTTATACCTAAAATCCGTAAGGATTTTGTTTTGCGAGAGATACAAATAAATCTGTGTGGAAATATGGTTATACTAGATAATTGGATATGAGAAAGAGAAGGTTAATATTAACGATTTGTTTAACAGCGGTAATTCAGTTAACATCATTCAGTCAATTTTTGGATAAACCTGAAAAAGGTTTTGTTAGTTGGCTACCTGCTCCTAAATGGGAGGATGCTTTACTAACCGGAAACGGTACCATGGGGGCTATGATTATGGGTAATCCTTTTGAGGAAGAAATAATCCTGAACCATGCTCTTTTATTCTTGCCCAACCAGACTCCGGTGATTCCTCCAAATCAGGCAGCTTATCTTAACGAAATTAAAAAACTATCTTTTGAAGGAAAATATAAAGAAGTAGCTGAGTTAGGTGTGAAGATATGGAAGGATGCTGGTTATGGTGATAAAAAATGGACTGATCCGTATGTCCCTGCTGGCGAGCTAACTATTGATATGCCTGTTTCTAATATTAAAGATTACCGACGAATGGTAAACTATGAAACGGCAGAGGCCATTGTGGAGTGGACTGATGAAACAGGTTATTATGTTCGAAAAACTTTTGCATCAAGGGCTGATAGTGTTATTGTTACCCAAATTAAAGGTTCTGCAAAAATTAATGCCAATATTTTGTTACATCAATTTCCTCATTCGTGGGAACAATCACAAATGATTAAGGAGCTAATAAAGTCATCATCAACGTCAATTGAAGATGGATTGATGCATTATCATGTTGAATATGGAAAACCACATTCTCATTCGCCGGATGGTTATGATGGTTTGTTAAAAGTGATTAACAAAGGAGGTGAAATTGAAATTTCCGGAAATAGAATTCAAGTAATAGATGCTGATGAGGTCATTATTTTAACAAGCATCGAACCTTATAAAAAGGATAACACTGAATCTGTAAAAAAAATAAAGGATAGGATGGGCGAAGAAAGTTTTGATTATGATAAGTTATTAGAAAATCAGATCAATACTCACGGCGAATTATACAATAGGGTTACTTTAAAATTACCTCAAACATCTGAAGAGACAGATATGATGTCAGAAACCCTGGTGGCTAAAGCTACAAAACAAACCAGTCCCGGTATCATGCAACGTCAGTTTGAAGCTTCACGTTATAATATATTATGTTCAACAGGAACAAACCCTCCTAATTTGCAAGGGATATGGAGTGGGACATGGACTCCACCATGGTCGTCAGATTTTACTCATGATGGAAATATTGAAGTAGCTATTTCAAACTTGTTGAATGGAAATATGCCTGAACTGATGATGGCCTATTTTGACTATCATGAGCGAATGCTTGAAGATTACAAAACCAATGCAAAGCAACTTTACGGTGCAAGGGGAATTCATGTAGCCGCTCATACCAGTACTCATGGATATAATAATCACTATGACGAAACCTGGTGCTTACAATACTGGAATGGTGGAGCAGGCTGGACTGCAGCGTATTTTTACGACTATTATTTATATACAAAAGATTTACAGTTTCTTAAGGATAGAGCATTCCCATTTATGAATGAAGCTTTAATGTTTTGGGAAGATTTTTTAACCATGGGTGAGGATGGAAAATATATTGTCGTTCCATCTTATTCTCCAGAGAATAACCCGTTGGAACATCGTTGGCAAAATTGCATTAATGCCACAATGGATGTGATGATCATTAAAGAACTAACACGAAACTGGATTAGTGCAGCCAAAATATTAAATATAAGTTCTAAAGAAATAAAGAAAAAAGAAGAGTTCTTGAGCCATCTTCCTGATTACCAAATAAGCGAGGATGGTGTTTTAAAAGAATGGCTTTGGAAGGGATTAACCGATAATCAGGCTCATCGACATGCGTCACATTTATATGGTTTATATGAGATTCCTGATCCTGAAATATTGAATTCAGAATCATTACAAAATGCTGTTCAGAAAACAATAAATGAACGAATGAAAGTCCGCAAGCAAACTAAGGGAGGTGAAATGGCCTTTGGTATGTGTCACCTTGGTTTTGCTGCAGTTAATATTCATGACAAAGAAACGGCTTTTGAGATATTGCAGTATTTGTCTCGCTTTTATTGGACCAAACAGTATGGCAACAACTCACAATCCAGGCAATTTATTTAATATGGATATCAGTGGCGGAATACCTTCCTTAATGACCCGGATGATTATAAATAGCCGACCCGGTGTTATTTCCTTGTTTCCGGTATTGCCTGATGAATGGAATACGGTGAATGAATTAAGTGGCGTTCTGGTAAGAGGTAATATTTATATAGATAAAGTTAAATGGGATGATGAAAGTGCTTCAATTCAATTGACTTCGAAAGAAAATCAGAAAGTTATCATTGATTTAGGATCCGATTTTATTACCAATAATGTGAAAATAGAGGGTGCTAAATATAAAGTTGCCAATAACCAGTTGATTCTGTTTTTTAAGCAAAATAAAAATGTTAGTATTGAACTTGTTAGATCAAAATTGAATTAAAATGTATAGAATGAGAAGATTATTGATTTGCATATTTTTATTTGGAATAATTTACCCCTGGTTAACGCCCAGGTTACAAGGGATATAAAAATGGAACAGCGAATAGATGATATCATAAAGCAATTATCATTAGATGAAAAAATAGCCATATGTCATGCTCAATCCAAGTTTAGTTCTCCCGGAGTGCCACGTTTGGGTCGATTCCGGAGCTATGGATGTCTGACGGACCCCATGGAGTGCGAGGCGAAATCAATTGGGACGATTGGGGCTACGCAAACTGGACAAATGACTCTATCACTGCATTTCCTGCTTTAACTTGCCTGGCTTGCCCTACTTTTAACCCTCAGTTATCATATCAATACGGTTTTGCTATTGGTGAGGAAGCAAGGTACAGAAAAAAAGATGTTCTTTTAGGACCCGGAGTAAATATATACAGAACTCCATTAAACGGCAGAAACTTTGAGTATAATGGGTGAAGATCCTTATTTAGCATCTGTTATGGTGGTTCCTTATATTAAAGGAGTTCAGGAAAATGGGGTTGCTGCTTGTGTTAAACATTATGCTTTAAATAACCAGGAAGGAAGTGGAGAGGCCATATTAATGTAAACGTTAGCGACAGAGCTTTGCTACGAAATTTACCTGCCTGCTTTTAAAGCTGCTGTTGTAGAAGGCGGAGTTTGGTCAATAATGGGAGCTTACAATCAGTATAAAGGTCAGCATTGTTGTCATAATGAAATCCTTTTAAATAAAATACTAAAAGAAGACTGGGCTTTTGATGGAGCTGTTATTACTGACTGGGGAGGAACTCATGATACCAAAGAAGCTGCATTGAATGGATTGGATCTTGAAATGGGAACCTATACAAACGGATTAACCTCTTCGGTTAAATTTGCTTATGATGATTATTTTTTGGCCACACCTTTTAAAAAGATGATTCAGAATGGAGAAATAGATGAGTCAGTAGTGGATGATAAAGTTCGTAGAATATTGCGTTTGATGATGAGAACTACCATGAATTCAAATCGTCCGTTTGGTAAGATGAATAATGAGGAGCATACCAAAGTTGCCTATGAGGTAGCATCAGAAGGTATTGTATTATTAAAAAATCAAAACAACTTTTTTCCTATTGATGCAAATACAAAAATGACAATTGCTGTAATAGGTGAAAATGCAACGCGACCCAATGACTGTGGGGGGAGGTTCTTCTGAACTTAAAGCGAAATATGAGATATCGCCCCTGGAAGGAATCAAAAAGAAGTTTAAAAATGCAACTATTATCCATTCAATGGGATATGCCTCAGGACCTTCGGCTTATGGCAAAGAAATACCTTCAGGTTTAAGTTGTGATTCATTGGTTAATGTAGCAGTTAGTGCAGCATCAAAAGCGGATATGGTTTTGTTTATCGGTGGCTTAAATAAAAACCACTATCAGGATTGTGAAGGAGGTGATCGTAAGCATTATAAATTGCCTTTTGAACAAAATGAACTCCTGGACAAGATACTAAACGTAAACTCTAATGTTGGTGTAGTGCTTGTAAGTGGTAATGCTGTAGAAATGCCTTGGTTAAATAAGGTAAGTGGTTTGATTCAAACATGGTATAACGGCAGTGAGGCCGGAAATGCTTTAGCAGATGTATTATCCGGAAAAGTTAATCCATCGGGTAAGTTACCTTTTTCGTACCCTGTAAAATTAAAAGATAATGCAGCACATTATTTTGGTGCACTCTCTTACCCGGGTGATAGTGTAAATCAATATTATAAAGAAGATATTTATGTAGGATACAGATGGTTTGATTCTAAAAAAATAAAGCCTCAGTTTGCGTTTGGGTATGGATTATCTTATACAAACTAAACAAACTTAAAACTCAGGTTTGCTTTTAGATAATAGTAATTATTCAGAATCAGGTGTTATTAAGGTGAGTTGTGATGTGAAAAATACAGGTAATATTGCTGGTGCAGAAGTGGTTCAGGTTTATGTTGGTAAATCTAAATCTAAGGTCGAAAGGGTCGTGAAAGAATTAAAAGGCTTTGATAAATTGTTTTTAAAACCCGGGGAAAGTAAAAGCATAACGATTAAAATACCAGTTGATAAGCTCAAATATTATGATGAATCTATATCTGATTGGAGTCTGGAAAAAGGAAATTATTTGATTTATCTCGGTAATGCTTCGGATAATATCATTGAAAAAGCTAAATTTAAAGTTCAATAATTAATATAAAAGGATAGTAAATTTACTATCCTTTTTTACATTGTAACAGAAAAAATAATTAAATGCTTAAGTACTTATCCGTAATTGTTCTTTTATCTATTTCTTTTTGTATAAAAGCTAATGTCCAGTATTCATTTTTAAGAATTGATAATATGGATGGATTAGTGAATAATCACGTTACTTGCTTTTTAAAAGACACAAGAGGATTTATATGGGTAGGGACTTCAGCGGGCTTGAGTCGGTATGATGGTTCTGAATTTGTAAATTTTAAACATTCAACTACAGATACCTCTTCTATTATAGATAATTATATTGAAAATATTCAGGAAGATGAAATAGGTAACTTGTGGATTAAAACTCGTTTGGGCTATGTGTATTTTGATGTACAAAAAGAAAGTTTCACAACAGATATTGATGGTGTTTTTAAAATTCATGGACTGAAAGAACAAATAGACCGAATTTATATTGATGAGGATAAGAATCTTTGGATTAAAAGAGGTAGTATAGGGTATTATGAATTGTACAATAATGATGAGCATGGTTTAATGGCTCCAATTAAAGTAAATGAGAACTATAAACATAATATTGTAAAATTCATTCAGAGAGGTACTGAATATTATTATTTATTTGATAACGGATTAATAAATGTTTATTCAGCTAAGAATTATCTTCTAAAATACAGTGATCATTTTCTTCACAATAAAATGGGGCCGGACAGTCTGACAACTGAGCTGTATGTCGATAATGAAAACGATATGTGGTTTTATGGAAATTATGATGGTGTTTATTATTATAATTTCAAAGAGTCTCAATGGAAACATTTTAATACGAACTCAAACTTTATTAAGTTGTCAAACAATATTGTTACTCAGCTTATTCAAGATGATTTTGGGAAGATATGGATAGGAACAGATCACGGAGGATTAAATATTGTAAATAAATATTCAGGTGAAGTTGTAGCTTTGTATAATCAGGCTGATAATGAAAAAAGTATTGCGCAAAACTCAATAACTGCATTATATGTAGATGATAAAGGCATAGTGTGGGGAGGAACCTATAAAAAGGGAGTATTTTTTTATCATGAAAATGTTCATAAATTTTTACATTTTAAGCATATTATTTCCGATCCTAAAAGTTTGCCTTATAATGATGTCAATTGTTTTACCGAAGATAATAAAGGTAATTTGTGGATAGGTACTAACGGGGGAGGATTGATCTATTTTAACAGAAATAATAACACCTACAGAGTCTATAAAAAGAAACCTGGAAATGTAAACTCTTTAAGCAGTAATGTGATTGTTAGTTTGTTTTGGGATAAATATAATATTTTATGGATAGGTACATATACTGGCGGTTTAGTTAGTTTTGACGGTTCAATATTTAAAAGGTATTTACACGATAAAGTCAATGAGTTTAGTTTGCCTAATAATAATGTATGGTCTATTATTCAGGATGGAGATGATTTGTTATTAGGAATGATTGGTGGGGGAGTAGCTCGTTTTAACAGGCATGATGAAAAATTTACTGCCTTGGAAAACAGAGGTAATATTTCCTTAGTTTCTAAAACTGTTAATCAGATTTTACGTTTGAAAAGTGGTAACCTGGCTATTGCCACTGATGGTGGAGTGTCTTTTTATGATGCAAAAGAAAATCGTTATAAAAACCGTATGGTAAAAAATACGGAAACATCCAGGCCACTTATCAATAAATCTGTTAAATCGGTTTGTGAGGATTCAAGAGGTTTATTGTGGTTTGCAACCCATGAAGGACTGGCGGTTTATAATCCTAATTCAGATTACTTAAAACACTTTAGTTCGAAAGATGGTTTCCCTGAAGATTTTTGTAATTGTATTTTAGAGGATGAATTTCAGGCTGTTTGGGTTAGCAAATCAAGTGGATTAAGTCAAGTGGTGGTGAAACAAAATAGTCCGGGTAGTGAATTTAGTTTTGATATTTATGACTATTCCACTGAGGATGGTTTACAATCCAAAGAGTTTAATACTCAGGCAGCTTATAAAACTTCAAAAAAGGAACTTATTTTTGGAGGACCAAATGGTTTTAATATTTTTCAGGCACGAAATATTAAATATAACAGAGAGTTACCTAAAGTTGTTTTTACCGATTTTCAGATATATAATCAGAGTGTTAAGCCTGATTCCAAAACTAAAAACAGTATTTTACAAAAGTCTATTACCTATACCGATAAAATTGTGCTTAAGCATTCCATGAATGTTTTTTCCATACGCTTTTCTGCATTGGATTTTTTAATACCCCAAAAAATTAAATTTAAATATCAATTAGAAGGGTTTAATGATACATGGTTGCCTTTGCAGGATAATATGAATAGTGTTACTTATACTAATTTAAATGCAGGAGATTATATATTTAAAGTTAAAGCAGCAAATAACGACGGCCTTTGGAACGAAAATTATACATCTTTGCATATTACTGTATTACCTCCTTTTTATGCTACACCATGGGCTTTTGCTCTTTATGTTTTTATAATACTTTTAATATTGGTTTACCTTAGGTATTCAATGTTACGTAAAGAAAGACTAAGGTTTGTTATTGAACAAGAAAGATTACAAGCTAAGCGTAATCACGAAATGGATGAAATGAAGTTGAGATTTCTTACCAATGTTAGTCACGAATTCAGAACTCCTTTAACACTCATTCTTACTCCTTTAGATCGTTTGTTAAAGAAGGAAACCTCGGTGTCAAATAAGAAGTTACTGGAAACAATAGATCGTAATGCTAAACATTTGTTGGGATTGGTAAACCAGTTGTTGGATTTTAGAAAACTTGAATTACATGGGCTGCGATATAATCCTTCATATGGAGATATAGTCCATTTTTTACATGAATTAAACAATCATTTTAAAGATGAGTTTAAAAAGAAGGGAATTACTTATCTGTTCGAGAAGAATTCAGATCATTTGATGTTTAATTTTGATCGTGAAAAACTTCAAAAGGTTATGATGAATCTTTTATCAAATGCCCTGAAATTTACCCAGGAAGGAGGTACCGTAATTTTAATATTAGATATCAAAGAACAAGATGGACTTGTTGAATTGGCAGTGAAAGATACCGGTGTTGGGATTGAAGAAAGTGAACTCGAAAATATTTTTGTGAGGTTTTACCAGTCAAAGAATAATAAGAAATTAGGGTTGTCAGGAAGTGGGATAGGATTAAATCTTGCTAAAGAAATGATTCAGCTGCATAACGGAACAATACGTGTTGAAAGTGTAAAAGGCAAAGGATCTACTTTTATTGTAAGCCTTCCCCTGGATCAGACACTTAATAATGATGAAGGAACTCTCATTGATGAATCTGATGAAAAAACCGAACCTCTTGAAGAAAAGAAAACAAAACAGCAAAAAGAAAAATCGACCATCTTACTGGTTGAGGATAATGTAGATTTCAGAACCTTTATGCGGGATGCACTTCAGGATAGTTTTATTATTCATGAGGCTCAGGATGGTAAGGTAGGACTGGATGCAGCTTATAAACAAAGTCCTGATTTGATAATAAGTGATGTGATGATGCCTAATATTGATGGACTTGAACTATGCCGAACCCTGAGGGCTGATATCCGAACCTCGCATATACCCATCATTCTCCTAACTGCCAGAACGGCTGATGAAGATAAAATCAAAGGTTTAGAGATTGGTGCTGATGACTATATTACCAAACCTTTTAATATGGATTTATTGCTATTGCGAATTGATAAGTTGATAGAAAAACGAAATGAATTTCAAAAGAAGTTTCAAAAAACAGTAGAGATCAATCCAAGTGATATCCAAATTACGTCATTGGATGAAAAGCTTATTAAAAAAGCAGTAGCTTTGGTTGAAAAAAATATCTCTGAATCTAAGTTTTCAGTTGAGGATTTAAGTAGAGAATTGGGTATGAGCAGAGTTTATTTATATAAAAAATTACTTTCTATTACAGGAAAATCACCTGTTGAATTTATTCGGATTATCCGCCTGAAACGAGGAGCCCAACTATTAGAGAAGAGTCAAAAGAATGTTGCAGAGATAGCTTATGAAGTTGGATTTAATAGTCCCAGGTATTTTAGTAAGTACTTTAAAGAAGAATACGGAATGCTGCCAACAGCCTACATAAAAAAACAGCAAAAAGTTCAAAAGGGATTTCAGGACTAACGCCCTGTTAAAAACAGTTTCACAACAAGTTATTGTATATTGAACCAATAACATAAATTTCAGAACAATTTATATTTTTTTAATTCTCTTACTTTTAATCTGTTTATCATAGATTGATTAAATAGCTTTCTTTCTTTTAAAAAATGAGACCACTTTAATTGACTTGAACTTATTTTTATTATTATAAGAACAAGTGTTGCAATAATTGATAAAAAGATTGACAAACGTGTTGCAAGTTCATAGTTCCCGTCAAAAACAGCATTGTATATTGCTAATGACAGAGTTTCTGTTCTTCCAATAATGTTACCTCCCAACATAAGACTAATTCCAACTTCACCAAGCGATCGTCCGAAAGCAAGTAAAAGGCCGGTTAAGATGCCTTGCTTAATATTTGGTAATATTACACGATAAATAATAGAGAACTTTGATTTACCTAAAGTTAAAGCAGCTTCAATAATTGAGGGTGCCAGTTGCTGTCGTGCTGATTGTACACTTTTAACCATAAAAGGTAATCCTACTATGAATACAGCAATTAATACACCCCAGAAGCTAAATATTATTTTAGTATGAAATAAAGTTAATATGGCATTACCCAGAAATCCCTTTTTCCCGAATATTAATAATAAAAAAAAGCCTAAGGCCATCGGGGGAAATATCATTGGTAAGGATATTGCTAACTCAAGAAAATATTTGAATATATTTTTTTTTGTCGAGATGTATAATCCTAAAGGTATCCCTACCAATAGTTGCAAAAGCATACTAAGCAGAGATACTTTGAGTGTGAGATAAAATGATGGTTCAAAAATGGTATCAAACATTATAATCCGTATTTAGTTAAGGTTTTTTTAGCTTCATCGGATTTTAAAAATGCAATAAACTCTTTTGTGGTAGTTTGTTCTTCAAAGCCATTAATCACGCCGGCTACAATTTCTATGGTTTTATATTTATCTGGTTCTATAATAATATATCCGCCCAATTTTTCTTTATTGGCTAATGCTTCTGTAAAATTAATAAAACCAGCATCCGCTTCTTCAGTTAGTAAATACGATACAACTTGAGGTACAGTGGCAACCTGGGTGAGTTTTGGTGTTACTTTTTCTAACAAGTTTAATGATATGAGTGCTTCTTTACCAGCAATGCCATAAATAGCTTTTGTTTCATGGGGCATAAATACGGATGATACGGATACGGAGCTAATTTCCTGTATGTTATTAATCGTTATTCCTTTTCGGTAGGCTAAAACCAAAATGCCGTTTCCTAGTTTTGTGTAATTGGCGTACGAAACTGTATTTTCCATTTTCTTAAGAAACTTTTTGTCGCCAATGATGCAGGCAATTTCTTCAGTTTGTTTAGCCTGGTTTGTTATCATCTGAATATTCCCAAAAACTCCGGTAACATGTAAGTGTTTGATTTTTTCAAAATCTGTTACAATTTCCTGTACCGGTTTTTTATAGCCGGCACCTGATGCAATCATTATTTCCTGAGCTTTAAGCTTGATATTACCGGCAGTGGCTACGAGTAAAATAATGAGGATGAGGTTTTTTGTGATTTTCATATTTTTTGTTTTAATGTTTTTCTATTCTTTCAACTATTGGACTAAATGCTTTTGACGCAACTAAAACTTTTTCTCCGGGAGTGTATTTTTCATCAGGATTAGATATGACTACTTTAACCGGAGTATTACCTACTAAAAGAGTTAAAATTTTAATGATGTCTTCATTTTCACAATTTAGTACTTCACCTATAAACTGAACTTTTCCGCTGATTTGTGTTTTCGAAAACAGATTGGTTGGCTGTCCAATTTCCTGTATTTGTCCATCTTTAAAATGGTATACGATTTTGCAAAGTTTAAAAATCTCAGATATATCATGACTTACTATGATAATAGTTGTTCCCCAGGTTTTGTTGATTAATTTAATTTCATCCTGAAGAGAGCTTCTTGTTTTATTATCTAGTGCAGATAGTGGTTCATCCAACAAAAGAATTTCCGGTTTTTTTGCTATGGCTCTTGCTAATGCTACTCTTTGTTGCTGACCTCCTGATAATTTGTCTGGTTTTCTGTTTTTTAACTCTCTTAAACCAAACATTTCTAACAGATAGTCTAAATGAACCGGATCTTTTTCTGATTGAGCAAATCGAATGTTATCTTTAACAGACATATTGGGAAATAATCCATAATCCTGAAAAACAAATCCTACTTTTCTTTTATTTGCAGGGATATTTATTTGTTCCTGTTTACTGTACCAAATTTGTTTATTTACCCTGATTATACCTCCATCCGGATTGGTAAGTCCTGCAATGCCTCTAAGCAATGTTGTTTTTCCGGTTCCCGAATCTCCATAAAACGCTACAATTTCACCTTTAGGTATTTGTATGTTAGCTTTTAAAGTGTATTTGCCGGTTGAGGACCAAAGATTTTTGTAGGTATGGATTTTTATCATATCTCTTAATCTTTATGTTTCAGAAAAATTTCATTGGCTTTGATCATGGCATTTACCTGGTCGCCTTTTTTTAATTCCATCTTCAGGTATGATTCTGTTGTAATCAGTGAATGTATTTTTTGTCCTTCCAGGTTTAGTTCAATGCGCGAAAAGAATATACCTTTTTTTATTGAAGTTATTTTGCATAATAACTGGTTTGAAATACTAAATAATCCATGGGCATTTTTGGCTATGGCAATTTCTGATTCATTAATCAATAATTCAATGTCATTGTCTTTGATTAAGTAATTCATTGTTGATTTATTTCCAATAACAACAGCCTGTATGGTTTGATTTTTAATACGGCATTTTACTATGGATATGTTATCTTTATTTTCAACTTCTGCTATCTTACCAATTAATGTATTCATGCCTCATGGATCTTTGTTATCATTCAATCAACCGTTTGTGTGTAAATTAATATTTTTGAATTTATAGATTTGTTTCACCAACGGGGTTTGGGTATGCAAATTGATACTACAGTTTAATCTGGCATACTATTCCTAAATAGTCATCTGTGGTAGCCTGACCTGAAGTTCCATCCTGAGAAATGTAATGTAGTCCAATTTTCAGATTGCTTTTTGAGGCATACCAATTCACTCCAAAATCTATGTTTTTATCCTCGCCCATTAATTTGCCTCCAACAAGACTTTTAGTGCCTTCTCCTTCAAATTTGTCATAAGTAACCGAAGGTTCAAGTAACATGTTAGCTGCTATAAAATTATAGGCTAGTCGAATATGAAATTCTTTCCCGTCGAAATCCTCAACGCCATCTAATTTTCTTTTCATTTTGTAATACTCACCATCAATTCGTAAACCCTTATAATCAATGGCAAGGTCGGCACCGTATGAACTAGAGTTGTCAAAATAATTATATACGTTATTTCCATTACTGTCGATGGAAGTGGTTCCAACACCTTTGCCCATTGATGCTGCACCAAAACCTAAAGTAATACCTTTTCTTTTTGCCCATTGATTTTCGGATAAACAAAACTTATACGCTTTTTGCTCCGGATCGCCAAAAGAAAACATTAATCTACCGGTATATAACCGGTTAGCATATTTGGGGTCTAACTGATATTTAGATGGTTCGTAGGAACCTATTCTGTAACTGATTCCAAATTTATTGTAATTTTTTATACCTCCTAATGCAATACCTGTGAGCATACCATTTCCTACACCGGTATTGAACCTTCGTAGATACCAGGATGAAGTGGTTTTGTCTAATGAAGCTACAGCCCAGGGACTAGTGTCGGATTCACGTCCTATTACCGCCCAAAAGTAACCTGCTTCCAGGTTTAAAAAATCACTATTCTTTAGTAGTTTAGCCGTAAGATAAGCATTCCATATGCCAATGCCGCTGTAGCTGCCTTTTACTGCTGAATAAGTATCCTGATTTAATCTGTCGGCATGTAACTGGAATGAATACTTTAACCAGGAGTAAGGATTTCCTGAACCTCCAAATCTGAATCTTCTGAAAGAAACGTTGGCTCTGTTTGCAACATTATCATTATCGCTTATTGAATATGTTGCCCACGATTGCACAGAAACAACAGGTTTAAATAATTTTTCTTTATTCAATTTAAGAAAAGGTGAGCTTTCTTGTGCTTTTTTATCTTGAGCTTTTAAACATTTTCCAAGTGTGCATAATAGGATTGTGGTTACTGCAATACAGCTTACTTTTTTTATACATTTTATATTCATCTTATTTAATTATTGTGAGGTTATTAAATTGTTTATCTTGTCTCGTTTAATAATTTTACTAATAAATTTGATATTCGCTAGTCCGTTTTTTTATTCTAATTTTTCATTATCTTAAATTAGATAACGATGTGTAAAAAAAAATTACCTCATGTTTATTGTTAATTTTTAATCTGGCATTTGAGTTTGTAATTATACCGGTATATATTTTAAGATAACGAATAATTGTGCCATAAATAGCATAGTTGCTGATATTCTTTGTTTTATAAAAAGCATAAGTTCTTTCCAGGCTACATATATGTAGATTATTCTCGTAATAATCTACATATATGTAGCCTGTGCTTGTATTAATCGCAGAGATCATACTTATAATCTCGATTAGTGAATAATCACCACCTTTTTAATATTATCTATCTACTAAAACCTGTTTAATAATATCTACTAACTAAATTTTTGCTTCCGTTTCCTCATGAAGATCTTCGCTCTTATCTGTATTGTTGCTATTTACATCAATAGCTTTATTTACAGTGGCTTTTTGTCCTTTTTGTAAGGTTGTTACTTGGAGTAATTGTTGCAAAGTTATATAGTTACAGAGTAAACTTATGCGATAGCGAAGTCGATAATATTTTTAAAATAATCATAAATAATATTGTGAAGAAGGCAACCCTTGAAAATAATCTTCATTATTAGAAAAGAATATTTACTCTGGCCAGGTAGATTTTTAATATTACAAAAATCAATTTATTAATTAATGTTACTTATTTTAAAAGTATAGTATAGAATGGAAAAATTTAAATATAACTGGATATTATTAGTCATTGCGATTGTTTTGGTATCATTTTCTTCATGTGAAAATGATGATGATAATTATGAATTAGAAGCAATTGCCGATGTTTATGTGGTTGGTAAAAAGGTTGGTGATGTTGTTAAGTACGCACCTGAGTATGTTGTAAGTTCAAACAAAAAAATAAAATCCGTAAGTGTCAAAATTCCTGGAACTAATGGCGAATCAATTGTTCTTGACAAGAATACAAGTAGTGTTTTTATAAAAAAAGCTACGGATTCTGATTTTATTGAAGCTATGCCTGTAACAGGTGACTATGTTTTTACTATTATTAGCGAGGATGATTCAGACGAGGAACTTACGTTAAAGGATGTTTTGGAAGATAAAGACCTTGAAGCTGTAAGTATAAAAACGGCTGAATACTTGAATGATAGAGAAAATATTTCCTGGGATTTAGTAAGTAATGCTGGTGCTTATCAAATAAGGCTGCTTAAGGATGATGATGTAATTTTTTGTGGACCATGTTTAAAAGGAACAATAAAGGAATATACTTTTGGCTCAGCAACCAATGGTTGGGTAGATTCATCAAAAAAAGCTGAAAAAGGAATAGAATATCAAATAGAACTTCATGCCATCAAATTTGAAACAGGAAAGAGTGAAGATTTAAACAATATTCAATTTGTGAGAGTTGATAATAAAAGTATAAAGTGGGGAGAATAGTTTCAAATATTAGTGTAACACTTTTTTATTGATTACGGAAGGATCCTGTAAGGCAGGTAGCTGTTATTGTATGATTTTATCGTCTGATAAATAAATAGTTAATTCTAAATCGCACGTACAGTTAAATGTGAGCATACGGAGCATTTTGTTGTTTGAAAAGCGCCGTGTGCTACTATATTAAAATTTATTCATGTACTTCTGATGAAAAAAACTAAATGCAGTTAATCTCAGCTTTAATATCAGCAGGTGGACCAAAATACATCCATGATGTCACTAAAACATCTGCTCCGGCTTTTGCATATTCTTCAGCATTATTGTTATTTACTCCACCTGCTGCAATTACAACTATTTGAGGATTAATATTTCGGCATTGGTTTGCGGCATCTTTAAATTGAAGAGGGGGCATTTTATCAAACTGAATGGCATCTGCACCAGCTTTAGTAGCCGTAATACCTTGTTGTGAAGTGTGTGCTTCCACAACAATATTGCGCTCTTTCTGTTTTGTTCTTATCTGTTTAATTACCTCAGGCAGATTATTATATCCTCCTTTAAATTCGAGGTGTTCTTTAAAGATTAATATCGTATCAGATAATCCGGTACGGTGAGGTACACCACCCCCTGCAAGTAAAGCTTTTAAAGCAATTTTCTTTAGAAAAGGAGGATGCTTACGGGTTCCGGCTAATGAAATATCAGTATTGTATTGTTTAGCCTTATTTAATACATTGTAAGTTCGTGTTGCTATACCTGATGCAAATTCTATCATAGCACCACCTGTACGCCATATTAAATGTATGGCATCTGCAGAACCTTCAGCTTCAATAATAGTATCATCAGGATAAATAAATGTTCCTGAAGGTGTATATTTAACAACAGTAAGTCCAGCTCTTTTATAAATGCGCACAGCTTCTTCACTGCAACATACTACCATTGGATTTCGTGCAATCAATTTGATTTTTCCTTTTTGATTTGAAAAATCCATCATTAAAGATGTCATATCTCCCATGGGAACATCATCTTCAATAATATGATCAATGTCTGCTTCTGTAAAAAATATCATATATAATTTTTTGTATTTACTATTATCAATTAAGAATAATCTCATTATTATAATAAGTCAAAGATAAAATTTAATAGTTTTATCATTACTTAATTTAAATATTTTAACACAGATGTATTGTACACAAGAGGTTGAGATTGGGCAGAGATAAATAATGCTTCTTTGTAGTTAACATTTACACACCAATATGTAAACATTTTAATATCCTTATAAATATGTACTAAATGTACATTTGTTAAGTAATAATCCTATGTTAAAATGAATGAATAATACATATTTTAGAGTTATAGGATTTGTATTTTTGTTATCAAAATCAGTTCAAAAAATAATCTTATGAAAATGAAATCTTACAAAGGAATAAATATTGTTTTTATTTCACTTTTATTGTTTATTGCCAGCAATAGTCTTCATGCAAAAGTGTCATTACCTTCCATCTTTGGAAATCATATGGTAATGCAGCAGAACTCTGATGAAAAGTTATGGGGATGGGGTAAACCTTTTGAAGAAGTAAAAGTAACTACTTCGTGGACTAGCGATACTTTAAAAACAGTGGTAAACCAAAACGGCCACTGGAGCTTTATGCTTCATACACCCAAAGCCGGAGGGCCACATCGTATTACAATTCAGGGATATAATACAGTTACCATTGATGATATATTAATGGGAGAGGTTTGGTTATGTTCGGGCCAGTCGAATATGGAATGGTGTGCCAGTTATGGTTTTATCAATAGCGATGAAGAAGTAAAAAATGCTACTCATGAAGAAATAAGATTATTTCAGGTAGAATGGCGTACTTCACCATATAGATGCATTGATGTGGAAGGAAAATGGGTAAAATGTACTCCCCAAACCATGAAAGATTTTAGTGCAATAGGTTATTTTTTTGGAAGAGAACTTAATCAGAAACTAAATGTACCTGTTGGCCTGATTAGTTCAAACTGGGGAGGTACACCTGTTGAAGCCTGGATTCCTACAGAAAAAATTCTTGCCAATCAGGATTTAAGTGATGCTGCCAACAAAGTGCCTTATTTTCCCTGGGCTCCAAATAAACCGGGATATACTTTTAATTCAATGATTGCTCCATTAATTCCTTTGGTAATTAAAGGTGTGATCTGGTATCAGGGTGAAGCCAATGTGGATAATGCTTATGCTTATGCTGATATGTTGGAAGAAATGGTAAAATGCTGGAGAGAAGAGTTTAATACCGATTTTGATTTTATCTATGCTCAGATTGCTCCTTATAAAGATTATCAAAAAACCAGTGGTGTTGAAGTCAGAGATATGCAACGAAGAGCATTGAAACAAATACCAAATTCGAGCATGGTTATTTTAAGTGATATTGGCGATACTACCGATATTCATCCACGAAATAAGGTTGACGCAGGACAGCGTTTTGCTTATTCGGCTTTAAATAAAACCTACGGATTAAAGGATTATCCATTGTCCGGTCCAATATTTAAAGATTTCTCAGTAGAAGGAAGTAAGCTTGAAGTATCTTTTGATTATAACGAAGGATTGTACTGCCCGGATAAAGAAATTAAAATGTTTGAAGTGGCAGGAAAAGATTTGAAATGGCATGCTGCAAAAGCAGTTATTAAAAACAATAAGGTGATTGTTTCATCTAAAGAAGTGAAAGAGCCTGTTTACGTGCGCCTAGGTTGGACTAATACAGCTTGTTTAAACTTGTTTAATAAAGATAATTTACCGGCTTCGAGCTTTACTACAGAAAAGTGGTATGTAAAAATGCATTCGTTGTAGGATTATATAATAGACATTAGATAATAGATAAGAGACAAAAGAATATACATCATGTAAATAATCTCTTATCTCTTATCTCTCATCTTAAAAAACTCATGAATAAATTAATTATTGTTGTTTTCCTTACATTTTTGAGTGGTCATGGTTTTGCTCAAACTTGTAGAAATAATTTGTGTTTTGACAAAGGATGGTCGTTTTCATTTGGCCATCCTTTTGATAATGCAAAAGATTTTAATACTGGTACGGGTTATTTTTCGTATATGGCAAAAGCCGGATTTGGTGATGGTGCTGCTTCAAAAGATTTTGACCATAGAGCCTGGCGTCCTGTTGATTTACCTCACGATTGGGCAGTTGAAATGCCTTTTGACGGCAAGGGAAGTCATAGTCATGGTTATAAAGCTGTAGGTCCGGGATTCCCTGATGTTTCAGTAGGATGGTATCGTAAAATATTTACGGTAAGTAAGGATGATTACGGGAAACAGTTTTTTCTTGATTTCGATGGTGTTTCGAGGGACAGTAAAGTATGGGTAAATGGTCATTATATGGGTAACGAACCCAGCGGATACCAAAGCTTTAGTTATAACATTACCGATGTATTAAACTATGGTGGCGAAAATGTAGTTGCTGTACGTGCTGATGTTTCTTTAGAAGAAGGCTGGTATTACGAGGGAGCCGGTATTTATCGTCATGTTTGGCTTCGTACAACGCCTGCTTTGCATATACCCAAGGATGGAACTTTTGTTTATTCGGAAGTTAAAGATGGTGAGGCCAAATTAGTGATTGAGACAGAGATTGAAAACCGAAAGCTAGAAAATTTTAAATACTCTGTTGAGCACCATGTTTTAGATAGTAATGGAGAAGTAGTTAAAACGATCCATTCAGAAGGGAAGGGAATACAAGGCATGTCAAAAGATTTGTACAAAGACAGCCTGACTCTTACAAAACCTACACTTTGGTCGTTGGATCAACCTTATATGTATACTTTGCTTACGCAATTGAAGGATGGTGATACTATCATTGATGAATATAAAACACCATTTGGAATCCGCACCGTTTGTTTTGATGCTGAGAAAGGTTTCTTTTTAAATGGCAAACATATCAAACTTAAAGGAACCAATAACCATCAGGATCATGCCGGAGTGGGTTGTGCCATTCCTGATGAATTAAACAAATGGCGATTGCAACAGTTGAAAAATTTTGGTTGTAATGCGTACCGATGTTCTCACAATCCTCCTACACCCGAGCTATTAAAATATTGCGATGAAATGGGTATTTTGGTTATTGATGAAAACCGACTGATGGGTACTACAAATCAGGCCCTTCATGAAATGGAGCGACTGATAAAACGCGATCGTAATCATCCTTCAGTAATTATTTGGTCACTGGGTAACGAAGAATGGGGCATTGAATGTAATGTGATTGGTGAACAGATTACACCAACTATGCAAAAGTTTGCTCAAAATCTTGATCCGTCTCGTCAGATTAATGTCGCTATTAGTGGTGGATGTCATAACGGTACTTCAAGTGTTGTAGAAGTGGTTGGCTATAATTATTTAGGACAATGGAATACCGATAAACATCATGAGTTATTTCCTAATCAGCCCTCTATCGGAACCGAAGAAGGTTCTACTTATGCAACCCGGGGGATTTATTTTGATAATGATGAAAAGCATTATAAAGCAGCTTACGACAGAGAACCTCGTGCAAACTGGTATTCGATAGAGGAGGGGTGGAAGCATTATGCTGAACGTGATTATCTGTCAGGCATGTTTATATGGACAGGTTTTGATTACCGAGGTGAACCCACACCTTACGCCTGGCCTTCGGTAACATCGTATTTTGGTATGATGGATTTATGCGGTTTTGCCAAAGATAATGTGTATTACTTAAGATCGTGGTGGCAACAAGAACCAGTCTTACATATTCTTCCGCACTGGAACTGGAAGGGAAAAGAAGGTGATACCATTGATGTTTGGGTATACAGTAATGCTCAGGAGGTAGAATTGGAATTAAATGGTAAAAAGCTTGGTAAAAAAGTTATGGAGCTTAACGGGCATTTGGAATGGAAAGTTCCTTATCGTCCAGGAAAACTTAAAGCTTATGCATATAAGGATCATAAAGTAATTCAAACTACTTCGCTAACCACTACAAGTGAAGCAAAATCTGTTTCGTTAATTGCAAGTAAAGGTATTTTAAAGTCGGATGGCAGCGATGTTTCAGTGGTAACTGTGGAGGTGATAGACAAAAAAGGAAATGTGATTCCTACTGCAGATCATCTGATTCAATTTGAAGTGGAAGGTCCCGGTAAAATAATTGGCGTGGGAAATGGAAATCCAACATCACTGGAAAAAGAAAAATATATTGATTCTTACCGGCAGATTTCATTGGAAGAAGTTAAAGAATATGCTTTAGATGATGATTTTGTAAAAGAAGAATTTCCTTTTCTGGTAAATGCTTCAGGAAAAGCTTTGTGTACCTCTTTTGTGTTGGAAGAAAAACCTTTAGATAATCAACAGTTAAAGTGGTTTTATAAATTTGTCTCCGGTAAGCAAAGTATATATGTTAACGGTCACCTTATATCTCAGGATTTGTTAAAACAAGTAGTTCCTGTAGATTTTGCCTTAAATGCTGATGTTTTAAAGGCAGGAACAAATAATATAGTGATAACAGGTGACCCTTTAAGTCCTGAAAATGCATGGGATAATCCCAATAAAAAACCCGGAGTTATTCAGGTTGTTACTAAAGCAGAGCCATGGCAACGTAAATTATTTAACGGTAAGGCTCAGGTTATTTTGCAATCTTTAAATCAACCTGGAGGTATTGTGTTAAAAGCAAGCTCCGAAGGGTTAAATACAGCAGAGATAAGTATTATGGTTGAATAAGATTTTATTAGAATAATTTTTTATACATTCGTTTTATTCTTCAAAATGGGATTATATAATTTGGTTCAAGGGATTATCTAACAATTTGTCATCAAAAGTGTATAATATGTAGATCGTTTTCCCTTTTTATAGCAGTTGTTAATATGTTAAAAACGAAAGCTCTATGAATATCAAATTCTATATTTTATTGTTTGCTGTATTGGTTAGTTTAGTCTCATGTAAATCCAATACTGATTCTTCTGAACTTAAGTTTGGTTTTTTAATACATTCACTGGAAAAGGTGAGATGGAATAATGATATCAAATACATAAAGCAGCGATGCAAAGAGAAAAATATTACTGTAATAGTAAAAAATGCCGGAAATAGTCCGGATGTTCAATTGCAGCAAGCAAAAGAACTTTTACAACAAAATATTGATGCTTTGGTTATTGTTGCAGCAAATCAGAATAGTGCTGCTCAAATAGTTCGGTTGGCTAATGATGATAAAACACCGGTTATAGCTTATGACAGGTTGATTCAAAATTGTGATTTAGATTATATCGTATCATTTAATTATTTTAAAGTTGGAGAGATGATGGCCAATTATGCTTTTTCAAGAGTGAATAGTGGAAATGTTGTTTTCCTTTACGGTGACAGCAATGATGCCAATGCTATAATGGTCAAGGATGGAATTGAAAAATTATATAACAAAGTAAATATTCAAAATAAATATAATCTGGTTTTTAAAGATTACGTTGAGGGGTGGTCATATGATGTGGCTAAATATGATTTTTCAAAAGTGATAAAATACTATACCAAACCTATTGATATAGTACTAGCCTGTAATACACCCCTGGCGCTTGCCGTATCTGATGTATTAAAAGAAAATGGTCTGAATCCTAAAGAAACCATTATTACAGCCCAGGATTATTCTGATGAATTAGGGTTATCTATAAAAAATGGCGAGGTAAATATGACTGTTGACAAACCTTTAAAAGATCTTGCCTATGGTTTAGTTGATCTGGTTGAAAAAATTTATAAGGGCGAAAAAGATAAAGGAATAAATGGTGTTGTTAATAACAGACAAAAAGATGTAGACGGGTTATTGTTTGAACCGTTTGTTTTAGATCATACCAATATTGATCGGTATTTAAAAAACAAATAACTTCTGCTTAGTTTTTAGTATTCTTAATAAGAATATCACTGAACGAATATTCAACATTATCATTATTAAGAGCATATTCTTTGGGTGAAATACCATAATAAGTTTTAAAGGAATTTGAAAAGTGTGGCAGACTTGTATATCCAACAGCATAGGCTACCTCGCTGATATTTAATTTCTTTGTGCTTAAAATATATGCTGCTTGCTTCATTCTGATGCTTTTTATAAAGTCGCGAGCAGATTGATTAGTAATTTCTTTTAGCTTACGGTGCATATGAACGCGACTAATACCAACGCCATCAGCAAGCATTTCCACGTTTAAATTGCTGTCAGAGATGTTGTCTTTTACAATCGTCATGATTTTTTGCATGAGTATTTCGTCATGTGACTTTAATTTTACATTCTCTATCTTAAATGATTCACCTTTTAATGCCAGTTGTTGATATATTTTTCTTCTGTTTTCTAATAAGTTGGCAATAGTCTTTTTCAGGAATGAGCTATTAAAAGGTTTAACCAAATACATATCAGCACCGGTTTCTATTCCTTCTGCTTTATCCTCATCTTTTGAGAGAGCCGTTAATAAAATAACGGGAATATGACTGGTACTGGTATTTCCCTTAATCTTTTTACATAAAGTGATACCGTCCATTTCGGGCATCATAATATCACTGATAATTAAATCTGGTTTTACAATATGTACTTTTTCTAATGCTTCTTTCCCATTTATACAGGCTACAACATTATAAACAGAATTGAGTTCTTGTATCAAATAGTTCCTGATTTCATCTTCATCATCAATTACCATTAATTGGTAATTAGACTTTGGTGTTTTTAATGCAGCATTGGATTGAATATAAACAGATTCAATGACAGGTAGTTTTAGACTAGGTGCAGGAAGATTGTTTTTTTCAAGTATTAAGTCTTCCTGGGGCAAGTGATCACTACCTAAAGGTATTTCAATAATAAACTGGGCTCCGGTTTTATCCACTCTGTTTTGTGCATATAAAATGCCTTTGTGCAGTTCAACTAATGATCTTGATAAATTTAAACCAATTCCCGTGCCTGTAATATTTAAGTTATCATTGGATTGTGATTGATAAAATCGATTGAATATCTTTTCAAGATCGCCTTTTTTTAGTCCGTTTCCTGTATCTGATATAATGATTTGGGCATGAGTATATTCACCTGGTGCTTTATTGTTGTTACCAATTGTTTTTATAGCAATCTCAATACTTCCTCCATTGTGTGTGTATTTTAGTGCATTTGATAGTAGGTTCAGTATTACCTTTTCAAAGTTGAGAGGGTCTATCCAAACCTCAAGGTTATCATCTTTACAGTTGATGTTAAAATTAATTGATCTGCTCTCAGTGGCCAGTTGATAGGATTTTGCAACTTCCTTAATAAAATCCAATAAGTTTGTTTTCTGGAATTTAAATAATAATTGGCCTTTATCAATCTTTCTTACATCTAATAGTTGACAAACAAGCCTGAAAATACGGTTGGCATTTAAGTGCATTGTTTTAAACAAGCGTTGATTTTCCTCGCTATTTCTTTTTTGTAATAGTTTCTCTAAAGGATCTATTATTAAGGTAAGAGGCGTTTTAATTTCGTGAGAAATATTAATGAAGAACTGCATTTTTGCTTCATTGGTTTTTTCTGCTTCCAGGCGTAATAATTTTTCCTTGTAAAATAATGTAATCGTATAAATAATGATGAAAGCCAGAGCTACCCATAAAATTTTTGCCCAATAGGTTTTGTACCAAGGCGGGTAAATGATAATGCTTAATTTACGAGGTTTGGAGTATTGCTTTTTGTCAACTCCACGAACCAGAAACTTATAATTGCCATATTTTAGGTTTGTGTAGGTTGCTGAACGGTTTAAGGAGTTACTCACATTCCAGTTTTCATCAAATCCTTCCATTTTGTATTCGTAGGATATTCTACTTTGATTTGCTAACTCTACAGATGAAAATTCAATAGAAAAAACATTGTCTTTTTCTTTTAACTTAATGGTATCTGCTAAAACGATGGATTTGTTAAGTATGGTATGTCTTCCTGTTTTCTGACCAATTTCAATATGCTTGTTGAGTACCTTAAAGTCTGTCAACATCACATCTCTGATTGTTCTTTTAAAATTCAGATAGTCATTTTTTACTTCGGATATCCCGTTTATTCCACCAAATAGTAATTTGTTATCATCAGTTTTAAATACGGCATTTCTACTAAATTCATTGGCCTGTAAACCATCACTGGCATAATAAGTAGTAAAAGTGTCGTTGTGAGGGTTGTACCTGTTTAATCCATTGTGAGTGCTAATCCATATTTGTTGATTCTTGTCTTCAAGAATTCCACATATCACATTGCTGCTTAATCCATCTTTGGTGGAATAGGTGTTCGCTTTGCGTGTTTTAAGTTTGACTCTTACCAATCCACCATAGGTTCCAACCCATAAATTACCATTCGAATCAGGTATGATACAATACACGATATTGTGAGGTAAGTAATTATCTTCTGTAGAGTAGAGTGTTAACTTATTTTTTGTGATTTGAGCATATACTAAACCATCATAGGTTCCAATCCATACGTTTTGTTTTTGGTCTACATATATATCGTTTACCCATTTGGGTATTAGATGATTTAATGAGTCAGACCAATTTAATCCTGCCTGAAAATTATTATTCTCTGTATTGAATCTGCAAATGCCTCCACCAAGAGTCGTTAACCATAGTTCTTTATTGTTTATGGGTTTTATAGTTGTTATTTTATCGTTAATCAGTGAGTGTGGGTTTGATGGATCGTTTTTATAAGTCTTAAGACTTCCTGATTTTTTATTGTATTTAAGTAAACCATTAAAAAATGTTCCAATCCAAAGATAGTCATCGTCAGAATCATAAATGCTTAACACGTTGTTTCCTTCGCTTATTCCTTCGTTGTTTTTGAGATTGATTTGTTTAATATGATGGGATTTTAAGTCCATATGGTATATGCCATCTCCATCAGTGCCAATCCATAAATCATCTTTATTTCCATTTAATGATGTAATACAGTTTGATCCAATACTGTTTTCTCCAAAAGCTCTGTAGCCATAGTGATTAAACAGTTCTTTTGCTTCGGGAAACAGGTACAATCCTTTCTGAAAAATACCTAACCATATATTTCCTACATTATCCTCGGTTATGGAATGGATTTTTGATTTTGAAAAATCAAAAGAAGAACTTCCAGGGTGCATCTTTTCAAGTAGTCCAGTTTTGGAATTCAATTTTCTTAAACCTTTACCATCGGTACCTGCCCATAAACGTTTTTTTGAGTCAAAAAGCAGAGATTTAACGGGGATATCCTTATCATCAGGGTCGCTTGATTTTATTGAGGATAAAACCTGACTTTGTTTGTTGTATTTTAGTAATCCTGATTTAAGCGTTCCAATATAAATATTACCTTTATGATCTTCACATATGTCTGTGATATCATTGCCTGGAAGGTAAAAAGGTTCGGATTTACTTTTTGAAAAATTTTGAATTTCACCGGTATTTAAGTTGTAAGTACTAATTCCATCATTATCTGATCCAATCCACAAAACACCATCAGAATCAAGAAAGAGGCATTCAAGGTAAAAACTGCACAGCTTCTGATTTAACCGGGTAGAATACCTGGCTCTTTCTACTGTATGGTCAATTTTTATTAAACCAAATGCCGAAGTAGTAATCCATATATCTCCATTGGGGGCTTCTGTAATATCGCTAACGTAAGGGTGGATTTGTTTATCGTTAATAAAAATCTTGATTTCGTTAAAAGATTCTGTGTTGTGATGATAAACCTGAAGCCCGTTGATTTGTCCAATCCATAAGTTTCCTTTACGATCCTCAAATAAGGAGGTGACAAAATTTGCTTTTAATCCTTTGTTATCGTCATTATTTCCTTCAAATGATTTGAATTTAATTCCATCAAAACGATTTAAACCATCTTCTGTTGCAACCCATATAAATCCTATGTGATCCTGATAAACTTCATTGATTAAACTATTGCTTAAGCCTTCGTTATAATCAAATAGTAATTTTTTCTGACTAAAAACAGATGTGTATTTGTCGGAAAAAATAAGGATTAGAATAATCAATATAAGAGATCGCATAGCTCTGTTTTGAATTGTGAAACTAAAATAACAAAATTTCAATTTACTAAACTTTTTTTTACATTTAAAATGCTAAATCTTTAGATAATGTAACTTGTAATTAAGTATTTGTAACCTATGTGCAATTTAGGTAACAATTGTGTAATAGTTTGTTACGTTATTGTCACCTCTAAAAATTCTCCTTCTGGTATATTTGTTATGTAATGTTTTTATAATCAGTAAACCATTTCGTGATGTATCGAAAAAATCAACTTTCTTTTATTATTCTACTTATCCTGTTTTTGGTTTATGGATGTCATAAACCAAGAGTGTTTGAAGATATATCATACTCATTTAAAGAAAGAACAGATGCATTAGTAAAGGAAATGAGTTTAGAGGAAAAAATAAGTCAGCTCAAATATAATGCTCCTGCCATAACCCGGTTAAATATAACTCAATATAATTGGTGGAATGAGGCATTACACGGTGTGGGGCGTTCAGGTATTGCTACTGTTTTTCCTCAGGCTATAGGTATGGCTGCAACCTGGGATGAGCCTTTTATGCATACTATGGGGGATGTAGTTTCTGATGAAGCTCGTGCCAAATACAATAAGTATAGAAAAGAAAATAAACATGGAATTTACCAGGGACTCACTTTTTGGTCTCCTAATATTAATGTTTTTCGCGATCCGAGATGGGGCAGAGGAATGGAAACTTTTGGTGAAGACCCTTATTTGACTTCAAAATTAGGAACTGCATATATTCAAGGATTGCAAGGTGATGATTCTGTTTATTTAAAATTAGTGGCTACTGCCAAACATTTTGCTGTGCATAGCGGTCCGGAGTATGGCAGACATAGTTTTAATGCTGTACCATCATTTTATGATTATATGGAGACTTATACGCCTCAATTTAAAGATGCGGTAGTAAACGGTCATGTATATTCAGTGATGTGTGCTTACAATCGCTTAAACGGAAAGCCGTGTTGTGGTAATTCTGAGTTAAGCTCATTATTACGTAATGATTGGAATTTTAAGGGTTATATCGTTTCAGACTGTGGAGCAGTCAGAGATTTTTATGCTCAGGATGCGCATGAGATAGTGAATACTAAAGCCGAAGCAGCAGCCATTGCTTTACAATCAGGTACAGACTTGAATTGTGGTGATTCATACGAAGATTTATTGGAAGCACTAAAGGGAGGATATATTACCGAAGCTGATATTGATGTTTCTGTTAATAGATTGATGTTAGCCAGAATGAAACTGGGAATGTTTGATCCTGAAGAAAAGGTTTCCTACAATTCCATCTCTCCTGATGTAGTTAATTGTAAAAAGCATCAGCAATATGCTCTTGATGCTGCACGAAAATCCATCGTTTTGTTAAAAAATGAAGGAGAGATACTGCCATTAAATAAGAATATTAAAAAGCTTGCCGTTATCGGACCTAATGCAGATTATTTAGAATCATTGTTGGGTAATTATAATGGTTATCCTTCAAATCCTATAACACCATTATCCGGTTTAAAGGATAAATTGCCCAATACTAAAATTACATACGCATTAGGCTGTTCTCATGCCGACGAATTGCCATATATGTCTGTCATACCATCACAATTTTTATATACCGACACCACACTTTCCAAAAATGGTTTAGTTGCCGGGTATTATAATGATTCCATTAGCGGAAAGCCTTTGTTACAAAGAATTGATGATAATATAGATTTTAAGTGGATTGACAAATTGCCGGTAAAAAACATTAACAGTAACAAATTTGCTGTTAAATGGGAAGGTGTATTAATACCTGATGCAAACGGGGAATACAGCATTGGGTTTGAGGGGTTTAATAAAATGGCTTTATGGATAAATGGTGAGCTTCAGTGTGAGCGTTATAGTGTCCATGATCCTGTACGTGAATATGTAAAGTTATATCTAAAGGCTGGCCGGAAGTATTCGATACGCATAGAGTACAATCAATACCAATCTGAATACCCTATGGCTCGTTTGTTATGGGAAACTCCTCATAAAAATCGTCAAAAACAAGCTGTTGAAAAGGCAAAAGATGCAGATGCCGTCATTTTATGTATGGGCTTGACTCCTCTTCTGGAAGGTGAGAAAATGGATGTTGATGTGGATGGATTTAACGGAGGCGACCGTGTTAATATTGAATTACCAAAGGTTCAACAGGATTTGATAAGAGAAATTATGAAGTTAGAAAAGCCTGCTGTTCTTGTTTTACTAAATGGTAGTGCACTGGCCATAAACTGGGAAAATGATAATGTTCAGGCTATTGTTGAAGCCTGGTATCCTGGTCAGTCAGGGGGTAAAGCAATTGCTGATGTTTTGTTCGGCGATTATAATCCGGCAGGAAGGTTACCTGTTACATTTTATAAATCAGTAAATCAATTACCTGATTTCTTAAACTACAATATGGAGGGGCGCACTTATAGGTATTTTAAGGAGAAACCTCTTTATGAGTTTGGCTACGGATTAAGTTACAGCACCTTTCTTTATACCAATATAATTACTCAGGATAGCATTAACGCAGGTGAAATATTCAATGTTCAGGTTGATGTGAAAAACATTAGTCAATTGGATGGCGATGAGGTTGTTCAGCTATATGTTTCTCATCCATTTTATAAGGGTAAAAAAGCCATCAGAAGTTTAAAAGGTTTTAAACGTGTTCATTTAAAAGGTGGCGAATCTAAAACAGTGTCTTTTGAATTGAGTCCGCATGATATTGCGGTGTTGGATTCTAATAACCAATATGTAATTGATGGTACGCCTGTTGAAATCTCTATTGGTGGTTGTCAGCCTGATAAACTCTCAATATTAGAAAAGAAAGTGATCACAACTCAGGTGTTACCTAAATTAATCAACCATGAAACCCATGTTTTAAACGAATATCAGAGTAAATAAAATTTAAATATATAAGGGAATAATCGCTAGTATCAATGAAAAAGAATAGAAAAATACACATATTAATTCTTACAGGCTTTGTAATATTAAATGCCATTGTATTCTCTTGTCAGATAAAAGGGGAAAAAGAAAAGCAATCCTTAAAAAGTGCTTTACAAGGCAGCTTTTTAATAGGAACAGCCATGAATAAGGAACAAATACAAGATGAAGATCCTATGGCTGTAGAGGTGATTTTAGAGCATTTTAGTTCTGTGGTTGCTGAAAATTGTATGAAAAGTGAAAGGATTCATCCCAGGGAAGATGAATATGACTTTAGTTTGTCTGATCAATTTGTTGATTTTGGAAAGGTTAACAATATGTTTATCATCGGCCATACCCTGATATGGCATTCGCAATTGCCTGAATGGTTTTGTGTAGATGAAAATGGTGATGACGTATCCAGGAAGGTTTTGATTAGTAGAATGAGGAATCATATCAGTACAGTTGTAGGGCGATATAAAGGGCGTGTTAAAGGTTGGGATGTGGTTAATGAAGCTGTTTTGGATGATGGCTCTTTACGTAAGAATAAGTTTTATGATATTATAGGTGAAGACTATATTAAACTGGCATTTCAGTTTGCTCATGAGGCCGACCCTGATGCCGAGTTATATTATAATGATTACTCCATGGCTAATGAGGCCAAACGAAAAGGTGTGGTTGAATTAGTAAAAAAGCTAAAGCAGCAAGGTGTTAGAATTGATGGTATAGGAATGCAGGCGCATTGTACTTTAAATTATCCCGAGGTTTCGGACTTTGAGAAAAGTATAAAGGCTTTTGCTTCTTTAGGAGTTAACGTGATGATAACAGAACTGGATATTTCCATCATTCCTTCACCCTTTGAAATTGAAGGAGCTGATGTGGCAAGTCGTTTTGAATATAAAGAAAGTATGGATCCTTATAAATACGGAATGCCTGATTCTGTTGAGGTAGTATTCAATAAACGTTATATGGATTTTTTCAATCTCTTTTTAAAGCATGAAGATAAGATTTCCAGGGTAACATTATGGGGTGTTAATGACGGTCAGAGTTGGCGAAACAATTGGCCAATACCTGGAAGAACAGATTATCCTTTGTTATTTGACCGTGATAACAAACCAAAATCAATCGTTAATGAAATATTGATTACGGCTACTAAGGCCATGAAATAAGATCAGTTAAATATAAATCTAATGGAAAAAGAAAGATATTTAGTGAATAATCTGTATATGGCTGATCCCGCAGTACATGTGTTTAATGGTAAGCTTTATATTTATCCATCGCATGATATTGAATCCGGAATTCCGGAAAATGATAATGGTGATCATTTTGATATGAAAGATTATCATGTTTTTTCGATGGATGATATGGAAGGTGAGGTTACCAATCATGGTGTGGTGTTGGATGTTAAGGATGTGCCATGGGCAAGCAGGCAGATGTGGGATACAGATGTTGCTGTTAAAGATGGTAAATACTTTATGTACTTCCCGGCTAAAGATGATAATGATATTTTTCATATCGGGGTTGCTGTAAGTAATAAACCGGAAGGCCCCTTTATTCCTGAACCTTACCCAATGAGGGGTAGTTACAGTATTGATCCATGTGTGTTTGATAATGGAAATGGTGAGCACTTCATGTACTTTGGTGGATTATGGGGAGGACAGCTGCAGCGATACCGAAATAATAAAGCTATAGAATGCGGACAAGAACCTTCGGATCATGAACCTGCTTTGTGTCCTAAAGTCGTAAGACTTTCTAATGATATGTTAGAGTTTGATCATGACCCCCGAGACTTATTAATTATTGATCAAGATGGTACACCCTTAAAAGCAGGAGATCACGACCGGAGGTTCTTTGAAGCTTCGTGGATGCATAAATATAATGGCAAATACTATTTTTCCTATTCAACAGGAGATACTCATTTGCTATGTTATGCAACAGGAGATGATCCTTATGGTCCTTTTGTTTATCAGGGAGTTATCCTTACTCCTGTTGTAGGATGGACTACTCATCATTCAATTGTTGAATTTAAAGGGAAGTGGTATTTGTTTCATCATGACTGTGTGCCTTCAGGTGGAAAAACGTGGTTGCGAAGCCTAAAGGTAACAGAGCTTGAATATCATGAAGATGGTACTATTAAAACGATTCAGGGAAGTTAGTACTAATCTAAATTATAATATATCTATTAAATCAAAATTTAAACTCCCGGAACCAGCCTTTAAGAATTATTCTCTCTCATAAGTTTAATTCTTAAAGATGGATTCCATTCTAAAAGCTAAAACAAATTTATTAACACATGAAACTAGCTATAAAAAAAAGTTTTCTCATGAGAATGATTGTATTTTAGCTAGTTCCATGTGGCAAATGAAAATCAAATTTATTAACACATGAAAAGAATCTACAAATTACATCGGAAAAGTTTATTTATTCTTTTCCTCATGATTTCTGTACCGCTGTTTTCAATGGCACAGACTATTGACGTTACAGGTAAGGTGACTGATTCTGGTGGAAGTCCTTTACCAGGAGTGAACATTATTATCGTGGGAACAACCCAAGGTACTATTACTGATCTGGATGGTAATTACCATTTATCGGTTCCCAAAGGAAGTCAGCTAACCTTTAATTTTATTGGTTTTATGACCAAAACAGTAACAGTTTCTGAGCAAACGGTCATTAACGTTACTTTAGCCGAGGATATGGCTAAGCTTGATGAGGTTGTTGTAGTGGGTTATGGTCAAATGAAGCGTACCGATTTAACTGGTTCTGTGGTTTCTGTATCCTCAGATGCTATTGAAAAAACAGTTTCTACTTCAATAGATCAGGTTTTGCAAGGTCGTGCTGCCGGTGTTCAGGTTCAGCAAAACAGTGGGGCTCCCGGTGCCAGTACATCTATTCGTATCAGGGGTATTAATTCATTACACAGTTCAAATGAACCTATTATAGTAATTGATGGAGTTATTATTGATGCTTCTACCGAATCAGAAACATCTAATGCACTTTCTTCTATTAACCCATCTGATATTGTATCTATGGATATTTTAAAAGATGCATCAGCAACAGCAATCTATGGATCAAGAGGTGCCAACGGAGTTATCATCATTGTTACTAAAAAAGGTGAAAAAGGTGAAGCCCGAATTACTTATGATGGTTATATGGGATGGCAGGAAATGCCTAAGAAGTTAGATCTTCTTAACCTGAGAGAGTATGCCACTTTAAAGAATACCAAAGCCGAAATGGGTATCCTTGAGTATGATGATAATTTTGTAAGAGCTGATTTGTTAGGCGAAGGAACCGATTGGCAAGATGAGATGTTTACTAAAGCCATGATGCAAAATCATAACCTTTCTGTTTCAGGAGGTAATGAGAATACTACTTATGCTTTAGGTGCAGGGTATCTGGATCAGGAAGGTATTGCCATAGGATCAAGTTTTGACAGGATTAGTTTAAGAGGAACTTTTGATTCGCAAGTAAAAAGTTATCTTAAAGCAGGAATAAACTTTAACTTCACTAATTCTGAACAAAACACTACAGTATCTGATGATAACCTGATTGCAACTACATTAAAGCAAACACCTAATGTTGCTGTACGCAATGCTGATGGAAGCTTTGATGGTCCTGATACAGATATGTACGTACAATCAAACCCCGTTGGTTTGGCCATGTTAAAAGAAAACAGTAATGAAAAGATGGGTATTCGGGCTAATACTTATCTGGAAGCTGAAATAATGAAAGGATTAACTTTTAAAACAGATGTTTCTATTAATTATGGTATTACTAATGAATACAAGTTTACTCCAACATATACTTTTGGTGCTATTGAAAATACAGTGAGTGAAAGTACAAAAGCAAAATCCTACAATAAATATTACAGCTGGAGAAATTTGTTGACTTATACGCATTCTTTTAATAATCATAATGTAAACCTGATGGTGGGTCAGGAGATTCAGGAGTCTGAATGGGAATATTTAATGGGATATAGATCTGGTTTTTTAACCAATGATGCTACTGATTTGTCTTTGGGGGATGATGCTTCTAAATCAAATACCAGTTCAAGTGGTGGAAGTTCATTAAGCTCAGTTTTTGGTCGTTTATTCTATTCTTTTAATGATAAATACCTGTTGACATCAACTTTACGTTATGATGGTTCTTCTAAGTTTGCTGAAGATAACAGGTGGGGTCTTTTTCCTTCTGCTGCTTTGGCATGGAAAGTTTCCAATGAAAGCTTCTTGAAGGATAATGCTGTTATTAATAACTTAAAACTTCGTTTAGGTTGGGGTGCAGTAGGTAACGAAAATCTAAGTGCTACAAAATATGCTTATACTTCTACCTATTTAGGTGTTGCTACTAACAGCTGGGGTACAGCTTTACTGGCTGATAATACTGCTAACCCTGACCTGGAGTGGGAAACAACCTATTCAAGTAACATTGGTGTTGATGTAAATTTGTTTCAAAACCGTATCGAGTTTATTGCTGATGTTTATTATAAAAAGACTAAAAACTTATTAATGGAATTACCCCTTCCTGCTTATGTGGGGACATCAGGACAGGGATCAACTTCTTCTCCCTGGGTAAATATTGGTTCTCTTGAAAATAAAGGTCTTGAATTGACATTAAATACAGTAAATGTGGATAAAGGAAGCTTTATGTGGCGTTCTAATTTTGTTTTCTCCCTGAACAGAAATGAAGTCCTTTCATTAAATACAGAAAGCAGTATCGTAAATAAAACACTTTCTCAAGGGTCAGAAACTACTGTGGTTACCCGTACTGCTGTAGGTGAGCCTATTGGTCAGTTTTACGGTTACAAGGTGATTGGTCGTTTCGAAGATGCTACTGATTTCTATTATAAAGATGCAGATGGTAATATTGTTCCTACAGCTATACCAAGTGATATGTCTATCGGTGAAAACAGTATCTGGATTGGAGATTATATTTTTGAGGATATTAACAAAGATGGTGTTATTGATGAAGAGGATAGAACTTACATAGGTGATCCTTCGCCGGATTTTACTTTTGGTATTGGAAATACTTTTAGTTATAAAGGTTTCGATTTGAATATTTATTTAACCGGATCATATGGAAACGAGGTGGTAAACTATCAACGTCGTTGGTTAGAGAATCCTCGCGAAAGCACAAACTTATTGACAAAGGCTTTAGGTTATGCCAAACTGGATTTGATTAATCCCGACGGACCTAACGACTACCGTAATGTGTATATTTCAGGTGGAGATGCTGATATGTGTCGTTTATCCACAGGTTCATCCACTTATAACTACCGTTATAGCGATAAGTTTGTTGAAGATGGCTCTTACCTGCGTATTCAAAATATTTCATTAGCATATAATCTGCCTAAAAAATGGTTGACAAAGGTTGGTGTTGACAATCTTAAGATTTATTGCAATGTTCAAAATGTTTACACCTTTACTGAGTATTCCGGTTATGATCCTGAAGTTGGATCTATCAATCAGGATGCCTTACTATCCGGTATCGATAATGCCCGTTATCCTTCTCCTCGTGTGTATACTTTTGGTATTAATGCATCATTCTAACCGATAAAAGTTAATAGAAATGAAAAAGAATAAATTTATATACTATTTTTTGTTTTTAACATTATCCGTGTTAGGAACAAGTTGTGATGATTATCTTGAAGTTTTACCCAATGATAAAATCACAAAAGAAAATTTTTACAATAGTGAATCCGACTTTCAGGCTGCAACAGCAGCTCTTTACACAAAAGTTTGGTTCGATTTTAACGATAAGTTTTATTATGCCTTAGGCGACGGTCGTTCATACAATCTGTATGCTCCATATTCTGATTATATTTATCCATTCAGTGATTTAACAGAAACTGGATTAACAGGTCCTTTGGTTTCTGCCTGGGCTTCGTTTTATAATGTGGTACAGCAATCAAATAACGTAATTATTGGTATTAGTAACAGTACTGTTGATAGCGAAATTAAAAAGCAATATATTGCTGAGGCTCGTTTTATGCGTGGAACAGCTTATTGGTATCTGGCTTCATTATGGGGTGATGTTATTCTTTGCGAAGATCCTGCAATACTTGTGGAGAACCCAATCGTAAATACCAATCCCTTAGAGGATGTGTATGAATTTGTGATGCGCGATTTAGAATATGCTGCTAAATATTTATCAGATATTTCTTATCAGGAAGGTCGTTTGACAAAATATAGTGCTTTTGCCATGCTTTCACGTGTATATTTAAGCTATGCAGGTATAAGTAATGATGTAAACAGCGGTACACGCGATCAGACTTATTTGGATTTGGCAAAAAAAGCTGCTGCTAAAGTGATTGATGAAGGTCCTTATTCATTAATGGAGGATTATGCAGATTTATTTAAGATTGAAAACAATAATAACTCAGAATCTATTTTTGCTTTGCAATGGGTAGCTAATGGTGATTATGGCGTTACCAATACGCAACAGGCCTACTTTGCTTGTAGTTCTGATATTACCGGCGATGACGCTGCGTGGGGATACTGGACCAGAGCTGCTTACGATGTTCTTTTAGAGTACGAATCAACAGATTCCCGCCGTAAAGCTACATGGATGGGCTATGGTGATTACTATCCTGAAATCAATTCAATAAATGGTGGATATACTTACGAAATGACCAATACTGCTTTAAATGTGAAAAAAGGTGTTGTGGGTTCTGATAAAGATAATTCTGATATCAGCAGGATGAATTCTGCATTAAATACCTATATGATACGCCTGGCAGAGGTTTATTTGAATTATGCCGAAGCTACATTGGGAAATAATGAAAGTACCAGTGATGTTACCGCTTTAGGCTATGTTAATGAGTTAAGATCCAGAGCTGATGTGGGTACTAAAGATGTGTTGACCTATGATGATATCATTCATGAGCGAAGAATTGAATTATGTATGGAAGGTCAGTACTGGTACGATTTGGTTCGAAGAGCTTATTATAAGCAGCAAGAGGTCATTAATTATATCATAGGGCAGGATAGGGGAACTATTATTCCCTTTACTTATGAAGTTGAAACAAACTCTGTTGTATACGATGATTCCAGAACAGAAGGATCCCGATCTATTGGTAATATTGATGCCTCCATCTTTTTGTTGCCATATCCTGAGTCGGAAGTGGTTCAAAATCCTCTCTTAAAAGAAGAGCCTGTTTCATATGAGTTTACCGAAGATAGAATAACAGACTTATTTAATTGATCTGATAATAAATACAAAAAGCATTTAAAATGAAGATTAAATATTTTAATATAAATAAATGGACCTCATTATTCACATTGGGTATCATGTTGATGACGCTGTTTTTGACTTCTTGTGAAGATGATAATGATTATAGTGGTCCAATAACCATAACTAAGGTTTATTTGGAGGATGCTGAATCTTCAGTACCTGACCGTGAGGTGTCTTTTGTTCGCTTAGGACAATTAATTCGTATTGAAGGAACCGGGTTTTCTGGTGTTAAAAAGGTATATATCAATGGGTATGATTCTTATTTTAATCCTACACTGGTTTCTGATCAATCCATGTTGGTTTCTGTTTCTAAAGAAACGCCTATTATTGAAGCTGATGCAGAGGTTCGCAATACAATCAGACTGGTTAATGATGGCAATCAGGCAATATTGAGTTTTGAAGTCCGTGCGGCATCTCCTTCTATTACCGGCTTTTCAAACTCCTTACCTAATGTGGGTGAACCAATTATTGTATATGGCTCGGGATTATTAGAGGTAAGCAGTGTTTTATTTCCCGGCGATGTGCAAGTTACAGACGGTATTGTTTCAAATGAAGAAGGTGAATATTTTGTGGTTACTATGCCTGATGGAGTTTCTGAGCTGGGTGGCTCAATATTTATTGAATGTGCTAATGGGGGTGCTTATTCACCTGCATATTTTAATTTTAAAGCGGGTGTTATCTTAAATTTTGATGGTCAGGGAGGTCAGGGATCCTGGGGAAGTGCAACGAGTATGATTAAACCTGAAGACCTGGAATCAGTATCTATCGGAACAGATAATGTCTCTCAAGGAATTTATGTGCCTCACCGTCCTTCTCGTATATCTTCTATAGCGGCAGCATCAACTCGTTGTTCTGAAGTCTGGACCGAAGGTAATATCGTGAAAGATGAAGAAACAGGCGAAATCATTTCGGGTGATCAATGGAGAAATCAGTTAACACCTTATATTCCAACTACAACTTCGTTAGATAAAGTGGCTTTCCAGTTTGATATTTACGTTCCTGATGAATGGGAAGGTACAGGATTTTTAAAAATCTGTTTGGTAAATGGTTTTAATGGTGGTGAATGGGCAGGTTACTGCTATAATTACGTGCCATGGATTGTAGATGGTGAATCTGCTCCTTTTCAAACCACAGGATGGACAACAGTGACGGTTCCTTTTAGCAGTTTTTATGCTTTTGATGATGGCGAAGATCATACTTTTGAAGAGGTATTGGTGGCCAGGGAAACATCTAGTTATAAAAACTTTGGATTCTACTTTGAAAACTCAGATTTTGCTTTGAATAAAGTAACAGGAAAAGATAGTGATAGCGAAACTGAATTTGTATCCAGTGAAACATCAATCAATGTTTATACCGATAATTGGAGAGTGGTTCCTCTGAATACTCCTGTATATAGTGATTATCCGGAAGATGAAGAATAGTTGTTTATTTCAAATTAAAGAAAATGAAGTACAATAAAATATTATCAATATTAGCCCTGTGTTCTCTTGTTTTTTCATCGTGCGATGATCAGATCATGGAGTGGCACGATGATCCAACACATGGCGAAGTAACCAGAGATGAGTTACCATTGGAATTGGCAGAGAAAATTAGCCGTTACGAGGCCCTGAATACTTATACGGATATGAGGTTAGGCGTTGGAGTTGGTTTAACTCAGTATATGGAGAATGAATCATACAGAAGTCTTGCCAACGAAAATTTTGATGAGTTAACAGTTGGCTATGCCATGAAACATGCTCCAATGGTTCAGGCTGATGGTTCTATAGATTTTTCTGATGTGGATGAGTTTATGACAGAGGCCACAGCTAATGGCTTATCGGTTTTTGGACATACTTTAGTGTGGCACTCTAATCAGGATGCCAGTTATTTAAACGGATTGCTTGCTGCTACTGTGATTCCTGGTGCTGCTGGTTCAAACTTAATTACCAATGGTGAGTTTGATACTGATGTTAGTGGATGGGCTTCCTGGGGAGGCGCCAAAGATGTGGTAGAGTACAATACATCTGAGGCTCTTGCCGGTGATGGTTGCATGAAAGCTGTAACAAATGCTGGTGCCACAAATTTATGGGACCTTGAAATTCAATCTTCTGATATACCCGTTGTTGAGGGACATAGCTATGAAATTACCTTCTTTATCAAGTCAGAGGGTACTGGTCATGTTCGATTGGCATTTAATAGTATGAACCAGTCGTATCCATGGATTAATGGAAGTGAAACGGTTACAACATCATCAACATGGCAGCAGGTTACTTTTAACGAGTCAACTTTAGGAACAGCTCTGATGCCTGCTTCGGGTGCTACTACCATGAACTTTCGTTTCGACTTAGGTGCCGACCCTGATATGGTGTATTATATTGATAATGTTGTAATGGTTGATCTGGATGCTCCTGCAGCAGAAACAAACTTTCTGACTAACGGAGATTTTGAAACAGGTGCAATCACCGGCTGGGGAGGCTGGGGAGGTACCCGTGAGATATCGGCCGACGGTGAAGGTTATAATGGAACAGGTTATGCCTTGAAGTTAACACGTACTGAAGCTGCCGGTGATCCATGGTCTATGCAAAGCAATTATTCATTAGATGAAACATTAGCCGATGCAACCGAATACACCGTTACATTTATGGCTAAAGCTACAACAGCAGCAACCATCAGAGTTCAGCTACAGAGTTCTGATTATAATAGCGATGCCGCAACTTTTACCCTGGGTACTACCTGGAGTCAATACCAGGCTACCATTACCACAACTACCGCTACCAGAAATCGTTTTGTATTTGATACCGGAGCTGCTGTGGGAACCTATTATTTTGATGATGTTGTTTTAACTGATGGAGAAGCAGCATCTTCAGGTCCTACAATCATTGAAAAAACAGATGAAGAAAAAACTGAGATCATAACAGCATCCATGGAGGATTTTATTTCGCAGATGCTTACTCATTATAAAGATAATATTACAGCATGGGATGTGGTTAATGAACCAATGCTCGAGAGCGGTGAAGTAAGAGATGGTAATGTTACCATTGCCGATGATGAAACAGATGTTTTCTACTGGCAAAAATATATGGGTAAAGATTATGCCGTTACAGCTTTTAATCTGGCTCGTCAGTATGGTAATGCAACAGATAAATTATTTATCAACGATTATAATTTAGAGTCGAACATGACCAAACTCGATGGTTTGATTTTATATGTACAATATATTGATGCTGCCGGTGCCACTGTAGATGGTATTGGTACCCAGATGCATATTTCGTATACTTCGGATAAAGATATGATTACAGAAATGCTTACCAAACTGGCAGCAACAGGTAAACTCATCAAGATATCTGAACTGGATGTTCGTTTAGGTACAAAAGATCCTACCGAAGATCAGTTAGCCCAACAGGCTGAAATGTATCAATATGTCATCGATCAGTATAAAGCCATTATCCCAACCGACCAGCAATATGGAATTACCATATGGGGAATATCAGATAACGAGGATGAACATGAATACTGGTTACCTGATGAAGCTCCTAACTTGTGGGATGCTAACTACCAACGCAAACACGCCTATAAAGGTGTTGCCGATGGTTTGGCAGGAGAAGATGTAAGTGAAGGTTTTACCGGCGATTTAGTATACTAAGAGTGGTTCAAGGGTAACCGGGTTAAAGTTAATAAGGTTAATGTGATTAATCGTTAAATCGTTTATTTGTTAAATCGTTTATTTGTTGATTTGTGATTTATCAAATCAACAAATAAACAACTCAACAACTCGACAAATAAACAACTCAACAAATTATCATGGGTTTAGAATTACAAAAAATATCAATTGTTGAAAAAATAGGCTATAGTCTGGGTGATCTGGCGGCTAACCTGGTTTTTCAAACATTAATTACCTATCTGGCTTTTTTTTATACAGATATTTATGGGTTAAAAAATAACGATGCATCTGTTATTATGCTTGTAGTAGGATTAGTTGCTGCGTTTGCTTTTAATCCTGTTATTGGAGTATTGGCCGACAGAACATCATCTAAATGGGGTAAATTTCGCCCCTGGGTACTTTATACTTCTGTTCCATTAAGTGTAATGGCTTTACTGGCTTTTTCAACGCCCGACTTTTCTTATAAAGGAAAGTTAATATACGCAGCTGTTACATATACTTTGCTGCTGTTGTTATATGCAGCTAATAATCTTCCTTACTCAGCTTTGAGTGGAGTTATTACCGGCGATATGGCTGAGCGTAACAGTATTTCTTCTATTCGTTTTATTGCTGTTATGTTTGCCCAGTTTTTTGTGCAGGTATTTATGCTGCCAATTATAGAATTTGCCGGGGGAGGTGATAAAGCTGCAGGAATAGAGCAGGTAATTACCTGGATGGCTATCGTTGGAACAATTATGTTGCTCATCACCTTTTTTACAACAAAAGAAAGGGTAGTGCCTACTGCTGAGCAAAAGTCATCGTTAAAAGAGGATTTGCATGATCTTTCTAAAAACCGTCCGTGGTTAATTATGCTTGCTGCAACTATATTGGTTTTTATTACACTGGCATTGAAAGGTGGATCCTATGTGTATTATTTCAATTATTATGTCGATGAAGCTTCTTTAACCGGCTTTATCAGTCCTATATTAAAGGGTATGTTGGCTATGGGAATTACTTTCTTTGGTTCTGATCCTGTATCGGCTGGCTTTGGATTGTTTAATGCAGGTGGAATTATTTTTATGTTGATTGGTATTGGTTTTTCAAAGAAACTGGCAGATAAATATGGTAAAAGAGATGTGTTCGGTATTTCCCTGTTTATCTCTACATTATTTGTTTTGGCTTTCTTTTTCTTTCCTCCTGATGGTGTTGTGTTGATGTTTGGATCGCAGATATTACATGGTTTCTTTTATGGAATTACTACGCCATTATTGTGGGCTATGATTGCTGATGTAGCTGATTATTCGGAGTGGAAAAATAACAGGCGGGCTACTGCTATCATATTTTCGGCTATGATGGTTGGATTAAAAGCTGGTTTAGCTATTGGTGGTGCACTGGTTGCCTGGATTTTAGGATTGTATGGTTATGTACATACTGATGCTGTTAATGCTCAGGAAATAATGCAACCACAATCGGTTACAGCAGGTGCTAAAATGCTGGTGAGTGTTTATGCCGCTATTCCCTTTTTTATTAGTGCTGCCTTGTTGTTCTTTTATAAGATTAATAAATCAATGGAATTGTTATTGGAAACAGAATTAAAAGCCAGAAGAGGGTAGCCCTCTTAAATTAATTATAATCATTTCTATAAATATGTGACTCCTCTGGAGTCAATTTATCCATTATAGGACTATTCTATAAATATGTGACTCCTCTGGAGTCATATTAATAAATCGTAATTGCCTCATCTTAGTCTGTCAGGTTTTATAATACACAAAAAAAAGCAATGCCTTTTGTGCATTGCTTTATACTCTAACAATATCCCGTGGGGTTTTAGATTAATATTTATAATTTGTTATGTTGTTTCTGTAGTATCAGTTTCTTTATCGTCTTCTTCGCTTGTTGATTTCGATGATTTTTTTGAATGTCTGGCAACAAGAGTTTTATTGTATTGGTTTATCAATGCATTAATTTGATCAATTACATTGGCGTAAATATCCGACTTCTCAATTTTCATTAAAGCCGAAAGCATATCAAACAGGTTATATATTTTTTCAGACATGGTGTTTCGTAATTCCAATACTGATAAATCCTGATCTAATGCAGATTCTTTAATACGATCTAAAAAACGTGAATTAAATAATGTATTGGCATCTTTTAATTCAATAACCCAATCTGTTAAATTTAAAGTAGCAATTCCTTCTGCTTTTAATTCCCATTTCGACAAAATATCATCAATCGCATTAGTTTCATATTGATAACTGTAACGAATAATATCTCTGCCGTATAAATCCAACTCTTTTTTAAGATCAAGTGCCGTAGCAACCACTTCTTCTTCAAAATGGTTACAATATGTTTCTACAATAGTAAAAATGCTGCCCAGTGCAACATCTCTTCGCTTATTAATTTCAATTAATTCATTAGTTATCGGACTTCCCTGTTTCTTATTTTGAACATGATGAAGCTTTGTAAGCGGATCTTCTAAATCGTTGTATTCATTTTCGACTTTTAATGTTTGAGGATTATTGATTTGAACAATCTCCTGAACATTTTCGCCAAATTGAATGAATTCATTGTTACGAAGTTTTTTTAAATTAATTTTTTCAATCATTTATAATAGGTTTATCCTGAATATGTTAAAGTATTTCAAATATAAATAAATATTTAATATATAATGGCAGTTTTAGTATGTTTTTTTAGTGTAATTGATTTAATTTCAATGAATTCCTTTATTATAGCGTGTTTTAGAGGGGGGTGATGGTATTATTTTTATATAATTTTTTCATGTAGATGTAATGTCTTCTGTTATAATTTGATAATGGCATCTCGCATTGTTGCCTTATTTTTTTATCATTTAGCAATACCACCAAACATGACTGCGAGACGGTATTTCCGTTTAGAAATACCATCAAACACAATTGCGAGACGGTATCTCCGCTTGGAAATACCATCAAACACGATTGCGAGACGGTATTTCCGTTTGGAAATACCATCAAACACGACTGCGAGACGGTATTTCCGTTTGGAAATACCATCAATCACGATTGCGAGATGGTATTTCCGTTTAGAAATACCACCAAACACAATTGCGAGACGGTATTTCCGTTTAGAAATACCATCAATCACGACTGCGAGACGGTATCTCCGTTTGGAAATACCATCAATCACGACTGCGAGACGGTATTTCCGCTTGGAAATACTACCAAACACGACTGCGAGATGGTATTATTTTTCAGGAATTTTATCGCGCAGGTACTGTCAGACCCATATTTATAATCATAATATATACTTATATGTTTGGTCGGTAGTATTATAAATTGTTTCTTTACGGTACATAAATTTAGTGGCTCATCTTATATCTAAAATTTTAACAGATCCTTGAATTTTGTGATATTATCATATTATTATATTTTGTAGGAGTAAGGTATTTTCCACTTATTCATTAGATTGCCATCCATTAGATCAAATAATAAAAATGTACAAGCAAATAATAATAGTATTATTATTAGTTATGAGTATCTCGTCTTTTGCTCAGATTAGCTTTGAAAAGGGATACATTATTAATAATTCAAATCAAAAATCAGAATGTCTGATTAAAAATGAGGATTGGAATAATAATCCTTCCAATTTTGAGTATAAATTTTCAGAAGTTGCTGAAGCTAAAAATGAAAGTCTTAAAAATATCAAAGAATTTGGTATTTATGGCTCATCTAAATATGTAAGGGCTAACGTAAAAATCGATAAATCAAGTAATGCTGTAAATACGCTGTCTCATGATAAAAATCCGGTTTTTACTCAGGAAGAACTGTTTCTTAAAGTTCTTGTCGAAAGTAATGCCTGTACCCTTTATCTTTATCAGAAAGGAAATCTTACCAGGTTCTTTTACAAATACGGCTCAGGAGATATTGAGCAATTGGTTTACAAACGATATATTAAAGAAGGAAAGTTTAATGATGTAACCAGAACTAAAATTTCTGAAAATAAAAGATACCAGCAGCAGTTATATGCTAATTTAAAATGTGATTTTTTTCACCTTGAAGATTACCTTAGTCTTAATTATACTATTAAAAGTCTGAAAGAATTTTTTAAAAAATATTACGAGTGTGTCAACTCTGATTATATTACATATGAATCTGATGCAAAGAGAGATGTTTTTAATTTGAATATCAGACCCGGAATAAATTATAATAACCTGGAGATGAATTCCAGTTCGAAGATTAACTTTAAAAATATATATGTAGCTAGTATAGGTGCTGAATTAGAATACATCTTACCTTATAATAAAAATAAATGGAGTTTATTGGTGGAAACTACCGGACAAATGTATAATTCTGAAAGTACAAATAATGATAGTTATACTTTTGATGGAATTTTAATTTCTGAATTAGATTATAAATCCATTGAATTATCATTAGGTTTTAGATATTATATGTTTTTAAACAAACACTCTAAGTTGTTTACAAATCTCAGTTATAATTTTGATCTTGTAAATCATTCATCAATAGAGTTTTTCAGGAGTAATGGTACCAGTATACAAAAACTCGATAGTTTTGCAAGAAGATATGTGGCTTTAGGTGCTGGTTATAAGCTAAACGAGCATTGGAGCGCAGAATTTCGTTATAAATTATCTAACAATATACTGTCGGACTACTTAGGATGGAAGGCCCAATATAATACTTTAAGTTTAACGCTGGGATATACCCTGTTTTAATATACCAATATAAGAAATGAGCTTTGTATAAAAGGTGAGTTCATTAGGGTTGCAAGAATTTTCCTGTTAAAATGAAACTCTTTTTATTTGATATTGAAGTTCCAATGGTTATTTTTGACATACTGTATTTAAAAAAGGTATTGATTAATAAAAGATAATTACTGCATAACATGGGGGCGATTACAAAAATATTAGAATTTGAAATACTAAGTATAGGAAATTACAAGATTCAGGTATATACTTTAGTTGCCATACTTTTGATTTTGCTAATTACCAAAGGCCTCTTATATATTATAAAAAAAGCTCTGTTTCGTAATTATAAAAACAAAAAACTTGATACCGGAAATACTCATGCCCTTTACCAGATTATAACCTATGTGATATGGGTTATTGCCATAGGTTTAATTTTAGAAACAGTAGGGATAAAAGTTACCGTATTGATAGCAGGTTCTGCAGCCCTGTTGGTGGGTGTAGGTTTGGGTTTGCAGCAAACATTTAATGATATTATTTCGGGTATTATTTTACTCTCTGAAAGATCTATCCGGGTGGATGATATTTTAGAAATAGATGGCGATATTGTTAAAATTCAAACTATTGGACTTCGGACCTCTAAAGGATTAAATACCGATGATATTTCTATTATTATACCCAATTCATCTATTACTACAAATAAAGTGATAAACTGGAGTCATCAGTCAAAACGTACTCGTTTTAAAATTAACGTGGGAGTAGCTTATGGTAGCGATGTTGATTTGGTGATAAAACTTCTTGAGGAAAGTGCTCTGGCTCATCCTGAAATATCCGATCGTAATTTAATCGAAGCACGGCTTATCAATTTTGGAAATTCATCTTTAGATTTTCAGGTGCTTTTTTTTAGCAATAATATCTATAGAATTAACAAGGTAAAAAGTGATATACGTAAAATTATAAACAAGAAGTTTTTAGAGCATAATATCACTATACCATTTCCGCAAATGGATTTACATTTTAAAAGCAACGATACTAATCTTTTCAGGTAAAACAAAAGTTTTTTAATGCCAGATGTCCTCGTTTTTTTTTAATTATCTGATATCTTTGTAGTATTCATTTCTATCCAAAAGCACTTTTAATTAAATCGGGGAGTATAAAGAAATAGTCAGTTACCATAATTATATTGTTTAATTTGATAAACTGGTTGTTATGCTTTATAATGAATTATTTAAAAAACTTAAAACTGCATTATTACAAAATAAAAAAATTATTGAGGTTGATCATTTCCGGTTATTACGATCATCATTTGATTCAAAATCAACACATATTTTACCCGGAGATGAAATTCGTTCTTGTCGGGAGCATCAAATACAATACGAGGGAAATTACAATGGAGGTGTTGAGCCTGGAGATGTAAATAATGATGTTCATGTTAAAGATATAAGTATAAAAGAAAACCAGGCCTTCGAGTATTATATATTGGCGCCTGAATCCTCAGTAAAACTAAAAAAGGTACTGTTCCTTTTTCACGGATTTAACGAAAAAAGTTGGGATAAGTATTTGCCTTGGGCAGCAGCACTGAGTGAACGCTTAAATTGCGGGGTCGTATTGTTTCCTATTGCTTTTCATATGCAAAGAGCCCCTATGTCATGGAGTGATAAACGTAAAATGTTTGAGCTGAGTAATAAACGCAAACAACAGTTTCCGAATATTATCAATTCCACGCTTTCAAATGCTGCTATCAGTGTTCGTATGCAATCTCTTCCACAACGATTTATATGGTCGGGTTTGCAATCGTACTATGATGTTATCCAGCTTATAGAAAGTATAAAAAATGATGAGAATGAATGGATAGATCGTGATTTTACTTTTGATATTTTAGCTTATTCTATTGGTGGTTTTTTGGGTGAGATATTATTATTGTCGAATTATAAAAACTTTTTTGCAAACAGTAAATTGTGTCTTTTCTGTAGTGGTCCGGTTTTTAATCGCTTATCGCCGGTATCAAAATTTATTCTGGATAGTGAAGCCAATGTAGCTCTGTATTCTTACCTGGTAGAGCATTTTGATGCCTTTTTAAAGAACGATGCCTATTTGAATCATTATATGAATGGAGATCATGTAGAGGGCAAAGTGTTTCATTCAATGTTAGAATTTAAACGTTTACGTGAATATCGTGAATCTTTATTAAAAAAGTTTGAAAAACAAATTTATGCCATAGGATTAAAACAGGATTCAGTGATACCTCCTTTTGAAATTATAAATACCTTAAATGGTGCTTTCAGAAATATAGCAGTAAAAGTGGATACCATGGACTTTTCATTTGAGTATTCACATGAAACGCCCTTCCCCGTTAAAAAGAATATCGCATTACAGGTTGATGATGCATTTAACAAAGTATTTGATCGTTTTTGCGATTTTTTAAATTCTTAAACAGGTACTGTTGTTAATATAATCTGATTTTAGACTGGGGTTTTAAGAAATTACTCATTACATTTACCAAACATTAGTGGGGGTGCCAACTTTTAAGGCTGAGATTAAACCCTGATAACCTGATGCAGGTAATGCTGCCGTAGGTAACTAGTTTTAGCTTCGTGTTTTAAGCTCCCACTTCTGCATTTAAACCTTTAAAGATAAATTGCTATGATAGAAAGAAATCAGTTAAAAGCTAATCTGAATGCTATTCGTCAAAAATCACCTCTTGTGCATAATATTACCAATTTTGTGGTGATGAATAATACTGCCAATGCTTTATTGGCTATTGGTGCTTCTCCTGTGATGGCTCATGCTGTTGAAGAAGTTGAAGATATGGTTAAAATTGCCTCTTCATTGGTTATTAACATGGGAACATTGAGTCAGCAATGGGTAGAGGCTATGATTTTAGCAGGAAAAGCTGCTCTTAAAAAAGGTATTCCTGTTGTTTTTGATCCGGTGGGTGTTGGTGCAACTTCTTATCGCAATAAAGTTGCTGCATCAATCATTGCCCAGTGCAAACCTTCTATCATCAGAGGTAATGCATCCGAAATTATGGCTTTGGCTAATGATAACGTTAAAACAAAAGGTGTGGATAGCACGGCTTCTTCAATTGCAGCTGTTGATGCAGCCCGACAACTGGCAGTTCAAACTGGTGCCGTAGTGGTTATTAGCGGAGAGCATGATTATATTACCAATGGATCGATGACTTATAAGGTGAAAAATGGTTCAAAAATGATGCCTCTGGTTACAGGGATGGGATGCACTGCTACGGCTATTGTGGCAGCATTTGCAGCTGTGGATTCTGATTACCTGGCTGCTTGTGTATCGGCTATGGCGGTTATGGGTATCTGCGGCGAAAAAGCTGCCGAAAAAGCCAATGGCCCCGGAACAATGCAATTACATTTTATTGATGAGTTGTATAATGTTGATGCATATACCTTAGAGGCGTTTGCAGCATTTGTAGTTGAGGGTTAAAGTGATTTGTGAAAGGCAGAGTAAGTATGAATGGGATGGATTTAAAATTATATCTGGTAACAGACAGGCAACTTTCATTGGGAAGAGATATTGCCTGGATCGTGGAAGAAGCTGTGAAAGGTGGAGTAACTATGGTTCAATTACGGGAAAAGGATTGCAGTACACGCAATTTTATTGAATTGGCCTCAGGTTTAAAGGAAAAATTAAAGACCTATAATGTTCCTTTAATTATTAATGACAGGATTGATGTGGCGTTAGCATCAGATGCGGATGGTGTTCATATTGGCCAGTCGGATATGCCTTACGATATGGCCCGTAAAATATTAGGGAAAGATAAAATCATTGGCTTGTCAGTTGAAACAATGCAACAGGTTGAGGAGGCCAATCTGCTGGATGTGGATTATATAGGAATATCACCGGTTTTTAGTACTCCAACAAAGACAGATACTTTTAAACCTTTTGGTTTAGATGGTGTGGAAAAAGTGATGGCTGTTTCTAAGCACCCGGCAGTGGCCATTGGGGGAATAAATAATTCAAATGTAAAAGACATATTTAATGCAGGAGCCAATGGTGTTGCTGTGGTATCTGCTATATGTTCAGCAGATAACCCCAGAACCGCTACTGAGGAGTTTATCAAATTGATTCGCCAAAGTAATTAGTTCTTAGTTCTTAGTTCTTAGTTCTTAGTTCTTAGTTCTTAGGTCTTAGGACTTAGGGCATTTGACATACGACATTCGACATAGGGCATTCGACATACGACATACGACATACGACATTATACTAAAAAAATATGCAATTAAAAGAAATAGGAGAGTTTGGATTTATAGAGCGTTTTAAACCTCAGTTTAATGATTTATTAAAAGATGGTTTAATAGGAATAGGGGATGATTGTGCTATGATCCATGCTAATGATGAGGAAGATTATATTATAACAACGGATCTTTTAATGGAAGATGTTCATTTCCTGCGTCATTCGATTACTCCTTTTCAGTTGGGCTATAAATCATTGGCAGTTAACTTAAGTGATATTGCTGCTATGGGCGGAACTCCTGTTGCGTCCTTTTTATCTTTTGCTATTCCTAAAGATCTTGATGTTGAATATTTAGATCAGTTTATGGAGGGTTATCATGAACTTTCAAAAAAATATAAAACTGCATTGTTAGGAGGTGATACCACAAAATCATTAAAGCACCTTGCTGTTAATGTTGCAGTTATAGGTAAATGTTTTAAGGGTATGGCACGCAAAAGAAGCGATGCAAAAGTGGGTGATGTGATTTGTGTTACAGGAAATTTGGGTGATTCAGCAGGTGGTTTGCAATATCTTTTGGACGGTATTACTTCAGATAGAAATCAATTTTTAATCCATAAGCATCTTCAGCCTGAACCTCGGATTGATGAAGGCTTGTTTCTTTCCCGGCAATCAGGTGTTCATGCAATGATGGATATTTCTGATGGGATTTCATCAGACCTCATGCATATATTAAAAGCATCAAATGTATCGGCAGTTGTTGAAATTCAAGATATCCCTATATCAGAAGAGTTGAAAAATGAATCAGCAAAGAATAATTGGAATGTTATTGAAAAAGCAACATCAGGTGGTGAAGATTATGAGTTGTTAATGACTGTTTCAGCTGGTGATTTTGCTCAGATACAGTTGTGTTTCGAGAAAGAGTTTCATAAACCATTGATCCAAATTGGGAGGATAACAAAAGGGAATCCTAATATACATTGGACTAATCATGGACAAGTGGTTGAATTATCATCAACCGGGTTTAATCATTTTAAATAAAGAATTAGAATATGCAATATAACAAAGTACTCACCATAGCAGGAAGTGACTCTGGAGGTGGAGCAGGTATTCAGGCCGATATAAAAGCGATCTCTGCAAATGGATGTTATGCAGCCTCAGCTATAACTGCAGTTACTGTTCAAAATACAGTTGGCGTAACTGATGTTCATCCTGTTCCGGTGTCAATTTTAGATGGACAAATCAGAGCAGTATTAAGTGATATTGGTGCTGATGCAATAAAAATTGGAATGCTGCATTCTTCAGAAGTGATTCAGGTTATAAAAAAGTGCCTTGTTGATTTTAATGCAAAGAATGTTGTTTTAGATCCGGTAATGGTTTCAACTTCCGGACATAAGTTAATTCAGGATGAGGCAATTGAAATATTAAAAGAAGAGTTATTATATGAAGCAAGAGTTATCACTCCAAATATTCCCGAAGCAGAAATACTATTGGGGCAAAAGATAACAGGTCAGGAAGAATTGCCTGCTTTAGCCAAAGCTTTATCCAACGGAAGAAAAGTATCGGTGTTACTTAAAGCTGGTCATCTGACAAACAATGAACTTATTGATGTTTTTTATAACTCGGAGACTGATGAAGTGATAAAATTATCGTCAAAGCGTTTGGAAACCAAAAATACTCATGGTACTGGTTGTACTCTTTCTTCGGCAATAGCCGCACAATTGGCAAAAGGTTTACCTTTGAATCAGGCTGTTATCAATGCTAAAGATTATATTAATGAGGCTATTGTATCAGGTGTTGACTATCAAATAGGACAAGGTCATGGTCCTGTTCATCATTTTTATAATTGTTGGAAATAACATAAAAAAAGAGGATGTTTTAAGTTACATCCTCTTGTTAGTTATTTTTTTAAAATTTGACTTTTCAGGATTATAATCCTTTGTGGTTATCATTTTTATTTAACTGCTTTAGATTCAAGTTGAATATTTTTATTACCATCGCTTAGCTCTCTAGGCATTCTTCGATTGTAAATAGGTTCAACTGTTACAGCTTTTATTTCTCCGTTATACTCTTGGTATCCCCAGCAATTTGGACAATTATTCATAATCATTTGTTTTTAAGGTTAAACATTAAGTTCTCATTGTTTATGTTATATAACAAATATGATATGATTTTGTTTATATATCAAATCGATATTGTCTATATGTATATTAAATATTTCTATAGTTATTGAGGATTCTTATATTAAGTTATTCTAAATTATTGACTGTCAGAGATGGTTTCTTCGAATAAATATGGATAATATTCTATCTTTAGTAAATATTATACGCAACCAAATTAATGATGTATCATCTTGAATAAAAAAGATTGTTTAGTATTTATTAACCATAGAATAATTATGAGAAATTTTAACACTTTACTACTAAAAAAATGGAATGCGCTGACTGGTGTTATTCTTGTTTTTTTAATAATGCTTATTAATGAAAGCTATTTGATTGCACAGGAACAAGATTCAATGTTAAATACAAATAAAATTGGAATTACCTTTTCCTCATTCGGCGAAAATGATGTGTTTCGGTTTGATGAATTAGATGGAGCTGCCAGTTATAACAGTGATCAATTTTTTACTATTGGATTTAATTATATCCACTCATTGAATAGTTGGCTCGAAGCAGAAACCGGAATAGAATACTCAAAGCAAAGTATCATAATAGAACCCAATTTACTTCCTACTATGAATTACGCTTTAAAAAAGGCAGATCTATCTTTAATTAATATACCTGTAACATTAAGAGCAAACTTCTTAAAATATTTTTTTGTTAACGGAGGATTAATTGTTGATATCGATGCATCAAGTGATAGTCCAATTGACAATCAAACAGGAATTGGAGCTCTTATAGGCGTGGCATTAAAATATGACTGTAAAAGTGGAATCTCACTGTTTTTAAATCCTTATACTAAAATCCATTCCCTGATTCCTTTTGCAGATACTGAATATCATCAGCGAATTTGGGAAAATGGAATTCGGTTAGGTATCACATATACCTTGAAAAAGAATCAATGAGTTATTTATATAAAAAGCCCATCCCTAAATATAGAGATGGGCAACTCACCTTGTTAACTTATTCCGAATTTCCCTGTAATTGCAGTCGGAATCACCTACAATTTTCTATTTAATTAAATGAAACTTTCAATTCCTGCCATTAATCCATCCAATTCAGCCAATCCTTTTAAGCGACCAATCAATGGATAGCCGGGATTATATTTATCATTATTATAATCATCCAAAATCTTAATTCCATGATCAGGACGAACAGGCATTTTCACATCTTTTCGACCAGCAGAAATACGACTTTTTTGCTCTTTTAATAAAGCTGTCATTAATTTGACCATATTCTGGCTGCCAGTCAAGTGCCCTGATTCAAAGAAACTACCATCTGGCAAAAGCTTTGTGTTTCGTAAATGAATAAAATGTATTCTCTCACCAAACGTCTCAATAATATCTAACAGGTTATTCTCTTTTCTGGCAGATAGTGAACCTGCGCAAAAAGTAATTCCATTGTTAGGCGATTTATTCGCTTCATAAAGCCATTCGTAATCTTCTTTTTGTCCAATGATTCTGGGTAATCCTAAAACCGGGAACGGAGGATCATCAGGGTGTATTGCAAAGTTTACGCCCACTTCTTCAGCAACAGGAATTACATCATCAAGAAAAGCTTTCAGATTTTCGCGCATTTTAGCTTTGTCATAACCTTCATATCGCTTGATGAATTCAAGAAACAAAGCTTTAGGGTCAGGAACACTTCCATCAATAACTCCATCAATAAAACCTTGAGTTACTACAATAATATTATAGGCTAACTTTTCAGCTTCTTCCTCACTCATCTGAGCATAAACTTCTTTTGCTTTTACGACAACCTCTTGTGGATAATCTTTTTCAGCATCAGGTCTTTTTAAAATATATGCGTCAAATGCTACAAATGTTGGAAAATCAAAGTACATAGATTCTCCGCCATTATTTAATTTATAATGAAGATCAGTTCTTGCCCAATCTAATACAGGCATAAAATTATAGCAGATGGTATCAATACCACATTTCCCAAGGTTACGTACCGACTGCTGATAATTTTTAATCAGGCGAGGACGATCATCAGAGCAGATCTTGATACCTTCAGTTACAGGTAAACTTTCAACAACGCTCCATCGCATACCACGGGATTCAATGGTATTTTTTACCTTCATAATCTCTTCTACCGACCATACTTCTCCATTGGGAATGTGATGAAGAGCTGTGATCACACCTTCTACGCCCATTTGCACAAGCATATCTAATGTAATAGGATCTTTCTCTCCAAACCAACGCCATGTTTTTTCTAAAGCCATAGATTTATAATTTAAAATGTTGAAAGCTGTAGTCATATGTCATATGTCATATGTCATATGTCTTATGTCTTATGTCATATGTCCTATGTCCTATGTCCTATGTCCTATGTCCTATGTCATATGTCTTTATACTATGTACTATATACTATACCCCACTAAATGAGCTGAAACCACCATCAACAGGTAGAATAACCCCTGTAATAAATGAAGCTGCATCAGAGCATAGGAATTGAACAGCACCGTTAAGTTCCTTAATGTCACCAAAACGTTTCATTGGTGTACGAGCCAATACTTTTTTACTTCTTTCTGTGTAAGAACCATCAGGGTTAATTAAAACTTTTCTGTTTTGGTCACCTATGAAGAAACCTGGAGCGATAGCATTAACTCTTACTTTCTCATTGAACTTAGTAGCCATTTCCATTGCCATCCACTGAGTAAAGATGTTGATGCCTGTTTTTGCCACAGAATAACCAAGCACTCTGGTTATTGCAGAATAAGTAGCCATTGAAGAAATAGTGATGATGCTTCCTTCTCCGCGTTCTGCCATTGCTTCTCCAAAAACTAAACTAGGATAAACGGTTCCGTTTAAATTTAAGTCAGTTACTCGTTGAAAATCGTCAATTTTCATATCGAAAACAGTTTGTTCTTCAGTAAGAGTTGCGCCAGGAAGGTTACCTCCTGCTGTATTAATGAGTATATCTACCTTTCCCCACTTTGCCAATAATTGTTCTTTAGCTTGCTTAAGTTCATCCATGTTTAAAACGCTTGATACTATACCTATAGCATCACCACCTAAGGCTTTTAATTCTTCAACTTTTGCATCTACGTTTTCTTTTCTGATATCCAGAATTGCAACTTTAACTCCGGCTTCAATTAAGCTGGTAGCTATACTGCCACCTAAAACACCTCCGCCGCCTGTTACTACGGCTACTTTTCCTGTCAATTCGAACATGATATTTATATTTGCGTTAATAGTACGTTATCTAATTAGTGTAAAAAATTTTATAAAGAAACCTTTAACTTATAAAGAAAGGCTGGTCGCTGTTGACCTCCAATGCTTTTTTCATTTAGTTTTTCTACAAGGCCTTGATTTATTACTTTCTTTCTAAAGTTACGATTGTCTATCGGATTTTGAAGAATCAATTGATATAATTCCAGCATCTGATTTAACGGAAATTTCTCAGGTAGTAAATTAATTAAAATAGGTTTACGCCATAATGCCTCTTTTAGCCAGTTCAGTGCTGTATCAAGCATTTGTTTATGATCAAATGGTAAAGTTTTAATAGTTAAAACGTCATGCCAGCTTACTTCTTTGGCATGCGAACCTGCTAATAGTTCAAATATTTCGGGTTTTACCAATGCACAAAATAAAATAGAAACTACGCGGTGAGGAGGATATCGATCAGGCGCACTGAAAATTCCAATTTGGGACAAATAAATATCATGGATTCCTGTTAATTCTAATAATACTCTCTTGGCTGCTTTATCGATTGGTTCGTCCAAATAAATGTATGAACCAGGAAGCGACCATTTATTAATTTCAGGTTCTTTGTCTCTTTTTATGAGCAAAATTTTTAATTGATTATCTATATATCCTAGTATTGCGCAATCAACAGATAAATTATGTATTCTCTCGCTCATGTTTTTGTAAATATTATTATGCGTACAAGGTACGTAAAGTTTTGGTGATTGCAAACATTTTGTTTCTGATGAATCTTTAGTTTTAGTTTGTGTCTAAAGTTGTTAACAGAACAGAGTATTGTTGGGGTTAAAAGAAGCCATTTGCAGTCTTTTATTATAATTGCATTCCCTCTATTGAGTTTAACTGAAATTTTGTGTGTTGAAAAATCAATTGTTTGGTTAAATGTTTGATAATTAATATTTAAGTAGAGAGGTGAAAGCTGGGGTAGTAAAGGCGTGTTTACATTTCGACATTTATCGTTATCATTCTGTCATGCTATATATAGATTCTCGTTTTATATTTGTTTTGACAAAAATCTACGTTTATGAAAATTCTATTATTAAATGCAATTAAGGCAATTGTACTATCATTTTTATGTGTGTCGTATGTCGATGCACAATTACAAAACCTTGGCTTGGTAAATGAACCTATAGATATTAGCCCTGACTTTTATAATTTCAAAAACACCTATTATTTTGCTGATAGTCTGGCTTCATTTGATCCTACTTCTGCCCAAGGATTGATTAAATATAAGCGTTACGAGTATAAAACCCGTTATGCATTTAATAATATGTTGGGTGTGTTAAAACCTGTAAGCGAAAATGAATTTCCTACAGGAGAATATGCTGCTACACCAGAGTTATCTTTTACAATAGATTTTGTTTCAGACAGAACGGTTCGTTTGAGATTTTCAAGTGGTCCGGATAAAACAGTAGATGATACTTCATTAATGTTAGTAAATGGTTATGCTCCCAAAGTTAAAAACTGGGATTATTCATATAAGGACGGAAAACATATTTATAAAAGTAATTTTGGGAAACTCGTTGTTACTTCGTTTCCATGGCATATAGCTTTTTATGATGCATCAGGTAAATTACTTACTTCTACAAATCATCATATTGATAATGCGGAATCAACTTATACTCCAATAATGCCTTTCTCTTACGTTCGGCGAGCATCTGATTATTCCAAAAGTTTCAATGCTGCATTTACATTATCTCCTAACGAAATGATTTTTGGTTGTGGAGAATCCAATACACAGTTGAATAAACGAGGACAAAAAGTGGTTTTATGTACTGATGATGCTAATGGTATTCAAAACGAAACGATGTATAAACCCATTCCATTTTTTTTGAGTAACAGAGGTTACGGAATGTTTATGCATACATCAACTCCTATAACCTGTGATTTTGGTAAGTATTTTAGTGGAGTGAATTCGATTATGGTGGGAGATGAATCTCTGGATTTATTTGTGTTTCTGGGTGAGCCTAAAGATGTTTTAAATGAGTATACCAATTTGACAGGTAAAGCACAGATGCCGCCACTTTGGTCCTTTGGTTTTTGGATGAGTCGTATTACCTACTTTAGTGAAGAGGATGGAAGAACTGTAGCTAAAGAATTAAGAAAGAATGAAATTCCTTGTGATGTGATTCATTTTGATACAGGATGGTTTGAAACAGATTGGCGTTGTGATTACCAGTTTTCAAAATCTAGATTTGAAGATGCAGGTAAAATGATTACCGATTTGAAAAAACAAGGATTTGAAACTTGTTTATGGCAGCTTCCTTATTTTGTTCCTAAAAATGAATTGTTTAGTGAGATTGTAGATAAAGGATTGTATGTTAAAAATGCTAAAGGAAACTTACCTTATGAAGATGCAGTTCTGGATTTCTCAAATCCCAAAACTGTAGAATGGTATCAAAATAAGATTTCAGGTTTATTAGAACTTGGTGTTGGTGCAATAAAAGTTGATTTTGGCGAAGCGGCTCCTTATAACGGGATTTATGCTTCGGGTAAAACAGGTTTCTATGAGCATAATCTTTACCCATTAAGGTATAATAAAGCAGTTGCTGAGATTACTCAGAAAGTAAAAGGTGAACAGATTATGTGGGCTCGAAGCACTTGGGCAGGTAGTCAGCGTTACCCTGTGCATTGGGGTGGTGATCCTGCCAATACCAATACTGCTATGGCTGCTGCTTTAAGAGGTGGATTATCTATCGGATTAAGTGGTTTCTCATTCTGGAGTCATGATATTGGTGGTTTTGTATTGCAAGCACCAGAGGATTTATACAGAAGATGGGCTCCTTTCGGAATGTTAACTTCTCATACGCGTAGTCATGGTGCGCCTCCTACTGAACCTTGGGAGTATAGCAAGAGCTTTTTAAATGATTTTAGAAAAGCGGATAATATGCGCTATCAATTGATGCCATATATCTATGCTCAGGCTAAAAAATGTACAGAAACAGGTCTGCCAATGATGCGTGCTCTTTTTGTTGAGTTCCCTGATGATCCAGGTTCGTGGTTAGTGGATGATGAGTATCTGTTTGGTGAAAATATTTTGGTGGCTCCTTTATTTGAGGAAGTTACAGAACGTAGTGTGTATTTGCCTAAAGGGAACTGGATTGATTATCAAACAGGCAAATCCTATGAAGGTGGATGGCATCAGATTAAGGCTGGAGAAATTCCTATTGTGATGTTGGTTAAAGAAGGTGCAATTATTCCTCATATCAAGCTGGCTCAATCTACAAAAGATTTGGATTGGAGTAAACTGGATGTGAAAATCTATGGTAAAAATATTACTGAGGCCAAAGGACTAATTTGTTTACCGGATGAAATCAAACTACATGAAATTACAGCTAAGAAACAAGGTGATCAATGGCAGGTGAATAATGAGGGTATCAATACGAAATTGGTAATTAAAGAAATCGTGGAATAATGAAGCATTGGATTTTATTTGTAGCATTCCTGTTTAGTATTCAACTTTCTAATTCACAGAATTACCCGTTTCAGAATACGAAATTGGATGCAGAAAAACGTATAGATAATCTATTGTCGTTAATGACTTTAGATGAGAAGGTGAATTGCTTAGGTACAAATCCTTCTGTTCCCCGATTGGGAATAGAGGCAACTGGACATGTGGAAGGTTTACATGGCCTGGCAATGGGAGAACCTGGTAACTGGGGAGGTAAAAATCCTGTTCCAACAACTACATTTCCTCAATCTTATGGAATGGGACAGACCTGGGATACAACCTGCATGAGGATTTTAGGAGAGATTGAAGGATACGAGGTTCGTTATATGGTTCAATCGCCTAAGTATAGCTGTGGTGCTTTGGTTGTGAGAGCTCCCAACGCCGATTTAAGTCATGATCCTCGTTGGGGAAGAACTGAAGAATGTTATGGTGAAGATCCATATTTAAATGGTCAGTTGGTGGTGGCTTTTATTAAAGGTCTTCAGGGTAATAATCCTAATTATTGGCAGGCTGCTTCTTTGATGAAACATTTTCTGGCTAATAGTAATGAGAATACTCGAACTTCGTCTTCGTCTGATTTTGATGAGCGCTTATTGCATGAGTATTATGCCTATCCTTTTCAAATGGGTGTTGAAAAAGGTGGCTCACGAGCTTATATGGCTGCTTATAATAAGGTAAATCAGGTTCCGATGATGGTTAGTCCATTATTGAAGGATCTAACTGTTGACCAATGGGGACAAAATGGAATTATTTGTACCGATGGTGGTGCATTAAAACTTCTGATATCTGATCATAAATATTACAAATGCATTGAAATGGGTGCAGGAATGGCCGTGAAAATGGGAATCAATCAGTTTTTGGATCGATACAAAGAACCAATTGATACCGCATTGATGAAAGGCATTATCAATGAGGCTGATATTGATGCTGTCCTTCGAGGTTCTTTCAGAGTGATGATAAAACTGGGATTGCTGGATCAAAGTGAAGATAATCCGTATTCAAAAATTGGTTTGAATAATGAAAAAGAGCCATGGTTAAATGAAAAGAATAAAGCAATAGTAAAAGTGGTTACTTGCAAGTCTATTGTTCTTTTAAAGAATGAAAATCAAACCTTACCAGTTAATACTAAAGAGATACATAAGTTATTAGTCGTTGGTCAGTTGGCAGATCAGGTTTTGTTGGACTGGTATTCAGGTACTCCTCCTTATTTTATAACACCATTGCAGGGTTTAAAAGACAAGCTGGGGAAAAAAACAGAAATCGTTTATGTTCCGGATTCATTAATGGCACAGGCCAAAGAAGAAGCTCGGGATGCTGATTTGATTTTGGCTTTTGGAGGTAATCATCCAACAGGAAATGCTGGTTGGGCTGAGGTTACCCGTGATAGTTATGGAAAGGAATCTGTCGACCGAAAAACCATTATGCTCGAAGATGAAGTATGGATTAAACAATTATATGAAGTAAATCAGAATATAGCACTTATTCTAGTTAGTAGTTTTCCATACGCTATTAATTGGTCGCAGCATAATTTACCAGCCATCGTGCATACTGTTCATAACAGTCAGGAATTAGGAAATGCTCTGGCTGATGTATTGGTTGGTGATTATAATCCTGCCGGCAGATTGGTTCAAAACTGGCCAATGAGTGATGATAACCTTGCTCTGTTATTGGATTACAACATACGTAATGGGCATACTTATTTATATCCTAAATATCCTGCATTATATCCTTTCGGATATGGTTTAAGCTATACAAAATTTGATTACAGTGATGCAACAGTTCTGGTTCATAAAGATGTGATTGATGTAAACCTTGATGTTAAAAATACAGGCGAGGTTGATGGTGATGAGGTGGTTCAGGTATATGTTTCATATCCTCATTCTGCTGTTTCTCGTCCTGTTAAAGCTTTAAAAGGATTTATTAGAACAAATATTAAAAAGGGAGAAACAAAACAAGTAAGTATTCAAATTGATAAGAACGATTTGTGTTATTGGGATGTAAATCAGAAAGAAATGATATTGGAGAAAGGCGAAGTTGACTTATTAATAGGAGCATCATCTCAAGATATCAAATTAATAAAAAAAGTGATGGTAGAGTAAAATTCAAGTAGGATGTTTAGATTAAAGACGATTGTATTTTTCATAATTTTTGTGATGACAGCACACCTGACTGCTCAGCGATTCTTCCCAAAAGAGGAATTGATGACAGTTGGTGTGTATTATTATCCCGAACACTGGTCACCGGATCAATGGGAGAGAGACATTAAAAATATAGCTGACTTAGGTTTTGAGTTTATTCATATGGCAGAATTTGCCTGGGCTCAAATGGAACCATCAGAAGGGACTTATGATTTTAAGTGGTTAGATCAAGTCATTGCTTTGGCAGAGAAATACCATTTAAAGGTAATATTAGGTACACCAACTCCTTGTCCTCCGGTGTGGTTAGGTGTCAAATATCCTGAAATTTATTTGCAAGATGGACTTTATCAGTCTAAAGAACATGGGACAAGGGCGAATATGTCTTTGTCTAATCCCATCGTGTTAGATTATACGCAAAAGATAGTTGAGGCAATGGCCAAACATTATGGTAAGAACAAAACCATAATGGGCTGGCAATTGGATAATGAACCGGAAGCAAAAGAAGATTATAGTCCGGCAGCCCAGGAAGCATTCAAAAAATGGCTTGAGAAGAAATATAAAACTATTGATGAATTAAATAAAGCCTGGGGTTTGGCTTTTTGGAGTCAACTTTATGCCTCTTTTGCTCAGGTTAGTATCCATAATGCACAAAACGTAGGATGGTGGGGGGCAAATCCAATTGCTTTATTGGATTTTAAACGTTTTTGCGCAGATACTCAGGCTCAGTTTCTGGATTTTCAGGCAGAGGAACTTCGTAAATATATCGATGCATCACAATTCATTACGACTAATTATGTAGCTAAGGGGAATCAGACTGATCCTCGTCGTAGCAAAAAGATGGATTTTGCTTCATTTACAGCGTATCCCAATTATGGAAGTCACAACTTAGGAGATCTAGGATTCAGAATGGGTGATTATTCGGTGCTCATGTATGCTAACGATTATTATAAATCAGTCAATGGTATTACCGGAATTATGGAGTTGCAACCGGGGCAAGTGAACTGGGCCAATCATAATTCATTATTGCAGCCCGGAACGGTTCGTATGTGGTTGTGGCATTGCTTTGCAGGCGGTTGCTCTTATGCTTGTACCTATCGCTATCGACAGATTTTATATGGAGCAGAGCAATATCATCATGGAATTATGACTACTGATGGTATTAGTTTATCGCAAGGAGGAAAAGAGTACGTTCAATTTATAAAAGAAATTAAATTATTACAGCAAAAGCTTGATTTAAAAGCAAAGATTCCTAAAGAACTTCAGCATAAAAAGACGGCAATCATGTGGTCTTTTGATAACCTATGGAATCTGGAACGACAAAAGCAAACCAACCAATGGAATACCTGGCAACATATGCAGCAATATGAGTGTATTCTTCACTCGCTGGGTATTCCGGTTGCGTTTATTTCTGAGGATGATGATTTTTCTGACTATGATTTTATTATGATTCCTGCCTACGAGATGGTGGATGAAGCTTTGGTGCAAAAATGGAAAGACTATGTCACTGAAGGAGGAAATCTAATCATCTCAACCCGAACCGGAGCTAAGGATAAAAATGCTCATCTGTGGGAAAGTAATCTTTCGGGAGTGATGAATGATTTGATTGGAGGAAAAATTATATCCTTTGATATGATGCCATCCGGTAAAAACGCAACAATTACGATGAATGATTCTGAATATAATTGGAGTTGCTGGGGCGATTTAATTGAAGTGAATTCCAATGCTAAAGTATTAGCATTCTATAATGATCAGTTTTATGCAGGAGCTGCTTGTTGTTTGAAAAATTCGATAGGTAAAGGTAATGTTTGGTATATCGGTGCTGAAAGTATTGATGGAAGTCTGGAGAAGGATATCATTAAAAAAGTATATCAGGAAAAAGGATTGATAACCAAAGATTATCCTGAAGGTGTTTTTGTGGAATACAGAGATGGGTTTATGGTTGCAGTGAATTATTCATCAGATGATTATGTGTTGGATTATGATGGTGAGTATTTAATAGGAGATAAAATATTAAAACCGGCTGATGTAGCGGTTTGGATTGGTAATTAAATTAAAGAATTTAAAATGCGTGCAGCATAAAGATCGAATTCATTTAAGAGTTTCGTCTAATCATTAAAAATTTAAATAAATGTCGAAAACAATAAAATAATAAAACACAGAGACACAAAGGCACAGAGTGTATTCTATATTATTCATATGAAATGAGCCATGAGAGAAATTTTTATACTTATGGGATTTTTTATAATAGTGAGTTTTATATTAAAAATTAAAGTTTATACATAAAAAAATATATTATTAATAAACACTGTGTTTCAGTGTCTTTGTGTTCATTATTCGACATTTTATTGGCATTAAAAATTTACACATGAATACAAAACACTCAAACAAAATATCCGTTTTCGAAAAAATAGGCTATGCCCTTGGTGATGGAGCAGCCAATATTGCCTGGCGTGGAGTAGCTACCTTTTTATTTGTTTTTTATACAGATGTATTTGGTATTGATCCGGCTGCTGTTGGTATATTAATGCTGGTAGCACGATCAAGTGATGGTATTAGTGATATCGCCATGGGAATTGTAGGAGACCGAACCAAATCCAAATATGGAAAATTTCGCCCATGGATATTATGGACAGCCATACCATTGGCTGCTATACTTTCTTTGTTATTTACAGCTCCGGATCTGAGTCCTTCTGGCAAAATTATTTATGCATATACAACCTATATCATATTCACATTAGTTTATACTGCCAATAATATTCCTTACGGAGCTTTGATGGCCGTAATGACAGGAGATGATAAAGAGCGCACAACTATAGGATCGTATCGTATGGTTGGGGCTTTTGCAGGAGGTATGTTGGTTCAGGGATTATTGTTGTTTTTGGTAGCATATTTTGGAAATGTAAATCCTCAGTTTGAAGTTAACCATATTAAAGAGGATCAGTATAAAGTGATTGTAACAGCTCCTGAAGATGTTCCAAATGCATATTTAACAACAGAACATGGTATCGCAACTTTTGTTTGGGTTAATAATGCCGAAGATGAACCTTCACATAGCAAAAGCTTTTCTTTAAAGGGCGAAGAACGTTATATATTTTTGGTACAGGGTGAAAGTAGTTTAAGTACCGAAAGCTTTTCTCTAATCAATCAAAAACAAGGTTATAGTTACTCTATTTATTTGTTATCTGTATTTCTTGCTTTGTTTTTAATGGTAACTTTCTTTTCTACCAAAGAACGAATTCAGCCGGCAGCTAATCAGGAAACAAATTTGTGGCGCGATTTCAAGGACTTAATTACAAACAAACCATGGATTGTATTATTAATTATCGGTTTACTTTTTAATATATACAACTCAATCAAGCAGGGAATTGTAGTTATTTATTTCTCTCATTTTATGCATAATCAGTTGTTAGCTGGTTCATATATGGTTGGTTTAACCTTAGCTTCTATTGTAGGAGCTATGATTACAGCTCCTTTAGCCAGAATGTTTGGAAAAAGAAACTTGTTTATTTACGCTTTATTGTTCTCAGGAGCAGTAAATGCTATGCTTGTATATTGTGTTTCAGAAGATGTGATATCCATATTTATATTAGGGATCGTTTCAGAGTTCGGTGCTGCTATTTTTCCAACTTTATTTTTTGCTATGTTGGGTGATGCTGCAGATTATTCTGAATGGATCAACGGTCGTCGTGCCACTGGATTAATTTATTCTGCAGGTTCTTTTGCTACCAAATTTGGTGGTGGTATAGCCGGAGCCATCATTGGTTTTGTTTTATCAGCATACAACTATAACGGACAGGATACAGTTGCCATTCAAGGTGCTATTCCGGGAATAGTCATGTTAATGAGTTGGATACCTTCTGTTATAACAGTTGTTGCTGCATTTGTGATGATGCTATATCCATTAAATCAATCTAAAATGGATGTGATCACGAAAGAGTTACGAGGTAGGAGGGAAGAAGAGCCCCTCTCAGTCTCCCCAAAGGGGAGAAGCTGATTTACAGCTTGTAAATAAAATTAGCGTAATGTAAATCTTTGGCTGAAGACCCAATACCAATAGCCCGGTGCATCGCGCTGGGTAAACAGATTAAAAACAATAAAACAATAAAACAATAAATCAACACATTAACAAATCAACACATTAACAACTCGATAAATTTACAATTCAACAATTCAACAATAAAAAGCAAACAACTAAATAATAAACAGATGCAATACGGTTTTTTTGATGATGATAACAGAGAATATGTAATTACCAATCCACAAACACCATTTCCATGGATTAACTATTTGGGAAATGAAGACTTTTTTGGACTGGTATCCAATACTGCCGGAGGATATGCGTTTTATAAAGATGCAAAATTCCGTAGACTGACAAGATACCGATATAATAACGTTCCTATGGATAATGGAGGTCGTTATTATTATATCAAAGATGATGATACGATCTGGAATCCAGGATGGAAACCAACTAAAACACCATTGGATAGTTACGAATGTCGTCATGGTATGAGTTATACTAAAATCACAGGTGTTAAAAACGGATTGAAGGCAGAAAGTACCTTTTTTATTCCATTAAAAACCTGGGCAGAAGTTCATAAGATTAAGCTGACTAATGAATCAGATAAAGAAAAGAGTATCAAGTTGTTCTCCTTTTTAGAATGGTGCTTATGGAATGCAGAGGATGATCAGAACAATCTGCAGCGTAACCTTTCAACGGGCGAAGTTGAGATTGATGGATCTACATTGTATCATAAAACCGAGTATAAAGAACGTCGAAATCATTACGCTTTTTTTCATGTAAATACTCCGATTCAGGGATTCGATACCGATAGAGAAAGCTTTGTGGGTCTGTATAACGAATTGTCAGAACCACAAGCCGTATTAAACGGAGAGCCAACCAATTCAGAGGCTCATGGATGGTCACCTATTGCCTCTCATTATATTGAAGTAAATCTTAAGCCAGGTGAATCGAAAGATTTGATTTTCGTATTAGGTTATATTGAAAACCCTGAAGAAGAGAAGTGGGAGAGCAAGGGAGTGATCAATAAAGCCAAAGCAAATGAGGTTATTGAAAAATTCAATACCGTTGAAAAAGTGGATGAGGCTTTAACTGATTTAGCTCAATATTGGGACAAGCTGTTGAGTGTGATTAATATAAAGAGTGATCAGCCCGAGTTGAATCGTATGGTAAATATTTGGAATCAATACCAGTGTATGGTGACTTTCAATATGTCGCGTTCAGCATCGTTCTTTGAGGTGGGAATTGGCCGTGGTATGGGTTTCCGTGATTCAAACCAGGATTTGATTGGTTTTGTACATCAGATTCCTGAAAGAGCCCGTGAACGTATTATAGATATAGCTTCTACCCAGTTTCCTGATGGTGGTTGCTATCATCAGTATCAGCCTTTAACCAAACGAGGGAATCATGCTTTAGGTGGTGGTTTTAATGATGATCCAATGTGGTTGATATTAGGAACCGTAAGCTATATTAAAGAATCAGGTGATTTCTCTATTCTGGATGAAATGGTTCCTTTTGATAATGATGAGAGTCTGGCTAAAACCATGTTTGAGCACCTGAGCATTTCTTTTAATCATGTGGTGAATAATTTGGGTCCTAATGGATTGCCTTTAATAGGTCGTGCCGACTGGAACGACTGTCTGAATTTGAATTGTTTCTCCAAAGATCCTAATGAATCATTCCAGACTACCGAAAACAATACTAAAGGTTCCAAGGCAGAATCAGTGATGATTGCCGGACTATTTGTGGTTTACGGAACAGATTACGTTGAGTTATGTAAGGAACTTGGCAAAACAGATGAAGCTGCACGGGCACAGGCAGAGGTTAATAAAATGATTCAAGCGGTTAAAGACTTTGGATGGGATGGAGAATGGTTTTTACGTGCCTATGATTTCTACGGAAATAAAGTTGGTTCTGATGAAAATGAGGAAGGTAAGATCTTTATTGAATCGCAAGGTTGGTGTACCATGGCAGCTATTGGTAAAGAAGAAGGATTGTGTGAAAAAGCATTAGACTCTGTAAAAGAACGCTTGGATTGTGAATACGGAATCGTGTTAAACAACCCTGCATTTACCAAATATTATATTGAGTATGGTGAAATATCAACTTATCCCAAAGGGTACAAAGAAAATGCAGGTATCTTTTGTCATAATAACCCTTGGATTATGATTGGTGAAACAGTTATTGGCAGAGGAAACAGAGCATGGGAATATTACAAGAAGATTTGTCCTGCTTATCTTGAGAATATCAGTGATCTTCACAGGACAGAACCTTATGTGTATGCTCAAATGGTTGCCGGTAAAGATGCCTATAAGCCAGGCGAAGCTAAAAACTCATGGTTAACAGGAACAGCCAGCTGGAACTTTTATGCTATCACCCAATATATTTTAGGTGTTCGACCTGATTACAATGGATTAATCGTTGATCCTTGTATTCCTGATGATTTTGGTGATTTTACTTTTACCCGCAAGTTTCGTGGAGCAACCTATGAAATATTAGTTAAAACAGGAGCTTGTAATAAAGGTGTGAAGCAATTGACTGTGAATGGTAAAGCTATTAATGGTAATGTTATTCCGGTATTGAATGCTGATTCAGTACACAAGGTCGTAGTTGAAATGCTTTAGGAAAAAAGCAAACATTGCTTGTTTTAAAAATCATTAACGAATCGAAGTGAAGTTCTATGGAACCACTTCGATTTGTTCATTATATAACTTTGTTTAATAAGTATTCAAAATAATATCTTGTTATATGAAACGTTTTTTTATTATTTTTTTGTTTGTATTAGGAATTAATATTTCTATTTTTTCTCAACCTTATCAATTACAAGATAGTGTTCATCGTGTTGTTTTTCTAGGAAATAGTATTACTTATATGGGGCAGTACATATCGTATATCAATACATATTATGCTCTTCATTATCCAAATAAGAATATAGAATTTATAAATGTCGGATTGCCGAGTGAAACAGTTTCCGGTTTATCAGAGCCAAATCATGCAGATGGTGTATTTCCCCGACCTGATCTGCATGAACGTTTAGAACGTGTTCTGAAAATAACAAAGCCCGATTTAGTCTTGGCTTGTTATGGTATGAATGATGGTATTTATTTGCCTTTCGATGATGTACGCTTTCAAAAGTACCGTGATGGGATCAATTGGCTTCATCAGGTTATGCAGAATTTTGGTATTCCAATAATTCACATCACACCTGCCATATATGATGAAAGGCATGGAAAAGCATATGCCAATGTACTGGATATTTATTCCGACTGGCTTTTAAGTTGCAGATATACTAAAAATTGGAAGGTGATAGATATACACTGGCCAATGAAAAAGTATTTGGAATACAGTTGTTTGCAAGATTCTTTGTTTCGTTTTGCAGATGATGGAATACATCCAAATCATCTAGGCCATTTTATTATGGCTCAACATATTTTATCTTATCTGGGTGAAAATGAAATGTCAAAAGCAAAGAGTATCCAGGATTATATATTTTCTTATGAAAATGGGGATTCTGTTTTGCAATTAGTAGAAAGTCAACAAAACATTATGAAAGATGCCTGGCTTACATATATTGGTCATACACGACCATGGATGAATAAAGGATTTTCGTTGGATATAGCTACCCATAAATGCGATTCGATGAAGTTAATAATTCAAAGGTTACCAAAGTGTAAGATACATCAAGTAGCTTTTTAAATATCATTTTTAATCATCTTCTTCTAAAGTAAATATCTTATTTACGGCTTTGTTGAAAACTGCTGAAAGTTTTAGAGCCAATACTGTTGATGGAATGTATTTGCAGTTTTCTATAGAATTAATTGTTTGACGAGATACATTAACCAATTTTGCTAACTCTTCTTGAGTTAGATTCATTATCGCTCGTTCCACTTTTATTGTATTCTTCATGCGATTAAATTCTATGTGTTAAGATCATGTTATCTTGTATTTTCCAATTATCCTGTAGTGTAAATGAGCTTTTATAATTTAGTTTTTAACTTTCATGCTTCTTTTGGATTTGTAAAAGAAAAATATATATAGTCCAAGAATATAATTAGTTACGTAAAGAGAATTGAATGAATTGAAATCTCCCCCGCATAACATCTCTGCTGCAAGCCATAATATATGCATTATAATACCTCCGAAAAACGCTTTAAATATAGAATTTAATCTTATGGCCATTATCATTTCGTCTTCATTTTTCTCTCTTGAAAGTCCAACGATTAAACATCCGATAGCACCACTAACCTGACAGAATGGCTTAAGAACTTGAAGAAAGTAAGGAAACGAAAGTATATGTATAAATAGTGAAATGAAAATGATTGAAAAACCCATATACTTTGTCCAGGAAGGAAGCAATCGAATATCTTTGGATACTTCATACTGCTTATTTGGATTTTGTTTTGATATTATTAGCAATAAAGAAACAGTAACAACTATTATTACTAATGCTATAAGGTTCGATTTTTCCATATGCTTTAAGTTAAATATATTTTACATTGTGTCAAATATACTTTACATATTTTAAATAAACAAATTATCTTGTATTTCAGTTGGGTATTCAAAATGTATCGTAAGTATTTTTTAGTGATTCGGCCTTATGGAATTATTTACATCTTATTCATTCTTCAGTAGTCTCTGTAATGCTATTTTCAAAACAAACTCCAGCTTAAAGAGACGCTATAATTATTTTTCAAAGCATTGTCCGCTAGTAGATAAGCAAAGTCACAAGATAATCTTCCTAACTTTATGCCGCATCCCACCGAATAGTAATTTAAACCAATAGATTCATCCATAAACTGGTAACCTGTGCGAAATGATAACATCGATTGGTATTGGTACTCTATACCTACACCACCGCCAATACCAGATGCATTGTTTGCTTCTGAGATATGCGATATATCTGCATTACTGTTTAAAAGAATGGTTCGTGTTAAACTCTATATTATAACCTAAACCGGCTCCGAAAGTTAAGGGTAAAGCAACATCCCCGTCATCAAACTTAAGATCAGAACCTAAGTTTCTAACCATTACAGCATAATTTAGGCCTTTATAATTACTTTTAAATCCAAGGTCAAAAAAAACACTATTGGCATCATAACCTTGTCCGTATTCTGATTTTAAATAGTGAAAAGAAGCTGATACTGCCGTGTTGGAAGATAGTTTATAAGCATATCCTAAATCAAAAGTATATTCCCTTGGTGAAAACGAACCGGTATTGTTACCATTATTATCTGAAATGGTGTACTCAGGCAGATTAAAACCTCTGTAACCAATTGCTAGCTTATGTTTGCTGTTAAGACTATAAAATGTAGATATTGCAAAAATGTTATAGTCATCAGATTGTTCACTTATCCAGGGACGATAAGAAAAACTGACATCGAATGTTTTGTTGCTAATGCTGTTTGCTGCAAGATTTGTATAAATTGCATTGTTATGATCCGTTGCCATATATGTACTTCCCATTGCTAAAGACCGGGTATCTAATGGGATTGAAATAAATGAACCAGCCTGCGAAAATATATTTGTACATACATAAAGTGCTATGCATACTGTAAATATTCTTTTAATGATCATAACTTAACTATGTTTCTATTAATTTTTGTGTTGTTATAATTAATCTCTAACTCATATTGTCCGCCAGACAAATCTGATAAATTTATACTACCCGGAGCAAAGGTTGAAATATCAGTGTTTTCGCTCGTCAACCAAAACTCCATTACTATTGTAAATAACTACGTTTAACTTGCCTTCAATCTCTTCACCCATTCTGAAATAAACAAAGTCTGAAACCGGATTTGGATAAACATCAATTTCTTCATTGTCATCTCTGACCATAACCTGGAACGAAGTGGTTGCGGTTTCTCCCCTTGCATCAGAGGCTGTTACAGTAATTGTTGATAGCCCATTTGTTACAGGGGTAATTGTTAATGTGTTAGAATATTCAGTTGCTTTTAAAATAGATGACTGATATGAAATTTCAAAGTCTAAGTCTTCACCATCTTCATCTGTAAAATAATCATCTAAATTGATAGTATAAGATTTATCCGGATCACCGATATAATAATCGTTAATTGTTGTTGCTTCAGGTGCGTGATTTTCAAGAACCGTATAAGTTATTGTGTAAGTTGTTCCCAGACCAGATGCATCTTCGGCATATAAATAAGATGTATGAGTTCCTTTGCTTGTATTTAAGGCATTGATGGTTACTGTAAATGAAGAAGAACTTATTTTTGCTGCTGATGATCCGCCTGATTCATCAGTATAAGTCCAGGTAAATGATTCATCATCAGGTTCTGTTATAGTGAAATTTATATATTTTGTTTCGTGTGCCTTTAACTCAAGGTCAGTTTCATCACTGGTACTAATAATAGGTGCCTGATTAACATCGGTTGTTGCTGATGCATTATCAGAGTATTCTCCGTAAGACCCTAAAATATCGTATCCTACAGCAGAAAAATAATATGTTGATGAGAATTTTAAATCTGTTATTGTTGTTGTCATTGTTTCTCCAACCGAACCGGTTCCTACCAGCGCTGATGTTGATGAATAAGAAACACTTTGATTTGTAACATCATCCTCCGTAAAAGGAGATATTGAATAATATATTTTATAACCAAAAGGTTTTACATCATCCGGGTCTGAAGTAATGGTCCAGGTTAAAGTAACATTGTTAGATGATGCTGAAGCACTAAGATCAGTAACTGTTTCTGGCGGTATACTGTTGTAATTGGCTAAGGCTGCAGCTGCGTTTACCTGACCCACTCCAAGCATACCTGCGTATTCTGTGTTAAATCCATCCAAATCAACAGCTCCCTGGTAAAGTCGTGCTTTTAACATATCAGGAGTAAATCCCTCTCCACCATATTCAGATACTATTAAAGCAGCTACACCTGAAACATGAGGACAGGCCATAGAAGTACCAGCCATATACACATAATCATTATCGGGTGCGGTGCTGGCTATATAGCAATCGGTATCGTATTTGTTATTATACGTATCAGTACCACCTGGAGCCGTAATATCTACCCAGCTTCCATAGTTTGAATAATAAGCCATCGTGTAATCAGGTACACTAGCAGCAACGGCAACCACATTTTCGTACATTGCCGGGTATGCGTTTGTTGATACACTTTCGTTACCAGCTGCAAATATCACAATTCCACCGGCCATAGGTCCAACCTGATTGCCATTTTCATCAATACCTGCGTATTTGATAAAGTAGTCTATAGCTTCTTTCATACTTTGGGGCAATGCAGTTGCATCATCATAGCCCCAACTGTTTTGACAGATAACAGCTCCGTTGTCAGCACCATATTTAATGGCTTCTTCAAAATTCTCAGCACTTAAATCTTCGCCATTCTGATCTGATTCAAATACCTGGCACGACATTAGTCTAACACCCGGTGTTTCTGCATCACCTCCCGCAATTCCACAAACACCTATGCCGTTGCCGTTCATAGCTCCAATAGTTCCGGCAACGTGTGTTCCATGGTCGTGAGCTACAATGGTTCCGTTGTTCTCAACAAAGTTATAACCATAAATATCATCCTTATACCCGTTATTATCATCATCCGACCAGCTTGCACCATTATCTTCACTGTCGTTATGCCAGATGTTATCAACCAAATCTTCATGATCAACGTCAATTCCTCCATCCACAACAGCAACAATTACATCCTGGCTTCCTTTTTGTTTTAACCAGGCATTAAATAAATTAATATCAGCTCCTTTGATGCCGTCGGTTACAGAACCGTCATTGTAATAATGCCATTGAAGACTTAAAAAAGTGTCGTTAAAAGGATATGCAGAATCATCAGTGGAAGAAGTACTCTTTAATGAGCTGGTAATGGGTATTGGTCCTAATTCTTTATAAACAGACTTTTGATTTTTAATTGTACTTATGGGTTCTGTAATGTTAACCTCGCTTAAGTTTTTAAACTGACCTACCACATTTGATAATGAAACAGCCGTGGTGTCATATTTTATATCGTACCATAAATGTAATCCTTCAGCCTGAGTCCGGGCTTCATATTTTCCGCAATAAGGGAACGTTCGTTTAAATGATGTTGCCCCAATTGAAGTAAGTACACTATCAATATTACTGATGTTAGTGGATAATTGATTTGATTTTAATGAAACAGATAGCTTTTGTGTGTTTGTTTCATTTAATTTTATACGGATAATACCTTCAACAGAATTGGCAGGAATACTGGTGCTTTGTTCTTCTTCATCAGAACTTACAATATCATCCTCGTACTTACAAGAATTTAGATAGGACAGGGCTATACAAAATGATACCAGGATAAACCTGGTTGATATTCTTTGAATCATTAAAGTTGTTTTTTGTTGTTGATTTTGATGTTTATTACGAAGTTCTGATACATAATCCGGATCAAAGAAAATAATTTTATAACTAATTTCTTATGTTTTGTTACATTATTCGACAAATGATTTGATTTTATCGACAGAATGGGGGGTTAACCGTTTTACATTTTGTTTCTGAAATTCGCTTGGAGTAATATTGAATTCAGACTTAAAACATGATGAAAAATATTTTGGATCTGAAAATCCTACAGCATAGGCAACTTCAGCAATCGAAATAGTATTGTTTTTTAGCATTACCGAAGCGTGTTTTAATTTAATATTTCTGATAAATTCAATAGGAGACAAGCCTGTGATTGTTTTAATCTTTCGGTAAAGAGAGGATTTTGATAAGTTTAATTCTCTAGCAAATGTGTTAATGTCAAAATCAACTTCAGATAAATAATTTTCAATAATTTCTATTGCCTTGTTTAAAAATTGCTCATCCATTGAATGGTTTTCTAAAGAGGATATATTTAGTTCTACGTTTGATTTGAACTCTTCTTGTTTACTCTTTTTATTCGAAATAAAATTATTAATTCTGGCGTTTAATACTCCCATTTCAAAAGGTTTGGAAATATAGGCATCTGCACCAGCGTTATAACACTCAATGCGGTCGTTTATGCTATTCTTTGCTGTAAGGAGTATTACCGCAATATGACTGGTTTCTATATCTCCTTTTAGATTTTTACATAATTCAATGCCGTCCATTTCAGGCATCATTACGTC
>CAXXLC010000016.1:0-354891 GCA_963677345.2 uncultured Saccharicrinis sp.
CATATGTTTATAATTTGATTTTCAATTGTCATACTTATTTTTTAACCCTCCAGACCACAACTTCTACTCTTCTATTCTTTAATTGCTCTTCATCTGAACAAAGAACACCTCTTTTACACTTATTAACGATATATCTTTCACCATAACCTCTCGGAATCGTTGATTCCCCATCAACGCCTTTTTTCATTAACATCTCCTCTACTTTCTCACCCATCCTTTGAGAGTTAAACAGGTTATCTAATTTGCTTCCTCTGGCATCAGTATGCGAGTTCAATTTAACAACAATCTGAGGGTTATTTTGTAAATAGGTAGCCAACCTGTCAAGCGTCTTTTTACTCTCCTCAGTAAGCTCCATACCCACATAATATAGCACCATTCCACTGATGTCATCTAAAACATCATCGTTAAATATAGGTGTAAGACTTAAGCCATTAGAATTAAGATCGGCCAGCTCCATAATGTTTAAAATCATCCTTTTTGAATTAAATTCTCCCTCCTTAGAGAAAACCAATTCAAATTCCTGCCCATCTTTTCTGTATTCATCAGGTATAACAATATTATACATACCTTTTTCATCAGAAATACCTGTAGCAATCACTTTACCCGTAGCATCATCTATAATGTCAACTTTTACTCCTTTAGCTGGCTGGTTGTTTAAACGTTGACTTCACTTTAGCAGAGAAGGCATCAGGAAAAGCAGACAAATCAACCTTAGGTTGTTCAACAACCTCAGGCTTTTCTTCCGGCAGGTCTTCCAATACAATAACATCGCCTTTCTCGGGTAATTCTTCTGTAACTTCAGGTTCTTCTTCCTTTCCTAAAAATTCCACGGTAAAGATTACATCATCACCTGTTTCAGTACGACTACTGGACAGAAAACCTTTCTCTGGATTATTAGGACTTACCACATATGCAAAATCATCTGCTACAGAGTTAAAAGGCATCAACATATTATTCACATTTTTCCAGCTTCCATCCACATAATCAGCTCTAAAAATATCTAATCCTCCAAAACCATAATGACCATCTGATGAAAAATAAAGCACATTATCTTTACTTATAAAAGGAAATACTTCATCGCCATAGGTATTTACCTCGGGTCCTATATTTTTAACCTTTCCATACATTCCCCCTCTTAATCTTTCAACCCTGTAAATATCTTTACCTCCATAGCCACCTTCCATGTTCGAAACAAAATACAAGAATTTATCATCAGGAGAAACAGCAGGATGGCCATAATCATATTTATCACTAATAAAGGGTAACTCTATTTCCTTTCCCCAATCATTACCATCATAATTCACTTTAAACAGTTTTAACCTGCTTTCTCCCCCTTTTACTCTGACCACTTTAGTAAAATACATGGTATTAAAGTCTGAAGTAAAAGAAATAGCACCTATGTGATATGGTGAAATCAAACTCTTAGAAAATATACTACCCTTTTGTATTTGATCGTTAACTAAATCGGAATAATACAGGTTAAGAAACGATTTTCCTTGCCTGTCCACATTTTTAGAACCCTCCTCAGAAGCTGAAGAATAAACAACTCCCTTTTTATAATACTGGATACCAAAAGATTGACCTGATGTAAATATAGGTGATGGGTTAACACGATAAGGCTCTATTTCAATGTGGGCAGCAGCCCATTCGCAAGATTTGATTAACTCATTCACTTTAACAGGATTTGCACCAGCTTTTAAAGCTTTTTCGTACCAAAAAATGGCTCCCCTGTCTTCTTTGGCATATAAACCTGAGCGTTGATAAACCTGAGCATAGACCATAAAATCTTCCTGTGTTTTCAGATTATCCTCAACTTCAATTAGAGTTGTAAGTGCACGTTCTATATTATTAAGCTCAAAATAACATTTACCCACTTTAACCAATACATCACCTTTTAATTTTTCACCATCATTCTGGGCTTCCAGGTAGTATTGTAAGGCTTGGTAATATTCTGCTTTTTTAAAATAGTTATCTCCTTTATTCACTAACTTACTTTGACCAAAAACATTTAATGTTCCCTGGAAAAGTAATATGGAAAAAACTATGTAGTGTGCAATCTTCTTCATAATGAAAGATATTATAGCTATGATTAAGTTACCTGTTCACAAAATGCCTGTCATAGGCGACAAGCATCTATATTTTGACTAAAATTAAAATATTATACTGTTAAAAATACAAATTATATAAATACGAATCTAAAAATATCTGATTGAACGCATTCCTGCCCGCTTGTTAAATGAAAAATCAAACTGGATACTTATTTCGTGAGAACCTACTTTTGCATATTGATTCAACGAATTTAAAGAATAATCAAAAGAATATCTAAAGGTATAAGGACTCTTAGGATTTGGCTTAAATTCGGCAAGAAAAACAACATCAGAAATAGATCTGTATGAAAGACCCAGCCAAAGTGTTTCCATCAACAATACATTACCAGAAACATCAAATTGTAAGGGAGCACCGTAAACCTCACGAAATAACAATGTAGGTTTAACCTTTACATCTCCCCAATCAAAAACATAACCTCCATATAAGTACATGGGCATATTTTTAAAATCCAAAGTATTTTTAAAGGCATCACTGGCATCATCAAAACTATTAGAAAACATTTTAGGAATTGAAAATCCAGCAAAATAATCCTCCTTAAAAAGATAGGCACCAAACCCCACATTTAAGCCAATTTTAGACTGTTTACCTTCAAAAACCGGATCTCTATAATCGTCTGTTACAGCCTTAGTACCATCATAAACTATCGAACTAACACCTAATTGCAAACCTAATGAAATAAAACTTCGTCTGTCAATCTCTAATTTATATGCAGCAGAAACCATTGCATCAGTATTTCTTGAAAAGCCAATGATATCATTCATTATAACAAAACCTACACCAAGATTCGTGTCTTCTATTGGTCCATGAATATTTAAAGATTGATTCATTGGAGCGCCATCCAAACCAATCCACTGATTTCGATTGATTAATATACCACTGATAACGTCCCGGGTTCCGTTATATGCAGGATTCAGTAAACCCTGATTAGCTATATAATGATTATACTGAGCTGCATCTTGTCCATATGCTATTGTTGAAAGATGAATTCCAACAAATAACACGATAAACAATTTTAATATCTGGTTATATCTCATGGTACTTTATTTTCTTAGTTAAGATTTAAGTTAGAGTGGTTCTTACCTTCTTAGTTCAATATATCCGCTATACTCTTTTTTAGTTACTATCTCACCAGTATTGACCTCTACAGTAAACACATAAAAATAAGTGCCATTAGGCAAATCACTTCCGATAGAAACCATATTTGCAGTGGTAGAGGTACCATCCCACCATTCATCACCATCTCCATAAACTATACCTTTAGACCTATATACCAATGCTCCCCATCTGTTAAAGACCTCAAGTTTAGATTTTTCAGAGGTTAAACCACCTTCTCTACCAGAAATCACATAAAAGTCATTTATACCATCACCATTTGGTGAAAAAGCATTGGGTATTAAAAATGAATTATCATCATCCACCTCTTCATTACCTACATAAACATTTACATAAGCAGTATCAATTCTATCTACTAAATCCGGATTTGTGTTCTCAACAATATATTCCAACCTGTATTTACCAAAAAATCCAGGCATTTTAATAAAGGATAATTCTCCAGTATTTATATCTATATGAAATTCACCGATAGTGTCATTAACAAAGTCAAGAGTAGTTTCTGGCATACCCTCATTATATACTAATAAATGATATTCTAAATTTGATTCTCCACCAATTCCTTCATCCAGATAATACTTATCAACAACATTAAATCCTTCACCATTCCACCCATTTTCATCAAATGGTATAGGTGTTGGTTCATCTTGTTCGTTCAGATAAATTAATATATCATTAGCTCTAAGATTCATTGTATCTGCTAAAGCACTTGTTTTAACATTAAAATAATCTTCAATGGCTATTAATTCACCATAATCTTTATGGTCAATATAATAAAGGATCAGTAAATAAGGTACTACAATAAGGATATTCTGTACTTCTAGCCTCAATTATATAATTTCCTTCTTCTGTAATTGGGTTAAAACAAACTGTATTCCCTACTTCTTCATCTAAAACATTAATTACAGCAACATAATTCTCTAAATCATCCTCTTTATATAGGTAATAATCTACACCTTCTTCTGCAACATCAATACATAGAGCATCGTCAACAACACATTCTGAAGAAATAGTATTTGATTCATCTGTACAATATATTTCTCTGCTCATTACATCTGGTCCTTCAACTTCCTCTATAATGATAGGACTATCTGCGCCTGGATGATCACATCCTGACTCCCCGGATTTTGCAATGACATTATAACTTCCTGCAAGACATAATTGATTAAAATAAGCATCGTAAGTGCCACCTTTACCATATATAACATCGATAGGATTATTAGAATCATCATTTTCATCTACCAGCCAATAATAAATTCCTGATTCTGGATTACGAACTCCAAAGGAGACTCCGTCATCACCACTACAATATTTATTATCATCAGATATTATTGTAAACTCATCTGGTCCTGCTAAAGCATTAATCAAAACAGTTCCCATTGATAATTCACAATCAGTACCAGGTAAGGCAAGAACTTCATATATCTCAGCACCGGTTTCATCACCAATGATTTCCCAAACTAAAATATCATTACCATTTTCGTCTTGTTCTTCACTATAAGCTATTCCGGTATCTAAACCACCTCCATATACAAGTTGATATTCAATATTTGCCTGAGGATCTTCAAGTGTAATAAATGTACTTTCTGATCCACAAATAGTAACATCTTCTGTCGGTAATATGTTCCTTGGTTCTGCTGCTGCAGCAACTGTAACAACAAATTCAGAAACTTCATCACTATCTTTTAAGGTAACTTTACAAGCATCTCCTCCCCAAGAAGCAACAACTGTATAAGTTCCTTCACCATAAGTTCCTAATACTATTTCACCTCCTGAACTAACAGTTTCTTTTACAACATTGCCATCTGCATCTATCATTTGGTAAGTAACACCGGACTGACTATCAGAAATACTAAACGACACTCCATTGCTGTTACTGCAATAACTTAATTCATCATGTAAGACTTCAACACTATTGGGTTTATCGGGTTGAGAAACCACTGTTACATAACTGTTCATTTCTGAAGTACAATTATTATCACTAATAGCTATAATTCTATATCTACCTTCTTTATGAACAGTGTATTTTATGGAATCATTTTCATAAATACCGGTCACATCATCTACAGGATAAAATATTGTACCATCCGAATCAGCCATTTGCAATTGATAATCATATCCATCTTCATATTGAGGTAAACCTATTAATGCTCCAGCTACTTGGAGGTCGCAAGTCTGACCTGAACCAAACATTGTAAATGCTACAGGAAGCGGATGGATAATCAGATTTTTACGATTAAGCATCTCTAACTCACAAATGATATTGTCTTCAGCATCTTTTAAGGTTGCCCATACATAGTATTCTCCTTCAAAGTTATATTTTAACTGATCGAAATTTTGTGCTTCACCGTTACCATGAATAACAGAAATACCATCAACCGGGTTTCCATCCTCAAAATATAAAGTATAATCCACATTTTCTTCAGTATCTTCTAAACCAAAGATAACACCAGGATCACCATTACAAATATTATCAACACCTGTAACCAACTGTCTTTGCACTACATTTTCTATATTTACAATTACATCTGCCGAAGGATCTATAACACCTTCACAACCATCTTTTATGGCTAACACATTATAGTGTGCCTCTTTGGTATCGACCACTCTTTCGAATCCTATATCTGTTCCTTCCGTACCTGAGATAGGATCATACCCGCTTACAGGCACATACTCATCACCAATATATTTAACTAAAGTATACTCTACTCCCTCCTCAACATTAAATACATATAAAGAATCACCTATACTACAGCTTTTTTCAACATCAGGTTCATCCAATTTTCTCAAAATTCCATAAGCTGAATCCGGTAAATCTTTGACTGTAATTAGAATGGAACCATTCATTTGAGTTTCACATCCGGCAATTGTATTTATGGCATCGATGCCATACAAACCTTCTTCTGAAACAGCAAAAGAAATTTGTCGACCATCGGCATTTGTAGGACCATCAACCCTGGTTCTAACATCTTCACCTGTAAGAACATCCTGAGTAATTTTAACTAAATAATATTGAGTATAATCATTTGTTTCTGAGCCTGAAATATATATTTCTGTAGAACCACCTTCACAATACTCTGTATTATCGCAAGTAACATCATAAATTGTGAATACATCTTCTTGTACGGTAATAGAATTCATATTTGATGAACAGCCAATATCTGGTACACTTGCTTGTACTGAATATACACCGGAGGTATAAATACCATCAAATTGCAATATAGAACCTGCAAGTGAACCTATCTGAGTGTCTACCAAATCATCACCTTGATACAAATGATATATAATATTTTCTTGTTGATTATCTAACCAAAGAGTAACTCCGTCATCACCTTCGCAATAATGACCTGAGTTAGTAGCTTCTAAATTAAAAACTTGTGGATTATCAACTGCTGTTACAACAACTGATCCGTCCATAGGATATTGACAACCACTATCTGTAATAATAACAACTGTATATGTTCCTTCAGTAACTATAGGACCACTAAAACTAATAGACTCTCCAGTTCCGGTCATATGTATATCTGTAACTTCACCTCCATTAACCAAATAATATTCAACACCTGCTGTTGAATTATTTAAGGCAATAGAAACACCTGTCTCCGTAGGATTATCAGAACAAAATCTTCCATCGGCAGGATCATCTCTATCAACAGCTTCAATTTGAAAGATATCATAATTATCTTCAGATATAATTGAAAACTCATCATCAAAAACAATACTACAACCAGTAGAAACATCCTGAGCTTGAACAGTATAATCGCCAAAACTCATTTGATTACCAAAGTCTACAATATTTCCATCACCAGGTCTCTCTGTATCTTCTAAAAGAACACCGTTTAATAATAGGGTATAATTGACTCCTGCTTCTGATTCATCTAATGTAATATGAACACCATCACCCCCATTACATCCTGTTACATCTTCATCAGGACTTAAATTAAATACTTGTGGCAATGGATTTTCAGTAATTGTAAGGTCTTCACCATTCATTTTTGTAGTACTACCATCAACGTCATCATAATAAGCAATAACAGTATAGGTTGCAGTACCTCCAATATGAGACCAACTGATAGCCGACGGAGCAGTAACATCATAAGTAATTGATAGAACATCATCGCCATTAATATCTTGTACAGGATTATAATCCTGATCAACTAACTCATAAGTAACTCCATTTTGAGGAGTGCCATTTAAAAAGATAGTAACACCTCCATCACCTGCGCAATAGTCTGTTGCTGAAGCCTGTATATCTAATGGCACAATAACATCATACCCAGTAATAGTTATTGATGAATAGGAATAACAACCTGTGGCATCATTGAATACCTTGACACTAACAATATTACCAATACTTAATTCATTGGTAGTATATATATTACCTACTGTTCCATTAATCAATGAACTGTTAACATAAAATTCATATGAATCTCCACCACCGGCCGTAAAGGTTAATTCTGTTCCTTCCACAATAGGCATAGAAGGATTAACAGTAAGCGAGGCTACAGGTAAAGGATGAACAGTAGTGGTTATTATACTGGTTGATACAGAACATCCTGTAGAACCGTTTATGACAACAGCATAAACCTCATCTCCATCATTTAGTGTTGTTGTAACATATGTATCATTTCCATCAGGACCTTGAACACTAACATTGTTTACAAAAAACTCATAAACATCACCACCATCGGCTGTAAAAGTTACCTCATCGTTTTGACATATAGTGTTATCTATATCAGAACTACTTATCGAAACAACAGGAACAGGATTCACAGTAATCGAAGAACTGGTTGCCACATTAGAACATCCAAACTCATCAGTCACTTGAACTTTAATTTCTTCACTTCCTGTCAAAGTTGTTGAATAGGTAGAATTAGTTTCTCCTGGTATTACCACATCATCTAAATACCATTCGTATGAATCACCACCTCCTGCAGTAAACAATACTTCTTCATTGGCACATACTTCAGACTTATCGGCAATAAGTGTTGCAACAGGTTTACTAATTGTAATATCCACAGGGTCACTGGTATATTCACAATTCTCATCTCTAATAATTACTTTCACAGAAAAATCATCAGCCGAACTAGTCACAAAAGTATTCGTAGTTTCAGGTGTTCCTTGAGAAATATCATTAACAAGGAATTCGTATGTTAAAGTACCGCTACCAGAACCTGTAGCTGTAAAAGTTAAATCTTCATTTTCGCAAGCTGTAGTTTTATTACAAGATAACTCAACTTCAGGCAATTCATTAACTGTAATAGAAACCGGGCTCGATTGAGAAGAACAACTTCCCTGACCCGCAATAACATATAAAGTCATATCACTGGTAAAGCCATCCGTTTTATCAAATGTTTCTGATGAACCACTAGAAAGAATTACATCACCTGAACCATCATTACCATAAAACACGTAACTTGCATAACCTGCGGGACTTGCCTCAAGTGTTACAGCTTCATTTTTACAGAATTCACTGTTGTCGACAGGACTTGCCAAACTTACAGTAGGAACAGAAAGAGCTGTCATTGAAATTGATTGCGTATCAGAACACCCGTAAATATTATCAGTAATTGTAACCGAAACAGTAACATCTGAAGTTATAACTATCTGAAATACAGAAGGAGAACCCACAACAGAAGCTTGTGGTACACCATCAACTAAATACTCATAACTATAATCTCCAGACCCTACTGATGTAGTACCCACTACAGCATTGTAAGTTACCTCTGTACCACTACATACTGTTGTACCTGCCGGATCCGGTGCCGTAATATTCAATACAGCATCTATTGAATGAACCGTAACAGTATAATCTTTAGCATTTGCAGCAGCACATTCTGTTACAGGATCTTCATAATTTACAGAAATTGTTTGCTCACCTGACTCATCCCAGGTAACACTAACACTTTCAGTACCTTGACCATTATCAATAGTACCTCCTGTAATAGTCCAAACATAATTATCCTTATCTGAATCAGTAGTATATACAACACCTGTTTCATTTATACAAACAACATTGTTACCGGTAAGTTTTGGTACAGGCAAATCATTAACTGTAATACCAAGTACTGCATCAGTAGCGGCAGAACAACCATTTTGATTAACATAATTAACAGAGATTGTTTGAGCTCCTGAAGTATTCCATTGAACCATTATAGAATTACTATCGTCTCCTGATACTATAGTTCCTCCGGTAACATTCCAATCATATTGGGTCATATCAGTTTCTGTAGTATAGGATTCTGTACTACCAAAACAAACAGAATTTTCTCCGTTTAAAGATATTATGGGTAAAGAATAAACAGTAACATTCTCAACTGTTGCGGTAGCAGCACCACAACTATTTGTATCATCATATATTACACTAACAGTTTGAGTACCGGAAGCATTCCAGTCCACTGTAATTTCATTAGTACCTGCACCTGAAGTAATAGTACCACCTGAAGAAACAGTCCATACATAATTAGACATACCCATTTCTGTGGAATATATTATATCTTCTGAACCTTGACATACATCAAAATCACCATCTATAGTAGGAACAGGTAAATCCTTCACATCAACTGTATACACTGTTGAATTATTAGAAGCACAATTATTTTCATCCACATAGCTTACTGATACAGACTGACTTCCTGAAGTATTCCATGTAACAAGAATACTTTCTGTTCCCTGACCTGATGTAATAACACCACCGGTAATAGTCCAGTTATATGCTGACTTACCTGCTTCAGTAGAATAACTTACATCACTTTCATTGATACACACTTCATCATCACCTGTAATAACAGGAACTGGTAATTCATTAACAGTAACAGAATATAATGAAGGAGTAGAAGCTTTACACCCTTCTTTATTAACATAATTAACTCCTACAGTTTGACTTCCTGATGTAGTCCATTGTATATTGATGGAATTAGTACCTTCTCCTGAAACTATTGTTCCCCCGGTAACAGTCCACTCATAATCAGACATATCTGTTTCAGTAGAATAAGTCTGCTCACTACCAGAGCATACCACTTTATTTCCGGAAATGCCAGGTGTTGGTAAAGTATTGACTAGTACATTGTAACTGGTAACACCTGCAGCAGAGCAACCAAGTTTATCATCGTATGTTACTGTAACATTCTGAGCTCCACTAGCATTCCATGTAACAAGAATACTTTCTGTTCCCTGACCTGATGTAATAATACCACCCGAAGAAACAGTCCATACATAATTATCCATTCCTGTTTCAGTTGTGTAACTAATATCTGCTGAATTTAAACATACAGTATTATCTCCGGAAATAGTTGGCTCGGGAAGTTCAGTGACTTCTACAGTATATTCAGATGGAGTTGCTGACTGACAACCATTTGTATTATAATATGATACGGTAATTGTTTTTGTTCCGGTGGTTGTCCAGTCTACCATAATTTCATTAGTACCACCCCCTGAAACAATAGAACCTCCTGAAGAAACAGTCCATATATACGAGGTCATGCCAGACTCTGTGGTATAAGTTCCTGTACCATTTACACAAATAGGATCATCACCTGTAATTGTAGGAACAGGTAAATCAAATACGGTAACCGGTAAGGTAGTTGCTAAAGAAGGCGTACAATCATTATCATCTTCATAACTTACAGAAACACTACCCGACCCGGCAGTATTCCATGTTACAGTAATTTGATTTGTGGTAGCACCCGAAGTAATAGTACCACCAATAACAGTCCATGAATAGTTATCCATATTCGTATCAGTGGTATAAGTTATACCTGTTTCATTTAAACAAACTTTATCGTCACCACTTAATGTTGGAACAGGCAAATCATGAACTTCTACAGTTAGTGTAGCATCAGAAACTGCTGAACAATTATTCTCATCATTATAATTAACCGAAACAGTCTGAGAACCAGAATTTGTCCAAACCACAGTAATTTGATTTGAGTCAGCACCTGATGTAATGTTACCCCCGGTAACACTCCATGTATAATTGCTCATACCAGATTCTGTAGTATATGTTACAGCTGCACCATCTAAACAAACATCATTATCACCAGTAATACTAATAACAGGTAATGAATGAATAGTAACTTCCTGAGAAGCAGCTACAGCCGGACTACAACCTTTACCATCCTCATAAGTAACAGTAACATTACCGGCACCTGCCGTTGGCCAATTCACATCAATTGTATTTGAGCCCTGACCGGAAGTAATGACTCCCCCGCCGGAAACAGTCCATACATATGAACCCATTCCTGATTCTGTAGAATAAGTTTCATTAATAGTACCTGCACAAACATTAGAAGCTCCTGTTATTGAAGGCTCAGGTAAAGAATTAACAAATACAGACAAAGAAGTTGGCACTGCCGGAGCACAGTCATTAGTATCTTCATAACTCACAGAAACACTACCTGACCCGGCAGTCTCCCAGGTTACAGTTATCTGGTTTGTATTCTCTCCCGAAGTAATAGTACCACCACTAACTGACCAAATATAATTTTTCTTATCTGCTTCTGTGGTATATGTAACTCCTGTTTCATTTAAACACACATCATTATCACCCGAAAGAGAAACAACAGGTAAATCATGAACATTTACATTATATGTAGTAGCAGATGTTGCTGAACAAGTATTTTCATCTTGATAATTTACCGAAACAGTTTGCGAACCTGTAGTAGTCCATGTAACAGTAATTTCGTTACTATCGGCATCTGATGTAATTGTACCCCCGGTAACACTCCAGGTATAATTTAACATATCTGCCTCTGTGGTATAAATAACTCCTGTTTCATTTAAACACACACCATTATCACCAGAGATAGTAACATCAGGCAAATCATAAACAGTCACATTCAAGGAACCAGGCGTTGCTGAAGGACAACCTTTTCCATCGTTATAAGTTACAGAAACAGTTCCTGCTCCGGCGGTATCCCATGTTACAGAAATCTCTTCTGTACCACTACCTGAAGTAATCGTTCCCCCGCTGACAGACCAGCTATAATTACTCATACCACTTTCGGTGCTATAAGACTCAGACTCATTTAAACATATTTCAGTAGCTCCGGAAACACCAGGAACAGGTAAAGCATTCACATTAACCGCATAAACCGTAGGAGTTGCTGAAGTACAGTTATTATCATCGTCATACATCACCGAAACAGAGCCACTACCAGCTGTAGTCCAGGTTACTGTAATTTCTTCTGTTCCATCCCCCCCGGTAATTATACCACCAGAAATATCCCAAACATAGTTAGTCATTCCCGACTCGGTAGTATATGTTACACCACTTTCATTCACACAAACATCATTGTCACCCGAAATATCAGGTACTGAAGGTATATTAACCGTAACAGTAACATTTGCACTGGCAGAACAGCCTGTGCTATTATTTGTTGCTGTAACAGTATAAGTTGTTGTTGTTGTTGGGGAAACTTCCCATGAAGCTCCGGTATATTCCGGATCATCACCTGAACCATCATCCCAGGTATAGGTTATATCAGGATCATCATCTGATGTGGCACTTACTGTGGTAGAGAGACCACTACAAATTGAAACGTTTCCTGAAGTAGATACAGAAGGCTTTGGGTTAACTGTAACATAGGGACTTCCATTCATAGTTGAAGTACATGTCTGAACACTACTATTTACGGCAACTACAGTATAAGTACCTTGAGAACTAACTGAAAAATCTATCTCTCCTCCGCCCGATGAAGTATATGGAATCGTTGTAATATTTACGCCATCTTTATACAAATAATACTCAAACCCATTTTCTGAATCATCTAATGTTAAGATGCCAGAACTGCCATCACAAATGGAAATATCCTCCCCAAAGTTATGTACAGGTGCTGATGAATAAACATAAGTATAATCACTGGAACCACTAATCAAAAAAGTACCATTATACTGTTCATATTTAAAAACTATAATCTGATTCTGAAATTCTTCCGGTACCAAACTAGGATCAAACCTAAGGCCATTATTCGGACTAGTACCTATGCTTGAACACCAAACCTCAGAATAGTCAACACTTTCATTACCATTAATATATACTGTCCAAGTAGTACTGGTGGCAGCTGACTCAAATTTATCATCATCAATATAAATATCGACAGCCTCTGAGTTTGAACAATAACTATTATCTAAATCATCAATTCTGGCAATTGCACCTTTTAAACTCTGAGCACTAGTTTCCAAACTCGCAAAAAGAAAGATGCAACATAAAGAAAAAATACAACGGTTTAAGTTTTTCATCATAATCATAATATATAATGACTCCTGGTTTTCACGGTCATGGTTTATAAAAAGCTACAGGATAATCAAGGTCCCAATTTGATATCACCATAGCCATTACATTAAATATTGATTACACACAACACAATGTTGTATGTAAAATAATTTCATAAAACACCAACTTCACAAATTCAACTGCCAAAAATAACAATAATATTATTTTAAGTAGCATTTTTACTTAAACGTTTCTACGAAACAAGCCAATATTGGTTACATGGCTGCTGTTAAGTAGAGAATATTTTATATAAAAGGCTTATTTTTTTTCACAAACAACACAAATCAAGAGACTAAAGTCTATTTGCAAAAACACAAAAATATTTTAATATAAACATATTAAAATTTATTATATAATCATACAGTTATTCAGATAAAATAGATAAAAAGTAACAGACTCCAGGGGTCCGTTGTCAGTTATCAGGGGTTAGGGATGAATTAACTGTCGAGTTGTTGAAGTGACGAGTTGTTGAATTGTTGAGTTGATTAGGGATTTAGGTCATAAGCTGACAGATGTAAGCGAAGAAAGTTCTTAGTTGCTTGCTCTTAGTTCTTAGCTCTTAGCTCCTAGGCATTAGGCCACAATATTTCAGGTTGCAACATTTGCGCAGCAAATATTAATTCGTAAAATTGGTTGTAATTCATATTTATTCGCATTCAAAATAATTCGTGAAATTGGTGGATAAAAGAATTCGTGATAATTAGTGTTAATTCGATGACCAAAAAACTATTGCGAAGCAATAATAATTTGATGGCTATTAGTTAGTTGTTAAATCGTTGAGTTGTTGAGTTGATGATTTGAAGAAAGACCTGACAGCGTTTCATAAGCAAGCTGTAAATTAAACCTGTCAGCGTCTATATAGTAGTTCCTGGTTCTTAGTTCTTAGCTCCCAGGCGTTAGGCCATAGTGTTTCAGGTTGCAACATTTGCGTAGCAAATACCAATTCGTGATAATTCGCATTTACCAAGCTGTAAATCAGCTTCTCCCCTTTGGGGAGAATGAGAGGGGCTTTTAAGCGTGCTGTAAATCATTTCTTCTCCTTCCGAAGGAGGAGTACCCGAAGTATGAGGGGGAGGTGATTTAATATCTTCTATTTTATTGTTCCTCCTTGTTCTCTGCGGGAACTCAGCGTTCTCTGTGGTTTAAAAGATGAAAGATTAGGGATTAAGGATTAAGGAATTTACTGTTGACTGAATACTGTCAAACTAATTTAAACCACCCCGTCAGATACTCGTGCCTCATATCTGCCACCCCTCCTTAAAAAGGCGGGGAAATTTGTCAGGGGGAACTAATTTTCTTTCGAGAGAAGGAATCTAAGTGTTGTAATGCTGTTAAATTAAAATGTTTCTCTTCCAAAGGCAACAACTAAGCGTGCTGTAAATCATTTCTCCTCCTTCCAAAGGAGGAGTACCCGAAGTATGAGGGGGAAGTGGTTTTAAATCTTCTATTTTATTGTTCCTCCTTGTTCTCTGCGGGAACTCAGCGTTCTCTGTGGTTTAAAAGATGAAAGATTTGGGATTATGGATTAAGGAATTTACTGTTGACTGAATACTGTCAAACTAATTTAAACCACCCCGTCAGATACTCGTGCCTCGTATCTGCCACCCCTCCTTAAAAAGGCGGGGAAATTTGTCAGGGGGAACTAATTTTCTTTCGAGAGAAGAAATCTAAGTGTTGTAATGCTGTTAAATTAAAATGTTTCTCTTCCAAAGGCAACAACTAAGCGTGCTGTAAATCATTTCTTCTCCTTCCGAAGGAGGAGTACCCGAAGTATGAGGGGGAGGTGGTTTTAAATCTTCTATTTTATTGTTCCTCTTTGTTCTCTGCGGGAACTCAGCGTTCTCTGTGGTTTAAAAGATGAAAGATTTGGGATTATGGATTAAGGAATTTACTGTTGACTGAATACTGTCAAACTAATTTAAACCACCCCGTCAGATACTCGTGCATTGTATCTGCCACCCCTTAGTTCTTAGTTCCCAGTTCCTAGTTCCTAGTGTCTGGTACTCAGCGCACAGAGCAAACAAAATTTCAGAATAAAAACCAAAATCCGTAAGGATTTATCTTTGCGACCTTAGTTTTAAGGAGTTTGAATCTTTATTTTAAAAGTTATTTCCGGTTTTGCGGGCTTTGCGAGAAAAATAGTTCTTAGGTGTTAGACGTTAAGCCATATTGTAATGCTGTTAAATTAAAATGTTTCTCTTCCAAAGGCGACAACTAAGCGTGCTGTAAATCATTTCTCCTCCTTCCAAAGGAGGAGTACCCGAAGTATGAGGGGGAGGTGGTTTTAAACTCAACATACAATCTTTTTTTTCTCGATTTGGAAAAGAAACTAAGTTTAATTGATATTAGGTATGAGTTACAAACTTGAACCGGTGCTTAGAATATTCGAATAAGGTACGAGCTACAAGCTCGCACCAGCGCAAAGGATAAAATAATTCGTGGTAATTAGCGTTAATTAGATGACAAAAAAATACCTGTCTGCTTGTTCAACAGACAGGTAAGTTGTAAGTACTTGATCAAATAATCGATGGTGATTAAGGCATTATTACCGACCCTACATAAACAGAGTTACTCACGCAGTTGCTGTTATCGGTTGCAGCGCTTGCAATATAACAATGCACTTCAGTACCGGCAGGGGCATAAGGTAATCCTATTTCACCCGTAAGGTCACTTCTGATATAGGTGTTGAGAGAATAACAGGGGTCGAATCCATTTGCCAGTGCCACCAATATAATATTGTCATTCATCCTGGCTTTTAAAGTTGGATTCTTTTCCGGATCATCCTTGCTGCCTACCTCTTGACTCCAGTTAAAAACCACAGCATTTTCATTCAAATCTACAGAACATCTTTGTGGTTGTTGCAAACTACCTTTTGCAATCCTAAGATTTGGATAATCAATACCAAAAGACGGATATTCGCCTATGATTGAATAGTTCATAATTTCGGACATAGCAGCATTTTTTGCCGTTTTTTTATCTTCCATCTTTCTATATCCTACTTGTATGATCGGGAATATTGCTTGAACAAATCCTGCTGCATACTGAAATTTCGCCCGATGAATAATCTGTTTCTCTGATGATTTACGTTGGCCTGTGTTAGGCCTGGCTTTCATGTAGTTGATTCCTTTCCATGAGCTACCTACTAAATTACCAACTCTACCGTGGAAGCTTCCAAATGCTCCGTTATCATATGTTCCCATGACTTTTAATTTTTATGGTTTTAAGTTTTAATAATATTTCTCTTATGGCTTTTTTTAGCCGCTGCTCTTTCTGCTGCTTTTAGGACTTTATGCCGTTTTATCCAGTTTGAAATTACAGTAGTGAGAGTTCCTGCAAGCAGGGTGATCGCTGACTTGATCAACAAAGTTTTAGTTCTCAGCTCTCAGCTCTTAGCTCTTAGTTCTTAGTTCTTAGCTCTTAGGTCTTAGTCTTAGTCTTCAGTTTGGTAAATTTTATCTCTGCATAAAAAAAGTCACTTTATGAACTTTCGACTTTCGACTAATTGTTTAATGCTAAATTATGCTGAAAAGCAATATAAAAAAATTACTAAAATATTACTGTAACTTTTTTGGGCCGTAAATTACTGATTTAATGGATATTAAAATTTTAGACCCATTGAAAAATATACACCCAGCGCGTTATCTGATGCCCTATATTCCAGAAAATCGCAAAAAACACCAAAAATATTCCAGGATTTTGCTGTTTTTGAGCAAAATGATTCCACAAAAAGGTCATTTTAACACATTTTGATTCCATGTCTGTACAACTTCTATACAACTTCTATACAGTTTCTGTACAACTTCTGTACAACTTCTATACAAAACGTATACAACTGCTATGAGAAGTGTACGCCCCTGCTGCGCAACTGCTGTGCAATTTTCCACAGGCTCTACACAGACTCTACACAGATTCTATACCATGGTTTGCGAACAACCTGCGTAAAACCTGTATACAATCCGTGGAGTTTTGTGGAGCTGAGTCGGAGCTAAGTCATAGCAGACCCGGAGCTGAGTCACAAACACTTGCACCGGCATCAACAATAACTTACCATTTTACCGGCCATGAATTTGTTTTTTTACCTCCTCAAACTACCGGCCATTATGTTAATGTGAAAATAGTAACATCAGAGTCGGATGTAGATGTTAGTTCTTAGTTAAAAGTCAAAAGTTAAAAGTCTTGGTTTCCTGCTGCATATATCCTTACGAGGAGTACTATAATTAGTTCTTAGCTCTTAGCTCTTAGCTCTTAGGCAAGTTGCTAACTGACAGATGTAGGCGAAGAAAGTTCTTAGTTGCTTGCTCTTAGTTCTTAGCTCCTAGGCATTAGGCCATAGTATTTCAGGTTGCACCATTTGCGCAGCAAATACCAATTCGTTGCAATCCGCATTTATAAAGAATTCGTGATAATCAGCGAAAATTAGATGACTGTAAAATCATTGAGAAGCAATACTAATTCGTGAAATGAGCGAAATTAGTGGATCAACCCATTGCGAAGCAATAAATAATCTAATAACAGATGCTGGTGCGAGTTTGTAACTCGTACATTTTCATTTACCCTGTATTCACTTGTTTACTGCAGTATTCAGTTGGCATCTTTTTAACTCCGTTAGTAAAAGAAAATACCAAGCTGTAAATCAGCTTCTCCCCTTTGGGGAGAATGAGAGGGGCTTTTAATCCTCCCCCAATCGGGGGAGTTAGAGGGGGCTTTTAAAATCAGGCCGGGAGGCCTTGATTTATAAGACATAGCGAGACGCTATGCCTAACAAAGGGGTGCAAAATGAAGACGATGGACTGAAGAGAGCTGCCTGCTGACAATAAAGTATTTTCATGGTAATTACACGTCCTGAAAGGACAACTCATTTCAGCCCAATGCAAAACGAAGTGACGCGTTGGGTTTTTGATTGACAGAAATAATAAGCGTCCTGAAAGGACAACTCAAAAATGTTTGTTTGAATACATTGAGCTGTCCTTTCAGGACGCAGATTAACACGACGTATTATTATTCCCAAGGCGTTGCCATGGGCTGAATTGAGCTGGGCTTACAGCCCGGGATTTTACAGCCCCCTATAACTCCCGCGAATGTGGAAGGACGGATATACAGCTCCGGTATATTGTCTTAGTGTAAACGAAGAAAGTTCTTAGTTGCTTGCTCTTAGATCTTAGTTCTTAACTCTTAGGCCATAGTATTTCAGGTTGCAACATTTGCGCAGCAAATATTAATTCGTGTTAATTAACAATATAATTTAATATTATATGGTATTGTAGAACTCCTTCGTTGTTTCGCCAACCAATATTAATTCATAATAATTCGTTGTTAAAAATATTCGTGGTAATTCGTGTTAATTAGATGACAAAAAAAACATTGCGCAGCAATAAATAATCTGAAGACTATTGGTGAGTTGTTAAATTGTCGAGTTGTTGAGTTGATGAAAGACCTGACAGCGTTTCATAAGCAAGCTGTAAATTAAACCTGTCAGCGTCTATATAGTAGTTCCTGGTTCTTAGTTGCTTGCTCTTAGTTCTTAGCTCCTAGGCATTAGGCCATAGTATTTCAGGTTGTAACATTTGCGCAGCAAATAGTAATTCGTTGCAATTCGATACAATTCGCATTCAGAATAATACGTGATAATCAGCGGAAATCAGATGACAAAAAACCATATAGTGTCAGCAAGAAAACTAAGGTTTTTCTCAAGTGCTTGAATGGAAAAATTCAATTTCAAGGCTTGGCCTTTTTGAAAATCAAGGAGTTTACTTTCGTAAATGACTGTTTTCAAAAAGGGCGTAACGAAGAAATTGGACTTTTCGGGCAAGCACTATATAATAACCATTGTAGCACCATATCCATACTCCTTAAACGAAGCATCCTGAAAGGTATGCCATTTATATTTCCTTTCCATGGCTTTGCGTATCTCACTTTTTAAAACACCGTTTCCAACACCATGAATAAAGACTATTTTTTTATTTTTTTTATTTTTATTTTCTTCAAGAACAGAATAAAACTTCTGCATTTGAATATCTAACATTTCCTTATTCGACAATCCTCTGATGTCATCCAACAATTCATGTATATGCAGATCTATTTCCAGAATTTTATCATCATCCTTTAACTTAGCCTTTGCTGTTTTAGCCTTACCATCTTTTTCTTTAATAATTTTATTCAGGTTTTTATTCGTAAGTGCTTCAATCTTCTCTTCAACAATTCCTTTTAAAACATAATGTAAGTATGCCTTCTCAACGAAATATTCATTTGAAACATAACTTCCATCTTTTAATAGTTTAGCTCCGTTAAATTTAACATCATACTTTATAGCATCTCTGTATTTATATTGAATATTCTTTCTAAACAACAAAGCATCTGCATGATATTTAACACCATCTAACTCATTAATACTATACTCGTTCAACAGAATTTTAGTATTGGGTTCAATAATTCCATTAAAGCTATTTTCAATTTTATCATCTACCACCTTACCTAAGGTATAAAAAACAAAAAAATTAGAATCATTAATTAAATATAATGAAACATTTGCGGGCATCTCAGCTCTCTTTAGAAAAGCCAGTAGGATTTTAGGATTCCCTTCCTCTTCTTCCTCCTCTACATTACTGTCTGCAACATCATCCACTTCAACATCACCCTCCTCTTTCTTTTCAACAACTTGTTTTTCAACAAGTACGACTTCAGTAATTAACGAAGGAATCTCAAACCCCTCATTATCCAGAACATAAACCAATTTACCCCCTTCTACTCTACTAACTATACCCCCACCTACTTCATTTAAAAACCTAACTTTATCACCTATTTTAATTGCCATTTTGTTATTCTATTTATCATTTTGAGTTCATGAAAATATAAAAATAGTTCTGCTATTTCTCATAAATGTTAATTATTTTTGCACCCTTTAATTATTACCTGTTATTATTTAAGCACATAGGATTTTCTATTATGAACAAACCAAATATAAGCATTCAAGAATACTCGTATCATTTACCTCAGGAAAAAATTGCCCGATACCCCTTAGAAAACCGTCAAGACTCCAAACTTTTAATTTTCAACAAAGGCATAACAGAAAACAGATTTATAAACATACCTAATTATCTGCCCTCCAATAGTCTGGTTGTTTTCAATAACACCAAGGTTATCCAGGCTCGTATTCAATTCCAAAAGACAACAGGTGCAAATATTGAGGTATTTTGTCTCGAACCGGTTGAACCTACAGATTTAAATCTGGTTTTTCAAACAAAAGATTCGTGTTCATGGAAATGCATCATAGGAAATTCTAAAAAATGGAAAAGCGGGACTTTATCAAAAACGATAACAGTAAACAAGCAAACCATTACAATCAGCATCAGCAGAGAAAAAATAATTGACGACGCTCAAATCATTAAATTTAACTGGGACAACAATATAACATTTGGCGAGATTTTAGAACATATTGGAAACATTCCTATCCCACCATATTTAAACAGGGATACTGAAGAAATTGACCTGGCGAGGTATCAAACGGTATATTCGAACATCAAAGGTTCTGTAGCTGCACCAACAGCAGGTCTTCATTTTACAGATGACATTCTTTCTGAACTTCATAAAAACAACATCACAACAACTGATGTAACACTTCATGTGGGAGCCGGAACATTTAAACCTGTTAAAACAGAAATGATTTCGGATCATGAAATGCATACAGAACATTTTTTTGTAGAAGAAAAAACACTTGACCTGTTAATCAAATACGAAAATAACATAACAAGTACGGGCACCACAACAGTACGAACCCTTGAGAGCTTATACTGGTTAGGCGTTAAGCAACTTGAGGGAATAGATGAATTTAGTATTTCTCAATGGGATCCATACAATCTACCATCTCACTACTCTGGCAAAGAGGCTCTTTATAAATTAAAACAATATTTAAAGTCGAAAGGAACATCAGTATTACAAAGCAGTACCGGTATTATGATAGCACCGGGATATGACTTTAAAATAGTGAACAGGCTAATAACGAATTTTCATCAGCCTAACAGTACACTATTGCTTTTGATTGCTGCTTTTACCAAAGATGATAACTGGAAAAAAATATACAATTACGCTTTGGATAATGATTTCAGATTTTTAAGTTATGGAGATAGCTCATTACTTTTTAAGTAATGAGCTATTAACCTACCTTATACATAATTTACGCAACTTCCTTTAGCTGAGAAAGTTGATTTTCTAGGAATTTAATACGTTTTTCTTTAAAAGCATTCTGATTCTTTTCAAATAATTCGATATTAAATTCCTGTTTTCTTATTACCATGTTATAATAGACTATTGCAATTTTTCTTGCCATTGCACATTGAGCAGCTTTAGGCCCCATTCTAGATTTCAATCTTCTATAATAGTCACCAAAAGCATTTTTACTATGATGAAGACTATTTGCTGCATGAATAAGTGCTTTTTTTACCATATGTCTTTTTTTAGGTAAATGACTGCTAATTATTTTCCCTCCTGATATTTTATTATTAGGTGCTAAACCTATCCAGGATATAAATCTATTAGATGTAGGAAAGCACGATAAATCACTTCCTATTTCAGAAAACAAAGTCAATGCAGTATCATCACTAAAGCCATATATTTCATTTACATCTACTCCTAATATCTTTTTTAGATAAGGTTGAACACTAAAGTTTAATTGATTTTTGCGAGTCTTTTTTTTAATGAATTCCTGTTTTAAATTGGTAATATCTCCTTCAGTATATTTTGCTGTAATAATTTCTAATTGTTCTTGAATTTTGATGTCACATTCTGCTGTTAAATTTTGAAGAAAATAATAATATTCAGTTGCCTGTTTAAGTTCAAAGAGACATTCTTCTCTCCAAACACCATCTAAGGCTTTTAGAATATCTTCTCTGGGGGCTTTTACTCTTCGATGCACAAGTTTAACCAATTCTTTTGGCTCTCGCTCTCCTGCATTTATTGCTGATATTATTTTTAGACCGCTGTCTGTTGTTAATTCACTTAATACCATATTTAATTTTATATTCATAGTATTAAGAGACTTGGTCATTTTATTAATAGCTATTGTTTTACTACTATTCAAACTCTTTCGATGTCGAACCAATTCGCGTAATGTACGAACTTGTTCCTGTGGTTGAAAGCTATTTGTTAATAAACCACAAGTGTGCAACCGCATTATCCAATGAGCATCATCTTCATCTGTCTTTTTCCCAGTCACATTTTTGACATGACGAGAGTTTACTAAAAATACTTCAAAACCAAACTCCTGTAAAACTACAAACAATTGTTTCCAGTAAACACCGGTACTTTCCATTGCAACACTTGTAATTTGACACTGCTTTAACCATTTAGCTATATCTTTTAAATCACAAGTAAAAGCGCCAAATGTTTTGATTGGTGTTTTATCTCTATCCTCGGGAACACTTACAACATAATCTTTACTTGATATATCAATTCCCGCAGCATTAGGGTTTATAATAGAAAACGTATTAACATTTTGCTTTTTTTTCTTAACGTACTTTTTCTCGTTGTTCTTTTTTGTAGTTTTAGACATCGTTTTTTATTTAAGTTTTGTGTCGCTGTGCCCGGTTGACTAATTTTGATCTGGTGGTCTACCTTACGATTTCTAAAGAATCAATTATCGGATCACCGTCAACCAGAACCATACTGAGAAAGGTAGTTATACTACAGTGTGAAATACGGTCTTCACTGCACAGCAGCACGAACTTAATGTATTTTATTAAAAGGAAAAAAAAATCAGCTTTTTAGAGGGACTGAGTTCGACATAAAATTTTGGATTCAGAGCGCCTATAAATAGTGAGGTTCAACTGAAAATTATGAAAGAATAGCGGGCTATTTTGAATAATTTTCAGGAAGAAGATTGCTGTTTAGTTCCTGATCATTGCTTCTGCTCTCACTTATCGCAATAATTATAAGCGAACTCAGGTTAATAGTTTTAAGGTGCTAAATCAGTCCTTCTTCTCCTTCCTGAGTTCTTCTTCCAGTATTTCTTCCAGGTCGGCATAACAAGAGCCACAAATTGTTGCGGCATTGGTTTCATCCTGGATATCATCCATTGTTTTTAATCCTTTTTCATGAATTAAACGAACCAGTTCACCTTTTCTTAGCATCATATGTTTACATACAAAATCTCTATCTTCAAACATAAATTTAACTTTAAATCATAATATTATTTCATTCGTATCATTGTCCGAATTTACATTAAAAATCACAACAACAATGTTCAAATAACCACAAATACCGCTAAATGTTCAATCCGTTAAAATGGGTGAAATAAAAAGTTAAAGAATAGTTAAAGTTTAGCATTATCAGCGGTTTCAATTTAAAGGTTAACATTATTTAACACTCAGGTTTATATGACGGTATATTAAAAAACTAATTTTGGATTCGTCATTGAAACAAATAAAATATTAACAAATAATATTAAAACTAATGGAGCAATCTGTAGATATAAGAGAGTTAAATGAAAGAATAAAAAACGAAAGTTCTTTCGTAGACCTTCTGACCATTGAAATGAATAAAGTTATTGTAGGTCAAAAGCATTTAGTTGAAGGGCTATTAATAGGATTATTAAGTGATGGACATATTCTTTTAGAAGGAGTTCCCGGTCTTGCTAAAACATTAGCAATCAACACGCTTGCAACCATTGTTGATGCAAAATTCAGCAGGATACAGTTTACTCCCGATCTTCTTCCGGCCGACCTTTTAGGTACAATGATTTATAGTCAGAAAAACGAAGAGTTCATCATTAAAAAAGGGCCTATCTTCACAAACTTTGTTTTGGCAGATGAGATTAACCGTGCTCCTGCTAAAGTTCAGAGTGCCTTATTAGAGGCGATGCAAGAGCGTCAGGTTACCATTGGAGATACAACACATAAATTGGAAGAACCTTTTTTAGTAATGGCAACACAAAACCCTATTGAACAAGAAGGAACCTATCCATTACCGGAAGCTCAGGTTGACCGTTTTATGCTAAAGATCGTAATTGACTATCCCCAAAAAGAGGAAGAGCAAATGATTATCAGACATAACCTGGCTCAATCATTCCCTAAAGCCTCATCTATATTAAAGCCCGATGACATTATCAGAGCCCGAAAAGTGGTGAAAGATGTTTATATGGACGAAAAAATTGAGAAATACATTGTTGATATTGTTTTTGCTACAAGATTTCCTGAAAAACATAATCTCGACAAGTATAAAGAAATGATATCTTACGGATGTTCACCTCGTGCAAGTATCAGCTTGTCAATGGCAGCAAAAGCTTATGCATTTATAAAAAGAAGAGGATATGTAATTCCTGAAGATGTCAGAGCTGTTTGTCATGATGTTTTACGTCACCGTATTGGTTTATCATACGAAGCAGAAGCCAACAACGTAACCTCTATAGAAGTAATAAACGACATATTAAATACTGTTGAGGTACCATAGTCTTTTATTAGTGCTAAGCCGGATTAATATCCTATTTATTAATCAATAAATAAAAGAAAATGGAAACAACGGATCTGTTAAAAAAAGTCCGTCAGATAGAGATCAAAACAAGAGGACTTTCGAATAATATATTTGCAGGAGAATACCATTCTGCCTTCAAAGGCAGGGGTATGACCTTTAGTGAAGTAAGAGAATATCAGTATGGTGACGATATCAGGAATATAGACTGGAATGTTACAGCACGGTTCAGCCATCCATATGTAAAAGTTTTTGAGGAAGAAAGAGAGTTAACAGTAATGCTGCTCATTGATGTTTCCGGTTCGAGAGAGTTTGGGACTTCATTTAAGTATAAAAAAAATGTAATAACAGAAATTGCCGCTGTATTAGCCTTCTCTGCAATACAAAACAACGATAAAATTGGAGTTATCTTCTTTTCTGATAAAATAGAAAAGTTTATTTCACCACAAAAGGGAAGAAAGCATATTTTACATATTATCCGACAACTGATATCCTTTACTCCTGAAAACAGAACCACAAATATCGGGGAAGCATTAAGATATCTGACTAACGCCATAAAAAAGCGCTGTACAAGTTTTATTATATCAGATTTTATGGATGAGAGCTTTGAAAATCCACTAAAAATTGCAAATCAGAAGCACGATGTAGTAGCACTTAAAGTTTATGACGAAAGAGAAACAGAAATGCCCTCAATAGGTTTAATCAAATTGAAGGATGCAGAAAGTGGGGCTTATTCATGGATCGATACATCAAACTCTAAAGTGAGAGAGGCTTATAAGGAGCACTGGATTAAAAATGATCAAAATACAAAATCGATATTTACAAAATGTGGAATTGATCATGCATCAATCAGAACTGATGAAGATTATGTAAAGGCTCTTATGTACTTATTTAAAAAACGAATATAATGAACTCAATACGTATTGATTTCTATAAATATTACAAATTGATTTTAAAACCTCTGCTACTGGTAGTATGCTCAACGTTTTTAAGCTTTGTTACACTTAATGCTCAAAACGTAAATGCTTCGGCAACACTTGATTCTACTACCATTTTAATTGGAGGTCAAATTGATTTAAAAATTGAAGTTAGTCAACCTGAAGGGATAAAAATAAATTTCCCTGTTTTTAATGACACTATTACAAAAAATATTGAAATAGTAGAAAAGGGTGAAATTGATAGTATAAAACTTGAAAACAACAGGCTCATTCTATCCCAGCTCTACAGGATTACCTCATTTGATAGCGGATTGCACTACATTCCTCCTATTAAGTTTGAAGTATTTGACGGAGAGTTAAAAAAGACGGTTGATACAGATCCTTTAAGTTTAAATGTTGTCAATCCATTTGAAGATGTAAATCCTGAAAAAGGAATCATGGATATTAAAGGCGTTCAGGATTCCCCTTTTAAACTATCAGAAATCGTGGAATACATATACCTGGGACTAGGTATTATATTGGTTATTGCTTTAGCAGTATGGTTGTATTTGTATTACAAAAAGAAAAAACAAGGAAGTGGAAATATCTTTATCAAAGCAAAACCTGACGAACCGGCTCACGTCATTGCTATCAGGGAGCTGGATAAGATAAAAGCCTCAAAACTATGGGAAAACAACAAAATAAAAGAGTTTTACACCAGTGTTTCCATTACTTTAAGAGAGTATATAGAAAACAGGTTTACCCTTCCGGCTTTAGAGCAAACATCAATTGAAATTCTAAGTGAATTAAAAAAATCTGATCAAATTGACAAGGAAGTTTATAAGCATCTAAATCAAATACTTGAACTTTCAGATTTAGTAAAATTTGCCAAATTTGAACCTTTGCCGGATGAACATGCTATGACCATAATGAATGCCTATTTCTTTGTAGAGAAAACCAAAGAAAACATCATTAAATCATTAGACGAAGAAAAAGAGATAATGTTAGATAAAGAAAAAAATTCTAACGAGTAACAATCTGCATTTTCAAATGCATAATGAGTTAAAAAATGAGTAGCATAACCTTTTTACATCCAGGTTTCTTTTATTTATTGTTGGTTTTAGTACCGATGATAGGCTGGTATATTTGGAAACAAAAAAGCGCACAAGCATCTTTACAAATATCATCACTTAAGGGCTTTGAAAAAGCACCTGTATCATGGAAAGTATATTTACGACATACTCCGGTTGTTTTACGATCAATTGCAATAATATTTATCGTTATCGTATTAGCCAGACCACAGTCGACCAATAGTTCAAGAGATGTGGTTACTGAAGGAATAGATATTGTGATGACTTTGGATATTTCTTCGAGTATGGAGGCCTTGGATTTTAAACCCAACAGACTTGAAGCTGCAAAAGATGTAGCCACAGAATTTATGGCAGCAAGACCCAATGACAAAATTGGTTTGGTTATTTTTGCCGGGGAGAGTTTTACTCAATGCCCTCTGACAACTGACAAGGCAACTTTAATTAATCTTACACATGATATTAAAACACGTATGGTGGAAGATGGAACTGCAATAGGTCTTGGTTTGGCAACTGCAGTAAACAGAATTAAAGACAGCAACGCTAAATCTAAAGTCATCATCCTGCTAACTGACGGAGTAAACAACCGGGGCGAAGTTGCCCCTTTAACCGCTGCCGAAATAGCAAAAACCTTTGGTATCAGAGTATATACTATTGGTGTAGGATCAAAAGGAGTTGCACAAATTCCGGTACAAACACCATATGGAACTCGTTATGTTGAAGAAGAAGTTAAAATTGACGAAGATATGATGAAAGAGATAGCTGAGACAACGGGAGGACAATATTTCAGAGCTGTAGACAAAAACAGCTTAAAGCACATATACGAAGAGATTGACCAGATGGAAAAAACAAAAATTGAGGTTAAGGAATACACAAAACGCTCTGAAGAATACCTGATTTTTGCCATTTTAGCAGCTATTTTCATTATAGCGGAAGTTTTTATTAAGTCAACCATTCTTAGAAATCTTCCATAGTATAATAACGTTATTTTAGAAGTCATGTTTAGATTTGAAAATCCGGAATATTTATATTTACTAATTATAGTTCCAATATTGGCTTTTCTGAGTTTAATTATTGGAAAAAGAAGAAAAAAAGCCCTGCAAAGATTTGGTAATCCTGAGCTACTCGAATCTTTAATGCCCAATGCATCAGCAATCCGGCCGATTGTAAAGTTCTATATTATGCTTTTAGTCATTATCTTATTAATAATAACTATAGCAGGACCTCAATTTGGCTCTAAACTAGAAACCGTGAAACGCAAGGGTATTGAAATAATGATTGCTTTGGATGTATCTAACAGTATGAATGCACAGGATATTCAGCCAAGCAGGTTAGACAGGGCAAAAAGAGCCATTTATCAATTGGTGGATAAATTACAAAATGACAAAGTAGGATTAATTGTATTTGCCGGGCAGGCTTATACTCAATTACCCATTACCACTGATTATCCCTCAGCAAAGATGTTTATTTCTACAATAAACACAGGCATTATACCAACACAAGGTACAGCCATTGGAGCTGCTATAGAAAGAGGTATTAAGTCGTTTAGTTCGCAGGAAGATATCAACAGGGCAATCATTGTAATCACGGATGGAGAAAACCACGAAGACGATGCCGTTGCAGCAGCCAAAGCGGCTGTTGAAAAAGGCATAAAAGTTTATACTGTAGGAATGGGATTACCCAAAGGTTCACCGATACCCATTGCGGGAGGTAATAGCAATAATTTCATGAAAGACCGAGAAGGCAATGTTGTCATTTCAAAGTTAAACGAAGATATGCTTATTGAGATTGCAAAAAATGGTGACGGGGAGTTTATTTCGGCTAATAATATTCGAAAAGGCATTAATGATTTGGTAGATCATTTATCAAAGCTAGAAAAAACTGAAATGGATGCTAAGATTTACACCGATTACGACCATCAATTTCAATACGTTGCTTTATTAGCCTTATTGTTCTTACTGATTGACTTTATTATTCTTGAGCGAAAAAATAAATACTTAAAAAACATCCATCTTTTCGAGGAAAATAAGGAGGACGCAAAATGAAATTTACAATATCACTTTTAATACTGTTTATAAGCGTTAGCGTTGTTTTCGCACAAAAAGAACGTAAGTTTATACGCAATGGAAACAAAGAGTTTTCTAATGAAAAATATATTGAATCGGAAATTGAATATAAAAAAGCATTAGATAAGCTAAAGGAAGGACAATCGTCTTTTGAGGCTGAATTTAACCTGGGTGATTCTTATTACAAACAGGAAAAATACGAAGAAGCCTTAAATCAGTTCAAAAGCATTAACCAAGACAATTTAACTAAAGAACAAAAGGCTTTAGTCAATCATAACATCGGTAATTCATATCTGGCAAAAAAGGATATTGACAATGCCATTAATTCATATAAAACGGCATTAAAAAACAACCCTTTAGATAACGAAACCCGGTACAATTTAATTGCTGCTCAAAAAATGAAGCAACAACAAGAACAAAATAAACAAAACCAGGATCAGAATAAAGATCAGAATAAAGACAAGCAAAATAAAGACCAGGATCAACAGAATAAAGATCAACAAAACCAGCAGGATAAGGATCAGCAACAAGATTCTGATGGTGACGGCATTCCTGATGAAAAAGAAAAGCAGGATAATCAAGGGAAGCAAAACCCTAATCAGGATACGGATAAAGATGGCATACCTGATTACAAAGATCAGGATTCGGATAACGATGGAAAACCGGATAAAGAAGAAGCCGGCGAAAACCCTAATGAGCCCAAGGATACAGATGGTGACGGAACACCGGATTACAGAGATACAGATTCGAACAACGACGGCACTCCAGACAGCCAGGATAGCAAACCGCAAAACGATAATATTTCAAAACAAGATGCTCAGCGAATTTTAAATGCGCTTAATCAGGATGAACAAGAATTACAGGAAAAAATGAAAAAAGTAAAAGGTAATCCTGCCGGGAACATTGAAAAGAACTGGTAAGTTAACAAGTATTTATATTACTTTTGTGGATCAAATAATAAAAGACAGAAAAATGAAACGCTCTATATTATTCACTTTATTAATTGCATTATTTTCCTCTACTCTGCTTGCGCAGGATGTTGAGTTTAAAGCTCAGGCCAAAAGCGCTGTACTTTCAGGCGAAAAGTTTCAATTAATATTCAGTGTTAATGAGGAAGGTGAAGATTTAAGATTACCTCAATTAAATGATTTTACCGTTTTAATGGGACCCAGTATAATGACCAGTTCCAGCACTCAAATAATAAATGGCAAAATTACAAGAAGTCAAGAGTATACATACACCTATATATTAAAATGTGATAAACCGGGGAAATACACATTAGCCCCGGCTCAGATCACCGTAGACGGGAAAAAAATTGAGAGTAACAGTTTAAGCATTGAGGTTGTTAAAAACCAGGGAGGAGCAAGTTCTCAACAAAATCAAAACAACACAAGCGATGGAAGTAATTCTTTTTCTAAAGATGATTTATTCATAACTGTAACTAAAAATAAATCAAACATATACCAGGGCGAACCACTGGTTTTAACAACAAAAATATATACCCGTATTAACCTTGATAATATATCTGACATCAAACACCCTGATTACAGAAATTTTATTGTCCAGGATATTGAAGACGGAAATAACATCCAGTGGACCTATGAGTTTGTAAACAACAAGCAATACAGGGTTGGAACACTTGAAAGAAAAGTATTATATGCTCAAAAAAGTGGCAAACAATCTATTGATGCTACAGAGATAGAGTTTTTTAATCAAGCAAAGAGTAAACAGGAGATCAACAAGTATATTTGATGATTTTTTTGATAACAACTATCGTATGGTAAAAAAACGTGTATCATCAAAACCATTAACAATTAATGTAAAACCATTTCCAACACCTGTTCCATCAAGTTTTTCCGGAGCGGTTGGTGACCTGCATTTAAATGTAACCTGTTCGCAAAACAATGTAAAAGTTAATGATGGTATTACGATAAAAGCAGTTGTTTCCGGTACGGGTAATCACAAGCTGATGTCAAACCCTGAATTCAATTTCTCTAAAGATTTTGACACCTTTGCCCCTACAACAAAAAACAACTTTACCAACACTGTTTCAGGGATGAAGGGTTCAAAAACTCTTGAATACCTGATTATCCCAAGATATTCGGGTAACTACACCATTGATCCCTTAGTATTTACTTATTTTAATACTAAGCAAGGAAAATTCATTACTTTAAAATCAGATCCCATTCAAATAGAAGTTGAAAAAGGTAGTGAAGAAAACAATGGAACAAGTTATATTCCATCCAGTGTAAACAGAGAAGATGTTCAGTTTATTGGTAAGGATATCAGGTTCATTAAAACAGAAAACCTTAGCTTAAAAGACAAAGGAACATTCTTATTTGGATCATTATTATTTTACCTGGGATATATTATCCCAATGATCATTTTTATCATTGTTTATTTCTTTAACAAAAAGAAAATGCATGAGAATGCAAATATTCATCTTGTTAAGAATAAAAAAGCCAACAAAATGGCCACTAAACGTTTAAAAAAATCTTCTGCTTATCTAAAAGAAAATAACCACGAGGCTTTTTACGAAGAGGTATTAAAAGCTTTATACAGTTATTTAAGCGATAAACTATTCTTGCCTGTAAGTGAGCTAAGTAAAGAAAAAGCTGTAGAATTGATTATGAAAAGAGGAGTTTCCGAAGAAGTTAAAAATGAACTTTTAGAAATTTTAGACACTTGCGAATTCGCTCGTTTTTCTCCTTCAAGTGGCGAAACAGCTCAAATGGATAGCCTGTATAACAAAGCTTTAAATAACATTAGTAAACTTGATAACCAAATTAAAAAGTAATTAAGGATTAGTTTGTTTACGCAATATTTAATTGATACATGATGAAACGTATTATATTTTCCATATTAGTATTTACACTTGCATTTTGCAGTGCTTTTGCAAAAAAAGATACCAGGTTCGAAAAAGCAAACGAGTTCTTTCAAAACCAGAACTACAAAGAAGCCATAACTACTTATGAAGAAATTTTAAATTCAGGTGTTGAAAGCGGGGAAATTTATTTCAATCTGGGCAACGCTTATTACAAATCAGGAAACCTACCCAGGGCCATATTAAATTATGAGAGAGCAAAGCTTATTCTACCTCATGATAAAGACATTGCTTATAACTTAAAGATGGCGAACTCTCAAATAACAGATAAACTGGAAACTGTTGGTGAGTTTTTTTTAATAAACTGGTTTAAAAGCTTTAGAAATAAAACAAAATCAGACACGTGGGCTATTATTTCAATAGCTGCCTTTGCTATCGGATTATTATTAATGGGTATTTTCTTATATTCCAAATCACGAACTTTAAAACAAATATCATTCTATATAGGAATTCTATTAATAATTACTTGTGTGATATCTTTTAGTTTCAGTGCAAAACAAAAAAATATGTTGACGCAAAGAAATAGTGCTATCATTTTTGAGCCATCAGTTACAATAAAAAGTTCACCATCTGTTAGTGGAACTGAACTATTTATTTTACACGAAGGCACTAAAGTTAAAATTCTGGAATCTGTAGGAGAATGGTATAGAATTCAAATCAGTGATGGAAATGACGGCTGGCTGCCAATTTCGACCGTAGAAATAATTTAAAAAAAGAGGGTGATTAAATTGTGAATCACCCTCTTTTTTTTTTTGCAGATATCTTAATGCTCTTTATTATATAAATCAAAAACTTTATCTAATTTCATCAACTTCAAAAGGCTCATGACCTCATCCTGAACACAACACAAATAAAAATTAATATTATTTTGTCTTGCAGTCTTTAATGCAGATATAATTACCCCGATACCAGTACTATCTATAAATTTAATATTTGCCAAATCCAAAACAACACTTCCTTTACTTTCGGACACCACCTGTGTTAATGCTATTTTAACTTCTTCAGCCGATGCAGCTGTTAATCTGTCTTTTTGATTAATGCTTACAATTTTAGCTTCTTTATTGTCTTTTACTTCTAACATGAGATATCTAATGTTTAATAGGTACTTATTACTTGAGAAAGCTCTTTGACTGCTTTTTCACAAACATCATTAAATTTATCAACTAAATTATTCAACACTAAGATATTAGCATTTTCTTTAACCCACTTGATTCTTTCTTCAGGATAGCCCTCGAAGTTTTTATTCAGGGTAACAATCTCTTCCTTTTGTGATTCTGTAACAATCTCCTTATCATTCAGTTCTTTGATTCGCATCTGTTTAGCAAGGAGTTCAAGATTTTTCAAATCGTTATTTCCTAAATCCTGCATCCCCATAGATACCACTGAAGATTTTGCTTTGTGAGCAATAGCTGCAATTCTGAGCCAGTCTTTTTCTTTTAAATATTGATCAAATCCTTCTGTAAATTCAGGCATCTGATCTAAAAATATTTCCACCAATTCTTTTATTATACCGGTATCTCCATCCGCTATACCCTCTAAATAGGTCAGATCTACATATTTCATTTTAGCTTCCATACTGACTGGTCTAGGTTATATCCTAAAATATTATACAAATCTACTTTTTTTTATTAAATATCCATATTATCATGCTAAAAATTAGAGGTTCAAATAATTCCGGTGCACAATTTATATTTCATTGATTTATTCACAAAAGACAATATAAATCATATTTGCCGATGCGCTTAATTCATACATTTGTATGAACATTTAACAAATTCAATATTATAAAAATATATGAAACGAACAGCTTTTTTTGAATTACATGAAAAATCAGGAGCCAAAATAGTTCCCTTTGCAGGATACGATATGCCGGTTGAATATTCAGGCATCACAACCGAACACTTACAAGTAAGAAACTCAGTAGGTGTTTTTGACGTTTCGCATATGGGTGAATTTTGGGTTAAAGGCTCTAAAGCTCTTGATTTTATTCAAAAAGTTACTTCTAATGATGCTTCAACTTTAACAGTTGGTAAGGCTCAATACAGTTGCTTCCCAAATGGCAAAGGAGGCATTGTGGATGATCTTTTAGTATATAAATATTCTGAAGATAAATACATGCTCGTTGTTAACGCAGCTAATATTGAAAAAGACTGGGAATGGTGTAACTTGAACAACACCATGGAGGCCGAATTAGAAAATGCCTCTGATAAAATATCTCAGTTGGCTATTCAGGGTCCGGATGCAATAAAAGTATTACAAAAACTAACAGATATTGATTTAACATCAATTCCTTATTACAATTTCATAACGGGTCGTATCGCCGGCGTAGACAATGTAATTATATCAAACACAGGATATACGGGTGCCGGTGGCTTTGAACTATATATGTATAATGAAGATGCAGTAAGCATTTGGGAAAAAATTTTTGAAGCAGGGAAAGAATTTAACATCGCCCCTATTGGCTTAGGAGCAAGAGATACCCTAAGATTAGAAAAAGGATTTTGCTTATACGGCAATGATATTGATGACACCACTTCGCCAATTGAAGCAGGTTTAGGCTGGATTACCAAGTTTACTGACAATAAAGATTTCATTGACAAAAAATATCTTCACAACCAGAAAACAAATGGCATTGACAAAAAATTAAAAGGCTTTAAAATGATTGATAAAGGTATTCCCCGCCATGGATACGAAATTATAGATGAAAATGAAAATATTATTGGAACGGTTACTTCGGGAACCCACTCTCCTGTTTTAAAATATGGTATTGGAATGGGATATATAAAAACTGAATACAGTAAAATTGGCTCAACAATCTACATTAAAGTGCGCAATAGAAAACTAAAAGCAGAAGTCACAAAACTTCCATTCGTTTAAAATGATACATCATCACTTTAATTAGTGCTTGCCCGAAAAGTCCAATTTCTTCGTTACGCCCTTTTTGAAAACAGTCATTTACGAAAGTAAACTCCTTGATTTTCAAAAAGGCCAAGCCTTGAAATTGAATTTTTCCATTCAAGCACTTGAGAAAAACCTTAGTTTTCTTGCTGACACTAATTAACCAAACCTAACATTGTAATTATTGCTTTAAAAATGATTTTTATCAACAAATAAAAATATTTTTCATGATTTATATTAGCATTCCACCAAAAGCATAATACGCATATCAAACTGAATATCTGCACATTAACTGAACCAAACAGCCACCCATCCTTAATTTAATATAACCTTTTATTATAATACATAACTATGTTTTATTATAATTTATGAGTATTAGTAACATATTTTTCTAATTTTGCGCTAGATATCAAATCAGGGAATAATAAAACTATTAAAAATTTATTTTTTAGGAAGGTATTCCTCCCGTATTTGACAATAAGAAAGTTATCAAAGAGTATTAACCATTATCGATACTATTAGATTAAGCAAATGGCTATCTAAGTGTAAAACAAAATCATTTAACGCATGAAAAAGCATAATTTTTACGCCGGACCATCTATTTTACCGGAATTCACAATTAAAAATACAGCAGAAGCTGTTTTAGATTTCGCAGGAACAGGTTTATCTGTTATGGAAATTTCCCATAGATCCAAAGAATTCGTAGCGGTAATGGATGAAGCCATAGCACTTGTTAAAGAATTATTAGATCTTCCTGCAGGATACCAGGTAATTTTTGTAGGTGGTGGAGCTAGCACCCAGTTTTGTATGGCTCCTTTTAACTTATTGAAAACAAAAGCAGCCTATTTAAACACAGGAGCATGGGCAACTAAAGCTCAAAAAGAAGCTAAACTTTTTGGTGAAGTTGTTGAAGTAGCTTCATCTAAAGATAAAAACTATACTTATATCCCTAAAAATTTTGAAGTACCTGCAGATGCTGATTACTTGCACATCACATCCAACAACACCATTTATGGTACAGAAATTAAAACCGACTTAGATTTAGGAGTAAGATTAGTTGCTGATATGTCGTCTGACATTTTCTCTCGTCCTGTTGACGTATCTAAATACGACATTATTTATGCCGGTGCACAAAAAAACCTTGCTCCATCAGGTGTTACTATTGCTATCGTAAACGAAAATGCACTAGGTAAAGTCGACAGAGCTATTCCAACAATGTTAGACTACAGAACTCACATTGATAAGGAATCTATGTTTAACACTCCTCCTGTGTTACCTGTATTCTCAGCTCTTCAAACTTTAAAATGGTTAAAAGACCAAGGTGGTGTAGCTGCTATGCAAAAGAAAAACATTGATAAAGCATCCATTCTTTACGACGAGATTGACAGCAACAAATTCTTCAAAGCAACTGTAGAAGCTGAAGAAGACCGTTCTTTAATGAACATTTGTTTTGTAATGAACGACGAATATGCAGAACTGGAAAAAGACTTTATGGAGTTAGCAACATCTAAAGGTTGTGTAGGAATTAAAGGACACCGTTCCGTAGGTGGATTCCGTGCTTCTACTTATAACGCTCTTCCAAAAGAAAGTGTAGAAGTATTAGTAGCTGCAATGAAAGAATTTGCATCAAAACACTAATCAAAATTATAAAAAACTCTTTACCCGAAGTCTCCCTGAGACTTCGGGGTTGTTATTTCTATTCACTCAAAAAATCAATTCTCAATATTATGACTAAAGTACTTGTTGCTACAGAGAAACCATTTGCAAAAGCTGCTGTAGATCAAATTGAAAGCAATAGTTAAAGAAGCAGGTTATGAATTTGCTTTACTTGAAAAATATAACGATAAAGCTGATCTGTTAGACGCAGTAAAAGATGCAGCAGCCCTTATCGTTCGTTCCTGATTAAAGTTACTTCAGAAGTTGTTGAGGCAGCTAAAGAACTAAAAATTGTTGTTAGAGCCGGAGCTGGTTACGACAACCTTGACCTTGAAGCTTGTTCAGCTAAAAATGTAGTTGCAATGAACACTCCGGGTCAAAACTCAAATGCTGTGGCCGAATTAGCATTTGGAATGATGATTTACATGGCTCGTAATGCCTACAATGGTAGCGCAGGAACTGAGTTAAGAGGTAAAAAAATTGGAATCCACGCATACGGGAACGTTGGCTTATACGTAGCTAAAATTGCTAAAGGGGTATGGGTATGGAAGTTTTAGCTTATGATCCTTTTGTAAGTGCCGACAAAATGAAGGCCGACGGTGTAACACCTGTTGATTCCGTAGAAGAATTATACTCTACTTGCCAGTATGTTTCTTTACACATCCCGGCAAATGACAAAACTAAAAATTCTATCAACTTCGAATTACTTTCTAAAATGCCAGATAATGCAGTTTTAGTTAACACTGCACGTAAAGAGGTAATCCACGAAGCTGATATGATTAAATTAATGAACGAAAGAGCTGATTTCGCATACATTTCAGATATTGCTCCAGACAATAAAGATGAGTATGCAGCATTTGAAGGACGTTATTTCTTTACTCCAAAGAAAATGGGTGCTCAAACTGGCAGAAGCAAACATCAATGCTGGTGTAGCTGCAGCTAATCAAATTGTAGATTTCATTAAAAATGGAAATACAACATTCCAGGTAAATAAATAGGATTAATCCATAATTTACATATAACAAAAAGGGACTAGAAATAGTCCCTTTTTCTGTTTCCTATACTATAAAAACCAGAGTTCGACATAAAATTTTGGATTCAGGTTAAAACACAACTAAGCCCAATCCGGCATAAGCCTCTTATTAACACAATACAACACACCAACTCAAGACAACAGCTGACCCTATAAAAAGAAAAGACCCTGAAAAGAATATTTCAAGGCCCTTATATCGGTATTAAACAACTAACCAGAGTCTGTCCATAAAGTCCGATAACTGCGTTACGCTCATTTTGAAAACGGTCATTTACGAAAGTAAACTCCCTGATTTTCAAAATTTTTGCAAGCCTTGTTCTCGAACTTTTTGAACAAGACTCTTAAAAAATACAGAGTTTATAGACGGACTCTTCTATGTTGTAATCCAAATTTCATGCACACTTTTTTTTCTAAATTTCATATTACAGAATACTTATCTGTTGATATTCTGTCATATACACTCTTTTTACACCGGGTAATTATGAGCTAGAGGGAATCTCTTGGTTAAAATCGGTATGGGTTCGATACCCATACCGATTTTCCATTTTGACTCCGGTATAAACAATCACCGTCGGTCACTCTTGGTTATATAATGAATGGTTTCCCTATAAAAACAACCTTCTATCAACAGTCATTTTAAATGCTGCATTTCCTTGTTCAATTATTTATAGTATGGGCTACAGACTAAAAAAAACAGTCAATTTTATTGCTGCAAGAGTCCGTTGGTAGTCCATTGCTTTTGGATTGTTTTTTCGGTTACCATTATTATTTGACAACTCCTTTAACATAAGGCGTTTCGTTTATTAAAACATGTTTTATTCGGCTCAATAGCTTCTTAGCTATGTTTACTATAGCCTTAGTACTGTCCATTCGTTGTGACAGTTCCCCGTATTTCATCATTAAGGCTGGATCGTGCCTTATTGCTATCCAAGCACTTTCTATCAACATACTCCTTAACTGTCTGTTGCTTCGTGGGGTAATGCCTCCCGTCCTGTCGTTATCTCCACTAGAATTGGTCCTGGGAACAAGACCTACATATGAACACAATTTGTCTATACTCCTGAAGCGTTTTATATCATTCAATTCAGTTAAGATGGTCAGTGCTGTGATCAACCCTATGCCTGGTACCGTACGTAACAAAGCTATTAGTTTTGAATGTTCACTATCTTTCTCAATCTTTCTCAAACACCTCCCAACTTCAAGTAATTTTTTTCTTAGATGTTCAACTGTATCAATAATATGCTTTAATGTTGCATTGCCATATTCGGTTCCCAGATCAACTTTTTCAAGCCAGAGGGTATAACGTTTTGACCAATGAACAGAGCCCTTTGATAGTTCGGCAGGAATTTTAATGCCGTTGTAGTACAATAAGGACTTCGTCCGGTTTTTATGCCTGCTGATCTCTTTTACAATTGTACTTCGGTATCTTATCATCGACCTTAACCCTTCCATATTTATATTTGGTACATGTATCGCAACCAACTCTTTATTATATAATGAACGTACTATTTTTCTACTATCTCTGCTGTCTTCTTTTTGCTTTTTTCTTTATCTGTTGTTGGTATATCTGCAGGATTTACCACAATATTTTTAATACCTTGGCTTATTAATTCTCGATGAGGTGCGAACCCGCAAAAACCAGCCTCATATGCTGAATAATATGTCCCATTGGGATAATTGCTTTCAAGATAGTTTTTTAATTCTTTGGCATCCGCATTTTGTGAAAATGTTTTGCACAAAAGGCCATTGTTCATTATGGATATCTTCCACGATTTTAAATGGGCATCAATTCCCGCATAAATTTCTTTTCCCGTAAAATCTAATTTGTAATTTTGGTTATGCATAACTTTCTTTTTTTTTCTTTACCTGCTAAGTTAAATTAGTGGGCAGAAACTTATGCGTTATACAATTACAAACATAAGGGCTAACTATTGAATATTACAGGAATATATCTTTTTTCTTATGAGAATCTATGTCTTTCTGAAAGTTCTGAAATTGAATATTCCGGATTTCTCTTTATTGTTTTATCAGCAATAATTAACATAAAAGGATTCTTTATTTTCAATCTTTGCTTCGAGCTCTTCATAAGAAATAGACTCAACATTTCCCCTACTGTAAAACTGACTTGAATAACTTTTCTTACCTAAATAATAAAGAGGTTTAACAAGTTCCCCCTGCGACTCAATTAAATATTTATCAGTATTGCTATATTTCTCCAGATTATTGTTTATCAAACCGGCAAACTAAAGTTAATACTGCCAAAGAAGGCAATACCAAACTAATGATAATATTCGTCTTTTTTCGTTTTATTTCCTCCCAATAATGCACAATCAACAATGCAATAGGTGGCATTACAGGCAAAACATAAGTATGTATTAAACTTTTTGAAACTGTAAAAAACAAAGGTGTCCATATTAACCAGGCAGCTAAAAAGAAAACCCATTTATCTTTAATTGCTTCTTTTCTGTCTTTCCACAACTTACCTATTACAACCTGAATCCAGGGTAAAGCCATACCCAATAAAAACAACCAGACAATTCCTAATGGTTGCTGCTTAGGAAAACCATACTTATCCCCTTTCCAGCTCGAATCGAAAAACCTTTTAAAATGTTCACCAACGATAAAGTAATCAATAAATCCTTCGGTTTTTCTTTTCAGCTAAAATATACCAGGGAACAGCAATTAAAGCCATCAATAAAATACCTGATATCCACGAGTAACTTAGAAATTAAATTTTTCCATTGCTTAAACCACAACACCCATACAAATATTGCTGGAGCTGTTAGTATGACAATTATGGGTCCCTTTGCAAGCAAGCCCAAACCAAAGCCAATAAACATCAAATATCCCCATAGATTAACTCTTACATCATTAATTTGCTTCCAAAAACCTATCATCACTAAGGTAACAGCTAACAACAAACTAGTATCCGTAGAAACCACACCTGCATGTAATAAAAACTGAGGTAAGGTGAACATTACAAATGCAGAAATAAATACAGACAAACCCTTCTCTTTAACTGCTTTTGTAATAATAAAAACTATTAATAAGCATAATAAAAAAGCCGGGAATCGAACTGCAAATTCATTTACACCAAAAACTTTCATACTTAAGGCTGACAACCATGTATTTAAAGGTGGTTTTGCCCAAAAAGGAACACCATAATCTATTTGAGGTGTAATCCAATCATTTGTTTCATACATTATCCGGGCAATCTCAGCATATCTGGCTTCTGTTTTATCCATTAAGGGCAAAATAGCATTTAACAACAGTCTCAACAACAAAATTCCAATGACACTATTACGGAAAAATTTCTTATCGTTTATTAATTCAGAAAGCTTCATTTTTTATATTTCTTATTTATTTTGTATAAATCAAACCAAAGTTTTAAGGAATAAGAGAATTTAACCTTAGATTCATCTTTATCTATCCACGATTTCAAGGGAATTTCACGGGCAATATTCTTCATTTCAGTTCCTTTGAATAAATATTTAATTCTAAAAAAAAGCTCTACATCAAATAACCACTTAGAAATAAACGCTTCTTTAAAGATGGCTTGTCCAAGATCTTTAGTAAATATTTTACATCCGCATTGAGTATCATACACATTTAATCCAAGAATTATAGAAATCATGGTTGCTATAACCCTTCCTATAATATGACGATACAATTTGCGATCAATTTCATTATCAATCTTTTGAATTCTGGATCCAAAAGCAAAAGACAATTTGTTTTTTAATTCTATCACTAATTTCAATACATTCCTGCAAAGAAGTAGCCAAATCTGAATCTAAAAAAGCAATCTTATCAAATTCCAGATTATTCTGATAGCAATACAAAACGCCACTCCTCACCGCAGCAGCCTTTCCTCCATTTTTTTCTACTCTATTTATGAAAACTCTTTCAGGAGCTACAGATTTTATCTCTTCTAAAAGTTGTATCGTATTATCGACAGAACCATCGTCGGAAAAGACAATCTTACAGAGTTTTGTTTTCCCCAAAAAACCGTACATAATCCTCCTTGGGGAGTCTGTTAAATTCATTATAACAAGGAACAACTATTGCTATATTTCCATCCATTATTTTAAATTATTACCGGATTCCTTTTACCTATTTTGAAGATGCAAAGTAGTAGTAAATCATTTTAATTAGAATTACAACAAGGCTAGCATAGGAATAAATCAATAAGACATAAATTCAAAAGCACTTCGATAAGAACCTATTTCATTTACATAATCAAGAAATTCACTATAAAACTGATGCTGACCTACGGTAGCACTATCTCCTATTATTACCAACTTTTTGCGAGCTCTTGTTATAGCAACATTCATCCTCCTTATATCACTTAAAAAGCCTATTTCGCCTTTTTCGTTACTTCTAACCAAACTTATATAAATTACATCTCTTTCCTGACCTTGAAAGGAATCAATGGTATTTACACTTATATCTGCCTGCACCTCCGCAAATTCATCACCTACACCATCAAGCTCTTCAATTAACAAATTAACTTGTGCCTTATATGGAGATACCACACCTATAGAAACATCTGAAACCTTATTATATTGAAGCAATGACAAATACTCTTTTAAATGTTTTTGCAAAAGTTCACTTTCTTCCTTATTAAAAGAACTTTTAGTCTCAGAATCTATCTGTTCAAAATATCCACAACCTGCAGTATCTATAAATTCTACACTCAAATCCTCTTGAAACAGCTTACAATTTGATACTTCTACTATTTGCCATTAGTTTATCTCCATAAAAATACCTACTTGAGAAAGTCATTATATCATTATGCATCCGGTATTGTTCCTGAAGCATAACATCCATTTGATTTTCTTTTTATTGCTTTCTCGAATAAAGTTTCTTCCAATCCAGCTTTGGCAGCATGATATGATTTAATGGTTGGAGGTAACTGACAATGATCCCCGGCAAATACAACCCTGCTTGCTTTAGTGATGGGAATCCAGGTTGCAGGCTCTAAGCCCTGCGCTGCTTCATCAATAAAAACAGTCTTAAACTTCCTGTCTCTTATCTGATAATTAGAAGCACCCACCATAGTACAAGCTATTACCTGAGCTTTTGACAGAATATCATTAATGATATAGTACTCCAGGTGTTCAGCTTCTTTTTTTAGTTGACTCGATTCTTGCAAAAGCAATCTACGTTGTTGTTTTTCTTCGTAACCAAAATGACGTTTGTACTTCATTGCTGTTTGGTAATATTCTTCTGCCTGTTTTTTCAAAGCTCGTAAATCTTTATAGTTACTATGATTTGCAATACGTGCATCTAAGGTTTTTTTAAGAACATCCTCTGTAACGCGCGCAGGATGACCAATTCGCACAACATCTAAGCCCTTAATACTTAATTTATCAACCAATAAATCTACAGCAGCATTGCTGGGAGCACATACTAAAACCTGGCTCTCAAGCTGCACCGTATGAAATATTGTTTCTACCAGGGTTGTTGTTTTGCCTGTACCAGGAGGACCATAAACAATAGCTACATCTTTAGCTCTGCGTACCAGATTAAGGGCTTTATTTTGACTGGAGTTTAAAAAATCTATATGTAGCAAATCTATCTCCTCCAATTCTCCCTCAGCATCACCTAACAATACATTTTTAAGATGCATCAATCTATCATCCTGAGGCTGAATAACGATTTTTAATGCACGCTCCATCTCCAAATAAGAATTTTCATCAAAGAGTAATTGAACACCCACATTTCCATCTCTCAACCAGTCAGGTTCCGTATCCACATTTAAAGTAATAATCATTTCATGATCTCTGACCTGATTTACAACCCCATTAACTGTATGTTTATTTTCATTGTTACCTCCTGCATTGGAAAACAATGAAATCAGTTTACCCGACTGAAACAAATGAGACTGAGAATGCTCAACAGCACGCCTAACCTTTATCAACAACCTCTCACCAGCATCATATCTTGTACGATCCACATCTAAAGGATACCAACATACGCCCTCCTTACGCCTCTCAGCAATAGAAGTATTTGCCATTTTCTTTTTATATTGAATAAGATCTTCATCTTTTTCAAGTAATAAAAGTTCAAATACTTTATTCAGTTCTTTATCTACACAATTCATTCAATAATTATTTGCAACGAATATACACTAATTGCATAACGATGAATAATAATTTACTCAAAAAACAAAGACACCAAGGGTCTGTTCGTTAACTTTAACGTAAAAAAATAACGACATATTAAAACCACCCCTATCTATACAGCACCATTATTTTTAAAAAAGCACAAATCAATACAACTAACTATATATCTGCAACATAATTACACAACCATACAACGAAACAACTATATCAAGGACGACATATATGGATATAAAGAAAATGTTAAAAATTTTGGTAATTAAAAATTGTTTTATACTTTCGTGTTCGTTAACGGTGTTAAAAAAATAATATCAACTATAATTTTAATAAAATAAACAATGGCTAAAAAAGTAGTAACCTTTGGAGAAATCATGCTCCGTTTTGCAACTCCTGAGTACCAACGTTTTTCTCAGGCTACATCGTACAAAGCTTCATTCGGTGGTGGAGAAGCGAACGTTGCTGTTTCATTGGCAAACTATGGAATAGACGTATCATTTGTAACACGTTTACCTAAAAATGATATAGGAAAAGCTTGTAAAATGGATCTACTTAAGCATTCTGTCAATGTAGATAACATTGTATACGGAGGTGACAGATTAGGTACTTATTATTTAGAAACAGGAGCTGTTGCACGTGCTAGTAAAGTAGTATACGACAGAGCTTATTCTGCATTTTCTGAAATTAAGCCAGGTATGGTAAACTGGGAAGAAGTATTAAAAGATGCTGATTTCTTCCACTGGACAGGTATTACTCCTGCTGTTTCTCAAGGAGCTGCAGATGCTTGTCTTGAAGCAATTAAAGTTGCGAACAAACTAGGTGTTACAGTTTCTACAGACCTAAACTATAGAAAAAACCTTTGGAAATATGGCAAAACAGCATCTGAAGTAATGCCAGAATTAGTTGCAGGGTGTGACATTGTATTAGGTAACGAAGAAGATGCCGAAATGGTTTTAGGCATAAAACCAGAAGGAGTAGATATTACAGGAGGACACGTTGATGCAGAAGCATACCGAAGTGTATCTCAACAAATCATGACTCAATTCCCTCGTGTTAAAAAAGTAATTACAACTTTACGCGGATCTGTTAACGCTAACCATAATACCTGGTCAGGCGTTTTATATGACGGTAAAGAATTATTTAAAGCTGCTGATTATGATATCACTCACATCGTAGATCGTGTTGGTGGTGGAGACTCATTTATGGGAGGCTTAATTTATGGATTACTTACTTATGTAGGTGATGATCAAAAAGCAATTGAATTCGCTACTGCTGCTTCATGCTTAAAACACACTATTCATGGAGATTACAACCTGGCAACTGTTGACGAGGTTGAAAAACTTATGGGTGGAGATGCATCAGGTAGAGTATCAAGATAAATAAAATTATAAAGTGATTCAGAAACAATTTTGCAACATACAACATCCAAATATATAATGTGTCGTAAATAAAGTTTTTGAAGAATTATTTAGTTTTTGAAAAGATAGTAAACGTACTATCGCAACAAACATACAATCGTATGTAATGCTTAGTTGTTTTTGATCACTTTATAAAACTTTTTTGGATTTATTAGGATGATAGATTGACAGAACATTTAAAGGGGGAAGTTTTCCGGGCACAAAAAACTTTTTCATCAACACCTCTGGATCAGCTCTTCAATCTATCATCAGTTTTTTAATAAGATAATTATACATATATAATGGCAAAATATTCAAAACTAGAAGTATTTCAAGCTATGAAAGAAACAGGCGTTGTTCCTGTATTTTTCGATAAAGACATTGAAGTTTGTAAAGCGGTTCTAAAATCATGTTATGATGGCGGTATCCGCGTTTTTGAGTTTGTAAACAGAGGTGACTTTGCTCACGAAGTATTTGGTGAGTTAAATAAATATGCACTGAAAAATCTTCCTGGAATGATTTTAGGTGCAGGGTCTATTGTTGAAGAAGCAACTACAGCTTTATATATTCAATTAGGTGCAAATTTCATTGTTTCTCCGTTATTGAACGAAAACATGGCTAAAATTTGTAACCGCAGAAAAGTAATGTGGTCTCCAGGATGTGGTACAATTTCTGAAATCAACAAAGCTCAGGAATTAGGCTCTGATCTGGTAAAATGTTTCCCTGCTTCTGAAGTAGGAGGACCATCATTCGTAAAAGCTGTTAAAGCTCCGATGCCATGGACAGATATTATGCCAACAGGAGGTGTTGATACTTCTAAAGAAAATCTTGAAAAATGGTTTGCTGCAGGAGTAACCTGTGTTGGTATGGGTTCTAAATTATTCCCAAAAGAAGTGATGGCCAACAAAGATTGGAACGCATTAACACAAGTAGTTAAAGAATTAATGGCTAACATTGAGGCTGCCAGAAAATAATTTCGATCATATTTAAATACAAAGTATAATGACATATATGCTATTTGATTAAATTGTTGTTATACTTTGTATACTTTAATTTAAATGATATGACTCCCTTAAATCTAACAAATAAAGTTGCAGTAATCACCGGAGGTGGAGGTGTATTGTGTTCTACAATGGCAAAAAGTCTTGCCTCTCAAGGTATAAAAACAGCAATTTTAGATCTAAATCCTGACGCTGCTCAAAAGGTAGCCTCTGAAATAAAAGAAATCTACAAAACTGAGTCTATAGGCATTTCTGCAAATGTTTTAGATAAAAACTCATTAAGTTCTGCAAAATTAATCATCAACGAAAAACTGGGATCAATTGACTATCTAATCAATGGAGCTGGTGGAAATGCAGCTAATGCAACTACAAAAGCAGAATTTATAACGGAAGAATTTTTAAACAATTTAGAAGATACTTTTTTGGGATTGGAAATGGAAGGTTTTGATAAAGTGTTTGCTTTAAATTTTCAAGGAACTTTACTTCCAACGATGGTATTTGCTAAAGATATGATAGAAAAAAAAGCTGGCTCTATCATCAATGTATCTTCAATGAATTCATACACCCCGTTGACAAAAATACCAGCATATTCAGCAGCAAAAGCGGCTATCAATAACTTCACACAATGGTTGGCTGTTCATTTCGCAAAAACAGGAATCAGAGTAAACGCAATTGCACCGGGCTTCCTTCTTACTAACCAGAATCGATTCTTACTTATTGATGAAAAAACCGGAGAATCTACCCCTCGTGGTGAAAAAATCATTAGGAATACTCCTATGGAAAGATATGGAAAACCCGAAGAATTAACCGGTACTATACTTTATCTATTATCCGACTGGGCTAATTTTGTAACAGGTGTGGTTATTCCTGTTGATGGCGGTTTTAGCGCATATTCAGGAGTTTAAAACCTCGGTTCAGGAATAGAAAATAAAATTATAGTGTATATTAGTCAGGTTTTTTACATAAAGATTTATTTATAGTAAAAATATAAATTACTAATTCGCATAATTAAAATGCTCTTAAAAAGTATATTACAATGGCTATAGAACAAACATGGCGCTGGTACGGCACGAATGACCGCATCACCCTAGATGACATCAAACAAACAGGTGCAACAGGTATTGTAACTGCACTTCACCACATTCCTAATGGTGAAGTTTGGACCAAAAAAGATATCCTGGATCGCAAAAATATGATTGAAGAGTATGGACTTTCCTGGTCTGTTGTTGAAAGTGTCCCCGTTCATGAAGATATTAAAAAGCAAACAGGCGAGTGGAAATTATATACCAAAAACTACCAGGAGTCTATCAAGAATTTAGGAGAATGTGGAATTCAAACTGTTTGTTACAATTTTATGCCGGTGCTCGACTGGTCTCGTACAAATCTATATCACAAAGCAAAAGAAGGTTCTTTTGCATTAATATATCAACAAAAAGTATTTGCTGCCTTTGACATATACATCTTAAAAAGGCCAAATGCCGAAAATGATTATACTGAAAAAATCAAAAAAGAGGCAAAAGAATATTTTGAGTCTTTAGATGAAACAGGAAAAGAAGTATTAACCAATACTGTTATAAAAGGATTGCCTGGAGCAGAAGAAAGTTACACCCTGGAACAGTTTCAATCAGTATTGGATTCATATAAAAACATTGACGATCAGATATTAAAAAAGCATCTTCTGGATTTTTTAAATGCCATAATTCCTGTTGCAGAGCAATATGGAGTCAGAATGGCCATTCATCCGGATGATCCACCATGGGGCTTACTAGGTCTTCCTCGTGTAGTAAGCACCTTAAAAGATGCAAAAGACATCATCACCACTGTTGATTCTATATCCAATGGAGTTACGCTTTGCACAGGCTCCTGGGGAGCAGGACATTTTAACGATCTTTCTGTTATGGCAAAAGAATTAGCTCCCCGAATTAATTTTGCTCACCTAAGAAATGTTAGTCGTGATACCGATCACAACTTTAGTGAAGATATGTTATTTGATGGTGATGTTGATATCTATTCCGTATTAAAAACCATTGTATTAGAAGAAGAAAGACGCAAAAAAGAAGGAAGAAATGATTTTTCAATCCCTGTTCGTCCCGATCATGGACATCAGATGTTAGGAGATATTGGCCACGAAAACAATCCGGGTTATTCTTTATATGGAAGAATGAAAGGATTAGCTGAAATCAGAGGATTAGAATTAGGAATCAGGAGAAGTATACACATTTAATAAATAAATCTAAAAATAAAAGTTAATGTCTGCTAATCAAATTAAAGAAAACATGACGAAATACAGATGGGCAATCTGTTCGTTACTATTTTTTGCCACGACGATCAACTATATGGATCGTCAGGTATTATCACTCACGTGGAAAGATTTTATTGCACCTGAGTTTCACTGGTCAAACGGTGATTACGGAAACATTACAGCATGGTTCTCTGTTTTTTATGCTATCGGACTTTTAGTAGCCGGTAAATTTATAGACTGGATGGGAACCAAAAAAGGATTTTTATGGGCTATTGGTGTTTGGTCTGTAGGTGCTGTATTACATGCATTTTGTGGCATTGCAACCTCTGGAATTGTTGCAGGCGAATGGTTCGTTGGTTTTCATGGGGCAAAAGAAGCAATCAATACTATTGAAAATATATCAAGAGTAATGAATGTGAGTGTGGTTCTGTTTATTTTTGCTCGTTTTGTTTTAGCTATTGGTGAAGCAGGTAACTTCCCTGCTGCTATTAAAACAACAGCTGAATACTTCCCTAAAAAGGACAGAGCTTATGCAACAAGTATTTTTAATGCCGGTGCTACAGTAGGTGCATTAGGTGCTCCATTAACAATTCCTTTAATTGCATCTCATTTTGGATGGGAAATGTCTTTTATCATTATTGGTGCTCTTGGTTTCATATGGATGGGCTTTTGGAATTTCATGTACAAAAAACCAAGCGATCATCCAAAAGTTAACAAAGCAGAATTGGAGTATATCAATCAAGATATAGATAACAATGATTCAGCTGCTCTCGAAGCTGATTCTGTTCAAATACCGTTTTTGAAATTATTTAATTACAAACAAACCTGGTCATTTGTTGTCGGTAAATTTATGACAGACGGTGTATGGTGGTTCTTTTTATTTTGGACTCCAGCATACATAAGTGATGTATATCAATTACCTTCTGACAATATCATGTCACAAATATTATTATTTGTTTTATATGCAATTACACTATTATCTATTATTGGAGGGTACCTTCCTACTTATTTTGTAGATAAAAAAGGAATGGATCCATATGCCGGAAGAATGAAGTCGATGCTTATTTTTGCCTTTTTCCCATTATTAGCCTTGTTTGCTCAACCATTAGGTCATTTAACATATTGGTTTCCTATTATCATCATAGGTATAGCTGGTGCAGCTCACCAGGCATGGTCGGCCAATATCTTTTCAACGGTAGGTGATATGTTTCCAAAATCGGCTATTGCAACCATTACAGGAATAGGTGGTATGGCAGGAGGATTAGGATCATTCTGTATCAACAAAGGTTCTGGTGTTTTATTTGATTTTGCAGATAAAACCGATATGAAATTCATGGGATTTGAAGGAATTGAAGCCGGGTATTTTATTATATTCTCTATTTGCGCAGTAGCATATTTAATTGGATGGACAATTATGAAAATTCTTGTTCCCCACTACAAACCCGTTTTACATAAATAACATAATATTTTATAGCCTGATTTAATCACAGATCAGGCTATATCTTTTAATAGCTATGCCCGTAAAAACTGTAAGAATAAAAGATATTGCACAAAAAGCAGGTGTTTCAATAGGAACTGTTGACAGAGTTTTACACAACAGAGGTGAGGTAAAAGCAGAAACAAAAGAAAAAGTTTTAGCTATTGCTAAAAAACTTAATTATCAACCCAATATTGCTGCTCGTGCTCTAAAGTCTCCTACATCATATAAAATTGCCGTTTTATTGCCATTAAGTACCGGCAATAACCTTTTTTGGGAAGAACATCCCAAGGGCATTGAACTTGGCAAAGAATCCACTACACCATTCATATCAAATGTAAAATACTTCAACTATGAGATGCATAATGCTGAGGATTTTTTACAAAAAGCTGCCGAACTAATTGATTGGAATCCTGATGGAGTTATTATAGCACCTATCTTAAAAAACGAAACAATAGAACTTTGTTATAAACTTGATGATTTATCAATTCCATACACTTATATTGACACTAACATTGAAGAAACACACGCATTGACCTTTATTGGTGAAAACGCAAGAAAAGGCGGACGCGTTGCTGCAAGTATAATGGATGTTGGTGTTGAAGAAGACAAGGACATACTAATTGTAAATATAGCTAAGGATATTGATAATTTAATACACTTAAACTTACGTAACCAGGGTTTCATGAGTTATTTTATGGATCCGGGTAAAAGAAACAAAGGTTTAAAAATAACTGTTGAAGTACCTAGTGGCGACAAGAAAGGAATATACGATACCCTTGACCGGGTATTTAACAACAATCTTAACATTGGTGGTATAATGGTTTCCAGTGCCCGCACTTTTGTAATAGCTGAGTATTTAAAAGAGCGTAAACTTGACCACCTTTTTCTTGTAGGATATGAAGTCTATCAAAAAAACAGCGAGTATCTAAAAGAAGGGATTATTAATTTCTTAATCAGTCAAAGACCTGTTGATCAAGCAGAAAAAAACTTTAAACGACTCTTCAACTATCTTGCACATAATGTCAAGCCCGCAAAAATAGAGTACCAACCTATTGATATTATTAACATTGAAAATCTGGTATGTTAATATTTCACATTAAGCACCAAACTTTACAATTTAATTTCGAATAAAACACGAATGCCAAAATCAGGAACACCCAGAATAGATTTTGGTCTGACTCTCCAGATTCCTTCCACGCGAAAAAATCTTAATACATTTTCAAGACCTGCACCAACTTCAAGATATGCTCCATTGGCACTACCTGCTCCTTCAGGCATTTCGATACCGCCCAATTGTTTATCATTTAAACTACCAATCATAGCTTTGGCTGAAACAACTTCACGTAAACCTAATCTCTTTAATAACGGAAGCCTGTTAAAGAAAAATCCATTCATATGATAATCCAGATAGGTATGAATATATTGATCATGAATAAATTCAAGATAATTAATCAGGTTAAAATCATACCTGTAATAACCATAGGTTTCATTTCCTCTAGGTATTTCAAGCATTGTATAAGGTAGTATTCCGAATATCTTCCCGGCTTCAAAAGCATAATTAAATATCGTTTGACCAAAGTATTTTTTAGCTTTTACCGTAGCATGAACTTTACCATACCAAGTATTAATATTATTATAATCAACTTTCCCTATATTAGCCGAAAAATTGATGATTGGATAATCAGAAGAAACATAAAACCTCATAAAACCATCATCTATAACCGATTCCTTCCATGACAACCTCAAATTTACACCTGCCTCAAAAGCCTGTATATAATCTACTTCATTACCATCCATTATAAAAGGATAAAATTCAGGAGAGTGCTGTTTTTTATAATCTAAATTAAAGCGTGTACTCAATCCGGTACGCCATTCATTTTCATACTCAAAATGAACTCCTTGCTGACGATACAATTCATCAAAAGTATCACGCGACAGAATACTTGAAACAAGATTTGTTTCGGAAGGGCTGAGCATATTTTCATACAAGTATAAAATCTTACGATTCTCACCCATCCTTATATACCTATCATCATATTCTAATTTAACTACTTTTCTTTTTACGTTATTAAACCTATACCCTACACCTCCCCTACCCGTTATCATTTGAGTATTTGTACCATATCCTACCCCCCCATAAAACATAAGGTTTTCACTAATTTCAGAACTGGTTCTTCCTCCAAAGTAAAATCTATATCCTTCAATTTCATTAGACTGGACAAAATCTGTATAAGGACCAAGTTCAAACTTTCCAACATCCAGATAACCATTCAGTCCCATCTCAACCAACTCATTAGCCATTTTAACAGTTTTAATCTGGTTAACACTATCTATAATAGCATACTTGTTAAGATCTTCTTCCGAAAGCTGTTTATGACGATACTGATCCCAATAATCTTCAGATCTTTTACGATAGTTTAAATCCTTAATTGATTCATAACTTATATTTTTTACCGATAATTCCACTTCATCCGAAGGATTAATCTTTACTTTATCATACGAAGAGCTCTCACTAAATATCAGTTCCAGTCGTTGCTTTGAAGAATCTCCTGATATTGGCAAATAATCAAACTCAGCACTTAATTGATTACTCTTAAAGAATATAACAGAATCATTCACTAGTTGATATTCACTTTTAACCTTCATATTTTTAATGAAGTTTAATTGATTTCCTCCTGATAGGTTAGCTTCTATTTCATGAAGGGCAAAACGTTTATTGTCAATAATCATATAACCCTGAAAAACATTCTCCCCTTTTCTTCTGGGATAAAATAGAACTTTATAGTTTTTAGTATCCTCTACCATAGTGCTATCAACCAGGTAATACCTATAATAAAACCAACCATTATTTGCTAAAGGACTTACAAAATTTTGCTCATAATATTCAATGTAGTTCTGATAAAAATTATGACTTACGTTTAAACCACTTGTATAACCACTAAATTCATAACTATTGAGAACCCCTAATCCAGATGTCTTGTCTGCTAATACTGTGGATTTCTCTCTTAATGGTTGGCGTTGAAATTCATTATATACCAATTGTTCTGAAAAATACACAGGCAAATAGAACGTACCATCTTCAGACTTTTGAAATAAATTCTTATGATCCTTAAAGACATTAGATTTCATTAAAGATCGTTCAACATTATTTAATACATAATCCCATTTAGAATACTTTTCATATGAGTAGCGTCCATATTTTTCAGGATTATTATTATCTTTTTGCTTTACTGCATTCTTCAAGAGCCATCTGATTCTTTCATCATCAGGTTTAACTTTAACTTCATTGAGCGATACAATTTCCGGTTCTAAATCCACGGTAACAGGTTTCTTTTCACCTTTAAACCCAAGTGTCTTTTTATAATATCCTATAGCAGAAAAAACAACAGAATCACCATCTGTTACTAATTTAAAATAACCTGTTGTATCAGAAATAGTACCCCTTGTTGTTCCTTTAATATATACATTAGTAAAAGGAATAGGTTCTCCGCTTTTAGCGTCTTTTATTGTACCGGTTAATGTTTTGTCCTGACCAAAAACTATATTAAAAATAGCAAATAAGAAAATCAGAATATATAATCTTAACATATTATATTTTTATACCCACAGTAAACGTATTGTTATGCACAACAATACATCCTAATTAATATTGAATAATCATACCCTAATCTTCCAATCATTCACATCAACATATATTAAGACAAAATAAATACAAATAACACTTAATAAATTACATTTTTTGGTGAATAATATATATTTAAAGTTAAAGTGTATTATTTTGAGATCTACTAATTTTATTTGCAAAACAATAACTTTTGTTATATCTAAGTAATTATCTGCTTTAGTTAAATTTTGAAAACTAAATAAAAGTAGCCATTAAATTAATATTCAAAGTCTAGTTTCACTTATATTTACTCAGTTTCAGAAGGACTAAACTCATTTATAAGCAATTGACTTTTTAACGAATAAATACGTAGTTACCAATTTAATTTTTCTATAGAACATTTCATTCTATCAACCGTAACTGGTGAACTAACAAACAAAACACATTTAGAATGAAAGTATTTTTACGCAATGTCCTTTTAATAGGGATTACATTTTTAACTACTCCAATATTTTTAAATTCTCAAACCATAGATTTGGGGATATATTCATGGTCAGCTCCTAAAAGCAAGGGTGCGTTAACAGACAATGAAACAGTTAAAATCGCCATTAAAAATTATGGAACAGAAGCTATATCTTCATTTACGATAGGTTTTTCACAGGATGGGGGTAATACATATAAAGAGGAGATTGTTAATCAGAACATTGCCAGTAATGAAATATATTTATATACTTTTACAAACAACTATGCAGTAACCGGTACTGATGGAGCTACTTATGAAATAACAGGAAAAGTGACTGTTGACGGTGATGAGAACCCGTTAAACAATGAATATACTGAAACTGTTATTAATTATTTAATTGGAGATGTAGATGACGAACCATTTTTAATTTCATCTTTCCCTTACACAGCAAGTGGTGAATACGCAATGTATACCAACAACTACGGAACTAATTACAACATTCCCAATTATATGCAGTCCGAAGATATTGTATTTGCCTTTACCACTCCTGAAACACAAATGTATGTAGATGCTTCTGTTACAGCAGAATATACTGGTTCTATTTCTCCAAGACCAGGTATTGCATTAACCAGAGAAAAGCCAGGAACGTTTGACCGTTATGATCAGGATAAAGAAACAGGAACAGGAACCGGAAATTGGATTGCAAGCTTTGAAAACGCCTATTGCTACAATGCTCAAACATATTATCTAGTAGTAGACAAATGGACTGACTATCTGTGCACTTACGATTTAACTGTAAATCTATTCCGCCAACATGACTTTAAATAGTCGAACGTGCTAAATCCAAAAAATGGACATAAGTATTTAATAACTAAAGATGAAAAGTTAATAACTCCAACAAAACAAAGCATCATTTCTGCCAGCATATTGCGAACTTGAGAAAAAAGCTGGTAGAAATGGTTCAAAAAATAGACAAAACACCACAGTTGGAAATATTTAAAACTCCTATCCAACATTTTATAAAAGAAAATCACAAGTTAATATCACTTACCAACAAAATCGATTGGGATGAGCTGGAAGCTCAATTAAGCAAGTACTATTGCTTAAATAATGGGCGACCGGGAGTTCCAATCAGGACAGTGGCAGGAATACTATTGCTCAAAAGGATGTTTAACGAAAGTGATGAAAGTGTTATTGAGCGTTGGGTTGAAAACCCCTACTGGCAATATTTCTGTGGAGAGCTCTATTTTCAACACGAACCACCTTTTGACCGGACAGAACTGATAAAATTTCGCAAACGCATAGGTGAAGAAGGAGCAGAGATTCTCTTCAAGATGTCCATTAATCTGTTTCCAAAAAAAGAAGTCCAAGAAAAGGAAGTATTAATCGACACCACGGTTCAAGAGAAAAATATCACCTATCCAACAGATGTTAAGTTGCAAAAGAAAATTATTGAGAAATGTCGGAAAATTGCAGCAGACCATTGCATTCAGTTACGCCAGACGTATAGAAAAGAATTGAAACAGTTGATGATTGACCAACGTTTTCACAGCCACCCCAAAAGAAGGAAGAAAGCACGAGCAGCTGCACGCAGAATCAAAGTAATTGCAGGGAAAATTTACAGAGATCTTGATCGGAAATTGGATGATAAACAAAAGAAATGTTATTCCAAACTTTTTAAGATTTTTGATGCTATTTTAACCCAACAAAAAGATAGTAAAAACAAGATTTACAGTATCTATCAACCACATGTCAATTGCATTGCCAAAGGGAAAGAGGCAAAGAAATATGAATTTGGGAACAAAAGTTCTATTGTCAAAACAAAGAAATCCGGAATTATAGTCGGAGCAATGGCATTCTCAGAAAACATCTATGATGGCGACACATTGTCTCCTCAATTAAAACAGGTAGAAAGGTTAACAAACAAATTGCCCCATTATGGCATAGTTGATCGTGGTTACAGAGGTCGTAAAATAATTGAAGGTGTAAAAATACTCACACCGGGAAAACTTATAGCTTCGGCCAGTAGATATCTAATCAAAAAAACAAGAGATCGCTTTAGAGCAAGAGCAGGAATAGAACCAGTTATTGGACATTTAAAAAGAGATCACAGGATGTGGCGAAACTTTTTACTGGATGAAGATGGAGATAAGCTGAATACGATATTGGCAGCAACAGGGTATAATCTAAGAAAAATGCTCCAGCGATTAGAAGCTGGAGCACTGAATATTTTTGACCTTTTCTTAAATTGGATTTATCAACACAAAAATAAGTGTATTTGGGCTGGTTAAAAAAAATGGGGTTTTTCACGTTCGACTAAATACTTCAATTTTGAATCGTTAAGTGTTGTAGGAAACATTGACTATGACAAAAGAATTGTAACACTTACTGTACCTCAAGAAACAGACCTCACTTCATTAGTCCCTACCTATGCATTACCGACATATACTGAAGTACTGGTGAATGGTATAACTCAGGAAAGTGGTATAACCTCTATTGATTTCACAAACGATGTCACTTATACTATTAATCAAACAATAACTCCTAAAACTACTCAAACATGGACGATTAAAGTAATAAAAAGTACTACTACTGATATTGTAAACGAGAAATTAAAATCTATTTTAATTGCACCAAACCCGGCAAGTAACTACATTAAATTACATAACAACAACTCCGATAACATTGACATTAAAATACTTAACACTTCCGGAAAAATAGTATTGCAAAAAACGAAATTATTTAATGATAACACAATATCAGTATCAGATCTCCAATCTGGTATATACTTTATTCAAATAAATTCCGGCAAAGATCAAATCATTAAAAAATTCATTAAAAATTAAAGCAAAAGAGGCTGTCAAATATATGACAGCCTCCTCTTTACAAACTATTAACCTCTATTTTTTATATATTGGTTCTGTACCTCTTTTGGTTTCAATAATTAAAACCCCATTTTTAGCCTCTTCACCATATAGATCCATGGCTTTTTTACCTTTAATAACACGAATAGATTTAACATTATAATATTCTAAAGTTGCCAAACCTGTTACTTTTTTATTATCGATTATAAACAGAGGTGTACGGTCATTGGAATAAAATGGCTTTATCTGCTTTGCAATATCTTTATTTTCATCACTGATATAAAAATGAACAGGGAGAGTAACCTTAGTATGTACTTTTTCATCATTTACAACACCAGGTTTCCACTTACCCAACAGCGAAACGACTCTTAAAGCTTCTTTATCTATACTCTCGCACAATCCGTTTAAAACTTCAATATTTGCAATAGAACCCTGTTTTGAGACTACAAATGAAACCATCACCTTGCCTTCAATTTCTTTAGCTAATGCATCTATTGGATACTTTATTTGTTTAGAAAGATACTTCTGAACATTACCTCCAGCCTTTTTAAAAACAGGAACTCTATCAACCGTTTGATAAATACTATCGTTAGAAATATCAGAAGCAAAAGCATTCAATTCCATTGCATTTAATGGAATACAAAACTCTCCAATAAAAAAAAGAATAATGTATATTAAAATTCGGAATCTTGATTTCATAGTGAACTGATTTAAAGTTATTTTACAACATTACAAGGGTACAAAAATTATGCCCAACGCCAAAATACCACCTTAAATATTCATTGTTTTATATTTTGCGAGTATTGGGAGACAAAAATAAAAATCAGTTCAGAAATAAGGCACTATTTGCTATTCCGTAATTTATCAATATTAATCATAGCCTTACGAATATCTTCCAAAGATTTTTTTCTATGTTCTAGTGAATCAAAGTCATCTTCTGGCTTCGTTTTCCGCCTTGAAGAACCTGTAGTATTTCTTTTATCTGTGTCTGCCGATAACCTCTTCTGATTCTTTTTTATCCTGATTGAAGGATCTTCTTCATAAGAAACAAAACCCAAATTATCTAATAACTCTATAAAAAACTCAGCCTTTCCAGCATCAACACTAACCTTAAAACTTCTCATTTTACTATTTTTTTTACCATATGTCCCCAAACCGTTTGTACTACTAAAATCAATAATTGTTACATATTTATATGCACAATATCTAAATAATTGAAAAAGAATCAGCATCTAAATATGCAGGAAATATTTCACAAAAAAAATGCTGTTTATCAAGATCTATTGAAACCATCATAAACATTTGCGATTCATCATTAATATCATACAGCACCATAATGAAAAACTAATAAAGCTCGGTTATATATTTTTCCTTTCTCCTTTATTCCACCTTAAAAATCACGATTTAGCTAATTGTTGGAAAATACAAATTCATTACTTGCCATACCTGTCCACCGTCCAATTCCTCCCTCAACATTTGTACCAGTATTTTTATTAATAAACGAAAACGGATTTGAACTATTAACCTGATCAAGATAAATATCGGAAAGAACAGTATAAGAAATCGCATCGATAGATGATATTTTTACATAAACCGTATCTGTGCGATAGAATTCATACGCAGGTAAATTCCTATTGGTATCAAGATCATTTAAATTCAAAGGATCAGCCTCATCACTTCTGTATATATACTTTTCAATCAAAGCTCCATTGTTATTTAAATCGTTAAATAAAGGAAATGCAGAGGAATGATAATTACGGTCTACATTCTTAATACTTATTTGAGAATAGTAATAATTTGCAACACTTTCATCATCATCAATCAACAATCGAAAATTCATGGTTGTATCAGATAAAAAATTTACAAACATATCTTTAACAACAGGCTGTTCCGGTATAGATGTAGTACTCGTAATCACCTGGTCACCAACTTCTATTTTTAAATCATAAGTTATCCCAACTTCGCCCTTAATGGAAACCGTTCTATACACAAAGGGAGGAAAAAATTCATCTTTTCGGAACAAGGTAAGCACTTCACTCTCACCTTTTGATGAAGTAAGGGTAACTTTTGCATAATTTAAAAAAGTATTTCTTATTGCAGCAGAATCATAATCGGTTAAAAAAGGTGAGCTTTTGGTAAGTATAACGTTGGCATAATCATTACTTGATATCCAACCATCCACCACCACCTTTGGTGTATAGTTGGGCTGATCTATGTCAATGTCCTTTGTACAGCAAATGCAAATATAAATAATCGCTAAAGAAAATATAAGCTTCTTCATCTTTTAAAATTTTATTTTCCAACTTAATGAAGGTAAAATAGGAAATAATGAAACCTGTTTGGCTTTGACACTCAATTCATAATTTTCTTCTCCTTCCTCAACATCATAATAAACAAAATACGGATTACTACGATTTAAAACATTGATAATAGAAAAATTCAACACTAACTCTTTCAGCTTTTTAGTTTTAAATTGATAATTAACAGATAAATCAATCCTGTGATACACTGGCATCCTATAATTATTAATACCAACATAGTCATTGGCTATATTTCCCATCATCCAATAACGCCCAACAGGCAAAGTAGCTTTATTACCTGTAGCTAAAATAAAAACACCTCCCAAATCAATACGATCATTGACTTTATAGCTACATAATAAATTGATATCATGCCGCCTGTCATATTTGGCATCGTGCCATTTACCATTGTTTAAGGCATTAAAATGTTGTTTAACCCAGCCCAGTGTATAAGAAACATTGGCATTATATTTATCAGAAGTTTTTTTAATATACACTTCTGCCCCGTAGGCAACACTTTCACCCACGAAAAAACTATCCTCCAGGTCATCAAGTTCCTCCCCTTTCACATTTAAATTCAAAACCAATTGGTTATGCTGAATTCTACCATATCCTTCAAAGCCAAACTCCAAATTACAGGGTTCAACAGACCTAAAATAGCCTAATGTAAATTGATTCGACTCTTCGGCAGGAACTTTGTCTGTAGCAGGCATCCAAACATCAGAGGGTAAAGGGATGGATGCTATAGATGTTAAGTGAATATTTTGAGTCAGACAATTAAACGAAGCTTTTATGGCAGCATTATCACGCACCTCATAACTTAAAGAAAGCATTCCTTTTTGGTAAAAACGGTTATGATCATGAGCTACCGTTACATTACCAGAAAAACCACTTGATTTTTCCTCAACTAATTCATATAGTTGACCTGAATAACCCACATAAACATCTAATCGCGGGAACAATGTAAATCCATCACTAACAAAAGCTTCGTAAATATGATGTAAATATTCACTGTTCAATTGATCCGTATTAGTATTTAAATCAATATCTAAATTCTGAGGCATGACAATACGCCTTGATCCTTTTACTCCTATCCTGAATGAGTGACCAGCAACCTGATACAGGAATTCTGTATTAATTTTAAATTGCTTATAATCAGTTTTAAAGCTCAAATCCTGATCTACAATACCGAGTTCCAGATCTGATGAATATCCAGAATAAGATAAATCAGTATTTAACAACAAATTAGAACCCATCATTGATTTTAGCTGTATGCAAAGACCCTCATTTCCCCATTCATTAGCAATATTAATTTGACTATCTTCTTTTTGATAGGAAAAAATATCACCCCCTTTATACCATGTTAATGCCAAATTCAAGCCTTTATCTTTATACCTTACCTTTCCATTAAAATCATAAAAATTAAATGTATTTGTAGTAAAATAATTATCCCGATCATCTAAAAATAAACCAGCTACAGCCTGAATCCCCTCGATATAACTACGCCGATACCCCATTGACGTATACCATTTTTTATTTTTTGAATGAACCTGACAACTAATATTAGAATTAATATTACCCATATTTAAAGCCCAGTTATAATCACCCTGTTTTTGATCAAATGAACTGACAATGATTGAAGAAGCCAACCTGGAAGAATACCTTATCGGGGCATTTCCTTTATAAAAGGAAACATTATTTACCAAAAAAGAGTTAAATACAGAATAAATACCCATTAAATGTGATGGATTCATTAATTCTATTCCATCAAATACTACATAATTTTGTCCGGGAGAACCACCCCTGACATAAATACCAGAATTTCCTTCATTTACAGATTGAATGCCTGGTAACAATTGTAATGTTCTTACCAGATCCGGCTCTCCTAACAAAGTTGGTGTACTTAGCACATCAGCTTGTTTTAATGTAATTTTGCCTGGAACAATTCCCTTAATAAAAGAATGCGTGTTGGCTTTAATCGTTATTTCCTTTTTTAGATACTGCTTTTCTTTAAGGTAAACACTTACCGGCTCATTATGAACAACATTAACCTGTAAAGTATCTGTTTTAAAGGAAGTATGAAAAAATACCAGCTTAACATATTCATCACCTCTTATCAACAATTCAAAATGCCCTGCGCTATCTGTAACTGTGCCTTCCTGCTTTTCTGCAATCAGAACATGAACATTCGGAATGGCCTCTTCCTGTAAATAATCATACACATACCCTTCAATCTTGGAATAATTATTTTGAGCTATAGCACAAACACTTAGCAACCATAAAGCCATTACAATACTCACTCGAAGTTTTATCATCACTCTGAAAAATATAATCTCTGCAAAGAACTATATATTAAATTTAACTGGCAACCTGATAAATAAACTTAGGATAATATTTGACTATTACACTAATAGTTTCAAAGAATTTAATTTAACATAAACCCAAAACCTTTCCCGAACACCTTCGTAACAAAAGTCGCTATGTGTAAAAAATACATCTAGTAAAATAACTAAAAACACACATTAAATTCTATCAAATGAAAAATTTTTTAAAACTCAACCTTTGGGTTGTGGCATTAAGTTTATTCTTTTTTACAAGTTGTGAAGATGATAAAACTACTGAAGACGGTATTGATGATGCTTTGGAATCTGAATACTCATCAAAAACTCCCGAGCAATCAAAACAAGATGTTGAAGATGCAGCTGTAGAGTTAGTTTCTCAAATTGATGCTCTTGAAGATGAAGAAGCTATTGATGTAATGATTGAAATGATGAATCTGTTTGGTGGATCAGAAACTCCATCTGCCCTGTTCAATGTTCCGTTAAAAGCTGCTACAATCTTATCTGATGACTCAAAAAATTCTGCTGAAGTATATAATTTACTAAAGGCAACTACAGAAGAAGGTTTAGCTCTTAGCGATTCTTTTGCTGCTCAAACAGCAACTTATAGTTACAATCCGTCCACTTTTGAATTTGACAAAACAGAAAATTCTGATGCTATTGTTTTTCTATTCCCGGGAAAAGAAGGAGATTTAACCAATACAGCAGAAATCCGAATTAGCGATTTTACTGTAAAGGAAATTACTAACCCCAGAGCTGATTTAGAGTTACCTGCAGGAACTATTGAATTTCCTACAGGACTTAAAGCAACACTAAAATATAACGACAACACCTTAATGAGTTATAATCTATCTGCAGATTATTCTAATGACGGAATTCCTACTGCTCTTGAAAACACTTTAAATATTGGTGCTTTTTCATTTAATCAGGTATTAAACCATGATCTTAACCAAAGTGCAAGCTTCGATTTTAGTTTTAAAAACGCAGGTGATGTTCTAATCGCTTTTGGTGCTGAAATCAACGGTGACTGGTCTGAAAGTAATATTGATGACAATACTTACGAGGATTCAGATACTGACACATGGACTGATTATGTATGGAACGATGAGACACAACAATATGAAGAAGTTGAATATTCAGAAACATACACTTGGACTGAAACTGATGTTGAAGAAATCATTCAGAATGGCAATGCTTATATGCAGTTTATGAATTTAAAAGCAGTTGGTCAGGTAAATATTCAAACTATTGTAAACGGCGAACAACAATTTGACACTGCACATGAATCTGACAGAGATCAATGGGGTGACTACCCTGATGAGATTAAAGAACTTGAAGCTGAAAACTTAGTTTCTTTATTCAGTGCAAATGCTAAATTTGTATTAATCTATTCAGATAATAATACCTTGATTGCATCATTAGAGCCTTACGTTGTTACAGAAAGTGATAGTTATACTGATTACAATGGCGACACATACACTTATAACGATTACTACATGGACATGAGGATGGTATTTAGTGACCAATCTAAAGTATCTATGGAAACATATGTTCAAAACGAACTATCAGGCTTCTATACCGCTCTAAATGACTTTATTCAAAAGCTGAATCAAGATTATGGTGTAGAATTAGGAGATACCGGCGCAAATAACTAATTCACCCCTATATAAGTGATAAATATATTGAGGGAGTTTCTATTTTTGAAACTCCTTTTTTGTATTTAAAATCAATTGTGTTAATGTTGAGTCCATTTGATTCCTGACCAACTTAGTTTCTACTGTAAAGTTATTGGCAACACAACAGAAAGCGTGGTATTTCCCATTTATTCCAATATAATATCCACAGTATCCTAAAACTCCTTCCATCGAACCACTTTTTCCAAAAATTCTGTTTCTTAAATTTTCATGATTAAATACAGACTTTAAGGTACCATTTTGGCCACCAATGGCCAAAGACGCTTTAAAAACATCAAAATAGTCACTATTATCTTTCATCCACAAAAGCAGATCAACCATACCTTTTGTGGTGATTAAATTTTTAGGTGTTAAACCACTGCCATCCTTTATCCTGAAATTGTTGGTAAAATCAATTCTATCATTCCAGAAGTCGCATACTACCTTAACACCAATATCCCAGGAGTATTGATTTCCAAACTGCTTTGCCAATGTCAACAATAGCATATCGGCAAAAAGATTGTTGCTTTTATGATTTATAACTTTAATGATTTCTGACAGTCTGGGCGAGTAAAATATACAGGAAAGATGACTATCATTTGAAAAATATGGTTTTATTTCTTTTTTAAGAATATGAATACCCTTAACCTGAAGATAACTGCTTAATTCTTTTTCAAACGTTCTTGCCGGATCAGGCATTGCTGCCTTTATTATAAAACCGGATCTGTTCGAAGGAATAGATCCTTCTATCCACCATTGTTTTATTTCAGGTAAGCCATACACATAGGCACTATCTTTATTATGATCTGCAGCCAACACCTTACATTTGATACTATAGGGTTCGATGGACGGTCTCAAAGAAACAATTTTACAAAGGCTACCAGTTTCTTCCGAGGCCAAGGTCACTTTTACCGTATTATCCCTCCAATTAAATTCATGAGGATAAGCACCGTAATAGTTACCAATGTCCTCCCACAAACGAGCTGACGAGTAGCTAATTTCTGATGCCTGTACATAAACTGTCCCGGATATTTCTTTGATATCATTCTCCTGTAACCAGTGAAAAATATGTTTAAATAAACTGTCGGAATTTGTACTGTTAAAATACCTGGAACCTAAAGTTGGATCTCCACCTGCTTGTATGATCAGATTACCTTCTAAGCAACCATTTTGCACCTTACCGCTACAAACAAACTTTGTTTTAAATGTATAATCCGGTCCAAGTAACTCTAAGGCTGTTGATGTTGTAATTATTTTAGTTAACGAAGCAGGGATTAAGCGGAGGTTAGAATGATAACTAACAAGCTCTTTTTTACTACCTATCATTTTTATGCACATTGAAACACCTGTACCCCGATCTCCAATTTGATACTGCCCGTTTATAATGAACGAATAAAAGATACAGCAAAATAAAAATAAACAGGTTTTCATTCTCCGCCTCCCACTTGATTTTTTAAATCATCAAGAACTTTAAATCTTTGAGCCATATAAGAAGAATACAATGCCAATCTCTTTTTTTCCTCTTTAGCCTGCCCTGAACTCAATTTTGACACAATATTTAAACCATCTCGAATCCAATATAGAGAAGACTCGTAATCGCCCTGAATTTCAGAAGCCAGGGCAAGATTATAGGCTGCTCTAGCTTTTACCTTCTTTTTAGAATGTTCATAAACAAATTTCCAAAGTTTTATAGCATCACCCCATTGGTTATTTCTAACATAATCTGTGGCTTGCATAAAGTAAACATTACCTGAGTTATAAAAAACTCTACTTTCTTTTGCCCAATGCGGTGCAATATCATCAGCCATCCTTACTCCCATATAACCTGCCAACTCATCAAGTGCAGTTCTTAAAGTAGGGAGATTTTGGGCTATATAATTCAAGCCATTTCCATAAACACTCCATGAAATTGTATCCTGAAGAAGTTCTTCTAAAATGAAAGAATGATCTATATGATTATACGCACGGTAAAAAATAGTAGAACCGGCATCTAAATAACCATACATATTCCCGTCATACATATTTTCTACTTTTATATTGGTATGATACGTATAACCTTCTATAGATATAACGGCTTCAGCATTATACTTCTTACACAGCTGATCTATCCTATTCCATGATAAAAGACTACTGTCTGACACACCAGCCCGGCGCAATGAAATATCGTGAACATAAACCGTATCAAAAAAATTTCTTTGAGTCAGTTCATTTTTCAATCCATCCAACACCAGCAACGGAAAATCATCTTTCCATATAGTATCCACAGAATATGACTCATCAGGCAAGGAAATATGGTGAACACCTTTACTTCTGAAAGCCATAGAATTATCAACCAAAACAACAGATTTTATTTCAGGTTGAAACGAATATTTAGCCGGCTGCAACACTTCAATACTTAATGGCTCATAAGTAGAGCAGGCTATTAAAAAAGGAATAAATAATAATAATTTTATCGCTTTCATGGATGATAGTTTGCTTTCTATTGAAATATGAAACCTGCCCCGGTAAATCATCCTTTAATCTGAGAATGATGTACCCTGAATGATTCCATATTTTTAAATAATTCATTAAAATGCATTACACAGATCAATGATCATTAGTTGCATTACAATGCCTCACTACTGGCTATTTCGACATTTCTAATATTTCAGTTACAGCAACATTATTTAATCTTTTGAAATAACCTATAGGGCCAAATTTACAAGCCTTATCTCCCATTTCTTTAAAAAAAGTATCCGGAATATTAACTTCTGATAATTTTGATGGCATACCCAAAGAACTAAAAAATAAACGCACAGCATCAATGGTAACATTGGCGGCTTTTAATTCATCATCTTCATCAACACCAAATACATTTCTCCCCAAACGAGCAAACTTAAAAGCATTCTTTTCATTTAAAACATATTTCATCCAGTTGGGAAAAATAATTGCTAACCCGGCACCGTGCGTTAAATCATAAATAGCACTAACTTCATGTTCTATTCCATGAGTAGCCCAATCGCCCATAAATTTACCCGTTGATGTTAATCCATTTAATGCAATACTTGAAGCCCACATTAAATTAGCTCTGGCTACATAGTTTTCTGGGTATTCCAATGCAACGGGGCCGTACTTAACGCAGGTTTTTATGATTGACTCCGCAATATTATCCTGAACATCCGTTCCGATATCCGGAGTAAAATACTGCTCAAAAATATGACTGATAATATCGACAGTTCCAGCTGCAGTTTGCCATTTATTAACAGAGAACGTGTATGTTGGATCTAACATAGAAACTTTGGGACGTAACAAATCACTTCCCATCGCCAATTTTTCCTGTGTCTCATCATTTGATATTACCGCATTTCCATTCATCTCTGAACCTGTTGCTGCAAGAGTTAATGCACACCCTAATGGCAAGGGATTTTCAACAACAGCCTTTCTCAAGCAAAAATCCCATGCGTCGCCATTATAGTTTACTCCGGCTGCAATAGCTTTAGAGGCATCAATAACACTTCCCCCACCTAAAGCAAGAACAAAACCCAGGTTATGATCGCGACATAATTTAACCCCTTCTCGAACACTTGAAATTCTGGGGTTAGGCTGTATTCCATTCAACTCTTTAAAGAAAACTCCTTTTTCGGTAAATAGAGAAGTCACTTTTGCTAACAACCCACTTTTAGCTACAGAACCCTTTCCATAGGTAACCAAAACTCTGTCAGAGCACTTTACAACCTCATCCACAAGGTTATTTACTTGATTTGTACCAAATATTATCTTTGTACCAGCTTGATATATAAAATTTTTCATGCGTTAATTGTTTTATTTAAACGATAACGTGAAACTCTCAAATCAATTAAATTATCCTACTTTGTTTAAGTCTGGAAAAACAAAATTACATGATCGCTTCATGAAACATAATGTTACATTAAAAGTAACGAAAGATTAACTCCAATATTACAAAATAGATTTAATGAAAACAAAAAAGGGTATTCTAATCAGAATACCCTTTAAATAATATTTTATCTTTACTATGAATCTTACATATTCATACCACCACATACATGAATAACCTGACCTGTTACATAAGCTGACAAGTCGGAACCTAAATATACACATGTATTTGCAACATCCTCTGGTGTACCTCCGCGTTTTAATGGAATTTTACTTTCCCATTCTTTTTTTACATTTTCAGGTAAAACACCAGTCATTTCAGTAATAATAAAACCAGGAGCAATGGCATTGTGACGAATACCTCTTGTTCCCATTTCTTTAGCAGCTGATTTAGTAAATCCAATAATACCAGCTTTAGAAGCCGAATAATTACATTGATTTGCATTACCGGAAACTCCTACCACAGAACTCATGTTAATAACACTTCCTCCGGCTTGTTTCCACATAATTGGCTGAACAGCTTGTGTAAAGTTAAACACCGATTTAAGGTTCACATTGATAACAAGATCCCACTGTTGTTCTGTCATTCTTTTAAGAGCACCATCCTTAGTAATACCAGCATTATTTACCAATATATCCACTCTGCCAAAGTCCTCAACAATTTGAGCAACTACCTTCTTTGTATCCTCGTAGTTACTGGCATCAGATGCATATGCTTTTGCTTTTACTCCCAAAGCCACTAATTCTTTTTCAGTTTCCTGAACAGACTCATTAATTGCTAAATCAGTGAAAGCAATATTACAACCATTTTTAGCATAAGTAATAGCAATTTCTTTACCAATACCCCTTCCGGCACCTGTAATTATTGCAGTTTTTCCTTCTAATAATTTCATTTTTTTATTATTTATATTAGAACTTAAAATCTAAAATATTTAACGCGCAAATGTAATAATTTTAATGGAAATATTGAGTTTAATCATAAAATAGCCCTGAATCAATTATTCATGGCCTGCATGATGGCCTTCATGGCTTCACCTGCTTTCATCTTAACATGAAAATCAGTTATCTGATTTGTAAAATTGGAACAATCGGGGTTAATCTCAATAATTAAAGCTCCATTTTGCTTGGCCACTAAAGGAACCTGACAGGCAGGCATCACCTCCCCTGTTGAGCCTAAAATAATAACAACATCGGCCTTACGTGCCGCATCAAAACTATTATGATAGGCTTCAGAGGGAATACCTTCACCAAAGAAAATAAAATCAGGCTTTAATATACCTCCACATTTTTGACATTTTGGAGGAATTACTTTAAGATCAACATCTTTAGCATCACATAATAAATGACAATCTAAACATTTTAGCTTCTGAGAATTACCATGAAACTCAAAAACTCTTTTACTACCTGCCTGGTAATGTAAATTATCAATATTCTGGGTAATTACTGCTTTTATGATACCACTCTTTTCTAATTCTGCGAGAACCAAATGTGCGTCATTAGGTTTGGCTTCGGTAAAAAAATCATAAAATATCTCGCGTATGGCTTCCCATGAACTGACTGGATGACTATAAAAATAGCTCAAATCCAATAATCGAGGATCATATCTGTTCCAAATTCCGAGTTCACCTCTAAAAGGAGGTATTCCTGACTCCACACTGATTCCCGCTCCTGAAAATGCAATACAATATTTCGAAGCTTTTATTATTTCTGCTACTTTATTAATCATGAAATGTTTGGTATTCTACTATAAAAAGGATGAATAAAATTTCGCCCCACAAAATCAAGCATAAAATTAATGTTTTAAAACAAATCTATCCCCCGACATCACATAAAAAAATTCGTGAAGGTAAAATATGATAAATATAATAGTATACAGAAGCACAACTACACGCTACAACATACAAAACACTGACTAACTATACACTTAGATCAAGACATAAACACATATTGACCAGAGTCGAACTTTTCACTTTTCTATTTAATTATTTGGGTACTTAAATTTCATTTATATCCTTGTTTTTACTCTCTGAATATTTATATTTGTCACGATAAAAATATGATTTCAGCATTTTCCACCTCCATTTCACGACATTCATAAAACGGCAAATATTGTTGCATGGTTATATGAAAAACACACGGTATCGGGACAAAATAAACTAAAACAGAAGCTACATTAACAATGACCAACGAACTAAAAAAAGAAACCCAGATTAATAACTTAAAGGATAAAATAGATTTTTTATTGACTGCCGGCAGAATTTCGTTTATTGAATATAATTTTAAAACGGATATTTTTGATTGCAACCAGGTTTTTAATGAAATAACCGGATACAATTTTAACAATACACCATTAGATTTAAACTGGCTTATTTCGCGCATTCACCCAAATAACATAGAACTATTTAAGTCAGAAATAAATAAGATAAAAAAAAATTATAAAAAATATCTGGAACTAGAATTCCGCATGCTTAATGCTGAAAACAAATATATATGGTTTCATTTTCATGGACAAATGGATTCGAAGCAACCCCACGTACTTACAGGCATACTAAATGATATTACAAATAATAAAAGGTTACTAAATGAACTTATAAATGCCCGCAACAAAAGTATCAACGCCAACGAATTAAAAACCAGATTTGTAGCGAACATATCTCATGAAATAAGGACACCAATGAATGCCATTCTTGGGTTTACCGGATTATTAAAAAATCATATTAAGGATGCTCCTTTAAGTAATTACATTTCCTCAATAGAATCGAGTGGTAAAACTTTATTAAAGCTCATCAACGACTTGCTGGATATAGAAAAAATTAATTCAGGTAAAATTGAGATTAAAAAAGAAAAGGTAAACCTCGATTTTTTGTTGGATGACATCTATCAAACTTTTATACTATTTGCTAACAATAAAGGTATAACTCTTGATATCGTTAAACAATCTGACATACCCAGTGAAATACTTACAGACACACTAAAGATCAAACAGATACTTATTAACCTAACCAATAATGCCATTAAATTTACAGACAAAGGAGGTGTTAAGATTGAGTATTCATTTCTTGCAGATAAACACCATAATTACGGCACCCTTAATTTAATCATTAGCGATACTGGCATTGGAATTCCTTTAGAAAAACAAAAAATCATTTTTGAGCCATTCATACAAGAAGACTTGAATAGCAACAGACAACACGAAGGAACAGGCTTGGGGCTTTCAATTGTACAACAAATCATTACATTAATGGGTGGCACCATTGTTCTTGAAAGTAACCCGGGAAAAGGAAGCAGGTTTAGCATATCTATTCCAAAAATCATATTTTCTTCACACAAAGAAGTTCACGGCAATACTTATACAAATAACAATGGAGCATATATGGATTCAGAAACGAAAATCGCCAGCGAAGAAACAAACAAAACATTTTTATCTACAGAAGAAAAAAGCATAATAAAACAAAAATTTAACACCAAACTCATCCCGCTTTGGAAACAACTATCAGAAATGCTGTCGTTAACAGATCTGAATATATTCATCAAAGAAGTTTCCGAAATTACGTTAAGCATACCATGGAAAGAACTGGAAAACTACAATAAAATATTAAAAGCAAACGTAAAATCATTTGACTTTGAACAGCTCCTGCTTCAAATAAAAGAATTTAAACAATTTATTGATTACGTAAACACACATTTCTAAAGTAATTAAAATAACATTAATTAAATCACACCCACAATTCATCGGCATGACCCGGATATTAAATTACAAACAAAAAAGGACGATTAGTATATTATTTCTAATTATTCTATCATCACATTCAATGAACTGGGCAGAAACCCATCTACACTACACTCACAAATACAGTATGCCAAATACAATTATTAATTCAATACTTGAAGTAAACACAACTGCTACATGGCTATTTTCAATATTTTTCATTCTACAATCTACCTTAATCATATACCTGTTAATAAACATTAAACACAGAAAGAAAAATAAGGCTCATGAAAAAGTAAAAGTAAAGGATAGTACTTTTAAAATGATGTTTAACAGCTCCCCTGTAGTAATGCTCATTTTGAATAAGGATTCGGAAATTATTGATATAAACAGAACAGGATTAGAACTACTAAAAAAAGATGCATCCCAGGCTTTGGGACTTCGAGGCGGTGATTTTTTATCGTGTATTAATGCTTCGCTTAACAAAAAAGGCTGTGGACATTCGGAGCATTGCCAATCCTGTATATTAAATAATTCGATTCATAAAACCATTACATCAAAGCAACATATTAATAAAACAGATTTTGATATTACAATAAAAGATGATTTTGGTGCTGTAAAAACACTCAATTTCCATATCTCTACAGCAATACTTCCAGATAAAAGTGAAGATAAGATACTGGTATGTATGGAAAACGTAACTACATTAAAACACAACGAACAACTATTAAAACAACGGAATACAGAAATAAAGCAATTGCTAAATGCAGCCAAGCAAATATTAACAGTAAACGATTACAATAAAACAATTGACAGCATATTCAATTACTGTATGAAAATTACAAATTCAACATCGGGTTTTGTTGGTATTAAAAACGGAGAGTACACGAACATACAGTTTAAAAACATCAATGGTAGCGCAAAACACTTAAACAAACCTGTACTTAAAACAAAAAATAAGCTTTTAAAAATATTTTACAAAAAAAAGACTGTTCATATCGACAACGACTTCGATAACAATCAGTTACCAAACAACCACCTCCATATTAAAAACATCATAATATCACCCATAATAATAAAACACGAAACCGTTGGGTTTATCACATTATCAAACAAAGACAAAGACTACAATAAAGAAGATATCAACATTCTTACTGCATTTACAGAACTGGCAGCTTTAAGCTTTAACAACACCCGATCGAACCAATTGATAGAAGAAAGCGAACATAAATTTAAGCAAACCTATTATACCAGTCCTGATGCCATTGCAATAAGCTCTATGGATGGAACATTTATTAATATAAACAACAGTTTTACAGAATTATTTGAGTACAAAGAAGCAGAAATTCTAGGAAAAAAATCTACTGATTTAAATCTATGGTGCAATCCCGAAGACAGAAGCTACTTAATACAGCAATTAAATTTAAAAGGGAAACTCACCAGCTACGAAACAAAGTTCAAGACTAAAGACAACATAATCATAACAGCATTAATATCTGCCTCTACAATAAAAATAAACAATACAGAACACATATTGATATTATGCCGAGATATTTCACACCTAAAACTACAAAGCTATTATTTAAACAGAGCTCAAGAGGTTGGCCATATTGGTTCATTCAGTTATGATATAACAACAGATTCATTAACATGGTCGGATCAGTGTTACAAAATAGTTGGTTTAGACAAACAGGATACTTTAAGTTTAGATTTTATTTTAACAAAAATACATCCCGACGATAAAAGTATATTCATTGACCGGTGGAACAATTGTTTACTGGGAGAAAAATTCACTCTGGATTTCAGGATTATTGTTAATGGAAGTACCAGGTGGCTATACCAAAAAGTTGATATAGAATTTACTTCAGACAAAAAAGTGTCAAAGATTATAGGTGTAATTATGGATATAACCGTGCGTAAAAATTACGAATGGCAGATAACACAAGTAAACAAGCGCTTTAAAGGACTTGAAGAAATTGTTACCTACAAGGCTCAATCAATACCCGACTTACTGAATCACACCCTCTCAAAGGTTATCTCATACACCAATAGTGATACAGGTGCTGTTTACCACTATGATGAGCAAAAAAACATATTTTACCTGAACAACTATACAAACGAATTTAGCTTAACAGTCAACAGATCAAGTATAAACTGTTTAACTCAGGCAGCAATAACCCAAAAGGCTGTTATTATAAATGAAAAAAATAACAATTACAATTTTTTAAGGTCAGAGAAAAACGAAGGAAACAACTTAAAATCATTAACCATCCCTATAATTGCAAACGGGAAGGTTGTTGCAGTTTTTTGGGTAGCCAACTCAATAAATGATTATCATGATTTTCATGCCCAACAAGTAATGCTACTTCTGGAAACCACATGGATCATTGTAGAAAAGCAACGTTTACAGGAAAAACTATAACAAGCTAAATCAAAAAGAGGCTGTTTAATATAAAAAATTAGCCTCTTTCTACATTAATAGTTTCATCTATTTATCTCACCTGCAGTTCGTGCAATTTACTATAAGTTCCGCCCAAAGCTACCAATTCATCATGAGTACCTTTCTCCACAATTTCACCTTCATTAAACACACAAATAAGATCTGCATTTCGAACCGTGGATAATCTATGGGCAATAACAATAGAAGTACGTGAGGTCATCAGGTTTTCTAATGCTTCCTGAACCAGTTTTTCTGATTCTGTATCCAATGCAGAAGTAGCTTCATCAAGAATCAAAATATCCGGATTTTTAAGAATAGCACGAGCAATACTAATACGTTGACGCTGACCCCCAGAAAGCTTTCCTCCCCTGTCTCCCACAAACGTCTGATATCCATTTTCAGTCTCCATAATAAAATCGTGAGCATTAGCTACTTTAGCAGCTTTCTCAACATCTTCCTGAGTCGCACTTTCAACACCAAAGGCGATATTATTAAAAAATGTATCATTAAACAATATGGCTTCCTGATTTACATTACCCATTAATCCACGTAAATCATGAACTTTCATATCCTTAATATTCACACCATCAATAAAAATACTCCCTTGCTGAACATCATGAAAACGAGGCAACAGATCAACAAATGTAGTCTTACCCGAACCCGACTGTCCAACTAATGCAACCATTTTACCTTTTTCAATGGTAAGGGAAATGTTCTTTAAAACCTTCTTTTCATTATAACCAAAAGTAATGTCTTTATATTCTATTGAAGCCTTAAAAGATTGTTTATCCATCTTACCATCCTGTTCCAGAATTTTGTTATCAGCCAAAAGAATTTTATCAATACGTTCCATGGCGGCCAAACCTTTCTGTACATTAAAAAAGCCGGTAGAAAATTGTTTAGCCGGATTTATAATCTGGTAAAATATACCAATGTATGCCATAAAAGTTGCACCTCCAAAGGATGAATTTTCGGCTGTAACAATAAAAGCACCATACCATACAAGAACTACAATTACAATAGTCCCTAAAAATTCACTTAATGGATGAGCCATTTGATACCTGCAGCGTACTTTATTCATGATTAAACGATAGTTTTCTGTTTCCACCTCAAATCTTTTGGTCATTCGTTTCTCTGCATTAAAAGCCTTAATGATTCTTAACCCACTAATTGACTCTTCTAAGATACCAAGAATACTTCCCATTAAAGATTGCGATACTTTAGACTTTCGTTTTAAAGATTTGCCGGTTTTTCCAATCACCCATCCTGCCAAAGGCAGCATGATAAATACAAATATGGTTAAGCGATAGCTCATTATAAACATAGCTATCACAGATATAATTATAATAATAGGATTTTTAAGCAGCATATTGATGGATGACATGATAGAATTTTCAACTTCGGTAACATCACCTGTTGCCCTCGACAATACATCTCCTTTTTTTTCTTCAGAATAAAAGCCCAACGGAAGTGTCATTAACTTATTAAAAATCTGAAGTCGAATATCTTTCACAACATTATTTCTTATCATAACCATTTGATGAGCTCCCAAATAAGTAAAGCCAACTTTAAGAAAAGTAGTAAACAGAATTAGAATTCCAATAAATGGCATAATAGCCACAATTCCATATTCAAATTTAATCTGTGTAATATAAAAATACAGATTATTTTCCATGGCATCCTTAGTAAAGGCCCAAGGAACCAACTCCAACACTTCATGCGACTTCTGAAACAAAACATTAAGCATTGGAATCATAAACAACATAGCCACAACAGAAAACAATGCCGAAAGCAAATTAAATAAAACACTGAGTACCAGCTGGCGCTTATATGGTGGAATAAAGCGCTTTAAAACTTTAAAGAAATCTTTCATTTACAATAATTATGATGAAACTCCCAACTTTAATTCATTATATGTATCAATAAATCTAATAACCTGAATTTAATATTCTAAACTCCTGTCTTTACAAACAAAAAAAAGTCAGCTGCAAATCTACTTTTATGCAAGCTGACTTCAAAAATTTTTATAGTGAAATGATTACATTCCGGTATAAGATTGTGGAGATATAGAACGAAGTTCATCTTTAACCTCATCAGACACATCTAATCCCGTAATAAATTCAGCAATAGTTTTAGCAGTAATCCCCTCATTAGTACGAGTTAAAGCCTTAAGTGCTTCATAAGGATTTGGGTACGCCTCTCTTCTTAAAATAGTTTGAATTGCTTCTGCAACCACAGCCCAGTTTGCTTCCAAATCTTTTTCAATAGCCTGATTATTAAGCAACAATTTACCCAAGCCTTTTTGTAATGATTTAATTGCAATGACCGTATGGGCAATAGGCACACCGATATTTCGTAACACCGTTGAATCTGTTAAATCTCTTTGTAGTCGAGATACAGGTAGTTTAGCAGACAAATGTTCTAAAACGGCATTTGCAATACCCAGATTTCCTTCTGCATTTTCAAAGTCGATAGGATTTACTTTATGAGGCATTGCACTGGAACCCACTTCACCTTTTTTGATCTTTTGCTTAAAATATTCCATCATAACATAAGTCCAAAAATCACGCGATAAATCAAGCATTATCGTATTAATACGCTTAATATTATCGAATATAGCACCTAAGTTATCATAATTAGATATTTGAGTAGTATACTGCTCTCTGTCTAATTTTAAAACATCATTTACAAAATGATTACCAAAATCAATCCAGTTAATTTCAGGATAAGCAACTTTATGGGCATTAAAGTTACCTGTAGCTCCACCAAATTTAGCAGAACAAGGAATCCCTTTTAATAATGAGAGTTGAGTTTTTAAACGCGTAACAAAAACCATCATCTCTTTCCCTAATCTTGTTGGTGAGGCTGGTTGCCCATGAGTTTTAGCCAACATTGAAATATCTTTCCACTCAGCTGCTAAATCTTCCAGTTGACTAATCAATTCCTCCAGTAAAGGATAATATATTTCATTAACAGCGTCTCTTAAAGAATAAGGGATAGCCGTATTATTGATATCCTGGGATGTTAAACCAAAATGAATAAACTCCTTATGCTTTTCAAGTTTTAGAGCATCAAATTTCTCTTTGATAAAATATTCAACAGCTTTAACATCATGATTCGTTACCCCTTCTATTTCTTTAATTCTTTCAGCATCTTCTAATTGAAATTCTTTATAGATATTCCGTAAATCTCCGTATAAAGATTTATCAAAATCAGCCAATTGAGGTAATGGCTGCTCACAAAGAGTGATAAAGTATTCAATTTCAACAAGAACTCGATAACGGATTAATGCGTATTCTGAGAAATAAAGAGCTAATCCATCCACTTTATTTCGGTATCTTCCGTCAACCGGAGATATTGCGGTTAATAACTGAATGTCCATCATTAATTTTAAAATTTTAAAATCGCAAAATTAATACTTTTTTATTAGATAGTAAATTATCATATCACTGATTTGTTTGAAGTTCCACCAAAAATCTCTACGAATATAAATTAGCAGGCTTTAGCAGAAGACTTTTTCACAGCGATAATGCCAATCATTATTACATTTTTTTAATATTATTGTAAATACTAAACAAACAAAATATGTCATTTATCAGAGGATTTAAATCAGGAATAAAAGCTTACTCTAAAGCTTTCTATTTTATACGAAAACATAAATTATCCTGGTATTTTATATTCCCCTTAATTTTAAATATTGCACTATTCGTGTTAGGGTATCAATCTATCGTTTCATTAGGCTCTGAATATTCTTCATATATCACAGGTTGGTTAAATATTGACACCTGGACTTTTTGGGGTTCAGGGTTTCTGGCATCCGCACTCATGTTTTTTTTAAACTTTATTTTAAGAATACTATTTATTGTAGTTTTTGCATATATTAGCGGGTACATCATTATTGTATTAATGTCGCCGGTATATGCTCACTTATCTGAAAAAGTTGAGAACATCTTAACCGGGAATGAATACCCGTTTCATTTTAAACAATTTATAAAAGATATTTACAGGGGAATAAAACTTGCCACAAGAAATTTTATGATTGAAATATTATTTACAATCCTATTATTTATTATCAGCTTTATTCCTGTAGTCGGATTATTCTCAAACCTGATGTTATTTTTTATTTCAGCCTATTTTTATGGCTTTTCATTTATTGATTTTTCACTTGAAAGAAAACAGATGAAAATAAAAGACAGCATTACTTTTGTTAAAACAAACAAGGGCTTAGCCATCGGAAACGGATTCATCTTTTCGTTAACTCTGCTATTACCCTATTTTGGCGTTTTAATATCAGGTTTTGTTTCTGTAATCTCTGTGGTAGCAGCCACAATTTCGACTACAGAAACACTAATTTCAATTAACAAGGAATAATTTTTATATTTTATCCAATATTTAAGTATGATTAATTAAATTTATAAAAAGATTAAACAGATGATTAAATATTATATTATTGGCTTACTACTTTCTTTAATGTGTCTCAATGCTTTTTCGCAGGAAGAAAAAACATCAGACCAACCTTTAATTTATAAATTTGACATAAAAAGAGAAATAGGGAGTACCTCATGGATTCACACACAGAGTGCCTTTATGGAAGCAGAAGAAATGAAAGCGAATGCTGTTATTCTTCATCTGAATACATATGGAGGTCAGGTTATTTTCGCCGACTCTATAAGGACTAAAATTCTGAACAGTAATATTCCTGTTTATGTATTTATTGATAACAATGCTGCTTCTGCCGGAGCTTTAATATCCATTGCCTGTGATAGTATATATATGCGTGCAGGAGCCAATATTGGTGCTGCAACAGTAGTAAACCAGTCAGGTGAGAAAATGCCAGACAAATACCAAAGCTATATGCGCTCTACAATAAGAGCTACTGCAGAAGCTCACGGCAAGGATACAATAGTAAATAATGGTGATACCACTTTTGTATGGAAAAGAGATCCTCATATTGCAGAGGCAATGGTAGATGAAAGCATATATATTGCCGGAATTATTGACACTGGTAAAATACTTACCTTCACAACACAGGAAGCTATAAAATATGGATATTGCGAAGGCCAGGCCGAAAGTATTCAAGACGTAATAGAACAAATTGGCTATAAAGATTACCAATTAGTTTCATATAAACCTACCTTTTATAGTGGGTTAAAAGGATTTCTTACGAATCCGATATTTCATGGAATACTCATCCTCGTTATTATTGGGGGACTATACTTTGAGTTACAATCGCCAGGCATTGGTTTTCCTTTATTAGCATCAGCCGTTGCTGCTGTATTATATTTTGCACCCCTTTACATAGACGGTTTAGCTGCTAACTGGGAAATCATCATTTTTGTAATTGGTATTATTTTAATTATTCTTGAAATATTTGTTGTACCAGGTTTTGGTATTACTGGTATATCAGGAATCATACTAGTATTTGGGGGTTTAACATTAAGCTTAGTTGACAATGTAGTATTTGATTTCTCGAATGTGCCAGCCAAAGAAATGGTCATGTCATTAATTATAGTTTCTGCCGGTACTTTCTTATCATTTATAATTGCCATACCTCTGAGTCAAAAGCTTTTTACAAGCGGACCATTAGCAAAAGTAGCCTTACAAACCAGTCAGAACATTGAAGAAGGTTACCTTAGTGTAGATGCAGAACTAAAACAACTTATCGGATACCAAGGTATTGCTCAAACAACACTAAGACCATCGGGTAAAATCATCATAGAAAATGAAACATACGATGCCGTATCTGAAATAGGAATGATTGATAAAGGAGTAAAAATAAAAGTAACTCAATACGCCTCAGGCCAATTATATGTCATTAAGGCATAATGTATGTTTGAAATTTTATTCTTTTTTTAAGAATAAAATTTCAAAAAAACTAAACTTTTTCATCTATATTGAAGTAAAAACAATAGCGTTTGATTAAATAAATAAATCTAAAACATATAGTGTTATTTATTAACTTTTTAGGAGGACTGTATTATGAAAGAGAAGAGTTACAGGAGATCAAATCAAGAAGCTCCTTCATATGAGAATTTTGAAGGAAAGAGCAGTAAAAAACCAACACTGGCAAATCGCAATAAAAACGCAATTATTGAAGCAGAATTAGCTGATGATTTCGGTGAAGTTTTAGGTGATGGTTTTCATGGACTTGACGATGATTATTACTTTGATGAAGACGATTTATATTAAATAATTTTACGGTGAAAAAAATATTAACTTTTAAGGTGATTTTTTTATATTATTTGGAGTTAACTAAATTTTTTTATTTAAAATTACACCACAATAAAGTACTGATAAATATTTATAATTACAGATTATAAATTTATAATTAGAAAACAAGAACAACAGCCGTAAAAAGCTGAAATTTAACATAGTAACATTTATCCAAAATGGATTTACAAATTTTTATATGTGTTTTTTTAAATTTTAGTGCTTAGTAATTATGAAATCAAAACATGACCATAATAAGAAGATCAAGCGTACTTCTTATAATGACGTTGATGAAAGAAAAGGACTTAAATCTGTTAAGTCTAAAGATGGGAAATCAAAAAGAATTTCCATTTATGATGATCTGGATGAAGATGATGATAATATGGATTTCGAACTAGATGATTTTTCATTAAACAGTCCGGATTTTGAGGATAATTATTATGATGACGAGGATGATTATTAACAATCTATAAAACCTTGCTTCTTTATCAAAACTGAAATTAAAATAGGCTTTGTTATTTAAACAAAGCCTAAATATTTTCTCTTAACAGATCATTATATCTATAGTATGCAGTTTATTAAAAAACTGCTATTACTTCACAACCGATAGATAAAATGTACATACAATAAAGTCAGACACCTATCTCAATTTTACAAAACTGAGCTATAAAAATTACTTTACCAGAAAATCCATCATCTTTTCTTTTTCAAGAAAAACCTCAAAATGATCACCAATATTAACCGAACCTACACCTGCGGGAGTTCCTGTATATATTAAATCGCCAATTTTTAAAGTAAAAAACTTAGAAACATATTCGATAATTTCATCCACTTTAAAAATCATATCACCTGTATACCCCAATTGACGTTCCTGGCCATTTATCAACAGCTTAAAGCTTACATTTTGTATATCCTTAAACTTATTTTTATCAATAAACTTCATTGAAATGGCAGCTGAGTGGTCAAAAGCTTTAGCTCTCTCCCAGGGCAATCCTTTTTCTTTAAGTTTTGCCTGTAAATCTCTTGCTGTAAAATCAATCCCCATTCCTATTTCACTGTAGTACCTGTGGGCAAATTGCCGGCCTATATTTTTACCTAAACGATCAATTTTTACAACCAACTCAGTTTCAAAATGAAAATCTTCTGCAAACTCCGGAATAAAAAAAGGATCATTATTTCTTAATAAGGCAGTATCAGGTTTTAAGAAAATAACTGGTTCTTTGGGAACTTCATTTTGTAATTCATTAGCATGTTTTGCATAATTTCTTCCAATGCAAATTATTTTCATAAAGTCTAAATTAATTTTTGAAACAATAACATTACCTAAATAGCATTTCCGGAATTATACTTCTCAGAAATCATACTATTTACTGTTAAATCCACGTAATTTAATTGTTGTAAAAACCTTTTTAGTGTACAAAGGAAAATCACCTTGCATAATCCAACCATAATAACCTGGATCAGAAACAAGAACATCCTTAACTTTACGACCTTTATGCTTACCAAAATTAATACATTCATCCCCATCAGCATCAAAAACCAACCTACCCGCAAAATCAGCGTGTTTTGTATGAGCTGAATATTCTGATAAGAAATCAATGTCATTTTTCAAATCAGGATAACGATCTAACTGAGCTAACAACACCTCATAAGTTGCTCTGGTATCAGCCTCGGCACTATGCGCATCTATTAAATCCTTTCCACAGTAAAACTGATAAGCAGCCTCTAATGTTCTTTTTTCCTTTTTATGAAAAATAGTCTGAACATCAATAAACTTTCTCTTCTTCATATCAATATCCACATCGGCTCTCATAAATTCTTCGGCTAACAAAGGAATATCAAATTTATTAGAGTTATATCCTCCTAAATCACAGCCCTCAATAAATTTAGCAAACTTTTTCGCTACTAATTTAAAAGTAGGACAATCCTTCACATCATCATCATAAATTCCATGAATTTCAGAAGTCTTTTTAGGAATATGCATTTCTGGATTAATTCTATATCGCTGAGTTTCTTCTGAACCATCCAAGTTTATTTTAATTGCTGCCAGTTCAACTATTCTATCTGTAGCAACATTTATTCCTGTGGTTTCCAAGTCAAGAAACACAATTGGATTTTTTAAATTAAGTTTCATTAATATTTAAGTTGTTTCGATTTAATTCAAATATTAAACACAAACATAATAGTAAAATGCCTATTTGCATATTTTGTTTTAATATTTTTTCAAAATTAATAAAAGCAATAAATCATTAGTTTACACTCTAAATTCGAAAAACATCTAGTCAAAACCCTTAATGTCAATATTAAAAAAGACACAAAAACCTTTACTGAAAATATATCTTGATCATTGTAAGAACAATCCTTTTATCTATTAAAAGCAAATCACCATATATAGTGTCAGCAAGAAAACTAAGGTTTTTCTCAAGTGCTTGAATGGAAAAATTCAATTTCAAGGCTTGGCCTTTTGGAAAATCAAGGAGTTTACTTTCGTAAATGACTGTTTTCAAAAAGGGCGTAACAAAGAAATTGGACTTTTCGGGCAAGTACTATATAACTATTCATCTTGTTTTGGAATCACGAACTCCTTATAAAAAGGTTCCAGAGAATAAGTCATTTCAGGAATACAAAGATGCGTATGATATAATTGCTCTTCTCCATTTATAAATGTAAGTTCATAAAACCCAGGAGTTAATGTCATAACAAATTTAGCAGAATCATTAGATAAATTATACATCCCTATAATTTCATGAGATAATGTATCTCTGAGTTCTGCACGCAACTTATATTTAGGCACAATCAAACCAGTATCAGTTTGAACTAATGTTTTACAACACATAATCAAATAATCAGCAGCTTCAGAGTTATAAAGGACTTTATAAATATCACGTTCTCCATACCCTTCTGGTCTGACAGCTGATACATAAGCATACCTTTTACCTTGCGGCATTGAAATAGTATAATTATCATAAACATCATTAATGGGATAGCCAAGATTAACAGGATTACCCCATTCTTTTTTCTCCTCATTATAATCAGAATAAAACAGATCATACCCCCCCATTGAATACTTATTATCCGATGAAAAATATAGACGCTTACCATTATTGGCCAAAACAGGAAAATTCTCATCGTAATCAGTATTAACATTACCAGGAATAGGTCGTGCTTGTCCAAATTCTTTATTAGGAAGTCTTATTGAATAATAAATATCAGTATTTCCTTTTTCGTTTTCACTAACAAAAAACAGCGTATCTCTTGACTCTGAAACCCAGGCACCATATTCTCCACCCTTCATATCAATCGGATAACCAAAATCCTGCAAATACGAATACCTTCCTCTATCATCTCTAACCGAAAAAGATAACTTATCAGCCCCCTGCCTGTTATGAAAAACAAAAAGAGAACTGCCATCAGGAGAACTACCTGCCACTATTTCATCAAATTCAGAATTAATATAATACCCAAAATTTCTGCTCTTATCCCAGGAATCGACTAATCTTTCCGATGAACATATATTATAGTAATTGACCCCTAATTTTGATAAATATCTCTTATTACTGGAAAAAAACAAATGTCCTTCATTACTATTAACATAAGGATTAATTTCACTTTTATTGGTATTAATGGATTTACCCAGATTTAAAAACGTAACATCCAAAGGGTTTAAAGTATAGGCAATGGCATTTAAAGTCCATTGAAGAAACCTCTCCGATTCAACATACAACTCACTATCTTTTTCCTGATGCAGCTTAACCCATTCAAACTCCTTTTTAGCCTCATCAAACCTCATCAGGTAAAACAAAACTTGAGCATACTTAAATACCGTTTCAGAACTCCTATCAATTTCCACAAGTCTACTTATATATTCGAGTGCCTCGTTTTTAGAAACATTTAACTGCAAATAACTATCTACTATATTGTTCAATATATCAACATTATATTTATCTTTTCTCAATTCACGTTTATAAGCTCTTATAGCTCTATCAAACGTTCCTACTTTAAAATAATAATCTCCACTACGGCTTTTGGTATCTCCTAACATTTGATTTTGAAAAATAAAGCCTAAAAAGATAAACACTACAAATATCCTAATATTCATATATCATTTATTATTTAACTGCTATGTCAAGACTCCCGAAATCCATAATCATCCGGATAAAAACATACTTTTTCATAACATTCTATTTAAACACTTAATCGAAATATTGTATGTGGCAAAATATCAATAAACTAAGATACTACAGATGCTTAAAAATCCAACATCCTTAATTTAATAAGATTGAACATTTTGATAGAGTAGCTGTTTTCTTACAGTAAATTATTTGAGTTACAAGATTTTTCAATATCAAATAAAAGATACAATATATTATCATCAACTAATTTATTATAAAATGAAACAAAAATATCTATTCTTAATTGCTAGTATTATATTAACTACAATACTCACAACAAACTTTGCATTTGCCAACGGGAAGTTTAAATCAGGAGATAAGAATACAATACACTTATTTGAGGATCTACCATATAAATTCGACGCACTTGAACCCTACATTGATGCTCAAACTATGAACCTGCATTACTCAAAACACCACAAAGGATATTATACAAAATTTTTAGCTGCTATTGAAAAATATGGTTTAGAACAAACTCCAATTGAAACAATACTTTCGGACATAGAAAAATATGATGATGGAGTAAAAAATAATGGAGGCGGTTATTATAATCACTCCCTGTATTGGAAAAACTTAAGTCCATCAGGAGGTAAACCAAGCAAAGAGCTTTTAAAAGAAATTGAGACTACCTTTGGCTCTTTAGACAATTTTAAGTCAGAGTTTACAAAAGCTGCAAAAACACAGTTTGGAAGCGGTTGGGCATGGTTAGTTATAAATTCTGATAATAAACTTGAAATTGGGAACACACCTAATCAGGATAACCCTTTAATGCCCAACAGTGACATTAGCGGAATTCCCTTAATTGCATTAGACGTTTGGGAACACGCTTATTATCTTAATTACCAAAACAAAAGAGGAGACTACATCGATGCTTTTTGGAAAGTTATTAATTGGAATGAAATAAATAAAAGATACAAAACATCAAAAAAATAGGCACAGATTAAGAATACCCTGTTATTTTATTTGAATATATACTATATTGCCCCATTATAAAAATAATTTAACATCCCAAATAACATAATGGATAATAACAAAATTGTGGTTGGTAGCCAGGAATGGTGCTCTTTACCGGAATTAAATATTAAAGCAATAAAAGTTCGCGTTGATTCAGGAGCTAAAACTTCTGCATTACACGCTGTAAACATCGTACCTTTTAAAAAAGATGGAAATTTATGGGTCAGCTACGATGTACACCCAATACAAAACGACGGAAAAACTACGATTCACAGTGAATCTCCTGTAGTTGACAGAAGAAAAGTAAAAAACACCAGTGGAAGTGTTGAAGTTCGCTATGTAATCCGAACTTTTCTTTCCATTGCACAATCCACCTGGGAAATAGAAGTTACACTAACCAACAGGGATTCTATGGGGTATAGAATGCTTTTAGGAAGACAAGCAATGTCCGGAAGAATCTTAGTTGATCCGGAGGCCTCTTTTCTATTGGGCGAGATGTCTTCTGATAAATTAAAGCAATTCTACACTACTCACGTAATTGAACCATCAGGACTTAAAATCGGTCTATTAGCAAGTAATCCTGACCTTTACAGCAACAGAAGAATTATTGAGGCGGGTGAAGAAAAAGGACATAAAATGGAGTTTCTTAACATAAAGGATTGCTATATAAAATTGGATGGTAAACACCCTGAGATGCATTATCGAGGAGGCCGTATCTTAAATGGTTTTGATGCGATTATACCAAGAATCAGACCTAGTCTGACATTCTATGGCTGTGCGTTAACCCGCCATTTTGAAGCGATGGGAATATACACACAAAATTCAGCATCGTCGATTACACAGTCAAGAGATAAGTTATATGCACTACAGTTGCTCATTAATAATGGTCTGCCTATACCAACAACCGGATTTGCAAATTCTCCGTTAGACACTGATGATCTGATAAAAATGGTAGGAGGTGCACCTTTAATAGTAAAATTACTTGAAGGAACACAAGGGAAAGGAGTTGTATTAGCAGAAACAAAGAAAGCAGCAGAGAGTCTGATCAATGCTTTTAAAAGTTTGCGGGCGAATATATTAGTACAAGAATTTGTAAAAGAAGCAGATGGCAAAGACATCAGATGCTTTGTGGTGAATGGTAAAGTAGTTGAAAGTATGATGCGCATTGCTGCCCCTGGCGAATTCAGAGCAAACATTCATATGGGAGGTTCAGCAAAAGCTATTAAAATAACTCCGGAAGAAAGAAGAATTGCTATTTTAGCAGCAAAAACAATGAATTTAAAAGTTGCTGGCGTAGACATTATCAGAGGACATAATGGACCTTTATTACTGGAAGTTAATTCATCACCCGGATTAGAAGGAATTGAAGGTGTATCTAATAAAAACATAGCCGGCATGATGATAAGTGCCATTGAAAAAGATTTAAAACGAAAAAAAGTGACCCAATAGGTCACTTTTTCTATCTATTTAATTTCGTTCTTAAATATGTTTATAAATACCCAACTGATCTAAAGTAAAATTATGAATAAACTCAGCACGAGCATGATTTTCAGATTTCCCCATATTGATATATATTTCTGTAGAAGCCTTGAAAGAATCCTCTCTCTGAGTATCTAACAGTAATAAATAACCCATTACAATATGACCTGCCATTTCAACAAGACGTCGTGCATGAAAGTCAACATACTCATTATCTTTCACCTCAACAACTGTTTTAACAGCGTGAACATATTCTTCAGTCATGCCAATTAAAGTACGTCTGTAGCCATGCAATTCAGGACGTAAAACCATTGCTTCATATTCTCTTATTCTATCCAGATATCCACCTGTAGTCACTCCTCTGATAGCAGCAACAACTTGCAACTGCGTAGTACCCTCATAAATAGATGTAATACGCGCATCACGATAAATGCGCTCAATAGGATAATCTTTCATAAATCCGGAGCCACCATGGATTTGTAATGAATCATACGCCAACTGGTTACTATATTCACTACTCATACCTTTTAGCAAGGGAGTAAAGAAATCCGCCATCTTTTGATATCTTTTCATTTCCTGGCGTTCTTCCGGCTCTAGCTTACGCTCCTCACTAATATGCATATATGTTTTGTAAATATCAACCATCCTGGATGTTTCATACAACAACGTACGGGAAGCATCTAATTTAGCCTTCATTGTTGAAAGCATTTCATACACGGCAGGAAACTGAATAATAGCCTTGCCAAACTGCTGGCGTTCATTCGCATAATTAAGAGCTTCCCTGTAGGCCGACTCAGAAACACCAACAGATTGGGCACCAATACCTAAACGAGCACCATTCATTAGTGCCATTACATATTTTATTAGTCCCATCTTTCTGGAACCAACCAATTCTGCAGGCGCATTTTTAAATACCAATTCACAAGTAGGAGAACCTTTAATACCCATTTTATTTTCAATACGACGAACAATAACAGCTTTATTATTTCTATCGTATATAAACATTGACAGCCCCCTGCCGTCGTGTGTACCTTCTTCCGAACGAGCTAATACTAATGACACATGACCATCTCCATTAGTAATAAAACGTTTAACACCATTCAAATACCACTGATCTTCTTTTTCATCATAAGTAGCTTTCAACTGTACAGCCTGCAAATCAGATCCCGCATCTGGCTCCGTCAGATCCATTGCAGCAGTTTCGCCATTTGATATTCGAGGTAAATACTTTTGTTTTTGCTCTTCGCTGGCAAACTCATTAATTGTTTCTGCACAATCCTGAAGTCCCCAAATATTTACAAAACCAGCATCTGCTCTTGATACAATATCGGCAGCCATAATATAAGGCACAATAGGAAAGTTTAATCCTTCATATTTACGAGGTAATGTTATTCCCATCAAACCGGCTTCAACTAACGCATCAAGGTTTTCCTGAGTTCCTTTAGCATAAACAACTTCATTATCCACTATTTTAGGACCTTCATAATCTACACTTTCAGCATTTGGTGCAACGATATCTCCACATATTTCACCAACAATTTCCAATACCTTTTCGTAACTATCCATGGCATCTTCAAAATCCATTGGTGCATAGTCAAATTGGTTTTTATCTGCAAAATTACGCTCCTTTAATTTCACAATCTTATCCATTAACGGATGTGTTAAATGGAATTTTAAGTCTGGGTTATCTGTAAAAAAATTAGCCATTGTCTTAATATTTAGATAATAGATATAGAAAATAGACTAAAGAGAAAGGTCTCTTATCTATGTCCTGCTCATCTATTTGGTGTTCTTTTTATATAATTTAATCAGTTTAGGAACGATGTCATTAACATCTCCATTTATTACATAATCAGCAATTTTATTAATTGGTGCATTAGAATCATTATTAATGGCAATTACCATTGATGATTCTTCCATTCCTGCCGTATGCTGAATCTGCCCCGAAATACCACAAGCAATATAAAGTTTAGGACGAACAGTAACTCCTGTTTGACCTATCTGACGCTCATGTTCAACAAAACCAGCATCTACTGCAGCTCTGGAAGCACCAACTTCTGCCCCTAACACATCTGCTAACTGATATAACTGATCAAATCCTTCCTTAGAACCCACACCATAACCACCGGCTACAATTATTGAAGAATTTTTAATATTAACTTTAGATTTCTCCATATGACGTTCAATAACTTTCACAAGCAAATCTTCAGGCTTGAGAATTTTATTTACGTCAATATTTTTTACTTTTCCTTTATGACTCTCACTAAACACTTCTTTTTTCATCACACCTTCGCGAACCGTTGCCATCTGTGGTCTACAATCAGGATTAATGATAGTCGCCACAATATTACCACCAAATGCAGGACGAATTTGATATAACAAATCTTTATATTCTTTACCGGCCTTTTTATCTGAGTGATCTCCAATTACAAGTGCTGTACAATCTGCTGTTAAACCACTTTGTAAAGCAGAAGATACACGAGGACCAAGGTCACGGCCAAAGGTAGATGCTCCCAGCAAACACACTTCAGGTTTTTCATCCTTAAACACATGAACTACTATTGAAGTAAACGGTAAAGTCGTATATACTTCTAGTCTTTTATCATCTCCTATATGTACAACATCAACACCATAGGGATAAACTTCTTTTTCTATTCCTTTTAAGTTGTGACCTAATACAAGAGCTTCAAGCTTGCAGTTTAGATCATTGGCAAGAGAACGTCCTTTAGTAAGCAATTCTAAACTTACATCAGCAACTTTGCCCTCTTCTATTTCGCAAATTACAAATACGTTACCCATTTTTAATTTTTCAAGATCAAAAATCTTTTATGCATATTTACAATTATCATAAAAAGATATTTGATTTGTTAAACAAAGTTTTAATTAACCGATTGTATGATTTTCAATCAATTCAACAATTAATGTTTCCAACTCAGACTCATCATTAGATAAACGTTTAGATTCTTTAGCCTGGAATACAACATTTTCAATTTTCTTTACTTTTGTTGGAGAACCATTTAAACCAAGCCAATTTAAATCCGTTTCAATGTCGTTAACACTCCATTCTTTAATCTTTAAATATGGACGGTCTTCGATTATATTAATATAATCTTCACTTTGTTCCTGAATTTCGGTAACGGTTTTTGCATGCTTGTATTTCATCACCTTTTTTGCGTTTCGAGGTCGACAACCAGGAGCCGATGCATTTACTGTTATAACACAGGGGAAGGTAGTTGTTACAACTTCTACACCCCTCTCTAATCTTCTTTTAATTTTTGCACTACCTTTAATTAGTAAATCTAACTCTTCCGCCAATTTTGCATGAGGCACACCATATTGATCATCTTCGGCAACAATACCTTCATCTATTGTTATAATTTCTTCAGCATAAGTAACCTGCGGAAGATTCAATTTTTCAGCAACCTGTGGTCCCACCTGGGCTGTATCCCCATCAATTGCCTGACGACCGGCGATTATGATATCAAAATACTTGATCTTTTTAATAGCACATGAAATTGCGTATGAGGTAGCTAAGGTATCTGAACCCGCAAATGCTCTATCTGTTAACAAAAAGCCTTTATCCGCACCTCGATATAATCCTTCTCTGATAATATCAGCAGCACGACCTGGCCCCATTGTTAAAATAGTAATTTCCGTATCTGGATATCTGTCTTTTAATCTCAGAGCCTGTTCCAAAGCATTTAAATCTTCGGGGTTGAATATAGCCGGTAGAGCCCCACGATTCACTGTTCCATCTGCCTTCATAGCATCTTTCCCAACATTTCTGGTATCAGGAACCTGCTTGGCAAGGACAATAATTTTTAATCCCATATTTTACATGATTTTAAGAGTGAGAAATTTTTTCAATGGTTAGCAAATTTAAAAAAACCATTGAATTAGACAATTCAAGTACAGGATTTTTTAAACTATTATACAACATACATAATTAAACACATATCATATTCAACATAGCATTACATCACTTTTAAATCCAAAATCTACCGCAGACAAACCTACAACGCTGAGATTCCATAGTCGGCTACACTCCAAAATTGCAGATAAAAACAAGCATTTCATCGATTACAATTTTTTAGTTGCAAATATTAATGAACGTTTGTAATCGATCTCATCTAAGTGAGATGAATTTACACACTACATTTAACACACGTATTTATGACTAGAAAATTAATTTTATTGACCTTGATACTATTGTTGTATCAAAAAGTCTCTGCTCAAGATTACAAATTTCAGGCTTTATTTATCTATAACATAGTGCAACGCATTGAATGGCCATCAATAGAAAGTGAATTTGTAATTGGAATTATTGGCTCTAAAGATATGGAAAAAGAAATGACATCAATTGCTCAAACTAAAACTATAAATGGTCATAAAATAAAAATCAAAACCATCACACCTTACGAATTCCAAATAAAAGATGTTCATTTAATTTACGTCGCAAGGTCTGCATCCTCAAAAATCAAGCAAATTACAAACAACATTAATAACAAACCTATTTTACTTGTTAGTGATAAAAAAGGTCTTCAGGGAGGTCATATAAACTTTTTAGACCGACCAGGGAAGATTGAATTTGAAATATATCCAACTTTGATTAAATCACAAAATCTAAAAGTCTCCAATTCTCTTCTAAATCTCGGTATTGTAAAAAACTAATTACACCAGCATAAATCTTATTGAATTAGAGTTATAAAAGTTTATAAGCCAATATAGCAACGATTTACAAAACAATCAAAAGATTAAAATACAGATATAAAAAAGAAAAAACAGATGAATACGATAATATTTAAATACTTATTTGCAAGTATGCTTTTCATATTTGCCTATAATACCATCATTGCACAACAAACCAATAACATTTCAAATATAAATAACATTACAACAGAAGAAATTCGTTCCTTTACAAAGGAAGACCTTTTACAATTGTCGTTTGAGGACTTAATAGTCTTGGTTAAAAAATTCAAACTATCATCAATAGACGAATTATATGCAATGATCTTAAATCCAACCCAATCTACAGCATCTAAAATGGAAGAAGACGTATTTGACGCCCCTCTTGCCACCACTGTTATAACAGCAGATGAATTAGTAAAGTCTGGTGCAAGATCAATACCAGAAGCACTAAAACTAGCACCTGGATTGATTGTTAGAGAAAAAACAAATGGCAATTATGATGTACACATCAGAGGGAACGATTATATTGCTCCTGGTTCTGATTTTACGAATACTGTAAATTCCACTACTCTAGTAATGATTGATAATCGTCCTGTGTATAACAGTTTCCTCGGTGCAACCTTTTGGGAAAACCTTCCTTTATCTGTTAATGATATCGAGAAAATAGAGATTATATATGGTCCTTCAGCTGCCTTGTACGGTCCTAATGCGGTTTCCGGGGTTATCCATTTAATAACAAAACAACCAAGCAAAGAAGGTGTAAGCTCTGATATTGACATTCAGGCAGGAACAAATAATACACGAATTGCAAATGGTTCGTTTGGCTACAAGAAAGGTAATTTTACAATTGGAGTATCCGCAAATTACAACGAATCAGATCGCTTTCAAGACTCATACTATATACCAATGAACCAAGGATATATTGAAGGTTCAGAAGTAGGTGAATTTAACTCTGAGGTAGATGAGAATTTCGAGGCTTCAGAATTTAATGATGATTTTTCTAAGGCAAAACAACAAGGTGCATTAAACCTGGATGTATGTTTTACTCCTACCGATAAGATTAATCTAAGTTATAAAGGATCATATCAATCATCTACTGTTCAAACTGCCTATATGGATATTGGATCAATTCTATCAACAAGAGAATCTAATTCATTTAGCAATAGTCTTAATATTAACGCAGGAAAATTAAATGGACACTTCTCTGTTATCAATGGCAATTTAAATGCAATAAAAGGATACCCCGGTTATGAATATGATTATACAGAGATCAACGGAAAACTATCATACAATATAAAATATAAAAATCTTAACATTCTACCTGGAATTAATACAAACTACGCTAAATATTCTGATGAAGATTATGTTAATACCGACAACAATGAGGGCCTACTAAATGGGTCAGCAGAACTTGGAACAGTACAAGGAAGTTTAAGATTAGATTACACAGCATTTAATAAATTAAGAATTGTTGGAGCTTGGTTACAAGGTTCTTTCTACAAACCTGAGAGAAATTACAATTCATACCAGTTTGCTACCTCATATAAATTTAATAGCAATACATTAATGCGTCTTGTTGCTTCAAAATCTAACTCAAGTCCGTTTGTATTAAATACCTATATGAATAAAACTACAACCGAAATGAATATGGGAAATATGGATTCAACAGAGCCCGATATGATAACAACTCAAAAAGTAGGTAACGAAGATCTGGCACCTAAAGAAATGAATATGTATGAGTTTGGAATAAGAAGACGTATATTAAAAAACATTCAGGCCGATATATCTGCTTTTTATAACATTACAAAAAACTATTCTCAATTAGAAAAAGAAACAAGAACTGAACAGGAAATTGCAGAAACAGATCCATACACTTCGCAAGTCATTACGGAATCAATGCAAAACCTGGATCTTAAATCTAAACAAAGAGGAATAACTGCAAATATTAAATACATTATTAATAAAAAATTAAACACTTCAATATTTGCAACTTACCAACACACCAGGCTAAATAATTATAAAATTACAAATGCTACTGTTTATGAAGAATTGACAGGTGCTTCGATAGACCAAAGCACAATAACAGAAAACCCAATATATATATCATTAGATCACAAATATACACCAAGCTTTTTTGGGGGTGGTTCTGTTAATTATACTCCATCACATAAATGGAATTTTAACACCACATTTTACGGATACAGTAAGCAGGAATCATTTTACATCTCTAATGAAAACTTTTATAATGTGACTATAGATCCTAAAATAGCTTTTAACTTTAAAGCATCCTATCAAATAAAGGAATGGATTGATATATATGTAAATGCCAGAAATGCTTTAAACAATACACAAAAAGAATTTATGTACACAGATAAAACAGGAGGAATATATCTTGTCGGATTAAAAATAAATTTATAAACTGAAGAATAAAAAAAGAGGCTGTCTAAAAACAAAGAAGGCAGCCTCTTTTTTATTAAATTATTTTTTAATCTTCAATAAACTAATTATAAAAACCAACTTTACTTTAAGAAATTATTATCCAAATATTCTTGAAACTGATTTTTATATTGATCACTAATTGGAATAAAAGTTTTACTATCAAAAACAATCCTACCTCGCTCAACCACAGTTATTTTATTCAAATTAACAATATATGAACGATGAACCCGCATAAAGTTTTCATCAGGAAGATAATCTAAAATTTTCTTCACTCCCATCAATGACATTATTGGATTTTGATTTTCCAGATGAATCCTTATGTAATCTCTCATTCCTTCAATATATTTAATATCATTAAAATTAATCCGGATTAATTTGTATTCTGATTTAATAAAAAGGAATTCATCGCTTTTACTTAATACTTCCTTATTTTCCTTTACCGAAAAATACCTTTCTCTAACCTTGTCTGATGAAGATAAAAAGTCTGTATAACCAATAGGCTTTACTAAATAATCCGCCGCATCTACTTTAAAGCCTTCATAAGCATATTCCTGATACGCTGTTGTAAAAATCACCTTTGGAGGTGAATTCAAAGACTTTACCAGGTCAATGCCTGTAATATCGGGCATATTTATATCAACAAACATTAATTCGACATCATCATTCTCATAAAGAAATTCAAGAGCTTTAATAGCACTTGTAAATCCTCCTATTAATTGTAAATAAGGCGTTTTTTCAATATATCCTGTTATTTGCCTTAAAGCTAAGGGTTCATCATCAATTGCTATACAACGTATCATATTGGTATATTTAATTTTACAACAAAAAGATTGTTTTTCTGTTTTATCAACAACAAGCTTATAATCGGATCCATAAATTAAATCAAGTCTATTTTTTGAATTCGTTAATCCAACACCTGAATTTTCTTCAGTTATTTTTCTATCAAAAAACTTATTAGTCACTTCAAAAAACAGTCTGCTATCTATCAGCACAAATTGAATATTAATAAATGAATTTTCCTCGTAACTAATTCCATGTTTAAAGGCATTTTCGATAAAAGATATTGTTAACAATGGGGGAATTTTAATTAAAGGAACTTTTTTGGGTAGAGTTAAATTTATGGAAACCTGATCAGTAAACCTTAACCTCATTAAATCAATATAACTTCTAATAAAATCAAATTCTTTATGTAAGAGTACTTGTTTGTCTTGAGCATTATAAAGCATATAACTCATCATTCGAGACAACCTGATGATTGAATCTTTTGCTTCATCTACACTAATATCAACCAGGGAATGGATGTTATTAAGAGTATTCATGAAAAAATGAGGGCTAATCTGATTTCGTAAAAACGCCATTTTGTTTTCAACATTCTCTTTTTCTAAAATTGCCTTGTTTTTTTCAGCATTCATCCACTTATTTGAAAACACCAATCCGGTATCAAAACCTAAAATCAACAAGGACATAATTAATAAATTACCAAATGGAGGAAACATCATTTTGGGATTGTCTGGTGGTTTAATCATGTTTTGAGGTAAATCAAAGCTTGATCTTGGTAACATAAGAATATGATGAGGAGATTTAATATCACGTTTAAAATGTCCATCATTCTTTAAATCCAAAGGTGAAAACAACAATAATGAAACAAACCCAGCAACCATTCCCCCAAAAACAAGTCCATAAACAATTCTTTTCCCTTTAAAAAGAAGATTTGGTAATAAGAGAAACCTATTGATTAAAAACATGATAAATATTAATGCATATTCCTTCCATATATTCAGGATATGTTTCCAATCAATTTCATCATCAAAATTACCTGTTAATATAGGCATTGAAAACACAAGTAACCACATAAAAAAAATGATTACAATTTGTGCATTTCCAGATTTATTAGTGAAGTGTAATTTAATATGCATTCTATAACAATTACTATCTTATGTTTTTTTTAGGTACATTATTTTCACAAATTAAACTAAAGAATAATTAACATACACAAACGAATCGACATTTTGATATAATTTATCGACAAAAAAATACAAGCAAGACAACATCACTATATTTGAATTAAAACAATAACAAAAGATTTTCACATATAAAACTAGTATTTCAATTGTTACATATAACTCACCAACACAGTTATCTCCATGAATGATAAAAATTCTCTGACCAAGTATCATCTGTCGACAATTTATTTTTCTAGAACTGGCAAAACTCTAAAATAAATCTCATTTCCCAGTTAAAAAGTAAACTCACAACACATTTCAACTATTTATTGATTTAATTGTTTAAAAAGATATAACTAAAAAACACTCACAAATGCATAAACGTATTTACCTAATTTTTACACTTGTGAGCTTTTTTATCTCTAAAAATATGACAGCTCAAGAAAAAAGCTATAATCCATTATCACAAGAAGAAAAATATGTGATTATTAACAAGGGAACAGAAATTCCGTTTAGTGGAGAATATAATGATAACAAGAAAAAAGGTATCTATATATGTAAACAATGCAACACTCCCTTATACAATAGTAAAGATAAATTTAATTCTTTGTGTGGATGGCCAAGTTTTGATGATGAGATTCCCGGTGCAATAAAAAAAATTCCTGATAAAGATGGACATCGTACTGAAATTATTTGCAATAATTGCAAAGGTCATCTTGGTCATATTTTTTTGGGCGAAGGATTTACTAATAAAAACGTAAGGCACTGCGTGAATTCTATCTCTCTAAATTTTATCCCCAAAGATTCAATACCTCCTTCTGTAATTAAACATTAAAAAAGAGCTTCATTATTTTTTGAATTATAAAATCGGACTATTTTTGCATTCTAATATTTTATTCGATTGTAAATTAAATTTTGGCAGGACTATTGATAGGCCTACACATCAAAAAATAAATATTTCTGTTTAACATGTTTAAAATAGGGACTCTGTTTAATTACTCACACAAATTATTAATTATTAGTGTATTATTATTAGCAGCACTCAATATTACAAATGCTCAAATAACTAATAAATCTTATCTGGAAAATCTATCTCCTGATTCTAAATTATATTTTGACGAGGATTTATATTGGCAAACCCAAAGATGGGCATCTGTTAAATTAGACTACAAATTTTTCATCCTGGATTCTACCGAATATAACAAAAACCAAACAATAACTTTAATTCCTTATCAAAGGAAATACAAAGAATTTGCGATGAGTCTAAAATTTCATCCAGACTCTAGTTTAATAATAGACTACAAGCCCTCTCTCGTAAAGACAAAATTATTATTCGATTCTAATGGATATTTGACGAGATTAGAAAATGGTAACGAATTCCCAGTCATTTTACCAGAACCATTTTCCTTTATAAAAGAAAATCAAAGGATCTTTATAGAAAATCCAAATATTGTTAAACACGTATGGAAAACAATACCTGAACCCCACAGATTAATTACAGACAGAAGACATTTAAGTAAGAGAACTGCAGCAGAAGGAATAAAAGAATTATTATCAAACGACATTAAATACCCCGATAAATTAAAGAAGAAGATTAAAGCCACCGGTCCATGGACATACAGTGGGTCGGAAAGCGTTCAGTTTTCACAGGCTTTTGTAGAAAATTGGACCAAAGGTGGTGAAAACTCCATCTCTTTGCTAAGTGACCTTTTAGTAAAAGCAAACTACAAGAAAAACAAAAATGAATGGGAGAACTATGTACGACATAAAGTTGGCATAATCAGTTCAGAAAGTTATGCCACGCAAATTAATACTGATCAAATAGAAGCCAACAGCAAATATGGTCTACAAGCCTCTAAACGATGGTATTATTCTACTTTATTTAATTTTAAATCTCAATTTTTTAATGGTTATAGCGATAAAACAAGAGAAGAAATTATTTCCGGCTTCATGTCACCTGCCTACTTCACTTGTGCTTTGGGTATGGACTACAAAAAAGATAAAGTATTTACCCTGTTATTATCACCATTCACAGCAAAATTAAGCTACGTAATGGACACCACCAAAGTAGACCAGACCAATTACAGCATTGATGAAAACAAAAGGAGTTCCTTTAGTAATGGTGCATCAATTGTTAATAATATTAACTGGACTATAAATACAGAATTAAACTTAACTTCAAACCTTGATGCATATATAAGTTACTTTACAAAAGAATCTTTAAAACAAATTGATTGGGAATTAATTTTTAACATGAGGGTAAATAGATTTCTATCTACTCGTATCAATACTCAGTTAAGATACTTCACCAATGAGTCAGAAAACGTACAACTAAAAGAAAACTTTACAATAAGCTTTAATTACAAATTTTAATTATTCGTCAAATATTTCGAGAGATTCATAAAATTTAACATTTTTTCACTAATATATTTTTGAGCTTAATAATATAGGCCATATATTTGTAGTGTAATTAATAAAAACAAGCTCAAGCAGAGCACTTTAAAAATATTTAAGAGCTTAAATTTTCTCATAGTTTAGGGTTAGGTTTGGTTAAAGATTGAAGGCTACTATTTTATAGTAGCTTTCTTTTTTTTATTAGTTATATTGAATTACTTTTGGAACAGTAATTCATGATTAATTAAAACACCTATGCTACTTAAAATTTATCAAGACAATCCTAATCTTGAGGATATAAGATACGTTGCTCAAGAGATGAAAAAAGGAGCTGTTGTTATTTATCCAACAGACACGGTTTATGGAATTGGATGCGATATTAACAACTCCAAAGCTGTTGAAAAAGTAGCAAGATTAAAAAATATCAACCTTAAAAAAGACCATCTATCGTTTATTTGTTACGATTTAAGTCATATTTCAGATTACACCAAAACACTAGACAACAACACCTTTAAGATAATGAAACGTAATTTACCCGGTCCATTTACTTTTATTTTAAATGCAAACACCAACGTTCCTAAGATCTTTAAAAGCAACAAAAAAACAGTTGGAATCAGAGTTCCAGACAACAATATTATCAGAGAATTAACCAGAGAATTAGAACATCCAATATTAAGTACATCCGTAATTGATGAAGATGACATTATAGAATACACAACAGATCCGGAATTAATATATGAGAAATTTCATAAACATGTAGACATTATTATTGACGGCGGTTATGGAGACAACAACCCGTCAACAATAGTAAATTGCGTAAATGGGGATTTTGAAATTATTCGACAAGGTAAAGGCAATCTGATTTATTAGGCTAAAAAACCATTAAAGGCATTGCTAATACCAAACAGATTAAAACCATTTATCTTAACTATATAACAAACAATCGTATTTTTAACGCCCACACACATCTCACAAAAAACAACAATTTATTAACTATTTCCCCTGAAATTCATCTATCTCATACGAAGGAGACATGACACTTAAATATTTTAAAGTATTGAGGCTATGGTTTTTTATTCCGTGTTTAGCATGAGATGGAATAAAAACACAATCACCTGGCTTAACAACAACATCCTCACTCTCGACAGTCATAATACCAGATCCTTCCAAAATATAACAAACCTGTTCTGATTCATGCGAATGTACATATTGATATCCTTTAGGTTCAACTTCGGAAATAGCAACAGTAAGGTTATCTGCTGAAGAGTTCAATTTTGAAATTAAAAGAAAAGATTCAATATTCTCTCCTTTAAAATGCGATACATTTTCTTTTCTATAAATTTTCATAACTAATAGATTTAAACAAATAAATTAAGAAAAATCTACTATTAAAGCAAATCAACACTACAAGTAACAATTAATTTTTCCAAAAATAAGGAGAAAACAGCAACACAACAGTAAAAATCTCTAATCTACCAACAAGCATAAGAAAAGACAAAAACCACTTACCAAAAACAGGTATATGAGCGAAATTTGCAGCAGGACCTACTTCTCCCAGACCGGGACCAATATTTCCAATACAAGTAGCCACTGCACCAATAGAAGTATCTAAATCATACCCCATAATTGACATAACAACCATACTAACCCCGACAATAAGCATATATATTACAATAAACGCCAGTACATTAGTCACGACACCTGCAGGCACTGCTTTAGAATTATAACGAACAGGAATAACTGCATTGGGATGAATCAGTCGCCTCAATTCGAAATAGGCATTTTTCAATAAAATTACTATTCTCATTACTTTAATACCTCCTCCTGTTGATCCCGCACTACCACCAACAAACATTAGCATAAACATTACAATAGCAAGAGTAGGCACCCAAACCAAATAATCAGCTGTTGCATATCCAGTAGTTGTTATCATAGATACTACCTGAAATAAAGAGTCCCTAAAAGAAGCCTCCAAGGTCATACTATCTTCAGAAAAATATATTACCACACCGACCAACAGCGTTGTAAACAAAACAAAGCCGGTATAATATTTAAATTCCTCATCCTTAAAAATCCTTTTAAAATTTCCATTAAACGCACTATATGACAGTGTAAAATTTACGCCTGCAATAAACATGAAAGCAATAATAACATACTGTATAAAAGGAGAATCATAGAAAGCAACACTGGCCTGTTTTGTAGAATAACCACCCGTAGCCATGGTAGTAAAAGAATGACATACAGCATCAAAAAATGTCATTCCTCCAATCCACAAAAGTAATATTTCCACACAAGTATAAAACACATATATAACCCACAAACGTTTAGCTGTATCGGCTATACGAGGATGTAATTTATCTGGTACAGGCCCAGGCACTTCAGCAACAAACAACTGCATTCCCCCCACTCCTAAAACTGGTAAAATAGCAAGAGATAAAACAATAATCCCCATACCTCCCAACCATTGAATAATACTTCTCCAGAACAAAATACCATGAGGTAAAGCTTCAATATCTTCTAATATAGAGGATCCTGTAGTAGTAAAACCCGACATTGTTTCGAAAAAAGCATCCGTAAAAGAAGGAATTGCCTTACTTAACCAAAATGGCAACAAACCAAAAAAGGAGAATACCAACCAAACTAAAGTAACAATAACATAACCCTCTCTCTTACCGATTGAACGAGGAATCTTATAGTTTGAAAGAAAAAGAAATCCTCCTGTAGAAACACAAATTAAAGCAGACCATAAAAAAAAAGGTAAATCATACTCCCCATATATTGCAGAAACTCCAGCTGTTAATAACATAAAAAAAGCCTCTACAATAAGTAAAAGTCCCATTACAAGCAATACAACGCGAATATTGAGCATAAACGGTATGTTTTATATTCTGGTTTAATTAAACATCTTCTCGATTTTCCTTATCCCGGAAGGCATAGCAAAGACAACTACTTTATCATTAGGGATAATCTGAGTATTACCAGTAACAATAATGGCTTTATTATTCCTTATTATTCCACCTACATTAACATCTTTAGGTAGTTTTAATTCACTCAACCTGCCTTTAGTTATTTTTGAACCCTCACTTGCTACCAATTCTAACACTTCTGCTTCTGAAGCTGTTAAACATTTAACATGCGAAACCCTTGCTTTTACCGTATATCTATATATATAGCTAGCTGCAATTAATTTTTTATTAATTAAAGTACCGATACCAATATTCTCAGCCAAATCAATATAATCCATATTCTCAACCTCTGCCACAGTCTTTTTTACACCCATTTTCTTAGCTAACTGACATGCAAGAATATTAACTTCAGAATTAGCTGTTACAGCTACAAACGCATCCATTTTCTTAATCCCCTCATCCTTCAATAGTTCAAGATTACGACCATCCCCATTAATTACCAGAGTATTTTCTAAAGTATCAGCCAATTTACTACTCTTCTCCCTATCTATTTCGATAAGTTTCACATTATAAAAATCTTCAAGTCTTTGCGCTACTTTTTTCCCTATCCTACTACCTCCAAGAATCATTACATTCTTTACATCAAAATGTTCCTTTCCACTATCCTCCATTACTTGTTTAGTCCCTTCAGGAGTAGTAATAATATAAGCTAAATCATTATGTCTAAAACTCTCGTTTCCACGCGGAATAATTGTATATCCATCTCTGTTTATAGCAACAGTATTATATAATTTTTGATCATGCCTTTCGGCTACTTCAGCTAAAGTTTTATTTACAATAGGAGCATTGTCCCTTATTTTTAAAGCATACAATATCAACTTTCCATCAGAAAAATCAATCTGCTGCCGTATTCCTACTCGTTTCAAAGAAGTACGAATTTCTTTAGCAGCCAATTGTTCAGGATAAATCAACTGATCGACACCTAACTGCTCAAAGAACTCTTTGTTTTCAGGTAATAGGTATTCGTAATTATTGATTCTGGCAATAGTAACTTTTGCACCAAGTTTTTTTGCCAAAATAGCAGACATAATACTCAATTCTTCATAAGGAGGAACTGCAATAAATAAATCACAAGAATCTACATTAGCCTGCTTTAAATCATCAATAGAAGATACTGAACCCACAATTGTCATTAAATCAAAATGAGCATCAATCTGACGTAAACGTTCTTCATTGTCATCAATTAAAATAACATCATGGTTAGCATTACACATCATCTTTGCCACATGTGTACCGACCTCTCCTGCTCCTGCAATAATTATTCTCATTTTTCTTATTTAATCAAATAACGTTTAATAATAGCTAAACTTGAAAATCGCAGTAAAAATAAAAGATAATATTAAAAACATAATAAAGCACACAAATTATTTATCAACTTGTATAAGATAACATGAAATTTCACCGTTCAACACAATAAGCTCCACTTAAAGAAACAAATTGAACCATTTTATTATTACCAAGAAGACTCCCTGACAACACAATGGCTTTCTTTTTAGAGAACGATGAATCAAATACAATTTTCACATCATTAAAATACTTTACTAATTCAGTTGCTAAAGCAACAGATACCTTATCAGTAACAATAACTAAATCCAATTGTTCTTTTAAGCTTTTAATATATTCTATATTAGTATTATCATTTAGAATCACACCTTTAAAGTCACGGCTACAAACCGGAATAATTTTATCCTCAAAATCTACTTCATGATCAATAGTGTTTTTTCCAAATTTCCGCCACAACGGCATTACTGATCTATCTTTTATATTTTCGGACAAGCACGTATCCATAAAACAAAAACACGAATTGCTACTTATAAACGAAACCGCAGACATATTACTAATTTCATGCACAACCAAAATGGTTTTAGATCTTTTTATAATTGTAAAAGTCAGATTGATCACCATAAAGAGCAAAAACAAACTTAGACTACTCACTCCTAAAATCAATCTTTTATATTGATTATATGCAACATACAATACCAGTGCTAAATAAATGCATAATAAATCAACCCATTCGAATTGCAATCCAGAAAATTTAGATATATAGAATCCATTTACCCATTCAGCAATTTCAATTATAAATAATGTAGCATCCTTTAATGGACTTGCAATTAAATACGTAACAACGGACCCTACTGGAGAGATAATCAATACAAGCCCACCCAATAAAACAAAAGGAACAATAGGCACAATTAACAAATTTGAAATCAGAAACCAGGTTGAAAAATATTTAAAACTATAAATAGCAAGGGGTGCAGTTCCCAGTTGCGCAGATACAGATAATGAAAATAACGACCATACAAACTTATTCCAGGGTTTAGAAAAATGAAACAAGCTATTGATTTTAGGAAAAAAATACACAATTGATAAAACAGCTAAAAAACTTAACCAGAATCCCGTATTTCTAATAGCTCCTGGTGACAACAATAATATTAATGATGCGGCTATTGCCAGTGAATGATATATATTATAAGATACATTACTTTTTAATTGAGCGATTAAAAGAACAGAAAACATTAATGCAGATCTAAAAACAGAAGGAGACATTCCTGTTAGAGCAGCGTAAAACCATAAAATAGAAAGAATAACATACAACTTAAATTTCTTAAGTTTTTTTGAATTAACGCCTCCAAATAAAAACAAAAGAAGCATATATACAATTCCAATATGCATCCCTGATATTGAGATTATATGCATTAAACCAGCTCCTGAAAAATCGGATTTTACCTCTTTATTTATTAATGTTTTATCACCTAATAAAAGAGCGATTAAAATACTACTTGCATTATCATCATCAATAACCATTTTAATTTTTTCTTTACACCAATTTCTTGCAGAAAAAAATCCTCTATTGATCGTAAAATTACTTTTGATGTATTTACAGTTCGTACTATCTAAATAAAACTGCCCCACGATACACCTTGACATTAGATAATCTCTATAATTAAACGCATAAGGATTACGCTCTGCTTTAATCTTATGCATTGAAGAATAAAATACGATCTGATCTCCCGGAACAAAAGAGTATTGATCATTTTTATTATTATAAAATATTATGGACTTAAAATATTTTTTACTGTCAGAAGATTCGTTAATTGTTAAAACTTCAAGAATTTGTGAACGATTATTACTTCTGGAAACATCAACGACGGTAGCTCTATACTCCTGACTTTGATCATATACAACATTATAACTAAGATAAAAATCCGTATTGATCCAACTTCCGATCAACAAAGTCAAATTGATAAATAGGCCAAAGATCCAACGCCTGGAGTACTTATTTTCAAGTTTAAAAAAGAAAAACAAAAAAGTAAATACAAACAACAAAATGAATACACCAATACCATATATTGAAACTGTAAAGAATAAAGACAAAACTCTACCAAACAATACAGGTATTATAAGCCGTATAAAAGGATAGGAACGATAAAAGTATTTTTTCATAAGATTAGGCTTGGAATTAACATAACATTAACAACTAATCATCCTCAAAAAAATCTTTAATAGCCCCCAAATAATATTCTTCCCAACCTTCACATATATCATCAAAATCCTCCGCCGGAATATTGGTATGTGTTAATTCTACCTGACAATGATTTTTTTGTTCAAATATCTTTATTGTAACAATAGATTTTTCCTCCTGATCTCCAAAATACCATTGTTGAACCAGTTTTTTATTGGTGTCAAATTCAAGATTTTTACCAACAATATCCCCCTCCCATAAAGAAAATTCTGAATCAGGATTCGTACTCATTTGTGCAGGATAGCCTGACCACAGCTCTATTGTAAACGGATTGGTTAGCGCTGCATATATATCCTCTGCTTCGGCCTTAATTTTCATGCGAGTTTTATAATCTCTATAACTCATGATTTAAATAATATTAATAACTATCTATAATTAACACAAATATATAAAAAAAGCCATCTCAAAAGTGAGATGGCCTATCATAACATTATCTCTTATCCAAATTGGATAAAGAGAAATTAATGACATCATAATTTATTTTATCCCTAATTTCTTTTTTAGTGCTTTAGGTAATACGTCTTTATTAATCATAATATTCATTGATTTTAAAAGAACAAAAGATTCTGAAGCATAGAAATATCCTTCATATTTATTGTTAGTATTCCATGAGTTTTTAACTTTATAATAAATATTGCCATCCTGATCCTTAACCATACCTGTAATATGCATACCGTGATCATCTGTAGTCAAATAATTGTCAAATTGTTCCTGACGCATCTCAGGCGTAATTACTTTTTCTTTAACCGGACCATCAAAACTATACATTAGTTTTTCTCTTTCAGACTTACTCATTTTTTCCCACTTTGCTCTTTCTGAATCCGAAAGTTCTTCAATATCATTTTCAGGAACGATAGCTACTCCATTTCTAAAAGAAAACCCTTTTTCACTGACATCCGAAGCCCAACCAAAGGTATGACCTTCTTTTAAAGAAGATTGCATTACTTCTCTAAAATCATCCAGTGTAACATTATATACTGAACCCCAAACCCAGTTATCCGGAACTTCAAAAATAAATTGTGAATAATATGGATGATGCGAAAATGAAGTAAGAATGATATAATCATCAGGATCAATCCCCATATACTCCTTAGAAAAGGATTTCGGCGTATATTCCTTACCTTCATATGTAAATGTTTCTGGATAACTACCTAAATATGCATCTAAAACACCATCGAAACCTTTATGCCAGGATGTTGTCAATTTTTTATTATCATCTTTAATTACAGCATCAACATACGATTTAAGAATTGCATCCATTTCACCATGAATATGCTTGCTTTCACCATATTGCAATCCAGAATAGGCTGATTCCGGCACTAAACCATAATTTCTCCATGTATACAACACATCTTCAAAAGACCCTCCTGGACCAAAATTTAAAGAACCATGTAAACGAACGTATTTTGTTGCTTTATCTGAATAACAATTTCTAACAACAAACATTTCTGAAAGATCAACATCTTTCTTTCCTGCTTTTAACATTTCTGCTTCTATAAAGGAAAGCCCTGAAAAACTCCAGCACGTACCTGATCTATATTGATCCTTTACCGAAGTAACATCTAAATCATAAATAGTCTCAAATTGATATCCTTTATCTTCTTTTCCTTCATCTTGTGCCTTAATGTTACCTGAGGATAACCCTACCAAGAACATTAAAAACAAAATTACTCTACAATTTTTCATTAAATTTCTAATTTACATTATAAAAAGGCAAAGAAAATAAATATCGACATATGATATAATGATAAAAAACAGGTTTATATTGAGCGAAATAGGACGATATATTCTTGTATATTTAATACAAGAAAAACAATATAACAGGGCAAACACACAGAAGATATTTACATATTACAGTATGAATGAATTATCAAGAAAACAATAATAATATTCTATTAGCAATCACGTTGATACACAAAGCAAAATCATTGAGATTTCTTCAAGCCAGATCTGCATCATAGATTATATGCGCAGAGCTTACATTTTTTTGCAATTGAGCACGTTTAATTTTATTATTTTCAGAAAACGGGAAGTCATTAACCAAGTAAATCTTTCTTGGTCGCTCATACTTATTTAAAACTTTAAATACAGATAATACATCAGATAATTTATTATTAAAAGGTTTTTTTAGAACCAGAACCACCTCTTCTCCCAGCTTTTTATTTGAGACCGAGGAAATATAAAACTCCTGGCTAAGTATAGAAGAAAGTTTACCTTCTATTTCTTCAGGTACTACTTTTACTCCTCCTGTATTTATTATATTATCATATCGACCTAACCATCTAAAAGATTTTTCAGAAACAAGTTCCACGATATCATTTGTCACTATCAGACAATCAACAACATCCTCTGCATTAACAATCAAGCAATCTCTTTTATCCAGATCAAAAGAAACATTAGGCATAGCAGTAAATAAATCATCCCCCAAGCACCTAATTGCAACATGGGAAACAGTTTCGGTCATACCATAGGTTTCATAACATGCAGTTTTACCATCTTTAATTTGATTTGTCAGTTCTTTTGAAATAACCCCTCCCCCAATTATTACATTCCTGACTATATTCCCAGAAATTAATTCATTTACTGAGTTACTGATCTGCAAAGGTATCAAGGCAGCAAAATCTATCTGCTCCCTAAAATCTCTAAGAGGCTTTCCATCCGGTTCTTGAAGCAGCAAATTAAAGCCTCCAACAAAGGCTCTCACAATCATCATCTTACCGGCAATATATTTAGCAGGCAAACACAATAGAGCTGAATGATATTCTTTTAAATTAAAAAACTCAATAGTTTTCTGTGCTGAAGCCACCATATGATTTTTTTTTAACCATATACTTTTGGGCTTTCCGGTAGACCCTGACGTGTATGCTTCAATAGTGTCAGAATCATTTATCCATTCTAAAATAAAATTATAAATATTAAATAACCAATTCGGAGTATTTCTATTTGCAGTTTTCTCAATACATAACCTCAACAATGCCTCACCTGAGTAACTCCTGCCATTTAACCTTATTGAATTATATTTATTCATACATTCAAATATTACCCCATATTTTATTTTGAAAATAACGCAACTGACCATATTCTACAGACAAAGGAGAATCAATATTATTCGAAAACACTTTACCAGTACCAAGGCCTTGGGGCATATCTGTATTAAATGTTGATATCCATTGAGCTATTGCATTTAGTCCAATATTTCCTTCTAAAGCAGAAGTAGCCCACCATCCTATATTCAATTCCTGAGCAATATCTATCCACTCTTCAGACGCCTGAAAACCTCCGGTCAAAGAAGGTTTTAATATTATAAAGGCAGGATGAATTATCTCCAGCATTTCATTTTTTATCTTCCGATCATGAATACCAATCAACTCTTCATCCAGAGCTACCGGCAAGGCAGATTTTTTACATATTTGAGACATATGATTCCATTGGCCGGCTTTAATTGGCTGTTCTATAGAATGAATATCCAACTCATATAATTGATCCATTTTATATAGCGCTTCATCAGGAGAAAAAGCACCGTTAGCATCTACACGTATTTCTATTTCTGTTGACGAGTAGATATCTCTAATTTCTTTCAGTAAGGCAATTTCTTTATCAAAATCTAAGGCACCAATTTTAATTTTAATACAATTAAATCCTTCCTTTAATTTTTGAGTTAATTGAAGTTTCATATAATCAACATCCCCCATCCATATCAATCCATTAATAGGAATACTTTTCCTTCCATGAAAAAAATCTGAATTAAAAATTAACTTCCTTCCACCATTTTTTAGATCTAGCAAGGCCATTTCCAAGGCAAAACGCATCGAGGGCCAATCTTTTAACCTGGTATTATAGTCTATAATAAAATCATTGATATTTGAACAAACCTCATTTAATTTCTGCTCATAATCTGGTCTGTCATCAAAACTTAGATTTGGTAAAATTGAACATTCTCCAATGCCAACGACTTCCGGATCTTCATCATCACTAATTAAGATATACCAACTTGATTTTTCTGTTAATACACCACGAGATGTACCACCCGGAGTAATAAATTTTAAATTATGAGGAATATACTTTGCTTGTAACATTTAATTAGCTAAAAGTAAAAGAGGTAAACCCATCAATAAAACAAACAAAAAAGTAGAAATCGCTAATTTTTTTAAATATGGATATAATTTCAATGGATCATTATTTTTATATACAAAAACCAAATCCTTAATCAATAATATATAGGCCAAAAGAAATATCCATTGATACCAATGATGAAAATTAAAGACGGCAAAAACGATCATCAAAAACATAGCACCTGTATTTAAAAATACATGATATTTTTTTCCCCAGACACTACCTTTTTTTACTATTAATGTATTCTTTCCTGTTTTTGAATCACTATCTATATCGCGGAGGTTATTCAAATTTAAAACCCCAACACTTAAGAATCCAATAGACGAAGCCGGTAAAACAATCCAAAAATCAACGGTTCCGGTATGCAAAAAATAAGTACCAATAACACCAGCTAGCCCAAAAAACACAAAAACAAAAACATCGCCAAAGCCTTTATACCCATAAGGATTTTTTCCAACAGTATACTTTATAGCAGCAGCAATGGCGGCTAATCCTAACAGAAATAACAAGATATTCTCAAAACTAACCACATTAAAATTCCCAAAGCAAATAAGCAAAATTCCTGATACTAAAGAAAGCGAAGAAAATACAATAACTGTATTTCTCATCGCTTTCAATGATATTTTTCCTGATGCCACCATCCTCTCCGGACCAACTCTATCTTCATTATCTGCGCCAGAAACAGCATCTCCATAATCATTTGCTACATTTGATAATATTTGAAGAAATACGGTTGTAATTACTGCAAATATTCCAACTAAATGATTGTAACTTTGATTATATACTGCTAATATATTACCCATCAACACTGTAGAAACAGCTAAAGGTAAAGTCCGCAATCTAAATGATAAAATATAAGGTTTAATATTTAACATACACTTAATTTAATAAGCGTCAAAGATATTAAAACGACTCTAAACCTTTTTCATAATACTGTATTAAAAAACATCGGGTATCATTAAATAATTAAATGACTGTTAGATAAAGAACTGTTTTTAGTTTTATATCAAGGAAACTTTGGAAATTGCCCGAAATCCGGATCTCTCTTTTCTAAAAAGGCATTTTTACCTTCCTGAGCTTCTTCCATCAAATAGTACATTAATGTTGCATCACCAGCCATTTCCATAATTCCATGTTGTCCATCCAGCTCGGCATTCAACCCACGCTTAATCATTCGCAGAGCAAGAGGGCTTCGCTTCATGATTGTTTTACACCAGGCAATAGTGGTATCTTCCAATTCCTCTAAAGAAACTACTTTATTAACCATACCCATCCTTTCTGCCTCTTCTGCTGTATATTGCTCACATAAAAACCAAATTTCCCTGGCTTTTTTCTGACCTACGTGACGGGCTAAATATGAAGAACCAAACCCGGCATCAAAACTACCCACTTTAGGGCCTGTTTGTCCAAACCTTGCATTTTCTGAAGCAATAGTTAAATCACATACCACATGCAAAACATGTCCACCCCCAATTGCATATCCATTAACCATAGCTATAACAGGTTTAGGTAGTGACCTGATTTTTTTATGTAAATCCAACACATTAAGGCGAGGAACACCATGTTCATCAATATAACCTCCCACACCTTTAACCTTTTGATCTCCACCTGAGCAAAAGGCCTTATCTCCTTCGCCTGTTAAAACAACCACATTGATATCCTGACGCTCACGACAAATCTCAAAAGCGTCGAGCATCTCCATATTAGTTTCTGGCCTGAATGCGTTATAAACATGAGGTCTGTTTATAGTTACCTTTGCTATACCTTCATAAAATTCAAATTTAATATCGGTATATTCTTTTATGGTTTCCCAATTGTACTTACTCATATTATATATTTTAGTTTTTCTTTGTTTAGATTTTTATGATTTAAGATATTCAAAATAATTTCGCAGTAACACTCCATTCACTTCATTAGGTGTAAATATCTCCAAAATTCCGGCTCGCGTATTATTTTTCAATAATTCATCGTATCCAATATTCAACTCCTCCTGAGAAGAACATGAAATATAATGTAAATTGAAGGCTTTAGCTATAAACTCTGCAGATAGATTGTGCTTAGCTTCAAAAAACTCCTCTACTTCTTCAGTTTCTGCAGGACCAGGAATAAACCTAAATATTCCACCTCCACTATTGTTAATAAGTACAATTTTAAAATCAGACTTTAAATACTTATTCCACAATCCGTTTGAGTCATAAAAGAATGACAAATCTCCAGTGACTAAAATAGTGGAATCATCTGTAACAACAGATGCTCCTACAGCCGTACTTAATGAACCATCAATACCACTTGTTCCCCTGTTTGAATACGAAGTTACAGTTATTTCATCCTGAAACAGTTGAGCATACCTGACAGGTGTACTATTGGCTAAATGCAATTGCCCATTTGGAGGCAAATGTGAAAAAATATGACTCATAACCTTTATATCACTCCATTCTACATTTTGCAAATACTCAGTATGTTTTAGACGGGCATTCTTTTTATTATCCATCCATAACTTTTGGTAACAACTATCATTACCTGTTAGCTTATCAACCAGTTGATTAAAGAAATCAAACGGATGTATTTTAATATGCATGGATAAACTTTGAAAAGTATCAATTATATTATCATTTAAAGAAATATGCCAATGTTCATGTGAGCCATTAACCCTTAAAAACTTTTTAATCTGTTTACTTACAATCTGACCTCCAAAAGAAATTATAAGTTCAGGAGCATATTCTGAAACATTTTCTTCTTTAATATATGCTAATTGTCGATCAATACATCCAATTATTTTTTCGCCAAATACATTTGATGTCGATTCCGTTAAAATTATAGTGTTCGATAAATTGGATAATTGATTTAATATGCCATTAAAATTTTGATCAAATGAATTTACACCACAAATGATCATTACAGATTTTGTACTATTCCATTTATCTATCAAAAGAGCTTGTTGTTCTTTTGACATTTGTCTACCTGGTTCCATCAAGTTAATTGAGGGTTGATTTCTCAATTTAATTTCCTCTTTATTGTATAATGGTTCTCTTAGAGGCAAGTTAATATGAACCGGACCTGCCACGCCATTTGTTGCTTTAATAAAAGCTTCAGAAATAATTCTTTTAGCATACCAAAAATCATCATAGTGAACCAGATTTACCGGTAAATTAGCCTCATATTTGATATAATTATGATAAATTCCTTTTTGATTAAGAGTTTGCCCATCAGCTTGACCAACCCACTCCTCTGGTCTATCGGCAGTTATCACTACCAAAGGAATTTCCTGATAAAAAGCTTCTACAACTGCAGGTGCGTAGTTTAAAGCTGCAGAACCACTAGTACAAATAACCCCAACTGGTCGTTTTAATTGTTGAGCCATACCCAGGGCAAAGAAACCCGCACTACGCTCATCAACTATTGTATAACATTTAATTTCCGGAATTTTACTAAAGGATAAAATTAAAGGTGCGTTTCTGGATCCTGGCGATATTACTATTTCTTTTAAGCCTTTTGCAATACATTGTTGCACTAGAACCTGAACATTTTTTTTATCCGATATCATAAATTTAATTTAATTTTTAATTATGTCTTGTATTACATCCAATAAGGTTTCGGCTTTTAATTCAGTTTCGTGCCATTCTTTAACAGGATCAGATCCTTCTGTAATGCCACCGCCTAAATATAGGTCAACTCCACCATTAACAAACTTAAGGCTCCTGATGTTTACATATAAACCCAAATGTCCATTCTTTATTCTACCTACAAATCCTGAGTAATAACTCCTGTTATGAGCTTCAATGCGATGAATAACATTCATTGATTCCTTTTTTGGCAAACCACATACAGCTGGAGTAGGATGAAGATCGATAATAAAATCTTTAAGAAAACCATCTCGCTGGGTAAATTTAAAATTATAGGTAGTTTTTAAATGGGAAATTTTACCAGCATTTACACTTATTGGTCCTTCAATACTAGCATTTACTATTTGATATTTAGTCAGTAATGATTCCATATAATCTGAAACAATTTTCTGCTCCTCAATTTCTTTCTTATCCCAATCTTTTTTTACGTTCTCAAATTTTCTTGTACCTGCCAGGGAAACAGTTTGAACATCATCATCATTAACCTTTAAAAGCAGTTCAGGTGTAGCACCCATCCACAATCCCGTATATGAAGTATAATACATAAATAAATATGCATTGGGATGCATAGCTCTCAATTTATAATATAATTCAACAGCATAATTCTCTGTAAAAAAGTTAATATGCTTCACTCTTGAAAGTATTGCTTTCTTAACTGTATTATTTTTAATCTCAGAAAACAATTCATTAAACTGAGTTAAATAAGATTCATAGTCGGCATAAAAATTTACATCCATATAAATTTCCTCAGCCTCAGGAATACTTTTAATTTTCTTAAATATATCTTCACTTATTGATTCTTCAACTAAAAATAAATTATTAAGAAAAACAGCTTTGTCATTTATAAACGAAAATGGAGCAATAATATACCCATCTTTATTTAAAACTTCAGACAACTGATCCATATCAAAAGCCTGAACATCATCACTTATCAACAAAACATCATTATCACTTCCTGGTTGACAAGATATTGAAAATGAAATTTTATTTTTAATACAATAAGCTAATACTTCTCTCTGACTATACCTCTGCACTATTCTATTAATTCTTTGTAATATTAGCTTTCTACTTCGTAATAAAGCGTATAATAATTTAACCCTTTATGTTGATCATATCCACGTTCAACATAATCTCTTCTACCATGTATGTATACATGAAAATTTTTATCCAGCTTTAATATAGATTTAAAAGTAGATTTTTGGCCTTTTACAGCACTTTTTGATATATCAAACTCCTCCTTTAATGGAATGCTGTTTTCTTGACGATAATTTTCTTTGTAATCTTTAAAAGCATCAATAATGTCTGGTTGTTCCATTACCTCGTGTTCAAAATTAGCCTCATTAAAATTATCTTTTTTATTAAAGAATTCCATAGAACGGTTTAACATATCTATTTGATCAGCCCTGGCAACATCATTTTCCTTATTATAAACATCATCAACAAATCCACGGCACATTTCCATGTAATTACGAGTAAAGTAATAATTATCTTCTCGTGGCTGAAGCCCCAAAAAGTCATCTAACCAAAAACGTGCCTCATTTCCTTTGTTTATATTATCAACAGAACAAATTTTATATCCTTCTTCCTGCTCGGTATTAAATATTAAACATCCTTTATCAAGCTTTTTAATATTAATTCCTTCTTGAGTACCTAATTCAAAATTTTGTTCTTTTAGATAAACTTTCAGGAATGTTTCTTTATTCTCTGATTTAAAAATCCCTATTGCATTAACCAATTCACCATCTACTACCACATTATTAAACAGTGCCATATAAAATTCACCCCCTCTGATTTTAGGGTGATTAGAATTTTCGTATAACCACTCGGCTATTTGTATTGATGATTGATAAAAGTCTCCTTCTCCATTAAAAAGATTATTAATATTTACATAAACCAGATTCTTTTCAATATCTTCTGAATGAAAAAAATTGTAATAAGAATCTTCCTTAAATGGTTTAAAGAAATATTGCAATAAAACATCAGTCACCATCTCTTCATCCTGAAGCCTCATTGTATTTTTAGAAAACCTCATTGGCTCTGCTTCAGCCCTGGCTCCTATTTGATGAACAACCATATTTTCGATGGATGCTTGCGAGAAATCTATCATTTTAAATCGTATTTATCTTTACAGCCTACAAATATAATAATATGAATCAACCATGTATATTTGACAATCCATATTTTAAATCATAAAATCTATAAAAATACACCCTAATCCTTTGCATCGCCAATTGAAAAACCTGAAATACTTATTCCCATAAGTAATTCATGGCGATTTGATTTAAAATCTAACAATCTTGAATATCGGTATCCAAGACTAATAGGATATAAAAACCTAAAAACATGAAGCTCCCCTAACAATTCAACCCCAACAGATTTATATTTATTTTTTAAAACAATTTTAGAATCTGTATTAAGAGGATAATAATTAAGTTTACTGCTTGAGTAATCAAAAAACACATTTGATGTTATCCTTTTTAAATAAACTATTTTAGGAATAGAAATATCAGGATTCCAAAGAGGAAACATATAATTAGTTTTTAAAGAATACAGCTCGTCATTTGAATAATTGTAATATCCACGGGCAAAACTATAATAATTACCAAACCTGTAATAATTATGGTACGTATTCTGAGTGGAGTAATTATATTCTTCACCTTTCCATTTATACTGAAATTCGTTATCTATCTTAATGGAATGATATTTAAAGATTCCGGGAAAATATATTCGATTTCTCACACCAAATATTTTACCAATATTTAACCCTCCAAAAGGAGTACTCTGAAAATTTACATCCAACACCTGTCCCCATCTGTAATTCACATCTCTTTCTGTCTTCTTTAGTAAATTATGCATATAAATTGAATATTCTAAAGTAGAGTATTCAGTTGCATCCTCTATATAACTTGTAGAATTACCAATTTGAACAAAGCTATTATTAACATATGAAACAGGTATTCCGGCAGTAGTATACTCCGAAATTTTATAAAAATTATAATTAACAGAAGGTTGTAAATATTTGTAAAACCTGTTGTGCGTTAATGTTAAAGGAACATTTATCCCCAACTCAATCTTTGTTTGCTTTTGCTTTGGATTATCATAAACATAAACTGTATCCTGACCAAAAGTATATATCCCATCAGACATTCTTTCGTCACCATACTTCATATCAAATTCAAAAACAGGATACCATCCCCTATATTGAAAATTGAAATGATATTTTTCTCTGCTCTTTTGTGAATCAAAGTTATATCCCAAAGACGTAATAGCTGTTCCTAAAGTATTCTGTGACAATAACGAAAGCCCTGAACTTACGGTGGCATCGTCAACATCAATATTTGCAGGAGCCCAACTATGAAAATTGAAAAGATGTTTCAGTTTTGAATATTTACTTACTTTATAATCAGGCATACTATCAACACCTTCGTATTTTATAATTTGCGATTCCTGATTAGAAATTTTTTCATATAACTTAATGGAATTATTCTCTATAAATTCAAAGGGTACAGATAACATATTTTTTGAAGATGATTTTACCAACTGGTAACCATCTGATGTATATGTACAAAATACGTATTCATTATTTTCAGAATCAAAAACGGCTCCTGTTGAACCAAAAGCACTTTGGGTGATTTGGCTTATATAACCTGAGGTAATATTTACTGAATAGATTTCTTCGGTACCACTATACCCTGCTGTATAAATAATACTATTCTCATCTTTCCATTTTGGTAAAGAAATATTATCATACGTATTTTTTGTTACATCAGTCCACTTTTGGGTTACTAAATTATAGCAAACAATCTTCTTCCCTTTATCCGACAAACAAACACAAACTATTTTATTATCGTTTGGACTCCACGAAGGTGTCATGTAAAATGAGTTTTCGTCATACTTCATTGTTTTTATTTCTTCACCGGTTTCTCTATTCAAAATGGCTAACCAATATTCATTTTTATCATTAGCCTTTACAGCTACAATCAAGTCAGCTTTTGAATTTAACGATGGTGAAAAATATCGAGACTTGTGGGTAAGCGTAAATTCTTTAGCGTTTTTCAAGTCGTAACATTTAATCACCGACCACCCCCTGTTACTCCATCGCTTATCACCAATATATTCTGTCCAACATAAAATATGATTACGATACGAAAAGGGCTCTTTATTTCTTTGACCCGGAATAAATAAAGTAGAATAACAACCTGTTGAATCTACTTCAACAAACCGGTCTAATTCACCGGGGCCAGATATTTCAGAAATAACAAAACCATTTTCCATCATATCGGGATACAAAAAACTTACATATTCTTTATTCCTTAGAGTTATTGTATCAAACAGACTTTTTTTGGTCAAACTATCTTGCCTTAACCATTCTTCATGCAGATCTGAGAATACGTCATAATAAAGAAGGTCTTTATCTAATGTATTCTGCAATTTTGACTTTGACAAAAAAGGTCGTGTTACTAAAGTATTACTTACTAAATCATAAAACTTATTACTCCAGGCATCTGTACCATATTTAGCCCTGACTCCGGCAACGAGCAAATAACCCATTTCATAATAGTTGGGAATATAATTTTTATATGAACCAAAATATGCTTTATCATATGAGTAAATATCCTTTTCCATTAACTGAGCACGAATCTTTTGTTCAAATATGGGAGAACGCCCTCTTCCCGAATTAGATAAAGCCGTTTCTGTTACTACGGCATCACCCTCCAAAAACCACATTGGTAAATACAATCCCAAAACACCCCCTACTGCCTGCTCGCCTAATATATAAGACAAAACTTTCACAAAACCTTTATTAAGCTTATCTATTTGCACAACATGCCTGAACTCATGCAAGGCCAATTGCTGAAGCCAATCTTGTGAATATAAATCCTGACCCGGAGTAGGAAACAACTCAATTCGTTTGGGAGCCCATGTCACAAAGCCATTTGAATACGTAGTTTCCGGATGAATAAATACAGTTATTTTATTTGGAGAATGATTTAAGGACTTACCCGCATACTGGTAAACACGCTCAAATATTTTAGCTAAATATTTAGCCTGACCAGAATAATCTTCAGGGAAAATTAATTTAAAATTACCTGTATCTATAGTTTTCCAATGCAACGACGCAGGATCTTCACCTGAAGTATAGTATTGAGAATGAACTGTAAAAGAAAGCACAATAAATACAACTACAAGAACACCTTTTAATTTCATTAACATAAAAATTTAGAGACAATAAAAATATACTAAATAATTTAAGTCATAGCATCTTCACAAAAATAAGCACTAATCTTAATTCAAAAATTGTATTTTTAAACAGTGAAATAATAATTTTATTTAAAAATATCTTCAATTTCGATCTATGCAAAAAATTATTATATATCAGATTTTTACACGGTTATTTGGTAATACAAATAGAAACAATATTAAAGATGGCACTATTAAAGAAAATGGTTGTGGGAAATTAAACGATTTTACTCCTGAGGCATTAAAAGAAATAAAAAACTTGGGAATCACTCACATATGGTATACCGGAATAATTGAACACGCCACTACAACAGATTATTCCGACTACAATATAGCCAATGACTACCCTGAAGTTATAAAAGGAAACGCCGGGTCACCCTATGCCATTAAAGATTATTACGATGTTTGCCCTGATTTAGCAGATAACATAAATAATAGAATCGTAGAATTTGAATCATTAGTAAAAAGAACACATGATTCTGAATTAAAGATTATAATTGATTTTGTACCAAACCATTTAGCACGACATTATATATCTGACAACAAACCGGACAACATCATTGATTTTGGTTCAGATGACGATAAAAACCAGGCTTTTAATATCAATAATAATTTTTATTACCTTTTGGGAGAAACTTTCGATGGGCCGGTTACTGCTAAAAACACAAGATATTTAATTGAAAACCCGGCAAAAGTAACCGGTAACGATTGTATTACACCAAAACCAGGCATTAACGACTGGTACGAAACCGTAAAGCTAAATTACGGCATTAATCTATTTGATGGCTCAAAACATTTTAATCCCATACCTGATACATGGAATAAAATGCTGGAAGTATTACTGTATTGGGCAAGTAAAGATGTGGATGGTTTTAGATGTGATATGGCAGAAATGGTGCCTGTTGAATTTTGGAACTGGGTTATTCCCAAAGTAAAAGAAACCTATCCTCACATCATATTTATTGCAGAAGTATACAATCCTGATTTATACAGACAATACATCACTTTTGGTGGTTTTGATTTTCTTTATGATAAAGTAGGAATGTATGATACATTAAAAGCTATCATTCAAGGACACGAACAACCTTCGGCCATCACAAAATCCTGGGATGCTTTAAATGGGATACATCAACATATGCTCTTTTTTCTTGAGAACCATGATGAACAACGTATTGCATCTCCTTTCTTTGCTGGGGAAGCCATTAAAGCAATACCGGCAATGATATTATCCGGAGCAATGTACTCAAACCCATTAATGGTTTATTTTGGTCAGGAATTGGGTGAACCTGGGATGGATGAAGAGGGGTTCAGTGGAAAAGATGGACGAACAAGCATTTTTGATTACTGGGGAATAAAACTATACCAAGACTGGGTTAACGATAAAAAGTTTGATGGAGCACAATTAAATAACAGTTCAAGTGAACTAAGATCCTGGTACAAAAAATTCTTAAATATACTTCTCAATAATGAGACTATTATGAAAGGAAAATTTTATGATTTAATGTGGGCTAATGAAGACAATGATAACTTTGATACTACTAAACTATATGCTTTTTTACGATATAACAAAGACCGCATCTTATTAATCATAGTTAATTTCAGCAATGAAAAAATTAAATGCCGTATAAAAATTCCTGCCCATGCATTTTTCACTATAGGCGTTGAAAGCACTAAATTTTTCAATGGATTAGATATTTTAGGTGGCAAAAACAGAATCAGCTTCCCTCAAGAAGTAGCTTTAACAAACGGACTGGGTGTTAAAGTCAAACCTTATTCAGGAAGAATATACGAATTAGAATAAACACTAATCAACAAGTAATTTTTACACATTCTAAATTGAATATCAACAAATTAATACTCTTTTCAATTAAATTAAATTGTAGTAAATTATATATGATTTGTTAATCTAAATTTAGGAGGAATTCTATATGTCAAAAGTTGATTTATCATTAAACATTAGTTTAGATGATTCTGAATTTATTCAAGTTGGTGATTTTATATACACTACTCACGAATCTCTAAAAAGAGAGCAACCATATATTCATTTTATTGGAACAAACTGTCTTACTACTCTTAAAAAATACGAAGGAAGACTAACTGCAAAAATCATAGACGAGTGGCTTCTAATATCCAGAGCATTGGACGATATATCTTGCTTTGAAAATCGATGGGACGATGACTTAATCATTGAAGAGCTAATTAAAGGTGTTGAGCACCCTGTATCCTGGTATGCAAAAAATTGCTCGTTAGCATAACTGAATCATTTTACTCATATCAAAGAAGTCATTACTCACACAAATGACTTCTTTTTGCATATTATATAGAGTCCGTCTATAAACTCTGCATTTTTTAAGAGTCTTGTCCAAAAAGTTCGAAAACAAGGCTTGCGAAATTTTGAAAATCAGGGAGTTTACTTTCGTAAATGACCGTTTTCAAAATGAGCGTAACGCAGTTATCGGACTTTATGGACAGACTCTTCTATGTTGTAATCCAAATTTCATGCACACTTTTTTTTCTAAATTTCATATTACAGAATACTTATCTGTTGATATTCTGTCATATACACTCTTTTTACACCGGGTAATTATGAGCTAGAGGGAATCTCTTGGTTAAAATCGGTATGGGTTCGATACCCATACCGATTTTCCATTTTGACTCCGGTATAAACAATCACCGTCGGTCACTCTTGGTTATATAATGAATGGTTTCCCTATAAAAACAACCTTCTATCAACAGTCATTTTAAATGCTGCATTTCCTTGTTCAATTATTTATAGTATGGGCTACAGACTAAAAAAAACAGTCAATTTTATTGCTGCAAGAGTCCGTTGGTAGTCCCATTGCTTTTGGATTGTTTTTTCGGTTACCATTATTATTTGACAACTCCTTTAACATAAGGCGTTTCGTTTATTAAAACATGTTTTATTCGGCTCAATAGCTTCTTAGCTATGTTTACTATAGCCTTAGTACTGTCCATTCGTTGTGACAGTTCCCCGTATTTCATCATTAAGGCTGGATCGTGCCTTATTGCTATCCAAGCACTTTCTATCAACATACTCCTTAACTGTCTGTTGCTTCGTGGGGTAATGCCTCCCGTCCTGTCGTTATCTCCACTAGAATTGGTCCTGGGAACAAGACCTACATATGAACACAATTTGTCTATACTCCTGAAGCGTTTTATATCATTCAATTCAGTTAAGATGGTCAGTGCTGTGATCAACCCTATGCCTGGTACCGTACGTAACAAAGCTATTAGTTTTGAATGTTCACTATCTTTCTCAATCTTTCTCAAACACCTCCCAACTTCAAGTAATTTTTTTCTTAGATGTTCAACTGTATCAATAATATGCTTTAATGTTGCATTGCCATATTCGGTTCCCAGATCAACTTTTTCAAGCCAGAGGGTATAACGTTTTGACCAATGAACAGAGCCCTTTGATAGTTCGGCAGGAATTTTAATGCCGTTGTAGTACAATAAGGACTTCGTCCGGTTTTTATGCCTGCTGATCTCTTTTACAATTGTACTTCGGTATCTTATCATCGACCTTAACCCTTCCATATTTATATTTGGTACATGTATCGCAACCAACTCTTTATTATATAATGAACGTACTATTTTTCTACTATCTCTGCTGTCTTCTTTTTGCTTTTTTTCTTTATCTGTTGTTGGTATATCTGCAGGATTTACCACAATATTTTTAATACCTTGGCTTATTAATTCTCGATGAGGTGCGAACCCGCAAAAACCAGCCTCATATGCTGAATAATATGTCCCATTGGGATAATTGCTTTCAAGATAGTTTTTTAATTCTTTGGCATCCGCATTTTGTGAAAATGTTTTGCACAAAAGGCCATTGTTCATTATGGATATCTTCCACGATTTTAAATGGGCATCAATTCCCGCATAAATTTCTTTTCCCGTAAAATCTAATTTGTAATTTTGGTTATGCATAACTTTCTTTTTTTTTTCTTTACCTGCTAAGTTAAATTAGTGGGCAGAAACTTATGCGTTATACAATTACAAACATAAGGGCTATATAAACCATATCTACATTGGCTCTGTACCCACAGGTCCTTTATTCAGGTTTATTACAGTTATTTCAGGAGGCATACCAATTCTTGCAGGCATTCCTAAAAAACCCAATCCACGATTTACATACATAAACTGGCTATTATGCTGATATAATCCATCCCACTTTTTAAACTTGTATTTTGCAGGACTCCATTTAAAACCTTTCCAGTCTATACCAAATTGCATACCATGAGTATGTCCAGATAACGTTAAATCAAAACTGGTTTTATCAACAACTTCTGCATCCCAGTGATCAGGATCGTGGGACAATAAAACTTTAAAAGGAAAGTTCTCTGTTCCTTTCATTGCTTTATTAAGATCGCCATATCTGGGAAATGGGTCATGTCCCCAATTCTCCACACCAGTAACAGCGATTTCAGCACCCTCTATTTCAATGGAAATAGACTGATCTCTCAATAATTTGAATCCAAAGTTTTCATGGGCATTAATAACTCCTTCAAAATTCTCCCTTTTATCTTCAGGAGTATCCCAATCTGTATAATCACCATAATCATGATTTCCCAAAATAGAATATTTACCATATTTAGCATGAATTTTACGAAACACTCTATCCCAACCAAAAGTTTCTTCCTTAAAATTATTAACCAAATCACCGGTAAAAAAGACAACATCAGCCTTCTCTTGATTGATGATATCAATAATACCTTCCAACTTATGATAGTTACTGGCAAATGATCCAAGATGTATATCAGATATGTGAACAATTTTAAAACCATCAAAGGCCGATGGTAAGTTAGGAAAACTTAAATTCTGATGCCTGGTAAAAAAGTTAAATCGTCCCTTGTGCATTCCAAAAATTAATGAAATAAAAGGAGCCGTTGAAAATATTATCCCTAACTGGTTAACAAATCTCTTTCGTGATATTTTAGGATACTTAATAGTAGTCTGCTCTTTTGAATACTTTTTATTTTGCCAAACCTGGGTAACAGATGACAGTACCAGAAATATAAAATAATAGAAAAGGAAAAAAGTTTTAGGTAAATAAATCAACAAACAAATAGCATTAGCAGCCATGAACCACAAATAAAAAGCGGGTGAAGACGCTGCTCTGATATTTTGTGTTAGTATTAAATATGAAACGATTTCGAAAAGAGGAATAACAAAAAACAAAAAGAAACCAATCCATTTATTCAACCTGCTCTTAGGTTCTTCCACTTCACGCCTCCAAACTATAAACCCACAAAAATCAACTACAATAATAAAAAGTGTAATAAATAAAAAGGCACTAAAAGTTAATTTCATATACTCTAATTTGATTCAGATGATCACATGAAACTTGTTTGTATAAAAATCATTGAATAATTCTTTATATAAAAAATACATTCTTAAACCCTCCACAACCAGTCTCACATCAACATTTAAACTACCTCACAATCTTCTTAAAGGCTGATGGTTTTAATTTTATACTTTCACAATATTACGTACTTTTACTATAAAAGTTATCTTAACAAAGGTTAAATCAACACTTATCAAATCACACTATTGAAATATTAAACAGCCATTTATCTATTTTATTCACTCGCTATTGCAAAAAATAATCAACCTGATATTTACATTATTGAAAAAATAGTATTTCTTTGCTACGTTAAACTATTATTCAAAAAAAATTATTTGAAAAAAATGGGAAAAGTTTTAATTATCGGTGCCGGAGGAGTAGGCACTGTGGTAGCCACAAAAATGGCTGGATTACCAGAGGTTTTTACCGAAATTATGTTAGCTAGTCGTACTAAAAGCAAGTGCGATGTTATAGCTGATAAAATTGGTAACAACCGAGTTAAAACTGCTCAAGTGGACGCTGATAATGTCCCTGAATTAGTTGAATTAATCAAATCATTTAGCCCAGATATTGTTGTAAATGTAGCTTTGCCATACCAGGACTTGCATATTATGGAAGCTTGTCTAAAGACTGGAGTAGCATATCTCGATACAGCAAACTACGAACCTTTGGATGAAGCTAAATACGAATACAAGTTACAATGGGCTTTCCACGATCAATTCAAAGAAGCCGGAGTTACTGCAATTTTAGGTTGTGGTTTTGACCCTGGGGTAACAAGTGTTTTTACAGCTCATGCTGCTAAACACCATTTTGATGAAATTCAATATCTGGATATTGTAGACTGTAACGGAGGTGATCATGGTAAAGCCTTTGCCACAAACTTTAACCCCGAGATTAACATCAGGGAGGTAACTCAAAAAGGTAAATATTGGGAAAATGGTAAATGGGTTGAGACTGAGCCTCATGAAATTCATAAACCATTAAACTACCCAAATATTGGAGATCGCGAATCATATTTAATTTACCATGAAGAATTAGAATCTCTTGTAAAAAATTATCCATCACTTAAACGTGCACGTTTTTGGATGACATTTGGACAAGAATATCTTACTCACTTAAGAGTAATTCAAAATATTGGTATGGCTGGTATTGAACCTATTATATACGAAGGTAAGGAAATAGTACCTATTCAATTTTTAAAGGCTGTTCTACCAAATCCCGGTGATTTAGGTGAGAATTACACCGGCGAAACTTCAATTGGCTGTAGAATTAAAGGTATTAAGGATGGAAAAGAAAAAACTTATTACATCTATAATAACTGTAGTCACCAGGCAGCTTATGAAGAAACCGGTGCACAGGGAGTAAGTTATACAACTGGCGTTCCTGCAACAATTGGTGCAATGATGTATTTACAAGGACTTTGGAAAAAAGCCGGGGTTTATAATGTAGAAGAGTTCAACCCAGATCCTTTTATGGAAAAATTAAATCAACTAGGCTTACCTTGGATTGAAATGCACAATATTGATTTAGAACTATAAATCAATAAATCAATTACTATAAAACAACACAGGGTTTCATGCGTTTATTATTTGAATTTTAAAGTCGCAAGAAACCCTGTTTCATAAATAAATTACAACATCATTATAATGTCAATTAATTTCACAAACATCCCCTCTCCCTGTTATGTTTTAGACGAAAAAGCATTACGTAAAAATCTTAAACTAATAAAATCGGTTAAAGACAGGGCTAATGTAGAAATTATATTGGCATTTAAATCTTTTGCCATGTGGGGGGCATTCCCTATTATTACAGAATATATTCCTACAGCAACAGCAAGTTCAGTAAATGAGGCACAGCTGGCTTTTGAAGAAATGGGAAGTAAAGCTCACACATACGCTCCTGCATATACCGATTCTGACTTTGAAACAATAATGAATTATAGTTCGCATATAACTTTTAATTCATTAAATCAATTCAACAGGTTCAGAGATAAAGTTCTTAATCATTGCGAAAAAATTTCAATGGGACTAAGAATTAATCCTGAATACTCTACGGTTGAAACAGATTTATACAACCCTTGTTCCCCTGGTACACGACTTGGTATTTCCATTGAAGATATGCCTGCTGAATTACCTGAGCATATTGAAGGTTTACACTTTCATACTTTATGTGAATCAAAATCATTTGATTTAGAAAATACATTAAAAGCTGTTGAAGATAAATTTGGCAAATACCTCACTCAAATCAAATGGCTTAATATGGGTGGTGGTCACTTAATGACTCACAAAGATTATGATGTTGAACATTTAATCAGCACCCTTACAGCTTTTAAAGAAAAATGGAATATACATTTAATTTTAGAACCTGGTAGTGCATTTAACTGGAGAACCGGAGTTCTGGTAAGCTCTGTAGTTGATATTGTTACTAACAAAGGAATTAAAACTGCTATTCTGGATGTTTCATTTGCAGCTCATATGCCCGACTGCCTTGAAATGCCTTATCAACCGGGAATAAAAAATGCTAAATCTGAATATGTTTCCGGAAAACATACTTACAGAATGGGAGGCAATAGCTGTTTAGCAGGAGATTTTATTGGAGATTATTCTTTCGACAATGAATTATCAATTGGAGATCATATCATTTTTGAAGACATGATCCACTATACAATGGTTAAAACAACCATGTTTAATGGAGTTCCTCATCCTTCAATAGGAATATGGAATAAGGACGATAAATTTGTTTTACTTAGGAAATTTAATTATCAGGATTATAAAAACAGACTAGGCTGAACTATTCATAAATTCTTCTACTACAAGCCTCAAAACCTTTGATAAAAAGCAAATGCTCGATTTTAAGTTTTCAAAATAGTTCACTATTCCTGCAAACTGAAAACCTCCACTTCACTTTTTCTCTTTGCTTTTGATACTCTCGTAACGAAAATTTATGAATACATCAGGCTAGGTTAAATCATTTAGTTAAAATAAACCTTATTTTTAACTTGCTCTTCAATATCCAATATCAATTCTTTAAGATCTTTATCTTTGGGGTCGATAGCAGGTAAAGCTGTATAAGTAAGTTCACATCCAAAAGTTAACGGAAAATATCCTCTCTTAGTCAACTCATAATTTCCTTTTATTGCCAATGGCACCAAGAAGGCAGAAGGTGCTGTTTTTACAAGAGTGGCAATACCCGGATATTGAAAATGACGCACTTTTCCATTTTTACTCCTTGTTCCCTCAGGAAATATACTTGCGCTAAATTTTTCTTTTTCAATATGTTTTCCCAGCTTAGAAATTTCAACCATTGCCTGACGACCATTTTTTCTGTCAATTAATGCTGACCCACCTTTTCTCAGGTTATATGAAATAGATGGAATTCCTTTGCCTAATTCTGCTTTAGAAACAAACTTTGGATGATACTTTCTAAATCCCCATACTATTGGTGGAATATCAAATGTACTTTGATGATTAGAAATAATAATAAAAGGCCTGTCTTTTGGCAATTCATCAAATCCCTCAAATTTTATTTTCGCACCAACGATCCTTAAACCATAAAGCAATAAGAAGTTTAAAATATCCACTGCTTTTTTACGGAGATAATATCCTCCAAGAACCTGACACAGCACTTGTATTAAATGAAAAAGCAATAAAAGAAAACCAAAATAAATCCAATAAACAGGTGATAATAAATAACTAATAATTTTATTCTTCATTCAATATTACATTATAAACCGACGCAACATTTCCTTACAATCAAGGTTCTCTACATCATAGTATAGCACACCTGTTTTATTCATAAATGTGCTTTCTTTCTGATTGAAATTAATTTTATTGCCAAAGGCATCTGAAACAGGTAAACCCATTTCTGTGAATATGCAGGCTGTCGCTGCAAAATCCCACAAACTACCACCTCCAATTTCATTTTTAGGCAGCTTAAAATAACAGGCCGGCCGGGTTTCCAACACCCAAATAGCATTCATAACTGCACCACCTTGTTTTAACATTTTAAATGTTAAATAACCACTGTCAATAGCCAGATTATTTACACACAGGGTAATATCCTTAAACTTTGGATGTTTTGTAAAACTGCGATCATTAATAAAAGTAAAGTACTTATCCCCAGGCCGCTTATCATCAGTCCAAAGTTCATTATTCTTATAAACACCTCCACCTTTAAATGCATGGTAAACATCCATATTTACCGGATTACAAACCACACCTATAACAGGCTCACCTTCTTTGGATACTAAAGCAATTGAAACACTATACCCTTGATAGCCCTGCGAAAAAGGTAAAGTTCCATCTAAAGGATCAATACACCAAAAATAATCTTTAATGAAACGACTCTTATCGTCAGCCTTTTCTTCAGTTAATATTCCAAAATCGTATTTAACAACAGAATCATTTAACTCTTCCAAAATTATTTCCTGGCTTCTGAAATCTACTTCAGTAACCACCTGAGATTCTTTACTTGTTCCACCCTGAGGTTGATCTACCGAATCAATTGTCTTTAACTCTATTGCAAGATCATTGGGATCACAAGATGATATATACTGAGCAGCTTTTATAGCAGCCTCTCTTGCTATCCCGCACAAATCCTCTAATGTTTCCTTAACTAGCTCCATATCATTTAAAATTCGGCATGAAGATAAAAAATATCTTGATAATGTAATGATACTAACAACTATTTTAACTCTTTAATGATCTTTCTACAAACCTTTTCACTGTAATCATTAATCTTCCAATGACCCGGACTCCAACCTTTTAAAAACCTATGGAAATCAGCCCAGGCATAATGATACATTTCACGCCATTCTTTTTCAAGATCCAGAAAATCTATATCCTTATTTAAAATCTCAATGGCAATTTTCAGCTCTTTAAAATAATAATCTAATATTTCTGATTCTAACCTTTCACAATCCTCTTCATATAAGCAACTACCTACAAAATAGGCTACGTCTTTCATTCCACAACCACCTCCTACATACTGAAAATCTACTGCTGCTACTTTTTTCCCATCCCCTGAAAAACAGAAGTTTGCCAATTTTGCATCACCATGAATAAAGGTTAAATATTTTGAACGATTTAATACTTCATCAATTTTATGAGCAACACCTTTCAGTTCGTGATCATCAAGAATTTTAAATTCATCCGGGCGGGTATCTAAATGCCAATAAGATCCAACGGCCCACAAACCATCAGGTTTGAAACCCATAAAAACTGCATGAAAATGAGCCAACCACTTTAAACAGGTTTTTATTTGTTGCCAATTAACTGATGATAATCTTGCATCATAACCAACACTATCCAAATCTTCTAAAACCATAAAAACCTCATCATCTTTACTTTCTAAAAGAAGACACTCCGGCACCTTACAGTACTCATTACATTGTTTTGAATAATTTTTATACCAAGAAGTCTCAACTTCATAGGATTTTACTTTTCGCTGATGAGAATAATCTGTATTCCAACCTCTGGGATGCTTGTTTTTAGTGGGTAATTTAACATGCTTAGCAACAACACTTTTAGCTTTACTCCCCTTTAATGTCAACCTTAAAATACTTCCATAACCACTCCATAAACTTTGAATTTCTTCTTCTTTTAGAATATCATCAGCTCCTGTTACGGCCAGTATTAGATCTTTATAATGATTCTCCATCTCTTTAAATCTGTTTTATGCTATTTATATATACTTACAGACATTTAGTTTGCCTAAGTGTGAGACACCATAAAAACACACGTCTTCTTTTTCGCAAAAAGAAGATGCAAATATAATAAATGTAACTATGGATAGTAGATAGTTGAAAGTTGAAAGTTGAAAGTTGAAAGTCGTAGGACGTAGGACGTAGGTCATAGGCCGTAGGATGTAAGTCATAGGTCGTAGGACGTAGGACGTAGGACGTAGATCGTAGGACGTAGGACGAAAGTCATAGGATGTAGGTCGTAGGTCGTAGGTCATAGGATGTAGGTCATAGGATGTAGGTCATAGGATGTAGGTCATAGGTCGTAGGTCATAGGTCGTAGGACGTAGGTCATAGGTCGTAGGTCGTAGGTCATAGGGGTTAATACCTATAAACATAATATGACTCCGGAGGAGGCACATATTTATAGAATAGTCATATAATTGATAAATTGACTCCGGAGGAGGCACATCTGAATTGATATTGGATTTGCGGTTCGACTCCCCTGGAGTCGATTTATGTGTATAACGATACAAATATGATTAGGAACAGGAATACGGGCTACTTTCCATTCTGCCTATATAAAAGCTGATGCGGGATACAAGACTCCCAAATAATTCAGACCAGCCCTTAATTATCATTTGCTGTTGGTATTAGTGGATTTTTATTTTTCTCTATCAACCCAATTTTCAATCTGAATGTTAGAAATCCTTTCAAATTCCCTAACATTTTCAGTGACCATTATTAAGTCTTTTTCAACTGCAGTACAGCCAATCAATAGATCAAAATCACTTATTGGAATTCCATTTTTTCTTAATCGGGCTTTTTCTTTTCCGTATAAGTAGATAGAATCAAATATTGGAAGAATTGTTAATTGGTCAACGAATTGGTCTATGATATTATGGTTCTTTTGGGGATTCCAACTATTTTCAGCACCATAAACAAGTTCTGCTAGAGTTATTTCAGAGATTGTACATTTGTCTAATCCAATTTCAATTAATTTGTCAATTATTCCAAATTTACCTTTAAAGAAATGAATGCAAATATTTGAATCAAGTAAGTATTTCATTAAAATTCAGCTATATTATCTTTGTCAATTCTAGATTCTTTTATTTCTTTAATTATATCATCTGAATCTTTAGAATCATCCCAAGCTCCATATAAACTCCTCAAATCAAAATCTTTGTCTTTTTTTACTTCTATTGATTCTGTAAGTTTTACTATTAATTTTTTCTTCGAGCCATTATCCAACTTCGTCAAGAATCTAAAATATTTTTCTATTGTTCTGCTTGTTAATGCTAATCCCATAACGTATAATTTTCTTTGATTCAAATATATAATAATTTAATAAGATAAAGAATTATTAGTTGTGCAGTTGTTTTTTAATCATTAATACCAACGTATTGCTATAAACATAAAACCCCTCAGGGGCTAATACACGCCTCCTCAGATCGGGAGGCCTTGGTTTATAAGACATAGCGAGACGATACACCTAACAAAGGGGTTAATACCTATAAACATAATATGACTCCGGAGGAGTCACATATTTATAGAATAGTCATATAATAGATAAATTGACTCCAGAGGAGTCACATCTGAATTGATATTGGATTTGCGGTTCGACTCCCCTGGAGTCGATTTATGTGTATAACGTATTGCTATAAACATAAAACCCCTCCGGGGCTAATACACGCCTCCTCAGGGCGGGAGACCTTGGTTTATAAGACATAGAGAGACGCTATACCTAACAAGTGGGTTTTTAAATAATATCAGCAGTTAAACAATAACTATTACTAAACATGGTTTCTTTATTATTTCTAAAGGCCACCCATATATCCTGTATTTCTCCACTAATTTCATCCTTACTTATTGTAAAAGTTCCTTTATATCTTTGGGTGCCGGTAATAAAATACTCGCCATAATTATCTTTATCTCTTACCATAAAAATAAATGTATCTAATGAATTTGCACCTTTAGCTTTTGTAGTTTCCCATTTAAAAGTAATATCCGTATCGCTTTCTATGTAATGCATACCTGGTGCCATTGGTAAAAGGCCTAACGATAGAAGGGCAGTTTTTTTATTGATGTATTGATTGGGATATTCTCCTGAAACAGCATTTTTTAAATTGTAAGATTGAGCTGATTGATAACCTGTTCTGCTGGAGTTTTTTTCTTTAAAGGATAATTTAAGCAAATCACTATAGGGTCGAATAAAATCGTGTACCAATTTCATTTTTTGCCTTTGTCTAAGTTGAGACTCACTTTTTTTATCATGATAATATTCAGGAACAGCTCTGGCGCAAGGTACACCATTTCTATAATAAAATACAATGTTTCCGATCTTACCTGATCCGGATTCTAATAAGTTAGATTTAAGACGTGCCATAATTTATGATTTTAAGGTAGTAGAAATATATGTAGAGTGAATGCTATATAACGATTGGCTACTATACATATTTTAAATATACAAAAAATACATAAATAACATACATTATTTACATTATATAATGTATATAATGTAACTTATTAGTGAGATATAAGTGAGTTTAATGTGAAAATGACACTTGCTCTTTACTATATTGAATTCATTTGTATTATATGTAGCTATTTTACAAATACGATATGAATCAAAAAAAAAGACTGCTCTTTAAGAACAGTCTTTTATGACAATCTGAATTCTAAAATTTTAACCGAAGGTTAATACCTAAAGACGAATCAAAATAGTTCGTTAAGTTTTTACAAGGAAAGATGACAGATATACTTATCTTTGATTTAATATTAATAAGATAACATGATACAAAGTATTGTTTTAATTGGAGCTGGAAATCTGGCAACTCAGTTAGGTTTTTCACTTGCAAAAAAAGGCTTTAATATACGCCAGGTATATAGCTATACTCTTGAAAATGCAGAACTATTAGCAGACAAGTTAAATGCATACTCAACAAATAACCTGAATGAAATTCAGACAAATGCAGATTTATATATTATTGCCGTAAAAGATGCAGTTTTAGCGCAAACCATCGAGCAGCTCCCTCATCTTAAAGGAATTGTTACTCACACAGCAGGAAGTATGAGTATTGATATGCTGGTTAAATTTGATCATTATGGAATAATATATCCCTTTCAAACTTTTAGTAAGGAAAAAGATGTTGAATTTAATTCTATTCCAATATTAATGGAGGCCAACAACGAAGCCACTGAAGAAAGACTTTTAAAATTTGGTAAAAGCATATCAAATACTGTTATGATTTGTGATTCAAACCAAAGAAAGCAGATTCACCTGGCAGCTATATTTGCATGCAACTTTACAAACCATATGTATTCAATTGCAAATGAAATTTTAAAAAGTCACAATATAAGTTTCGATGTTATTAAACCACTGATTCAGGAAACTGCATCAAAAGTTGAGACTCTTAATCCCAAAGAAGCGCAAACCGGACCAGCAATCAGAGGAGATAAAAATATTATTGAAGAACATTTAAAAATGCTTAATGACCATAATGATTTACAATCCATATATAAAACATTAAGCAACAGAATTATGAATTCATAGACAAAAAATAATGCAGTGCCTTTAAGAAAGTTTCTTTAAGCACTGCATTACATTTCTTAAAACCAGAGATTAGTCTCTAATATCCATTTCATCAAGTAAATAACCTGCCCCGGCGAATTTATCTATCAAAAACAACACATATCTAATATCTAAAGTTATATTACGAGATTGTTCAGGATTAAAAACCAAATCACTCATAACACCTTCCCAGGCTCTGTCAAAATTAACACCAATAAGTTCACCATTAGCATTAACAACCGGACTGCCAGAATTTCCACCTGTTGTATGATTTGTAGCTAAAAAACAAACAGGAACAGTTCCATTTACTTCGTACCTGCCGTAATCTTTTTTATTATATAACTCTTTCAATTTTTCAGGAACTCTGTAATCATAAATATCAGGATTATCTTTTTCTATAATTCCCTCGAGCGTAGTATAGTTATTATATACAACACCATCACGAGGTTCAAATCCTTTAACCTGACCATAAGAAACTCTTAATGTAAAGTTTGCATCCGGATAAAACACCTTATCACTCTGGTATTCCATCTGAGCTTTCATATACAATTTATCCAGAGACTCTAATTGATCATTTAAATCAAAATACTTCTCCGATATTTTGTCTTTATATAATTGATAAATGCTTTTGTATAAAATACGAGCAGGGTCTTTATCAACTAACTGAACAGTCTTTTTACCAAAATTAACTATTAAATCATGTACTTTTTCTCTGGTTGAAAAGACTGATTTACTAAATACGAAATCAACATATTTACTAATATCACCCTTAAATTTCTTTTCGATAACATCATAAACATCGGGCAAGAATTCTTTAGGCAACCGTTCTTTAAACGCACTAAGAATCATAGTCGTCATTTCTTTATCCAAAGGAGCATAATAATCTTTATAAAACTTAGCATACTCTTTTAAAGCCTGATTTTTTAAGGTGTCAATTACATTTTCTGAAGCTGAATCTTTTCTGAATTCTTTAATAAGATCGTTCATAAGCTTAGAAGCCTCAGCTATTTCTGAACCATTTCTGTAAATCGTTTCAACAATATAATTATAGTACAATTTATAATTTCCAAATTCATCATAAACCTTTTTATAATCAGCCAGAATATTTTTATACTTACTATTCTCCTGAGCCCAGGATTGAAAACCCATTTCAAAAGATTCTTTATTTTCTATAGCATTCAGTTTTTTAAGACCTTTGGTTTCTCCTATCCATCGTTTCCATGAGTTTGAAATACTGGCATCTTTTGCCGCATATTTAATTCTCACCTCAGGATCAGATTTATATTTTTCAATAATATCAAGCTTTTTCCCTCTCAAAGCTATCAACTCAGGATATACCTTTTCTGTTAGCATTTTTATATGATAAGAAGGAACATATTGCGCTGTGGAACCCGGGTATCCAAATACCATAGTAAAATCACCTTCCTTAACCCCTTTTAGTGAAATAGGAAAGTGCTTTAGGGGTTTATAAGGAACATTATCCGAAGAATACTCAGCCGGCTTATTATTTTTATCTGCGTAGATTCTAAACAATGAAAAATCGCCGGTATGACGCGGCCACATCCAGTTATCAGTATCACCACCAAACTTGCCAATAGCACTATTGGGTGCTCCAACAAGTCTAACATCAGTAAAGACTTCATTCAGAAACAAAAAATATTGATTGCCATGAAAAAAAGGCTTAAGCACTGCTTTATAATGGGTGTTTTTTACGGCCTCTTTTTTAATTGATTCAATGTTTGAAGAAATAATCTTTGCAATTTTTTCTTCCGACAAAGAATCATTAACTCCCTTTAAAACATCATCAGTCACATCTTTCATACTCTTTAAAAAAGTAACCTTTAAATCTTCATTGGGGAGTTCCTCTTGTTTATTCATAGCCCAAAAACCATCCGTTAAATAATCATGGTCGATTGAACTATGTGATTGTATTGAATTATAACCACAGTGATAGTTTGTAATTAACAAGCCCTCATCAGATATGACTTCACCCGTACAGCCGCCTCCAAAAATTAAAACAGCATCTTTCATACAGGCCTGGTTTACACTATAAATATCTTCAGCAGTAAGCTTAAAGCCCATTTGCTGCATTTCTTCAATATTGTATTTCTTCAACAAAACAGGAATCCACATCCCTTCCTTTGCTTCACCAACAATAAAAAACGTAAAAGCGAGAATTAATAAAGAAATCCTCTTCATGATTTTCGTACTTTCTTTCATATGTCAAAATCTGTTTTTAATTGCCATATGAAACTCACCAATTTAGTCTTCCTCGTGTGTAAGAACTCCTTATCATGGCTCGTTTCATCTGTTTTAATAAATATTTTTGTTTTTGGGAGAAATTAAAAGTTTAATAATTCTGTATATAACTTTTGAATTGGCAAACCTACTACATTAAAATAAGATCCTTCAATTTTTTCAATAGCAATCATACCAATCCATTCCTGAATTCCATATGCTCCGGCTTTATCATAGGGTTTAAAATGCTCAACATAATATTCAATCTCAGAAGAGCTTAACTCTTTAAAATAAACTACAGTCTCTACTGCAAATGTAACTTTCTTATCTTTAGACATCAAGGTTACCCCTGTAATAACAGAATGACTCTTTCCGGATAATTTAGTCAGCATTTCAACTGCATGATCTTTGTCTCCGGGTTTACCAAGAACTTCGTTTTCCAGGCAAACAATAGTATCTGCAGTAACAATTAACTTATTAGAATGTACTACCTCATCTTTATAAATTGAAGCTTTTAATTCTGAAAGATATTTAGCTATTTCCGGATTCGTTAAACCTTCGGGATATATCTCTTCTACACCTTTTTTATTTCCAAGCTTAAAATTAACCCCTATGTCTTTTAACAACTGAGATCTTCTTGGTGATTGCGAGGCAAGGATTATTTCATATTCAGATAAATGGTCTGAACTCATTAATGATAAGATTTTAAAATAATTGACTAATAACAAATATGTATAAAATACCCATTAACATGATAACCTTATACAAAGAACTTAATTTGTGAAAATGCTTTGAACTTTCAGCTTTATATAACAAGTAGGTGGAAACGATAAATGGAAGACTAATAAAAGCAATAAAATAATATAAAGAATAAATGCTATTGTTTATTTTATCGATTTTAAAATACAAAGCCCAGATGGAAATCAATGTAAATAAAGTCATAAGAAAAACAAAAATCTTACTGTATTTGATTCCTATAACAATGGGTAAAGTCTGACAACCTTCTTCTTTATCTCCTTGCAAGTCCTCCATATCCTTAACAACTTCTCTGATTAAAGTAGTTACAAATGCAAAAAAAGCAAATCCCAGTGTCCAGTACCAGGCCATAGTACATACTTCACTATCAATAATTGCCTGACCGTGTACTCTTTCCAATGCCCCAAATTCAAATGAAACAACTATTATAGAAACCAATGCGGTTAATCCGGCAACAACAATATTTCCAATAAACCCTTGCTTTTTAAATGTTGTAGAATAATACCAAAGAAATACAGGTATTAACAAAAACATAAATGCCCAGGTTTCTTTACGAACAAGATATGACAGGAATAAGCCAATAAAAACACCACAAAAAGTAAGAAGCACATGAAAAAACATAACTTCTCTACGTTTAAAGTCATTTCCTACAACTACTCTATCTGGTCGATTTAAACGATCTATCTTAACATCAAAATAATCATTTATCACATATCCTGAGGCAGCTAAAAAAACTGATGCCAGCACCAATAATCCGAATCTAAAATGAGAGAATACCGGTTCATATCCATAATGATTTAAAATCGGAATTATTAATCCATAACGAATCAAACATTGCAAAAGAGCAATAATCAACAGATTTTTAAAGCGAACTAACTGAAATAATGAAAGCATAAATGCTGGATTTACAGATTAATAAATAATTACCACGTATGATCTGTTCCCCACATATTATGTACACGCAACACTTGTTCCAGAACATCACGAGCACAACCTTCTCCTCCATTTTTATGACTAATATATTTACACAGACTCTTTATTTCCTCAACAGCATCAGCAGGACAAACCGGTACTCCAACTACTTTCATAACCGGATAATCAGGTAAATCATCACCCATATATAAAACATTTTCAGGAGATAAGTTTCTTTTCTCAATCCAATCATTAAACTGAATGATTTTATCTGAAGCCCCCATATAAACATCCTGCACACCCAGATCAACATATCGTTTTCTTACCGCATCCGTTTTACCCCCGGTAATAATAGCAACCGGAAAACCTAATTTAACAGCCAATTGTAAAGCATAACCATCTTTAATATTTGCTGTTCTCATTGGTTCACCATTAGGATGAATAGGTATAATCTGGGCTGATAAAACTCCATCTACATCAAAAGCAAATGCCTTTACTTTCTTTAAATCTTCTTTAAAATTACTCATGTATAATAATTAAATATAGTGCAGTTGCGAATTTACAAAAAATAAGTTTGTAGCTATACCAACTATAATTTAAGCTTTAAATAATATAAAGTCATGATCTATTTAAAAATATCATCTTTAAACCGTTGATAACCATCAAATACATATCGATTTGAAAAAAGAATAGTTAGAAAGAGGTTTAGCGTACAACCGGTAAAAATGGCCAACATAATCATAACCTGATATTTAATTGCAATCAATGGCGGACTTCCTCCCAGTATTTGGCCTGTCATAACACCCGGCAAAGTTATTAATCCAATAACTGTCATTGTTGCTATTAATGGATTTAGTCCTCGCTTTACAGCTTCAGCTAAGAAAGGCCTCTTTGCTATTGCTGAGTCACCTGCATTTGTTAGTAAAAAATAATACAAATCCCTTTTTTCAGATAAACCTTTATAATAAGCAGTCAACCCCACAATATTATGATTCAAAGAATTACCCAGAACCATACCCGTAATCGGGATAAAATATCGTGCATCAAAAACATAATCAAGTTTAATAACTATGCCCAGAAAAAAAGCATCAATGATGAGTATAGTAGTAAAAGATGCCAATATCATAGGAATCACAAAAGTTTTCCATTTCAAACCTACTCTATTGATGGATGTAAATACTCCAACCACTATCATTACAGCCACCCATAATGAATTGATAAAGGCACTATTCTTATCAAAAATCCATTCTAAATAAAGTGCAATTAAACCTAATTGAATGACCATTCGCGATAAAGCGACAAGAATATTTTTTACAATCTTTATTTTAAAATAAATAAAAAATAAAATTGGTAAAAGCATTATAATAAAGCCTATTACCAAATCAATAATTCTTATATCTAAGATTTCTTTCATATTTATCCTATTTCAATTCGATAACTCTGTTTGAACTTTTAATCCATGTATTATTATGGGATGCTGATAATATCGTTTTATTCTTTAATCCTTTTACAGTCTTCAATAGCAATTGAATAGAAGCTTCGTCTAGTGAAGAAGTTGGCTCATCCATTAAAACAATTGGTTTTTCGATACTAAGACAAATGGCAATAATAATACGTTGTTTTTGTCCTCCACTAATCTTCTGAAAATCATCACTAAGCATCTTTATATCAATATCTAATTGATTCAGCAAAGACTCTATTATATTAATATTATCCTTTAGTCCTAATAAATCAACCAATTGCATCCCGTTTTGCACAGGAAGATTAACATTTTGGGGAATCCAAATTATACTGTTACGTATTTTCGAAATTGTACTTTGTTCCAATATATCACCATTGATTTCAATTGAACCGTTTATAAAGCTTACATAGCCTTGTAATATTTTCAATAATGAAGATTTTCCTTTTCCTGATTCACCTTTTAGAGTAACAAATTCAGAGGAGTTAACTTCAAATGAAAAATCTTCGAATATATTTTTATCTCCAAACTTTAGAGAAATGTTCTTACATTTAATCATAATCGAATTATTAGTAGCTTTTATGTAGGTTATATAATTTTCAAAACAAAAGCCAAATGAATAAAACACGAATATTCATCGGGATAAAATTAAATCTATCTAATTATCAAAATAACATTAAAGGATTTTTTGATGTAATTTCTTCACAAAAAATAAAATGGACAAGAGAAGATAATTTACACCTTACTTTTCTTTTTATAGGCAGTATTGAGCCTAAATATATAAAAGAATTAACTAAATCATTGAAGATGGAGTTAACTAATTATTTAAGATTTAAAATAAGAGTAGATAAATGCGGCAGTTTTTATAAGAAAAGAAAAAGTAGTATTCTATGGCTGGATGTAAACCATAATAATCAATTATATGATTTACAAAAAGCTATAGTAGAAACAGTGAATCCCATTATTCCCTCTGAACTAAGAGACCATACAACTCAATATAAACCACATATTACAATAGCCAGATTTAACAAAAGCATTAATATGGATATTGAAGCACTAAATCAATATTTAGAAGGAACTTTTATTGATTTAGATATTGATGAAGTACAAATAATAGAAAGTAAATCGAGTCCTAATGGAATTAGTTATATTCCTATAGACACTATCTTTTTAAAATAAAAAGAGCTGCATAAAGCAGCTCTCAAAGTATTTAATTTACTATAATTATTAGATTCCAAATAATCTGTATCCTAAACTAAAAGTTAAAACATTTGTTTTTTGACCAAAGTCCACTTTTGAAATATCTTTCATACCCCATTCATAACGAACATCTAAGGATAATTTCCAAACAGCTACACCTCCACCAGCTTGAAATGTCCAGTTTGCATTTTCCATAGCTTTTAAATCATCTTTTGAAATAAAAGAAGCTACTGGTCCGGCAACACCATATATTCTGGCAACTTTAAGATCTAGCAACTGTAAATTTGCTAACAAGGGAATATCCCAGGTTTTAATATCGCTAGTTGCTTCAGCAACTTGATCTCCATCAGTAAATGTGTACTGAGTCTTTTTCTTAGCGTAATAAATCTCCGGTTGAAAAGAAACATCTCCAAATAACTTTAATCTACCATATGCACCAAATAAAAAACCAGCTTTTGCTTCATTTTTAATATCAGAACCCGTTGGAACATCACTTAATTTAATTTTGGTACTATTAAAACCCGTCTTTAATCCCAATTCAAATTTATCTTGAGCATTTATATTTAACAAAAAAATACTCAAAACTGCTAAAAGAAATAATTTCTTCATAATTTAAAGTTTATATTCTACAATGTAAATTCGTTTACATAAAGACAAATTAAATGATTATCCCACGTATAAAACAACACAAAATTAAAACTTATGTTATTAAATAACTTATTGTCTGAATGCAGGGGCTGTTAGCTCATTAGAACGAACCAAATTATTAGGTAATAAATCATAAAGATTTGCCCTAACAGGACAAATATCAATTCCTCCCCTACGAGTATATAAGCATGAAACCATAATTTCATCAGGAGAAAATTTATCAAATAATCTTTTGTAAATCATTTCACATATTTCTTCATGAAAATGATTCTCATCTCTTATAGAAACAAGATATTGCAACAAAGATATCTTATCTATTTCATAATTTGATTTAATATAAATATAAACACTCCCCCAGTCTGGTTGATGCGTGATTTTACAATTACTACGTAGTAAATTAGAACTTACTTTCAGTTCAATTAATTGATTTTGCTTAGTACCTATTAATAAGGATTGATCTTCATTGTATTCATTAAAGGATATATCATCAGCTTGAGATAGATCTTCCAGTAATTCAAAATCATTAAAGTCAAAAACCTGAGCGCTATATTTTGTATGAAAAGAAACTTCTATTTGTGTATTTAATAACTTAGTTAAGTCATTCTTTATAGTTTCTAAAACAATTGCAATTCCTTCATCCCGGTTTTTACCATATTTACCCATATTAAATGAGTTTAAATAGAGTTTAAAAGATTTGCTCTCTACCAAAAACTCATTACTACAAGAATACACTAATTTCAATATCCCTGTAACAGGCAATCCTTTTTGTGTCAAAAACCCCAACTCATAAGCATGCCAGGCATCTACACCTACAAAAGGCAAATTATTGTCTTCTATATGATATTGTTCACGGTTTAAATACCTGGGTACAGCCACTAATATATCCGGAGCATATTCACGAGGGTGACTGATTTGTTGACCCAGTACTTTTCCTTCTATTTCTTTCATAGAGTAATTAAAATTCTAAATATTAAACTCCTTTTTTAGAACCAAAAATATCAATGTGGATGCGGGGACTAAATTTCCATCCGTTTTTTATACATGATTTTAAAACAACCGGTGTTGATTTTGCCAATTGCTCATGAGTAGCCCCAAGAGGCATTAACATTATATCATTTTTATCCACTCCTGATAATAAGTTGATATAATCATTAATAATTTCATCTTCGTCTGTAGATTTACCAACTACAAACTTAAGCTGCAACTCTTTATCTGTTGATTTTACCAGATCAACATAACTTTGAAGAGCCTTAATATTTCTTCTGATTTGGTGATGGTATTTTGAAGCTCCGGTTTCAGATTCTTTATAATGCTGTAATTTATCCAAAGAAGGCACTGAGTTACTTAACTTAGGTGAGATACTAAATAAATCTACCCACTGAGCTAATTCTTCATCGTACAAAGTTCCATTTGACTCAACTGTAATATGAACATTCAAGGATGTTTTTAACTTTTTACTTAAGGCTTCGACCCCTTTTTTTTGCAATAAAGGCTCACCTCCCGTTATAACAACATGCTGTATATTACCCAGATTATGACGAACCACAGAAACAATCTCATCCACATCCCATGATCTTTTTCCTTCCGGATGAAAGGACGCATAAGATGTATCACATTGACACAAGCTTCCATCTTCCATTTGCCATATACAACGTAAATTACAACTGGCCAAACGAATAAATAAAGAAGGAGTACCTGCCAATTTACCTTCTCCCTGAACAGTACCTGCAATACTCAAACCTGTATTTGGATTCTCCTCAATATTTTTTCCTTGCGCATTTTTAATTATTGGAAATACCCCCTCACCTACTAAAACAAGTTTCTCATTAGTAGTTTTCCCTAATGATTTTATTTCCTCTATAACTTTATCCTCTACAAACATATCATTAGCTTTTTGCTCACCTCTGATTTTACTTTAACCCGGCATCTTCAAACCCGGCTTCAGCAAAAGCTTTAGCTCTTAATAAACAACTATCGCAAGTACCACAAGGTTTTTCACCACCTCTGTAGCACGACCAGGTAAGTCCAAAGTCAACACCTAACTCCATTCCTAAAACAATTTCTTCGGCTTTAGTTTTATTCACAAAAGGAGCATTTATCTTAATTGTTTTACCAGATTCAGCTCCCATAACAGTTCCTTTATTAACAGCAACTTCCATAGCATCAATAAATTCCTGACGACAATCTACATAACCGGAATAATCAACCTGGCTTACTCCAATAAAAATATCCCGGGCTTCTATACTTTCGGCATAACTAGCAGCAATTGAAAGAAAAACCATATTTCGGGCAGGCACATATGTTACAGGAATATCCGTTCTGTTTACATCTCCATCTTCAACATCAATAGAGCTATCGGTTAGAGATGATCCTCCAAAATCACCTAAATTCAAAGTCACAATCTTATGAGCGGCAACACCGGCTTTCTGAGCAATTTTTTTAGCGTGATTTAATTCAGTTTCGTGACGTTGCCCATAATTAAAAGATATTGCATGAACTTCATCAAATCCTTTACTCTTAGCTAAATATAATGCTACTGCAGAATCTAATCCTCCGGATAATAATACTACTGCTTTTTTCATATGAATATATTTTTCAAAAGCCAATAGAAACTTCCAAATAAATTAAATCATCTATATTAGGTATTAATATAAATAATCAATTTAATAAGTTAGCTTTATTGTTCTAGTTGTTATTAAATAATAGTTAAATACTATAATATTTTAACAAACAATTGTTTAAATAACCCTTACTATAAAATAATAAGCAATATTACTTATGTACACAACCAGATATATTCAGAGCGAAAACGTACACAAAAGAGCAGTTAACGAATAGAATAACCCTGGTTTTATTTATAGACAGGATGGCGTAAACGAACTGTCTTTATTGGTAAGTGCAAAACTACTATTTTAAATTAGCATTTTAAACTTTTACCACAATAAATAATTATTACACCAATAAAACAATTGAAAAATTTGTTCTAAATTACTTTTTTTTACCGTAACTATTTATATTTTTAAAAAATCAATATTAGGCCTGATTATTTATTTTTATTAATCAATTAATTTTTATTTAGATGAAATAAAGTATCCTAAATAATTATTGGCAATTGCATTATTTTCTATTTGCAGTTCTTCATTTGCTACTTATGTTGTAGCAATTAAATGTTCCGATCATTACGTTTACTACAACTCTTTACAAGATAGTCAAGCGTTAGCTAAACAAGAAGCTGATATGCTTAAAGATTACGTTTGCAAATAACTTATTTAACAATTAAAGTTGAAAACCATTCAACTTTAATTGTTTTTACAACTCAATAACTTTACCATGAACAAACTATTAACAATAACATTATTTTTAATAAACTGTACGTTTATTAATACGATTGCACAATACTATAAAACCATTGATAATGTGAAATATATTGCCCGGTATTTATATGAATACCAAGTAGACTCTAGTGATATAACTAACAGAAAAACTGTAGAAATGCCACTATACATTGGCAATAAACTATCAAAATTTGCAAATTCTGAAACTTTCAGGCTAGATTCCATTGGCTTAGATGAAGACAACACTATTGTACCCGAAGGACAAGATGTTATTATTGATATTGGAAATGGCACAACTTATTTAACCCGTTATACCATTATTAAAGAGCTAAACTCAAATAATACAACTATGTATGAATATATTTATGACGATCATAAAATATTAGATCAGATTAACTTTAAATGGCAATTAACAGCAAATACGGATACAACAATTTCAGGTTACCCTTGTAAAAAAGCAACAACTCTATTTGCAGGTAGAAAATATAGTGCATGGTACACAACTAATATACCTATAAATGATGGACCATATAAATTCAAAGGGTTACCTGGATTAATTATTAAGATTTGCGATACCAAAAATCAACATATTTTTACATTAACTTCATTTTGTAAAGTCAATTATCAAAAACCTATAATACTTTCAAGATCAGAAGGCAAAGAAATTGATTACAAAGAATATGTACGATTAATAAAAATGAAGCAAGCTGAATTTGCCAAAATGGTTTACAATATGGATTTAGGCTCAAATGAAAGTCCTTATGAAATAGAAATGAGAAACAAGAAAAAAAATAATTTTATTGAAAAATTTTAAACGTAATTGTGATAAAAACTTTCATAATAAACAAAAAAACAGTTTTATTTTGCCATCTATTTTTAGTTTATATTAATGCAAATATTTTTTGCCAAACATCAATTAAAGGAAAATTATACAGCAGTAATAATGACATTCCGAAAGGAGTATGTATTACTATAGGAGACAAAAACATAAAAAATAATATTATTGGATATTGTTTTAGTGATGACAAAGGTAATTTTGCCATCACTTTTTCCATAAAAACAGATTCAATATACATTAACACAAAATCTTTAACCTATAAAGACACAACCATTTATACACAAAACACCAGTCAATTAATAAACATTAAACTTACCCCACATTTTAATCACATAAAAGAAGTAAATGTTAAGGGTTATCCCATTACATCAAAGGAAGATACTACAACTTATTTTGTTAGCTCTTTTGAAAAAGACAATGATGAGTCCATTGAAGATGTTATTAAACACATGCCTGGATTTACAGTTAAAAGTAATGGCGAAATATTGTTTAACGGAGCCAAAATTGAAAAATACTATATAAATGGGATGGATTTATTGGGACAAAAATATCCAATTGCCAATAAAAATCTATCTAACAAACAAGTTAGTTCCGTTCAAGTACTTCATAATCACCAACCCATTAAAATGCTAAAAAAAATTATACATTCTGAAAAAACATCTATAAACATAAAATTAAAGAATAAATATACAATAACCTACAGAATAAAGGGAGGAATGGGTATACCTTGGCAAAAACACTCATTAAATTTTTCGCCTATGATATTTGCCCCAAATAACCAAATGATATCAACAATACAATCAAATAACATTGGTAACGAACTATTAAGTCAACATCGCCCAATATTAATTACAAACAATTATATAAATAGCATAGATAATGAAAAAACAGAATTACTAAATCTGTCTCATATTTCACCAACTGCAATAACTAACAAAAGCAGATATTTAGACAACAACTCCAATTTAATATCCTTCAATTACCTAAAAAAAATTAATAACAACAAACAACTAAAAACAAACATTAGCTTTTACAATGATTACTCCACAGAAAAAGCTACAACAAACACAACATATTATTTAAATAATGACACCATAAAATTATACGAAATTCAGAAAAACAAATATTACAACAACAGTATTATATCAGATTTAACATTTACAAACAATGCTGATAATAATTATATAAATAACACCTTACGTATTGAGAATTATTGGGATCATTCTGTAGGAGAAATAAACAATAAAGAAACAAATATTAAATCAAACAATCCATTTTTATCTACTTCAGATGAACTGGATATATACAAAATAATTGGTAAACATTTTTTCAATTTTAAATTTTTTATTGACTACAATCACGCTCCAAACTACATAAAATATACACCTGGAGTTTTAACCAATATATTTAACAACAATATCAACTACAGCAGAACTCAACAAAATTTTAACAAAAATAATTTTCAAACATTCATAAATACTTCGTTCTCAATTATTGAAAAGAAATGGCGCTTTAAAACCTTATTAGGCATCAATTATTACTATGATTTTTTGACCAGCAATATATATATAAACAATGAAAAAAATGAATCAGACTCATTACTTAACAATATTAATTGGAATAGAATAAATTCAACAATTAGCGAAAAGATAACCTACAAAAAAGACAAAGATTTTAAAATTCAACTTACTATACCAGCTGAACACAGAAATTACAGTTTATCATATAAACAGAATTACATAACCCCACCTCATTCGGAATTACGCTTTAATCCAGAACTTTATATTTATTGGAATACTAAACAACGAATAACTCTAACAAGTAATGTTTTTTATAAAACAGCACCCGACAAAATAGAACAGCAAACACCTGGATATATCATAACAGATTATTTATCAATTTCAAAAAATCAAGATATTCTGTCTACCAATAAAAATACAGGAACGTTTTTTGATGTTAAGTTTAACAATCCAACCTATGGTTTACTGTCAAATATAAAGTATCAATACCTTCATACAAAAAAAAATATAATCTTAAAAAAAAACAGCTTAGGGAATGGAGTATTCCGGTCTGAGTCTATTCAAAAAAATAATAGTAATTATTCTCACTACATTCAGGGTGAAATTACATATTTTATAGCAAACTGGAATACAACACTAAATATTACAACGAATTATTCACGTAATAAAAATCATTATATTATTGATGGCTCATTAAAAAACAGTCATTTATTTAACACAAACTATAGTTTTGATTTTTTATTTAATTACTGGTCAAAAATCAACTTAAAATATCATATTAACTACAACAATCTATCTCAAAAAAACAATCAAATAAGCTACACTTACACAACTGTCAATCAATCTCTTAATTGTTTTATATTTTTTAGCAAAAAACACAGTATATCAACTTCATTTGAACAATATATTAATAATAATAAAACAAGCAGATTTTACACATATTTTGGGGATATGGAGTATAATTTTAATCTAACAAATAGCAAATTCAAATTCAAATTTAGCAATATTTTTAACAATGAGAGGATTACATATTATAATATAAATGATATTTCATTAATTAAAAACCAATACACTATTCGCCCATCTGAATTTATGTTATTCTTAACTTACAAGTTTTAATATAATAAACATCAAATAAATTCAAATCATTTCATTACCTTAAACTCCTTTATTCAGAAGGTTATGAAATAGAATAAATGCAAAATTATTATCACATTTTGGGTATCACCCCAAACGCCACTCTCGATCAAATAAAAAAAGCATACCGTAAAAAGGCGATGCTCTTACATCCTGATATAAATAAAGCGGAAGATGCTCATGAACAATTTATTTTATTAAATGAAGCCTATGAATTTCTTTTAAAAACCACAGGAAACTCAACAAACACATACAAAAGAGCACAAGACAGAGCCAAACGACAAGCTGAGTATAAAAAAGAATGGGAACAAAAAGAAAGAGAAAAAGCACGAAAAAGAGCCAGAGCTTATGCTCAGATGAAATATGATGCCTATCTAAAATCTGATATTTATAAAACAACCGAAGCGATCAACTTAATTCTTGATTTAATTGGTTTAATACTGTTAATACTATTTGTTTTTGGAATACCAATTTTAACCTATCTACAACATGGTGCTGTTGGCTTAATTATAAGTGCCATAATTATTCTTCCTACCTCACCTATCTGGTTTCGTTTATTAATCCGTTTTTTTTATATCTTAAACTTTAAAGGGATAACTAAATTACATAATGCCACTATAAGATCAAAGATGATGAAGGTAGTTCTATCCCTCATTACCAACATCATTATCATATCTGGTGTAACACTAAACACACTGATTTCTTTCAAGTGGATCATAATATCTTATTCCATCATTTTTATCTCAGGATATTTCATTTCGAAAAGAATTAAAAGGAGATACCATAGATATCTTATAAGATTTGGTTTGACTCCTTTTGTATTAAACTTTATTTTCCTCATAAATTACTTTATCTCTTTTAATCCTGTTTACGAGACATATTATTACACCTACAGCTACCATAACCCGTCACCTGTATTTCCGGAAATTAAGCTTGAAAACAATAACTACAAAAGTTTTAAAGGAATCAGACTAATTTTTGACGGGGAAAGAATAATTGGTCACAGTAAAATTACATATAAATTCAAAGATGGATGCTTAGGTTTTCGAGTTGTAAAAAAAATAACGATAGAATAATTTATAAAAACGTTCGCTCCCGAACATAAATATCAAAGCGTACACCAACACCCTATAATTCAACTGTTTTTTTTAAATTATTTTCACTTTTTAGATTAGAAACCCTACAAAAAGTCATATATTCTGTAATTCAAATTTTCTACATTCGTTGCCGTAAAATTAGAATATTAACTTAAAACTGGTAAATAATGAATAAACGACATTTATTATTATTTGGAATTTTTATGGCAATGTGCTTTATCAGCCCTTCATTAAAAGCACAAAAAGAGAGATCAGAAATAGCAGAAGCTGACAAATGGAATGTATACGATCTATATGAATCTGACGAAGCATGGAAAGTAGCCAAAGATGAATTAATCGAAAAAGCTGCACAACTCGAAGACTACAAAGGAAAATTAGGTTCTTCATCAAAAACCTTATTAGAATTTTTAACACTAAGTGGAGAAATAGATAAAGAAGGAGGTCGCCTGTATATATATACATCTTTAAAATCAGATGTAGATTTAAGAAACCAGGAAAATCAAGCTCTAAAAAAAGATATAAGGCAAGCATTTATAACTCTGGGGCAAAAGATGGCTTTTGTTGCTCCTGAATTAGCAGCAATTCCTGAGGAGACGATGAAAAAATTCATTGATGAAGAGGATGGATTAAAAATCTATAAACTGGAATTGATGGATACCTACAGAATGAAGAAACACACGCTTTCTGAACCTGAGGAATTAATCATGGCAAAAGCAGGAATGACAAACGGTACTGCAAGCTCAGTTTATGGAGTATTAAGTGATGCTGAAATGATTTGGCCCAAAGCTACTTTAAGTGATGGAACTGAAATTGAAGTTAACAAAATAAACTATTCAAAATACAGAGTTTCTCCAAATGTTAAGGATAGAGAAATTGTATTTGATGCTTTTTGGAACCATTACAAAAAATTTGAAGGCACCTTTGGTGAACTATTAAGCGGACAGGTTAAAAATCATATTTTTAACGCCGAAGCTCGCCACTACAACTCAACTCTTGAGGCTGCATTAAAAGGAAATAACATTCCGGTTGAAGTATATCACTCTTTGGTTGATAATGTAAATAAGAACCTACCAACATTCCACAGATATCTGGCTCTTAAAAAACGTATGATGGGATTAGATACTTTAAAGTATTCTGACCTATATGCTCCAGCTGTTAAAGGCGTTGAATTAAAATATTCTTATGAAGAAGCTCAGAAACTAATTCTTGATGCGTTAAAACCTCTTGGTAAAGAGTATACTTCAACCGTTGAAAAAGCATTTAACAACCGTTGGATTGATGTGTATCCAACCAAAGGAAAAAGAAGTGGTGCTTATTCAAATGGTGGTGCATACGATGTACACCCTTATATTTTACTAAATTACAATGGGGATTATGATGCCGTTACTACTACTGTTCATGAACTTGGTCATACTATGCATAGCTATTTCTCTAACACAAGACAACCTTATGCAACAGCTGATTATCCAATTTTCTTAGCAGAAGTAGCTTCTACATTTAACGAAGCGTTACTAGCTGATTACATGGAAAAAAAGCTAAAAGATGATGATGTAAGATTATCATTATTAATGACAATGCTTGATGGTTTTAAAGGTACGCTTTTCCGCCAGACTCAATTTGCTGAATTTGAATTGCGTATGCACGAAGCAGCAGAAAAGGGACAACCTCTAACTGGTCAGTTTTTATCTAAATTGTACTATGATATAACCAGTAAATATTATGGTAATGATAAAGGTGTTTGTGTTGTTCCGGAAAATATTGAAATGGAATGGGCTTACATTCCTCATTTCTATTACAACTACTATGTTTACCAATATAGTACATCTTTCGTAGCTTCTCAGGCATTGGCTTCTGAAGTAATCAAGGGCGACAAAGAAGCAATAAAAAAATATATGGATTTTATTTCTTCTGGTAGTTCTGATTGGGCCATTAACACATTAAAGAAAGCAGGTGTGGATATGATGAGCTCTGAACCGTTTGACAGAACAATCGCAAACATGAATAAGATTATGGATGAGATTGAAAAGATCTTAGACAAAAAGAAATAGTCATTTTGACGCAAAAAAGGAAATACCAAAAATATGAAAGTCGGATCGAAAGATCCGGCTTTTTTTGTATTTATATGTCAGATTATCTTCTTAAACAAGAAATGTCATCATACCATACAAATATCTTAAAAATAAAAAATCCCCAAAGCCACAGCTTTGAGGATTATATTTAAATGTACTTATTATTACTTTTTACTTTCAACCCATGTACGAGCGTTAACAAAAGCTTCAATCCAAGGCGAAACTTCGTCATTTTTACGATCTGATGGATAGTGCGCCCACTGCCATGGGAAAATTGCTCTTTCCAAGTGAGGCATCATTGCCAAATGACGACCATCTTTTGAACAAATAGCAGCAGTACTAAAATCACTTCCATTTGGATTTGCAGGATATGCATCATACGAATATTTCCCGGCAATACTATATTGATCCTCTGCATATGGGAAGCTAAATTTACCTTCACCATGAGCAATCCAAACACCTAATCGACTTCCTGCTAATGATTTCAACATTACAGAGTTAGTATCTGCAATATTCATATTGATAAAGTTTGATTCAAATTTATGTGAGTTATTGTGTAACATCACAGGTTTTTGATCGTGATCAGGATAAACCAATCCAAGTTCAACCATTAATTGACAACCATTACAAACGCCTAAACTTAATGTATCTTCACGCTTATAGAATGCATCCAATGCAGCCTTTGCTTTTTCATTATATAAGAAAGCTCCGGCCCATCCTTTAGCAGAACCTAGAACATCTGAATTAGAGAAACCTCCTACAAATACAATAAAATTAACATCTTCTAATGTTTCTCTTCCTGTAATTAAGTCAGTCATATGAACATCCTTAACATCGAAACCGGCTAAGTACATTGAGTAAGCCATTTCCCTGTCACCATTCACACCTTTCTCTCTAATGATTGCAGCTTTAATTCCTGATTTTTCTTTTCTGTTTAATGATAAACCATAATCAGCTAATTTACCATCAAATGAATAGTTAAATGCAAATTGCAGAGGTTGATTTTTATAATTCTCAAAACGATCTTTTGCACATACTTCCCCACTCTGTTTTCTATCTAAAAGATAAGATGTTTTATACCAAAGATCACGCATCTCATTAATATCAAATGCTAGTTTTTGATCACCTTTTTTAATAGTAAGTACCCTATCTTCTACTGGAGATCCAATAATTTGATAACCTAATTCTTTTCCTTCCAGTATTGATGTTACTTTTTCAATATCTTTTACCTGAAGAACAACTCCAGGATTTTCAGCGAATAAAATTTTGATTAGATCATCTTCTGCAATACCTGATAAATCAGCACTAATACCATAAGAAGTATTGGCAAAACACATTTCTAACAATGCAGTAACCATACCACCTGCAGAAATATCATGACCTGCTAAAATCAAGTCCTGACCAATTAACTCCTGAATCGTTTCCAATCCGGATTTAAAATAATCAGTATCTGCAATTGTTGGTGCCTCAGCTCCTAATTTATTTACAACCTGCGCAAATGAACTTCCTCCTAATTTGTGACTATCAAAAGATAAATCTATATAAACAAGAGATGACTCTGCATCTTTAACAAGAACAGGTTCAACAATCTTCTTCACATCATTTACTTCAGCAGCAGCAGAAATAATAACAGTTCCAGGAGAATAAACCACCTCACCATCTTTATATTTCTGAGTCATTGAAAGCGAATCTTTTCCTGTAGGAATATTGATTCCTAAATCTGTAGCAAAATCACTAACCGCTTCAACAGCCTTATATAAACGAGCATCCTCTCCAGCATTTTTACATGGCCACATCCAGTTTGCACTCAATGAAACACCTTTAATTCCATGAGACAATGGCGCCCAGATCAAGTTAGTTAATGACTCTGCAATAGCTATTTTAGAACCAGCTGCAGGATCTATCATGGCAACTGCAGGAGCATGCCCCACAGAAGTAGCAATACCCGAAGTTCCAGTGTAATCTAAAGATGTAGCACCAAGGTTATTTAGAGGAATCTGTATTTCACCAGCACATTGTTGTTTAGCAACTTTACCGGTTACTGACCTGTCAACTTTATTTGTTAACCAATCTTTTGAAGCCACAGCTTCTAATTGTAAAACGTTTTTAAGGTATTCCTCAATTTTTGAAGCTTCATAAACAACAGGAGCATATGATTCCTCTACTGTGGCATCCTTCATGATCGTTTTAGGAGGATTACCAAACATATCTGACAACTGCCAGTTAATTGGAGCATTACCTTTATCATCTTTGAAGACAAAACTCATATCTCCAGTTGTTTCACCAACAACATACATAGGAGAACGCTCTCTGTCGGCAACTTTCTTTAATTTTTCGATATCTTTTTCATGAAGCACAAGTCCCATACGTTCCTGCGACTCATTTCCAACAATTTCTTTAGCTGATAACGTAGGATCTCCAACAGGTAATTTATCTAAATGAATAACACCACCAGTTTCCTCTACTAATTCAGAAAGACAGTTTAAGTGACCACCAGCACCATGATCGTGAATTAAAACAATAGGATTATCATCACTTTCAGCCATTGCCCTAATAGCATTCATAGCTCTTTTTTGCATTTCAGGATTAGAACGCTGAACTGCATTTAATTCAATGGAATTATCAAATTCACCCGTTGCAACAGAAGAAACAGCTCCTCCTCCCATTCCAATACGGTAATTATCACCACCTAAAATAACAACTTTATCACCTTTTGCAGGAGTATCTTTAATTGCATCAGATTTTTTAGCAAAACCAATACCTCCAGCCATCATAATAACTTTATCAAAAGCAAATTTCTTTTGGTTCTCAAAATGTTCAAAAGTAAGAACGGAACCGCAAATCATTGGCTGTCCAAACTTATTCCCAAAATCACTGGCACCATTTGAGGCTTTAATTAAAATTTGCTCTGGAGTTTGATATAACCAGGGTCTGGCATCAGTAGCCTGCTCCCAGGCTCTTCCTTCTTCCGAGCGAGAATATGAAGTCATGTAAACAGCTGTACCTGCCAAAGGTAATGAAGCCTTACCCCCACCTAATCTATCTCTGATTTCACCTCCTGAACCAGTTGCTGCACCATTAAAAGGCTCAACCGTAGTTGGAAAGTTATGTGTTTCTGCCTTTAAAGACAATACTGTATCAATTTCTTTGGTTTCAAAAAAATCAGGTTTATCCTGAGATGCTGGTGCAAATTGAACAACTTTAGGTCCTTCAACAAAGGCTACATTATCTTTATATGCAGAAACTAAATAATTTGGATTTTCCTGAGAAGTCCTTTTAATTAATTTAAATAGAGAACTTTCTTTTTCTTCACCATCAATAATAAAAGTACCATTAAATATTTTATGACGACAGTGTTCTGAGTTAACTTGAGAAAATCCAAAAACTTCACTATCTGTCAATTTTCTACCTAGTTTTTTAGCTAATCCATCTAAATAAGAAACTTCATCCTCACTTAAGGCCAATCCTTCTGATTTGTTATAAGCAGCAACATCATCAATCTCTACAATAGGATCAGGCTCTTTATCTATTGTAAAAATTTCTTGACCCAAACCTTTATATAAAACCTGAAGCATAGGATCATATTCGGCTTTTTCATCAGCAACTTCAAAATACTCTTCAATACGAGATATTCCATTAATACCCATATTTTGAGTAATTTCGACTGCATTGGTACTCCATGGAGTAATCATCTCCTTACGAGGACCAACAAAAAAGCCACCTAATTCCTGCTCGTCAGTTTTGGTGGCACCACTAAAAAGCCATTCAAGCTTTTTTACGTCTTCAGCTGCAAATTCAGCATCGCAACCTACTGCTAAAATCTGTTCTGATTTACCTTTAAAGAAAAGGACCATGTATTTTCCTATTTATGAGATTAATCTATTGAGCTGCAAAAATACAACAAACAAACTAATTTCTGAAAAATGAAACTAGTTTTTAATTGCGCAATATAAAGTTTAATCAAAATCAGGATAAATAGTTAAATACAAATGATTATCTACTAAACACATTGGATTAAAAACTGATCTTAACTCTAAATACAAACTAAATTAGTTATATTAACTACTGAAATAAAAAAAAGGGATTACATAAATGCAATCCCTTTTTACTCTAAAACCAAAAAACTACCTATACTTATAATGAACCTTTGATAGGTCACGAAGTCTTTGTGCACTTGTTTCAGCAGTGATATCACGCTGAGGATTACCTAACATTTCATAGCCTACCATAAATTTCTTAACTGTTGCAGAACGTAATAATGGTGGATAAAAATGCATATGTAAATGCCATTCCGGATGATCTTCTCCATCAGTTGGCTTTTGATGAATACCAGCAGAGTATGGAAATGAAACTTCAAATAAGTTATCATACATTACCGTCAATTCTTTATATGCAGCTGCAAAAGCTTCCTTCTCTTCTTCTGTTAAATCAGTTAAGCTAGTTACATGTCTTTTACTTACAATCATTGCTTCAAACGGCCATACAGCCCAATATGGCACCAAACCAACAAAATGATCGTTTTCAAATAAAACACGCTCTTTTTTCTCTAACTCTGCAGAAACGTAATCACCTAATAAGCTTCTTCCATTTTTATTGTAATATTCCAACATTTTCTCCTGCTCTTTTGCAGGTTCATTAGGAACAGAACTTGACGACCAAATTTGACCATGAGGATGAGGATTACTACACCCCATTACACTACCCTTATTTTCAAATATCTGTACATAATTAACAAAGTCATTTTCACCTATAGATTTATATTCCTGAACCCATAAATCAACAACTTTTTTAATTTCAGAAACCTCCATCTCCGGAACTGTTAAATCATGACGGGGCGAAAAGCAAATTACCTTACAAATTCCGCTCTCACTTTTAGCCTGAAACAGACCATCTTTTGAATTAACACCTCCTTCGGGAGTATCGTTTAATAAAGCAGAGAAATCATTAACAAAGACAAAAGGCTCTGTATACTGAGGGTTTAAATGTCCACCTACACGTTCGTTTCCTGGACATAAATAGCATTTAGGGTCATGTTCAGGTCTCTTTTCTTCACTAATTTTTTCAACCTGACCTTGCCATGGACGCTTCGCTCTATGAGGAGAAACCAACACCCATTCCCCTGTTAATACATTCAATCTTCGATGAGGATGATCCTCCATATTAAATTGTGCCATTTTTTTCTCTTTAATACTTAACAACAACATATTCCATAGCACCAAACCACAACTAGTAGGTACTGGTAGGTGCAAATGTACAATATTTTTTAATTATTCTAATAAATTCACTAAAATTTATTAAAAATTACCATTAAATATTTAACGCAATATACTACAATGAATTACGCTCAATGAATGTAGATTTATTTTTTATTTCTCCACTTTTTTTGTTTTCAACAAATTCGGCTAAAGTCTGCCCCATTAATTTAAAATCTGTTGAAATTGTAGATATACCATTAGCTACTACTTCCTTTAAAGCGGAGTCGTTTATGGAGATAATACCAATATCCTTACCTATTTCCAATTTCTTTTCCCAACATCTTTTCACAAGGTTAATTAGCATCCTATCATTAGGTAAAATAAATACTTCTCCCTTCCTGATTGGTTTTGTCTTTATCTGATCATAAATAGAATAATTAAAATCAAACTCTTTACAAAATTTTTCAAAACCAGTTAAAAATCCCCTTGGTTCTTTTCCTCCCGGGTAAGCCAATATTATTTTTTTATATTTTATCAATAGCTCTTTAGCCACATACAATCCGTTATATATATCTTCTTCAAACGATTGATAAATCACAGGATATCCATCAAGTTCATCAATCTTCCTATCAATTATAAATACCCTATCTGAGGGCAACAAGCTAATAACTGAAGATATTTTTGTAAGATTAGCAGGCATTATTACATAAGCAGAATATTTTCCAACTCGTTCACGTATTAAAGAAGTAAATACATTAATATCAAAATGGTGAAAATATATATCAACCTGAGTATCATCAGGTAAATGCTCAATAAATGCATTATACAGTTCTTCCTTAAATGTATTCAACTCATCAAATAACAATAATACCTTTGATGATACGCTAATATTATCACTCTCAACAAAATAGCCTTTACCAGGTACTGCTCCTAAAATTCCTCTGGCCTTTAACTCATTAAAAGCCAACATTACGGTATCTCTTGAAAGATTATACTCGTTTGCTATTTCATTTATCGATGGAACCTTATCTCCTTTTTTTATACCCCCCTCTGATATAGCATTTATTACAGATTGTATGATTTGTCTATATTTCGCCTGAGAATGCTCTGAAGTTATTTTGATTATATTTTTTACCATTTTCCTACCAGTATCTACCAGTATGCAAAAATACAATATTATTTAATACAACACATGGTAATATTATAATTTCTAACATTATAAAAAAGCTACAGGACTCAATATCATCAAACAAATAAAATAACTAATATATTTTTGAGGTACGAAAAAGAAATTCACCATCCGAAGTATTCGGATAAAAAGCTTCACCATTATAAACCATTTTTCCTTTAACAAATACAAAATCTGCTCTGCCTTTCAACTTTACATTTTGCTTAGACTCGGCAGATGAATTAGGCATAGAACAATATAAGTTGCGGTCAAAAGTAGGATTCCAAACAACAATATCGGCATCAGCTCCAGGGCTTAAATGCCCTTTATACGGCCAAAGTCCCATTAATTTTGATGGACGGCAAGACACAATATCTACCAAATCAAGCATTGAAATATTTTTATAAGTTACTCCTACTGTATACAAAAGACTTAAATAGTTTCTTATATAAAAATACTCATCCGGTCTATTATAAACTAACTCTTCCTGCGTACTCTCATCAATTGTAAGATTATACAAAGGAGGATTAATTAAAAAATTTTCATTTTTGACCAAATCCCAAACTTCATCCTCGTAAATAGGATGCAAATTATATTCACTTGCAATACCAGCAAGAATATCATGTTCTGTAAATCTGATTTGGGTATAATTACCAAGATTAAACCACAACCTTAAACTAAGAAAAAAATCTCCACCCCGATCAATTCCATCTTCAATTAATTCTAATTCTTCCTTGAACTTTACATTTAAAAACAGTAACGAACAAGAATATTTTAATCCCAGATCAATAAATACAGATAATAGCCTAAAATGATGCTCAAGTATTATCGGATCATTGAAAGACAGACTATCAACATTACTTTTATAATTTTCCCTTAAGTTTAGATCACAAATAACAACTAGATTATACTGAGATGCTTTTTTAAAAACACTATCAAAAAAATTAATATTCTCATTTTGCAGTAAAGAAACATTTATTAATAAGGTAGATACCCCTTCATGTATATAACTATAATCAAAAGCATCAGCAGAGTTCAATTTTATTTCAGAAAAAGTGAGATGAAAACCAAAATCAATAAGATTACTTTTAGATTTTTCTTTAGCCTTAAAAATATTATAAACATAATTCTTTTGGTAGCAATCCTCAATTGCATCTATCATTGTTGTTGTTCCATTAAAAATCTGTGCCTGGTTTAATCTTTTTAACTCATTAATACCCTGACCATTGTTAACCAAATCTAAAAAATGCCTGTTAATATCAATAGCTCCAGGCATGATATATTTACCAGAAGCATCAATTACAGGGGTTTCATTCGTAGGCCTTTCAATATTTAATCCCATTTGCAATATTTTACTACCCCCTACTAATATATCCTCAGTAATAATAGAAGAACCTTTTACTACAAAGCCATTTTTTATCAATAGATAATTCATTATTATTCTTTTATGTACAGAAAATATATTTATAGATAAACACTATAGCAAAAACCTATTCAATGAGCATTTAACTTAAATTTAAGGTATTAGCCTGACTTTTCAAAACATTTAACTAAATACTTAGTACTATAAATAGCATTTGTTCTACTTTTGCAATTTCATTTAAAACAATTGGTTTATGTGGTGGATCTTAGCCATAGTGTCGGCTCTTTTCTTAGGGATTTATGATGTTGTAAAAAAAGTATCAGTTAACAACAATGCTGTTTTACCGGTTTTACTTTTTAGCTCAGTAAGTGGAGCAATATTATTCATTCCCATTTTATTCTTATCCCATCAAGGAGTACTTTCTGAAGATCATATATTATACATCCCTTCGGTAACATGGCAAGAACATGCGCAACTATTTTTAAAAGCCATTATTGTAGTAACATCATGGATATTTTCATTTTTTGCATTAAAACACCTGCCTCTTACAATAGTAGCTCCCATTAGAGCAACAGGTCCTCTATGGACATTAATTGGTGCTATACTCATATTTAAGGAGCAGCTTGGTACATACCAATGGATAGGAATTGCAATTACATTAACTTTCTTCTATTTATTCTCAACTGCCGGAAAAACAGAGGGAATCTCTTTTAAAAACAACAAGTGGATTTGGTTTATTATCTTAGGAACTTTATTTGGTGCAGTCAGTGGGTTATATGATAAATTTCTTTTAAGACATATAAACAGGATGGCCGTTCAATGTTATTTCACCTTATATCAGGTTGTGCTATTCATACCTTTAGTGATGACATCATGGTGGCCCGTTCGTAAAAAAAATTCTCCATTCAAATGGAGATGGAGTATACCTTTAATTGGAGTATTCTTATTGATTGCTGACTTCTTTTACTTTTATGCTCTACATGATCCTGAGAGCATGATATCAATTGTTTCTGCATTAAGAAGAGGAAGCGTGATTGTTGCTTTTACTTTTGGAGCTTACCTTTTTAAAGAAAAAAACATCAGAACAAAAAGTTTATACCTGGCAGGCATATTAGTAGGTATTGCATTTTTAATTTTCGGGACAAAATAAAGCTCCTAACTATACACTTACAAAGGTATAACACACAAATAATCGATACTTTTACGATATTTGCAACAATGTTGGTTATATTGAACCCACATAACTTTAGCAATTTTATTTGTAAGATATTAATTATCCATGCTTAAAACAGATCTCAAAAAGTATGACAACAGCTGGTATCAACCAGGTAATTTTTTTAAAAGAAGCCTTTGGTATTATATTAATGCATTATTCTTTATCAATCCCCTTAATGCCTCATCATCCATAAAGATTTTCTTACTAAAACTATTTGGAGCTACTATTGGGAGAGGCGTCATCATTAAACCCGGAGTCAATATTAAATATCCCTGGAAATTAACAATTGATGATTATTCATGGATTGGTGAAAATGTATGGATTGACAACCTTGACCAGGTCACTATCGGAAAAAATTGTTGTATCTCTCAGGGAGCATTACTACTCTGTGGTAACCATAACTATAAAAAAAGTTCTTTTGATTTAATGATTGCTCCTATTGTTTTGGAAGACGGTGTTTGGATTGGCGCAAAATCAACCATCACACTAAACTCTGTTTGCAAATCACACTCTGTATTATCTTCAAATTCATGCTTATCTGGCAAAATGAAAGCTTATTCCATTTACAAAGGAGTTCCTGCTACATTCCTCAAAAATAGAATTATGAGTAAATAAAAAAGCCACTGTAAAACGTTTATACAGTGGCTTTCAATCTTTAACCAAACCTAACCCTAAACTATGAGTTAATACAAAGATACAAATATTTACATACTTTACAAGTTTTATAGTAATATATTTTTCTATTTATCTAAATACCCTTGTTTATACAACTGATATGCAGTCTGATAATAAGAAACTGTTTCTTTTAAAAAATTAGATTTTGGAACTATTGGAATAAGATTATTATTTTCAGAATCCCATTCATATAGTGAATTAGTTTGCTGTGTTTCTAAAATCAAAAACTTATTTCCTTTTAATAAAGCTAATTTTCTATGATTTGCAATAAAAGCCCTTTCATCTTTTTCATGCATTTTATTAATATCACGGCCATACAGCTTTGTTTTATATGACCAGTTTAAATACCCGAATAACGTAGGAAAAACATCAATTTGCGAACACAGCTTATCTATTTCACAAGGGGCTGTTGACGGGAAATTATAGATAAATGCAGGTATATGATGACTATTAATATTTAATTCTGTTCTTCCTGCACTATAAGCACAATGATCAGAAGCTATTACAAAAACTGTATTACCAAACCAATCTTTATCTTTAACATTTTCAAAGAATTCTCCAAAAGCATAATCTGCATAAGTTATAGCTCCTGTTCTGCTTGTCCCAGAAGGTATTTTCACTTTACCTTCCGGATAAGTATATGGTGAATGATTGGAATTAGTCATTAACATATAGAAAAATGGCTTCCCTGATTTACTATCTTTATCCGCCTTTTTAATCACGGCATTAAAAATATCTTCATCACAAACACCCCATGCATTTTCAAACGTAACTTCTTCATCTGATATTTGAAATCGTTGTGTAGGTAAATCTTCTCTAATCCTAGTCTTTTTAGCTCTCTCAACAATATCAAAACCACTATAACTAAAATAATTTGCCATATTATCAAAATAACCATCACCTCCTGTTATATAGGTACACGAATATCCTTTTTGTTTAAATATCTCTCCAACTGTAAAAAAAGATTCATTATGACACCTTTTCACTATACTTCTACCTGGCGTTGGAGGCACGCTTAAACTATATGCTTCAAGTCCCCTGACAGTTCTTGTTCCTGTGGCATATAAATTCGTAAACGATATTGATTGTGCTAAAATACTGTCAATCGATGGGGTCATATTTTTTACACTTCCATACCTTTTTAAAAAGGAAGCATTCATGCTCTCCATGCAAACAAATATAACATTTGGCTTTAATTCCTGACCTTCGTTTTTTGTAAATCGAGAAATTCCATACTCCGAAACAAAAGAGTCATTTTCTGCTTTTAGACATTTTCTTACATTTTCAAAAGCTTCTTTTTCATCACAAGTATTATAAAACTCATTGTAATTTAATTCATTACTTTTATAAGCTGCAAAAAATGAATAAATACCAGACTTAGCCAATTCATTTTCATTTACATTACCAAAAATCTCTGCCTGAGTATTTTTTATATTAAAATGATAAACAGAAACAATAAGACAGCAAATTAATGCAATAAATAACCGGGGCCCAAATTTATGATCTGAATCAAAACTCTTTTCAAACACTAAACCCCTCTTTTTCAACAAAAAAGCAACATATATAATAAGGCCTATTACTCCTACAATAAAAGGTATTGGATATGCTTCATTAATATTTTCAAAAACCTCATATGTATACAACAAATAATCTATTGCAATAAAATTAAATCTTCTTTGATATTCTTCCCAAAAAGTAATTTCGGCCAAAAAAGAAAATGTAATAATTATCATAAAGATCCAATAAGCCGTGTAAGTCAAAACCTTATCAACTCTACTTCCACTATATTTTGCAGGCATTATCAATAAGTAAATTGAATAGAAAGCCATCATATACGACAAACTACCAACATCATACAACAAACCTATCCCAACAATCTCTAATAAATGAATTATAGAAAAATCAATATTTGAAAAGGATAAAACATACAAAACCAACCTGATTATAAAAGCCAACAACAAATACGTGATACTAAACCCCTTCAATAAAGCAAAACGCTTAGGAAATAATTTATCTTTCATATAAAACCTGTAGAATTATTAATCTAAACCTAACAATAGTTTAATTAAAAATTTAAAAGTGCAACGTTAGGATATTTTTTTTTATTAAAAAAGGATACCAATAAAAAAGCGGTTTATTTATGATCTAAATAAACCGCTTTGAATAATATATTTGAATTTACCTAATGTGCTTTCCTAACATTGGCTTGTGCAGCAGCAACGCGCGCAATAGGCACCCTGAACGGTGAACATGAAACATAATTCATACCTACAGAATCACAAAACTCTACAGAACTCGGTTCACCCCCATGCTCACCACATATACCTACTTTTAAATTAGGTTTAACAGAACGACCTTTTTTTGTTCCCATTTCAACTAATTGCCCAACTCCCGTTTGATCTAACACCTGAAATGGATCATTCTTTAAAATGCCTTTCTCAAGATATACAGGTAAAAATTTGTTAGCATCATCACGGGAATAGCCAAACGTCATCTGCGTCAAATCATTGGTTCCAAAGGAGAAAAACTCAGCTATATCAGCTACCTGATCAGCTGTAAGAGCTGCTCGCGGAATTTCAATCATAGTTCCAAGCATATATTCTACAGTATCACCCTTTTCTTCAAAAACTTTTTTAGCTGTATTATGAATGATATTAGCCTGCATCTTCAACTCTTCCACCGTACCAATTAAAGGAACCATAATCTCCGGTTTGGTAATTATTCCTTTGGCTTTAAGGTTTAACGCAGCCTCTATAATAGCACGAGCCTGCATTTCTGTAATTTCAGGATAAGTATTTCCTAAACGACAACCTCTATGCCCTAACATTGGATTAAACTCAGAAAGGTCTGACACTTTAGTTTTTACTTCTGCCAAACTTATTCCCATTTCTTTTGCCATTTCCTGCTGAGCAAGTTCTGTATGAGGGACAAACTCATGCAAAGGTGGATCCAAAAGTCGGATAGTAACACCATAACCTTCCATAGCTTCAAGTATTTCTTCAAAATCACCTCTTTGATAAGGTAATAACTTCTCTAAAGCTGCACGTCTTCCTTCTTCATTTGAGGATAAAATCATTTCACGAACAGTTTTAATTCGTTCACCTTCAAAAAACATATGCTCAGTACGACATAATCCTATACCTTCTGCTCCAAACTCTCGTGCCACTTTCGCATCTTTTGGGGTATCAGCATTGGTGCGCACACTCATACGTGTATATTTGGAAGCAAACTCCATTATCGAACCAAAGTCACCATCCAGATCAGGTTGACGGGTCTTAACCTTTCCAGAATAAACCTCGCCTGTAGATCCATTCAATGATATCCAATCCCCTTCTTTATAAGTAACCCCATCAATTCGCAACACTCTTTCCTTGTAATCTATTTTTAATGCACCAGCACCAGAAACACAACATTTTCCCATTCCCCTGGCTACAACAGCAGCGTGAGACGTCATACCTCCCCGTGCAGTTAAAATACCTTTTGCAACAAGCATCCCTTCTAAATCTTCAGGGGAGGTTTCGATACGAACTAGTATTGTATTAGGATATTTCTTTGCCTCATCTGCAAAAAATATGATCTGACCTGATGCAGCACCAGGCGAAGCCGGTAAACCCTTTGCCAACACCTTAGCACTACCAATCGCGGTAGTATCAAAAACAGGATGCAACAGCTCATCTAGTTTATTAGGCTCAATACGCATCAACGCCAATTTATCGTCAATAATCTGTTCACGATACAAATCCATAGCTATTTTAACCATGGCAGCACCTGTTCGCTTACCATTACGGGTTTGTAACAACCACAACTTACCATCCTGAACCGTAAATTCAAGATCCTGCATATCTTTATAATGAGTTTCTAACTTTTCCTGAACCTCGTTTAGCTGCTGATATACCTCAGGCATTGCTTCCTCCAGAGAGGGATACATCATCACCCGATCCTCTTCTGTCACGGCTTGTAATTTAGCCCACCTTAGAGAACCTTCTTTAGTTATTTGCTGAGGTGTTCTGATTCCGGCCACAACATCCTCTCCTTGCGCATTGATCAAATACTCTCCATTAAACAGATTTTCTCCGGTAGCTGCATCTCTGGTAAAGGCAACACCAGTTGCTGATTTATCACCCATATTACCAAACACCATAGCCTGAACATTTACTGCCGTTCCCCATTCATCCGGAATACCTTCCATTCTACGATAAAGAATAGCCCTGTCATTATTCCAACTATCAAAAACAGCCATTATAGCACCCCACAATTGCTCCCAAGCACTCTCTGGAAAATCATGTCCTGTTTGTTCTTTGACCGCCTGTTTAAAAAAAAGAACTAACTCTTTTAAATCTTCAACCTCTAATTCAGTGTCTAAATCAACTCCTTTCTTCTCTTTTACTTCTTCCATTATCCTTTCAAAAGGATCAATTTCCTCTTTAGAAGTGGGCTTCATTCCCAAAACCACATCGCCATACATCTGAACAAAACGACGATACGAATCCCAAGCAAAACGTTCATTTTCTGATTTTGCAGCAATTCCTGCAACCGAATCGTCATTTAATCCCAGGTTCAGAACTGTATCCATCATTCCCGGCATTGAAGCACGCGCACCGGAGCGAACAGAAACAAGAAGAGGATTATTTTTTTCACCAAAAGAAGTTCCGGTTAACTCTTCAATATTTTTAATAGCAGCTTCGACCTCAGGTCTCAACAGATCTACAACTACATCTTTACCTTTTTCATTGTACTCTGTACAAACATCAGTAGTAATTGTAAACCCTGGAGGAACAGGTACACCAATCAGATTCATTTCAGCCAGATTAGCACCTTTACCTCCTAAAAGGTTTTTCATATCAGCTTTACCTTCTGCTTTTCCATTTCCGAAGGTGTAAACTCTTTTTACAGCCATAATTAAGGAATTTTAAAGTTAGAATTATTTGAATTTTGGGATAATTCATTTTACTATGCTAATAAAGAAACGCATTTTTTTTCAGAATAAAAAGCACTGATACTTTAAATTACACTCCTTAACGAAACATTTTAAAACAAAAAAAGAGCGGCTTCAAACCACTCTTTTTCTTTAACATCTAAACACTGTATTCTTTTAATATCTTTTTCTTATTCATTATATAATCCACATATTGAGCCCGTTCATAGGCGTATGGTTCTTTAAGGTTGCCTTTTGATAATTTTCCTTTAAAATCCGAAATAGATTCATATCCTTTATTTTTCATCCAAACAGATAAGTTCTCTAAAATGGTTGTTATTTCTCTTATTCCATTCTTATATAATAAACTCACGATCTGAACAGCATCAGCACCTGCAAGTAATAATGAAATCAGATCTTCTGCATCATGAATTCCATTGGTTGCACAAATTGACCCATGTATATTACCGGATAATAATCCTGTATACCTTAACGACAATCTGTTATCATTTTTACAACTTAAGTTGTAAGGCATTTTTAATTCTTCAGTTTTAACATCTATATCTGGCTGAAACAACCTATTAAAAAGTACTACACCATCAACACCTGTAACATCTATCTGCCTGATAAAATTCAAAGGATTAGAATAGTAAGGACTTAATTTAACACTTACAGGAATTTGAACAGCTGCTTTCACTTTTTTAAGAATATCAACCTGTTCTTTTTCTATTTCCAGAGCAGATTTACTGACGTCTGATGTAGTATTATAAAAATTCAACTCTATTGCATCCACGCCGGTTTGTTCAATATACTTTGCATATTCGACCCAACTAACATCGTAAACACAATTTAAACTAGCAATAACAGGAATTGAAACTGCATTTTTTAAATCTTTCAACTTCAATAAAAACGCTTTAGGCCCGCTATGAGTAATTGAAGGAAACAAAGTAATCATTTCAGCATTTCTGTCGTCGAATTCATGTAAATCATCATCTAACTCAGCAGCCTCAAGATGAATCTGTTCTTCAAAAAGAGATTTATAAACAATGGCTGCAGCTCCAGCTTCTTCCATTTTTTTTACCATATTGAGGTCTGATGTCATCTCACAAGCACCGACAATAAGAGGATTCTTTAATTCAATCCCCAAATAAGTTGTTTTTAAATCCATGGTTTTTACAGTTAATTGATTACTATACTGTTATAGAACACAATTCACTTTACTTTGTTTAAACATAATTACACATTCTCAGACTCTTTACTGATAGTATTATACTATTTGATTATATCGTTCTATATTATAAATATTTTCAATTTCAAAATTTAATAGTAATATTTTGATATATTCGCCGTATTTCATGACCATCATACACTTTTGTTAGATGAACAACCATATTTTATCTGTATCTAAAATATACATATGTTTTATTTTATTGTTTATGACTAATTGCTTAAACAGCATTAGTCAAGCACAATCCTACAATAAACTAAACATTCAGGAACTTGCAAATAATATTGACACACAAATAGAATATATAAATCAAAACAAACAGGACTCTATATTTACAATAAGTCAGATTTTATATGATATAAACCTATTGAATCAATTAAAATTTGAAAGGCATGATTCCATATCCAACAAATTGATATTAAAATTAGATTCGACCAAAACAAAAGACAAAATAGCTTTAAACCTGATAAAAAACTCTATCGACTTATACTTAGAAAATTTCAGAATTATAAATAAAGATAATTTTACAGATACAATTAAATTAATCAACGAAATAAAGAAAAACCTGGTTTCTTCAAACAAATGCATCAGCATAATAAACGATATCATAAACAACACTGATGCTGCAAATAGATTATTTACCCCCCCTCTTAACCTTGAGAATATAAGTGAATATTATAATCTTGAAATAAATACTCTATCTGATTTATGTAAAAATAAATCAGAATCATCTAAATCAAATAAAACTACAGTAAAAAAAGGCTATAGTCCTTTTTCGAACGAATATCAAAACTTTATAATATATGCAGATTCTATAAACAAAGAAGAAACCAAACTCCTAAAAACCTCAAAGGATAAACCCAAAAGCAAACAAACTCAAAACAAACAGGAGCCCACTTATTCCAGCACCATTTCATCCAACAACAACTCGTTATTCATTACTGATTTAATAAAAAAATACGACAAAGAATCATTAATAAGATATTGGAGAATGTATCAAAATCAAGATAAACATATTTCTTTCTCCCATAAAACAACAGACAGCATTAAATCCCCTTCTGATAAAACTATAATTAGCACAACTAATAATATTATTAATTCTGATACTTATTCAGAACTAACAAAAACAGTATCACTACAAACTTCTGATCAGGTTTTAATATCAAATGATATATCCGAAGAACCAAATACTGAATTTGACACTTCAATAAAAACAAAATATTTTGCACCTAATAAAGATGTTAACCAGGCTATATATACACTTACAAATGACAATAATACATATTATTTCATCCAGATTGCAGCCAGTCGAACTCCAATATCAAACTCTTTGTTAAAAACAATCTATAAAGGAAATGATTCGATTATCATAAAACAAGAAGAAGGCTGGTATAAATATCAATTGGGTAAGACAACAAATTACACAACAGCTCAAAACCTTGTTCAGACACTTAATATTGCAGGAGCCTTTATAACAGCATATAAGAATAATCAAAAGCAAATATTGTGGAAAACTATAAATACAAAACATATTTCCAATGATGCATCTAAACTAGTCTTTGTTGTTCAGGTATCGGCAAATATAAAACCTATTAACATTGAACAACGGGCAGCATTACAGAAAAAAGCAGGTGGTTTTGTTAGAGAAATAAATGAAGATGGTTGGTATAAATACCAATATGTTGTAGGTAGTTCGTACAAAGAAGCTCTAAACAAGTGGAAAAAAACAGGCACAGACTCTTCTTTTATAGCAGCTTACTATGACGGACAGAAAATCGCTATTTCAAAAGCAATAAAAATATATAACAAAAATTAAATCAGACAATTATGAACAAGCTCTTTACGAGAAATATAACCAAAATCGTAATAGGTTTACTGCTTACAATTAGCAGTTCCTCATGTGTTAACTTAAAAAAAACTGTATTACTTAAAGAAACTTCAATTACTGATTATTCATCTGAAATCATTAACAATAAAATTAATGATTACAAAATCAATAACGGCGACCATTTATACATTAAAGTTTTCAGTACAGATCCTCAAACCAGCAGGTATTTTCAAACTGACTTCCCTGAAATTATGAATTCTTCATATATTTACATCAACTCTTATAAAGTAGATAATGAAGGATGTGTTAGCTATTCTTTTACAGGAAAAACACAAGTAAAAGGTTTAACAATTGAGGAAGCTCAGGAAGCTATTAAGAAAAACTTAAATGAGTTTTTTAAAGATGTTAATGTATATGTAAAGTTAGTTAACTTCAATATTTCAATACTTGGAGAAGTTAAAAATCCGGGAACCTACACTATAGACAGCGATCAAATCACTATACTTCAAGCCCTAGGTTTAGCTGGCGGTATCACAGAATTCAGTAAAGCGAATCAAGTTGTTTTAGTAAGAAAAAGTGCTAACGGTAATATTGTTAAACACATAGATCTTACTGACAATGCCCTTTTAAAATCAGAATATTTATACCTACTACCTGATGATGTAATTTACATTGCTCCAAGAAATTCTAAATCTTTTACTTTTAGCAAATTTCCATATCAAGTGTTATTAGGAATTCTATCTATGACTTTTTCCTGAGTTCGACACTGGGACACCCAAATTAGAAGTTAAACATTGTTGCTAACATTTTTTGTTCTTCAGTAATTAAAATTGTTTTAGAAACAATATGTTGTTGGTTTGGTGTTTTTACCTGTATGGCATAAATAGTTTTGGCAATATTCATTGCTTTTTCCGGACTCAGATTAGACCCTTTAAGTTTCAGTTGTCTTTCAAGCTCTTTGTAAATTTTATATGCCACGAATGATATACAGATATGAGCTTCAATCCGTCTTTGGATTCTGTGATAAACAGGCCTTATTCTAAGATCATGTTTTGATATTCTAAAAGCTTTCTCTATTTTCCATAGGTGGGCATAGTTCTCCTTTATGTCATTATTCGACATTTTCGTGTTGGTGAGATATCCTTTTAAACCATCCCATTTGCTATCGGAATCAAACTTTTCCATATCTATTTTTAGGCTTATTTCACCATCCATTTTTAAATATTTATTGTATCCCCGATTGTTAATGTTGGATTTGGTCAATTTCCCTGATTTTATCTTTTTCTCAAGCTTAGCAAGTCCTTTCTCTCTGTTGTATTTATCCTTTTTGGCTCTTTTTTCAGAATGTGTTACCAGAAGTCTAATCTCGTTATTCTTTATTATTAGTTGTTCCTCTGTTTCTGAGTAGTCAAAATTTAATATTTGTGCTTTTATTGAGGTAGTTTCGTTTTTTATTCTTGCTCCTAGAATAAACTCATATCCTTTGGAAGAAAGTTCTTGGATATTGTCATTAGTTAACAAACCTGAGTCAGCAACTACTACAAGTTTGTCGATGCTGTAGCGTTCTTTAAACCCATTGATAACCGGAAGCATTGTGTGACCTTCATATTTGTTGCCTTCGAAAATTTCATATGCGAGCGGGTAGCCATCAACACTAACCAAAAGGCCGAGCAATATTTGAGGGTTCTGATGCCTACCTTCTTTTGAGAAACCAGTCTTTCTTATTTCATCTTCGTTATCTACTTCAAAGTAAAGTGTGGTAACATCATAAAAAACAACATTGATTTCATTATTCAGGATTTTCAGCGAATGTGCATAGCTGATGTCTTGTATCAACTCTTTTTGGCTACTATGAAGTTTATCTAAATACCGATAGATATGCTGGGGCTCCACCGACAGAAAATGATATTTGGAGAGAAAATCAGTTGTTCTGAGTTTGCTGGCTGGAAAGCACAAACGGGCTATCACAAGTTGTTTGAAAAGCTTGTCGTCAATAGCATTAAATCCAATCTCATCAAATATGCTTCCTAATAAAAGGCTGGTGCCGGCTACTGTTATTTGTTCGATATTATCCAGTATGGTTTCTGTAAAATCCCTTTCACATGTAAAGTCTAATTCTTTTAGACCAATCTTATTTTTAATCCAGATTTCACCCTCCTTTGCAAGATGTTCAACCTCTTCTGGGATGGAACTACTCCCAATGGTTTTTATCATCCTATATCTCCCTGTGCTCTTATCAATAATTTGAACACTGATGACTCCGCTCTTGTTTTTCTTTTTTCTGACAAACACATATTAAATATACCCAAAATTGAGCTGGGACACCCAAAATCACCCTTTAAAAATAACTAATTTAATGATTATGTGCTATTTATGATTTTATACTCAAAAAAGTGTCGAAGTCAGGAGCGATCAAATCACTATACTTCAAGCCCTAGGTTTAGCTGGCGGTATCACAGAATTCAGTAAAGCGAATCAAGTTGTTTTAGTAAGAAAAAGTGCTAACGGTAATATTGTTAAACACATAGATCTTACTGACAATGCCCTTTTAAAATCAGAATATTTATACCTACTACCTGATGATGTAATTTACATTGCTCCAAGAAATTCTAAATCTTTTACTTTTAGCAAATTTCCATATCAAGTGTTATTAGGAATTCTATCTATGACTTTTTCAATTATTGCATTAACAACTGATTAATACCCTGGAGTTTTGAATAACAACACAAATTTAGAACAACTAATTGATCTGATTGAGGATTCAAATAAAAACACACCTGAGTTTTACCTTGGTTTATTTTTTAAAGGGTTAAAATACTGGCCTATTTTAATCCTTTCCTTAATTGTATCAATATCACTGGCATATTATAAAGTTTGTACAACACAAAAAACATATGAAGCCAACACTTCTATTTTAATTCAAAATGAAAATGATATAAATCCTATACCCTTACTTGAACTTGGGGATATAGGTCGATCATCGGTACAAATTAAAAACGAAATCGGGATTCTGCATTCCTATGAATTGATTAGCAGAGTTATATCAAAATTAAACCTTGAAGTATCTGTTTATGAAGAAGGTAAATGTTTATATAACAGAATTTTTCCAAACACGCTGTTTAATATTGACTTTGATAAACACTCACCGCAACCTGTTAATCACGAATTTAGTTTAACATTCTTAACTGATTCAACAGCTAAACTACAATCAATCACCCCTTCATGTGTTTTATATTATTTTGATCAGCACCAAACTTTAGGGTCTGATGATGAATTTTATCTTGACACTATTATTAATATAAACCAACCTATCATAGGAGATGCATATAACTTTACAATAACAAAAAAAAATAATTCTTCTATTCCTGATAATACAAATTACCTGTTTAAATTTCAGTCGTACAGTCAGCTTGTTGAAAATTATAACAATTTTGAAACTTTAGAAGACAAATCATCTTCAATTATCAAACTCATATTAAGAACCGATAACAAATTTCTAGGTGTCAACTTTTTAAATACACTTTCTCAGGAATACCTTTATAAAGGTGTTGAAAGAAAAAACAAAATTGCTTCTAACACAATAAACTTTATTGATTCTCAAATATCTGACATCCATAAATCTTTATTTGAATCAGAAAAAACGATCCAGTCATTTATTCACTCTAAAGGAGGAGTTGATATCGACTATAAAACTAACTACATATATGAGCGCTTGGCAAGGCTAGAAGAACAACAGACTCAATTTGAGGTACAATACAAATATTATAAGTATTTAGAAGATTTCATGAAGAACAATGAATCTTTGGATGAAGTTGTACCTCCTTCTTCTTTAAAAATTGACAACCCATATTTAAATGAGTTACTAAATCAACTCAACCAATCCTTGTTCGAGTATGAAGAAATTAAAAGCCGAACACTTCAGGAAACTCCTATGCTAACATCGAACAAACTTAAAAGTGCAAACTTAAAAAAGGCAATAATAGAAACTGTCAATGCAGCAAAAAACAACCTGAATCACGAAAAAGACGAACTCAATAACAGAATATCTGAAATAAAAAAAGAACTTAATTATTTACCTAAAGATCAGCAGGAGTACATCTCATTGCAAAGGAAGTATAATATCAACGAAGAACTATATACTTACCTTTTAACCAAAAGAGCTGAAATGGAAATAATGAAGGCATCTAATATTCCAACAAATGAAGTTCTTGACTTGGCACACAGTGACCAGTCCAAATTAGTAGAACCCATTCCTTCAAAGATTTTCCTCATTCATTTAGCTGTTGCTTTTATACTCGCATTCGCAATTATTATACTTCTGATATATCTAAATGATAAAATATATGGAAACAAAGATATTGAAAGAATCACTAAGTTTCCGATTATTGGTCATATATTACACAATAAATATACCTCTAACTTTATTGTTCATGAAAAACCTCAATCCTTAATATCAGAGTCATTCAGGTCTTTAAGAACTAATTACAGTTTTATGTCTGACCCAAATAAAGGTTGTAATACCATACTCATTACATCAAACAATATTGGCGAAGGAAAAAGTTTTATTTCTTTAAACTTAGCAGCCAGCTTTGCTCAAAAAGGAAGTAAAACTGTTATTGTGGGTTATGATCTTAGAAAGCCAAAAATCAATGATTATCTTGATTATAAAAAAACAGACAAGGGACTGACATTATTTTACACCAACAACTGTACTTCTATTGACTTGATTCACAGCACAAAACAAGAAAACTTATTTTATATACCAACAGGACCGATACCTCCAAATCCTTCGGAATTGCTATCAAGAAAAAATAAAAACGACGAGCTATTCTCTTATTTATACAAAAATTTTGATGTTATCATATTAGATACTTCTCCATTAGGAAGAGTTTCTGACGCCTTGTTATTATTAGATTATTCAGACCTAAACCTACTGATCGTTCGACACGATAAAACAAGAATACGTCATGTAGCACATTTACTTAATGAAGTTGAGAAAAAAGACATCAAAAACTGCGGTATAGTAATTAACGACATTCAGGTCAAGACTAATAAATATGGATACGGTAGGGGTTATGGATACGGATATGGGTACGGTTACGGTTATGAAAAAAATTAAAGCGGTATTTTACAATACCGCTTTAACACAATTTTTATAAAAAACTAATTTCTTTGTTGCAGCCCTAATTCTTTTGCTGAAATTTCTCTCATTTCCACTTTACGAACTTTACCAGTGACTGTCGTTGGAAATTCAGAAACAAATTTCCAATATTTAGGTATCTTGTATGTTGCAATCTGTCCTTTACAATATTCTTTTAACTCATCTTCAGTAAGCGACTCGCTATCTTTTAAAATAACCCAGGCCATGACTTCTTCTCCATATCTTTCATCAGGCACACCAATCACCTGAATATCTTTAACCTGCTCATGATTATGCAAAAACTCTTCTATTTCAAAAGGAGAAATATTTTCACCTCCCCGGATGATTAAATCTTTAATCCTTCCAACAATTTTCACATAGCCATCTTCATCCATCTCAGCCAAATCACCGGTATGCATCCAGCGGCCTTCATCTATTACTGCAGAAGTAGCCTCAGGATTATTCCAATATTTTAGCATCACTGAATACCCCCGGGTACATAACTCTCCAGATTCACCTCTTGGTACTATTTTGCCTGTCTCAGAATCTATAATTTTAATTTCCAGGTGAGGGTGAACTTTACCTACAGTGGCACATCTACGATACTCATTATCATCTACAAATGTTTGCGTACTTACAGGTGAAGTTTCTGTCATCCCATAGCAAATACAAACATCCTTCATATTCATCTTTTCACGAACTGCCTTCATAGCAGATTCCGGGCAGGATGCACCTGCCATAATTCCTGTTCTCAAACTGGAGAAATCATATTTATCAAAATCAGGATGATTTAATTCGGCGATAAACATCAACGGAACACCATATAAGGATGTACATTTTTCATCCTGCACAATTTGCATCACAACAGCAGGGTCAAATGCCTCCCCGGTCAAAACCATACACGCACCATGAGTTATAATCGCCAGGTTTGCCAATACCATTCCAAAACAATGATATAGCGGAACAGGGATAGCCACTTTATCATTCTCGGTATATTTTAATCTTTCACCAATAAAAAATCCATTATTGATGATATTATGATGAGATAATGTTGCTCCTTTGGGAAATCCGGTAGTTCCAGATGTGTATTGAATATTTATAGCATCATCAAACTGTAATTCTCGTTCTATTTGAAGTAATGTTTCTGTAGACACCTTTTTACCGGCTTCAATCAATGTATCCCAATCATGCTCTATAACCAATACGTGTTTTAACTTAATACACGAAGACCGTACCTCAGAAAGAATATCGATATAATTGGTTTTTCTAAAGCCTTTTGACATAATCAACAAACCAACTTCTGATTGTTTTAGTGCATATTTTAATTCGGCGGCTTTATAAGCAGGGTTTATATTTACCATAATGGCACCCACTCTTGTTGTAGCAAACTGAACCAAAACCCATTCATAGCGATTAGGAGACCAAATACCCACACGATCACCTCTTTTTATACCATAGCTAATCAAGCCCTTTGCAACTTCTTCTACCTGATCCCAAAATTGCTGATAAGTTGCTCTATAATTTTGATAAGGAACAATTAAAGCCTCATTGTCTGGAAATTTATCTACAGTTTCTTTTAATTTCTCACCTATCGTACAACCTAATAACGGAACTTCAGAAATCCCGCTTTCATATGAAAGTTTATTCACTGTTATAAATTTTAAATTATTAATTATTATCCCCTTTTCGATAGTGGTAGCAGATCATAAAGATAAATGATATTAATGAATTGTTATCACAAACTTTCTAAAGTTTTTTATTAACAATAGTCCTGTGAGGATAAGGAATTTCTATACCGGAAAGCTCAAATCTTTTTTTAACGGTCTCATTCATATCACAGAAAATAACAAAAGCATCATCGTTACATTTAGCCCACACATAAGCTCTTAATGTAACAGAATACTCCCCGAGACGTATCACTCTTACTCGTACAACAGGCTCATTGTTTAGCTTATCTTCTTCAGACCGGTTATCTAAAATAAATGGGTGCTTTTCGGCTTCTTCCTGAATGATTTCCTTAGCTAAATCTAGATTTGATTCGTAACTAATATCAAATTCTATAAACTTTTTAATTTTTTCTTCTATAATATTACTATTAATAATCGTCTCCTCACTAATAATAGAATTAGGGATGATAATTCTCCTGTTTTCGTAATTGCGAATAATCGTATGCCTTAAAGTGATTTCCTCAACAACTCCTTTATTTATTGTTCCTACCTCAATTACATCTCTTATTCTGAATGGGCGAAAGATCAATATAAAAATCCCGCTAATAATATTACTAAAGGCCTTTTGAGAGGCAAAACCAATAATTGCAGCCAATATACCAGCACTTGCAAACAAGGCTTTAGCTACTGAATTAAGCGATGGTGTAATATAAAAGATAGCGATTACACCAGCTGTATATATAATAAATGATATGGAATTTTTTAAAAAAGAAAAATTTGTAGGATCTACATTTACTTTAACCGATTGCCGCTTAATAAACAGACCAATAATTTTACGGGTAATAAAAGTAATAATATAAATCCCTGCAACAATTGATGCAACCTTAACCCAATAATATAAATCCATTAGATATAAAATATTACAAATACATAAAAACCATAGCTTCAATACCAAAAAACAATCAGTGTGTAACTAAATTCCGGCAATAATGCACAATAATAAAATCACAAGTTAGTTAACTGCAATTTTTCAGTGCATAAACATAGCAAATTTTCTAGCGACTTAATATCTAAGTTATATATAAAAAAAGGCATCCTTAAAAAGGATGCCTTCAATATATAGAGTTCTATTAATTAGAATTCCATTTTAGATTGACGAACATAGCCGTTGTAACGCCATTTTGCGTTTTCTTCAGCTGCTTTAAATAATTCTTCTGCTTCAGCAGGGAATTGTTTCATCAATGAAGTATAACGAATCTCACCTTTCAAGAAGTCCTGGAATTTAGACCAATCCGGCTCTTTTGAGTCTAATTGGAATGGGTTTTTACCTTGAGCTTCTAAGTCAGGATTAAATCTATACAGATGGAAGTAACCACACTCAACAGCTTTTTTCTGTTCTGTTTGTGCTTTACCCATACCTGCAGTTAAACCATGGTTAATACATGGAGCATAAGCGATAATAATAGATGGACCATCAAATGCCTCAGCTTCACGGATAGCTTTGAATGTTTGAGCCTGGTTAGCACCCATTGCTATTTGAGCAACATATACATAACCATAAGATGCAGCCATCATACCTAGATCTTTCTTACGAATTTTCTTACCAGAAGCAGCAAATTTAGCAACAGCACCAACAGGAGTAGATTTAGATGCCTGACCACCAGTGTTAGAGTAAACCTCAGTATCAACAACCAATACATTTACATCTTGTCCGGAAGCCAATACATGATCTAGACCACCATAACCGATGTCATAAGCCCAACCATCACCACCAATAATCCATTGGGATTGTTTAGTGATATATTGTTTAACTTTAGCTAACTCATCACAAATACCACAGCTACAAGCTTCAATCATTGGTGTAAGTTTCGCTGAGATCTCTTTAGTTTTTTCACCGTCTTTACGATTCTCAATCCACTCAGTAAATAGAGCTTTCATTTCTGCAGAACAACTATCAGACTCTAAACCTTCTTTCATTAAACGCTCAACACGGTCACGCATTTTCTCAGTTGCAATAGCCATACCTAAACCATACTCAGCATTATCTTCGAATAAAGAGTTTGCCCAAGCCGGACCACATCCATTTTCGTTCATTGTATATGGAGTAGATGGAGCAGAACCAGAGTAAATAGAAGTACATCCGGTTGCATTTGCTACCATTTGACGATCACCAAATAATTGAGAAATTAATTTAATATATGGAGTTTCACCACAACCAGAACAAGCACCTGAGAACTCGAATAACGGAGTTGCGAACTGAGAGTTTTTAACGTTAGTTTTAGTGTCTACTAAACTTTGTTTAGAAGCTACATTTTCAACACAGTAATCCCAGTTTTCCTGATTATCATATTGAGAAGCAATAGGCTTCATCACAAGAGCTTTTGTTTTAGCTGGACAAACATCCACACAATTTCCACAGTCAAGACAGTCAAGAACATCTACCTGTACTCTAAATTGCATTCCTTTTAATGCAGCAGGAGCTTTCATCTCTAAAGTAGCACCTTTAAAATCAGCGGCCTCTTTTTCGTCTAACACAAATGGACGAATAGCTGCGTGAGGACAAACATATGCACACTGGTTACACTGAATACAGTTTTCAGGAATCCATTCTGGAACATGAGCTGCTACACCACGTTTTTCAAACTTAGATGTACCTTGATCCCAAGTACCATCTTCACGACCTGTAAATGCAGACACTGGTAAATCGTCACCAACCTGAGCATTGATAGGACGAACAACTTTATTTACGAATTCAGTACCTGCTGTTGGGTATTCCAAAGTACCGTCAAGGCTTGCCCATTCTGCAGGAACATCAATCTTAACAACATCACCACCTTGATCTACAGCAGCGTAGTTCATGTTCACAATTTTCTCTCCTTTTTTACCGTAAGATTTTACGATAAATTTCTTCATTTGCTCAACAGCTTGCTCGTAAGGAATTACGCCTGTAATTTTGAAGAATGCAGATTGAAGAATAGTATTTGTACGGTTACCTAATCCAATACCTGCAGCAATATCAGTTGCGTTAATTGTATATAGGCTAATGTTGTTTTTAGCTAAATAAGCTTTAACATTGTTAGGAAGATTTTTCTTAACTTCTTCTTCTGTCCATACTGTATTTAATAAGAAAGTACCATCTTTCTTTAAACCTTTTGTTACATCATATAAATTCAAGTAAGCCTGAACGTGACATGCAACAAAGTTTGGAGTATTTACTAAATAAGTAGAACGGATTGGATCATCACCAAAACGAAGGTGAGAACAAGTGAAACCTCCAGATTTTTTAGAGTCATATGCAAAATAAGCCTGACAATATTTATCTGTGTTATCACCAATAATTTTGATAGAGTTTTTATTAGCACCAACAGTACCATCAGCACCTAAACCATAAAACTTAGCTTCGAATGGGCCTTTAGCTAAAGCGATTTCTTCTTTTGGAGGAAGAGATGTAAATGTAACATCATCAACAATACCAACAGTAAAACCATTTTTTGGTTCTGGAAGAGCAAGATTTTCATAAATAGAAAGAACCTGCGCTGGAGTAAAGTCTTTAGAAGAAAGACCATAACGGCCACCAACGATAACAGGAGCATTTTCTTTACCATAGAATGTATCTTTTACATCTAAATATAATGGCTCACCAGTTGCTCCCGGCTCTTTTGTACGATCTAATACTGCAATTCTTTTTGCTGTATCAGGTACTGCTGCTAAGAAATGTTTAGCTGAGAAAGGACGGTATAAGTGTACTGCTACCATACCAACTTTTTCTCCTTTAGCAACTAATTCATCAATTCCTTCTTTAATTGCTTCGCAACCAGAACCCATAGCTATGATTACTCTCTCAGCATCTTCTGCACCATAGTAATCAAATAAACCATAGTTACGACCTGTAATTTTATTAAGCTCTTTAATATAATGCTCAACTGTATCAGCTAATGAATCATAATAAGGATTACAAGCTTCACGAGCCTGGAAGAAAACATCCGGGTTTTGTGCCATACCACGAGCTACTGGATTAGCAGGGTTTAAAGCACGATCGCGGAATGCCTGAAGATCAGCCTTGTCAAATAGTGGCTCAAGATCTTCGATATCTAATTGTTCAATTTTTTGAATCTCATGAGAAGTACGGAAACCATCAAAGAAGTGAACGAATGGTACTCTGGATTTAAGAGATGCTAAGTGAGCAACTGCAGCCAAGTCCATAACTTCTTGAACAGAACCTGTAGCAAACATTGCACATCCAGTTTGACGAACAGCCATAACATCTTGGTGGTCACCAAAAATAGATAATGCGTGAGATGCTAATGTACGAGCCGAAACATGATAAACACCTGGAAGTAATTCTCCAGCTACTTTATACATATTAGGGATCATTAATAATAAACCTTGAGATGCAGTAAATGTGTTACAAAGAGTACCAGCTTGAAGAGCACCGTGCATAGCACCAGCAGCTCCAGCTTCTGATTGCATTTCTTCTACTTTTACTGTTTCTCCAAAAATGTTTTTTCTTCCATTTGCAGCCCATTCGTCAACGTATTCTGCCATTGTAGAAGAAGGCGTGATTGGATAGATTGCAGCTACCTCGCTAAACATATAAGCGATATGAGCAGCAGCTTGGTTACCATCACAGGTAAGAAACTTCTTTTCTTTTGCCATTTTGTTTACTATTTAAGTTTTAACTACTATTATTTAGAATTATTATATTTAATTGATAATCAAATATTAAAGTTACTATTTTTAATTAGCTACCAGCTATTTTTAATATAAAAATCCAAACAACCATAAAGGAATTATATTTCCATCACCTTTCTCAATCATATCCTTGGCAATATATAATCCTTTACCTGTCTTTTCTTTTACATACGATTGTTCACTTACAATAAAATCATAGGTTTCATCAACTCTAAAATCTCCTTTTTCTGAAAACGCTAATTCATGAATACTTCCTACCTGATTATAAAAAAAAGTTTTTAAAAGATTTAATTTTTCAACTGTATTACGACATATACAATTGATCAAATTAGGATTATGCAAATAAATTAATGATGGTTTTTTTTGCATATCCTCAGGTCCATCGTATAACAATTTTACCAAACGAGCCTGTCTCAGGTAATACAAATAATTCATTACCGTGGCTCTTGATGTTCCAATATGAGAACTTAACTTACTTACATTAGGTTGAAAAGGAACTTCTTGTGCAATACTAAAAAGTAATTTACGAAGTCGCGGCAAATACTTTAATTCGATTTGTCTTAAAAAACTAATATCTATTTCAAGTATCAGGTTAACACTCTTCATTAAGTTTTCAGTATAATGTTGTTCATCAAGGTAAAACGGATAATAACCATATTCAAGATAATCATCAAAATATGCCAGTGGTCTGATTTCTTTAACAATTTCGGCGGCAATCTTCTGATGATTGTTCAGAATATCATCAAAACTATAAGAATTGAACTTTTTTCCTGTTTTTAACTGCAAAAACTCACGAAATGAAAACCCTTCTAATTTATAAGAATGAACCAAATCTCTTAAATGCGGATTCTCTTCTCTTAATCTCATAACAGTAGATCCTGAAAATACGATCTGCAGATCTACAAAATTCTCATAACAATATTTCAATTCCTCAGACCAACCCGGGTATTTATATACCTGGTCCAGAACCAATGTTTTGCCACCTGTTTTTCTAAACTTATCAGCAAAAGAAATTATACTGTGTTCCGAAAAATAGAGGTTATTCAGATTGACGTACAAACATGATTTATCTAATCCATATTTAGATTTTGCAAAATCTAACAAGAAATTAGTCTTCCCAATCCCCCTTGTGCCTTTAATTCCGATCAAACGATGGTTCCAGTCTATCTGATCCATCAACTTCCTCTTTATAGGCACTTTTAAATTATTAATAAGAAATTTATGTGTTTCAAAAAATGATTGCACGTTGTCGTCTTCAATTAATGATGGACAAATGTACAATTTGAATTAAAATAATTGCAATGTAGAGATTACAATTTTATTGCCAAGATGTAATTTATACTTATTAAAAATAAAAGCAAATTAGAAAATAGAACTAACAGTTATGCTAATCTATTGAAATATACTCAATACAAAACATCAAGAATTACACAAAAAAAGGGATGATTAATATAAAACCAATCACCCCTTTTCTATAATATACAAATCTATCATCCATCATTCATTGAAATAAGGAACTCTTCGTTACTTCGAGTCTTCCTCATCCTGTCAAGCATGAAATCCATTGCTTCCATCGGATTCATATCAGCAAGGTAATTTCTTAAAATCCATATCCTGTTTAAACTTTCTTTATCAAGCAACAAATCTTCTCTACGTGTACTTGACAAGGTAACATCAACTGCAGGATAAATACGTTTATTAGACAATCTTCGATCCAACTGAAGTTCCATATTTCCAGTCCCTTTAAACTCTTCAAAAATAACTTCATCCATCTTAGAACCTGTTTCTGTAAGAGCTGTTGCTAAAATTGTTAACGAACCACCATCTTCAATATTACGTGCTGCCCCAAAGAAACGCTTAGGTTTATGTAACGCATTGGCATCCACACCACCGGATAATACTTTACCGGAAGCAGGAGAAACAGTATTATATGCTCGGGCTAAACGAGTGATAGAATCTAACAACACCACTACATCATGACCACACTCTACCATTCTTTTTGCTTTCTCCAATACAATGTTTGCCACTTTAACATGACGTTCTGCTGGCTCATCAAACGTAGATGAAATCACCTCAGCATTAACACTGCGTGCCATATCTGTAACCTCTTCAGGTCGTTCATCCACCAACAAAATAATCATGTAAACCTCGGGATGGTTAGCTGCTATAGCATTTGCAACTTCCTTAAGTAAAACTGTTTTACCTGTTTTAGGTTGTGCTACAATTAAACCACGCTGACCTTTACCAATCGGCGCAAACATATCAACAATCCTGGTTGATAAACTATCATGCCCGCTACCTGTAATTTTAAATTTCTCATTAGGAAAAATTGGTGTCAAATGGTCAAAAGGAACACGATCACGAACAATCTGAGGACTTCTGCCATTAATTTCCTCAACTTTAATTAACGGGAAATACTTTTCTCCTTCTTTAGGAGGTCGAATACTTCCAAGAACAGTATCCCCGGTTTTAAGACCAAATAATTTAATTTGGGACTGAGAAACATATATATCATCAGGTGAGTTCAGGTAATTATAATCAGAAGATCTTAGGAAACCATAACCATCCTGCATTATTTCTAAAACACCAGCAGCGGAAATAATTCCATCAAAATCAAAGGATTTATCATGTTGTTTATCCTGGCGTCTCTGCTGATTATTATCTTTCCCCCTATTATCATACTGACGTCTCTTCCCTGAACTATCATCACCCTGACGTTGACGTTTATTATCATTTACATCTTTTGATCTGTCCCGATCATCAGATTTCTTTTTAGATACTTCTTTAACTTCCTTAAGCTCAGATTCTTTGGCTTTCTGCTCTTCGATCCGGGCTGCCTCTTCAGCTCTTATTCTTTGAGCTTCAAGTTTTTCAGCTATAGTTTCTGTTTTTTCCTCAACTTCAGCAACGGCTTCTTTTGCAATTTCTTCATTCTCCTGTTTTTTAACAGGAGTAACTTTTTGAACTTTAGTTGTTGTTCTAACTCGTTTAGTCGGTTTTTTTTCTAAAGTTTTATCTGTTTTCTTCTTTTCTGAAGCAGCAATAGCTTGTTCATCCAAAATTTTATAAATCAAATCTTGTTTTTTAAACGAGTCTATTCGCTTAATTTTTAACTCTTTTGCAATATCTTTAAGTTCAGCTAAGAGTTTTTTATTCAATTCAAGAATATCGTACATATTTTTTACCAATAAATTCTCTTGGGGAAATTAATTATTTGAAGACTAAAGTATCTTCATCATAATATTATAATTTGTTATAAATTGATTGTTAAGTCCTGATACGGCTGTTGATCCAACATTAAAAATGAAAGATGCCCAGAAGATTTGTTGCAAACTTAAGAATATTTGATTTAATCCACAAAATTATTTAGGTATTATTATATTATATACTTCAATAATTTGCCATACAAGAGATTATTTACTATCAATTATCTTCTTACTCCCTTCATCAAATCCGCTTTGCCATGTAAAAATATACATATATCCAATAAAACATGAACTTCATGTAATAAAACACCTTATTTTCCATACAATAAAACAAGTAGCAATTATTTTTTGTTATATTTAATATTAGTTAAAAAATAACCAACTATTTCAAGATGAGACAACTGAAAATTACAAAACAAGTAACAAACCGGGAAACGCCGTCTTTAGACAAATATTTACATGAAATAGGTAAGGTAAAACTGTTATCTGCAGAGGAAGAAGTTAAGCTCGCAAAAAAAATAAAAGAAGGAGACCAAAGGTCTCTTGAAGTATTAATAAATGCCAATTTAAGATTTGTTGTATCTGTTAGCAAACAATATCAAAACCAGGGATTAAGTTTGGCCGACCTGATCAATGAAGGTAACCTTGGTTTAATAAAAGCGGCTCAACGATTTGACGAAACCCGTGGATTTAAATTCATTTCTTATGCCGTTTGGTGGATTCGGCAATCGATATTGCAGGCACTGGCAGAACAAGCCAGAATTGTTAGATTACCACTAAACAAGATAGGTTCAATGAACAAAGTAAATAACACTTTTGCTATTCTGGAACAAGAGTACCAAAGAGAACCTACATCTGAAGAAATTGCTGCCACACTGGATCTTACTCCAAGTGAAGTAAAAGAGTCACTGCGAGCCATGAACAAACACATCTCCATGGATGCCCCTTTAAGGAAAGACGAAGATAATAACCTTTACGACACCATATTAAGCACCGATTCACTTAGTCCCGACACTGATTTATTAAACGATTCTTTAAAAAGAGAAATAGAAAGATCATTATCTACCCTATCCATCAGAGAAGCTGATATTATCAGATTATATTATGGATTAAAAGGAGAACCCCCTTATTCGCTGGAAGAAATAGGAAACCTTTTTAATTTAACCCGGGAGAGAGTGCGACAGATTAAAGAAAAGGCTATCAAACGATTAAAACATACATACAGAAGCAAAATTCTTAGATCATATTTAGGTTAAACAAAAACAACTAGTAATTTAACAGGGAAATAGAAAATTGAATCTATTTCCCTATTTTTTTCGTAAATCTTTCTTAGTATTTTTGCCATCCTAAATTAAAAAATCATTACCTCAAAAAATGAAACATCTAATAGCACCTTCTTTATTAGCTGCCGATTTTGCCAAAATGGAATCGCAAATTGAAATAATTAACAAAAGTGAAGCCGACTGGTTACATCTTGACATTATGGATGGCTTATTTGTACCTAATATTTCATTTGGCTTACCTATTATAAAATCATTACGCCCTCATATCGAAAAGCCTTTTGATGTTCATTTAATGATTGTTGAGCCCGATAAATTTATTTCAGATTTTAAAGAAGCCGGCGCAGATTTACTTAACGTGCATTACGAAGCTTGTACTCATTTACACAGAACAATTGATGCCATAAAAAAAGATGGTATGCAGGCTGGTGTTACGCTAAATCCACACACTCCAGTTTTTTTATTAGAAGAAATAATTAATGAAGTTGATTTAGTGTTATTAATGTCGGTAAATCCAGGTTTTGGAGGACAAAAATTTATTGACAACACTTACAAAAAGATTACCGACTTAAAAAATCTTATTGAAAGAAAAGCAAGTCAGGCACTCATACAGGTTGACGGTGGCGTTACCATAGCTAATGCACAACAGTTAATTAATGCCGGGGCTGATGTATTGGTTGCCGGAAGCGCAGTATTCAACGCACCAAACCCCATAGAAGCTGTATACGAATTAAAACATTTTTTACCTGAACCTCCTCACTTGAACATTGTTTAACCAGCTATATTTTAAACAAAAATATTCCAAAATAAGCACTTTTCGGATTATCCGATTTTTTCATCGGATAACCAAGGGGTTATATCAGGTCTAGATTGTAAATACAATGGGTTTGATATGGATAGACTGCTGTTTTTGATTGGATAGCCATCGCTATATTATCGCCATAAGGAAACCAGAAGAACATCTAATCAAAAATCGCCTCAACTGCGTTTTTGGTACGTCTCTATCTGCTGGCAAACCCATACAAAACACAACTAACCTGAATACTAATACTTTATCGAACTCGAGTCAAATTCAATCCACCTTTAAATGCCCCTTTTATTATAATTAAAAACCGTTATAACGCCATACAAATCATTAACATAATAAAAATCAATAGTTATGTTTTAGCTTAAATCTATAAAGTGCATACAACCCAATTATTACAAAACACACTAATGGTAACAGATACGAAGCATTAACATTTGCAACATCGATAATAGCACCTTGCAAAGGAGTAATTAAGGCTCCTCCTAAAATGGCCATAATTAATCCGGAGGATCCTACTTTAGTTTCTTCATCACTTAAACCATCACTTCCCATTCCAAATATAGTAGGAAACATCAGGGACATAAAAACAGAAATTCCAATTAATGAATAAACACCAATTAACCCACCAACAAAAACAACACCAAGCGACATAACAATAGCTGATATTGAAGATATTAACAACAACACATGATCCTTAACCCGTTTCATCAATGCGGTAAAAACCCAACGTGATATCCCAAACAAAATTAATGCAACAGTATGATAATGAAGCGTAATTTCAGGAGTCACATGAAGTTGCTCAGGAATATAAAAATTAGTGTAAGTCCAGACTGATATTTGTGCTCCTACGTAAAAAAACTGAGCTACAACTGCAAATACATAATTCTTTTTTTGTAGGAGATTTTTATAGGTATGAAAGATATGTATGCTTTGATGATCGTCAGCAACACGCGGCATTTTGGAAACAGCTATTAAAACCCACACCACTGTTAAAATCGCTGCTACTGTTAAATACGGGAAGATAACAACATTTAAAGTTTCATTAATTTGTTGTGAAGCTATAAAAATATGCCCCTCTCCATCCAAAGGCATTTTAGCCATAATTAAAACCTGACATAAGAATATACCTATAACAGACCCAATAGGATTAAATGACTGGGCAAAATTTAATCGGCGGGTAGCAGTTTCAGGAGAACCCAAAACCAAAACATAAGGATTGGCATTTGTTTCTAAAACGCCCAATCCGCAAGCTAACACATAAAACGAAACACAAAACAACAAAAACTCTTGAAGTAACATTGAAGGATATAACAAAAAGCACCCTGAAGCATAAACACCCAACCCTACCAAAACTCCAGTTTTATAGGAATATTTACGTGATATTGCAGCACCCGGGATCGCCATACTAAAATAACCAAAATAAAAAGCGAACTGAATTAACGAAGCCTGAAATGTAGTCAACTCTCCAAAAACAGCCTTGAAAACTCTAACTAGAGGATCCGTAAGATTATTGGCTATACCCCACCACATAAAACAACTTGCCAACAATACAAAAGCCGGGATATATTTTTTTTCCAATAATTTAGAATTATGATTTTTCATGCGTGTAAAATTTATCTTTCAATTGCCATATAAAACTCACAAACAGAGTTCTCCCATTGTGTAACATCACTTTAACTTCATCGATCACACAATTCAACAGGCTTTTTATCATTTTAAATTGAGGTTTACAGAATAGGAGTCACTCCCTTTTTAAGAATAATATTTCCATATTTTGAAGTTTCCCCTGTCATTACAACAGCAAAAGCATCTTTAGTCCTTTGGTAAAATTCAAATCGTTCCATTCTAAAAACAGGAGATACATCAGGATTAGTAATACGAATACTATTCAAATAAGATTGCTCTACATTAACATCGAGATTATCCCCTTCAACAGGAGCCATCATCATTAATGGCTGATCCACGTACTGATCGAGTTCAAATAATGGCAAAATAGCTTTTAACAACTCGGCTATTTTAATACCATCAGCTCGTATAATCCTCTTATTAAAACTTTCTGCAGGAAAATGGACATCAGCAAGAACAATTTCATCTCCATGTCCCATTCTATATAAAACAGCCAATAGTTCCGGACTCATTAAAGGTGATATTCCTTTTAACATGATTTTATAGATTTATTTTGTTTAGTATTTGATTTAAAGGTGTACCTAAACCAAAAAAATTGGGCGTCACGCCCGCTTAAAAGTACATGAATATCTCATGGTATACAAATTTCATGGGAACCATTATGATTTACGCACCGTTTTTAAAGTCTCACCTCCAATTGATAAAGGCAACACCTGATTTATTAGTACAAAAAAAATCCTGTAAACCAATAAGGCTTACAGGATTTTATTATGTTTAGAAATATCAGCTTAAACCGATTCTGGAATAAAAATAGATTCCAGCTCTGATTTATATTTAGCCAAATCTGATAATACACTATTTTTCATATTTGAAAACACCTCATCTCCTTTAGAGAATAATTCTTTGTAATAAACTATTCCATCATGTAGGTTTTTTCTAAAAGTGTTAAAATATTTAATATCCGGAGTGCTAAACTCATCTTTACATTCTTCAATCTTCTCTTTAAGATAGTCAATGTAGATATTCAGCTCCTTAATAAAGACATTAGGTCTTTTAGAATTAAAAAGCGATGAAGTTTTCCCATAAATAAAATCCACCATCTCACGAAGCGAAGATAACTTATTAAAATAAGCCAAATTAGGTCCGGGACAAACCACTACACCATGATTTCCCTTGGCCACTTCAAGATTATAATGTTCTAACACAGTATTTCCTAGGCCAACACACAAACAAGCTTTCTCTACTACTTTATCGATTTTAGCTTTTAATTCTGCCGGATTAACAATTGAAGCCTTTAACTCTTCAATTTTTTTTCTTTGATAAGTAACCGAGGCAGTACAAATAGGTTTTTTCCCATATTCGGTATTAAACTGAAGAAATTTCTTTAAACAAGCCACTCCTGGTTTACCATTTTCAAAGCGCTTGTTTTTTTCAATATCTGCAGAATTATTTTTTATCGAGTTAAAACGAACACCCAAAGGAGAGATATCACTCAAATAGAAATCTTCTTCCGTTCCGTTTTTCAATAAATTTAAAGTATAATCATCAACTGTTGTGGCTTCAGGCACTAACATAAATGGCGATCCCCAGCCTACTGATTTCATATTATAATGCTCTACAAACATTTTATGCTCATCAGCATCGCCAACACCACCTTGTACAGTAAAGTATACGGGGTATTCTTTTTCTAAAACAATACCTTTCTCTTTGGCTAAAACATCAGAATAAGAAGAAAATAACATTTCTGACAACTTGGCTTTATTATCGTTAAATTCCTTTAATATAGGTCCTAAAAGAAAACCATCAGTAGCAAAAGCATGTCCACCACAATTTAACCCAGACTCTATTCTGAACTCTGAAACCCATAAACCTTTCTTTGCCAAAAATCGTCCCTGTACCATAGCCGACCTGTAGTCGCTTACTTTAAGAATGATACGCTTTTTCATCTCTCCTTTTTCATCAGGAAAAAAGTCATCAAACTGAGAAATAAAACCATAAAGTCGCGGATTTAACCCGGCAGACAAAACGACAGAACCATTAACTTTACTTTCAGCAAAGCCCTTTAATGCTGCATGAGCATCATTATACTCAATAGGCAAAGGCTCATTATTGGTATCATAATTAACACCATCCAATTTAGTCATGATGTTCACATCAATACTACCGGCTTTCATTTTTTCACGTAATGATTCCTGTAGCAATAACTGCTCATCACCATGAGCGACAAGCATTTTATTATATAGTAACTTTAAATAATTGTTATCAGGCAATAATTCAAAGTATTTGGTAATTTCACTCTTTTCAGCAAATTCTGATTTTCTTACTGCCTCAAAATTTTCTAGTACGATATCATACATTAAATCCAGATACTTTCTAATAACATTAGATCGTGCATCGCAATTAGACAAATCTTCGGCATCATACTCAAGACCTCTTTCTTTACAGTACATCTCACGAACTTGTTCCATCATATAATGATCTGTAATAGGCACTACAGAATCAATACCATAGTGAGCCACCTTGATTGGTGATTCAACAGTATAACCGGTACCCATAACCGGTATATGAAAAGTATGCAAAGAATTTATTACTTCTCCCATAATTATTATAAACTTTATTAGCGCACAAAAGTAGGTATACAAACTTAGTTGTACAGTATTTTGCGAAATTTAAATTTGATATTCCTAAAATCGACGTTTCCGGTCGTATTTTCAATCTATTTTTTACTATATTGATTTACAAAATTAACACTTTTTATCCGAACATTATTTATTTTTGAAATGTTTGATGATAAAATATTTAAATTTAAAATATGCGTTCGTTAGATCAAATACTAGTGGCAAATAAAGATTGGGTAAAAGAGAAAACCTCAGTTGACAAAAATTATTTTAAAAACCTTGCACTAGGTCAATCTCCTCAATATTTATGGATTGGCTGCTCAGACAGTCGGGTACCTGCAGCAGGTTTTACACACACAGAACCCGGAGAAATATTTGTTCACAGAAATATTGCAAACCAAGTAATTACAAACGATTCTAATGTGATGAGTGTAATCAAATATGCTGTTGATTACTTAAAAGTAAGACATATTGTAGTATGTGGCCATTCAGGGTGTGGAGGAATAGCTGCTGCTGTAGATGATAATAATGATGAATATTTAGGAGACTGGTTATCAGCGATAAAAGATGTTTACAGAAAAAACCAGCCTGAATTAATTCAGATACAAAATATTGAAGATCGCTTAGACAGATTATCAGAGCTCAATGTAGAAAGACAGATTGAGAAATTATCAAGAACTTCAATAGTTCAAAAAGCGTGGAAAACAAAACAGGACTTATTTCTGCACGGGTGGATGTTTAACCTGAAAACTGGTTATTTAAAACGTTTACTTGATGTAAAATCACCATATTAATAAAGAAATGGGGTAATACCCCCTTTTCTTTTTTTTGCTGTTTTAGAAAGTATATGACAAACCTGCACCAAAAAGTTGCTTAGTCTGCATCCTTGGCCCCTCTTCCACACCACTGGCATTTACATATTTTATATCATTATCATAAATAATATTTGTTGTAAACACAGCACTTAAAAACTCATTAATTTTCATATTTAATCCAAACTCCCAATCAAGATCAATGTTTTGAGGATTTTCAGAATAATTTGTAAACAAATCCAACCGGGTATAAGCATTAACATTTTTAACAACATCTTTCTTTTGGGCTGTTACCTTTATAGCTGCACCATATTCCCCTCTTACATTATCGTCAACATCAACACCATAAGCACCTTCATGTGCTAAGGAATCATCAGTAACAAAGGTCATTTTTGATGTTAAAGGAGATATAAACAGAGAGAAATTTTCTGAAGGTTTATAATCCATTCCCAGGGCTAATTGCAAATATCCGGGAGCCATAAATTCAGAAACTTTAACATCCTGAACCAAAGGATCTTTATATCCTACAGAAAACTGAGTTTTAAAATCAGCCATGGCAGTATAAAACCAGTGACCTCCATTTTCGTAACCCAACTTTGTTGTTATATGTAACCTATCTTCAGATTTAGCGACTTTATAATCACCTTGTTTAGTAAGTCCATAACCAACATCTAAGGTATTTTCCCAGGCCACTTTACCTTTTTTATGGTTTAGGAAACCTTTAAATAAAAATGTTCCTGCCAGAGAATTATTGCCTCCTCCGGACCAATTAGACAAGGATACTTGTGAAAAATTCAACGATGTATTTCCACCTGCTTTCCAGTGTTTAATAGAATCATTTTCTTGATCTTGAGCAAAAGCACTTGAGCACATAAAAAAGCAAACCACTGCTACAATTTCAATTCTAATCATTACGTGAAATTTAGTTTTTCTGATTATTTATTATAAACATGAACATCTCTTTGCGGGAACGGGATAGAAACACCTTGTTTATCAAATTCTTTCTTCACCATTTCATTCATATAAAAGAACACTTCCCAATAATCAGCACCTTTAGTCCACACGCGGGTAGTTATATTTACAGAACTATCAGCCAACTCTCCAACAGCAATAAACGGAGCCGGTTCAGGCAATATTTTATCCTGACTATCGATCACTTGTTTAATTACAGATTTTGCTTTATCTATATCATCTCCATAACCTATTCCAAAAGAGAAATCCACTCTTCGATCTGTTTCCCTGGAGTAATTAATTAAACTAGAAGTAGACAGCCCTCCATTGGGGATAAAGATTATTTTATTATCAGGAGTTTTTAAAACAGTGCTAAAAATCTGCACTTCAGAAACCGTACCTTTATAACCCTGAGCTTCAATAAAATCACCTTTCTTAAACGGCTTAAGAATTAATAACATTACACCTCCTGCAAAATTCTGCAAGGTACCCGACAGTGCCATACCAACAGCCAAACCGGCAGCACCAAGTATTGCAATAAATGAGGTCATCTGAATACCCACCATTGTCATTACACTAATAACCAATAAAGTTTTTAGTGTATAATTGAGCATTCCTATTAAAAAGGGCTGTAATGTTTCATCAATATGTTTTAATTGAAAAGCTTTTTTTAATGCTTTGGTAAATTTACCAATGATCCAAAAACCAATGATTAAGGTTAAAATAGCTAAAACAAGTTGACCTCCATAAGTAATAATATACTCTTTTGAAGATTCAAATAACTCAGTAAATTGCTCCATAATTCAAGATATTAAAGTTTAACTTAACACCAACACATAAAACAGGTATTAATACGATTACAAATTACGCTTTTTTATTGATAAATATAAAGAATTAGCTTTAATTAATTTATAATTATCGAATTAGCATAAATTATTAAAGTGAATACCTCTCGATAATATCTGTAGAAACAAACTCATTAATAGTTTGATCTTTCGTCACAAAGCTTGCCATTTTTTGCCCCATCAAGGCAAAATCAGTAGATATTACAGTAATTCCTTCTTTAATATATTTTTTAGTAGGAGTTTCATTATAAGAGATAATTCCGATATCCTTACCTATTTCAAGTTTTAAATCTGATGTAAGATCTAATATTTTAGCCAAGGCACGGTCACTAACTGTTAAATACATATATTCTTTTAAAGGATGTATATCCTCAAGATTATAAATAATCTCATAATCAAAAGATTTATCTATACAAAACTGTTCAAAAGTTTCTACCGTAATCTTTGGATGATTGGTATATTCAGGATAAACAAAAATCATTTTTGAATACTTTCGTAATTTATCCTCTACTTTGCTAAGGTTTTCGTAAACCGCCTTCCCAAAATCCTGCCCCAGAAAAGAGCTTTTTTTAGGAACATGAATATTCCAGTCGATACAAAGCAATTTAGAAGGGTCGATACCTGACAATGCCTTTTTTACCTTTTCATGATCAAAATTCATAATGATGTAGTGACTGTATTTACCTGCCGCATAACGAACAATATCTTCAAACACTCTTGGATTATAATGATGAAAATGAACATCTACATTAATGCGGCTCGGCAATGCAGTTCTGAACGCTCCATAAAGAACTTCTTTATAAGCTTTTAAGGTATCTAAAAACAAGAACACACTTGAAGAATTACTGGATACATAATATCCTTTATTAGGTACCGATTCGATTAATTTCCTGTTCTTAAGTTCGGTGTAAGCTTTAAAAACCGTATCCCTACTCAAACCGCATTTTACACATAACTCATTGACCGACGGAAGATTATCACCTTCCTTCATCTTATCACTTTTCACTGCCTCTTCAAAAGCATTTACAATTTGTAAAAACTTAGGAACTGCAGAACTTTCATCTATAATTGGAATAAATTCATTCATGGTAATTCATAAAATATTACACAGTTTACACTGTCTTGATTATTACTCGGATGCCCCCACCCGATTAAAATAGTTGCTTTATACCCCTGAAGTTATTCTAATTATTTATCTGTTAATTTCCTTGCTTCCTGCAATGGAATTCTCTTACCATTTTTAAATGCAATAATAAAACAGTCTTTAACTATTTGCTGAACTTTATTTATTTGCAAACTAATATCGCTAAAACTATTGGATTCGCCAACCGCATACTTATAATACTTACCATCCTGATATTCGTATAACTCATCGAACTTTTTATAAATAGAAGTACCTCTTTTAATTTGTTTCTTGCTACTGGCCACCTGAATTCGATATAAAACATCATCAGTATTAGCAACTACAGGATTATCTTTAATATCCATATTATTTTTGGCCTCAAAGCTCTCTTTATAATCTCTAAAGGCACGAAATATACCAGAAGCTAATAGAGACTGGCCTTCAGTTGATGTCAAATATTTTTCTTCATTTGAATTACTTAAAAAACCTAATTCCACAAGAACACCAGGCATGGCTGTTTCTCGTAACACAAGGAAACCGGCTTGTTTAACACCCCTGTTTCGCCTGCCTACTCTTTCACTAAACTGATGCTGAACCAGATCTGCCATTTCAAGACTCTGGTTTAGATATATATTTTGATACAATTCAAATATAATGTAGGACTCAGATGAATTAGGATCAAAATGTTCATATTTAGTAGAATAATCCTCCTCTAAAACAATTACTGAGTTTTCTTTTTTAGCCACCTCTAAATTATCTTGTGTTCTATGTAATCCTAGCGCAAAGGTTTCAGTTCCAGTAATTTTAGGATTTGCAATATAATTTGCATGAATAGAAATAAATAAATTTGCATCCGCTTTATTTGCTATTTGGGCTCTTTCAGACAAAGGAACAAACACATCTTTTTTACGGGTATAAACAACTTCAACATCCGGCATATACTTTTCAATATAATTACCTAATTTTAAAGCTACTGCCAAAACAATATCTTTTTCTTTAGCATAAACCCCATGAGCACCCGGATCTTTCCCTCCATGCCCGGCATCTATAACTACTTTTTTAAACTTCCCGGTACTTTGAGCTGTTACCAGTCCCACAAAACAGTTAACAACTAAAAAAGATAATAACAGGCTAATGTATATTACTGACTTCCTCATTTAAAACTCAACAACTATATAAAATATTAAATAATTCTCAAAAATAACTTATGACTTTGAAAATACCCCCTGCAAGGGCATAAAATATTATAAAATCAACCTAAAAATAATTATAATGAAAATACTGGCAGATTATTTGATATGCATCTTAAATATAAAACACTTCAGTAATTAAAACAATTTTTACATTATGATTCAACAACTTACAGACCTCAAAAAGACAGGACTTAACTATAAAATTTTATCCTGCATTATTTATTAATAAATAAAAAAGCTCCAAAGCAGCCTAATTTTAGAAATAAAAAGACGCTATCATCATTTTTTATTTATTTTTGTCGAATCTTGAAAATTAAAGAACAAAAGCATTGAATCAAAATATAACTCATACAAAACAAAGACATTACATCACAGCTATAACAACAAGCATTTTATTGTTTTTAAGCTTTTTTACAAGTATTTGTTTTGCACAAAATCATACTTTAGATACAATTCCTTCATTACAAAAGGACTCCACATCACTTATTACTGATTCTACAGTAGTTAAATCACAAAAAAAAACAGACGGATTAGGAATTGATACCGATGTTGAATATACAGCAAAAGATTCCATCATTATGACTATGGATGGATCCCGAAAAGTATTTTTGTATGGTGATGCTGAAGTAAAATATATGGATATAACGCTTACAGCAGCCTGTATTGAATTAGACCTGGACAGTAGTTTAACCTACGCATACGGAATTGAAGATTCTTTAGGTGTAGCTTCCGGCTTGCCGGTATTTACCGACAAGAGCGGTTCTTATGAGATGAAGACAATCAAGTATAATTTTGAAAGCGAAAAAGCCATAATTGAACACGTTGTTACCGAACAAGGAGAAGGATATGTTGTAAGCGAATTTGCAAAAAAAGCACCTGATGATTCATTTTCAATAAAAGATGGTCATTATAGCACTTGCGATAACCATGAGCATCCTCACTTTTACTTGAATCTAACAAAAGCTAAAGTTATACCCGGAAACAAAACAATTACAGGTCCGGCATATCTGGTTGTAGAAGACATACCCTTGCCTATTGGTATCCCATTTGCTGTGATACCAAATACCAGCAGTTACAGTTCAGGAATTATTATGCCTTCATATGGTGAGGAAAGCAGTCGTGGTTTATTTCTGCGTGATGGAGGTTACTATTGGGCAGCCAGCGACTATTTTGACTTAGCTGTTACAGGAGATCTTTACGCTAATGAATCATGGGGAGTTAGAGCAAATTCAAAATACAAGCTGAATTATAAGTTTTCGGGCAATCTAAACTTTCAATATATTGTTAATATTACAAGTGATAAAGATTTACCTGACTATAGCAAATCAAAGGACTTTTCACTTACCTGGTCGCACCGTCAGGACTCCAAGGCAAATCCTTATCAAACATTCTCAGCCAGTGTTAATTACTCAAGTAGTTCGTACGACCGAAATAATGTATCCAGCATCATTAATGTAAATAAACTAGCTCAAAGCACTAAAAGATCAAGTATATCTTATAGCCGAAAGTTCCCCAAAGCGCCATTCAATTTTTCTGCCAACATACTTGCATCTCAAAACACCAGTGATTCCACAGTCAGTTTTACAGCACCAGATTTAACATTGACAATGAGTCGTATTTACCCCTTCAAGAGCAAAAACAAAATAGGATCAAAAGAAGCATGGTACGAGAAAATCAGTTTATCATATACAGGTAATGTCAAAAACTACATCAGTACCGAAGAAAGTGAATTAGGGAAAAAGAAATTTCCCCAGGAATGGGAAAACGGAGCTAAACATTCTATCCCTCTATCTATGAACCTTAAATTACTAAAATATTTTACTTTAACGCCATCTGTAAATTATACTGAACGATGGTACACGAAATCAATAACCAAAGAATGGGATAAAGAAAATGAAGAAATTGTTGTAAAAGATACTACTAATGGATTTAACCGGGTTTATGACTATAGTTATTCTGTAAGTACTTCTACAAAATTTTATACATTTTTTACGCCCTGGAGATCATTATTCGGTGATAAAGTGGATAAAATTCGCCATGTAATGACACCTTCAGTCAGCTTATCTGCCCGTCCTGATTTCGGCCAGGAAAAATACGGCTATTATGACTGGTTTGAATACTACGACCCCGATCAGGATTCTATTATAAATTATGAATATTCAAAATACGAAGGTTCTTTGTACGGAACGCCGGGAAAAGGAAAATCAGGTTCCTTAGGCTTATCCCTGGGCAACACACTGGAAATGAAAGTAAAAAGCGACAAAGATTCAACCGGGTATAAAAAAATAAAGATTTTAGAAAGCTTAAACTTTTCCACATCACATAACTTCCTTGCTGATTCATTAAAATGGTCAAAAATCAGCATGAGCGGCAGAACAAAGATTTTTGGTACCAACATTAACTTTGGAGGAACATTTGACCCTTATGCACTTGATACTACATCTACAGGTTCGGTAATAAGAATTAACGAATCGATGTGGAAAAACCAGAGAAAACTGGCACGATTAGAATCAGCAAATTTAAGCTTTGGTCTCTCGTTTGGATCTGAAAAGATAAAAAAATGGAGAAATGAAAGAAATGGGATTACTGATGAAGACAACACTAACACTGACGAAAATACCCCTCCTGCAAATGACATGAACAACCCTTTAGACAGGGCGGATCAATTACCTGATGCTTTTGCAAATACAAGAGGAAAGCAAGAATCGCAAATAGGTGATGATGGCTATACTAAATTTGAATTTCCATGGAATTTATCTCTGAATTATAGTTTAAGATTAACAAATGGAGATTTTGACAAAAAGAAAATGGCTTATAAAAAAGAAATAAGCTCAAGCGTTAATTTTAGTGGAGATTTTTCTTTAACTCCCAAATGGAAATTTTCTTTTTCTTCTGGATATAATTTTGACACGCAAGAAATTTCGCATACAAACTTTAGAGTTTCAAGAGATTTGCATTGCTGGGGAATGAGCTTTAACCTTGTTCCTGTTGGCAGATATAAATCTTATTTCTTTTCAATTAATGTAAATTCATCGTTGCTTCAGGATTTGAAATACGATAAAAGAAGCAGTGCCAGGGACAATCCTAATTTTTAAGAATTTTGATACATAACGAACAATAAATATAAAAAATCAATTATACATATAATATTTCCCAATATACAAAAACATAATATTTAGGTATGAAAAAAGTAATTAGCACACAAAATGCACCTGCAGCTATTGGCCCATACAGTCAGGCTATCGAAGTAAATGGTATGCTATTTATATCAGGTCAGATTCCCATTAACCCAACAACAGGAAGTGTTGTTGAAGGTGGAATAAAGGAACAAACAGAACAGGTTATGAAAAACATTGAAGCCATTTTAACCGAGGCAGGTTATAGCTTTAAGGATGTGGTAAAATCAACCTGTTTATTGTCTGACATGGCCAACTTCAAGGATATGAATGAGATATACGGTAAACACTACTCAGAAAATCCTCCAACAAGAGCTGCATTTGCAGTAAAAGAACTTCCGTTAGGCGTCTTAGTTGAAATTGAAACCATAGCAAGTAAATAAACATTTACTATATACAATGGATTATCAAAAGGCTTTATTAATCATAAAGCCTTTTGTCATTTAATAGCGAATAGCAATAATTACATTACAAATACATATAATTAAGTATTGCTACCGTAATAAGCATATATATTAAAGTCAAAGGCCATCCTATTCTAAAAAAATCCTTAAAAGTATATCCTCCCGGTCCATACACCATAAGGTTTGTTTGATAACCTATGGGAGTTAAAAAGTTAGCTGCTGCAGCAAAAGACACCACAAGGGCAAAAGGCAAAGGGTTTAATTGTAAAGTATGTGCTGCTGTTAATGATATTGGAAAAACAATAGCCACAGCAGCTTTATTAGTAATATAAGCAGCTAAAACAGAAGTAATAAAATAGATACCCATCAATACTGTAACCTTACCAAAGGGAAACAAAATAGATATCATAAAATCAGCAATCATATCAGCAACTCCGGTTTTAATCATTGCAGTCCCCAATGCCAGCGACAAAGCAATAATCACGGCCAGGTTATAGTCTATACTTTTAGGTAAATCTTTGGCACTAACCACACCCAAAAGATTTATTACAACAAGGACCACAAGCAAGCCCATAAATAACGGTATCAGATTTAACGCTGATAAAAATATGGCAAGTAAAGTTCCTCCAAACAAAGTCCATATTTTATATCGTTCAGGTTTTCTAACTTCTTTTACTTTTGAAATCAGGTAAAAATCCATATCATCAGACGACCTTGAATTAAAATCAGCGCCTGCTAACAATAGTATTACATCACCTGCTTTGAGTTTAATTTCTTCTAATTTTCCGGTAATTCGCTCCCCATTTCTATGAATAGCCATAAGAACAGAATCATATTTACTACGAAAATTAATGTCCTTTACCATTTTAGATATTAAAGTACTGTTATGAGATATCACAATTTCAACAACATCAGCTCTTTTAAGTCTACTCATCATACCCACTGAAGGCAAACTTAAATTACTGGTATCTGATAATAAATTAGCTATATCTTCACTTTCGCCTGCAAATCTTAATAAATCTCCTTCCTCAAGTACAAAGTGTTTATCAAAAACCTGGAAAGTATAATTCTTCCTCATGACCTCTGCAAGAAATAAACCTTTACTATTACCCAAACCAGAATCTTCAATCGTTCTTCCTGCAAGTTTAGAATTCTTTTTGACTTTAGCCTCTACAACATATTTACGCTCAGAACCAGATATACTTTTTGTTAATGGACTACGCTGAGGTAAAAGCTTATCGCCAAAGAAAAACAAATATAAAAAACCTATGATTAACATTGGAAAACCTACCCAAAAGAAATCAAACATATGCAAAGGTTCCATATCTGGAAATATGGTCTGGTCGATAACCATACCATTAACAATCAAATTTGTTGAGGTACCAATTAAAGTCACACATCCGCCTAAAATAGCAGCATAAGACAGGGGTAATAATAACTTTGAAGGTGAAATATTGTTCCTTTTACTCCAATTATGCACATATGGCATCATCACAGCAACTAAGGGAGTATTATTTAAAAATGCAGAAAACCCACCAATCCAAAGCATTATTCGCGAGAGAAATCCCCGATAACCACTATGCCGGGGAAAAATCTTACTAAAAAAGATCTCAATAACAGAGATTTGACGGATAGCATCGCCCAATAACAAAAGCATTATCACTACAGCAATTTGCTCATTAGCAAATCCTGCCAGTAATTCTTTAGGAGTTAACACCCCAAAGAATCCCAATACCATAACCGCAACAAAAAAAGTAAATGCTGCTCCTAAAAGTTCTTTATATAAAGAGATAAGTATAAAGGCCAGTACAACAAATACTAAGATTACATCAAAATGCTCCATGCAATATTTAATCGATTTCTATTTCACTAAACAAAACAAAAATAGAAAAATCCTACATACTATAAGAGATAAATATAAATTTTGATGAGTTAAGACAAAATCAAACAAACAAAAAACTATAAATAATCGAGTAGGTAGGGGGATTGCTCCCCCGTCCTCTCACACCACCGTACATACTCTCGTATACGGCGGTTTCAAGTTAATTTTGTAAAAGACTGTATTTAATCGACATATTAAACAAACCTAAATCCTCGAACCATTTCAGGTTCATTGCTTGATGAACTTGTGGACATCCTGATTTGCGCCACCACCCTTTGCCCGAAAGAGCTAAAATCCAACTTTGCCAATTCGGTACTCCTAAACTCCTTAAGAAGCGTTTAAGCGTAATGGCTCGTTTGCACTGTTTCAGGCGATAACACCGTAATTTACGGCGTATCCAAGCATCAAGGTTGCGTAAGAGTTTCTTACATTTGGCGATGTGAAAATAATTAAGCCAACCTCTAAGAACCGGTGTCAACTCCGAAACTACTTGTCCAAAGTTTACTCCCCTGTTTCTCTTGGTTAACTCTCTTACTTTCTCCTTTAACCTTTCCACGCTTTGCTTAGCAATAGTTATAACTCCTGCATCAAGAATGTTATAGCCTAAAAACTTTGTCTCGCTACTTTTGCAAACCTTACTTTTCTGTTCATTTACTTTTAATTTGAGTTTGTTTGTGAGATACGAACAGACAGATTCCATCACCCTCTCGCCTGCTCTTTGGCTGCGAACAAATATGCTGAAATCGTCTGCGTATCGAACAAAGTAATGCCCTCGCTTTTCGAGCTCCTTATCTAATTCATCTAAAACAATATTAGATAAGAGTGGGGAAAGTGGGCTTCCTTGAGGTGTGCCTTGCAGACGTTGGTGGACAAGTCCACCTATCATAACTCCACTCTGCAAGTATTTGCGTATTAGCTTTAGAAGTGGCTTGCAGTGAATAAGTTTTGATAGACGATGCATCAGTCTATCGTGGTTCACTTCATCAAAGAAGCTCTTCATATCCATATCAACAACTACATTTCTTCCTTTCTTAACGTACGTGCTTGCTTGCTCAATTGCCTGCTTCGCATTACGCCTGGGACGAAAACCATAGCTGTGTTTTGAAAATACTTGTTCGTAAATGGGGGTTAATACCTGAGATATTGCCTGTTGTATTATCCTATCCTTTACGGTTGGGATACCTAACTGGCGTACTCCACCATTGGGCTTGGATATTTCTACTGCTTTTACTGCCGAGGGAAGGTATTCGCCCCGAAGTATCTGGTTTACTAACTCGTCTCCTTCTTTCGCAAACCAGTCAGCAAATTTACCCACGGGAATATTATCTACTCCCGATACGCCCTTGTTCCTTTTCACTTGTTTGTAAGCTCTATTGATATTTTCAGATGAGCATACAATACCGATTAATCCTTCTGTAAAGACTCGTCCTTGATTCGTCTCTTTACCTAATTGCCCCGCCAATGTTGTTTTCGCTCCGATTACGTCATTACGATTTCCAAATTGACCAATAGCCTCCTGTTTATGCTCTATGAACATATCTCGTTGGTAAGCTATTTGTTGCTGGTGCTCCATAGATAAAAGTCTTGTCCGACTGCTTCTTTAATTAACTGATTCTGACCTTCTCTCTGCAAAAAAACAGAGTTACTATGTCTTCTGCTGACTTCTCAAAATCTTTCGCTGATTGTCTCCGCTCAGTTTGTTGTTTGTTACAACAGATTTTGAGATCTCTCGGGATAAGGTAACATACTTTCGTCACGTCCTACCTGATTTACCCTTAGTGTTTACGGTTGACTTCGGGGCTTTCCCAATCCATTGCTCGGTTGCCCAACACTATTGAGCCTTATATCAGGTTTCTGTACGTTAGAACCATGACTTTGCTGATGGCTTCCTTCAGATTTGGAGTCACCCCCAACACCCTTGCCAATTGCTAGTTCTTCCTGTCAACTAGGCGAACTCAAGAACATTTCATCTTGATAGCACGTTACCATGCCCGACATACAAAAAAGGCTATCCCAAAATTTGAGATAGCCTATATATAAAATCTAAAATATACTATTCAATAACTGTAGGGCCACTTACATATTCAAACTCTCCAACCCCAACAACTTTATAAACCAAACTATGTGTTACATCTGTAATTGAAGAACCACTATAGATACCTACATTAACAGTGTATGTATAATCTACTCCAGGTATAGGTTCTGCATCCGGATATTGAACAGACAAAACTTTACCCATTACAACTTTAAGTCGTTCGGTCATTAAATCAACTATTTCATCATCAGTCAATCCTTCAAATCCTGCAGAATACTGTTCTAAAGCTTTTGCCGGGCGCATATCAATATTATTATAGTATGCAGAACATCCTGTATAGTATTCATTATTACCATAAGAAGTTACATAACCATCACCTTTATTTGTAATACTTAATTCAGCCTGATCAACATTTTCCCAAACCCAATCTGTTGCGGCCTGGTAGAAAGTCGTAGCAGGCTCAGAATTTTTAACTGGCAATAAATTAATAACAACACTCGGATCCCAGACAAAACCATTGGTTGATTTAACAAACTGTTCTGTTACTTCTACAGCATCAACACTACTCATCCATTCACCAGAAGCATAAATAAATTCTTTAGCTCCAATATTTGAAGTACTTCCTGATAAATACCCCACTGCAATAACATCTTCCTCTTGTGCATAAGGATATTTCTGTTCAAGGAAAGTTTTTAAGTAATCATCAACTGAAACTGAGGATGAGAAATACCCAAAGCCCATAGACTCATAATCTCCCGAATTTGGCATAATAACACCTTCATATTGTACCCATTTTGAACCATTAAATTCATAAGGCACATAATATGTAGTATAGAAAGTACTTGATTTTGTACTTAAGGACTTTAATGAGGCAGCTGAATTTTTTGTATATGTCACAACTTTCAAATCAGAAACTTCATATGTAGTTGTCCTGCTATCAGTTCCATTACCTGAATATTTAAAAGCCACAACAACATCCTGCCCTAAATAGTCATTTAACGAATAAGCTCCTGATGAAACAAAATCACTATATGAGCTAGACGGACCTTCCTGAGGAAGATCAAGACTATTGGAAATATCTGTCCATGTGGCAGTTGATACATCATCAACAAAGTCAGTAGAAACAAGAACCGATAAACATGACGCATTAAAATACCCCACTGCAACCTGGAAATTTAACTGAGGTGCATTCCCTGAAGGAACACTAATTGTTGGCGAAACCAACCAGGCTTCTTGCTCTTCAGTTGTATTATAGGCACTTATTTTAGCATAACTAGTTCCTCCATAAGAACCGGCAGCCCATGTTTTAGTTCCTTGAACTGCAACATTAATCCAACTATCTATACCTGCAGAAAAATCATCAGTATAAGCTTCATTTTCAACAACCGATAACTCAGAATTTAACTGAACATTATCAATTTGAACAGTTGTAGTTACAGACGAACTATTTCCTACATATTTAAAAGCAATATAAATAGGATTTTCACTATATTTACTTAAATCAGCAATACCAGGACAATACATACTCGTATATCCACTTGATGCATGATAAAAAGCAAAAGAAGAGGTGATATCCGTCCATGTTGCAGAAGTAGGATCCACGCCATTGTAATCATCTGAAATCATTACATGAAGACACTCACCTGCATAAAAACCAAATTTCACGTCAAAAGTTAACATTGGATTTTCTACTCCAGATAAAGAAACAGAGGGTGAAATTAACCAAGAAACTACATCTCCTGATGCTCCATAAGCAGAACATTGGGGAAACAAATTATTACTATATGACTTAGTTTGCCATACTACATCACCAGACTCCGCATAATTTGTCCAACCTGTTAACTCAACAGCCTCATCAGAAGAAAGTGACTCAAAATCTTCATCCAACGAAGATCTAACAGCAATATCGCCACCTTCATAAAAATTATATGATAATACCTTAACTTCTCCTTCTTCAGCAGATCCATAAGCCTGAGACAATATAGTATTAGCATAATTTTCAATTGGATATGATGGCGTTAAATATGCATTCCCTGATTCACCCCAGGCAAGCGTATAGTCATCATTTGTAGCCGTATAAATTTCAGCTCCGGTAATATCATTTAAATACTCAGGGGCATCATCAATATAATTATAAGTTACTTTTATTGCATACCCCTCATCAGCAGTATAATACACATCATCTAAAAAAGAAGGAATATAATCTGCTCCTGTCAAAGATGATGTAAAGGCTTTTGAAGTTTTTAAAGCGGATAACTCAGATGATAATCCTGCTGTTTCAGCTAATGATTTGTTTGTTGAATTTTTAGAGATAGAAGAATAATCCTCATCAGATAATGTCAACTCGATTGTTTTTACATTCGTTGGCTCAGTCATATCATCCAGTCCTTCAAAGTTTTCATCATTGTAATCACAACTAGAAAATACTAAAAGGAAACCAGCCAGTATATAAAATAAATTCTTCATTTTCTTTTGTATATTAATCATGGATTAAAACTTGATTTTTAAGCGAACATTGTATGTACGTCCAAAACCATAGAATACTCTGTATGCACTTTGCCAGTTATGATCTCCACCATCATATGCATCAGCTATATATTCCTGATCTAAAATATTATTCACATTACCTGAAATAGTGGCTCTGTTTTTACCAAACAGGAATGAATAACTTGCAAAGAAATCTCCAACCCACGCTGAAGGAATCTTCCACGACTTTTCATATTTTTTTACAGTCTGACCTTCTTTCAAGACTAAATCACTACTACTGAAAGACCAATCTGCGTAATTTCGTGCAAAATAATTGTAATCAATACCACATCTCAGATCCTTGGTAATTTTAACTTTAGCACCTATTGCAGCAGTAGTTTGTGCAGATCCTCCTACAGGAACATCTTTTAAATCCAATCTCATTGATGAGTGATCATCAACTCCAATAGCAGAAGCCAAAGTTCCATTTTTATCCGCTAAAGGCTGTCCTGCTTCATTATAAAAATATCCAACAGCATTGCTATTCCAGTTCCAGTCACCAATTGAAAGCATACCTGTAAGATCTAACCAATCAGTCAAATGCGACTCTAATTCCAGTTCTACACCATTATGCAGTGCATCAACACCTTGCATATTTAAGTTTGCTCTATCAATAACATCTCCATTCTCATCAGCAATATCTAAAGAACGTGTCATTGTTTTATCCATCCAGGCTGTACTATAGGCATTAATTTTTGCATCTAAATATCTGGAACGAAATCCATAACCAAGTTCAACTGAAAAGATCTTTTCATTAACAGCATCAGGATTTACTGCATTACTAACAGTAGATGATAAAAATGCACCTCCCGAGAAAAAAGGAGCTCTGCTTATATAACCAATATTTGCAAACACATTATGATGTTCATCTAAGTTATAGTTTGCGCCTCCTTTTACTGTGAACCCGACAAAGTTTACAGTTTCAGACTTAGCATGTTCTTTATCATAATAAAAACGGTCATATCTCCAATATGAAGTATTTGATACAGAAGCGGCAGCAAAAGCACTTAATTTACCTTTATTATATTCTGCTTGACCAAAAGCCCCCTCTTGTAAAACATAACCATCATAATCACGATATACAATATCTCCAACCTGAAGTTTCTTATATAAAAACTCATCAGTTTCAGCATTAGCCTTATTTACAGCAGAAACATTCTCACGATAACGATCAATAAAATAATCCCCACCATATAAATCATTAATTTCCTTTGTATGAATACCTTTATAATAACGCATATCAACACCACCATAAACATCAAGGTGACTTCCCATCTTTGTAGTTAATGTAGAAACGAGTCCAATCCAGTTATGCGAATTGACCGATTTTGACATTGCCATTTGCGAACCTGTTTCGCTCTCCTGGTTTAAGGCATACACCTGATCGTAAGCAAAAGTACCATCTGAATTTCTAAATGTAGTATTTAAAACACCATTATTTGCTCCATACCAATATCCAGCATAAGTACTGCTCGACCCGAGACCACTATATCCGTAGCCTCTACCAATAGACACATAAGCTACTGTAGAAAGACTTGACTTATCATTAATCTGCCATAAGTGATTTAAAGAAATTTGTGGTTTATGATAATGATTGAAACTAGAAGATTTACGCTCTCCATTTAAACCAAATCCATAAGTAGGGTTATATTTATAAGGACTATCACCATCCATATAATTTTTAGCTTGTTGCCATCCTTTAATGGATAACCCATCATATGCACTACGTTGATAATGCTCTTGCGGAGCACCAAATGCTGTAAAAGAAAGCTGATGCTTATCATTTAACCTTTTAGATACATTAACAAAGTAATTATATCCAACAAAATCAGTTCCCTGAACATATCCATCTCCCCAGGTTTTAGCTCCTAAAAAAGTAAAAGCCCAGCCTTTTTCATTAATTCCGGATGAAACTGAAAAAAGTATTTTATTATAACCATCATTTCCTAATGCATAAGATAATGCACCACCTTTTTTAGCATCAGTAGAATTTGTCAATATATTGATAGATCCACCTACAGAAGGAGCAGAAACCTTAGATGCCCCTAACCCTCTTTGCGTTTGCAATGAGCGAGTAACATCAGACAAACCTGCCCAATTTGACCAGTAAAGTCCACCCCATTCCATATCATTCATTGGCACTCCATTAACCATTACTGCAACGTTGGCAGACTGAAACCCCCTCATATTAATCTTAGAGTCACCATAACCTCCACCAGCTTTAGTTGCATATACACCCGGAGTAGATTTCAATACCTCTGGAAACTCCAAAGTACCGAGCTTTTGCTCTATCAACCTAGGAGACATAGTAGACATTGCCACCGGCGTTTTCCTGGCTACACCAATAGGTGCCGAAACGGAAACCTCAACGATCCCTATCGACTCCGGTTCCATCTGAATAACGCCAAGAGATTTTATACCACTTTTAATTTCAAGAGTATAATCTTCATATCCAATAAACACAATCTGAACCGTATTCTCTCCATCATCTAAAGACAGCGAGAAATTACCATCATAATCAGTGACAGTTCCCTTAGTAGTACCTTTAATAACCACAGAGGCACCAACTAACGGTTCTTTTGTTTTGGAATCAATTACTTGCCCTCCTAAAGTCTTTTGAGCATAAGTAAAGCCCATTGGAAGCACAAGAAATAAGCCCAATAAGTAGAGCTTAATCATTAAATGTTTCATTTTTAATTTGATTTAGGTGTTTCTATTTTCATATAGTTGTTTACAAAAGTAAAAAATTATCATTGCAAATATCAATAAAACCGACCGACAAGTCGGTATATTTTATTTTAAATATCTGTTAAAATAATATTACCAACAACATTAGGTTAACTAAATAAAAACAAAAAAATCAATAATTCCGTGCAATAATTATGAAGTAAGGCTCTAAAGAAAAACAGACTACTTAACATAGTGCTAAATAAAAATTTGATAAAGAAATTTCAAAGAAAGAGGGTAAAACTAAAAATTTAACACTTTTCTATAAATATAAGCCATAAAATAAGGGGTTGCACTTCAAATAAAACAAAACAAAACAAACAAAGTACTTAAAAAACTACCTCGACGCACCTTTCCAATACAAGTCAAAAGCTTCATCAAATTCGGCTTTAAACTTTGCAAGGGGATTTACCTGTGATAAAAAATAATTTGCTGTAGAACGAGTAAATGCAAAATCAAAAAAAGTTATCAATTCTGTATTATAGTTTTTCATTACCCCCATATTTACTTTTTGCATAATATTTTTTTGAGGGCCATTTAAGGTCTCCCTTACAGACAGAGCATGAATTTTAATATAAGGACTGGCTTCAAAACTATTGATATAATGAAATTTATTAGGATTTTTGATAAACCACTTTACAATTTTTGCAAAAACATCTTTAGTGTATGCATGTGGATCTTCTTCTTCTGACATTTCAGAAACACATTCATTTTCAATTTCAAACATTAGAGCCTTATAGATCTCAACTATTAATTGATCCTTACTCTTAAAATAATGATAAAGTGTACCTTTAGCGATTCCGATTTTACTAATCAACTCATTTGTTGATGCAGAAAATCCTTTATTAACAAATAAATCAATTGCACCATTTATAATAATATCTTTTTTTTTCATCTGTTTAAATTAATTCTCAATGACCAGATGTAACTCACTATAAAAATAATCACCCTCCCGTAAGAGACCTTTTTCTTATGGCTCGTTAAATTTAATCTGGGGAAATATAAATACGCTAAAATTAGTATTAACCTACCTTATACATAATTTACGCAACTTCCTTTAGCTGAGAAAGTTGATTTTCTAGGAATTTAATACGTTTTTCTTTAAAAGCATTCTGATTCTTTTCAAATAATTCGATATTAAATTCCTGTTTTCTTATTACCATGTTATAATAGACTATTGCAATTTTTCTTGCCATTGCACATTGAGCAGCTTTAGGCCCCATTCTAGATTTCAATCTTCTATAATAGTCACCAAAAGCATTTTTACTATGATGAAGACTATTTGCTGCATGAATAAGTGCTTTTTTTACCATATGTCTTTTTTTAGGTAAATGACTGCTAATTATTTTCCCTCCTGATATTTTATTATTAGGTGCTAAACCTATCCAGGATATAAATCTATTAGATGTAGGAAAGCACGATAAATCACTTCCTATTTCAGAAAACAAAGTCAATGCAGTATCATCACTAAAGCCATATATTTCATTTACATCTACTCCTAATATCTTTTTTAGATAAGGTTGAACACTAAAGTTTAATTGATTTTTGCGAGTCTTTTTTTTAATGAATTCCTGTTTTAAATTGGTAATATCTCCTTCAGTATATTTTGCTGTAATAATTTCTAATTGTTCTTGAATTTTGATGTCACATTCTGCTGTTAAATTTTGAAGAAAATAATAATATTCAGTTGCCTGTTTAAGTTCAAAGAGACATTCTTCTCTCCAAACACCATCTAAGGCTTTTAGAATATCTTCTCTGGGGGCTTTTACTCTTCGATGCACAAGTTTAACCAATTCTTTTGGCTCTCGCTCTCCTGCATTTATTGCTGATATTATTTTTAGACCGCTGTCTGTTGTTAATTCACTTAATACCATATTTAATTTTATATTCATAGTATTAAGAGACTTGGTCATTTTATTAATAGCTATTGTTTTACTACTATTCAAACTCTTTCGATGTCGAACCAATTCGCGTAATGTACGAACTTGTTCCTGTGGTTGAAAGCTATTTGTTAATAAACCACAAGTGTGCAACCGCATTATCCAATGAGCATCATCTTCATCTGTCTTTTTCCCAGTCACATTTTTGACATGACGAGAGTTTACTAAAAATACTTCAAAACCAAACTCCTGTAAAACTACAAACAATTGTTTCCAGTAAACACCGGTACTTTCCATTGCAACACTTGTAATTTGACACTGCTTTAACCATTTAGCTATATCTTTTAAATCACAAGTAAAAGCGCCAAATGTTTTGATTGGTGTTTTATCTCTATCCTCGGGAACACTTACAACATAATCTTTACTTGATATATCAATTCCCGCAGCATTAGGGTTTATAATAGAAAACGTATTAACATTTTGCTTTTTTTTCTTAACGTACTTTTTCTCGTTGTTCTTTTTTGTAGTTTTAGACATCGTTTTTTATTTAAGTTTTGTGTCGCTGTGCCCGGTTGACTAATTTTGATCTGGTGGTCTACCTTACGATTTCTAAAGAATCAATTATCGGATCACCGTCAACCAGAACCATACTGAGAAAGGTAGTTATACTACAGTGTGAAATACGGTCTTCACTGCACAGCAGCACGAACTTAATGTATTTTATTAAAAGGAAAAAAAAATCAGCTTTTTAGAGGGACTGAGTTCAATTAAAATTATAGAATTTAGATTAACAATTAATAAAAGGACAACAAAAATAACAATGTATTTATAATAACAGAAAATAACAACAAAAGAAGCTCACCTAAAAAAACATTAAAACAAATCGAGTAGGTAGGGGGATTGCTCCCCCGTCCTCTCACACCACCGTACATACTCTCGTATACGGCGGTTTCAAGTTAATTTTGTAAAAGACTGTATTTAATCGACATATTAAACAAACCTAAATCCTCGAACCATTTCAGGTTCATTGCTTGATGAACTTGTGGACATCCTGATTTGCGCCACCACCCTTTGCCCGAAAGAGCTAAAATCCAACTTTGCCAATTCGGTACTCCTAAACTCCTTAAGAAGCGTTTAAGCGTAATGGCTCGTTTGCACTGTTTCAGGCGATAACACCGTAATTTACGGCGTATCCAAGCATCAAGGTTGCGTAAGAGTTTCTTACATTTGGCGATGTGAAAATAATTAAGCCAACCTCTAAGAACCGGTGTCAACTCCGAAACTACTTGTCCAAAGTTTACTCCCCTGTTTCTCTTGGTTAACTCTCTTACTTTCTCCTTTAACCTTTCCACGCTTTGCTTAGCAATAGTTATAACTCCTGCATCAAGAATGTTATAGCCTAAAAACTTTGTCTCGCTACTTTTGCAAACCTTACTTTTCTGTTCATTTACTTTTAATTTGAGTTTGTTTGTGAGATACGAACAGACAGATTCCATCACCCTCTCGCCTGCTCTTTGGCTGCGAACAAATATGCTGAAATCGTCTGCGTATCGAACAAAGTAATGCCCTCGCTTTTCGAGCTCCTTATCTAATTCATCTAAAACAATATTAGATAAGAGTGGGGAAAGTGGGCTTCCTTGAGGTGTGCCTTGCAGACGTTGGTGGACAAGTCCACCTATCATAACTCCACTCTGCAAGTATTTGCGTATTAGCTTTAGAAGTGGCTTGCAGTGAATAAGTTTTGATAGACGATGCATCAGTCTATCGTGGTTCACTTCATCAAAGAAGCTCTTCATATCCATATCAACAACTACATTTCTTCCTTTCTTAACGTACGTGCTTGCTTGCTCAATTGCCTGCTTCGCATTACGCCTGGGACGAAAACCATAGCTGTGTTTTGAAAATACTTGTTCGTAAATGGGGGTTAATACCTGAGATATTGCCTGTTGTATTATCCTATCCTTTACGGTTGGGATACCTAACTGGCGTACTCCACCATTGGGCTTGGATATTTCTACTGCTTTTACTGCCGAGGGAAGGTATTCGCCCCGAAGTATCTGGTTTACTAACTCGTCTCCTTCTTTCGCAAACCAGTCAGCAAATTTACCCACGGGAATATTATCTACTCCCGATACGCCCTTGTTCCTTTTCACTTGTTTGTAAGCTCTATTGATATTTTCAGATGAGCATACAATACCGATTAATCCTTCTGTAAAGACTCGTCCTTGATTCGTCTCTTTACCTAATTGCCCCGCCAATGTTGTTTTCGCTCCGATTACGTCATTACGATTTCCAAATTGACCAATAGCCTCCTGTTTATGCTCTATGAACATATCTCGTTGGTAAGCTATTTGTTGCTGGTGCTCCATAGATAAAAGTCTTGTCCGACTGCTTCTTTAATTAACTGATTCTGACCTTCTCTCTGCAAAAAAACAGAGTTACTATGTCTTCTGCTGACTTCTCAAAATCTTTCGCTGATTGTCTCCGCTCAGTTTGTTGTTTGTTACAACAGATTTTGAGATCTCTCGGGATAAGGTAACATACTTTCGTCACGTCCTACCTGATTTACCCTTAGTGTTTACGGTTGACTTCGGGGCTTTCCCAATCCATTGCTCGGTTGCCCAACACTATTGAGCCTTATATCAGGTTTCTGTACGTTAGAACCATGACTTTGCTGATGGCTTCCTTCAGATTTGGAGTCACCCCCAACACCCTTGCCAATTGCTAGTTCTTCCTGTCAACTAGGCGAACTCAAGAACATTTCATCTTGATAGCACGTTACCATGCCCGACATACAAAAAAAGGCTAAATCATTGATTAGATTTAGCCTTAAAAATTAAGATATTTTATCAATTACTCAACAGGAATATCTGCATTTACATTTTTACTACCAATCAATGCATAGTATAACAAATATGCTAAACCTAGGAAAGGCACCCAATACGATGTCATAAAACCTAAGTTATCTGCAACAAAATTCTGAATCTGAGGTAAGATTCCCCCACCTACTACCATGGTCATAAAAATACCTGACGCAGATGCTGTAAACTTTCCTAATCCTTCCACTGCCAGATTAAAGATACCACCCCACATTACTGATGTACATAATCCAATTAAAACTAAATACATAGCATTAATAGGTACATTTGTAAATCCAAAAGACAATCCACTTGACGAACTTTGAAAAACAGGAATTGAAACAGTAGATGTTATTGGCGAAATTATTGCCATAAAAGCCAAAACCATACCAATAGCGGAAGCTACAATCAACATAGTTTTACTTGATACCATTCCTCCAATTGATGCACCCACAAAACGACCTACAAGCATTAACAACCAGTAAGTAGCCACAACAGTACCTGCTGTAGCAGCATCTAAACCACCTGCATTAGCATCTGTTAAAAAGAAGTTCATTGTTCCAGGTACACCTACTTCAATACCAACATATACACCAATACCAACTGCTCCCAAAATGAAGTGACGAAATGACCATGCGCTATATTTTGATTTTTCTACAACTTTATCACCTGTATTTAAATGAGGCTCCGGAATATTGACAAAATATAATACAATACCCACTAAAGCAAAAATTCCCATTGCAATAAACATTACAGGGTTTACATCTTTAATAGCTGTATCTTTTGTAACTACACCCACTAACACGCCCACTAATAAAGGAACAGAAGTACCCATAAATGAGTTAAATGTAGCTCCCACCTGGATAAGTTGGTTTCCTTTTTTACCACCACCACCAAGCGTGTTTAACATTGGATTAACCACAACATTCAAAATACACATTGAGAATCCAGCCACAAATGCACCCAACAAGTACACTAAAAAGCTTGAAGCAATACCTGACATATATTGGATACCTACACCAACAAATCCTACTACAATACCAATAAGTGCTGTTTTCTTATAACCGATTTTCTCTAAAAGTTTACCTGCAGGAATCCCCATAAACAAGTAAGCCAGGAAGTTAGCGAAATTTCCTAGAATTCCTTCGAAATTACTAGCCCCAAATTGAGACTTTAATACAACACCCATGGGTGCAGCCAAGTTTGTAACAAAAGAGATCATACCAAAAAGCAAGATCATCATCACAATCGGCAAAGCGTAATTTTCTTTCTTTGTCGTTTCCATTTTGAAGTTTTAATTAATTTTAATTAGTTTTTATTTTAGTCGCGCCAAAAGAAAATAAAATATTTAACAAATCAAAAAAATTGTATCTTTCAATTTCTAAATAAACTTATACACACAAGTGTGTTTATAAACTTCTCCTGGTTTTAATACTGCATTAGGAAAATTTTCTTTATTTGGTGAGTCCGGAAATATTTGAGTTTCTAAAGCTACTCCGGCCCATTTTTCTATAGGATTACCTAATTTACCTTTCTCTGAACTATCAAAATGACTTCCTGTATAAACCTGAATACCAGGCTGATCGGTATACACCTCCATTTCTCTTCCGCTATCCGGATCCATCAACCGGGCAGCTAATTTTAAAGACCCATCAAAACCATCAATTACAAAATTATGGTCAATACCCTCAACCAACTTAACTTGTTCTTCTGACGACTTACAAGCCTCTCCAATTTTTTTACCATCGATAAAATCCATGGCTGTACCTTTTACATCAGCAATCTCACCTGTTACTGTTCCAATCTTTCCATCTATTGGTGTATATTTAGAAGCATTCAATTGGAGCTCATGATTTTCAACAGAGCCCGTACCAGCTCCTTTCAAATTAAAATAGGCATGACTGGTAAGATTTATAATTGTTGTTTTACTCGTCTCTGCAGTATAATCAATCACAAACTCGTTATCTTCTGTCAAACCATAAACTACACTAACGTTAAGTTCTCCAGGGTATTTCTGATCTCCATCAGGACTCACTAAAGATAATTTATAAGCTTGAACGAATTTAGGATTTACATAAGAATCAACATCCCAAACTCTTAAATTAAACCCTTCAACACCACCATGCAAATGGTTTGGTTCATTATTAATATCTAATTGATATTTTTCTCCTTCTAACTCAAACTGACCATTAACAATACGGTTAGCATAACGACCACATAAGGCACCTAAATAAGCATCACCAGCCAGTGCTTCTTCCACTGTTTGGTATCCTACTACTACATCAGCCACCTCTCCTTTGGTATCTGGCACTTTAATTCCAACAATTTGGCCACCCCTTCCTATAAAAGAAACCTCTACTCCATTGGAATTTTTTAACGTAAAAACATCTGAAGCTTTTGTCATAATTATTTTATATTAAAAAGCATCTATTAGTATTTAATAGATGCTTTATCTGATTAAAACTAAATTATATAATTATCTGATTTTTGATCCTTTTGTTGCAAAGAAAACCAAATATAAATAATAAACAAATAAGCAACTAACAGCAGCCACAACTCCTGCCATAGTTTGAATTCCACCCATAATTGGGGTTAAAATAGCAGCCCCAATAACCGATGTTGCAATAATACCAGAAGCTACGTCAGCATGAGGGCCAAGATCTTCTAAAGCCAAACTATAAATAACGGGCCACATGATAGAATGGAACAAGCCTGTTCCCAAGAACATCCACATAGCAATATTTCCTGTAAGAACCATACTTCCACCTAACATCGCTGCACCACCTAAGGCACATACAGTAAGTATCAATCCCGGCTTATACTTTTGAAGCACAAAAATACCTAACAAACGGCCAACCATTAAACCACCCCAATAGTACTTTAACATATCTGTTGTGGAAGTCTTGATGATGGCACCAGCATTATTTGAAAAGTCAGCAAAGAAACTAGGAATACCAATTTCAATACCCATATAAACAAAAATAGCCAATGAACCTAACCAAACGTGAGTATATTTAAATGCACTTGACTTATGCTTAACAGCGCCATCTGCCTCAGCTTTTTCCTGCTCTTCTTTAATATTAGGTAACTTCAAAAAGAACATAATAATAAGAATCACAGCTGTGGCTACACCAATTCCGATGAATGGATTTTGAACGATCTCCTTAATGGCAGAATTCTCTAAGACTTCGCCCTCTCCTAATTTTGGAGTAACCAATAGAACTGACACGAAAATAGGCGCAATTACAGTGGCTACAGAGTTCAGTGCATTTGTCAAAGTCAAACGACTGGCAGAACTTTCTTTAGGACCAAGAGCCACAACATAAGGAGCAGCAGCAACCTGCAGAATAACAACACCAATAGCAAAAACAGACACTGCACTAAGAAATCCGTAATACCCAAATCCAACACCTGGTATACTAGCAAAAAAAAACCAATTGCTATTAATCCCAAACCGGTAAAAATTGAAAAACGATATCCAATCTTATTAATTAAAAAACCAACTGGTACAGAAAGTATATAAGCACCATAAAAAAATGTATTTGGCAACTGTTTTTGAACATCATTTAATCCAAATGCATCCTTTAGAAACTCAATTGTAGAGTTATTCATTGTTGTAATAAATCCAAAAAGGAAAAACAATGAAGCCATAACAACCAGCGGAAATAAATATTTATTTTTACTCATCGTAATAATGTATTATTAATAATATAAATAAATTCCTTATTATAATTTAACCTCAACAGCTCCTTTAGAACGAATAAATAGCTTATGACAATTTCCTTTACCAAATACAGATTCTAATGTAGAAATATAAGTTTCTAAAAGATCATTAGGAACAAAAGCCTGTATTGTACCGGCAAATCCACCACCATGAACACGCCATGCTCCCTTTCCTTTCAACACTAAATCACTAAGGGCCAAACCTAAAGAAACACTCTGGTTTTTAACATCGTGTGCAACAAAAATATTTTGATTATACATATATGAGCTATAACCAGACTCTATAACCAAGCCCAAAAATTTATCAAAATCACCTGCTTCCAAAGCCTCTACTTCATCAACAACCCTGGCATTATCAGCCTGAAAGTGAATAGCCCGTAATAAAGCTCTATCACCGACCTTCTCTCTAATGGTTGGTATCCCTTTTACCACATCGGCCATTGTTAAGGGACGCAATACTTCCTGACCTAACGCTTTGGCAACCTCTTTCATTTCTGAAGGCAACGCATTATATTCCTCATCTAAACCACCATGACTACCTCCTGTATTTGTAATTACCAATGAATATCCGGTTTTAGCGAAATCAAAGTCCAAAGCTTTTACTATTGGATTGGAAGGATTTTCAAAATCAATGGTAATAAATCCACCAACAGCACAAGCTGTTTGATCCATTAAACCACAGAACTTTTTACATGCATGCTCAGCCTTTTGACCAATTTTCGCATTATCCACGGGATCTAATTTTCCTTCATTAAACAAATTACTAAAAATTGCGCCTATCAGAACTTCGAAAGAAGCAGAAGAGCTCAATCCTGACCCCTCAGGAACACAACCATGAATTACAGCATCAAAACCTCCAATTTTAAGACCTAAATCTTTAACACCCTTAGCAATAGCTTTCACAAGATTTCCTGGAGTAATTTTAAATTCAGTAATTTCCAGACTACTAAGATCCACTTCAAAAGGTTCAAACCCAACTGAAGTAATACGAACTACATCGGTTCCATTTGCTGAAGCAACAGCTATATTATCTAAATTCACAGCACCGGCCAAAACACGTCCTAATTGATGGTCGGTATGATTACCCCCTACTTCTGTTCTACCTGGAGAACTAAGTAAAGTTACCTCATCACTTCCGTATATACTTTTAAATTCATTAATGTACTTTACATATCTATCAGCCTGCCCCTTTAAAACAGCCTGATCAGAACCATACAATTCTTTAAAAACAGGATTATCTCCACCATTAATTTTTTCAACAATAGAACTTATAGTTGCCATAACATTTATGTTTTTATAAATTAAACTCTAATAATATTTAAACACTTTAACTGTTAAAGAATTTTTTTAATAGTTAATTTTTATTTACACATTGCAATAATAAGAAAAAAAAATTAAAAAATTACCTACCAGTCCCTACTAGTTTATTTTTAAAAAACCTAAAATATCGCACAGAACTAATACAGTGCACATTAACATTACAAAAGCATAATTATCATAAAAACATTCATTGCCCAGGCTATACTATCTAAGAATACCCTTTAAACTCTATTATTATTTAGTTCATCTAAAAATCACATTAATACATCAACAATTACGATACTTTAAGAAATACTAATCGTATATGAAACAAAAGAGAATTAAATACAAATAGGGATGAAACAAGATATGTAAATTTGATTATCCAAATTTACACACAAGAGGATGATCAAATTTATTGGGGAGTTCCATCTGAACGTTGGAAAATAAATTTAAACAGATGAAAAAGATATTAATAGTGGACGATGCTGTTGAATCAAGAATTACTATCAGGAAATTCTTATCCACACAAAATTTTGAAATTATTGAGGCTAATGATGGCCTGGAAGGATGGAAATTAATCATAAAGGAAAAACCAGACCTTGTGTTATTAGACTTATATATGCCAAACAAAGACGGCTTTGAAATTCTTAAAGAAATACAGGAAGAGTGGCTTAATATTCCGGTTGTTATTTTATCCGGAGACAATTCAATAAACACCATAGATTCATGCCTGTCAAGCGGTGCATCAGCATTTATTGCCAAACCATTAATTAAAGAAGATTTTAACAATGCCATTAAAACATTCTGTGCCTGAAAATATTCGAACATTTCACTGTAATAGTCAATCACTTACAAGTGTTAAAATTACCAAATTCACAAAACAGCACAAGGAGGCAATTATACATTTAAAAACACATATATAATTTAATTTCAGATTATTAACAACCAACATCTTAACAATATTAACATATGTGCTAACCGTAACTATGTTAAAATAACAAAACTGCAGTAACCATTGTGATTCAATTCCGTTAAGTGGCTAAATATTATACATTAAACTAAGGTATTGAACGATGATTAAACGATTTTTGGGAGTAGCATTATTATGCTTGTTATTTATTAACACAAATGCCCAGACTGCGGTAGAAAAGGTTGAAGCTTCATTTATTGCAAACTTTATGAGATATGTAAAATGGCCTCAACAAGAATCTATGAAAACTTTTACCGTTGGTGTTTACGGTAAAAACCATAACATACTTAACGAACTTAACCAAAGCATCAATGGCAAAAGCATAGGTTATGCCACAATAAATGTAATTGAAGTTTATGAACTTGAGGACTTAAAAAAATGCCAGGTATTATTTATACCTAGTGGAAAATCTTCTAAATTAAAAAGAGATTTAGATCAAATTGGGAACAATACGATAATGACTGTTACAGAAGAACAGCATTACACCCCTGATTATTCGATAATTAACTTTAGAATTGTAGATAATAAGTTAACATTTCAGTTAAATAATGAAATTGCAAAACAAAAGAAAATTATGGTGAGCAGCAAGTTAGCTCAAATGGCAAAAAACTAGACTCGTCACATCATATGTTACATAAAGCGATACTGTTTGATATCGCTTTATTTATTTCAGATCCCCTAATAAGAGCCTGTCTATAATATCAAAGTTTTATGAGAGTCTTGTTCAAATAGTTCGAGAACAAGGCTTGGGCAATTTTGAAAATCAGGGAGTTTACTATTGTAAATGACTGTTTTAGAAATAAGCGTAACGAAGTTATCGGATTTTATGGACAGGCTCTAATTAGCAAAGCGATCAAACTCAGCATCTTTAATACCGCTGGATTGTATATTATCAAAATCCACTTCAACCCGAATAGCTTTTAAACCAGAAGCCCCTTTTAAATCCTCTAATTCAACTTCATCCACTTTACTTTTAAGGTAATTCTGTGAAATCATAAAATCAATATAACGCTTATATTCTTCTATTTCTTCCGCATAAGAGTATATAATGGCAATTTTACCCACCTGAGTAACTCTTTCTTTTGAATTTTTAATCAAGGCTTTATCAATTCTTTTTTTCGTAATTTCATACCTGATATTATATGCCCCATCCACATCAAATTTCTTTTCATCTTGTCTGAAAGCAATACTCAATGGCGAAGTATGAACTAAAATTAACTGCGAAATATCCAACTTAGTCTTTAACTCATTCTGAATAAATCTAACCTGATAAGCAATCTTCACCATTAACATTAATTGCCACAATCGTATGTTTCGCAGATATATTTCATTATAAGTTAAACCCTTAACAATCGACTGACCAACATAAGCATTGTATTCAATTCCGTCAGTTTTATATTTCTCAAAATAATGTGGAAAAACATTTTGAATTTTCACCTGCTCTTCGTCGATAACTTTACTTATCCGATCATTAATTACAGTCAGACTTTGTTCAAAATCCTTACGCTTATTATAATAAATACCTACATTTGGATCCAAGGCATCAAAATATTTATCTATCACTGTTTGTAAATCCAAAAACCGTTCTTTCAGGATATCAAAGATGGGCTCTATTTCATTTTTTAAAAATTCAATAATTACTATTTCATCACCTGCTTTTAAGCCTTTATTTACCGTATTTATATATTGATTTATTTTATAACATAAATTTGACACCAAAGGAACTTCCTTTAATCGTTCATCAATACACAAAACATCTTTAACCATTAATAACTGATCACGCAAATCAGCTTGGATAGCATTGTTTCTTTCAACTGAAGAACCTCTAACATCAGAAGCCCCGTAGATAGGTATTACATCCTTAAATACAATGGGTTCCACAACATTAATATTACCCTCACAATCATCTTCGCTCAACATTTCCTCCACAACATCTTTAAACTTCCATTCAACAGATGGATGTATTGCCGTAAATTCTCTTTGAATCAAAGAATTAACTTTATCATTCCATTCTGTTATGGATCTATCTATCGCAATGGCGAAAATAGGATACACTTCCAACAACCTTTTTACCTGTATAAGAGATAAATTTCCTGGCTTAGAACAGGCTAACTCTAATCCCCCTACCACTTCATCCTCCAACACCAATGGCACAACAACATGACTTCTGATACCTCTCTTTAAAAAGGCATCCACAACTAAATTTGGTTGCTCCGCTCTAAAATCATTTGTAATAACAATTTTTTTTGTTCGAAATGCTTTATCATACACGGAATCAATATAATCAGAACACGACAACTCTGAATAAGGAATAATACTACGCCAAATAGCTCTCCTGTTATTAGTACCCTTAAAATTACTCACAGCAATTAATCCAACTTCTAATTCTGAATTTTCAATCAGAGAACGTATCCATTTTTTAATATTATCAAAACCTTTATTTAAAATAATACCCGATCTATTTAACAGCTCCGATTTCAACTGAGAAATAACATAATCATAGGTCACATCAAAATAATCAATTTTCATAAAGCCTGAGAACTCAAAGTTTTCAAGAGGAATCATTTTATTCCAATAATCAAGATCATTTTCTCTATTGATCAATTCTTTTATTTGCTTATCGCTTAACTTTTGATGCTCTTTTAAAAATTTAATATTAACATACTTACTATTTATTGAAGCTGAATAAAACCTGGTAAGTTGAGTATTAGTATCCGTCAACTTTAAAGTAAACGGTTTATCTTTAAACAAATCTATCTGATAAATTTTATCTAAAATTAAAAGATAAGCATGAAAAAGAACTGATATAAATATCTTCTCCTCTTCATTGATAAAAGCATTTTTCCAGCTCCATAGAACTATTAGAATCTCCTAAAAGCGCATTGTAATAACTGGATGCATAAAATGGCTCAACCGCAAAGGGCTGACAAACGGCAGAAAGTTCGGTATCCTCAAACATGGGGTTCACCAAAAAAGACATCAGCAATTTGACAAGTTCAGGATTTTGTTTAAGCTGTTGAGAATTAACAGAAGACACACAAAACTCTTCATGATCCTTAAGTAGTCCTACCACCTGCTGTGCCAACAACATACATTGGATGCTTTACATCTAAAGCTATGTTTTTAATCTCTTTAATTAAATATTCAAAACTTAACGATATTTTAAAGGGTATTTTACTTAACGTACATTTAATATTTTCTTTAGTCTCTTTATTCATAACAGTAAACTTTAAAACTAAATTATTAAAAATACCAACATTATATACAAACAAATACTTCAATCATAATTATTAACACTTAAAATACCAATATTAAACGATAAAGCAAAGGCATAAACATATAAACTACTACAGTTGTTACCTTATCAAACAAATATTCATAACAAAACCGAATGCTAACAAAAGTCATGCACGAGTACAGCAACAGTATTTCGGATTTTTATAAATTGCAAAAAATTACATGGAGATGAAACAACAAAACACATTAGCAAACGAATTAATAAATTTTATACATAAAAGTCCGTCAACTTATCATGTTATTTCAAATATTTCTGAAACTTTATTAAAAAATAATTTTCAGGAAATAAAATTAACAGATAAATGGGTACTTGAAAAAGGCAAAAAATACTTTACCACTAAAAACGGCTCTGCAATTTTTGCATTCTGCATAGGCAACTCTGATTTACCTTCGTCAGGGATTAAAATGATAAGTGCCCATAGTGATTCTCCGGGATTTAAAATCAAACCAAATCCTGAAATCCTGGTTGAAAACAAACTCTTAAAATTAAATACAGAAGTCTATGGCGGACCAATCTTAATGTCATGGTTAGACAGGCCTTTATCTATAGCGGGAAGAGTAAGTATAAAATCAAATAAACCACTATTTCCAGATCACAGATACATTAACATCAACAAGCCACTTCTTATTATTCCCAACATCGCAATTCATCTGAACAGAACCGTTAACGATGGAGTAGCATTAAACAAACAAAAAGATATGCTGCCATTAATGGGAATTGTAAATGAAAGTTTTGAGAAAGACAACTACCTGCTTAAACTTATTGCGAAAGAACTCAATATTAATGCAGATAAAATTATTGACTTTGATCTTACACTATACGAGTATGAAAAAGGATGTATAATGGGTTTAAACGACGAGTTCATCAGCTCTCCAAAACTGGATGATTTAGCCATGGCATATGCAGGTTTAGAAGCACTAACGGAATCAAAAAACACCGAAAGTACAAGAATGCTATGTATCTTTGATAACGAAGAGGTTGGCAGTCAAACAAAACAAGGAGCTGGCTCTCCGGTATTAGCAAATATCCTAAAGAGAATTAATTTTTCACTAGGGTACAATGACGATGATTTTTACAGGATGATTTATAATTCATTTATGATTTCAGCTGACATGGCGCACTCAATACATCCCAATCAGGTTGAAAAACACGATCCTGTTTTACACCCAATCATAAATGGAGGTCCGGTAATAAAAATTCATGCAAACCAAAAATATACTACCGATGGAGATTCCGGAGCGGTATTCGAAACCATTTGCAAAACTGCAAATATACCTTACCAAAAATTTGTAAACAGATCAGATATGGAGGGAGGATCTACTCTTGGCAACGTTTCTTTAAGTCAAATAGACTTAAGATCTGTAGACATAGGAAATCCAATGCTTGCCATGCATTCTGTAAGAGAACTCTCAGGAGTAAACGATCACTACTATGTTATTAAAGCATTTAAAACATTTTTTAACATTTAAAGATATGTACACCAATAAAATTAACTCACAATAAATTTTATTGGTGTTCTTTTTCTTCTTCTTTCACACGATCCCAATATTCTGGTAATGAATGATAGATTGCCGATTGAATATTGGTTCGCACATCGGTAGTTATCAAACGTTTATTATACTGACGTGGATGTATCCTGTTGGAAAGAAAAATATAGACCAACTGATACTCCGGATCAACCCAAACTAAAGTCCCGGTAAATCCACTATGACCAAAAGATTGCAGGGAAGCTTCTTTACACGAAGGACCGGATAAAGTTTTATCCAAAACAGGCTTATCAAACCCTATACCTCTGCGATTTCCTTCCTTTACGACTGAAGTAAACAAATCAACAGTTTCTGGCTTTATAAATTGAACTCCTCCATACGTTCCTTTATTTAAATACATCTGCATAAGCTTAGCAAGATCCTCAGCGTTAGAAAATACGCCTGCATGTCCTCCTACTCCACCTAACATTGCTGCTCCAGGATCATGTACATATCCATGAATCAATTCTTTTCTCCAGGCCAAATCATTTTCTGTTGGAATTATCTCATCCTTATTATACTTTCTCAGTGGTTTATATAGAGTTTTTACCGCACCTAAGGGCGCATAAAAGTTAGAGGTTACATAATCATCCAATGAAACATGAGTCTCTTTCTCCACAATTTCTTTAATATAATAATACCCTAAATCACTATACCTGTATTCTGGATTCACATCAACTTGCGAAGTATCAATCTCCATTTTTATCGAATCAAGATATTCCCTGTTCATAAACCATTTATCTGACACCTGAACATCATATTTCCCGGAACTCGAATGCTTAAAAATATCACTACGATACCTTACTGATTTATTCATATAAACCCGTGTATCAAGTTTTATATTATACTGGTTGGAATACCTTTTACTATAAACATCTCCTTTCAACTTATCCTTATCTATAGTTCTCAGGTAAAAAGGAATCCAGGACTGAAGACCTGCCTGGTGAATTAATATATCCTTTAATTTCAACCCTTGTTTATTAGTCCCTGCTAAACGAGGAAGAAAATAAGATAATGAATCTTCTATATCAATTTTTCCTTCATCATACATTTTCATCACTGAAGGAACTGATGAAACAATTTTAGTAACCGAGGCAATATCATATAAATCAGATATTTTAACATGAGTTTTTTTACCATAAGTATGATAACCAAAAGCTTTATTATAAATAATATCTCCATCTTTGGCAACCAACACCTCGCAACCCGGAGTTGCACGCTCTCTAATAGCCTTATAAACGATCTGATCAATCTCCCTTAGCGTATCGACATATGCTTTTTCATAAGCTGAAATAAAGCCAAGTCTTATTTTATCAGTAAAAACACCTGTTCCAAATTCATAATGACTATTGATGTTTTTAGCAAGAACACCTCTTGCCGGGCGACCTCCAAAAATAATTTGCGCAGCTATTTCCTGAGAGGACTTACCTCCTTCAAAAGACAGCAAAACAGCATCAAAAGGACTACCAGCCGGCAAATCTGCAAGTTTATTACCAGATCCAAAATGAACCAGAATTAAATTGGCATTTTCTGAAATCTGGTGCAAAAAAGTATACAACATATTGGTCTTGTCTTTGTCAAACCAATCATCATTCACACCAACAATAATGGTATTATAACCTTCTGTTTCTTTTTTCAATTTCAACAGACCATCTTTATCAGGAAGATTTTCTGTAAACAAATGACGACATTCTACATACTTTGAAATCATCCTCTGAAAAGAAGAAACTTCACTCACTCCAATATGAATAGAAGCTACTTTATTCCCCTGGTTATAACTAAAAGGAATAATACCTGAGTTTTCAAGCAAAACACAACCATTCCGTCGTATATTCCTGATAAATAAATTAAAATCATCATCAAGACTTCTAAAATCCCCATCTGAAGTTTTTAAAGATGATAACTGATGATATAAAAGAACCTTTTTACAACTTTTTTCAAGAATACTTTCAGGGAGCATTTTCTTATCAAAAATTCTTTTTAATTTCTGAAAATCTTTTTCGTAATCCTTCGAATAAATAAGTCCGCCTAAACTTAAGATAAACTCTAAAGGAGGGGTTTCATATTCGTTAAAAACATTTTGCAGATCATGCAAGCGCAGGGTTGAAAAATACTCGTACTCATTCAAATCAGTATAGTTTGACAACACATTGAATTTCACTTCGTGAGAAACCAATACCTGCTTAGGCATTTTATATGTATTGGCAATATAATAATCCACGCCATTCTCCCCACCATAAGGAACTACAATCCTACCATAAGGTTCAAGAAAAAAGTCATGATTCTTTTGTTCATTCAATTGATAAAGTAAGGAATAAGGTGATTTCATTGAAAAAAAACACCCATCTAACTTTAATTTGTTAAATATACTGGTCAATATTTCTAATTCCTTTTCATTCTTGCCACTAAGAAAGGCAGAGCGGATCATTACGTCTGACAGCATGGGATTTTCCAACTCTGCATAATCAAAAATATTATCCAGGTTTACCAATTTTACCGAACTACTCATATCCATATGAGTATGCTTATTTTTCAAGAAAGAAGACTCAGAAATCAGAATCGAATTCAACTTCTTCTCAAGGTTCATTTCCTCATACAACGAATCAATTAATTCATAATCAACCGGATATTTATTTATTGCATTTACTTTATTTACGAATACGATGGATAAAACGAATCCTAATATTATTTTTGTCACAGTAACTTTCAAATTAAGCAATTCCTTATAATTTTGATAACGATAAAATTAGTGTTATTGTTTGATTTTATCACTTATATAAGCGATACATTTAGTATTTTTTTTGAATTCTTTTATTTGGTAAATCCTAATACAAATACTAAATTAGCAGCAAATACAAAATTTTATTGGCATACTGACTTACGCATTATGAGTGAAAATATAAGTAGTTCTCTGAATCAAGATTGGGGAGACAAAGTAATTCTTGTTGTTGAAGATGTTGACACTAACAAAATCTTCTTTGATGCTGCGCTTCGCAAAACCAGCGCAAAAATTTTATGGGCAAAAGACGGTCAAGAAGCCATTGATATGTTCAAAAATAACGAAATAGATTTGGTGTTAATGGATTTACAACTCCCAATCCTTGATGGTTATACTGCAACTAAAGAAATTAAAAAAATAAATCAGGAAGTACCGATAATAGCACAAACAGCCCATGTGATGTCTGGCGAAAGAGAAAAATGCCTGGAAGCAGGCTGTGATGATTACTTAGCCAAACCGATCAGATTACAAATCTTAATGGAAACTTTGTCAAAATATTTAAACGCATAAAATTCACAATTTCATATATATATAAAAGCCTTAGTAGAAATACTAAGGCTTTTTTGTACCCAGAAAGCGAATCACGTAAATATTTGGTTCTGAGTATAAAGTATTGTTTGTTTGCTGTTAAATAGCAATAATAAATAAACATCAGAAAAATTGAAAGATGCACTATCCCAGAAGCTACTTGCTCTATTTCTCCCAGAAGGTATATTAGAATATTTTGAACTTGTATCCTATAATAAAAGTTCAAGTGGAAAGAGTATTTATGAGTCAAATTTAGAATTATCATTAGAAGAAAAAGATATAATGACCAAACATAAAATATCTTTCAACCTATTAATCTAATAACCTATTGACCTCATATTCATACAAGCATAATACCACCTCCATATTATTTAAGGATTCTGTTCGGTAATTGGTCGGTCTGTATAGACCTATCCCTATCCGAACACAACCCGAACAGAACCCTATCCCACCCGAACGTTACCCGAACACGACCCGAAGCCATATCCTAAATGCCCCCCAAAAAACGTTTTTCTGAATAATTTTTGCTGTTTTGGGCCATTTTCTGAATAATTTCCCCTGATTTTGGCGTTTTTTTGAATAATTGGGTGTTTTTAGCCCTTTTTCTCTCCATTTTAAGATCTACCACTTTTTATACATTGCTGATTTTCATGCTATTACAACAATAAAAAGTTACAGTAAAATTACTGTTATTATGCCATAAAAGCGGTACGGATATATTTGGTTAATCTGTATTAATTAAAAGTGTGGTTGTTATAAAACAATAGCCGGACTATTTTGATTTAGGGTTGTATGATAATGAATTTATAGAGTAAAAGTATTTCCTATTCAGATTAACAAAAATTTACGCCTATTTCATTAAAACAACATTTAGACCCAGATTTTGTACTTGACTCCATAAAGCTCGATATCAAAAAAAAGAAAAGCCCATCTGAAAAACAGATGGGCTTTATATTGTTTGTTTGAAAATGTATCTCGTATAAGTTTATACTAAATTACTCAGCAACTACTTCGAAGTTAACTTCTACTTTAACCTCTCTATGTAGTTTAACTGTAGCTACGTATTTACCAATTTCTTTAACTTGGTCTTCCTTGATAGAAATATTTTTACGCTCTACAGTAAAACCAGCTTTTTCTATAGCTTCAGCAATCTGAACTGTATTAACAGAACCAAAGATTTTACCAGTTGTACTTGTTTTAGCACCAATAGTTAATGAAAGACCTTCCATTTTTTGTGCTAATTCTAAAGCGTCATTTTTAATTTTCTCTTCTTTATGAGCTCGCTGACGCATATTCTCCTCATGTACTTTGATAGCAGAAGGAGTAGCTAAAACTGCAAGCCCTTGTGGAATAAGGTAGTTTCTACCATATCCAGCCTTTACCTTAACAACTTCGTTTTTGTGTCCAAGGTTGGCTAAATCATCTTTTAATATTACTTCCATTTTTTATCCTCCTGTTTTTATTTCATCAAATCAGTAACATAAGGCAACAACGCAAGGTGACGTGCTCTTTTAACAGCTGTTGCAACTTTTCTTTGATACTTTAAAGACGTACCTGTTAAACGACGAGGAAGAATTTTACCTTGCTCGTTTAAGAATTTTTTAAGAAACTCAGGATCTTTGTAATCAACATACTTAATCTTGTTTTTCTTAAAACGACAATACTTTTTCTTTTTGATCTCTACCGATGGAGGAGTTAAATATCTGATTTCACTTTGATTTTGTGCCATGGCCTATTTCTCCTTTTTTTCTTTGATGGTTTTTCTTCTCTTCTCACTATAAGCTTCTGCGTATTTATCCATTTTAAATGTTAAAAAGCGGATAACGCGCTCATCACGACGAAAAGCAAGCTCTAGCTTGGCAATCACATCAGGTTCAACTTTAAAATCAAACAAGTTATAGAAACCTGTTGATTTCTTTTGGATTGGATACGCTAATTTGCGTAATCCCCAATTTTCTTCGTTTACAATTTCACCTCCGTTATCTGTGATAACAGTGCGGAATTTTTCAACCGCTTCCTTCATCTGTACATCAGATAAAACGGGAGTCAAAATGAAAACGGTTTCATAATGATTCAACATAATTAATATAATTAAATTATTTAATGCGGGCGCAAAAGTAGTTATTTTATTACATTTAACAAATAGTTACCACATATTATTCACCCACAAGCTATTCTTTTAACCCACATAAAGTATCAGAAGTTCATTACAACCTTAAAATAAAAACAAAAAAAAGAAATCTATTGAAAAAAGCACTTTAATAGATCTGATCCGGTTTGTGCCCCGAAAAATATTTCATAAATTGAACACGCTCAAATTTCTCTGAATTTTCTTTAGGTTCATGATGAACACTCCCCCTGAATTCATCGACACTCAGGTATCCGCGTTTATCCATCCACAACTCGATATTTTTAAGTATGCCGGCAACAGATCCTAAACCATCTTTATATAACTTTGAAACCAACTGCACGGTTGATGCTCCTGCCATAATCATTTTTATGGCTGTTTCTGCACTATGAATACCAGTACTTGCAGACAAATCACAATTAACCTTACCCGACATTATAGAAATCCACCGTAAGGTATTAAAGTAATCCATTTCTGAAGAATAAGGCTCCCCTGCCTTAACTTCATCAGTCATAATATCAAAGTCTACATTATAAAACCTGTTAAACATAGTAATAGCATCAACTCCAGCATCATCAATTTTTTTAATCATTGCCGCCAAATTTGAGGAATAAGGTGCAATTTTAATGCAAACAGGAATAGAAACACTCTCCTTTACCTTTTTAATAATAGATAAATATAACTTTTCCTGATCTTCTGCCTTTTGCTCAACATCAAACGGAAGTTTAAAAACATTAAGTTCCAGAGCATCCACACCTGCCTTTTCTAAATGTTTTGCATAAGAAATCCATTCACCGGAAGAAGCACAATTTAAGCTGCCTATAATTGGAATATCAACTTCCTGCTTAGCCTGCTCTATCAGGCTTGCTGTTTTTTTAAGAACATCATCTTTTAACTGGTAATCAAAATAATCCAGGAATTCTAAATTATTATCTTGAAATCCAAGACTCTTTTTTAGTGTTTCCTCATGTTCTTTGATAATTTCTTCTTCGAAAATAGATTTTAGGACTACGGCGGCAGCACCACTTTGTGCAATACGTTTTAACCCTTCTACAGAAGCTGTTAATCCACAACTTCCAACAATAACAGGATTTTTCAGCCTTAAGCCCATATATTTTGTTTCCAATAGCTTCATTTGTTTTCCTTCTTAATGATTAGACAATTGGTATTATTTATTCTTTAGATATTCATCCATTTTTTGAGCAGCTTTTCTTCCATCCCCCATAGCAAGAATAACAGTAGCTCCCCCTCTAACAATATCCCCCCCGGCAAACATCTCCGGCATTGAAGATTGTAATGTTTCTTCATTAACCTGAATAGTTCCCCATGAGGTAGTTTTTAATTCAGGTAATGAATCCGGAACAATAGGATTTGGAGAAACACCAACACTCACAACAACTGTATCCACTTCAATCATTTCTTCAGAATCTTCAACAGGTACAGGTCTCCTTCTTCCACTGGCATCTGGTTCACCCAGTTCCATCTTCTGAATTTTCACCCTATTCACCTGACCTTTTTCATTGGCATAATACTCCAGAGGATTAGAAAGAGTCATAAACTCAACGCCTTCTTCTTTTGCATGTTCAATCTCTTCATTACGAGCAGGCATCTCCTCCATACTCCTGCGGTAAACAATCATTGCTCTTTCTGCACCTAATCTTTTCGCAGTACGAACTGAGTCCATTGCAGTATTTCCACCACCTACAACCATTACCTTATTTCCACTAATAACAGGTGTATCTGAAGATTGCTCTGCAGCATGCATCAAATTAATACGGGTGAGATATTCGTTTGAACTTAATATACCTATATAATTTTCACCAGGAATATTCATAAACCGGGGTAAACCAGCACCACTTCCCGTAAAAAAAGCTTCAAAACCTTCTTCTTTTAAGTCCTCTATAGTTGCTGTCTTCCCAACAATAAAATTGGTTTCAAACTGAACGCCCATTTTCTTTAAGCTTTCAATTTCCACATCAACAATATGATTTGGCAAACGAAACTCAGGTATACCATATTTTAACACGCCACCTATCTCATGCAAAGCCTCAAAAACAGTTACATCATAACCTTTTTTTGCCATTTCACCAGCAAATGTCAATCCTGCAGGACCAGAACCAATACAAGCTACTTTTCGTCCGTTTTTCTCTTCAATCTCAGGAATAGAAATTAGACCTGACTCCCTTTCATAATCAGCCGCGAATCGCTCAAGATAACCTATTGCTACAGGTTCTTTTTTAAGTTTTTGAGTATAAAAACAATTCGCTTCACACTGTTTTTCCTGAGGACAAACCCTTCCACATACAGCGGGTAAAGTGCTGGTTTCTTTCAGAACCTTAGCAGCTTCAAGAAATTCTCCCTGTTCAATTCTTTTAATAAACTTGGGGATATTAATTTCTACAGGACAACCTGTAATACAAGTAGGATTGGCACAGTCAACACAGCGGGTTGCTTCCTTTTGAGCCTGTTCCTGCGTTAATCCGCTATTAACTTCCACATACGACTGAATTCGAACCCTGGCATCAACCTCATTCATCATTACCCTTGGGATATCTGTTCTGTCTTTTGCTTTTATTTTTTTCCTTAATTCTTCACGCCACTCAAGTGCACGTTCAGCTTTTAAGTATATATCTCTATCATCCATTTTAGGAAACTAGTTACTTTAATTATAATAAGGATAAATGTTTATTTGATATGGTCTTTCAGATACTTCTCATCTGCTTTTTTCTCCATATCCTTATAGCCATTTAACCTGAGCAGCATTTCATCAAAATCAACCTGATGTGCGTCAAATTCAGGCCCATCAACACAAACAAATTTGGTTTTTCCACCAACTGTGATTCTACAAGCGCCACACATTCCTGTACCATCAACCATAATAGTATTTAAGCTGGCAAGAGTTGGAATATTATGTTTTTTAGTAGTTTGCGCAGCAAACTTCATCATTATAGCCGGTCCGATAATCATAGCTTCATCAATGTTCTCTCGGCTTATAGCCTGTTCCATTCCTTCGGTGACCAACCCTTTTTGACCGTATGATCCATCATCTGTCATAACAATCAACTCATCAGAATACGCCCTAATTTGATCTTCTAAAATAATCAAATCCTTGGTACGTGCAGCAATAACTGTAACAACCCTGTTCCCAGCTTCTTTATAAGCCTGTACTATTGGTAATAATGGAGCAACACCTACACCTCCGCCGCAGGCAAGAATAGTTCCTTTCTTTTCAATATGAGTTGCCTGACCTAAAGGACCCACAAGATCCGTCACATACTCGCCAACTTCTAGAGAAGCCAATTTACGTGAAGAAACACCAACTTTTTGCACAACCAAAGTAATTGTACCCTTATTTCTGTCTGCACCGGCAATTGTCAACGGGAAACGCTCACCTTGTTCCCCGATTTTTACAATAACAAAATGGCCTGCTCTCCTTGCTTTAGCAATACGAGGAGCCTCAATGTCAATCTTTACAACATTCTCCGAAAAGAACTCTTTATTAATAATCTTAAACATTCCTACAAAAGGTATTCAAACTTTTTCCAAAAAATATAATACGGATTCCTAATTAAAAAGTTAAATCAATAAAGATTAATCAATTTAACCTGCTTAGGATTCAAATAAACTGTACAAAAGTATGATAAAAATCAAAAAATCAATAATCGTTAGCCTCCTGATTGAAACAAATATTCAGCACCTCTTAACAATCAGAGCTTTACACCTAACATCACTACTAATTATTTACTTCTTTTAACAATACTTCTATCCTATCAAAGATATTATTTTTAAGAAACCTGATAAAATTCTATTTTTGTTGCCAAATAAAGAAATATGAGTAAAAAAAACAGAAAATTACGTGACGGTATTGTATTCTCTACTAACAGCGACTACGAATACCAATACGATGATGATATTCAAGAAGAAACACTACCTCCACAGCAACAAAACCTGAAGGTTATGCTGGATAAAAAACAAAGAAAAGGTAAAGCCGTAACTTTAATAACCGGGTTTATTGGAGAAGAGAGCGCCCTCAAAGATTTAGGTAAAGATTTAAAATCAAAATGTGGCGTAGGAGGTTCCGTTAAAGAAGGAGAAATTATAATTCAAGGAGATTTTAGAGATAAAGTTTTAGACTTACTGATAAAAGCAGGATACAAAGCAAAAAAATCAGGGGGCTAAACAAAACCCCCACTTTTAGGGATAGGATATAAAACAAATATGACTCATTTTTGTATCGTAGATATTTAATGAGAACAGTAAAAAATATATTAGCAATTGGATTTGCATCACTAATGCTATTTGTTAATGTGGGCTTAACGCTAACATTAAACTTTGGGCTACATGTTCATTTCATTGGTGACAATCAAATCCTGGTACACTATCACAACACTGCGGGGGCTGATAAAGCTCACCATACCCACGACTCAGGTTGCACTTCTCATTGTGCGTTTTCCACAACAATCACATACTTAAATAACGCCCAGGGAATTCATTTAAGTTCCTCTTGTTCTGTTCCATACAACAAATCTGAATTACCACAACATTCTTTATACAGTAAAAAATATTACCATTGTTCCCCTCTTCGTGCTCCTCCTTTTGCTTAAGCAATTCTAATCAAAACTGCCTGATTAAATTTTAATCACACATTTTCATTAGGAGAATAAACATATTTAAAGGAAAATCATTTTAGAGTGATTATAGAATTGGTATGCCCTGTTCTCAGGCATACCGATAACAGGATTATTACATTCAAGAATAAAATAATATGAACAAGATAATATTAAACATCCTAACATTATTTGCAATATCAGTCAATATACTTGCCAATACCGTAATTCCGCCCATCCAGGGAGAAGTTACAAATGGAGAGGAGCCCATTCCGTTTGCCACGGTACAATTAAAAGCCACAACAATTGGAACAGCATCAGATTTAGACGGTAAATTTTTCATGACAGACATACCAGAAGGGGAACACATATTAATAATTCAGGCATTAGGGCATATTCCCAAAGAAATGAAAATAAATCTCAACTATAACAACCCTTTAAATCTGAAAATCAACTTAGAAGAGGACGTACTCGGTTTAGAACAAGTTGTTGTTACTGCAGATAAAACACAAAAACGAAGAATTGATGCATCGAACATTGTAAACACGATGACTCCAAAGCAATTAAACCAGGTACAAGCAGTAACGCTAAGTGAGGGTCTTAATTTTACCACGGGATTACGAATGGAAAACAACTGCCAGAACTGTGGGGCAAATCAATTAAGAATGAATGGAATGGAAGGTTCTTACTCTCAAGTACTCGTTAATGGACGATCTATTTTCAGTGGTTTAGCAAGTGTATACGGATTAGAAATGATTCCTGCAAACATGATACAGCAGGTAGAAGTCGTAAAAGGTGGAGGTTCGGCACTATACGGAAGTAATGCAATTGCCGGAACAGTAAATTTAATTACTAAAGAACCCACAAATAACATCTTTGAGGCAAACATTCAAAATGGAAGAATAGGAATAAGTGATAAAGCAAAAAATGACTTTAACATCAATATAAACACTGCTATTGTATCCGAAGATAAAAACTCCGGACTTGCATTATACGCAACACACAGAAAGAGAGAAGGCTTTGATGCCAATGAAGATTCGTTTACAGAATTATCACAATTAAACAACAATACCTTCGGAGCAAATCTATACCACCGAATGGGGTACAGAAATAAATTAACCCTGGATTATTTTCATATAGAAGAAGAAAGACGTGGAGGCGATATGTTAGACGCTTTGGAGCACGAAGCCAATATTGCTGAATCGGTAAATCATAAAATAAACACGGGATCTTTTACATTCACTCGCTTTGTAGGTAAAAATAACGGCCAGCTATCTGTATATGCATCGGCGCAAAATGTGAATAGAAATTCGTATTATGGAGCTCGTTCTTATCCTGAAGACTATGTATTTAATTTACCTATGGATGATCCTGAACAACTTTCGGATGGAATCCCAGACATGAGTGCATATGGTGCCACTCAAGACTTATCATACTCATACGGAATGCAGTTCAAAGGCGGTGTTGGTCGTCATTCATATATAGCAGGTTTAGAAAATACAGGTAGCAATTTAGAAGATAGAAAGCTAGCTTATACCGATGAAGAGGGTTATCATGAAGAAGTAATTATCTCTGATCAAAAAATGAATACAATAGGCTTGTTTGGTCAATACGATTATGAATTTAGCAAAATGACAGTCTCTGCAGGTCTGAGAATTGACAATTACAACATTGTAAACAAAGAGGATGACAATGATGATTTATCAAACACAGTCTTTAGCCCGAGAGTAAACCTTTTATACAAACCCCTGAAACAATTACAATTAAGAGGGAGTTTTTCAACAGGTTACAGAGCTCCTCAAATATTCGATGAAGACTTACATATTGAAATTGCAGGAAACAGGAAAGTACTTCATGCAAATGGCACAAACTTAAAACAGGAAAGCAGTTATTCATTTGTTGGCTCTGCTGATTACCAGGGAAAAATAGGAAACTCTGACTTTGAACTACTGGGAGAGTATTTTTATACAAACCTGACAGATGCTTTTGCCAACGAGCAAAGCGAAGCAGACGAAAACGGAACTGTGACATACACCAGGATTAATGGCGGTAAAGCATTTGTTAACGGTATTAATATTGAAGCAAAGTATTTCCCTTCAGCCAACTGGGATTTTGAAATTGGTTTTACATCTCAGATCAGTCGCTATGACGAAGCACAGGAATATGGAAAGGGCAATTTCACAAAAGACTATTTAAGAACTCCTAACAACTACGGGTATTTTGCTTTTAATGCTGATCCCTTAAAAAGCTTAACAATTTCATTAAACGGCACTTATACAGGGAGCATGAAAATTGAATATTACGGAAAAGATTCTAATGGTGAGATATTAAACACCCAGGACTTTATGGACATTGGTATAAAAGGAGAATACATTTTCAGAACCAAAAAAGGCTTTGACTTATCACTATCCTGCGGCATTAAAAATATTTTCAACTCATATCAGGACGACTTTGATACAGGTATTAACAGGGATCCTGCATATATTTATGGACCATCATTACCACAAAGCATATACTTTGGAATAAGAGTAGGTAACTTACTATAGATTATCCATTGAATGATTAAAAAAACAGTTTAACACATGACATCCATTGAGTTAAACTGTTTTTTTTTATTAATTTGATTTTTTCACGTATTGCGTAAGAAGAACAATCTGCTGACCATTAACTCTTCCTTCAATCTGTTCAGGGTTATCATGAACCAAGCCTATATTTCTGACTGCCGTTCCTCTTTTTGCCGTAAAACCACCACCTTTAACATTAAGATCCTTGATTAAAACAACAGTATCTCCAACATTTAAAACAGCGCCATTACTATCTTTATGAACTATAGTATCTTCAGTATCGTCACCTTCACCCGAAGCCTTAGCCCAAGCCAAAACATCATCTTCGAGATACAACATATCCAATAAATCCTGAGGCCAGCCTTCAGCTTTAATACGATTTAGCATTCTCCATGCAGTAACCTGAACAGCAGGAACAACACTCCACATACTATCATTTAAACAACGCCAGTGATTCATATTTAATTCTTCAGTACCAGACAACTGACTTTTACACGAACTGCACACTAAAATATGAGCATCAACACCTGCAACAGGGGATGACGGAACTTCATAAGCAGACAAGTCATTTGTTGCACCACACAATTCACATACAGAACCACTTCTGTTTTCTAAATCTTTTTCTAAACTCATTCTTTCTTTTAATAATGTATAATTTGCGCAAAGATATCTTTATCCTTATAAAACAACAATTTATTGTCAAAAATTAAAATTTCCCCTACTTCTTACTAACTATTTTAGCTCTTTTCTTTTTTGTAGATTTCTTTTCTACTGCATATCCAAACTTTCCAATCCTCTTTCCTACTTCATAATAATTACCATGCGAGTAACATATAGGTTTGGCTTTATGCAAAGAAAATGCACCTGTTTTTTCATCAATATATTCACTATCAGCTTTAACATTAACAACCTCAGCCATAAACATATCATGCGTTCCCAAAGCAACAACTTGGGTAACTTTACATTCTATATTAACAGGAGACTCTTCAATCACCGGTGCTTTAACAACAGATGCTTTACCCGCTGTTAAATTCATTTCTTTAAATTTATTAAATTGTCTCCCTGATCTAACACCGCACCAATCTGTAGCAAATGCCAGATCTTTGGTGGTAAGGTTTATCACAAACTCCCCGGTTTCTTTTAAAACAGAATACGAATGCCTTCCTTTACGTAACGAGATGTATAACATTGGTGGATCAGAACATATTGTCCCTGTCCAGGCAACTGTTATAATATTATAATTCTCAGGGTTATTACCAACAGTAACCATAACTGCAGGCAAAGGATAAAGCATATTTCCGGGTTTCCAATCGACTTTTGCCATATTTATTTATTTTAAAGTAGAACAAAAGAACTATAAAATCACCAAGTGTTCCTTAGTTGTTATTTTTTCGCAATAGTGACATTTTAAAGCTACTTCTTTAGATACCACTAATGAGAATTTAGTTATCATTGGTTCCGTGTTGGTAATACATTTAGGATTAAAACATTTTGCTATTCCAACTATTTCATCCGGGATAACAACCTCTCTTTTTTCTACCACATCATAATCCTTAATAATATTAAATCTGGCATCCGGAGCTACTAAAGCTATTTTATTCCAGTCCTTTTCTTCAAAGAACTTATCTGCCACTTTAATAATAGCCTTCTTACCAAAACGGTTACTTCCTAAATTAGTACCAAATGTGATTAAGTTTTCACACTTGTCTAACTTAAGAATGCTTATCACCTTAAAAAGCTTATCTGCAGGAATATGATCTATAACAGTACCATTTTGAATAGCACTAACTCTTAATTCTTTTTTTGGAGTCATTTTAATAAATTTAAACTAAACCTAAAATAGAGGCAATAATAGCCATACGAGCATACACTCCATTTTCTGCTTGTTGAAAATAATATGCTTTCGGATTGTCATCCACATCAGTATTAATCTCATTGACACGAGGAAGTGGATGCAATATTTTCAGATTTTCTTTGGTATTTTGAAGCATTGAGTTTCTAAGAATATAGATATTTTTTACCTTTTCATATTCCATAGGATCGGCAAAACGTTCTTGTTGAACACGGGTCATGTAAAGAATATCTGCCTTTGACACAATGTCGGTAAATTCTTTATGCTCATAGAACGGGATACCTTTCGAATCAAGCCATAGCTTATATTCATCTGGCATTTTAAGTTCATCAGGAGCAATAAAATTAAACACCGGGTTAAAGTGACTCATGGCTTGCAAAAGAGAATGCACTGTTCTTCCGTATTTTAAATCACCTACCATAAAGATATTTAAATTCTCAAGTGTTCCCTGAGTTTTCTTTATGGAATATAAATCCAAAAGAGTTTGCGTAGGATGCTGATTAGCACCATCTCCTGCATTAACAATAGGAACACCTGACTCTTCAGAAGCATAACGAGCACTTCCTTCTAAGGGATGCCTCATTACAATAAGATCAGCATAGTTGCTAACCATTCTGATAGTATCTTTTAATGTTTCACCCTTAGTGGTTGAGGAGGAGGAGGCATCAGAAAAACCAATTATTTTCCCTCCTAACCTGTTAATCGCTGTTTCAAAACTTAATCTCGTTCGGGTAGAGGGTTCAAAAAACAAGGTTGCTACCACCTTATTCTTCAATAAATCCTGATTAGGATTCTCTTCAAACTTTGCAGCCAAATCTACAATTTGAAGAATTTCTTCTTTTGAGAAATCATTAATAGAGACCAAACTTCTGTCTTTCATTTAACTTGATTTAATTCCTAACTGATACCTTAATATCCGGTATTAATCGGAAATTTATTTTATAAAAGTGATGATTGAATACGTGATTTAATTTAGGACAAATAATTCTATTAAACCTCAGGGAAGTAAAATTTAATCCTTTAAAATTTGGACAAAAAAAAGACCTATATAAATAGGCCGACCATAAATTAAAATAATATATAAAAAAGAAAGAATAATGATATGAAACATTATTAATCAATAATGAATGCAAGCGTTGTCTTTCCTTTGTTATCCAAAAAACTTTGTCCATCTCAAAATGTAAAAGTAATACAAAAATCATAAACAGGTAAAATTTTAAAACAATATCTTTGAATAATTTTTATTACTCAATTATTTATGGCAAGATCTTATACAAAAAGTCTGTTTCTAATGCATTTTATTGTAGTAATTTATGGATTTACTGCAATCATAGGAAAGCTCATTGAAATGAGTGCTCTTCAAATGGTTTGGTATAGAATGCTTTTTGCAGCTGTTAGCTTATTAATATATATCAAATGGAAAAAAATTCGTTTATCTATTGACACAAAAGACATTGTAAAACTGGTTGGAATCGGACTTGTTGTAGCCCTGCACTGGATCACATTCTTTGGAGCCATAAAGATTTCCAACATTTCAGTTACACTTGGAATAATGGCTTCCGGAACATTATTTGCAAGCATATTGGAACCACTGTTCTTTAAATTAGAATTCAATTGGTTAGAAACATTAATTGGAGTTTTTATTGTTATAGGACTGTATTTAATTTTTAGTTATGAAATTCATTTCATCAAGGGGATTATTATTGCTATCATATCAAGCATTTTAGCAACTCTTTTTACCATACTAAACAAATCATACACTCATAAATTTGAACCAACACTAATTAGCTTTTACGAAATGAGTGGTGGATTCATAGGAATTACAATATTTTTATTGGTAAGCCAACAATTTAACCACCAATTATTACATCCTGATTTAAATGATATATTATACGTAATTATTCTTGGTGTTATTTGTACAGCTTTTGCTTTTGCTGTTAGCGTTGACGTTATGAAGGAATTATCTGCATATAATGTGATATTAGCAGTAAATATGGAACCCATCTATGGGATTATATTGGCATATTTTATTTTTGGAGAGTCTGAATATATGAGCGGGGGATTCTATTTAGGAACAGTAGTCATTTTACTTTCTGTATTTTTATACCCAACAATAAAGGCTAAGGCGAAAAATAGAAAACTAAAATCCGCCTAAGCATTTCATTATTTATTTTACAAAATGATTTCGCACTTTTAAAATACGCTCCATACCTTCTTTAATAACAGCCAAAGGTGAGCCTATATTTAATCTTTGAAAACCCTCTCCTTCAACACCAAAAGACAAGCCATCATTTAAACCAACCTTACCTATTTGAATCATCGCTTTTTTAAGTTCGCTATGCTTAACGTTCCACTTTCGAAAATCAAGCCATAGCAAATAAGTAGCTTCTGGTAACACAAATCCAACTTCAGGCATATTGGCTTGAATAAAATCTTTCACAAAAAGGGCATTTTTTTCTAAATACTTCTTTAGTTCAGCAAGCCACTCAGCACCTTCATTGTATGCAGCAGTTAATGCAACCCCGCCAAACAAATTACCCATATGCATTTGATAAGCACTCAATCGTTTTTCGAACCGGGATCTTAAAACATCATCCTCAATAACAGCATAAGCAGTTGATAAACCAGCTATATTAAAAGTCTTACTCGGTGCCATTCCTGTAATAATCCTGTTCTTCAACTCCGGAATAAGATTAGCCAAAACTAAATGCTTATGGCCAAATAAACATAAATCACTATGTATTTCATCCGAAACAATTAATAAATCATGTTTGATACATATTTCTCCAATTCTTTCAAGTTCTTCCTTTGTCCAGGCTCTTCCTACAGGGTTATGAGGATTTGAAAAGACAAATATTTTAGCCTTGGGATCACTTGCTTGTTTTTCGAGCAAATCAAAATCTATAGTATAATATCCTTCTTTTTCAACGAGTGTATTCTTAACTAATTCCCTGTTATTCTCTTTAACAATAGAATGAAACGGAGGATACACTGGTGTTTGTATAATTACTTGATCTCCTACTTCTGAAAACTCATTAATCGCAATAACCAAAGAGGCTAAAACCCCGGGAATAAATTTTATCCAACTCTCATCAATAGTCCATTGATGCTGACTCTCTAACCAATACTTTATTGCACCGGTAAATTTACTATCCCGTATTGTATAACCATAAATTTCATGTTGCGCACGTTCCTGAATGGCATTAATAACAGCAGAAGGAGCTTTAAAATCCATATCAGCAACCCAAAGAGGGAGTACATCGTTTGTTCCAAAGAAAAACTGACGTAACTCTAATTTAAATGCATCTGTATTTTCCCGCTCTAATATCTCGTCAAAATTATATTGAGGCATAACTTTCTATTTAATGAATAAACAAGCTGTAAAGATCAACAAAAAAAGACAATTGAAACAATATATCCGGTATGATTTGCATCATATATCATAGTATGCTAATAGGTATAAAAAAAGCCCGTTTAATTAACGAGCTTAATAGTTAAAAATAAAAGCTTACTATTCTAAATTTATAGAAATTTCTTGTGATGTTGACTTTCCAGATTCATCTTCTACAACAACAGTTAAAGTATAACTACCCGTCCAGTATTCATTTGAATCAAATGAACTATCAAACACACTATTTTTATAACTATATGTTTTCCCACTCAAGTCAAAAGAAAAATCAGCCGGAGTCCATGGTTCATGCTCCACGCCTTTAACACTTACGTTTTCAGACACAACAACACCCTTATTATCCGTTAATGTAAATACAACTTTTGCTAATGCTATATCATCAGTAAAAGTTCCTTCGTAATGTATGTACTGACCATCACCAAATGTATTTTCCGTTGAATTAGGAATACTGGTTGATATTGTTGGCGGACTAGTATCTTCAGGGGTTTCGTCCTTTTTATCATCTCCTCCACCACAAGAGGAAAACAATAACGCACCAACAAACAAAAAAGAAATCATCTTTGGGAAATAGATTTTCATTTTAATATTGTTTTAGTTTATAAAAAATTAACACACAAATATATTAAATTTAAAATTCATTCCCGCTGAACCTGTATTTCTTATAAAAAAACTTTTTTACGACAAGTTATTCCAATACCAATCAATAGCCTTTTTTAATCCCTCCTTAACGCTAAACTCAGGGTTATAACCCAACAAGCTTTTTGCTTTATCAATGGATGCCAATGAATGAGGTACATCCCCAACTCTTTCAGGACCATAGTTCACAACCACATCATTAATTGTTTGATCATAATCCGACAATAATTCTTTTAAATATGATATTAACTCATTTAAAGATGTTCTTTCACCAAAAGCAATATTATAAACAGTATTTATTGCTTCAGGCTTATCAACAATAGCAGCTAATTGATTGGCCTGTATCACATTTTCTATAAAGGTAAAATCCCTCGAAAAAGTACCATCTCCATTAATAGTAGGAGACTCTTTCTTAACCAAAGCTTTAACAAACTTAGGAATTACTGCAGCATAAGCACCATCAGGATCCTGACGCATTCCAAAAACATTAAAATAGCGCAAACCAATGATTTCCAAGTTATAAAGCCTTGAAAAAACATCTGCGTAAAGTTCATTAACATATTTAGTTACAGCATAAGGCGAAAGAGGTTTCCCTATAACATCTTCAACTTTAGGCATAGACTCACTATCCCCATAAGTAGAAGAACTGGCTGCATAAACAATTCTTTTTACACCAGCATCCCTGGCAGCCAATATAACATTAACAAAACCACTAATATTAACATCGTTAGAAGTTTTTGGATCCTGGATAGAACGAGGAACCGATCCTAACGCTGCCTGATGTAAAATAACATCACATCCATCAACTGCCTTATCACAATCTTCCCTGTTTCGGATATCACCTTCTATTAAAGCAAATCGAGGATGATCAATATAATTTTCAATATTCAGTCTTTTCCCTGTAGAAAAATTATCCAGACAAACGACAGTGTTATCCTGAGAAAGTAACCTTTGAATTAAATTAGAACCGATAAATCCAGCTCCTCCTGTAACTAAAACTTTTTTATTTTGAAGTATATTTTGCATTGTAAACAATTTAGGCCAATAAGTTTATAAAATAAATAAACTTTTGGCCTAAATCTTTAAACTTTATGACGAAACTGATAATTTATTTGGCGTAATTGATAGCTCTTGTTTCTCGGATAACAGTAATCTTAACCTGACCAGGATAAGTCATTTCTGTCTGAATTTTTTTAGCAATTTCATACGACAAGGTTTCCGCATCTTTATCTGTAACTTTCTCACTACCTACAATTACACGCAATTCACGTCCAGCTTGAATAGCATAAGTTTTTAACACTCCAGGATACGACAACGCAAGATTTTCTAAATCTTTTAAGCGCTTGATATAGGAGTCAACCACTTCTCTTCGGGCACCAGGACGGGCACCAGAAATTGCATCACAAACCTGAACAATAGGAGCCATCATGGTAGTCATCTCAATTTCATCATGGTGAGCACCAATTGCATTACAAATATCAGGCTTTTCTTTATATTTTTCTGCAAGCTTCATACCCAGGATAGCGTGTGGTAACTCTGGTTCTTCATCTGAAACTTTACCTATATCATGTAATAACCCGGCTCTTTTAGCTTTTTTAGGATTTAAACCTAATTCACTTGCCATAACTGCACATAAATTGGCTGTTTCACGAGAGTGCTGTAATAAGTTCTGTCCGTAAGAAGAACGATACTTCATTTTCCCCACCAATTTAATTAATTCAGGGTGTAAACCATGAATACCTAAATCTATTGCAGTTCTTTTACCTGTTTCAATAATTTCTTCTTCAACCTGTTTGCGAACTTTATTAACGACTTCCTCAATACGAGCCGGGTGAATTCTACCATCAGTTACTAACTGGTGTAAGGCCAAACGAGCAACCTCTCTACGCATAGGATCAAAAGCACTTAAAACGATAGCCTCAGGGGTATCATCTACAATAATCTCAACACCAGTAGCAGCTTCTAAAGCTCTGATATTTCGACCTTCACGTCCAATAATCCTACCTTTAATCTCATCCGAATCGATATGGAATATCGTAACCGAATTTTCTATTGCATTTTCTGTTGCTACCCTTTGAATTGTTTGTAAAACGATTCTTTTCGATTCTTTATTAGCATTAATTTTAGCCTCATCCATTATGTCATTAACATACGACATAGCCTCTGTTTTAGCTTCAGCTTTTAAGGATTCTATCAACTGGCTTTTTGCTTCATCAGCAGTTAAACCTGAAATAGCTTCTAATTGCTCTACTTGTTGTTTATGAAGTTTGTCTAAATCTGCTGATTTTTTTTCAACAATTTCCAATTGAGCATCTAAATTCTCACGAATAGCTTCAGTCTCTTTACGCTTACGAGTTAATTCCTCTTGTTTTTGATTAAATACAACCTCTCTTTGCTTTAATTTATTCTCAACACTTAATAATTTATTATTCCTTGAATTAATTTCCTTTTCATGATCAGATTTTAATTGCAGAAACTTTTCTTTTGCCTGTAAGATTTTATCTTTTTTAATTACTTCAGCCTCAATTTCAGCTTCGCGTATAATTTTATGGCTATGAGATTTTAAAATCTTACCGTATACTATCCATGTGCCCAAAACTCCAATTACCAGGGCTACAATTCCGACTATTATTGTCTCCATTTCACACTTTATTTAATAAAACAAAACCGCTATCGTTCCATACAGATTCAAACATATAAATGTATGATTGTATAAACAATGCGGATATTATTGACATATATTGATTAATTATTCTCTCTCAAGAATTTCCGATAGTTTCTGATCCAGCTCTCTGGCCATTTCTACTATAGGAGAATCATCTTGCTTCTCTTCTAACTCAAGAAGTTTAATTACAAACTGCAAAGCAGCCATTCCTAAAAAATCCTGATGATCTTTATCAGAATAGTGTTGTTTATATTGTAATACCTTATCATTGATCAGTTTAGCTGCTTTTCTGATACGCTCTTCATCTTCCCTGTTTATCCTTAAAGGATAATACCTATCTGCCACATTCACCCTTATTGAAAGCTTATCGTCCATTTACAACTAAATATTATCTGTTTAAAAGAGCAATGCATTTATCAATTTCCCGCACAATCTGATTAATTCTAATTTTTGCAAAGTGAACGTCTCCACTACTTGTTTCAATCGCTTTAGAAAATTTTAATGTATTGTATTTTTCTTTTAAATCTGCAATATCTCTTGCAGATCCTTCTAACTGAGTGGTGAGCTGATCGTTTTGAGCTTTTAACAATTCAAAATCTGACTTTACTCTCTCGTAACGTTCAACCAACCGCATTATTTTATTTTGTAAATTATTTACAATTTCTATATTTTCGTTTGTCATATTTACATAAATGCCATACAAAGTTAATATTGCAAACAAGAAATAAAAATAAACATAAACTTTCTTTTTACAATCAATTTAAATAAACATAGATACATTCTTAATATTAAGCAATTGCATTGTAAAAAAAAGTACAATTCCTAATTAATTAAAACTAAATATTCCGTTTCGATAAATCATTTTATATACAACGCTTGAAACGAGCCATGAGAAAAGATTCTGACACATGAGGATTTTTTTGGCAAGTTCCATATATCAAATGAAAGAAAATATAATCACATGAAATACACTTTAATTTTACGATTTATACTCCTAATAATTACGATTAATAGTTCAGGACAAGCTCTAAGAAATAACGACTTTATCTTTCCTTTAAATATAGAAACAAAAATCAGTGGTTCGTTTGCAGAACTCAGATCTAATCACTTCCATTCAGGTATTGATTTAAGTACAAACGGAAAAACAGGCATACCAGTTCACTCTATGGCAAATGGAGTTATTTCACGAATTAAAATTTCACCGGTTGGGTACGGAAATGCCATCTATATAAAGCATAACAATGGCTACACCTCTGTTTATGGACATTTAACTTCTTATGCTCAAAAAATTGATTCATTAATCACAAAGGAGCAATATAAAATAAAAAGCTTTTCGATAGATTACTTCCCTACTGAACCCATTTACGTTAGCCAAGGAGAGGTAATTGGCTTTTCTGGCAATTCAGGAAGCAGTGGCGGACCTCATTTACATTATGAAATTAGAGACAGCAAAACCGAAAAACCATTAAATCCCTTCTTCTTTCAAACTAAAATCAAAGATGATGTCCGTCCTAAATTACTAACTCTAAGAGTCTACCCTCTTGATTCCAATAGTACTATAAGCGGTAATAATTCACCAAAAAACTACCCAATTGTATTTTATGACGGAAGATTTCATTTAAAAGGGAATCCTAAAATTATTGCATCAGGAAAAATTGGTATAGGCATAGAAATGCTGGATTATTTTTCTGGCTCATGGAAAAAATGCGGTGTTTATAGTCTAACCATGAAAGTTAATGATACAACAAAGTATTCGTGGAACTTAGATCGTTTTTCATTTTATGAATCAAGATATATTAACAGTCATATTGACTATGCATATAAAACTTTACATGGAAAAAGATTTCAGAGGTGTTATAAACTACCAAACAACCAGCTAAGCATCTATAAAGATGTAGTTGACAATGGAATTATCAATATGGACAGCACTAAAAACATACATATTTTAGCTTATGACGCCGCAAACAATATTTCTGAATTAAATTTTAAATTACATAAAGGATTATCGCCCAATATAACTTTGGCTCCGGAAGAAAAAAGTACAAATATATTAAGATACGACACTGACAATACTCTTAAAGAAAAGTCAATCACCTGTTCTATTCCCAAAGGCACTTTCTATGAAAATACCGATTTCACAATAAATGAAAGCATCCATAATAACGAGCATATATTCCATATTGGTAATAAAACCATACCTCTGCAAAAAAACATTACAATTAAAATAACAGTCCCGGACTCATTAACTAAATTCGACAAAAATCTATGTTTAGCACAAACAAACAACAACAATCACCTTTCATATTCGGGCGGGAATACAGAAAATAATGAAATAACTTTAAAAACACGTAGCTGTGGTAATTTCACCTTTTATATTGACAGTATAAAACCATCAGTTAAATCAATAAACTATTACAACAACAAGACATACTCCAGATCTGAAAATCTGATATTTAAAATATCAGATGACTTTTCCGGAATAAAATCTTTCAACGGGTATTTTAACAATCAATGGATTTTATTTGAATACGATGCCAAAACAAATACATTATATTGCCCTTTACACAAAACTCCAGCAAACAGCAAAGGCAAAATCAGTTTAAAAATTGAAATAGAAGACAATTGTAATAACAAAACAGTATATACCGGTATATTTAATATGCATTAAGCAAAATAATATCGATCCAGAGCCTCACTATTTGACTATGGTTAAAATTTATATTATTTTTTGATTGCATTAATTATATAATTCAATAAAAAATATTTCTTTTGCAAGGCTATATCAATGCAAAGCATTGCTGGTAAAGAATAATAACAATTGCATTTATTCTTTTAATAATTAACTGATTTATAAACACCTGTCTGGTTCTATTTTTTATGTAAATGAAAAACACCTATTTCGATCTAATTGAACAGAGTTATTATTTTCCTCAAGAAGGATTTGATCTTAGAGATGGATATTTAACATTCCATGGGGTTTCTTTAAAATACCTTATCGAAAAACACGGAACGCCCTTTAGATTTATTTACTTACCGAAAATTGGTGATCAAATAAAAAAAACCAGAAACCTTTTTAATCGTGCCATCAACAACAATGCATACACTGGTAAATACCATTTTTGTTACTGTACAAAATGCAATCACTTCTACCATGTAATTCAGGAAGCTCTTAAACACAATGTCAATCTTGAAACCTCATCATCATTCGACATTGATTTAATTCTTAATCTTTACAAAAAGAAACTGATTGATAAATCAAGGATCATCATCCATAATGGATATAAAACGGATGGCTACCTTGAAAAAATTGTTCGTTTACAGGAAATGGGATTTGAAAATTCGATTGTGGTATTAGATAGTGTGAATGAATTGAGACGTCTTCAAAAAGTCAATACCAAAGAGAAAATCAAAGTTGGTATTCGTATGGCAATTACTGAGGAGCCTCAATCGGCATACCATACCTCACGACTTGGAATACCACCAAATGAAATTCTTAATTTTTTTAAGGAACACATTAAAGACAATGACAAAGTAGAACTTAAAATGCTTCACTTTTTTGTTGACTCGGGTATTAAAGATGCTATTTACTATTGGACAGAATTTCAAAAGGCTGTTAAGTTATACACAGAACTTAAAAAAGAAAGTGAAAACCTGGATTCATTAAATTTAGGAGGTGGATTCCCAATACGTAACCACCTGGGTTTTGAATATAATTACGAGTACATGATTAATGAAATCATCACAAACATTAAAGATGCCTGTACTAAAGAAAACATTCCTGATCCAGATATATATACCGAATTTGGCAAATACACAGTAGGAGAAGCCGGTGCTATTATATTTGAAGTATTGGAACAAAAACAACAAAATGACACTGAAACATGGTATTTAATCAACAATAGTTTAATGAATACTATTCCTGACGCATGGTCGATACATGAAAAATTTATTCTTTTACCTGTTAATAAATGGAATAATGAATACGGTCGCGTTAATATCGGAGGAATTAGTTGTGACCATTCTGATTACTATAATTCTGAAGACTTAAACCAGGAAATATTATTACCTAAATACGATGCAGAAGAAGAAAAAAAAGAACCTTTATACTTAGGATTCTTCCACACCGGAGCATATCAGGATTCAATCAGCGGTTATGGAGGAATCAAACACTGCCTGATTCCGGCTCCTAAACACGTAATAATCGACAGGGATGACAAAGGTAACATCGTTGATTATGTATACAGAGAAGAACAGTCTGTTGATGAAATGTTTCACATCTTAGGATACAACAAATAATTACATATTTGTTAAACAAAAAGGCTCAGATTGTACTGAGCCTTTTTTGTTTTATATCATTTATATCTATCAAAAGTTTTTTTTACTCTTTCTCCGGCATTTTTTTATTATTAACAGATAACACAAGTACAAAAACTTAAATATTGTTGATAAAAAATTATTTTTGTGTTTTACATCTAAAAACAATCAACAAATATAAAATGAATATGAGCAAATTGAAGTTAACACTTATTGTTTTTATTGCAATAAGCATTTTTGTACAAACCAACACCAGGGCCTGTACCAATTTTCTAATAACAAAAAATGCTTCGGCCGATGGTTCTACGATGATTTCTTACGCGGCTGACTCCCATGATTTATTTGGAGAGCTATATTATTGGAAAGGGCAAGAATGGCCTGAGGGTGCTATGTTAGACATTCATGAATGGGATACAGGTAAATATTTAGGACAAATAAAACAAGCTGCAAAGACATATACCGTAATTGGTAATATGAATGAATACCAAGTTGCTATAGGAGAAACTACTTTTGGAGGAAGATACGAATTAGTTGATACTACAGGCATTATAGATTATGGCAGTTTAATATATATTGCTTTACAAAGATCAAGAACAGCTCGCGAGGCAATTAAAATAATGACTAACCTGGTTGATGAATATGGATATTACAGTTCCGGCGAATCATTTTCCATTGCAGATCCTAATGAAGTATGGATTATGGAAATGATTGGTAAAGGAGTTGGAAACAAAGGTGCTGTATGGGTAGCCAGAAAAATTCCGGATGGTATGGTTTCTGGTCATGCAAACCAAGCCAGGATAACAACTTTCCCACTAAAAGATGAAGAGAATTGTCTATTCTCTAAAGATGTGATCTCTTTTGCAAGAGAAAAAGGATACTTCGATGGAAAAAACAAAGATTTTAGTTTTGCAGATGCATATGCTCCGCTGGATTACGGTGCACTTCGTTTTTGTGAAGCCAGGGTATGGTCTGGATTCAGATTGATGAATCCGGAAATGGAAAAATATGAAGAATATGTAAAAGGAGAATCATCAGAAAGATTACCTCTATGGATTAAACCATCCCAAAAAGTTAGCTACAGAGATCTTCAAAATATTATGAGAGATCATTATGAAGACACATCAATGGACTTAACGAAAGACGTTGGTGCCGGACCATTTAAATCACCCTATAGATTCCGTCCTTTAACCTGGGAGGTTGAAGGTGAAGAATATTTTAACGAAAGAGCCATTGCTACTCAACAAACAGGCTTTTCGTTTATTGCTCAAATGCGCAACTGGCTGCCTAATGCTATTGGCGGAGTATTTTGGTTTGGCGTTGATGATGCAGCCTCAACCGTTTACGTACCAATGTATTGTGGTATCAATCAAGTACCTCATGAATATGAGGTTGGTAATGGTAATTTATTGGAATTCTCATGGACTTCTGCTTTCTGGATTTTCAATTGGGTATCTAATCAGGCGTATGCAAGATATGAATTTATGATTGAAGATATCAAAAAACTTCAAAAACAACTTGAAGACAAGTTTGAAAACAATCAACAGGCTGTTGAATTAGCCGCTCGTAATTTATATGAAACAAATCCTCAATTAGCAAAAGATTACTTAACCGATTATAGTTTAAATCAAAGTTCAATAACTGTTAGCAGATGGAAACAACTAGGTGAATTTTTAATGATTAAATACCTTGATGGAAACCTGCACAAGGAAAAAGATGGTAAATTCCTGCACAATGCATACGGTAACCCTGCACATGCAGAATTCCCTGGTTATGACAAAAACTATTACAAAAAAGTAGCTAATGAAACCGGAGACAAATTAAAAATGAAGAAATTACCTGGTGAAGAAGCAACTCATTAGAAGTTAAAATTTCTTAGATATAAAAAATGGTAGTCATTAAATGACTACCATTTTTTCTTGTAACTATTCAGTATAAAGAATAAAGTCGTAAGTACAAAGATAAAAGTACAGTTAAAATATTAATATCAATATAATTTCTTTTGTCTTACGACTGAATAGTTAGTAAATCTCTTATATTTTAATATTACAATCAGGTAAAAGTTTTTGAATTTTCTCAACCTCACCAGAATTCAATGGGTTTCCTTTAAGAATCAGAGTGTTTAATTCTTTTAAATCACCAAGTTCAACAGGTAATTCTGTCAACTGATTCTTACTTAAATCTAATCTTTTCAAGTTCACCAGCCTTTTAATATCAGTTGGAATTACTCCTGACTTCGACACTTTTTTGAGTATAAAATCATAAATAGCACATAATCATTAAATTAGTTATTTTTAAAGGGTGATTTTGGGTGTCCCAGCTCAATTTTGGGTATATTTAATATGTGTTTGTCAGAAAAAAGAAAAACAAGAGCGGAGTCATCAGTGTTCAAATTATTGATAAGAGCACAGGGAGATATAGGATGATAAAAACCATTGGGAGTAGTTCCATCCCAGAAGAGGTTGAACATCTTGCAAAGGAGGGTGAAATCTGGATTAAAAATAAGATTGGTCTAAAAGAATTAGACTTTACATGTGAAAGGGATTTTACAGAAACCATACTGGATAATATCGAACAAATAACAGTAGCCGGCACCAGCCTTTTATTAGGAAGCATATTTGATGAGATTGGATTTAATGCTATTGACGACAAGCTTTTCAAACAACTTGTGATAGCCCGTTTGTGCTTTCCAGCCAGCAAACTCAGAACAACTGATTTTCTCTCCAAATATCATTTTCTGTCGGTGGAGCCCCAGCATATCTATCGGTATTTAGATAAACTTCATAGTAGCCAAAAAGAGTTGATACAAGACATCAGCTATGCACATTCGCTGAAAATCCTGAATAATGAAATCAATGTTGTTTTTTATGATGTTACCACACTTTACTTTGAAGTAGATAACGAAGATGAAATAAGAAAGACTGGTTTCTCAAAAGAAGGTAGGCATCAGAACCCTCAAATATTGCTCGGCCTTTTGGTTAGTGTTGATGGCTACCCGCTCGCATATGAAATTTTCGAAGGCAACAAATATGAAGGTCACACAATGCTTCCGGTTATCAATGGGTTTAAAGAACGCTACAGCATCGACAAACTTGTAGTAGTTGCTGACTCAGGTTTGTTAACTAATGACAATATCCAAGAACTTTCTTCCAAAGGATATGAGTTTATTCTAGGAGCAAGAATAAAAAACGAAACTACCTCAATAAAAGCACAAATATTAAATTTTGACTACTCAGAAACAGAGGAACAACTAATAATAAAGAATAACGAGATTAGACTTCTGGTAACACATTCTGAAAAAAGAGCCAAAAAGGATAAATACAACAGAGAGAAAGGACTTGCTAAGCTTGAGAAAAAGATAAAATCAGGGAAATTGACCAAATCCAACATTAACAATCGGGGATACAATAAATATTTAAAAATGGATGGTGAAATAAGCCTAAAAATAGATATGGAAAAGTTTGATTCCGATAGCAAATGGGATGGTTTAAAAGGATATCTCACCAACACGAAAATGTCGAATAATGACATAAAGGAGAACTATGCCCACCTATGGAAAATAGAGAAAGCTTTTAGAATATCAAAACATGATCTTAGAATAAGGCCTGTTTATCACAGAATCCAAAGACGGATTGAAGCTCATATCTGTATATCATTCGTGGCATATAAAATTTACAAAGAGCTTGAAAGACAACTGAAACTTAAAGGGTCTAATCTGAGTCCGGAAAAAGCAATGAATATTGCCAAAACTATTTATGCCATACAGGTAAAAACACCAAACCAACAACATATTGTTTCTAAAACAATTTTAATTACTGAAGAACAAAAAATGTTAGCAACAATGTTTAACTTCTAATTTGGGTGTCCCAGTGTCGAACTCAGGAAAAAGTAGCTAATGAAACCGGAGACAAATTAAAAATGAAGAAATTACCTGGTGAAGAAGCAACTCATTAGAAGTTAAAATTTCTTAGATATAAAAAATGGTAGTCATTAAATGACTACCATTTTTTCTTGTAACTATTCAGTATAAAGAATAAAGTCGTAAGTACAAAGATAAAAGTACAGTTAAAATATTAATATCAATATAATTTCTTTTGTCTTACGACTGAATAGTTAGTAAATCTCTTATATTTTAATATTACAATCAGGTAAAAGTTTTTGAATTTTCTCAACCTCACCAGAATTCAATGGGTTTCCTTTAAGAATCAGAGTGTTTAATTCTTTTAAATCACCAAGTTCAACAGGTAATTCTGTCAACTGATTCTTACTTAAATCTAATCTTTTCAAGTTCACCAGCCTTTTAATATCAGTTGGAATTACTTTTATTTTATTATTTTTTAGTATTAACTGATTTAACTGAACTAAATCACAAGCTTCAACCGGAAATTCTTCAAGTTTCTTCATTGCTTCCTGTATTTCGGCTAAACTGGTTGCTCCCATTGTACTAGGTAAAGCTAACATATATCCCTGGGTTGCAGAATGAAGAACTTTATCCTGATATTTATTTACTTGTCCTGATGCAATAGCTTCTTCCTGAATTTTTTCTGCTTCGGCAATTTTATCCGACATATCATTACGATTAAAAGCTGCATAATCACTCTTAAAATCACCAAATGAATTTGTTCCTAAATTTACGACCTGAATATTTTGTGAGCCGGTAGAAACTTTCACTTCTGCATCTTTATTCATATCAAAATACTTCTTTTGATCGTAAAGTCTGCTTCGTAAGGACTCGCATAAAACAGTAAAGTTATTTGAAGTTCCAGGATACATAGCTAAACCGGCATTAATATTTACTAATGCGTTTTCAAAATCCTGGCAATAAGCATATGCCAGGGCTATATTATGATACAACCGACCTGCAATTCTTCTGTTAATCCTTGACTTTTTATCATTTAAGTCTTTGTTCTGCACTGTTTTATTCCAAACCCCGATGGCAGTAATCAATTTATCTTTACCTTCTTGAGAAGAAAAATGATCTTTTAAAGAAGCAAAACCCTGAACAGCAGTATTGGCAGCTTCTTCAAGCTCAGGATACTGATACTCTTTACTGTCCTTAGGATAATAAACTTCAATATTTTCAGCCTGATAATAAAACGATAAGGATTCATCAGCAAAACCTTGTGCTTTTTTGTACATTGCACTTATTTCATTTGCCACAATCATCGAATCATTTTTATCCTTCATTTTCTTGTATGCCCCCTCCAGTATAGCTTCTAAAAAATAACATTCGTTTTTACCAAAATAATCATAATCAGTAGCCTTTTCACTTGTCTTTTCGACGTAAACAACTTCTCCAGCTTCGTTTTTAATTCTAACAAAGGCATCAGGAGAAGTATATTCTATTTTATAATAAAAATTATCAATAGCCTTTGCATCTTTCAATTTGGCACCTTTCGCTTTACAAAGGTTAGTTTCTTTAAGCACAGATTTATTATCTGAAATCACAATATCTCCATAAGAAAATTCGACTTTCGCCTTTTCTATATCAATTTTTTCAATAGGAATTTTTGGATAAACAAGGTAGGATGATGCTGTCTTTATCTCTTTAATTCCTTGTCCAAAAATCAAAAGAGTACATCCTGAAAAGAAAACGGTTAGTAATGTTTTTTTCATCTTTTTTATAAGTTAAGTGTTTTACACACCATACTACATAATACAATGAAAAAAGTTACTCTTAAACAAAAATTCAATATTTCGACACGAAACGACAATCTGTATTAATTAACAGACCGCATTCATCGTAAGGCTTAAATAAATAATAAAGCAAAAGAAAATTACACCATCGCTTCTTTAGTATACTACTTCCAGCACTTCCTCCTGCTTTTCTTTTACAACTTGATGAATAGCTCTTTTAGGACTATTAGATTTTGAGCCTTTCTTTAAAGAAGAATCTACTTTATAAAACTTTAACGACTCCATCAGATTTTCTGAAAGCTCTAACAGGTTAGAAGCTATTCCAGACATCCCTTCTGATTTTGAAGCATTATCCTGGGTGATATTATTCAAATCATGAATTGATGTATTAATTTGTTCTATACCCAGTTTTTGCTCCATACTTGCTGCAGATATTTCGCTTACCATATTGGCAGAGATCTGAATATTCGGAAGCATTTTATCAAACAGCTTTGAAGATTGCACAACTAAGGCCTTACTATTTTCTGAAAAACCATTAATCAAGTCAGCTGCTGCCTTGCATCTTTCAGCTAACTTTCTGATTTCTTTTGCAACAACAGAAAATCCTTTTCCCACTTCGCCTGCTCTTGCAGCCTCAACAGCAGCATTTAATGCCAGAATATTTGTTTGAGCAGCAATTTCGTTAATAACTTTAGCTTTATCGGAAATACCGGTAACACTGTCAGTTATTTGTTCAGACAAAGAGAACAGTTCATTAATATTATCCAGATTCTGATCGGTAAGTAATTTGGTTTTTTCGGCATTATCGGCATTTTCGCCAACCATTGAGGCAATCTCCTCTATAGAAGCGGATAATTCCTGACAAGAAGCTGCCTGTATATAACTACTATTTGTCAGCTCACCTGTTTTATCATTAAGATAATTACTTGACGAAGAAAGTTGTTTTGAACTTCTTTTAACTTCTTTGATAAGTTGCTTTTGAATGAAAGTTAATTTTTGAACACTTTGAATCAACATACCAATTTCTCCATGACCAGATTTTAAATCACTAACGTTTTTCACATTAAGATTACCTTCCGAAATTTCATTTAGCCTATCAATAGAAGTTATTAAGGGTTTATGTATTTTACGATTGATAAATATATATATAAACAGAGCCACTCCAACAAAAACAGGAAGCGTCCAGGCCATAATTTTTAATCCGTACACTCCTAACAAGTAACAGGATACCGACCCTACATACACCAATACCAGATTATATAAAGAAATGGTTAAAACGGAAGATTTATTAAATATTTTTAGTAAAAGAAAGTAAGCTGCAGGTAACATTAAAGTAGTAACAGCAAGAAATACTATTAGCTCAGTCATAATAAATAACAGTTCAATTTTTCAACAACACAAAATTAATTTTAATAAAGTGTGTATTTTTACGAATGCCCTATTATTAATCTACGTTTTTGAACTATTAATCAAAAAATTCAGTTAACACCCTTGTGTTTTATGATTGATAAAACTACAATTACAACTAAAACAAAACACCCCTCTATCATTGTTAATCATCATACTCGAAACCCAGATTCCCTGAAATATTACGGTACATTTCAGCTTCATCATTTTCGCCAAGTCTTTCGCAAACCTGTGATAAATAATAATACGAATCAGCATGGTCATCTTTTAAATGAACCGCTTTTTTCAAATCATTATAAGCTCCATTATAATTTTTAAGTAAGATTCTTGTTCTACCCCTGTTATAATATATTTTAAAAGCACGTGGTTTCAACTTACCGGCCAGGGTATAATCTTTTTCAGCCTCTTCAAGCTGATTCATCTCCACTTTAATGGAAGCACGCTTAAAAATAGCATCAAAATAATCAGGACACAACAACAAAGCCTTATTCAGATTAGCTACTGCAGCTGTTTTATCCCTGGCTTTTAAAAGACATTCATTGGCCATAAGATAATACTCGTGAGCAAAATCTTCTAATTGTTTATTTCGCTTACGCTCCTTGCGTTCGAGCTCAGAAACTTTTTTCTTTAGCTTGTTTATAACTAACAACTGCCTGGAAATAAATCTAAGAACAACAGGTTTTGTTAAATCATTACGTTTAGTAATTGCCCTTCCCAATTGTTCCAATGCCAATCTAAAATCATTCTTCTTAAACAGCTTGAGTGCATTTTTATATAAATCATCGGCTCGGGCAGAATCTAAACTTTCCTTTATCAATAACTTATTATTCGATTTTCTCGAAAAATCAACACATTCGCGTTTTACAATAACATCACGCGAACTGATATTTGATTTCATTACGATACCTTCCATACTCCGACAGCGACTTAAAGCCACATATAACTGTCCCCCGGCAAAAGCACCTCCTGAAAAATCAATCATTACCTTATCAAATGTCAAGCCCTGACTTTTATGCACGGTAATAGCCCAGGCTAACTTTAAAGGATATTGCTTAAAGGATCCAAGTTCTTCCTCAATCACCCGATTGTTCTTTTCGTCGTATTTATAACGAACATTTCTCCATATTTCTTTTTCAATTAAATGAATCTCTTCATTTTCCATCCTCACATAAATACCCTGGTCATTAATTTCATCAATACGACCCAGACTTCCGTTAAACCACCTTCGCTCCTGGTCATTTTTTATAAACATAACCTGGGCATTTTCTTTCAAAACAAGGTTACGAAGTGTTGGCAATGATGATTCAGGGAACTCACCTTCTATGTATCCTTCAAAAGTAATCTCGTCACCTTCCAGCTCCTCTAATTTATTGTCGTTAATAAAATCAACAGTATCTCTTCGGGTTGCTAAAGTGATAAAGAGTTCATCAATGGGAGCATTAAAGGACGGGTTATATCTTTGATTCACTTTTTTAATATCCTCTTGTTTAACAGCATTAATGCGCACCCTGTCTAACAGGTTAACAAACTCCGGATTGTTTTGCCGATATACTTTTTTAAGTTCAACCTGCACCATGGGCAGGTTTCGGAAAACCCGTGCCGAAAAAAAGAAAGGTGTTTGATAAAAGCGACTGAGTATTGACCACTCCTCTCTCCTGACAACAGGCTCTAACTGAAAAACATCACCAACCATTAAAAGCTGTTTACCACCAAAGGGAATTTGCTTATGACCAGAATATACCCGTAATACTCTGTCAATAAAATCAAGAATATCAACCCTGAGCATTGACACCTCATCGATAATCAACAAATCGAGCTCTTTAATTAATTTCTGATGATTTTTACGGTATTTTAAAAAATCGTAAATACGTCCGTTCTGGGTGCTTAAATCAGGGTCATCAGGCAAGATCGGTCTAAAGGGAATTTTAAAAAACGAATGAATGGTTTGTCCCCCTGCATTGATGGCGGCAATACCGGTAGGAGCAACAACAACATATTTTTTTTGCGTGTTAGCACATATATATTTCAGAAAAGTACTCTTACCTGTTCCTGCTTTACCTGTTAAAAATACAGATCGGTTAGTGTATTGAACCAGGTTAAAGGCATCCTGAAATTCAGCATTATCAGTATCAATATATTGAAGCATCTCATCCATTTATTCCTCACTCTCCTGTTCCTCAACATTTACTTTATTTTCACCATAACGTTTAATAATATTGTATGCTTTATACAATCCTAATTCACCAGCTTTACTCAGGTCTAATGTTCCCTTTGATTCCTGCTTTAGAAAGATGTAGGTAAGACCACGGTTAAAGTATGCCTCGGCAAACTGCGGGTTTAACTTAACAGCATTGGTAAACTGACGAACAGCTCCATCATAATCTTTTTTCATGCAGTATAAAATACCCAGGTTGTAGTAGGCAAATTCATACCCCGGATTGATATCAATTACTGTTTTCAGATCCCGTTCAATAAGATCGTAATCCAACATCTTTTTAATCACCTTATCCTCTTCATCATCTTTTGAAGTTTTATTTTTAATCAAATCTTCAGGAAGTTTATCTTCTTCAAAAGATTGCATAACTTCAATCATTTTATAACGGATAGCAGCTCTGTTTAAATAATAAAAAATAAGATCCGGATTATTCTTTGGCGAATGTTCAATTAAATAATTGTAATCATTTAATGCCCCATTATAATTCATCACTACACCATATAGTATAGCCCTGACAAATCTAAGATCAATATTACCCGGGTTGTTATTTAATTTCAAGGTAGCCTCTTCAATTGTTCTGAAGTAATGAAAAGTTTCATTAGCTTCATCTTCAATTTCTTTATTAGAGAAAACCAATGTTTTTTCAATAATGTTTCGTGAGTTAAACCTTGTTACCTCCGGCTTAAAATATTTGGTATTATCAACAATATTATTCTCAGAAAAGAATGTTAAGCTAAATACTTTTTCTAAATCAATATTGATGTTTTTATATTGAATTTGCCCCTTCAGATCAGTTAATTCATCAACATCCTTTTCCTCCACCGAAAAATCATCCAGAACCACAATCTTATCATGATTATTGATATTATCATCCGATTCACCTCTTGTTTCTTTAGGCTTTTTATTAGCTGTACCAGATTGCGCTATTTTTTGATTTTGCTCACCTCTTTTACGCTCTTCTTGCTGAAGCTTCATGGCCATATTCATATCCTTTGCTTGCGCATCTTGTTTATGCAAACCTGCATATGCCTGACTTCGGGCCATATAGGCATCAGAATAATTGGGGTAATGACTAATAATTATATTTAAATCAGACAAAGCATCATTAAACTGTCCCACCCTGATATACAATAAAGCACGATTATACAGCGTAAGCAAATCTCCGGGATTGAGAGCCAGAACTCTGGAAAAATCATCAATGGCATTATTCACATCACCAACCTCAGCTCTAAGTAAACCTCTGTTTGCATAAGCCATGATATTTTTGGGTTGCAACTGTATCACCTTATTAAAATCATCCATTGTTCCCTGCAGATCATCCATCTGATACTTTATTGCCCCCCGAAGCATATAGTAAACAGGTTCGCGGCCATCGATATTAATACCTGCATCTATTCTTTCGAGAGCCTTATCAAAATTATTAATATCATAATAAATAGCAGCACTAAAACGATAAGCTTCGGAAACTAAAGGGTTAACTGCAATGGCTTCATCCATATCATTGACAGCCCCGATAGTATCTTTTAAATTTAACTTGGCGATGGCTCTGTTAATATATGCACCATACTGAGCAGGTTCGATATTTAGCACGGAAGAAAAATCATCCACACTTTTCTGCCAATCTTTCATATCCATATGAACCAAGCCCCTGCTAAAGTAGATACCTATATCGTTGGGTTCAATTTCCAATCCTTTAGAATAATCTTCTAAAGCTTCTTTATGCTTCCCTAAACGTCCGCGTATATCTCCTCTGAACCTGTAAAATTCATAATAAAACGGGATAATATTAATGGCCTTTACCATATCTATTTCGGCACCTGTTAAATCGTCGAGATTATATTTGGCACGAGCTCTGAAATAATACGGAAGGCCCAGATAAGGTTTACTTTCAATAGCTTTATTAAAGAAAGAAATAGCCAGCACGTATTCTTGCTGGTAAAGAGCAAATCTACCTGCTTCAATAACTCTGTCGGTATTAATCTGAGAACTGGCTTCAACAGTTAAAAGAAGAAAGAGAGATACTATAAATATTTTAAACAACTTTATCATAAATTATTGTTGGCAGATATACCATGTTTTGTTAAGAAAACAAATATAATAAGATTACGCAATTGATATAAAAACCATACCAAAAGTTATGATAAAAAAGAAGATTTCTTTTCACGCAAAGTCAAATCCTTACGGATTTTGGTTTTCGTTATGAAATTTTATTTTCTCTGCGAACTGAGTACTACTAAATAGACGCTGACAGGTATAATTTACAGCTCGCTTACTAAACGCTGTCAGGTCTTTCATCAACTCAACAAATCAACGATTTAACAACCCCACAACTAATTCATCCTTAATCCCTAATCTTTAATCAATTTAACAACTCATTAATAGTCATCAAATTATTTATTGCTGCGCAATGTTTTTTTGGTCATCTAATTTCCGCAAATTAACACGAATTCTTTTGAATGCGAATTGAAACGAAACGACGAAGGAGTTCAACAACACCATATAATGTCAAGTTACATTGTTAATTACAGCTAATTAACACGAATTGGTATTTGCTGCGCAAATGTTGCAACCTGAAACAATATCGCCTAACACCTAAGAACTAAGAGCTAGGAGCTAAGAGCTAAGAGCTAAGAACCAGGAACCAGAAACCAGGAACTAAGAAATAAACAAAATTAAAAGAAACTTATTGTTTGTTGCACAAATACGAAATTATCTGCATTAATAACAGTTTCGCCATTATACCTGTATGCTGCTAAAGATCCTTTATTGGCAACACAAGCATCAATGCAACATATATTTTTTTTAGGAATCATCTGACCGTTGCCCATACAATAATGACCAAAAAACACGGGTGGCTCATGGTCGTGATATATTTCAAAGGGAAATAAAATCTGGTGAGGTACGGTATAATCAGGTAATTTAAATTTATTACCATAGCTCAATTCATGAAACGTTTTTCCTACCGGAGACTCCCACCAACGAATACGAAAATTATTTCTTCGAATATTATTTGAATCTTTAATGATCAAATCTTCAGGTAACCTAAACTCAATTCCTTTTGTAACCCTGTTTATGGCATTACACAAAGGATGATTTGGATCAGTCATCAACTTAAGAGTTTTCTTTTTAAAACGGCCTTCAGTCCGATACTGATCTATGAGATCAATATATTCATCATTCCAGTAGGCATGAACCACTCTAAACTTATCAAAACTAAGATATACAGGCAAAGTACGAAGCCATTTAACATACTTTTTTAATAGTTCAGGATCATTTTTAAACTCATCCTTTACCTTTTCTATGAGCTTACGACTGGATTCTGAGGGTTTGCGAATGGATTTTCCATTGCTGTCTTTAGTCAGGTACATGATTAAGTTCAGCTCATGATTACCTAAAATAGCATGTGCCGAACCAAACTCAACCATCCCGTTGATGATTTTCAGAGTTCTTTTTGAATCAGGCCCCCTGTCAATAAAATCACCTACAAAGACAGCCTTCCTGCTTGAATGTTTCCATATCCCTTGTTGACAGGTATAGCCTAATTTTTCAAGCAGTTCTTCCAACTCGTTAGCAAACCCGTGAACATCTCCTATAATATCATAATAACAATCTTCCTGAATTGTTTTATGTCTATTTTCATTACCAAGTAACAAAATTCTATATATTTGATTTAAGCTTGGCCAAAAATAGAAATTTTTGGTTTATATTTTATTTCTAATTACATAATACTGCATAAAAAATGAATAATAAGATAAAATGGGGAATAATTGGTTGCGGTGACGTAACTGAAGTTAAGAGTGGACCGGCATTTAACAAAGTAGAACAAGCTGAACTAAGTGCTGTAATGCGACGAGATTATAATAAAGCCATGGATTATGCAAAGCGCCATAACGTTAAATATGTATTTAAAACAGCTCAGGAACTCATTAACTCAAATCACGTGGATGCTGTATATATTGCAACACCTCCCTCATCGCACGCCGAATATGCCATCATGGCAATGAAAGCACGAAAACCAGTGTATGTCGAAAAACCAATGGCTTCTACTTATGACGAATGCTTGCTGATGAACGAGGCATCGAAAAAGTATAAAACACCATTATTTGTTGCCTACTACAGAAGAACTTTACCGGGCTTTCTAAAGGTAAAAGAGTTATTGGATGAAGGTGTTATCGGAACGCCTCTTTCTGTACAAATACGCTTAACCCGACCAGCATTAGATTCAGAAAAAGAAGCCTCGTGGAGGGTTGATAAAAATATTGCCGGCGGAGGTATTTTTTACGACCTGGCTTCGCACCAGTTTGATTTTCTTGATTTTATTTTTGGCCCCATCACTAAAGTGGCCGGATTTTCTACAAATAACAATCCGTGGTATTCGGTTGAGGATACAGTAACAGCAACTTTTCAATTTGAAAGTGGAATCATTGGCAGTGGCTTGTGGTGTTTTAACACACACGCAAACGAGCAACAGGATATAATGGAAATCATCGGCACAAAAGGGTCTGTTATTTTTAGCGGGTTTAATCATCACCCGGTAAAACTTATTACCGAAAAAGGCACGGTAGAATTCCCATATTTAAATCCTGAAAACATACAATACAATCTTATAAAACAGGTTAATGATGCATTAACAGATAACGACACTTGTGTAAGCACAGGTATAACTGCAGCCAGAACCAATTGGATTTTAGAACAAATTATACCGCTTGATTGATTCCATGCTTTGACATTAAACCTTCATTCGGTGAGATATCCTCCTAAGCGGCATTATGTTTTTATTAAAAAAAAAGGGGTACATATAGTTGCACCTGCATCAGTATCTAAAAAAGTTGGAGGATACGTTTTTGCACCTGATTTACAAGCCCCCTCTAACTCCCCCGACTGGGGGAGAACTGATTTACAGCTCCGGTATTTCCTTTTGCTAACAGAGTTAAAAAGATGCCAACTGAAGACTGAAGTAAACAAGTGAATACAGGGTAAATGAAAAGGTACGAGTTACAAACTCACACCAGCATCTGCAAGCTGAAACACTCTGCTCTAAAACCCTAATCAACTCATCAACTCGACTAATTAACAACTCCACAATTAATTCATCTATAATCCTTAATCACTAATCTTTAATCAACTCAACAAATCATCAATTTAACAATTTAACAGCTCACTAATAACCATCAGATTATTTATTGCTTCGCAATAGTTTTTCTGTCATCGAATTTCCGCAAATTAACACGAATTCTTTTGAATGCGAATTGCAACGAATTACAACGAATGATTACGAATAAATATGAATTACACCTAATTAACACGAATTGGTATTTGCTGCGCAAATGGTGCAACCTGAAATATTGTGGCCGAATGCCTAAAAGCTAGGAGCTAAGAACTAAAAACAGTACCACTCGTGAGGACATATGCAGCAACAAATCAAAACTTTCAACTTTCAACTTTGGGGAGAATGAGAGGGGCATTTAATCCTCCCCTAATTGGGGGAGTTAGAGGGGGCTTGTAAATCACTGCAAACGATTTTTACTGTACATCATTAAATGCGGTAAGGTAAAAACAAACTCAGTACCTTTTCCTACATCTGAGTTAACATAAATTTCGCCTTCCAACAATTCGATTAAATATTTTGTTATGGATAACCCAAGTCCAGTACCACAGAACAAGGTAGAATTATCACTTTCAATTTTCCTGAACCGCTCAAATATTACATCTAAATATTCCGGAGCAATACCAATGCCGGTATCTTTAACATAAAAAACTAATCGTTGCTCATCCAATCCCTTATAGCCAAATTTAATAGTGCCCTGATTGGTAAACTTTATGGCATTATCAATAAGATTAACAAATATTTGCTTTAACCTGAAAGGATCAGTATGCAATATTGGTTTTTCTAACGACCCATCATTTACGATACACATTTGCAGTTTAACATCTTTTTCCAGATTAATGAAACGAAATGAATAAGAATGATTAAGCTCTTGCAGCAATTCATTAATATCAACATTGCTTTTAGAAATAGACATTTGTCCGGCTTCTATCTTTGAAAAATCAATAATATCGCTGATAATCTGCAACAACGAATCTGAATTAACCCTGATAATATTTGCCATATGCCTTTTGTCCTGCCCATTAACATCCTGCAAAGCCAAACACTCTGAAAATCCAACGATAGCATTTAAAGGAGTACGTATTTCGTGACTCATATTAGCAAGAAACGATGTTTTCAAACGGTCGCTTTCTTCGGCTTTTAATTTAGCAGCCTCTAATTCACGGGTTCGTAATTTTACTTTTTTCTCTAATAACAAGTGTTGCTGTTCAAGTTCTTTATTCTGACGACTCACAATATTGTAGGCGTTAGCATTATCAAGCGCAATAGCAATATAAGAAGCTAAAGTTTGCAGTGTGATCAGATCATTTTTTGTATATGCACCCAATTTAAAGCTATGCACAAACATGACTCCTACTTTTTTCCCTTTTACGGTTAAGGATATATACATAGCCGACTCTGGCATTGTTATACTTGGAATACAATACCCATCAGCATATTTAAGATAATCACAATGAAAATTATTGGTAAAAATTACCTCTTGTTTTTTGTAGCACCATACAGCCAGACTATTTGTACTATTTAAAGATACATTAATTCTTTTTTCAACATTTCCTTCTTCAAAAAAACATTGAAATTCTAAACTATTTAAATCACGATTATATATCGCTAGACCAAATACCGATATATCCAAAAGAGTTTTCACATAATCAAATGTTACTCTGTTAATCTCGTCAAAACTTAAAATATTAATAAGTTCCTGTCCAAATTTATTCAACACCTGAAATTTTTGTTTCTCTCTTTCTAACTGTTCTTTTTGGTGTTGTATTTCGGTATTTTGCAATAAGATTTCTTCTTTTTGGGCATTCAACTCCTTATTGGCATTATTTAAATTGAACGTTCTCTCCGATACTTTTTCTTCGAGCACACTTGTTTTAATACGGTAAACTCTTTGTCGTAATAAAAACACAAATAAAACCAGTAGTATTATAAACAATACGAATGTAATTTTAAACAACAAGGTATTCCACCATGGAGCAATAACATTTACGCATATAGATCTCCCCGTCCTGTTCCAGATGCTATCATTATTAGACGCTATTACTTTAAACGTGTAGTTTCCTGGATTAAGGTTGGTATATGTTGCAGAATGAGAAGTATTCACAAAATGCCAATTCTTATCAAATCCTTCTAACTTATAAGCATACTTATTTTTATCAGAAGAGATATAATTTAATGCACTAAACTCAATAGAAAAAACATAATCGTTATAAAACAAATTAATTTCATCTGCAGCATTTATATTCTTTTTTAAATTAGGATTACATACCCCTGCCTTAACAGGAATATTTAATATTTTTAAATCAGTAAAAACAATATGTGGCAAATATGGATTTTTAATAATGTCACCGGGTTTAAAATAGGTAAAGCCTTTATTTCCACCAAAAAACACATCACCATCTTTTGATGTGGCAAAAACCGAAGGAGCAAATTCGTTACCACTTAATCCATCTTTAACCGTATACAAGTCAGACATATTAAACTTATAGTCAAACCTTACAATTCCGGCATTGGTACTCATCCATACAATACCGTTTTTATCTATTGACAAACCGTAAATTGAATTGGCAGGTAAACCCGTACTTGTATTAAATACCTGAAAGCTATCGGTAGCCGGATCGTATCTGTTAAGGCCGTTTTTTGTTCCAATCCATAAATAATGCTCCTTATCTTCAACAATACAATGAATAATATTATCAGATATCCCGTTAAGGTCATTATCTATATGATAATAACGTGTAAACTTATCGGTATTATAATCATAACGATTTAAACCATAAGTAGTACCTATCCATAGGTTATCTTTATAATCTTTGATAATTACGTTTACTGCATTACTGCTAATGGAGTCAGGATTTAAAGAATACCTGTAACTTTTTATTTTCTTTTTGCTTTTAACATCAAAAACATCCACTCCTTTCTGATGAACTCCCATCCAAAGGTATTGCTTATCTAAAAAAAGAAACCTGACATTATCTGATGAGATTGAAAAGGCATTACCGGGTTCATGTTTAAAATGCGAACATTTACCAGTTTTTTTATTAAACAGGTTTAGCCCCCCACTCATGGTGGCCACCCACAAAAAACCAGGTTGAGCATCGGTTATACTTAATATATAATCATCGCTTAAACTTCTTGGATCTTTTGGATCATGTTTATAATGAGTAAATGTTTGTGTTTGCTTGTTAAACTTGCTTAACATACCTCCAACCTTTGTCCCTACCCAAAGGTCACCCTCATCATCTTCATATAATGTTCGTACATAATTATTACGCAAGCCATCATCCTTAAAATTATCCTGAATATTTTTAAATCCTTTTTTATAGGGGGAATAAAAATTCACGCCTCCATCAAAGGTTCCAATCCACAAATTTTCATTATTATCTTTATAGATACACTGAGGTACATTAGAGTTAATACTGTTTTTATCGTATTTATCAAACTTATACAAAGAAACCAAATCATTATCCTCATTAAAACAATAAATACCCTTGTCGCGAATTGCATACCAATCACAGCCCTGATAATTCATCAACACATCAGTGACAACAAAATTACCGCCGGCCTTTTCAAACAAAAGTTTTGAAAAAGATATATCATCCACAGAAGACGATACATACCTTATAAAGTCCTGGGTAATAGCCATAATACCATCTTTGTGTTTATCTATTTGTAGAAAATGTCCATCAAGGACATGAGTAAACCATCCCGATTCAGGATCAAATAACTCCAGACTGTTACCGGTGGCAATCCAGACTTTATTGTTTTTATCAACATATACATCTCTGATATTACTTGAACTTATTGAATTATTATCATCTTCGATGGGTATGTACAAGCTGTACTTTTCATTTTGAGGATTAAAAGCCACGAATCCCACGTTGGTTCCCATAAATAAATTACCCGAAGTATCTATTGTAATTTTTCGTATGCTTGAATGCGAGAGTACTCCAACTTTTTCGGTATTATATCTATTAAAAACATCTTGTTCTTTATCATACCTGCAAAAGCCATTAGTGGTACCAACCCAAATATAACGAGATGATTCTTCACAAATACAAAGAACATTATCATGACTAATTGAAGTGCTATCGCAGGAACTATAACTATAGGTATGAAAATGATAACCGTCGTAACTCGCAAGACCATTGTAGGTAGCAAACCACATCAAGCCGTCAGAATCCTGAATAATTTCATTGACATGATCTGAGGGCAGACCTTCACTTTGCGTGATATGGTCAAACATCCTCTGGTTTTGCGCAGATATTTGATGTACAAAAATTACTAAAAAGAATAATATGGTAGATTTAATTCGCTTCATTCTAAGATTCAAACTGTTTGGCCTCGTACATTTACAAACCTGTAAAACAATTGTTTTATTGCAATACCATGTTCGTAAACAAAACACTGATAATGATAAGAGGGCTTGAATTTACCAAAAAAAGAATAATTACAAATGACTATTTAAAAAATTAAAATAATGAATCGGACATAACATCCATAAAACATAAAGCATAACATTACATATCAATTAATTAAAAAACAATATTTGACAAATATACTTTTTTTAATGACCAATAAACTTTATCGATAGATTATTATACACAATAACACTTATAAATGCACAATCTCAGTAAACAATATTAAATTAATTAACTAAAAAAGAAAAAGATAACTTAAGAGATACTTATTTCTTAGGTTTAAGGTATTTTATTGAATCAATGACCTACCATTGGGAAAAAGACATCAGCAATTCGGCTGAATTTATTTTAGAAGTAATTAACCGGCATGGTTACTCGCTTTATAAACTAGCCTGATGTATTCATAAATTTTCGTTATGAGAGCATCAAAAGCAAAGAGAAAAAGTGAAGTGGAGATTTTCAGTTTGCAGGAATAGTGAACTATTTTGAAAACTTAAAATCGAGCATTTGCTTTTTATCAAAGGTTTTGAGGCTTGCAATAGAATAATTTATGAATACATCAGGCTAGGATATACAGAAGAAACAGCATTATTAAATTCACTGATATCGGAGTTACAGCAAGAACCGGGAGCTACCCATATAGCAACAATTGGAGCACAGGAATGGTTAACAAAACTTAGTGGCGCACAAACAGATTTTGAAAAAACAGAATCGGATATCATTGACCACAACTCCATTGAGAAACCAAATATTTCCAAAACAAAAGGTCTGGTCATAAATGATTTAAAAGATGTTTCAAATTATATTGAGATAGAAGAAAAATTTAATGAATCACCTGAGGTTATTGATTTGATATCGAAAGTAAATCAGAACATTTCATCTGTTGGCTCTGTAGCCAAGGCTCGTAATACACGTCAGAATAATGAAGAGCCTGTAAACAACGAAACAGTGGAATAAAAAAAACCGGATATATAATTAGCGTAAAAACAAATAACCGGTATTATTACTTATGTTTAAATTAAGACCTGTTCACTCATATCAAATTATAACTTTATCAATATGGTTTACACCAAATGAATAAGCTATAGTTGCATAAGAGTGAACAGGTTTGGTAATAAGCAAATGAGCCTTCTTCCCTTTTGTAATACTTCCCAATATATTTTCTACCCCCATAGCATAGGCACCGTTAATTGTTGCAGCATTGATGGCTTCTTCGGGAGTCATTTTCATTTTAATACAGGCCGTGGCAACCACCAGGTTCATATTCCCTGAAGGTGTTGTTCCCGGATTATAATCGGTAGCTAAAGCCAAAGGCAAGCCAGCATCTATGATTCTACGAGCCGGGGTATAAGGTATACTCAAAAAGAAGGAACATGTTGGCAATGCCACAGGCATGGTTACTGCTCCTTTTAATAATTCAATATCCTCATCATCTACCACCTCTAAATGATCTACAGATAAGGCCCTGTTATTCACCCCGACTTTAACACCTCCAATAGCATTAAACTGATTCACATGAATTTTAGGTATCAGTTTATATTTACGTGCAGCCGTCAGAAGTTTTTGCGTATTAGTGATACTGAAATATCCTTTTTCACAAAAAACATCAATATAATCAGCCAGCTTATCTGAAGCAATCCTTGGCAAAACATCATTTATAAGCATCTGTATATAAGCATCTGCATCGCCATAAAATTCCTGAGGGATAGCATGAGCTCCCAAAAAAGTTGATTTAATAACCACAGGATAATCATCCTGTAACCGCCTGATAACCCTAAGCATTTTAATCTCTGACTCTGCCGTAAGTCCGTAGCCTGATTTTATTTCGATGGCACCAGTACCCATTTGCATCACTTCCTCTAAACGAACCTTACTTTGTTCATACAAATCATCTTCAGAAGTTTCCTGCAACAACCTGGCTGAATTTAAAATCCCTCCTCCTCTCTGCGCAATCTGCTCATAACTTAACCCGTTGATACGGTCTACAAACTCACCTTCCCGGTTACCGGCATATACAATATGTGTATGCGAGTCGCACCATGAGGGCAAAACAATGCGCCCTGTACAATCTATAGTTTCACCAACAAAAGGATAAGGACAAGTATCCATTGCTCCAAAATCAGCAATTATACCATCTTCAACCAACAGCCAGGCATCATTAATAAGCGGAAGTTCTTTCATCTTTTGTCCCTGAACAAAAGAAATATTCTCCTCACGTACCTGAACCAATTGCTTTATGTTTTTATATAGAGTTTTCATATCTTCAGATTATAGATTAAAACCACCTTTTTATCAACGTCTCCCCTTGGGGGAGGAGATTGTGAGGTACTATATTATCACCCCATCAATCACATCATCATCAACTAAATTAGGCAAAGTCACTTTAAGATTGGGAGTTCTCCTCATTTCACGTTCAACAGCAAACCTGGCTTCTTTATTTCGTGCCCAGCTCCTGCGTGCAATACCATTGTTAACATCGTAAAACAACATATTTTTAACCCGTACTTCTGTATCCGGGGTTCCATCCAACACCATTCCAAAACCACCATTAATAACTTCACCCCATCCTACTCCTCCACCATTATGAACAGAAACCCAGGTAGCACCTCTAAAGCTGTCGCCTATTACATTTTGAATGGCCATATCGGCGGTATATTTACTACCATCATAAATGTTTGATGTTTCGCGGTAAGGTGAATCCGTTCCACTAACATCATGATGATCACGACCAATAACAACCGGCCCAATTTGTCCTTTGGCAACTGCATCATTAAATGCCAAGGCTATTTTAGTTCTTCCTTCAGCATCAGCATATAAGATACGCGCTTGCGATCCCACAACAAGTTTATTCTTTTTAGCATCACGAATCCATTTGATATTATCACGCATCTGCAACTGAATCTCTTCAGGTGATTTTTCCATGATCTGCTGTAGAATATTGGCTGCAATTTCATCTGTCCTATCTAAATCCTCAGATTTACCGGAAGTACAAACCCACCGGAATGGCCCAAAACCATAATCAAAACACATAGGGCCTAAAATATCCTGAACATACGACGGGTATTTAAAGTCTATCCCATTCTGAGCCATTACATCAGCACCAGCCCTGGATGATTCAAGTAAAAAAGCATTTCCGTAATCAAAAAAATAAGTTCCTTTTAAGGTATGTTTATTAATAGCAGCTGCATGTCTGCGAAGTGAGGCCTGAACCTTTTGTTTAAACAACTGGGGGTCTTCACGAATCAGACGATTAGACTCCTCGTAACTCACATCCACAGGATAATACCCGCCGGTCCAGGGAATATGCAATGAAGTCTGATCTGATCCTACATGAATAAAAATATCTTCACGATCAAACCGCTCCCACACGTCGACAATATTTCCGATAAAAGCAATAGAAACAGTTTCATTATTTTGCTGCGCAACTCTGACCCGGGAAATCAATTCTTCCATAGATTCTATCAACTCATCAACCCAGCCCTGAGAATAGCGTTTTTTTGCAGCATCAGGGTTCACTTCTGCACAAACAGATATACAACCAACAATATTACCTGCTTTGGGTTGCGCTCCACTCATCCCACCTAAACCAGCAGTAAGAAACACTTTTCCTGCGGTAGTCTCATCTTTTCTGAGTATTTTTCTAAAGGCATTCATCACTGTTATTGTAGTTCCATGAACAATACCTTGCGGACCAATATACATATATGAACCAGCTGTCATCTGACCGTATTGCGAAACACCCAAAGCATTAAATCGCTCCCAATCATCAGGTTTTGAATAATTAGGAATAACCATTCCATTAGTTACCACAACACGAGGAGCCTCCTTCGACGAAGGAAATAAGCCCATCGGATGACCAGAATACATATGTAAAGTTTGTTCCTCAGTCATTATGGCCAGATATTGCATAGTTAACAGATATTGTGCCCAGTTCTGAAACACAGCCCCATTACCGCCATAAGTAATTAACTCCTCGGGGTGCTGAGCCACTGCCGGATCCAGATTATTCTGAATCATCAACATTATAGCAGCAGTTTGTTTACACTTTGCCGGATAGTCATCTATAGAACGTGCATACATTGGATAATCAGGCTTGAATCGGTACATATATATACGGCCATAATCTTTCAACTCCGAAGCAAATTCATGCGCCAATTCCTCATGCCATTCGTTAGGGAAATACCTTAAAGCATTTCGAATTGCCAACTTTTTTTCATCAGTACTCAATATATCCTTACGCCTTGGAGCATGATTAATACTTGCATTATATTGTGCTTTAGCCGGTAATTGCTCCGGGATTCCTTGTAATATCTGTTCCTGAAAAGTCATTTTGTTCTATTTTTTTAGGTTAAGAATTAGGTTGATGACGCGGTGGTTTGGTTTTACTATATGCCACTTTCTCCATTCTCCTGCTTCCTATATAATAAGTACTGTAGACTGAGTACTAAACACTAAACTATCTAGTGCTTGCCCGAAAAGTCCAATTTCTTCGTTACGCCCTTTTTAAAAACAGTCATTTACGAAAGTAAACTCCTTGATTTTCAAAAAGGCCAAGCCTTGAAATTGATTTTTTTCCATTCAAGCACTTGAGAAAAACCTTAGTTTTCTTACTGACACTATCTAACCACAAAAGCCCTGTCCTTAACTAATTTCACCATAGCTTGAATATCATCTTTAATCAACCTGTCGTCTTCTAATTTATCCACTTTTTCACGCACCACAGCAAAATTTTGTTCAATAACAGGTGAAAATTGATTAGGCCTGCGGAATTCCATAGCCTGCGCAGCATACATCAACTCAATAGCAAAAATCTTTTCCAGGTTTCCTAATATCTGATTGAACTTACGTCCGGAAATACTTCCCATTGAAACATGATCTTCCTGACCTAAAGAAGTAGGAATACTATCTGCAGAAGGTGGAAAACAAAGCGACTTGTTTTCGGTGACCAATGCTGCAGTGGTATACTGAGGGATCATAAATCCGGAATTCAAACCACCATGTGCAGTTAACAACCTTGGCAATCCATATTTACCTTCTAACATCAGATAACACCTTCTATCCGAAATATTACCCAACTCAGCAGCAGCCAAAGAAGCATAATCCAATGCCATAGCCAAAGGCTGACCATGAAAATTACCCCCTGATATAGCCAACTCTTCAGTTAAAACAATTGGGTTATCCGTTACCGAATTCATTTCTACTTCAGCAAGTTCATTAAGATGATCGTATGCATTTCGACTGGCACCATGCACCTGAGGCATACATCTTATGGAGTAAGGATCCTGTATTCGTTGACAATGCTCATGAACCTTTACATTTTCAGAATCGGTAAGCAAGAAACGGATACGCTCTGCCACCCTGAGATTTCCTTTAAACGGACGAATTGTATGAATCTCTTCTCGAAACGGTGATGCACTTCCCATCAATCCCTCCAGACTCATTGCTCCGGCAACATCAGCCAGATCTAACAGATACTCCATTCTGTATAAACCCATAATGGTATGCGCCAAAATAAACTGAGTACCATTAATTAAGCCCAGGCCTTCTTTGGCAGCTAACTTTAAGGGCTCGATGTTTCTTTCTTTATAGAAATCCCTGGTATCTACAATTTCACCTTCAACCCATAATTCACCCTCTCCCAACAATGGTAAAAACAAATGTGACAAAGGAGCTAAATCACCAGATGCACCAACAGATCCTTGCTCGGGAACAACCGGTAGTATATCATTATTGATAAAAAACAATATCCTCTCTATCACCTCCATTCTAACACCTGAAAATCCCTGACATAAAGCATGCACCTTACATACCATCATAATTTTAGACAGTTCTTTATCTATAGGATTTCCAACACCAACAGCATGCGTCAATAATAAATTCTCCTGAAGCTTACTGGTTTCCTCAGGAGTGATTTGAGTATCACACAAAGGACCAAATCCTGTATTAATACCATATACAGGCACATTTGATTGTGCCATCACCTCCACTTTTCGTCTGCATTCCTGAACCTTATCAATTGCTTCCTTAACCAATTCCGCCCGCAATTCACCTTTTACTATGGCCATTACATTTTGAACAGTTAAATGATCTATACCGTATTTGAACATATTATTAAGTTTAATATTAAGAGCATACACTTTTCTCTGAGCACAAAGCAATCCGCTCTAATCTCTGATTACAAATTTACAAGTAGTTTTGATACGTATTGAGACTAATTTATACTACTTTTGATAACTATGAGTAATCAATTAGAATTTCGACACTACAAGTACTTTCTGGCAGTAGCAGAAGATTTGCATTTTAGAAAAGCGGCAGAACGTTTATATATATCTCAACCCGGCTTAAGCAGGCAAATAAAGCAAATGGAGAATGACCTTGGTTTAAAACTATTTAAAAGACATAACAGGAAAGTTGAACTTACCGAAGTAGGCTTATATCTGCAGCAGGAACTAAAAAATAATTTTAAAAGATTAGACGACCTATTGCACCATGCTAAATTATTACACAGTGGAATCAACGGTAACTTAAACCTGGGATTTGTAGGCTCAGCAATGCAAAAAGCAATACCCGATTTATTACTAAAATATAGACATTCAAATCCTAACGTAACATTTAGCTTAAGCGAAATGGATAACAATAAACAAATTAAAGCTTTATTGGATCAGGAAATTGATTTGGGTTTTGTAAGAATTGAGCGAGTACCTAAAGGACTTGAAATGAAACCATTGTTAAAAGACACCTTTTCACTGGTATTACCAAAGGATCATCCAATTAACGAAACAAATTTCAAAACACTGCTACAATTAAAAAACGAGCCATTTATACTCTTTAATCCAACCTACAGTGAGTCATACTACGAAAAAGTAATGCAGATTTTTGATGATGCAGGATTCTTACCTCAGGTTTCACATTCAACTGTAAACGCAATTTCGATATACAGACTCGTAGAAAATAATTTTGGGGTATCTATTGTTCCCACTACCTTAAAAGAAGGGTTTAACCTGGACATTAAGTTCATTGAGCTTAAAAAAATAAAACAACGAACTACACTCAAAATTATCTGGAACAACGAAAATACAAATCCGATATTAAAAAACTTTTTAGATATCATATAAAATTTCTGAGCTATTTTTGTGTCATAACTTAAAAATACTGAAACATTAAATAACAATTAAATGAACAAGTACATTAATACAAATCAATCAAAACGGAATGGGTCATGGAGACGAAGCCCTCGGGCTTCAACTAATAACTAATTATTTAGGCCTCATTATTGAAGAGAATAAGCTACCTAAGTTTATTACTTTTTACAATAGTGGAGTTAAAATTATTTGTAAAGGCTCACCAGCCATAGACCACTTAAAGAAATTAGAAGCGGCAGGGGTAAAATTAATTGCCTGCAAAACCTGCTTGAATCATTTTAATTTAATGGACAAAACTAAGCGTTGGAATTGCCGGCACAATGGTTGATATTATTGAACTCCAGAAAATGGCAGATAAAGTCATAAACCTATAACACACAAAAAAAGAGCTTTCAAAACTGAAAGCTCTTACTCATTAACCTTAAACTCTAATCTATGAAAAAAAAATCTAACCAATCTATGTATACAATATAACGATTTCTTTCTAAAAATGTTATCTATAAAATCTTAAAAAATGTTATTAAAATGGAGCGCTATAAAAACGCTCCATAAAAACTTAAACCCTAACCTAATTTATGAAAAAAAAACTTTTGCTCTTCGATATTATCACATCAAAACCTATGCCATAAAAAAACCACTCCGAATGTCAAAATCCTTATTTAACACACTTTAGTAATTAAAGAGGTGGTAATACAATATTTAACAATTAAAACAAAAAAAGCCGGGTAAACCGGCTTTAATATATATAGTCTCATCCTATCTAAAACATCTTTTTATAGCAACGCTTTCTCTTATGCTGAATATGTTCAAACGATTTCCACATTTGTATAGCCACATGATTGTTTTCTAACATACCCGTTGTTTCAAACATATTTAACACCATCACTATTAGCTGTATTCCACAACTCATTCATCAACAGAGATGTTACACCTAGCTTTTGTAATTCAGGCCGTACACCAGTAAGCATTAAATCCATCTCCTTAGGCTTATCTAAAGCTTTTTTCAAATGCCACCAACCAAAGGGCAATAATTTTCCTTTGGCTTTCTGAAGAGCTTTAGATAGTGAAGGCAGGGCCACAATAAAACCTGCCAACTCATTTTCTTTATCCAAAACAATTTTTACATACCTTGGATTTATTGATGGAAAAAATTTATCTATATAATAGTTGATTAACTTTCCGGGCAATTTAAAAGTCCCGAACAAACCGGCAAAAGCATCATTAAACACGTTAAATATCATTGCACGATAAGGTTCAAGTTCACTTCTATTATTAAAATTCATCACCTTTAAACCATATCGTTTTTTAATCATTTCGGCAACTTTAAAAGCTTTTTCTGGTAAAGCATCAGGAAAAGTTATTCTAAACTCCATCCAGTCTATTTCCTTTTCATAGCCTAAACTTTCAAAATGGTCTTTATAATAATCAAAATGATAATCACTAGCCATACATGGTAACCAGTCCTGCCCTTCTATCAAAACTCCTGAATGATCCAGGTTAGAAAAACCTAAAGGCCCCATAACTCCACTCATCCCTTTCGTTTTCAAGTATTCTTCTGCGGTATTAAAAAGTGCTTTTACAACCTCTGCATCATTAACAAATTCAATCCTGGTTATTCGTCCTAATTTCTCACCAATTTTATCAATCCACAAATCATTAACAAGCGCACCGATTCTACCAGCAATTTTACCATCTTTATATGCCAGCCAAAATTTAGCTTCACAAAAATCAAACGCAGGATTCTTTCCTGGAGTTATAGAATTTAATTCATCCCCTTTAAGTGGTGGTACCCAGAATTCATTGTTTTTGTACAGTTGATATGGAAATTCAACAAACTGTTTTCTCTGTGCTTGACTTACTACCTCTACAACTTGAATACTCATTTTTATCTAATTGAAATATTTGACGAAAATAAAGAAAAAAAATAAACTAGAAGTTACTTTTTCAATTCCGCACTTCCCTTTCTTCAAATTTGTGTGTAAATTAATATTAGCATGAGAAATGTTATTGTTTTAGAAATTTACAAGTAAGAAATTTGATCATATTCATAATCAAAATAAACACATAATAACATGAGTAAAACAGGCATATTCTATGGTCCGGAAAAAGGAAGTGTAGCTAAAGTTGCTTATCAAATAGCAGATATATTAGGCATAAACCTAAGCGATTTAGTATTGGTAAAGAACTGCAATCCCGAGACATTTAATCAATATGACAAAATCATCATGGGAATCTCAACAATTGGAACTTCAAATTGGGATTCAGAACACACAGATACCGATTGGGATGTATTTTTCACTCATTTACCTGAAATTGATTGGAAAAACAAAACTGTAGCTATTTATGGCTTGGGGGATCATATTAATTACCCAGATCACTTTGTTGATGCAATAGGTTGGCTGTATGAAAAACTAAAACCTCTAAAGGCTAATATTGTTGGGCTTTGCAGTAGTAAAGACTATACTTTCAATGAATCAGAAGCAATTCTTGATGGAAAATTTGTTGGTTTGCCACTTGATGAAGACAACGAAAGTGAAAAAACAGAGGGCAGATTAATTCAGTGGACTAATATACTAAAAAAAGAATATGGCTATTAAACATACAAAAAGGTTCTATTATATAAAGTTAGAGCCTTTTGTTTCTTAAAATCCAATTTACCAACAGAAGTTCTTTTCCATACACTAAATATGACAGGTTTCGAATCATAAAAATTCATCTACTATGAAAACATATAATCGGTAAAATATTAATATCATGATGGAAACTGAACATAAAACTATAATTAATAAAGAAATTATTAATTCTACTCTACAGCATAAAAACATAACTGATTTAAGTCACGCTACAATCAGAGAGGTTGTAACAATCGTAAATGAAATAGAAGAACGATCAGGTGTGAAGTTTATACGTATGGAAATGGGAGTTCCCAGCCTACCCCCATCTAAAATAGGTATCCAGGGCGAAATCGAAGCACTAAAAAAAGGAGTGGCATCAAAATACCCAATGCTCGAAGGAGTTAAATTATTTAAAAATGAAGCCAGTCGCTTTGTCAAAGCCTTCATGGATATTGATATAGATCCGGAAGCTTGTATTCCGACTACAGGTTCCATGCAAGGAAGTTTTGCCTTATTTATGGCCATTTCAAATATCTATCCGAATAAAAACACTATCCTTTTTATTGATCCGGGGTTTCCTGTTCAAAAAGTACAACTCAATGTTCTGGGTATTGAATACAAAACCTTTGATGTTTTTAATTACAGGGGAAATAAATTAAAAGATAAACTAGAAAGTTATCTTGCTAAAGAAAACATCTGTGGAATTGTTTACTCCAACCCCAACAATCCCACCTGGATCTGTTTACACGAAGAGGAATTAGAGATTATTGGAAAACTGGCTACTCAATATAATGCCATTGTAATAGAAGATTTGGCTTATTTTGGAATGGATTTCAGAACAGACATTTCGATACCATTCCAGGCTCCATTTCAGCCTACCGTTGCAAAATACACCGAAAACTATGCCTTATTAATCTCTAGCTCAAAGGTGTTTTCATATGCAGGTCAACGACTTGGAACCATGTGTATATCTAATAAACTATTCAATTCTTATTTTGAATCATTAAAAATTAGGTTTAGAAATGGATATTTTGGAGGTGTAATTGTAGGAAGATTATTATATTCGCTCTCTGCAGGAGCAAGTCATTCGGCACAATATGCAATTGCTGCCATATACAAAGCAGCCTGCGATGGCAAATATAATTTCGTAAAAGAGGTAAAAGAGTATGGCATAAGGGCCAGGTTAATGAAAAAACTATTTATAAAATATGGTTTCTCCATTATTTATGATAGCGACATTGACACCCCTATTGCCGATGGATTTTATTTTACAATAGGTTATCAGAATTTAACCGGAGGAGAGTTATTGGAGAGATTATTGTATTATGGAATCAGTGCCATTGCACTAAAAAATACTGGCAGTGAAAAAGAAGGGTTAAGAGCTTGTGTTTCACACACTGTACAAAGCAGATTCCCCATACTTGAGAAACGATTAAAACTGTTCTCTCAAAGTCTTCATTAACTACCACAGCAAAGGTAAATAGTAGTTTATTTTATTAGTTTAAGTTGAATGAGCATTATATATTCGTGTTTTATATTCTGATGAGGTACCGTTAAATATGACCCTCATCATTATCAAAAACAGCTTATTTATATAAATTGTGAGTAAATTAAAAAAATCAAATTATGGCAAAAGCTAAAGGAGCAATAGTTGTTGACATTGAAAAATGCAAAGGATGCGGTGTATGTATTACAGCTTGCCCGGCACAAGTAATAAAATTGGCTTCTAAAGTTAATGATAAAGGTTATCATTATGCTTATATGGAAAATCCCGATAATTGTATTGGGTGTGCTAATTGTGGAGTTGTATGTCCTGACACATGCATAACTGTTTATCGTGCTAAACAGGCTACGGCCTAACAAAAAACTAAAAGAGTATTTCTACCTGTAAAATTAAAACCATTGGTAGAAAAAGAGAAAATAAATTTTAGACAAATGGGAGAACTAAAATTAATGAAAGGAAATGAGGCCATTGCCGAAGCTGCCATCCGTTGCGGAACTGACGGATATTTTGGCTATCCTATTACTCCACAAAGTGAAGTAATGGAAACCCTAATGGCCGAACAACCATGGAAAACCACTGGTATGGTTGTTCTTCAGGCAGAAAGCGAGATTGCATCTATAAATATGGTATATGGAGGAGCCGGTTGCGGGAAAAAAGTAATGACCAGTTCGTCTAGTCCCGGAATAAGTCTGATGCAAGAAGGTTTAACCTATCTTGCAGGAGCTGAACTTCCATGTGTGGTTGTTAACGTTGTTAGAGGGGGCCCGGGATTAGGTACAATTCAACCAGCTCAATCGGATTACTTTCAAGCTGTAAAAGGAGGTGGACATGGAGATTACAAGTTAATTACCTTAGCACCTGCATCGGTACAAGAGATGGCTGATTTTGTTGAATTAGCTTTTGACCTGGCTTTTAAATACAGAAACCCTGCAATGATATTATCTGATGGTGTTATAGGTCAGATGATGGAAAAGGTAGAATTAAAACCTTATAAAGCACGATTAACAGAAGAAGAAATCGTTGAAAAATATGGGGACTGGGCTACTACCGGTAAAACCAAAAACAGAAACAGAAATATCATCACTTCAGTTGAGCTTTCATCTGAAAATATGGAAAACTTCAACCATAAACTTCAGGCAAAATACAAGAAAATGCAAGAAGAGGAAGTTCGTTTTGAAAAAATCATGTGTGATGATGCCGAATATCTATTGGTTGCTTATGGATCAAGTGCCCGTATCTGTCAAAAAACAGTTGAAATAGCAAGAGCACAAGGAATTAAATTAGGACTATTACGTCCTATCACTTTATTCCCTTTCCCAGATAAAGCTATTCACGAATTAGCTAAACAAGCAAAAGGCATCTTGAGCGTAGAAATGAGTGCGGGACAAATGGTAGAAGACGTAAAACTTGCTGTAAATGGAATAACTCCGGTTGAGCATTACGGTCGTTTTGGGGGAATCATCCCTTCTCCTGCTGAGGTGTTTAATGCCCTTAAAAGTAATTTTTTAGAAGGATAAGCCATGGATATTAAAGAAATTATTAAAGAAGAAAATATAGTATACAAAAAAACCTCTGTACTAACCGAAAAAGTAATGCACTATTGTCCGGGATGTACTCATGGCGTAGTTCATAAGCTAGTTGCTGAAGTTATTGATGAAATGGGAATACAGGAAAAAACCGTTGGAGTTTCTCCTGTTGGATGTTCTGTATTTTTATATGACTATATAGATATTGATTGGCAAGAAGCTGCTCACGGTAGGGCACCTGCCCTTGCAACAGGTATTAAAAGATTAATGCCAGAAAAAGTCGTATTTACTTACCAGGGGGATGGTGATTTAGCAGCAATAGGGACTGCAGAAACCATTCATGCTTGTAACAGAGATGAAAACATTGTAGTTATTTTTATCAACAACGGTATTTATGGTATGACAGGAGGTCAGATGGCTCCGACTACATTAACTGGTATGAAAGCTTCCACTTGTCCTTTCGGTAGAGAAGCCGGACAAGATGGATACCCATTAAAAATCACGGAGCTTATAGCTCAGCTACCCGGAACCTCCTTTGTAACTCGTCAAGCTTGCCACACACCTGCTGCGGTGCGTAAAACAAAGAAAGTTCTAAAGAAAGCATTTGAGAATCAAATCAACAAAAAGGGTACATCGTTTATTGAAGTAGTTGCAACCTGCAACTCAGGATGGAAAATGTCACCAGTAAAAGCAAATGAGTGGATGGAAGAAAATATGTTTTCTTTTTATCCATTAGGTGATCTAAAAGATATTTAATATTCAATTACCTATTGGGTATAATATTTACTCAATGTTAAAATATAAAAGATGACAGAAGAAATTATTATAGCCGGATTCGGAGGACAAGGTGTACTTTCAATGGGTAAAATTCTTGCGTATTCAGGTGTAATGCAAGACCTTGAAGTTTCGTGGATGCCTTCATACGGCCCGGAAATGAGAGGAGGAACAGCCAATGTTACTGTTATTTTAAGTGACAATAAAATCAGTTCTCCTATACTGCATGAATATGACACAGCAATCATTCTTAACCAACAATCCATGGATAAGTTCGAGTCTCATGTAAAACCTGGTGGCATATTAATTTACGACGGAAATGGTATTACGCACCATCCCAAAAGAACAGACATTACAATTTACCGGATTGATGCTACCGAAGAGGCATCGATCATGCGTTCGGCAAAAACTTTTAACATGATTGTTTTAGGCGGTTATTTGAAAGTAAATCCTGTAGTTAAAATGGAAAATGTAATTAAGGGTCTGAAAAAATCTCTACCTGAAAGGCATCACCATTTAATTCCAATGAATGAAAAAGCAATTAACAGAGGAATGGAGATTATTAATAAAGTAAAAATAGAAGCTTAATTAATTTATTATAGAGGGTAATTTTTCAATTACCCTCTTTTTTTGAAAATAGAATTTTACCTCATCATTATTTTACTTTATCAAGGAACAATATTTTGATTATACAGCGAGCAATTTCTTCGTCATTATATCATTTCCGGCAAATATAAATTTTGAACACTCAATTACCCCTAGCTCCAAGATTTAAATATGCTGTCTATTATGATATCAAAACCCACCGTATGCGAGACTTGCATCCAGGGTGAGGAGAGATTCTCCGGTAAACTTTTAACCTATCGGCAATCCACTAAATTAACCCCTGTTGTTTTTTATTTTTCTTATTTCTTCAATGGATAAACCTGTCGATTTTGAGATAATTTCGACAGAGATACCATTTTCAAGTAAACTCTTCGCAATCTCAATAGCTTTTTCTTCCTTTCCTTCTTCTTTTGCTGTATCTAGTGAATTCTTTAAATCCCGATAATATTTCAAACTGTCTTCATATGACAAATACTCTTCATGAGAAAATTTAGCAATTTCTGCAACCTCGAATACTCGCTCAAATACTCGTTCTTTTAATTTCTCAGGTAGTCTATCTAGTTTATGCAGATTTTTTAGCACATACAACCATTTGTCATAATGAGATTCAAGTTCTTCAATTGACTTATTAAATTTTGGCATCTCAAAATAAATGAAAGTCAATTTGTCGTAAAACGTTTTGTTCGTTTTAATATCCTGCAACTTTACATCATATCGAAATTTATTTTTATCTGATTTATCTTCACCAAATACAAAATCCAGAATACCAATTGTGTAAACAGCTTTTAATTCATAATTCCAATCTGATATTTGCGCTTGTTCCTGAATCGGGAATGTTGAATAATATAGACTTCTATCTTTAAAGAAATTTTGTTTTGATTTCTGCATTTCTACAATGAATTTTTCTCCTTTTTCATTTTCGCAGTATAAATCAAAAATAGCTTTTCTATCTAATCCTGTATTTCCGAGTTGCTCAGTCTTTAAATAAGTCAAATCAACAATCTCACCTTGTTGTTCTTTAAGCAAAACATTAAGAAAATCAATCAAAAGGTCTTTATTTGGTTCTTCCCCAAAAAGTCTTTTAAAACCGAAATCGGTAAATGGATTGATGTATTTTTCTTTAATGTCGCTCATAACTCATTTTTCTTTCAAAAATACATTTTTTTATTGAATCTATTCTTTCTACGATTTTGCGTATCAATAGAGGCTAACGATCGCTGCCCGAAATCCGCTAACCAAAACACCGATGACCTGATTTGCTTTATTCCAGTTTGTTGAACTAAACCCGCAAAGCGGGAGCTTAGGCTAAAACTAACAAAATTCGTAAAAAATTTTCATCTTCTACCATTATTAATTTAAATTTCTAAAATGGTTTTGCATTTTAAGTGCTCGCCTTTGGAACTTTCCATTGACCAGATGGAAGAATATTTGTTTGATGTAAAACAAATGTCGAATAAGTTTAGTGCCATTTTTGCTAAAAAGCTGCGTGAGTTGAAGCAGCAGGGGAAAATACACAAGTTTGTGCCTCGCAATTTAATTCCGGAATCCCGGGTAGTTTATGCCAAACAAGCCTTTGGATCGCCCCATTCGGTAGTGGAATATTTGGGTAGATACTCACATCGGGTCGCAATTTCTAATGCTCGTATTTTAAAAGTAACTGATACTCATGTTACTTTTAAATGGTGCAACAGAAAGGATAATTATAAATCTGAAACGAAAACTTTCAAGAGCTCAGGTACTTGAAATGAAGTTTGGGAAACGTTCCTGTCTTAGTTGTAAAGATTGTGGTGGTGAGCTGGCTTTAATACTTTCTTACTATAAAAATGCCATTTAAAACACTATAAGTAAAAATCACAGTATTAATACCTTACAAATTAGTTGCTGGAATATTGTTTAATTCAACAAACCCTCCAATCTGTAGGGTATGAAAGCAACCCAACAGTAGAGGCTAACTGTACTTTTTTATTCTTCCGCGTTTATCGAGCTCACTGTCATTAATAAGAAATCCAAACTCTTTTTATAGTCCAGCTCTTCATATTCCAGTCCTAGCTTCTTAATATTATTATAATATCCTTTCAAATTCTGATAATAATTCTTCTCTAGTTGAATTGAACTTGCTTTCTCTCCTAACTTTTCAAATAAAAACCATTTTTCAATTAGTCTTGCTGTCCGTCCATTGCCATCTTGAAATGGATGAATTTTCACAAATACTAAATGAATCAATGACGCATAATAAAAAACTTCGTAAGAGTTTAATTCTTTATTTTGAAGTAATTCTATATCATAGAAAAGTTTATCTAGTTCAATCTTTACACAATCCGGACTTGCTGCAACATATTCAATCTGGTCATTGCTATTTAAAACAAACATTGGATTTGTTCTTATAAATCCTTGTTGGTCTTTAGGTAAAAGATTTGAACTTAATATTGAATGTGCTTTTATAACATTCTCTAGAGTCAGTTTATTGGAATCTATAAAATCGTATGCTGAATATAAATCATCTGCCTTTTTTGTATAATCTGCCTGAAATTTAATATTCATAAATCGATGCTTGAAATAGCTATCAAAATCAATATCCTCTCCTTCTATTTTTGAAGAATAAACTGACGACACAGATTTATAAAATTGAAAATAGTCTACTGGCAATTCCAATTTTTGAATACTATTTAATTTATGCATTGGAGATTCGTTTACTTCCATAGTAAACTCCAATAATAATTCAGACGTCAATATCTTAAAGCTCATAATCTAATTTTACGTTTTCAAAGATAATTGAATTGTCTGTCTTTATTCAGGCATTGCGTATTTATTTGTATAGGCCCCAACGACCTGTATAAGACATGAAGCCGTGAAAATAGAACAAAATTAGAAATACAAGATAATGTTAAACAAATAAAATATAGCCCAAATAAGACCGCATAACAGGCTTTTTGCTATATACTTTGTTGAACTAAACCCGCAAAGCGGGAGCTTAGGCTAAAACTAACAAAATTCGTAAGAAATTTTCATCTTCTACCATTATTAATTTAAATTTCTAAAATGGTTTTGCATTTTAAGTGCTCGCCTTTGGAACTTTCCATTGACCAGATGGAAGAATATTTGTTTGAAATTCAACTTAATGAAAAACCCAGTAGAAGTTCGTTTAAACATCTGGTTTATGGTTTAAGAACTTTGTTTACTATGTTTAAAAATCAGGAGCTGTACCTGTCAAGTGCAACAAATTAATAAAATGGTTCATTATTTTCTGATATACCACAAAAATGACAATGATAAAACCATATAAAAAGCTATAAAAATGCCATTTATAACACTATAAGTAAAAATCACAGTATTAACACCTTACAGATTAGTTGCTGGAATATTGTTTAGTTCAACAAACCCTCCAATCTGTAGGGTATGCAAGCAACCCTACATTAGAGGCTAAGTGTTGAACTAAACCCGCAAAGCGGGAGCTTAGGCTAAAACTAACAAAATTCGTAAGATATTTACATCTTCTACCATTATTAATTTAAATATAAAGATAATGAGTAGAGAATCTTACCTTCAACAGGCTTGTAATGCCGTTCCTGAATTCAAAATCATTAGTGAGCAATTTCTTCGAAAGTATACCATTGCCGGTAAATCGGAATCTTGCACACGGAATTACCTGATGCAGATTTCTAAAATGGTTTTACATTTTAAGTGCTCGCCTTTGGAACTTTCCATTGACCAGATGGAAGAATATTTGTTTGAAATTCAACTTAATGAAAAACCCAGTAGAAGTTCGTTTAAACATCTGGTTTATGGTTTAAGAACTTTGTTTACTATGTTTAAAAATCAGGAGCTGTACCTGGCTCTGCCTTCTATTAAAGGAAGTAAAGCCTTGCCTGTGGTTTTTTCGCAACAGGAAATCAAAACATTACTGCATACGCCTAAACTTTTAAAACATAAAGTGTTGTTTGCGGTGATTTACGACTGTGGTCTTCGTATTTCAGAGGTCATTAACCTGAAAATTGAAGATCTGGATTTTGATCGTAAACAGATTCATATACGTCAAAGCAAGCATAAGAAAGATCGCTATGTGCCCATGTCTGATTTAACGATGAAGGGGTTTTATAAGTATTTCCAAACAGTAAGTCCTGAGACATGGGTATTCAATGGTAAAATCAGGGGACAACAACTTAGCCGAACCGGTGTAAGACATGCTTTTAGAGCTACGATTAATAAGGCTGGTATTAAAAAAAATGTGAGTATTCATACGCTAAGACATAGTTATGCCACTCATTTGTTAGAGATGGGTTTGGAAATTGTAAGTGTTAAAAACCAGTTGGGACATGCTGAAATCAGAACTACTATGATGTATCTGCATATTGCTCAATCTTCGCCCAATGCTGGTTTTAGTCCTTTAAGCAGAATATATCCCAATGTTTAACCGCAATGATATTGGAGTATAATCAGACGCTTTTTACCGGATCTTTTAAAATTAAGAGGACTTACTAATTATATTATTCCAGCTGGTGGTATGGATAAAAATGGCCAATGGAAAACAACCAAACAAAACGGTGACTTCTTTTTTGATGTAAAACAAATGTCGAATAAGTTTAGTGCCATTTTTGCTAAAAAGCTACGTAAGTTGAAGCAGCAGGGTAAAATACACAAGTTTGTGCCTCGCAATTTAATTCCGGAACCCTGGGTTGTGTATGCCAAACAAGCCTTTGGATCGCCCCATTCGGTAGTGGAATATTTGGGTAGATACTCACATCGGGTCGCAATTTCTAATGCTCGTATTTTAAAAGTAACTGATACTCATGTTACTTTTAAATGGTGCAACAGAAAGGATAATTATAAATCTGAAACTAAAACTTTCAAGAGCTCAGGTACTTGAAATGAAGTTTGGGAAACGTTCCAGTCTTAGTTGTAAAGATTGTGGTGGTGAGCTGGCTTTAATACTTTCTTACCCTGGTAAAAGGGCTCCTCCTGCTTACTAATATTTGCAGCAAGTCCCTATTTACCAACAAACTAAAGAATATGTCATTAAGCATAAATGGGAATGCTATATCCTCTTGTCAAAATAGTGGTTAAAAAACAGTATTACAATTAAATAACAAGTGCATTAAATTACTGTCAAGTGCAACAAATTAATAAAATGGTTCATTATTTTCTGATATACCACAAAAATGACAATGATAAAACCATATAAAAAGCTATAAAAATGCCATTTATAACACTATAAGTAAAAAACACAGTATTAACACCTTACAGATTAGTTGCTGGAATATTGTTTAGTTCAACAAACCCTCCAATCTGTAGGGTATGCAAGCAACCCTACATTAGAGGCTAAGTGTTGTGCTTAGTACTTTATTGCCTTTCTTTTCAATAGATTATTTATAGGCTTATCAATTTTGTTCGTAAACAATATACTCAAATAGGATAATCCAATTATCAAAATTACGGGTATTATAAATGAATTAGGGAGAATAAATTGCCCCAAAGTATAAATAATAAAAACCCCAATATTCTCATGTATTAGGTATAAAAAATATGAGGATTCTCCAATATTTGTAATTTTAGAATTTTCAAGAAAAAACAGCTTTTGTGGATAATAAATGAAAATTAAAAAAAGACTAATCATTAATATATAAACAATTCTTACCTGAAATCGAACACCTGAATAAATAGTATATAGAATGATAAACGAAATACAAAGTTTTAAAAATAAGGAAGTTTTTGCTCCCTCATTATTGTGCTTATATAGAACATATACAAATGTACCAATGCTAAAGAAAGGCAAATAACTAAATAAGTTAAATCCATTGGATACCCATGTATTATATAATGTTAGAAAAGTCTCGGATATTTCAATATTCAATCTGTTACTTCCTTGAATGTTTTGTATTATGTAATTTATTGATATTAATACAATTGAAATAATCATAAAGTTGAAAACAAACCGTTTTTTATTGAAAAAATAAATGCAACTAGATAGAAAGTAAAACTGTATTTCAGGCCATAGACTCCAATATGAACCATTTATATAATCAAGATTCGTATTGAAGATTTCGTTGAACAAAGATGGCTTGATAAATGATATACTTGGAATGAAATTTCTTATTAAGTGGCTACTTGGGAATACATCATTTTTATCAAAAAAAATAAAGAAAATAAACGTTAAAAGAGATGCTAAAACGATTGATGGAAATAGTCTAATCATTCTCTTTTTCCAAAATGAAGCAATATTTTCGGTTTTCTCAAGCGTGAAATAGATAACAAAACCACTTATAATGAAAAAAAACTGTACCCCAAGTTTTCCCCAATCAAAATAGTTATAAAGATTACCATATGGATATAATGAGAAATTAGTATTTGGAGGTGTCCATCTCGAAAAATAGTGATAAAGCATTACCGAAATAATAGCAATTGTTCTGAATCCGTCTAATATTGAAATTCTAATTTTTCCTTTAGTCATAATTTGTCAGTATGTCTTTGTTTTAGCATTAAGCACAACGGTTCGGGCATAAACGCCGTGCGGGGATTGAAATAGTTCGCCCCTCCTTCACCGCTCTAAGCCCAATGATTTTATAGGGACTAAATTAACAATAATATGGTTCTGGATATTCTTGACCATATTGACCCCCTTTCCAGAAGCTGGTTAATGTAATGTTTTGGGCATGACATTCCGGCAGATGCTGACCCCTTTAATAAGGATTGAGGGCAAGAATGTGCTACCGGAACGGAAATAAAACGGAGCATATTGACCCCCTCTCTAACAATCGTTCCTCAAAAAAACGGAGCATGTTGACCCCTTGGATTTAGGTTTAATTAATTAGTAGTTTAAACTACTAATTGATACTGATTATGGCAGGAAAACCTAAATGAATGAGCCAAGTAAAACAAATACTACAATTACACAGTCAAGGGTTTGGTAATAAAACCATTGCCCGCAATTTAGGCATAAGTAAGAACACGGTTAAGAGTTATCTGATTAAATACCGTAGTTCAAAGCTAAGCCTTAACACACTGTTAAAGATGGAGGATCATGCACTTGAAAAAGTCTTTCATCCTGGTAATCCTGCATATAAGGATCAGCGTTTTGAGGTGCTTAAAAGCAAGTTGGATTATTTTGAAAACGAACTTCAAAAGCCTGGAGTAACCAAGCAGTTGCTTTGGGAAGAATATCGCTTATCAAATCCATCAGGATACAGCCTGAGCCAATTTAGTTATCACTTAGCACAACATCTTCTTACAAAGAATCCATCAATGGTATTACACCATGAACCTGGAGAAAAACTATTTGTAGACTATGCTGGTAAAAAGCTATCTTACATTGATGCTACCACAGGAGAGATCATCGAATGTCAGGTTTTTGTGGCCTGTTTACCATACTCCGATTATAGTTTCTGTATAGCAGTGCCCAGTCAGCGCATTGATGATTTTATTTATGCACTTACATGCTGTTTGCAGAGTTTAGGAGGGACTCCAAAGGTTTTGGTTCCCGACAATCTTAAATCTGCTGTAATAAGAGCCAATAGGTATGAGCCAACCATTAATCAGGCACTCGAAGATTTTGCTAACCATTACAATATGGCTGTAGTCCCGACCAGAGCAAGAAAACCCAAAGACAAAGCTCTGGTTGAAAATCAAGTAAAACTCATCTACAATCGGGTATATGCTCGCATTCGGCATCAACAGTTCTTTTCATTAGATCAGCTCAATAAGGCCATAAAAGAACATACACTTAAACACAATCAAACACGCATGCAAAAGCGTGATTATTGTAGAGAAGAACACTTTTTATCAAATGAAAAAGCATTGCTTCAGGAACTGCCAAAGGATTCTTTTGAAATAAAGTATTACAAGGAATATAAACTGGCACAAAACAATCATATATACCTCGGAGAAGATAAACACTACTACAGTGCACCATATCAATACATAGGCAAAAGGCTAAAGGTTATATATACTCGCTCGATGGTGCGTATCTACTATAAATACAACCAAATAGCAGTACATCAACGTAGTTACTCAACAGGAACATACACCACTGATAAAGAACATTTGTGTTCTACTCATCAGCATTATTTAAACCGAAGTCCTGAGTATTATAAAGACAAAGCAATAAAACTATCTGAAACATTAGGACAACTGGTAGAGATGATTTTTACTCAAAAGAAATATCCCGAACAACTCTATCGTACTTGTGACGGTCTGTTTAGTTTGTGTAAAAATACCCCGATCGATACGTTTAATAAAGCCTGTCAGATAGCTATCGACAATCAAAATTACAGTTATGGTTTTGTGATGAATATTATCAAAAATAAAATGACAGAATCAACTCAGCAGGATCCTCAAAAAGATCTTCCGCAACACAATAACATCAGGGGAAGAGAATATTATAATAATCAATTATCATTTAAATTTTAAAACAATGAAAGTTATTGAAAATCAATTATCACAATTGCGCCTTTATGGTTTAAAAAAAAGCTGGACAGCCCTTTTAGAAACTCGTAAAAACAATGAGCTGTCATTGAACGAAGGACTTGAAATTCTTTTGCAGGCAGAACTGCAAGACAGGGTGAACCGTCGCTTTGACCGGCTCAGAAAAACGGCTCGATTCAGGTATCAGGCCTCATTGGAAGAATTAATGTATGATGCATCCAGAGGTTTGAATAAATCATTAATAACAACATTGTCTTCTGGTGATTATATCTCAAATGGAGAGTCTGTGCTAATTACCGGAGCTACAGGATGTGGTAAAAGTTTTATATCATCTGCATTAGGGCATCACGCCTGTGCTCAAGGATTTAAAGTTGCATATTTTAATGTGCAAAAATTATTGCAGCAAACCAAGATGGCTCGCATTGAAGGTACAATCTATCAATTAATGAATAAAATATCAAAAGCAAACTTGCTCATATTGGATGATTTTGGCTTAACACATCTTGAAAAACAACATCAAATAGATTTAATGGAAATTGTAGAAGACAGACATGCTCGTGCTGCAACTATTATTGTTAGTCAATTACCTGTAGCCAGCTGGTTTGATATTATCGGAGAAGCCACTATTGCTGATGCTATTTTGTGCCTGCAGGAAAACTATTATTTATTTGAAATACAACTAATTACGGTTGATAAAATGTTTGAATCTTTATGTGTATTTAGTTGCTATATTTATTTATAATACAGATATTCAGTGTGTTAAATAATTGAGATTCGATTATTTCAACAAAGGATATTAAGAAAATATAAATATGAGAAAGAGATTCGAACAACAATTGACAATAGGAAGCCTATTAATAAAAGATACACCAATTCCAACTGCAAAAAGAAGTGGTGCGTTGCCTGCTTTATGTGCTGCATTAAAAAAAATTTATGTTACTCCGGAATGGAACAATAAGATTTATGAAATATTAGAAAAAGAAATATTACCTAAAAATAATCATACAGGAAGAATAGGTATGGGACTTTGGGAAATATTTGTTTTATCACAAGTTCGTTTATGTCAAAACATTAGTTATGATGAGTTACATCATATTTCCAATTATGACTCAATGGTGCGTCAAATTATGGGTATAGAAACTATTCAAACATATCAAAAGCAAGAGTATGGATATCAACGTATAATTGATAATGTTGGTTTGATTGATAATGAAACAATAAAAAAACTCAATAATATTATTGTTGAATTTGGACACGAGGTGTTAAAAAAAAAAGAGGAGGAAGCATTACACTTAAAAACAGATAGCTTTGTTGTAGAAAGCAATGTTCATTTTCCAACAGATTATAATTTACTTTGGGATAGTGTACGTAAATGTATTGATATGATAATCAAATTACAATATAGGCACAATCTTCCTGGCTGGAGAAAAGTAAAGGATTGGCAACGTGATTTAAAAAATAAAATGAGAGCTTTAGGTAGGGCTAATTCTTCAGGAGGCAAAGGAAAACAAGAACGTGTAAAAATGAAAGCTCAAGAATATATTAAAAAAGCTAAAGCACTTTATCAGAAATTAGAAAATTCTAAGGACAAATACCCAAAAGATGACCTTGTTAGTGTTGCTATAATTGCTGAATTAGAACGTTTTATGCAATTACTTCGTAAGCATATTGATCTTCTTGAAAGAAGAGTTATTAAAGGGGAAAAGATTCCTCATGAAGAAAAATTGTTTTCTATTTTTGAGCAATATACAGAATGGATTACAAAAGGGAAATTGCGACCAAACGTTGAACTTGGTAAGAAAACAAATATTACCACTGACCAATATAATTTAATTCTTGATTATCAGGTTATGGATCATCAAGCAGATTCTGAAATTGTGCTGGAAGTAGCCGCAAGAATATTTACAAAATTTAAAGTAAAAAGTTGGTCATTCGATAAAGGATATTATCATAAAAACAATAAAGTGTCATTGTCTCAAAAAGTTGAAAACCTTGTACTTCCAAAAAAGGGCAAGTGTAACAAAGAAGAGTATGAAGAAGAGCATAAATCAATATTCAAGAAGTTTAGACATAAACATAGTGCAATAGAATCTAATATTAACGAACTGGAACATAGAGGATTGAATAGATGTCCTGATAAAGGATATGAACATTTTAAAAGATACGTTGGTCTTGCGATTACAGCCTTTAATCTTAAAAAAATAGGAGAACGACTGCTTATAGATCTACGTCAGGAAATGAATGCCTCTGTAAAACAAGCTGCTTAATAATAGGTTTATACACATTTATTTACGCCATTGTAATGGAATTGTTATGCCCTAATTTAAAATATAGAATATCATAATATATTATACGTAAACAAACATAGCTATTCCAAAAAAAAATTGTTCTCTTTTCATTTTTTTTGGAGTGTCAAAATTTACGCAAAATTATTTCGATTCAAAAAACAGGGGTTTTCTTGCTGGAACTATATATAAAATTTACATTGTAACCTCGCTTTCTATTTCACCTCGTTAAACGGAATGTTATGGAGCCGTTATTCTCCTTGGCATTTAAGCCAGTCTAATTTGTTGTCTTTTTCGTACCATGCAGTTATATTCATTTTCATCAATATTTACTTCCAGAAAAAATGACAATAGTCTATTCCATAAATATTTGATCGTACATTTTAAATCATGTTTCAATAATAAGATGAAGTCGTTACTATTTTCAATTAATTGATTTATTATATGCGCAATCATCATACATTGGTAATAATTTTTAAATGCGTTAAAAGATACCCTTGAATATTTGTGCCCCAGGTTATATCCATGGTTTTTGAGATAATCAAAAGAGTTTTCAATAGACCATCTCATTCTGCCGGAGATTGAAATTGTATGGCTATTTTTCGAATTAATACGAATGTTTGTAATATGCACAAAGATACGCTGCTCTGTTTCTTTTGACTTTAACTTCTTTTTTGTTTCACAACATTTTATGACAGACAAAATATAACCCTTATATTCAATTTTATTTACCCAGGAATATTCATGTTTCCAAGAATAACCGTTATGGACTTGAAAACATTCATTGTAATGCCATGCACCTTTTGGTAGTAACTCCAATTCCTGATGAATACTAGGCAAATTACCATCTTTAAATGTTGCAATAAAATCCCATCCGTAGTTTTTACACACTTTAAAAAATGTCTGATTGGGATAAAGTCCATCTGCCAATATAACCAAGGGTAATCGAGGATACATTTTCTTTAGCTTTGCAGCCAAACGAATAAATGCTTTTATTTCACAATCTTGTTTGTCATATTCTTTGCCTACCTCATTTTGTACCCACTCTGTAGCTATGGATATTGCCATATCATTAGATGTTACAAGTTTTGCTTCTAAAACATAATGATAGTATGTGGTAACACCTTTTTTTGATGTTTTACTTGTACATTGATCACAGTAATCTGTTTTGTAGGAAGAAACCCCTGATCCATCAATACTTATCATGTATTTTTTTGAAAGAAAACGGAATTTTTTAAAAATTTTACGCTGTATTAATTCTTTAATAATAATGCTTTTAAGTTTCTCCAACTCTTCGTTATTAAGCAAACGAAAAACATCTTCAATAGCATCACAACTTGGGAGTTTTAGTTTAAACGTACGATAATAATTCTTTCTAAAGATGTCTTCTTTCCTAAAATTATCAAACTGGTTGCGACTACCAGCTTTAAACATAAACATTGTAATTGAGCCTACTACAAGTTCAACCAACGAATATTCCTTGCGTTTTCGAGGATCACACAGGCCTTCGATATTGTCGTAAAGTGTTGGGAATTTAGAGTTTATAACTTTCCCGATTTGATAGGTAATGAATTTACCTTTACTCTGATTTTTAGAACATTTCCTCTTGAAAAATCATATAATAAACAAAATAATTATTAATGTGAATCAAGAGTTAAAAGTATAGTTTAAAAACGCAGCAGATAGTTTCCCAAATGCATGAACTATCAGTCCTTTGGTAGATCTAACTTTACTAGCACTTTGTATATCTGTTTTCTCAATAAGCCAGGCAAACATTGCTTCAATAGGTTGTCTTACTCTAGAAACAGCAGTAGAAAACAAATCGTCTGCTGCTTTTATCCTTTGTTTTATAATGTTATCCATTCCTTTCACAGCTTTAATTGGCGTAAGCATCTCTGAGTTATATTTAGATTTCATTTCTTCATTGTGTTCATGGTTCATGTATATTTTATCACCAAAAAATATTCTGTCATGTATATCTGACCAAACCTCTTTGTACACGTTAATGTCGTTTACTGATGCAGGGGTATAAATTACCTGCTCTGGATATGGAAGTGCTCCTTCTCGCCTAAAACCAAGCATATGCAGTTTCAAACCATAATAGTACATACCCTTTGTTGAACAATATCCTTTATCGGCTATTTCTCTGGCAACTTTTCCTTTTCGCTTACCAGAACATGTGATAATTGGCATTGAATCTAATAAGCTCTGATTAATACAACAATCATCTGGTTGATAATCTTTTATCAATAATTCCGACAATTTAGTAAAGGCTCCTGATAGTCTGTTTAATCTATTATTAAAGGCTTGATAAGAGCCTATTTTAGGAAACCAGCACAATAAGTAATCGCAAGCGAACTTATGAATATGTTTAATCTTAGTATAACCTTGATACTGTATTCCATAAAGATATATCGTCATAACCTCTTGATCCGTAAACTCAGGTTGCTTGTTATTACTGAAACGTTCGCAGTAATATTGTAATTCTTTAAAGTAGTCACAGACTAACTCGTAAATTCTTATTAAATTGTCGTCTTTATCCTTGGAAATCATTCTTTCAATAGCGTGAGAAACTACTGTAAGATATTGATTTTCAAGGATTTGAACAACTTTAATCGGTTTATTTTCAATGTTTTAACTCATTTTTTTTATTAATATTCAACCCTTGATTCGCATTATTATATTTATAGAATAAATAAATGAAAGCCGAGCTAAAAACGTTTAGACAACACCCGGCTTTCTTAACATAATTTCAAGTTCAAATTTATGAGGAAATACTGAAATATACAATTCCTCAGATGGGGAATTGTGTGAAATTGCCATATTTTATAAGAAAATTATTTTTTAACTCTATCGCTAAAGTCAACATTTTCAAGCATCTTATTTACTTGCCGAATTACTGACCATGTAAACCTGCACCTTTAATTGACTGAAATGATGCTATTTAAAAGTTTACTTTAATGAGTACTCAAAGTAAACCAGTTTACTTCACTGAATATTTCGTAAGCACAAACAGATACCCAATTAAAAAAGAAAACTCCCGATTATTACAATCGAGAGTTCTTCATATTTTTTAAGCCTTAGCTTTCCATTAGTTAATCGCTTCATCCAAAGCTTTACCTGGTTTAAATTTAGCAACTTTCTTGGCTGCGATTTGGATTTCTTTACCAGTTTGAGGGTTTCTACCTGTGCGAGCTGCACGTTCACTGATTGAGAATGTACCAAATCCTATTAATTGAACACTTTCGCCTTTAGCCAAAGCATTTTTAATTGTTTCTGTTGTTGCGTTTAATGCCTTTTCTGAATCTGCTTTTGACAAGCCACTTTCTGCTGCTATTGCACTTACGAATTCTTGTTTATTCATTGTTATCTTATTTGTATTGAGTAAAATTATCGTCACAATATAGCAGTTATTCCGTTTTGTTTTACTGTAATTCATGTGATTTTGAGTTATGCATGTGCTAACTTCTCAATGATGAAGTAAACCAAGTAAACATGAAGTAAACCTATAAAACATAGATAATCAATGTAATTATAAAAGACAGTTTACAAAGTTTACTTCGTTTACAATAGAATCATCAATTCATCTTTATTTGAAATTTTAGGCACAAAAAAAGGACACTTATAAAGCATCCCGATAAAGAAAGTCAATTTATAAAGCTTATATAGCTAGCTCTACGCCATCTATGATAATCCCATTGGTTTCCGGGTTATCTTCATATTTGAACATATACGATGAACCAAGTATTTTATGTGTATAGCTTTTTACATTACGGCTTTTCTGAGAGGTATTGGGGATAAACGATTTGTTCCCTTTTGCCGTTAGTAGTTCCCGCAATGAGTTCATTTCAAGAAAATGCAGCTTGTTCTTGTTCACATAGTCGGTATAACAAGGATATAGCAATTTGAACTTGATGTAGAGTATCTTTTTTATCGGGTCTTTTACGTAGTGGATATCTTTACGAATATCGGAGTAGGGGTCAGCCACTTTATAGGCAAATGCACTCCAAAATATAGTTACATCTTTCAGGTCGCTTGCCATTTCATCCTGCATTTTGGCATTCTCTATAACAGCTTCCTGATAAGTATCTAAATCAAATGGGAATTGCAATCTACCTTGTAACAATTTTACCGGGGTTAAAAGTAATGCAATATGTCGTATCTGACGGTCCGCCAGTTCTGTTTCATTGCTTATGCTTGTTTTTACCTGTTGAAACACTTCATTGAAAACCGTTTTAAAATGCTTTTCAAAATGCTTGCGATATTTCAATAACTCACGGGTGACATTACAAAAACCGTTATCTCTTTCCTTTAACAATGTTTTATATGCTTCGGTTGTTTCTTCAGAGAATTTATTGTCTTCAAAATGCAATACAATCATACGTGCAAAAAGGGCAGCTTCCGAAGTGGGCAGTTCGTTGCCGTCCACCATGCAAGCCGAACTGATTTCAAGTGTGGTGGTTTTGTTGTCGTTACTCTTTTGAGCCATGGTGTACAGTTCTCCATCGTAACCAGTCTTGAATACATCAACTGTTTTCTTATCAATGGCATTGGTGTATTCTTTCAGGTAATAAAGTGCATTGCTTCGTTGTGTCAACGAACGGGAGAAGCCTTTATCGGTTGAGTTCAGCAAAGAAATACCATGATTAGGTTCTCCGAACATATACAGAAAGAAGTTGACAAAATTGGATTTTCCTGCTCCCTGGTCCCCAAACAAAAACAGGAACGGAAAGAAGCCTGTTATATCAAGTATAATATCACGGTATAATGCAAGAATAACAAACGAAATTCCTACCGCTCCATTGATACCATAAGCTTTGTAAATCAATTCAGCCCAGGTATCAAAGTTTAAATCACCTGGCTTATACGCAAACTTACGCTCGGAAGAATAGCCTTTGTCGTTCAGGTTAGTATAGGCGAATGGGGGTAAATAAAGAGAAGCATCATTGGTATTAACAATCCCCAGCTTATCTGGGTATGATAAGATGTTGTCCTTATTGATTACTGCATCTGCAAAACAATAAACTCCGTGTTCGTGTTGATAGCCTAATTGGTTAATCGCAATGGCATTTTTCTCGTTATCGTACAAATAAGTCAGGATAATATCGAGGTTTTGCGTATTGCCAAAAAATGTCAATCCACGCCCAGATATACTTCTAATCACCTTTTTGAACCTATCCAGGTTCAACTCTGAACTTGTTATTTCATTTACCGTAATCTCTCCTGTATTACGCTGAAACTTGATTAAACGCTTGCTTTCCTTTGTTCCATCCATCAAGTGAAAAACCGATTCCATAAGAAAATTAGAAAGCTTTTTTTCAACTGGTTTGGTTTTGTGATACTCCTTTGTGTAGTAACATCCGTTTCTTTTAAAAAAGGCATACTCTTCATTGTCTTTGAGTTCATCATCACTGTTCTTTGAAATAGGTTTGCTGATAATATCCTCCCAAAGCAATTGATAATTGTCAAAATCTTGAAGAAAGCCGATTAAAGACTTTTCCTGTAACAAATCGTTGGCATCTTTTTTCTTTGGTAAAACCAACCTACGAAGGGACTTAATCTCGAATCGGTTGGATAAGATAAAGTCTTTGTAATACGCTGCACATTTATTTCCTGCATCGTCATTATCCATGGCCAATATCACGGTTTTGCCATGAATATACTTTTGGAGTACTTTCTGATTACGAATCTTATTTTCAGTAGAAAACAACGCAATAGAAGAACAACCAACCATCGACAAAGCATTGATAACACCTTCTTGCAAGAAGACCACATCAAAGTCAGGAAAGAACATTTTATCGTAAACACTTTCATTCAGTGTTCCATGATTTTTAGCCTTCGGTTTTCCTTTTACAGGATTAATCATCCTTCGGTTGATAAGCTTATTGTTAGCATCAATAAAAACAATGGCATCAGAATGTGAATCGTACCAATAACTGCCTTGTGGCAATGATTTTGCATCAATACCCCGTGTCTTTAAGTATGCACAAGCCTTATCAATAGGGTTGCTTTTGATAGCGTAAAGCATTTTATCGAATGCACTGATGATATTGTTCTGTGAAGGTTGGAATACCTCTTTTATGTCAAGATATTCTTCCTGCAAATACTTGATTGCCTTGTGTTCGTTCCATCCCGAATTTAAGGCCATCATAAAATCAATGGTGCTGCCTCCTGTGCCACATGAGAAACATTTAAAGAAATTATCTTTTGCCTTGATACTGAAAGCAGGGGATTGGTTCGTGCCTTTCCCGCTACCACAAAAAGGACATTTTTCCAGTTGGTTGGTTTTGCTGAAACCCGAACCTGTTTCCTTTTCAATAAGGACTTTTATATCAATCTGCTTTACTTTATCTATTGTCTGCATCCGCTTGGTTCATTGTGCCGAAAAACGACTGTTTAAGTCCTTATTCCTCTTCTGAGTTGTTTTCAATATCCTTTTCCAGGTTCAGCCTTTGCTTTTCTTGTTCCAGGTGATGAACCATGCTGTTGGTCAGTTCCTGGCTATCCATGCAGTTCCCGATAATGGTTATCATGTAGTAAGCAAAATTGACATCTCCTTTTTTTAATGCTTTGGAAGTATCATCAATGGCTTTAAAGATTTGTTTTTGTTGTTCTGTTTTCGGATTGGAGAGTTCTTCAACGTCTACGTCTGTTTCAGTAAGAATGCTATGTCCAGACGATGTATCTTCTTCAACAACTCCCAAGGCACTTTGCAGTTCATCCTTGGTCAATCCCAACAATTCAGCTGCTTTGGGGCTTCCTGCAAGTAACTTGCTTCCAATACCTGAAATAACACCAGTGGCGACACGTTTAAATATTTCCGTATTGGAATACCCTGCAAGCCTGTTTTCAAGGTCAGCTACTTCTGTTTTATAGTTGCTGTTTTCTTTACTCAACTTTGTATTTTCCTCTTTCAGTAAGTCCCTTTCTACTGTGATTGCACTCAAGTCTTTCTGTAGGGAACTAAGCTGAGTTTCCATTTTATAGTCGCTCAGTTTCTTTTCAAACTGCATAAGGGTGTTTTCTTGTCGGGCATTGTTCACTATACCCAGTAATCCTGCCATGCCGTTTAAGGGTTGCCCTGAACTTTGAGAATCAGGTTCGGTTCCGGTCAACACTCCCAAGAGTTGGTTTATTCCGTCAAGGCTGCCCATATTGTTGTTCATTTGATGTTTCTTTATGGCACTGCCTACAGCTTCTTCTATCTGTGATAGGCTTGAAATGTTGTTTTCATTATTGTCATTTGTTGTAATAACATATTCTGTTACTTTTCCTGCTTTAGGGCTTTTGCCCCGATAAACATCCACTTTAACATTACCGCCTTCTTGTTGGGCTATATCCTTTGCCGATTCTACATTTCCGTTGAAAGCCTGAGTGTTGTTGGTGCGAGGAGTCGTCAAAATACTCCCGGATTTGTTCTCGACCCTAATTTCGTAGGCATAGGTATCGTTTTCCTGTAGATTTCTATATATCGCATCCTGAAGGTTGCTTTGTTTTTGCGTCATTGTTGTAATTTTTTTAGTTGTTCTTAACTTTTGAGGTACAAAAAGCTACTTCCATGCTATTTTTAGGAAGCAAAACTTATCAATAGCTACACATCTGTTATAAATACCAACTATGGGCAATTATTACTTACTTGACAGCAATAAAAACCAATGTTGCGGCTATTGTATGGTAACTAATGACCTATTGCTCACTTACTTTTTTGTAATTCTTCGTTTGAGTATTGAACTTTGATGTATTGCCTGTGTACTCATTGTAAATGATGGGCAACAGAAAGGCATTGGGAAGCAACTATGGGTAGAAAAGCATCTTCCCATAGTTAATTTAATACTTAGTCGTCATTATCATCTATTGAATAGCCGTCAACCAAACTCAATTCTAAATTCATTATAGTCTCTATTTGTTTATGTGGCTCGTATTCTACAGTTAAAATAACCTCATTGTTATGAGTATCTGCGATAACAGCCTTGAGTTGGTTCTTAACTGCTGATTGGGCAAACTCAATTATCTCATCTTGTGGGATAAAAAACATCTTCTTTTTCATCATTGTAGTTTTTTAAGATTGAAAACTGATAACTATTACCTTATTCGTCTTCTTCCTCGGAATCATTTTCATGCAGGTTTTCAATATATTCTATCATTTCAAGAATAGCCTGACTGTCTTCTTCCGGTTCATACTCTACTTTTATTAGGAGTTCATTGTCTTCGTTTCTTCCTGTGATTACTCCTTCGAGTCCATACTCGTTTAGCAGTTCGGCAAATTCAATGGTAGCATCTACCGGAACATCAAATGTTTTTTCATTCATAATTTGTAAAATTTAAGATTAATAATATGTATCGGCTTATCTGAAAGCCATTAGAATTCAATAATAAGGAGGTGTTTGCTTTTAGTCAGAATGTATTACTTTCTCTTGTGCCTTGATAAAAGTTCTTCTTCCATTTGCTCGATGTATTCATCGGTACTTTGGCTTTTTCGACCTTTCATCCAGTCTTCTATTTCGGGACGTAAGAACACAAGTTTTCGTCCACCATGCATCGGTTTGCGGAAAGGGATTTTTTTATCGTGGACTAACCTGTAAATGGTGTTTTTTTTATAACCTGTTAAATCAACAAGGTCATCAATGGAGAGGGTGTTGCTTTGGGGTTTTACGACAGGTTTGGCACTTGTTGTTGATATTACCCTGCGAACTGTATTCTCGATAATATCCGACAATTCTGTTTGCTCTATTACTATTAACTTCATACATCTAAATATTTTGACAATTCTTATTGATTGTCTGTTTGCATTAAATTTGTTCGATTAATCAATGCAAAGATTAGATGGTAGAAGCCCAGATAGTTTCGAGATAGGGCTATCTCTTGTAACTACCTGAAAATGTATGATAAAAACTTTACCCTAATTAGGCTAACCGGGAAAATCCTTTAATTCAAACAGCACATCGGCATCGTTTTGTGCTATATCTGCGATAATTTCTTTTAAGTCAGGGTAGCTTCGTGCAATCTTTACTTTATTGCTTATATCTTCTAAATCACGGTAATGATTATAGTATTGTTGCTTGCTGATACCAGGGAAGCGGTTATTGGCAAATGTTTCGATTTTAGCCTTTGGAAACCTATCGTATTCATTTCTCACAAATGGGGTTTCTTTTCCTGCTTTTTCCAAAAGGCGGACATACAGGGCATAGTATTTTGCATCATGTTCCGGTGTTATAGGCTCATTTGTATTTACTGAATGGTTCAATTTAAACCGCTTTATTTCATTTAGTTTGTGTATCAATTTTACTTGAGAGTGTAACCATTGTTTGATAACCCTATTGTATTCTGCATCTTCGGGGCGCATGATTTCTCGTTCTGTAATTTTGCTTTCATGTATTGTGCAGTCTGTGAGAAATTTCATTATAGCCTCACTATCGCCATTTTCCCAAAGTTCTTCAGCTTTAAATCCGGCAAGAGCTATTTCTAAATGGCCGTACAGTATTGCTTTTATCCGTTCTCGGGAGAGTGTTTTCTCTATTGTTGGGAAACGCTCCGATACATACCTGTTCAGTTTGCCTTGTGGGTAAAGTTCCAACAATGAAATGATTTCAGGAATATGGTATTTTTCAATACCTAAAGGCTTAAAAGGAAAGCTTTCAGTAAATACATGCACTTCATCATAGAATGCATGATGGCAAATAACTTCGTCCCTTTTGAGGATATACTGAAGCAACTGTTTGCTTTTTAAACGCACTACGCCATCTTCTTCAAAAAATCCTTTTAGAATCCTCCAATAAATTACAGTTCCGGGTAGGGAAGCAATGCTGCGCTCCATGTAAACCAAATATTCGGTTATCCTGCGTAACCAATCCTTTTCTTCAATGTTTACAATACTGAACAGTACGCTATAATTAACGCACTTCATGATTTTATGGAGTTCTTCAGAAACTTCATTGTCTGTCAGGTTACATGTTGTGTAACCAAAATTGTCATTGTCAAAATCCTCATTGATTTCAAAAAAGATGTCCTCCCATTTCTGTTCTGTTTCCATATCAGAAACTGTATTTCCCATTAATCCATTGTCGCATAAAATATCGAATTGCTCTTCTTTTGATAAGTTCAAAAATGCTTTTGGGGTAAATCCATCTGATTTGATATATACTGCTGTTCCTGTCATTCTTATTCGCTTATAATACTTCTGCTGCTTTGTCGATTACATCTGTTTTTAAACTATCAAGGTACACCTTGGTTGTTTCCAATTTTTTATGCCCCATTACCTGAGAAATAACACTTTCAGCTATTTCGTTTTCTTGTAATTGCATTGCCATTGTATGTCTTGATACATAACCCGTAAGGTGAAAATCAAATTCCAATTCATCGGAAAGTTTTTTAAGATAATCGTTGTACCATTGGCGTAACGATTCAATATGATTGTAATGTGCTTCCTCAGTATCTTTCTCCTTTGTAATAACAGGGAGTAAGAAATCGCCAATTGGTTCACGGTATTGAATCATAGCTTGCATTGTCTGTTCAATCTCAGATGTAATACGAATACTAATTGGTTTCGAGCTTCTTGTGTTCCTGGTCTTCTGACGGCGATAAACAATGTAGTTGCCTTTTCCCATACAGAATATATTGTTTTGTTTTAGGTTAGCAACATCTATATAGTTCCAGCAAGAAAACCCCTGTTTTTTGAATCGAAATAATTTTGCGTAAATTTTGACACTCCAAAAAAAATGAAAAGAGAACAATTTTTTTTTGGAATAGCTATGTTTGTTTACGTATAATATATTATGATATTCTATATTTTAAATTAGGGCATAACAATTCCATTACAATGGCGTAAATAAATGTGTATAAACCTATTATTAAGCCGCTTGTTTTACAGAGGCATTCATTTCCTGACGTAGATCTACAAGCAGTCGTTCTCCTATTTTTTTCAGATTAAAGGCTGTAATCGCAAGACCAACGTATCTTTTAAAATGTTCATATCCTTTATCAGGACATCTATTCAATCCTCTATGTTCTAGTTCGTTAATATTAGATTCTATTGCACTATGTTTATGTCTAAACTTCTTGAATATTGATTTATGCTCTTCTTCATACTCTTCTTTGTTACACTTGCCCTTTTTTGGAAGTACAAGGTTTTCAACTTTTTGAGACAATGACACTTTATTGTTTTTATGATAATATCCTTTATCGAATGACCAACTTTTTACTTTAAATTTTGTAAATATTCTTGCGGCTACTTCCAGCACAATTTCAGAATCTGCTTGATGATCCATAACCTGATAATCAAGAATTAAATTATATTGGTCAGTGGTAATATTTGTTTTCTTACCAAGTTCAACGTTTGGTCGCAATTTCCCTTTTGTAATCCATTCTGTATATTGCTCAAAAATAGAAAACAATTTTTCTTCATGAGGAATCTTTTCCCCTTTAATAACTCTTCTTTCAAGAAGATCAATATGCTTACGAAGTAATTGCATAAAACGTTCTAATTCAGTAATTATAGCAACACTAATAAGGTCATCTTTTGGGTATTTGTCCTTAGAATTTTCTAATTTCTGATAAAGTGCTTTAGCTTTTTTAATATATTCTTGAGCTTTCATTTTTACACGTTCTTGTTTTCCTTTGCCTCCTGAAGAATTAGCCCTACCTAAAGCTCTCATTTTATTTTTTAAATCACGTTGCCAATCCTTTACTTTTCTCCAGCCAGGAAGATTGTGCCTATATTGTAATTTGATTATCATATCAATACATTTACGTACACTATCCCAAAGTAAATTATAATCTGTTGGAAAATGAACATTGCTTTCTACAACAAAGCTATCTGTTTTTAAGTGTAATGCTTCCTCCTCTTTTTTTTTAAACACCTCGTGTCCAAATTCAACAATAATATTATTGAGTTTTTTTATTGTTTCATTATCAATCAAACCAACATTATCAATTATACGTTGATATCCATACTCTTGCTTTTGATATGTTTGAATAGTTTCTATACCCATAATTTGACGCACCATTGAGTCATAATTGGAAATATGATGTAACTCATCATAACTAATGTTTTGACATAAACGAACTTGTGATAAAACAAATATTTCCCAAAGTCCCATACCTATTCTTCCTGTATGATTATTTTTAGGTAATATTTCTTTTTCTAATATTTCATAAATCTTATTGTTCCATTCCGGAGTAACATAATTTTTTTTTAATGCAGCACATAAAGCAGGCAACGCACCACTTCTTTTTGCAGTTGGAATTGGTGTATCTTTTATTAATAGGCTTCCTATTGTCAATTGTTGTTCGAATCTCTTTCTCATATTTATATTTTCTTAATATCCTTTGTTGAAATAATCGAATCTCAATTATTTAACACGTTGAATATCTGTATTATAAATAAATATAGCAACTAAATACAGATAAAGATTCAAACATTTTATCAACCATAATTAGTTGTATTTCAAATAAATAATAGTTTTCCTGCAGGCACTAAATAACCTTTTCATCTGTACCAAAGTCGAGCATTGCACCGTACAGCGTATTGACATATAAAGCAGCATCAGAAGCAGAAATCGTCAAGTTTTGCCTGTCGATAACTGTATCTTTTATTGATGGAGCAACCCTTGATGAAGTGCCATCAGGGTTTTTCTTAAACAATAGCTTTTTAACAGCGTAAATACCGATTCCTACGCCCAAAATGGGCAATCCGTATTTAATGCCATTGGCTATTAATGTTGCTTTATTTACTGGTGGTAACTGTTGCACGGTGCTGAGTTTTTTAGATGTATCGTAATGCGGTCTTTACAATCTTCGGGTTCTTGGCAACCTTGGTCAGAAGCTTAATCATATCCTGTTGCTCAACCTTGTTGACTGCATTTTGCAAAAGGTTTCCTACTTGCTGAACTACTTCGGTACTGTCAGCTTCAATGGTGATTCCTACTTTAAACTTTCTCATCATCGTATGTATTAATCGTTATCTAAATCCTCGTTATCAAACTCTGCATTCCCCGGTTCCTGTTCTGATATGCCATTCACAGCTTGATTCAGGAACAGGAGGGTTTTATTAATCAGCTCGGCTTTGTCAAGGCATAAGCCAACTATGTTTGCAATCTTGGCTACATCTTGCAGTTCCCATGTCATAAGCGCATCGGATAGCTTTTTGATAATCTCTGCTTTCTTGCGGTCTTCGGGTGTATTGGCTGTGCCTATATCAGTAATCTCAACATTGGTTGTAGGGAGCTGTGCCGATTCCTCCTCGGTATCATCAAGCATTCCCAAAGCTCCTTTAAGTTCTTCAGCTGATAATCCTAATAATTCTGCGGTTTTGGGACTGTTGGTAAGCAAACGTGAACCGATACCCACCAATGCACCTGTGGCAACACGCTTCATTACTTCATTGGGAGCATACCCGGCAAGACGACTTTCAAGGTCTGTTTTATCGGTTTTCAGTTCCCTGTTCTCGCTTTGGTAGCGGTCTTTCTCTGCACGTAGTTCTGCGTTCTCGTTTCGTAAACGCTCATACTTTTCTTCCAATGTATTGTAGCGTGTCTCGAACTTAAAATCATCCAACTGCTTTTGGTAGCTGATTCGCTCAACCTCTTTGTTATTGCCCGATAAGGCATTGAACACACCGAATAGACCATCAAGCTTTGATTTTACGGCAGGGTTATCTCCTGAAAATAATCCTAACAAGGAATCCAGTTCACCCAATCCATTGGTGTTGTTTTGGATTTGGCTCTGTTTCATTTCCTCCTGGATAATGGTTTGTATTTCCGCTCTTTCAATGGGTTCTTTGGGTGGGTTCAAAAGCTTGCTGATATTTACCGTATAACTGTTCAGGCTTCGTGCATTAGGGCTTTTGCCTCCAAACACATCAACCCTAAGTGAGCCGTGAGACTGCTTTGCTTTTTCAATGGCACTTTCAATATCACGGTTAAACTTATCCGTTCCGGAGGTTCTTGAAGTAAGTGCCGTTTCCTGTGCTGCGGTAACCAGGTATATTTCGTAAGCGTAAGGGTACTTCTGTTCATCCTCCGAACGCTTTATAAACTCATATATGCTTTGTATTTGCTCTCTGTAATCCAACATAGCTGTATTAATTTCGGTGGGGAATAATCTTTACAAACTCCAATCGGTAAAGCTTAAAGTTTTCCGCTTGGGTTTTGATGTCTATGTAATCGGTGAATACCTGGTAGCGGTACTCATCCATAAAGTCGTATTCTTCTGGTGTAGCGGTAAACACGTTATCGCTACTTATGAGTTCCATTTCATCAATGGAGCTTGGCAGACCTTTGGTGTTCAGAATCCACATGTCGTTTTTTAGGTCCAGCGAAATATCCGAACCTGTTACCATTATCACTGTTGGTTTTAATTGGTAGCTGTCGATGGTTCGCATCCCTGATACACGGTCTTTAGCGATGGTATGTAATAACTCACTCGTGTTCATATTCAATGTAGATTCTAATGGTTAGCGTATTGTCTCCGCTGTTTTTGTTGCTCTTAAAAACTGTATGGATATTGCTGTTTACCTCCAAAGGTTCATGGAATGGGATAACCTCTTTGCTTAAATGCTTGACCTTTCGGTTGGCAGTAAGCATGTAATCACGCAGTAGAAAACTGTTGCCGTTTACCAATAGGCTGATATTGCCACATTCATAAGGTTCTGGCTGTTTGTAAGCTTTAACGGGACGAAGAAAGACTTCGGATTTATGTAGATAGGCAAAGGTTAATGTTTCCTGTGCTATCAAGTCGGCAAATTCAAGGCTTGTAATGGTTTGACCTTTTTCAAACAAACCCACTTCGTTGTAGAGATAATCGGCAAACTGCGTATTGAAAAGCTCTGCAATACTGTTGTTCAGATTGCTTTGTTGGTCTGCATCCAGGCAAGTAAATTTGATGTTGTTGCTCAAAATATCAACGATTGCCGGAAGAATATCACTTTCAAAAAAGTCTTTGCTTTCCGCTTCGCTTGCCCTTGTGCGTAAGTATGAATAGAACAGGTTGGTAATGCCATCGGTAAGTAACAAATCGGATATTAAAGCTTGGGGAAAAGCTAAATCCTGTGTTACATCTTCCAATTCCGATTCCTTTTTAACCAAGGCGTTTATTGCAATGCCTGTAATCAGTTTACAGGAAGCAGGGAGCAAGTCCTGTTCGTTGATGTGTTTATTGCCAACTGAGGTTTTTGTAATTACAAAATATCGTTTCATGTGATTAGTTTTTATTTTTAATTGCCACATGGAACTCGCTTGTAATAGCTATTGCTCTAGTGAAATATATTTGAATAGCTCGTTTCATTGTCGGGAGATTTTTAGCGTTATTTCTTTTTTTCTACCTCGGCAAGCAGATACACACGAACATTGTAGCTTTCATTAACAGCCAGGTTCTCGCTGTCGTCTTTGTAAATGACACGTATAGGGCTGTTTTTGGCTTTTTCATCCACAGGGAAAGCCACATCCTTAATACTCATATCATCATTGTGGTGAAGCAATGCCACCTCGGTATCATCAGGGATTATCTCTGTATCATCAATCCAAACCCTAAGTGTGGCACCGGGTAATGCCTGTTGGTTGGATAGGCGTAAGAATATGCCTTTGATACGGTCATGTTCAGTTTTGGTATTGCCGTTAAACTCATAGGTCTGACCTTTTTTGACCTCGAATTTCACGACTTGTAATTTGCGTATGTTATTGTCTTGTACTTCCATTTTTCAATTGATTAAGAAGAAAAAAGGGGCGGTTAACAACCGCTGACCGCCCCCGAACGATTATGACATATCAAGCTCTTATGCTTTCTCTGTGATAGTTCCCAATAGCGTTACCTTAACGGCAGGGTGGTAAATCTTATCACCTGATACCGATTTCGGCATGTTCAACTTTGGTGTAATATCCATTGATGGCTTTAACCACTTTGGATTGGCAAGCTTGTATTGGAATTTGCGTTTTGTGGTATCGGTGTCATCGAATACCGCACATGAGATTTCAGGTACAATAACCTTCGTGCCTAACGTCATCTCGAAAGTACCGTTCAGGATTGCCGGAGGTAAAGCAAACTGACCGAATGCAAAATCTGCCGGGTCGTTGTCTTCTTCCGATGCTCCGTGAGCGTACTCAAGAACAATATCTGTTAACAGGAAATACTTTCCTGAATCCAACTGCGCACGGTTCAGGTTGGTACGACCAGCTTTTTTATCGTCCGATGCTTCCATCAAATCAATATCGGACTTATCCTTAATCGACTTAACGGTATAGATTGCCGTGTCAACGGTTTGCATACGTGCATCTTTCAATGCTTTTTGCACTTCCGGTGGCAACTGCTGTCTGCGAAGTTCAAACTGACCTTTTGAAGTCAGGTCTTTGGTAAGTCCTGTTTTTACAGCCGTACTTCTTGCTCCGGCATTGTATGACCTACGTACAGCACGTTTTCGGCTGGTTCTTCTACGACTTCTTCGCCCTCTGCGTCTTGTTCTACGGCGTGAACGACCTAAATCGCCAATGCCTTCGACCGCATCGTCCTGGTCTTCTTCTTTCTCTAAAGCATCTTCCTCTTTTTCAAGAATCGCTTCTTCTAAACCCTCTATTTCTTCCATCGAAGGGTACAAATCATTTTGCTCATTAATTTCTGCCATGATAATTTGTTTTGCGGCTTAATAGCCTTGTTATTAAATTGATTAAATGTTATTTAGTAAGAATCAGGATGCCATCATATCGCCCGAAAAGATGTCATAGTCCATGCTGTCGGGGTCGAGGTTTTGGATTTTGCCAACTGGTTCATCGTCATCATCTGAACTGCCAATCGGTTCATCGCTCATTGCGTAATCATTGGCTGCACTACCAATTGGGTCATCACTCATCGAATAGTCCGATGCTGCACCTGATACCGAAGCCTGAATTTCACGCTCGATGTCAATGTCGGCTGCCGGGAGAGCTTGCGTAATTGGGTTTAAGGCACGTAGTCCGTCCATTTCATCTACATCGCTGTAATCTTCATCACCGATAATGCCCTCTAATCCTTGTAGGATGGTTTTACCTGTGGCTTTCTTGATGATGGATTCAACACCTGCACCTGCTGCACCTACCAAGCCCAGCTTTACATACTCGTTTTTGGTAAACTGTGTACCCACCAAACCACCCATAGTAACGGCTGCCGGAACGATGTAGGTTTTCATTTCGTTGCCCAACAAACCGCTAACGGTCTGGCTCTTTTCCAACTTCTTTAAAGCGTACTTGCCAACTGCAAACCCTGCTACGGCAGCAATGGGCTTGCCTATGTTGTTGGTAGCTTTCATAAAGTCAATCTTTGTACCTCTTGAAGTTCTCCTTGGGGTACTTGACGTTGATTTTTTAACTGCCATGTTTTCTAATTTTTAATTATTGATTCACAATTATTTATTGAAGCTTGATGCTTCCTAAATCTTCTTTATTGGAGGTTTTCTTGGGGGATGATTTCCGTTTTGCCGGAGTGCTGTCTTTCTTTCGGAACATGAGATAAGCTCCTGTACCAACAAGTGCTGCAACACCTAACCCAATACCTACTTTTGCACCCTTGCTCAGTTTCTTTTTGCCTGTTGCAGTTGGATTCGTTGTAGTCGTTTGGGGTGTGTAATTCCCGGATTTCATTATGGGTTGGGGAGTGTAACTGCCTGATTGTGGCATAATAATATTGGATGGAGGCATAACGCTGTTTGTCGGTGGAGCATAAGCCTCGGTTGTTGGAGCTGCCTGATTGGTAAACTGTGATACTGCTTCCGTTGCAGGAGCCGCTTTTTTGAATTTATTCTTAACCTTGGTAAAGATGTTTTTGATAGGCTTTAACCAGCTTCCGATTTTTGCCAATACACCACTTGCTGCGGTTACTGAGGCTGCTGTTGCAACTGCACCCATATTTCCCAATTCTGCCAATTCGCCAATGGCTTCCAAGCCTTTCAAATCAGCAAGTAGTCCGTCAATTCCTTTAAGTGAGAAGTCGGAACTCTTTTGTTTTGCACCTTTCAGGATGGCTTTTCTAAGGTTCTTTTCTCTCCCTTGTAAACCAGTAAACAGTTTCTTGATTTTGCGGTGAGTTTTTTTGAGTTTGGCTAGTTTTGTTGAGTCAATTTTGTATTTGCTGGCAAGGTTATCTGGCAAATATGCATATTGTAGCTTTTTAGCGATACCAAACATGTTTAAGCGAAGAGCTGCCAATAAACCATTTCGGATAGCAATTGATAAGGGATTAAAGCGGATAATGGCTTTAACTACTTTTTTAGCCACCTTTCCGACTTTCTTAGCAGCTTTTTTTACACCTTTTCCAATCTTTTTCCCAATTCTTTTCAATGATTTAAAGAAACCACCAAGACCTCTTTGACCTTCAAGCCCATCAATTTCTTCATCATAATCATCCAATTCTGATAAACCATCAATAGCATCCGAATCATATTTTATTAAGCCTTTAGCTGATAACTGATTTTCAATTTGAGCTAATTTCTCAAGAACTTTATCTCGCTGTGGAGTATTCCAAAACTTGATAGCCTGGTCCAACATGGAAATGAATTGGTCAGGGTTTTGGACGTGAGCCATTCTATCCTTGTTCTCCCGGTTCTTTAAGAGATAATTCCGGGTACGGACTAAATAGTTGTAGGTGGCATCTTCGGCATCACCCAAGCCGTTTATGGCATCGTCAAAGTCAACACCTGAAACAATGGCAATAAGGTCTTCATGGTTGGCTTGTGCCTGAACACCACCAGCTAAATCAATACCTGATAAAACTGATATTGGTAAACCTAAAGCACTTGTGCCTGTGATACCATCAATACCTCTAAGTCCAGCTAATTGTAGCGGAGACATATCAAAATCAGACCGCTCAAAACTGTATGGCTTTTGGTAATCGAACTTTGAGAGAACAGGGTCGATAACGATTTCATCTTCGGAATCACCAACCGCAGGAACAATCACATAGATATGCTGAAAGTTCTTTTTACCGTCATACTTGGTAATGCGGAGCTTGAACGGAATACCCAAACACTTTAAAAGCGAACCCACAAAAATGCTGTAATCATCACAGTCAATTCCTGCATCTGATTTACCTTTCTGCTTGAACTTGATTTGTCCGTCTAACCATGAGCGTGAAGGGGTACGAAGCTGTTCCGTTCCGTCATCGTCTTTATGATACTGCAAATAATTGTACGAAAAGTTGAAGATGTTACGGCAAGATTCTTTGAGTGAATCACCTTGTAGCATACTTGCCAGTTCCTCGACTTCCCGAAAATGTGTACCGATAATGTCAATACAACTTTCAACGGTTTCAATTACGTTGCCGTTTTTTATAAATGTGTCCTGTCCGTTTGCCTTTTTTATAAGGTGGTTGAAACGTTTACCGTTTTGGGTGTTTCGTGGGCCGGATACAATGCCCAATTCTCCCAATGCTAATCCGTTCATATTTTGCCTCATAGTGATTTTGTTTTCAATGGAATTCAGCGAACCCAATCCTGCGGTTTGGGTTTCGTCCTCTGATAATGATTGAGTGGTAGTAAGAGTTTCGCCATTAACGCTGATGGTCATGGTGAATGTCATGTCTGCTTTAAGTTGCTGAGTATTGGAAAGCACGGAAAGAGTAAGACCTTTACCCATAAGGTTCAGGTATGGCACTTGAAAAACGATTTCAGGCTCTTGTGTTTTGCCTGCACCAATGGTAAGTCCTTTAATATCGGGGGTAGAATAAGCGACTGCCGAACCTTTGTAATTTGCAACTACCTGGTTTACGGCTAATGTGATAGGTGCTTTGGTGGGATTGTAGCAGCGAAGCTTTATGGCAAACTGAACTTCCTGTAAGTTCATCTTGTGGATGCGGAATCCTAAAAGAGCAAAATTCATTTTTGCCCCGGCTAGAAGCTTTTTGCCTTTTTTAATCAGGTAGAAACCTCCACCAACGGCTGCAACTGCTGCTAATGTGCCTAATATTTTCTTTGTGCTTGCTTCCATAATGGAAACAAACATATAGTAGGCTTATGGTGGGAGATTGGTTGTGTTTGGCTATGTTTTGCCCGAATAGGTTGGATTTGGTTATTTTTGAGCGGAGGGTACAAAAAAAGCGGTGGAGTGCTGACTTTATACAATATTGTATAGTAATTTATTTTATTCAATCAAATTAATCCAAAAGTGAAACAAGTTTATAAAACTATCTTCTTCACCTGAAGTTAGTAGGAGGTTCTTAGAGAAAAGCTTGCTTACTCTATTATTTTCCTTTGATTTTAAGACGAGTTTCTCTTTTTCATTCCATTCATTAGGGGAAGTAACTATTAACTCGCTAATCCATTCATTGATTTTTAAAAACCAATGATTAGCATCTTCCTGTTGCACATACCCAATAATCGCAGCAAAGCGTAAGTTTTTGCCGTGTATCTCTTTTTTAAATCTTTCAATACCTCCACAAGGCTTATTATGTCCAATTACATACTCCTTCTCTCTGTATTGTCCAGGAGTCGGTAGTCTTTTGGCTTCCATTGAGAAAAATGAATCAAATTCTCCATAGCTTCTATCTCCAACAATTAAATGCTCACTTACGGATAGTGTGCCAATATCTGTTTGTGGGCTATTGCCTGATTCAGAATTTTCAACATTTTCATGCTGAAAATAAAATGGATATGAACTAGCATTCCTATTTAGATATTTACATAACTTATCTGTCAGAGATTTTTCACTTGTATCAATTTTTCCTTTAACTTTTTCAGCAAACTCTGAAAAGTAAATTTCAATAAACTCAACAACTGATTTTATAGAAGAATCAATTTCAATACCATTTGTTAGCTTACCGCTACTGTTATTTTGAGAAACGTCTGCTAACATTTAATATCCTTGTTTTCTTAAATCTGAGAATGTTTCATCTGCGTCACGTAGTGCAATTGATTTAAGCCAATATCTAAGTTTCTTTGGCTTTATTAGATAAATAACATTACCCTCATAAACTCGTATATTACGTATTATTCTTAAGTTAACTCCATATTGTTTTTGTACAAGTTCATTTATGTAAAGTTCAGCATCTGATGTGTTAGAAAAATCAATAGTTGGGCGATTACCAAAGTAGAATGGATAACAAATATATCGGTCAGTTTCAAAATAAGAATAAGAATTTATTGTTTTAAAAACCTGTTTTAGGATTCCACAATATATTTCTCCAAACTCAATAAGGTTTTGTTTTGATGCAGCTTCTGTTAAAATAGTTGAGTTCTCACCTTTTTGCTTAAATTCAATTAGGTAGTCTACAACATCATTAATTATTATATTTTCATATTCTGAAAATTCAATAAGGTTCTTTGTCGGAAATGGTAATTTATCTATGTCTCCTTTAAGTAAAGAGGTAGATTTGTTTACCATATATCTACCAGAAATACCAGCAAGATAAAATAAATAGAATTTATTGTTTTTCAGTCTGTTAGAAATCTCTAACAATTCTTCTTTATTTGAAGTATGAATGCCTATAATTTGAGATGTAAATGATAAATACTCATCAGTGTAATCAATAGGTATTGAATACTTTCCTGCCACTTCTCCTAGAAGTAAATGAGGTGGTTCGAAAATTTCAGGTTTCTTAACCCAGTCTCTTAAAAAATATTCATTTTCAAGCTTTTCTATCATGGCATCATCAATGCCACTATCCTTTAGACCTTTAGGTAATAGCGTATTTTTTCCTGTTAAAAAGGAAGCCTTAATGAATTTTTTATTTAAAAAATCTAACCTTTCCCTTTCTTCATTGGATAAATTGAATTCATCTTGCTTATTTAGAGCAACAAGTTCCTCTATTTCGGTCGATTTTCCAGTTTTAAATCCTTCTCCAATTATCCAATTATCATTTTTTTTCTTATAACCTAAATATTCTCCTAAAGTTCGTGTAGATGTATATTTATTCATCAATTGATGAACACGTGAGCCGCCTAAGAAATTGGATTTCCAAATTAATACATCATTTAATGCTAAATGATAAGGAACGGTATGAAAATCATAGCTATCTAATTCGAAATAGAGTTTTTCTTTATGAGGTTTAGTTCTACGAACAGTTACATGAAGTAAAGCTTTATTTTTAGATTCTTCGTTTTTAATAAAAGCCGCGGCAGTAGCAACATCCCCATTTTTGCCAAAAAGTATTCTACTAATATGTGTAAAGTCTATAATCTGAGGAACGTTATACTTCTGTAATAGATTCTGTCTAAATTCAAAAGATGAATTGTTGTATAGTAATGGACCAGAAGGCTGAATTAGACACACAAGTCCACCTTTTTTACAAAATTCAATGGATTGCTCTAAAAATAAAAGTGCTACTTGATTATCTGGTAAGGATACAGGTAATTCTTTAGTTTCACCATTTTTAAGAAGCTTTGTTAGTTTTCTAGTTCTACTTCTTTTTATTTCAATATCCTTTGCAGCTGGTGTAAGTTTTGCTTCAAAAGGAGGATTACCGATAATTAAGTCAAAGGAGTTGTTTAACCTATTCCCTGAAATTACATTGAAAAAATCATCATGGAGTATATTTTCTTCATGTAAATTATCAAACTTGAGGTCTTTCCAAATTTGTAAAGGAGTTAATTCATCACATAACGCTAAGCTTAAACTAAAAACGGTCAAGTTTGCTGCATCTTTATTTAGTTCAACTCCAAAGATATTTTCTTTTAATAGTTTTTTTAAAGTTGGTAGGTTAGGCCTTTTCCAACTATTCTTTTTTCTCCAACGATAAATTAATCTTCTGTATGCACCAACAAGGAATACACCTGAACCACAAGATGGGTCAAGTATCTTAAAATCTGTCTTCTCATCATTGATTGGCATTGCTTCATCTAAAAGAAAGTTTACCAAATATGGAGGCGTGTATACAACTCCCGGTTGCTTCCCTAAAAATTCTTCATAAATATTACTTATTAACTCTACAGGTAAATCGTTAAATGAATATAAAACGCCAAAAAAAAAACTGCATATTATCAAGGTCACCATCTAAGAAATGACCAAAACGAGTTAAATCTGCATCTTTAATATATTCTCTTTCTGTATCATCAAGATGAAAAATTCCTCCATTAAAATGTTGAGCTAAAAAGTCAAGTAATTTTAAGTAAGCACCCACAGTACTTAAAATATCCAGTGAATTTCTCTGCCTTAGTTACAAACTTGCTAAAAAAATCATCAGGAAAAACTCTATTACCATTTTCGTCTTCTCTTTCCTCTAAATATTTAATAAGAATAGAAACAACCATTATTTTACGAGCAAATTTAGCAGGTAAAATATCCTGTTCAATTATATCTTTTAATGCTTGTTTTAGCTCCGTAAGGAGTTTTTCATATGCACTATTACTAAATTTGAATTGACTACTATAAACCGAATTCTCCCAGAATGTTCCATTATCAAATGCTTTTCCTGAAAACTCCTTAAATTTTTGTTGGTTTTCACAATCTATTAATTTGGAAGTTTCAGCAGCTAATTTGATTATTGTTAATGGAGAGTATTTTAGCTCCTTTCCTTCAGCTGGTCTTTCAAAGCAATTAAAAATCCGAACATCCCTTTTTGTAAATACAAAAAACATTGGAACTTGTCCTGAACTATATAATTGTTTGTGTAAATGTGTTAACTCAGTTTCTTCTACACCTATTTTATCGGTATAATCATAAAGGTAAAATTTGAGCAACTGAAGGTCTATTTTCAAATTTTCGGAAATAGACGTATGTGACACCATATTTATTTGCGTTCTCTAACGCAATTATTTCTTCAGGTGATAAATTATTATTATTCAAATATCCGACAACAGGAATTAGTCCAGATGTATGATTGGTCATCCACAATCATATCCAGTTGTTCTAAACCATATTTTAATTCCTGAGTCATTCAATGTTTATCTTTGAGTAGATATAAGTAGTTCCCTCACATCAACTTTCTAATACTCTTGCTATTTGAAATAAAGTTTCGATTCGAGGCTGCATTTCATTTCGACACCATTTCGACACAGTGGTTCTGTTCATATGTAATTCATCAGCAAGGGAATTATTTGTTTTTCCCTTTTCTGCTAAAACAGCTTTTATACGATTATAGGTATGCTTACTCATATCGATTTCCTTCTAATGCAAATATAGAGACTTAAAAAGATATGAAAAAGGGTCATTATATGCTTTAATAATATTCATGTGAATATTTATAAATATTTTTATATAGCTTTAAAGGCATATTAAAAGCCTATTAGGATATTTTTTGAATATTTTAAAATGCTACATCAATATACAAAACCAAAGGAATTGCAAGTATTGTTTATTGACATAAACTATAAATTTGTCATTTCTTTTCTGATAAGGCAATTCTGTAATTCATAACTCAATTCAATTACAGTCTATCCAACCAATCTGCAATATCAGCAAAAGGCTTTTCTTTATAGAAGATTCCGTTGTTTGCATTTTCTGCTTAGGTAATCCTGTGGTACTTGTTTTTTAATTAGAACTTTGGCAATCTTACCCAATTCGTTTATCAATTCTTTTTCAACTGATAAACCGCTATTAGAGGGGGTGAAGACTTTTGTCATGCTGTAAGCTTAAAAGAAATTCCTTGTATTCGGCTTGCATATCCTGACTCTTTGGCCGTTCCTCCGGCATCGGGGTGAAGTTGCTTTGCTAATTTTCTGTAATGTAGTTTGGCTTGTTCAATATCGGTTATGCCTAAGAAATACATCATAATTGTTCAAATTCTTCAGTGTTATACAAAAATGTTCCAGGATTAAAAGGAGCTGTTGTTTGGTGTAATAATGGCGTTTTGTATTTCCTGCCTGTTCAATCCGTTGCTTGAGTACTGGGCAAATGTCAATTTCATTGCGAAGCTGCTGCATTGCTGACTTCATTGAAATACTGTCAGGGTAAAGTTTCTCTTACCAAATCCTGTTTTAATATGGTTCTGCGTACTATCATAGTGTAGGATTTAGGTTAAAAATGAGCGATAACGCACCTGAAATATTGAGAAAAGTAGGCTTGTAGAGTTTATTTCAACTGCTTTTGAAGGCTTTTGAATACTTTTTAGCTTATACAGACTGCTTTTGAGGAATTTAAGACAATATTTAAAGTGCTTTTTTGAATATTGAGAAAAATGAAGAGGGCTTTTTATATGGTTTATCAAGCATTCAAAAAAACTGTTGCCAACTTGCCAAAGTATGAGGGATTTTGGAGGTTGTTTTGAGATATTTTGATGAAAAAAGAGGACTGCTTTTGAAAAAAGCAGGTAATACCATGAGGATACCACCATATTACCAGCGTATTACAAAGAGCAAAACGAAGAATAAAGCAATAAATAGTAAAACCACAAAAGGCTATAAACACGAAAAGCCCCGATAGGAGGCTCATTTTTAATGAATTGGAATATGTATTGGGCATAATTAAAAACATTATACCCTTGACAATTAGCTATATAAAGATAGTCTTTTTACTTATTGGCAGCTTTGTTTTCATCGTAAAAATCAGAATTATCCTTTTTAACTGTAAAGCAAAAAATATTTTGCTCCTTTGATTCTTCAAGCCATATCTCACCACCTAAAAATTCGGTATAGGCTTTGGCTATGTGTAACCCAAGACCGATACCTTGATTGTGTCCGATTTAAAGAATTATCGGCATTCATAAATGATTCAAAAATTAAATCCGATTCTTCTTTGGGAATCTTATCACCATTATTAGCAATCTTGATTAAATAGCTATCGTTACTTTCGGTTTCACTTATACTTATTTCTATTTTTTTAGGCGAATCAGAAAACTTATAAGCGTTATCAATTAGTTTATTTAGGATTACATTCGTTTTAAGTAAATCGTTTTTACACGGTATATCAGGATTGCAATTAAAAATAATTTCTGCTTTTTCTGAATATATAGCGTCCAGGTACAATTCACGAACAACATCGTTTAACATTTGCCTAATGCAAAATGTTTCACCCTTGTATTTCAGTTTATTAGCGAAAACGACGGAACTATCTATAATATTGTCCATGGTATGCATAAGCCTCTTTCCACTCTGAACAATAATGTCAAGTGTACTCTGTAATTCTGGATAGCCAGGATCAGTCATTATTAGTTCCGAAAATCCTAAAATACTGTTTAAGGGTGTACGTACCTCATGTGAGATATTTTTTAGGAATACATCTTTTACTTTATTCGCTCGTTTTTCATTTTCAAGCGATTGTTTTAGATTCTCTACAAGTTCTCGATTTTGCTTTTCTAAATCGTATTTATCAATGGCATTTTTAATAGTAATATTTAATTGCTCATAATCCCAAGGCTTTTGTATAAAACCATAGAAAGAATGTGAGTTAACCGCTTTTATTTGCAATTTCTGATTCGGCATAGGCAGTAACTAAAATTTTAATTGCAAATGGAAACTTCTCCTGAATTCTCATTGCAAATTTAATTCCATCCTCTTCAGGCATTTTATAATCTACCAGAATTACCTTTATCTCATTGTTTTCGAGATGTTTTTCTGCTTCAACTGTATTGACTGATACCCAAACTTTATATTGCTGAGAAAAACTAGCTTTAAATCCGGTAAGGTTACCAGGTTCATCATCTATGTATAAAATATTTACTTTATCTGAACTCATAAATTGTTTTTTGATTGAAGTGGTAGCTAGATTTCATCTAACTACCACAGATAATAAAAAACTCTACAATGAAATGATTAAAGCCTTATATCTACAAGTCACTTTTATTTACTTCCGACAAAAAGCATTTTCTCCAACATTTAAAAGCATCAACAAATCATCTCCTTTAGCATACATACCGTAAATTATTTCGGTGTTATATTTAGTCCCTACCTCTGGAATTTGTTCAATTTGTTTATCTTTTATTTCAACAGTTGTAGAAACACCATCAACCAGTATTCCAAATTTATTTACTTTTTCATTGCTGTTTTCCAATACAACAATTGATAATTTTTGGGTAATCTCATGTGCTCAATGATTAATTTGGTTCGAGAGTAAGCAATTGGTACAAATTTACTTACAACATTTATAAATGCCAGTATAATCAGGCATTATAAGATAAAAAAAACACGATTATTCTGACTATTGTTTTTGATATTAGTTTTCTACCGAACTAAAATTTTTCAAAATCGTTATCAGGTTCTAAACCTAAATACTTACCCATTTGACTAGGTTTATTTTCAAGCCTGTTTTTTATTTCTTCCTCTGAACTGTTCTTGTTTCTTTCAAGAAAGGAATTAAAGTTGGTGTTTACCTTATCTGCATCTCCAATATTGAAAAACGAAATAAGATCCTTTAATTGCTCGGCCTGGCTACTCATTTCTTCTGAGCTTGTTGCTAATTCTTCACTGGCAGCTGCATTTTGCTGACTAACATTGTTTAGTTGCTGTATAGCACTATTCACCTGACTTACGCCATCGTTTTGCTCTAAACTTGCGGCTTTAATTTCCTGGACAAGATTTGCTGTATTTTCAATTTTGGGTATTACCGTCATCATTACTTCTCCAGCCCCCTGTGCTAAATCTAAACTCGATTGAGATAACCCAACTATTTCTTCAGAAGCAACCTTACTACGTTCTGCCAATTTTCGAACTTCAGCTGCAACTACGGCAAAGCCTTTCCCATGTTCTCCAGCGCGAGCGGCCTCTACTGCTGCATTTAGCGCTAATATGTTTGTTTGAAATGCAATATCCGTAACAATTGAAATTTTATCCACAATTTCTTTGTTTGCTTCATGTGCCTTTCCTGCTCTTTGTGCCACTTCCTGAATACCCTTATATGCTTCTTCTGAAATTTTGCTCGTTTCCTGCGCATTATCGGTATTCTGTTGAATATTTGAAGCAATTTCTTCCATAGTACTTGAAATTTCCTCCGAAGAAGACGCCTGCTCATTAGCTCCTTGACTCATCTGTTGAGATGTACTGGAAACCTGTTCGCTAGCAGCTGCAATATTATTGGCTCCACTTGCAATATTGGATATAATTTCTTTAAGCTTTACAACCATCCCTAACATGTTATTGATTGCACCTGTTCTATCTCCAAATTGGTTAATATCTATGGCAAGATCACCAGCTGATATTTTTTTACTTATAAACGCCACTTCGGCAGGTTCACCTCCTAAGTCTTTGCGAATATTTTGCGTTATTAATATACCCAATGCTATACTTATGGCCACCACTACTACCAGGGTAATAGCTAACAATATAACAGCTGACAGTTTTGTTTTATCAATAAAACTATATACGCCTTGTCGTTGATTTCTGGCATGCGTAAGCAGTTCCGAAGCATATTGTTTTTGTACTTGCTGTGCCTCGTTTTGTAATTTTACTTTTTCTACAAAATTCAGAAATTCGGCTTTATAAACTTCAAGTGCTTTAGCAGTTTCATTTAAACCTACTCGTATACTAGCTATTTTCATTTGACTGCTCCAGGTTCTCAACTCTTTAATTATATAATCCATTTCATCAAGAGCAGACTTTTTTAATTCTTCAGTAGGTGTTTGCACATATTTATTCGTCGTTATCCGTATGCGGTTTATGCCATTTCGAGCTTCTTGCATACCATATAACCTATATAATGCATCATATCGCTGTCCGCTACTGATATATTCTTTACCACTAACAATCGCTTCAGCAATTTTATTAGTAGCCTCTTGTGCAGCTTCAGAACGCTTTTTACTTGCATCTTCTTTCTCTTTCTGGAGTCGGCGCCATTCTAAATTCGATTCTAAATAAAGTTTAGCCGAACTAATTATTTGTTCAGCTTCTGCTTTGTTTTCAGCTGATTTCATTAATGCTTTAGCTTCACTAGCCGACGTTATAACATTATTAACTTCGGTTTTAATTTCATCGAAATATTTTTCATCATTATAAATATTATAACTGAGCGAGCCTGATTGTGCGTCACCTGCATCCACAATAAGTCGGTTTACTTTTTTAGATATTTCAAGTTGATAAACAATTTTGCCCATGGCGTTATAGCCAATATAACCAACTAAAACAGTAAGAGCTACAACAGACAGAAAAACTATATGTTAGTTTCTTTCCAAGAGAGATGTTCATTATCTTCATAACATATTATATTTATTTATTGATTTTTTTCAACTAACAAGCAATATGCCATAGTTGCTATAGCTGTATTAAACAGGCATATAACAAATGAAATAAAATAAAAAAACAGGCGATATATCGCCCATGTGTTATATGTCGCCCCTAATTTGGTCGCTCTATACCTAACTTACGCATTTTTGAAAACAGGGTAGATGGTTTTAGGTTTAAAATCTCAGCAGCTCCATTTTTGCCTTTAATTCTCCATCTTGATTCTTTTAAAACAGATAAAATAAACTGCCTTTCATTTTCTTCAAGCGATAAGTTCTGTTTTTTAATTAAAGGTGCGCTATTATTTAGGTTAGCATTAACGATTAGCTTTTTTCCTTCGCTTAAAATGTATGAACGTTCAATCATATTTTCTAACTCCCTAACATTACCCGGCCAATTATATTCCAAAAGTCTTTTTAAGGAATCAGAAGAAATAGAATCTATATTACCTCCAATTTTACGATTAAACTTCTCTATAAAAAACTGAACTAGCAACGGAATGTCACTACTTCGCTCTCTTAAAGGGGGGATATGAATAGGCATTACATTTAACCGAAAATAAAGGTCTTCTCTAAATTTACCATTTTGAACCTCTTCTTCTATATTGCGATTGGTTGCTGAAATTAGTCGAATATCAACCTTTATTGTCTTTGTTCCTCCAAGTCTTTCTATTTCCTGTTCCTGTATTGCTCGTAACAATTTCGATTGAACTGTTAACGGTAATTCTCCAATCTCATCAAGAAATAAAGTACCATTGTTAGCGAGCTCAAACTTACCAGGTTTAGAATTTACCGCTCCTGTAAATGCACCTTTTTCATATCCAAACAGTTCGCTCTCTATAAGATTTTCAGGTATAGCAGCACAATTAACTTTAATAAATGCCTTATCTTTACGAGTGCTGTTTACATGAATTGCATTGGCAAATAGTTCTTTTCCTGTTCCACTTTCACCTAAAAGGATTATTGAAGAGTCCGTTTTTGACACCTTTTTAATCAAGTTTAACGACCTTTTTAGCACTTTACTATTGCCAATTATATCGCTAAATTCGTTTTTACCAATCTCCTGTTTTAATTGAATATTTTCTTCCTCAAGCTGCTTTTTTAAGGTGCTAATTTCTTCAAAAGCTGAAGTTAATTCCTGGTTCTTTTTTAATAATCCATTTATTAGATTTAAACGCTCTTTTCTTAAGTAGTAGCTTTCAAGTGCTGAATCTAGCGTTTGCTTAAGGTCACTAATATCTACGGGTTTTAATAAGTATCTATAAATGCCTCCCTGATTAATTGCATCGAGCATTGTTGCATTATCATCAAACGCAGTTAAAATAATAACGACAACATCAGGAAACTTTTCTTTTAATATAGAAGCTAATTGAAGCCCTGTCATTTCGGGCATCCGTTGGTCGGTTATTACTATTGGATATTTGGCATTCTCAATTTTATCAATAGCCTCATTGCCATTCTCTGCTATATCAATCTTGAACCATTTTCGCAGACCAGCCCTAATGGTAATTAGATTATCCTTCTCATCATCAACATATAAAATTCTATTTTCCTGCATCTTTCTTAAATGGTATAAATATTGTAAACTCCGTGCCGAGGTCTTTTTTTGATTCTACTTCGATAACACCACCGTGTTCTTCAATAATACCATGCACGATAGATAATCCTAGTCCGGTTCCTTCACCAACATTTTTAGTGGTAAAAAACGGGTCGAAAATATTTTTTAAAATTTCCTCAGGTATACCCGAACCACTATCTTTTATTTTGACTATAATATTATCTTTTTCATTACTTAAGCTTGTTGTAATAGTAATCTTACCTTTATCTTCAATTGCTTGAATTGCATTTACCAACAAGTTTAGAAAAGCTTGTCCTAGTTTTCCGGGAAAACAGTAAAACTCTTCAATATCTGAATAGCTTTTAACTATTTCAATTCTACCTTTATACTTATTAAATAAAATGGTTAATGTAGAATCAATTAGTTGATTTATGTTGGCTCTTTCAAATTTTTGGGAATCTAAACGAGTGAATGTGCGTAATCCTTTAACAATGTTAGTGGTTCGGCCAACTCCATTTTTGATTGATTCCATTACCAAAGGAAGTTCTTCAAGCAGCTCTGTAATTTTTTCTTGAATTTCCGAGGCATCAATATTACCTTTGACTTGACGATTTTCAACTTCAATGGATACCGGAATAAATTGATGTATTAAGTGAGTCATTTCTTCGAGCATAAACTCCAAACCTGTAATACCGCTACTGATAAAGTTTACAGGATTATTTATTTCGTGGGCAATTCCAGCAGTTAATGTACCGATAGAAGCCATCTTTTCCTGTTTAATCAATTGAGCTTGAATAAGCTTTAGTTCCTCCAATGCTTCTTTTAACCTGTTTCTTTCTTCAAGAAGCATTTCATTTGTTGTATATAGCTCTTCATTGTTTGCTTGTAACTCTTCATTCAATTGATTTATTTCCTGAGTTCTTTCCTCGACAAGCAATTCAAGATTATTTTTGTGTTCAATAAGCTCATGTTCAACCTTCTTTCTTTTTTGAGCTTCGAATAATTGGGCTACAATAGCAGCAATTGTAGAAATAAATGATTCTTCATCTGGCATCCATTTACGTTTTTCGCCAATATGCTCAGCAGAAACAACACCAATTAATTTTCCTTCGAGAAATATACCTGAATCGAGCAATGAAGTTATACAATGCTTTTTTAAATGTATATCTTTTAATTGGCTTGTGCGTGGGTCGTTAAATGCATCTTCGGCATAAACACGATTCTCTTTCTTTATGGCATTGAAGTATGCAGGAAAATCATCACAATTTAAAATATCACCAGAAGTATAAGTTGATGTTTGTTGATTAAATAAAGTCAGGCATATTAATTGAGATCCATCATCGGAAAATGTCCAAATACTTCCACGGGCTACCGAAAGCGTTGAAGAAATTAAATGGGCAATTTTTTGAAAAGATTCAATAATGTTTTTAAACGAAAGGATTTGAGAAAATATCATTTCTGCCAAAGCGGTTCGTTGAATATTTGCCCGATTTTGACTTTCTACTTTTTGCATTTCAGCTTTTTTTCGTTCAGTTATGTCAATCGATAGCGAAATTGCCCCGATAACCTTTTGTTTGTAATTATACGGGACAATAATTTTTCGAGCATATATGTCATGCTCCTTATAAATCAATTTATCTTCATAGTCCAGTATTTGGTTTTTCTTTATTAATTCAAGGTTTCGTTTCCATTTTTCTTTTCCTTTTTTTGACGCAGTACTCTCATAAACATTCTTCCCTTCAGAATCGCCCCAAATACTTTTAGAACTACTGTTTTGTAATAAAACGTTGCTATCTAAATCGGTGGCATACAATTCAAAAGGCAAACAATCAATAATTGTTCTTAGCATTGTCTTTTGTTCAGTGAGTTTTTCTTCTGCCATTTTTTGTTTTGTAATATCCCTTATAATAGACAAGAAATTGCCACTAAGACCATTTTCAATTTTGTTTATAGCAACTTGAGCAAAAAGTGCCTTCCCTTTTGCATCAATAAACTCCCACTCAAACTTTTGAGGAAACCCTTCTGATACTTTTTTTAATATCGCTACACCTTCATCAAAGGATTTTTTTCCATTAGGTTGGTATTCGGGTGACAAATCAGCAAAAGTAAAGTTTTTTTTAGTGTCGGTTATACCAAATAAAACTTTTGCTGTTTGGTTACAATCAATATAATGCTCATCCTTATGAATAAACACCGCTTCAGTCGATGAATTTAAAAGTTGTCGATATTGTCGTTTAACTTCAGCAATAGTGGTTTCAAGGCTTTTTTGGTAGCTTAAATCTTCAATGGTACTAATCATATAGTCAATGTGGTTTCCTTGATGGGTGTATTTTTGCAAAAACAACCTGACATCTAAAAGCGAGCCATCTTTTCTTCTAAATTTCACCAAATGGGGGGTATTTATCTGCCGGGTTATAATTTCGTGATATATTTCTTGCCGGGTTTCAGGTTTGTCGTATAAATCGTAGGCAAGATGTTTGATATGCTTTTTTGCATCACTAAATGAGTTATACCCCAGCATTTTAATAAATCGTTCATTCATGCTTACAATACTACCATCAACTGTTGATAATGCCATGCCTATTGGAGCATTGTCAAAAATGGTTTTTATGCTTGTAAATTCATCTTTCATTTTTATGTCATATTAAAACCTTACCTTATAATTCAAATCTAAAAGTTACAATTTTTTGAGTTTTTTATGTAAAAATTAAAGAATCATTTAGTTTGCTTAAAATGTAACTCCTGTCATTTTCATAATCATAGATTGAATGATGGCATCTTCATCAGCATCATTACCCTCAGTCTTTAGTTTGGCAATCAAATTTATCAGCTTCATTATATCCAAGTCGTATTCAGATAACAATTCAACCATTCTATTCAGAACATCTTTGCTTTTCTTAAGAAATTCCTTACTTGACGAAAAGACAATTTCATCAGCTCCGTCTTTTATGATTTCGTTATCCAATAATTCAAGCGATTCATTTACCTCACTTTGCAACCACACATATAAATCTTTCATTCTGATTTGTGTTAAAAAGAAGCGTGGCACTGAAACCACTCGTAACTAAGGTATCGCCAAACACCCAATCGCAAAGCAGCACAGGCCACGCCCGTACCTACTCTCATTGCGATTTTAAAATTTGGCGATTTTTAGTTACAAGAGATTAAGTCTTAATACTTTAAGATTATATGTTCGCTTTCTTTTTTGTTTATATCAAATATTCAGTTTTACTGTTAAAATTTATACAAAAGTAATATTCAAAAGGCAATAAATGGAAAAATAAGGCAATAAAAAACCCGATACCTAAACTGATACCGGGCTATATCTTAGATTAACTACTCTTAATGAGAGTTGTTTGTCCGAATCTTTTGAATATCCTCAATGGCAATATCCGTTATTTCAGATATTTCATTATCCGAATAACCTTTTGCAATCATTTTTACTACAACTTCTTTCTTACCTAAATAATTAAGTTCGTTGGCAGCTTCTGCAAAAGCATCTTTAACTTGTGGTGAAATTGTTTCCATAATCTCATCTATTTTATCCGGTTCTAAACCAGAAACTTTATACAAATATAACGCTATTTTTTGGAAAATAGTTTCGTCAATTTCCTTTAGCTGACTGAACATTTCTCGTGCCAAATCAGGGTTATTCTTGATAAAGCCAATAAGATTATCACTTCGCTTCATAAACCATACTGCTACTTTTACACTTGGTCGTTTAAAGTGGCGGATGATAGCATGGTCTTCAATATCTTTTGTATCGAAAAGAGCATAATCGAACAAAGGCACAAAACGTTTAAGCACCTCCGGAACCTGAACAAAACCCGAATCATTCCATTTTCTTTTACCGTGATAGAATACCATTGTAATAACAGGCGTGAGCTTTTGTTTATTGGCTACCTGGTTCTCCCATACATTCAAAATATACCGTAACAATTGTAGGTGTATGTTTTTATCGGGATAACTTTTGTGTTCGTATAGCAAGGAGACTTTAATATCCGTATGACCAAACAGCATATTGCATGAAATATCTTTGAAATACGGTGCAAGCTCCTGGTCCACATATTCGGTTGGGTCGTACTCCAGACTTTCAATTTTAAGCCCTTGCAAAACATCTTTAGGTAAAGAGCCATGAAGCAAATCGGCAAGATTCTCTTTTACTGAAAAAAGACTTTTAAAGAAATTATCGTGAATGTTATTGTTTTTCTGTATGTTATCGTTCTTTTTCATTCGATTCAAATATTTTTAATTAATGCTATTTTGATTTTTTTTTAATGCTTTTCTGTGGGCTATGGTAATTTTATAAAACCGTCCTCATCCCTCACTTTTTAGTTATATGCCTTATTATCAATAGAATAAAATGAGGACAATGAGGACAGGTGAGGGACGAGAACCGTTTTTCCCTCACTCGTCCCTCATATATCCCTCATTCATCCCTCACCCGTCCTCACTTATTTTTAGAGTAGAAAAATATATAGTATTAAATATCAATCTATTAATATCTATCCTCATAGAGATTGAGGAAATGAGGACGGTTTTTGCTTTAATACCATAGCTAAAGTAAAACTGCATAGTTCTGTATATTATAAGGTTATCCTTTCCAATTCAATGCCCTGGTCTTTGAGCATGTCATAATTCAGTATGTAGGCACTTGTCCGGCTTTTACCAAACAATACATTTTTCCTGCGGTGTTCGATAAATGAGCGGTGTTTCTTCAGGTACTCACCAACAACCGCCTGGTCAAGCGTGGTTAATCCTTCTTTTCGTGCCTGTTCCCTGTACAGTCCATGTATCGAGCCAACTCTCAGGTAAAGTTGTTTGCTGTTGTGTTTCACCAACCACAATCTTGTAATGTACATCCTCGGTAAGTTTGTACAGGTTAACCAAAGATTGCAGCACATGAAAGTATTGCTCCACTTCATCACTTTGGTGCTGTACCGATATGGTAAGTTTTGCAGAGCGGATTAAAGCCTGTTTTGCTGTATGGTAATTGAATGGAAATTCTAAATCGGAATGCTCCATAAGAATTTTCATTGGTGTAAGCACCGATGAAATATTGAGTACCGTCCTTCGGTCAACATTGGCCATACTCTTGGGTCAATTCATCCATGACCTCTGAACTTACTCCCGGTTCCTCTTTTGAGTAATGTTCTTCAACCAAATACCGAAAATCAAAAACAGAACATGTAATATTGGTAAACTGTAAACTTTCCTCGGCTGCTTTAAATGATTTTAAATCGGAATAGTTCCCTCGATTGGTATCATCAAATTCGCCCAATAAACTACGGCTACATAAAGCAGGGTCTTGTGTCGGTAAATCCTGACCACTAATTATACCTGAACCCCTGGGCTTGGCAATACGTGTTTCATTACCACCCGATTTTACACCTGTCAATTTTCCGTTACGGTCAGCAATACCTTTTAACGCCTCGATGGTATTCTTGTGAATGCTGTTCTTGTACTCATTACCCCAAAACGGATGGTTGGTTGTGGAATCCATACTACGCTGCATACCTGTACTTGTACTCCCTGATGCGAGGTTAATACCGTCCTCCATTGGTGGCTTGCCAAACATATACATGATACTGCGAGCTGCGGTACTCTTACCTGATTGGCGTTTCCCAAACAGGAATAATAAAGGGAAGTACCCGAAATTGGCTTTGTAAATAAGGGTCACTAAAAACGGTTGATATGTAATAGGCAATCAATAATTCGGCATTACCGGGATAAACACTACTCATTGAGGTTGCCCATTTTCCAAAGTTCCAATCGCTGCCTTTTATCGGCTTCACATACTTTGAGTTTTCTTTGAATGGATTACCACCATCGGAACTACCAATTTTAAGAGCCTTACCATAGGGCAGATAGAAGAAATGAAGTAAATGAACCTGGCTCTGTTTAATATTCTCCTTTAGTTTATCTTTTCCATACTTGCCGATAAATTCTGCTGTGGTATTGAGTACATGAAAGGTATCGTTAATTCGTATCTGGCTTTCCGGAGGAATGTTTTCAAATTCATCCATGTTGTTTATCTGTGTGGCATGGGTAGTGATACCGTATTCATCAATTGGATGAAAGTTTTTAGTGTAGTACAAGCCGTTTGCAAAAACCCAAAAGCGGTTTTCTTCATTGTAACCTACACGCTCCAACTCTTTAGCTTCGGGTATTCCAAGCAGTTTCACATTTTTAATATTGTCGAGCTGGCTATCGTTACCGTACCAAAAGAATCCATGTCGCCTGTGTACCTGTTTCTTGAAAGATGCAGGGGTACAAAAATCATCAGATGAAATAATAGCCAGGCGTTTTCTTCCGTATTGGCTCATCAGGCGCAAAACATATTTCAGGTCGGTTCTGCCTTGTGGGTCTTTATGGAACACACAAAATAAGGCTTCAAAAGTAAAGTTTGATATTTGCTTCGGATTCTTTCCTTCAACCGTCCAATAAGCTCCATCTTCTTCATAAAACTGATTGGTCAGAAGGTTCTCCTGTTGTTCCTTTTTAAGCTTGATTATATCACTGATATTTTCCTTTTTCTTAACCTTCTTCTCGGTAGGCTGACTATAATCCTTTAAAGCATCCTGCCATGCTTTTTTCGGTTTAATCTGTTCAGAAACAAAGTCGAGATAAACCTCCTGATTTGTTTTATCATAGCAGCATATCAAGGAAGCCATACGTTTTATTACTTCTGATTTCTTTACAGGGTCATTTGCAAAGCGGTCTGCGTATTCAGCCGTTTTGTAGATGATGTAATCCTCCTGTTGTTCATCGTACTGAAGAAACGTTTTGTTGTCGATGAAAAGAGAATCAGGGTCTTGTTTTTCCGGGAGTACCAATACCGAAACGTGAAATTGGTTCTTAATCAGGATTTCAGCATTTCGGCACATGGCATTTCGCCCGGCACTATCGCCATCGTAAATAAGTGTAGCCTTATTGGTATATTTTTGCAGGAGCTTTGCCTGTGCATTGGTAAGTGCAGTTCCGCAAGTCGCAACTGTGTTTACCACACCTATATCGTGCATCCGAAGCACATCGGAATAACCTTCAACTATATATGCTCTGTCATTGTTTTTAATGGCAAAGCGAGCCACATTTAAAGCATACAGCTCATTACCTTTAGTATAAATGCAACTTTCAGGCGTATTCAAATACTTGACCTTCGGATTTTCATTCAGGTCACGCCCTGCAAATGCAATAGTCTGACCTCGTGAATTGGAAACAGGGAATATCAATCGGTTTCTAAAAAAGTCATAAACGCCTTTTTCATTGCTTTTGAGTACACCAATTTCTTCAAGTATCTCTGTTTTTAATCCTTTTTCTCGTGCATGGGCCAGTAGAGCATTGTCCGTTGGAGCATAACCAATATTGAAACTGCCGTTTTCAGGAATAGCCATGTTTCGCTCCTTGATATACTGCTGGGCATCTTTGTGATTAACCTGTTCCAAAAAGAACTTCTCAATAATACTACAAGCTATTTTCAGGCTTTCTTCATGTTTGAATTTAGCTTCATCCCAATTGGTGCTTTTCTTCCATTCAAAATTGAGGTTCAAAAGCTTTGCACCAATTTCGACTGCCTCTTTAAATTCAACGTTTTCATGCTCCTTAATAAACTCAATGGCATTACCGCCTTTATCACAACCAAAGCATTTAAAAATACCTTTTGCCGGGTTAACGCTGAACGAAGCCGTTTTTTTCATTGTGAAACGGACAACAAGCTTTGTAATTAATCCCTGCTTTCTTTAATGTGACAAAATTGGAGACAACCTCGTAAACTTCATCATTGATTTGCTCTATGACCCTTTTTGCATCCATCGGCTACCAATCTTTTCCTGTCAATAATTCACGATTGCTGCTGTCAAGGCTCATAAAGAACTCATAAACGTTACCCCTGAAATCGTAAAACTTATCTAACAGGTGGTAGCCCATATCTGAACCCCAAATTTTGTAAAAGAGAGCATTTAGCTCCAACTGTGAATCTTCAATCATTTTTTGAATTTTATTGCCATCAAACGGAATGTTGGTGTAGCCGTTTTTTTCATAGAAACTCTTTATGCGGTTATCGAAATAATATAACTTCGATAACGTATTCGGTGCTAATGCTGTCATGTATTTTAGTTTGGAAAGTCCAGTGATAATTGTCGCTTATTCATTTGCCATTCTTCAAAAGTCAACTCCTTTATATCGTTAAGTGCTTTTCTTGCGTCATTGAGCAGCTTCTTTTGGTCGCTATAATCATTTCGTATTCGTTCCACTTCTTCTAACTGCTTTTCCAAAGCCTTTTGCTTTTGCTCTAAAAACTCTCCCTGGTCGGTGAAATAATTGAACAGGGCATTATAGCATTCCAGCCTGTACTTAATGATTTGTTCTTTAGCCTCAGCCTTGACGTTCTTGGGGTTAATTGTAAATAGCCAACCGAATACAAGCTTAAAAGGAATGCAAGCCATTTCTCGTTCCTTACCATCGGCAGCAACTATACCCCTGAGCGGTACAGTTGAACCCAATATTTCATCACTCTTAATCTTTTCTAACTGGCTTGAGTAATTAACTTCTAAAGCTTGACATATTGGTTTAATGGGTACTAACTTTTCTGCATCATCAATAAGCATGATGCTAACATCTTTGATTCTTGCTACTGTCTTTGTCTTCATAATCGTTCTGAATTTGATACTTAAATAATGGCAGGGCTACCCTTGAACAACCCTGCCGGAACCGAGCTAATTGCCAAGGGCGGTTATTATTTGCTTTATCTCTTTGTGGCTCATCGGATGAAAAATGGTTTCCAACTTTAAGTCCATCGCAACGGTCAGCTCTATGCGTGACATTATGCTCTCTTTCCAATTGGGCAGAACATAAACCGCCTGGCTTTTCTTTAAAAGCTGAACACGGTTATCCAGTTTGTCAGTCCAACTCATTTTTGCAAAGGGCATTTCAGTTGGATTTACAACTGCACATTTCAATGACTTTAGTTTGGCTTTAATTTTATCGGTATCAACCAAGCCTTTGGAACTGTTTTCGGGTATATCACTACCGCATATATAAATAGTTGGCATTCTCTACTTCTTTACTATGTTCAAATGATTACATAACTGGCTCTCCGGCAGAACTTGAGTGTGTGATTTTTTCTTCAACAAAAGTTTAAAGAACGAGAACCTGATTTCCTGTTTTTTTACCTTGAGACTTTCTTTCCTTCTTTTCCTTCATTGGAGTTTTAGATTATTAGAACTGCATATAACCAATTACACATTGCTCTTTATTTCCTCCAAGGAAGAATGACGGCCAGCTTTAATCCAATCCATTACTTCATCCAGTTTGAACAGTAATATCTTACCACCCGGTTTATAGAAGGGAATCTGTTTATTATATACCCTGCCATAAATGGTTTTAACACTTTCGCCCAATAGCAGGGCCAGTTCCGCAGCATTAACATAGTCAAAGCCTGTTCCGGCTTTATGTTGTACTTTTATTAGTTCTGAAACCTTTTTGTTTAGCTGTTCAAGATTCTTTAAAGTTTCAGCTTTGAAGTCGATTTTCTCTTCTATCTGTTCTTCTATTTGCTCATCCATTTTCTTGCTGTTTTTTTATTCAAAATTTTCGATAGCAAGTATAGGATAGGCGCATAGCAATTTCCAACGTCGGACTATCCGACATTTTTCAATTAATTTTTATGTCTCATGTTTTCAATATATTACAAAGGCATTATTTAGCCTTATCGGACACTTTTTGCTGTTTTTGTCGGATACTTTTTTAATTCAAATGGCAATAAAAAGCAATAAATGGTAATCGGTATTTTTGCAAATTATCGGGTTACAATTTCAATGATTACTTTTTCGATGTCACCTGTTGGTAAATTACGTTCCTGAAAATGCAACTTGATAACTTCAAGGTCAACCAAAAGATTCTTGTCATTTTTAATGTATGGAGCTTTATCTATCAGCCGATAGAAATATGAATTTTTGTAATTATCCATATCAATACCATTTACCACACATAAAAATCGAGCAAGTGTTGAGTTTCCAACATCTACCCGGTGTTTTAAGCCCAAAAGTCGAAATAGAAAGTAAGCCCAAAGCACCTGCTGGGCACTAGAAAGCTTTAAGATTGCATCGTGCGTTCTTGGCTTGATTTGTTGGAGGTTAGGAAACACTTCAATGTTTCCGTTTGATTTGAAATACTTGAGAAATTGAAGTTTCCCAAAATAGTCGCAGAAAAAATTATAATAGTCCTGGGGATTTGTTGACGAAAGGTCAACGAGAGGTGAGTAGTAATAAATCTCTAACGCCTTATAGTTAAAGGTCTTTTGCCTGAAATTTATTACATCTTGAAATTTAACTTGTTTTTTGCCGGGTATAAGCCATTGGAGTATTGCTTTTGGCTTTATTCGGATTTTACCGACCTGTAAATAACAAAGTCAGGGTCGACGCATTTAATTTTTTAAAATACTGAGTAAAAAATCATCATCCCATCCAGCTTTTTTTCTTTTAGCTTTAAGGCTACCTTTTGCATTATCCTTCTTTAATAGGTTTAAAGCTATTTTATTTATTAGGGCAAAATTTTGGGCTGCGTTTTTTGTTCTTTTTCTTTGGTAATCTTCATTAAAGGTCATATCCAGAACCCAGTGTAAATTATTTTCAATACCCCAATGTGCTCTAATGTACTTATTCATTTTTTCGGCTGTAACATTCAGGCTACTGATATAATACCTTTCTTCTGTTGTTGTTTTATTGGGCAATATTCTTTCTGAGCTAATTTTTATAATACTTTTTATATTTTCCCATTTCTCAATACCTTCCACTTGTGTAAGATCTGTAATTACATCACAACTTCTTGTTTCTATTCGTCCGTGACCTTTATCTATTTCATGAGAAGTTGAATCCGGTTTTTGTACTTTAAAAACACTTTCAACCTCTTCCTTTAAATTCTTTTGATTTGCTTTTAAAGACAAAATATAATCTGCTTCATTAGCAATTATTTTGCGAGCTATTTCTCTTTGAGTTCCCATGGCATCAATTGTAATAACACTGCCTTTTATATCTAATAAATCCAACAAGGTTGGAATTGATTTTATTTCGTTTGATTTACCTTCACTTTTACATTGTCCTAATACCATTTGATTTTCACTACACCAAGCACTTACAATATGAATTGCTGGGGTGTTATGAAATGTGTCTTTCGACCGTCTGACTGCTTTTCCATCTATGGAAATCACATTAACATCTATATCTCTTTTCACCAGTATTTGCACCCAATCTACAAAACACTTTTCAAAACATTCTGGTTTTATGGAAGATATAACTCTATTGATAGTATCGTGGGAGGGTATTCCATTTGGTAAACATAGAATTTTTTTCAAAAAAGAAATTTTCGTTTTTCCGTAAAGTTCAACATCATCCCATGATTCAGCTCCACACAAAACTGCTATTATTGTTAATACTACAATATCTATTAATAAATGTAGTTTATTTCTATTTAACCTTGTGTCAACTAAATTTCCAAAACCTTTGTGTAATGATGTTTTCATTGTTTTTTTTACAAAGGTCAAGAATTAAATAGTACTTTTAAATTTACTAATATTTGAATAATTAACAATCAACAGAAAGTTATTAGCATTTTGGACAAACAATTTAGTTTTTAAAAATTTCACAAATCCTCCATTGTTTACATCTTGTTTATATCTCAAATAATTTTAAGTTTTTACATTTCATACGTTAGCCCTGATAACAAAGTTCTCCTTCGTTATTATATACTTCAAGTCTTTTAAGGTGAGTATTTGGAGGTAGAAATAAAAATGAGAAGTACCGTTCATTGATGGTAACATACCTCTTGGTATGCTTCATCCGCTCCCTGATAATAAGGGCTTTTTCAATTATACTATTTATATCTTCCGATTGTACGAGAAAATCATAATCAAAGAGTTTCATTAACTCAGTAGGGAATGGAGCAGTAGGTAAATGTGTTAATTTCTCTACAAGGTTATCCATTTTAGATTCCCATACTGTCGATTCTTTTGCCTTCCTGTAGCCTTGCAGTAAATTCTCAAATACAGCAAGGCAATCCTTTTCAAAGTTCTCCGCAACAATTTTCTGATTTATCATCATAAGCTTCTTTTAAAATGTTAAAAAATAATGGCTTATGATTATCCTCAAGCTCAACCGAAAGTTGTGTTATTTCATCATATTATAAGTCTTATTTTATGAATAAGTTTATTTCTGCCGTTCTCCGTTGTACCAATGAGTTTAACCATAAACAAAAATTTTGTGGTAAATAATTTTCATCGGCTGCAAAACTAATTTATTAGCAGAAAAAACCGGATTGAATGCAATTGAAATAAAATGGAAGGCAAAAACGGCTTGATTGAAAAAAAATAAAAAAAATTTAATTTCTTTTTTCTCCGTTATTTTGCATCAAAAAGTATAGTAAAATGTATGATAGGCAATTTTTAAACCTCACTTAAAAAGCTCTGTATATTGCAGTAATATAGCCTGTTATAAATTATTTATTTTTCGTTCGGATATACTGTATATTTATTGTTAGTGGCTGGTATTTATTCAATCTCCAAATACATACTTTTAAAATTAATTTTTATTTGTTCAAAAGGTAAGAATATATCTTGTCCTATTAATCCGTCAAACTCGCCTGCGGATGTAGGGCAATCTCTAACATCTATAGTTGACAAAACACTTTCCATATTTCCAATTTCATATGGTAGATTCTGCATTAAATAACTTTTAAAATACTTTTCCCCTCCTAGTCCATTAGCTGATGTTTCCTTTGGTTCGCATTTTTTTTCGATTTCTTGTTTATGTTCCTTTAGATATTTTTGAGATAAATATGATTGATTAGCTCCGTAATCGAAAGCCATATTTAAAGTATCCGTTCCTGAGTTTAGTCTAACAATAGGGTACTCACCTGACAAATCCCCAAAAAACATATTTTGCGATGTATATTCTTGTACGGTTTTAGGAATAAAAATACTTCCATCTTTTTTAATATGAACCTCCTCCATTAAGCGCATTTCAGGAACGCCAATAATACCGCTAATAAGAAAATCTAACTCAGGAATATTCATAATTGGAACTACTAAAAGAAGAACACGTTCAAATAAAATATCACCTATATATAAACTATCTGCAACAGCAAGATTTGCATTAACTTCAAATGATGATGTTTCAACAGTAATATCAGTTTCATAAATAGTCATTCCCATTTGTTTAGCTTTTGACATAGAGACACATGACATTGTTGCTCCTGTATCAAATAAGAAATCTTTATTTATTCCTCCACAACTAACTGGCACTGTTACTAAGTTCATGAACGGATTTCGTGATGATTTAATTTCCACATTTCCTTCCTTATGAATAATTGTTGGTTCTATATCAGCAACCTTACCATAGAGTTCTAAATTGTCTTTATAATTTTTAGTTTTTGCACTATCTAAAAATTCAGGATATTCATCTAATAGTTTGTGGCTAACTTCGACAACGTTTTTATATTGAAACAATCGACTGTAATTCCTTGATTGTATTTCTAATAAATCAGCAATTATAGTATCATTAAGTCTCTCTTTGTACTTATCTGACAATAGGTTAATACATTCTTGAGACAACTCATTTTTATTAAACACACTATAACAATGAGCTTGATAATATAAGAATCTGTCTTCTGATAAATTATCTTTTGATTTTTCAAGTAGATTCTTTAAGGAAAAATAATGTTTATTATTTAATAACTTGTTTAATTCTCTATCTAAGGTTAAATCATTCTGAGTGTTATGTGAACATGAAAGGAAAAATCCACTTAACAGACAACATAAGAACACTACTAATTTCATTTTACTTTGCTTCATCTATAAATATTGGTTTTAAAATTTACTACTGTGCAGGCAGTCTCGTTACTTGCCACTAACGTTACTTATAAATACCGTGCGGATTTCGAAGATCGTCTCTGTCCAACCACAACTTAGCCAAAACTTTGGTTTTGGTTATACATTTTTTTAACAATAGCCAATACCAAAGCTTTGGCGTGGCTCAAACACCATACAAACCACCAAATATAACAGAACCCGCAATGGAATTTATAAATTGTTACAATGCGTTAGTTATTTCTATTTATCAAGTTTACAATCACTTTTGTCATTGTTTCTTTTTCTTCAGGTTTACTTACTGCAATCATTAAAGTCAATGCAACAAGAGTATTGTCTGCAATTCTTTTGTTTCCGGTTTCATCAAATAAAATTCCATTTCTTTCTAAAAAATACAAGAACAGAAATGCCGCAATTCGCTTATTTCCATCAGAAAATGAATGATTCTTTGTTATAAAGTACAATAAATTAGCTGCCTTTTCTTCAATGCTTGGATATAAATCTTCTCCTCCAAATGTTGAATATATTGTAGATATTGAACTTTTAAAAGATTTATCTTTTTCATGGCCAAACAAATCACTATTACCATAAGTCTTTTTTGTTAATTGAATTTGTCTTATTGCTTCTTCATATGTTAATTGATAAGTTTCTTTTCCTGATGTATCTTTTATTTCAAGTTCTTGATAGTCATACTGATCTAATATTTCTAAGGCGTATGCATAATCCGATATTATTTTAAGAAGACCTACGCTTTCGTCATTTGTTAATGTTTTATAATTTAAAACATTACTTAAAATTTTAACTGATTTTTTTAAATCATTAAACTGTTCTTGCTGTTGTGATAATCGTTTCTCATTTAATGCATATCCTCTTATTAAATAATCTTTTAATACTTTATTAGCCCATATACGAAATTGAGTTCCTCGCTGAGACCTTATTCTATATCCAACAGAGATTATTACATCCAAATTAAAAAATTCAATATTCCTTTCTACCTCACGACCTCCTTCATTTTGAACTGTTGCATATTTTGCAACAGTTGCTTCTCGTACTAACTCTTTTTCCTTAAAAATATTATTTATATGTCTCGATATCACAGATTTATCTCGTCCAAACAAATCTACCATTTGATTTAAATTTAGCCAAACAGTTTCATTGTCAAGTTGAACATTTATTTCTGTTTTTCCGTCTTCAGATTGATATATTGTTATGTACGATTCACTCATAAGTTTAAATTTGTTTAAATATACAAATCTTAATCACAATATTTATTCTTATGATGTAATGGTTTTATTTAATGCATTGTAACGTTACGCATATGAATAGTTGCCGACTTAAAAGCTCTATCGCTTCAAAATGCACAAATAAAAATGCGAGAGACAAAGCTCCCGCAAATTACTAAACGGCAATTATTTATTATGCATTGTTGGCACCTGGGCTTTCTTTCATCTTTGTGTTAATCTTTCTGTTTATTTATCTTTTATTCTGTCCCAAATGCGCTTTGGTATTCTACTTTCTTTTCCATTGGCTTTCATAAGTTCAATGTACTTTTGGTACATTTCTATTGCTTCACCAGAGTTATTATTACAGTAGTATGCATCTCCAAGGTTAAGATAGGCAACAGTTCTTTGAGGAAACTTATATACTACATTCTCTAATATATATATAGATTGTTGACAGTTACCAGATTCTAAAAGGAAGAAACCTATATCGTTATATTTTTGAACTGTACTTTTATTAATTTCTACATAGTTTAGGTAGTCCAAGGAGCGATACATATCATGGGAATAAATTTTATCATATAATTTGGATTTAAACTCTCCTAAATAAATATCGTAATCTTTATTGAACTTATGTATTATACTATCCTTAATATCCGGTATTAAAATCCTAATACTATCATTCCAAACCTCTCTACTTAGGTTATCATTATATAAATTACTACCCATTAGATAAGGATATTCCCAACCATTCCTTGAGCGTTCCTGAAAATCAGCTACCCACTCTTCGGTATAAGCACCATAATAATACCAATTATCCAACTTCTTTATATACTTATATATTTCATAACTATATTTACTCATTGTTCTATCATAAGTATAACCTATCATTATATAATCATATAAGAATGTAATTCTGGGTCTATTTGTTAGTCCTGGTCCATGATCTAATTTCCATGAATATTCTTTAAATTTTTCTATACCTATTGATATACCAATTGTTAATTTATACGATGTCATTTCTATCGCTCCAATATCATCTAATATTGCATAATCTTCAATAGTATCGTAATTTATTAAACATCTTGTAGTATCGCCAATGTTAACTATATCAACCTGTGCCTTAACGCATAAAGCACACAATGCAAATATACCAATTATGCAAAATCTATTTTTCATGCTTATCCTTATATTTATATTTAGCTTGTGATATTATATCGTTGACACCTTGTCTTTTCAACTCTCTTTCTGGATCACCATTTGATTTATATGAGCCTGATGTATTAAGCTTACTAGATTCCAAACTATAATTACCTAAATCAAGATGTCTAAAATTTGCACACTCCTTACAACCAAAACTTTTCAAGCACAATTGAGTTTTCTCGTATCTGTCATCAAAACCATTAAAACCACCATTTACAGCAATTGTAGAATATAATAAATCATCATTATTAGCATATTCATTAACCCTTTTCTTGCCAAAATTCCAAACAGAATTAACTAACCAGTGCCAACCTGCAGTATCACAGGCGTTTTTAATATTATTGGAGATCAATTTTGGATTATTCACACAATCAACACCTGAATATTCCTTATAATCATTATAATTTGTTTTCCATGTTAGCTGAAATAATCCTCTACCTCTATACTTCTTTCCATCACCAACACTTGTGTTTTTAAACTTAATACAATCACTATATCTATTATAACTATACCTCCAGTTCTGATAAGCCGTATAACTGCTTGAATACTTGTATGAGTTTTCGTAAGTCAAATCAAATTTTTCTTTCTCAGTTTTAAATACAGGATAATTGTCGTGCATATCCTTCAATTCTTTGTATTCATTGGTCAGTTTTTGTTCGGCAGTGGCTTTATTGTATTTTTCATACGCCTTTTTGTATTTTTCGTATTGAGTATTGATTTTTGCTTCATGTTCTGTATATTTTTCGGTAGATGCCAATCCGCTATATTTCTTAAGATATGTACAATAATTTGCATAGCTATCATGCAATGCTTTATGTGAACCAACATCATAGTCACTACCATCACCATACTCTGCTGTTGACTTAAAATATCCCGATTCATGATAACATTGTGCCAAAAAGTGTGCTTTTTGCAAACAACTGTGTATTTCGTATTTTTTCATAGCTGCATTTAAAGCATCTACAAATACTTGCGTGGAAATATTATAAACATCAGGATAATCCCTTTTCATATCAACAATTCCTGCCTTTCCTGTAAACCAAGGTCCAGTACCCAATATTTTTTCAAATGCTTCTACTGTAATGTCTTTATTACAAAAACAGTTTGGTTGGATACGTCTCATCTGTTCCACAAAAGCATTGGGATGAAAATGGTAAACTTTCGTATCTATTGGAAAAGGTTCTAAATCATTTTCGCCCCTTGGCTGTGGATTGCTTTGCTTTTCCCAACCATACATCATTCGACTTTTATTTAAAATGGGATCATATGTCCAGCCTTCGGGCATTTCGTTTCCAGGAGCTTTTACCTTACTCCAAAAATCAAGAGCATTTACTTTATCCTCAATTACTTTTAGGGAATTTTCTTTTTGTTTGATAAAATGCTCTTTTATTTCCTCGTCTTCTTCCTGTTCGATGCCTTTATCTAAGAGTGTTTCCAATTCTTGTTTGAGGCTACTGTAGTTTACACCCCATTCGCTTTGATGGTAGCAGACCAGTTTTGAAAGGCGTTCACAAACGTACATATCATTTAAGCCACGACGTAATTCTTGCGGACTTAACTTTTTATTACCATCGGTATCCATTTCTTTAAATACCGATTTGAGGAACTGCGGGGCATTTTTCTCTGTTTCATCGAAGATAAAATTGTCAGGCTGGTCTTTCAATACCTTAAAGCCAAAAGCTGTCCAGTCGTGTGCCGAAACTTTTGATACTTTTTCGTCATCGCTTTTTATATAGCCTTTGCGCTCGCCTCGGTAATCCTGTGTTTTAATTTCGTACCATGTTTGGTTGCCCTGCTTTATTTCTTCAACTTCCTTTTTACCGATGATATGGTCGCCCATCAGTTCTGTTTGTGTTTCAGAATCGTTGGGGAAAAATGGTGAAACAAAATTCTTGTTGGGCTTGCTTTCAAAAAGTTGGTCGATGTCGCCGTTTAGGGTAAAGTATTGCCCCATCATGGTTGCTTCTGAGGGCAGATTATTTTTATGAACCCAATAACAATGTTCGCCATTGGGCAAGGTATAACTTACATCACGAGATGTTTGCCCTTTTGCAATTTGTTCAGCATCTTCGTTAAGAGTTATTACCGAATCTTTTGTTATTGTTCCGTCAAAGGCTTCGTTTATTTTATCAAGGTTAAAACTTGTGTATGTATAATTGCCTGTTTCTTCCGTTGGTGCTGTACCATTACCCAAATCGGCTTTTTCAACTGTTCGAAATTGCTTGTTGAGTTTAATTCGTGAATATTCTTCTTCAACCTGTAACACCAATATCTCGTCACCACTTTTTAGGGTGTATGGGTAATGATGGCTGATCATTGCGCCTTTGGCAATTTTTATAAAGTCTTTGGTATCGGCAATGTCGTCGTTATCTCCATCTTTTCCTTTTAAAAATTCGGTTGGGTCTGTTGCGCTAAACACTTCAAGGTGAGTGGTACGGTGCTGCTCGTTGCCAATATGTCCCATAAGGCCTGTAAAACCAACGATATCGCCTGCTTTTACAGGAATGTTGCAATCGTTGCCCGTAATGATTTTATCAAGGTTGTTTTCGTCAAAATCAATGACAAAACCATCCTCCTTACAGCTTTTTGCATAGATATAACCCTCTTGTTCTTTTCCGTTGAGGGTTTTGATTTTGTAGTAATTACCCGATTTTTTCTCAATTGTGAACTTTGATTTGTTTGGGACTTGCATAACAAAGTTCTCATCAGATTTTTCGCTGTTGTAAGTGGGCGTGCTTCGCAAGTTTTCGTAATCCCAACACTTTCCTTCCTGAGTATTACCGACCACACGATGCATATTGTCGTTGACTTTTTCGAATTGGTTACTGTCCAAGTCCACATACAAATCGTCATAGACCAATCCTGAATCGGGATGCGTGAATATTACTTTTTTATAAGGTGTGTTTTTTGCCCAGTGAGTGATGGATTTATCAAATATGTCGTTCTGAGGATTTGGGTTGACAATAGAGTTGACTGGCAATACCATGGAAAACATCTTGGAGATGCTTTTATATGCCGTTACTCCTTTTGCTTTATGTGGCGTTTTGCTACTTACCTCGTATTGTTGGGTTTTAAAAATATCGGGTACGTTGTTAAATTCCTTTAATTCATTGTATGGCATCAGATGGTTATACAGAGAGTAAAAAGTTAACTCTCTTCCTTTTGGACTTTTATACTGATGCTGGATTAAAACAAAACCGCTTGAAAACTTCAATCCATTATTTGTTTCGATGGGTTCTTTATTAAGTCGATAAGCTATTATTGTGCCGTCGGCAATAGCTTTTATAGCCGAGTTCCTGTCTTCGTTAATGTGCATACCTCCGTGCCAATTGAACTGAGCACCTAAAGGATATGTTCCCACATTGTTGCATGCACCGTACCTAAAAGAAGGGTACTGTTCTTTGTCTGCGTATTCAAATTTCATGCGTTTGGTTTATTTTTATTTGTCGCAAGGAACTCACAAGTAAAATCAAATATTTAATGTTTGATGTTAATTTTTCTTGCTCGTTTCATTGTTGTGTTAATTCTTTAGACGATGAATTTTAGATTATATTTGATTTTACAGGCTAAAGTCAGCTTTTGACATATAGCCATGCTTCTTTGATTCTTTTTTAATTTCAGATGTGTTTTGCTTGGCTTCAACTATACTTTGGTTGGCATTGTTGCCTTTTAATACCCCACTCACTTTTGATACTGCAACTTGTATGGAACTTATTTCAGGAAAAGGTATTTCGCTTGGAGATGTAGTCGCTGATGAAGAAGCAGTTGCTGAACCAATAATTACATTTGGTTCTCCCTGAACAATTTGTCCGCCATGTGCTGTCATGCTACCTACTGTTGCCACAGGAACTCCATTAATTAATACTCCAGCTTCGCCTTGAACAATCGTATCGGGAGGTTCCGAACAAATGCACATGTCGCCCATTAGGGCTACCGGTTTTCCGTTTATAAGTACATTGGGTGAACCGGGTCCTATCACTGGCCCTCCTACATGCGGAACTGTTCCGCTACACATGGGGCAAACGTGCATGCTGCCTACTGTTGCTATTGGTTTTTCTGTCATAGTTTATTTTGTTTTAAGTTATTGTTAATTTATGCGCCTCGGTTTTGCCTTGGTGCCAACGATTGCTATTAATTTTGAGGCAGACTGCGGACTGCGTCTTTGTCCGCATGGACAAAGACAACATGCGGGAGCTGAACTCTCATATTACAGCTAATCTGCCTTTAAATTACATAGCGTGTTAACTGCTGCCACTTTTTCTTGTTGTTATTTATAAATTTTCAGTTTCACAAAGACGTATATTTATTTTAAATCTTTTATCATTACGTGTTCATTATGTTTGTGGTCTGCTAATATTTCGTCTTTTTTATCCAAATATTTCTTAAAATCAACAGAGTCTCTAATAGGAGAATCAAATAATATTCTAGATAATTTTGGGTCATTTTTATTATATACAACCAAATATTTTTGTCCTTTTATAACACTATCTTGAGGAGTATAAAATTCAAAGCTTTGTTTCTTATCATATTTTACGCCATTCACCAGATAGGTATACTCTACATTAGATGATTGTCCTGGATTATTTACTACACCACCGACAATTGAAGGTTTGGAAGGATAAAATATATTTACTTCACCTATTGTCAATTCAGCATTATTAAAGATTTTTTCAGTTTCATTATTATTTAAATTATTAATTATTATAATTCCTATTACACATGAAATGAAAATAATAAATTGTATTTTATTCTTCCTTTTTTTGTCCATTTTACTTGTTTCTGAATTTAAAGGTCTTCTTTAGGTTGCAGTTAACGTTTAAGCTATGCGTAGTGCGGAACTTCGAAGCAAAATCTTTTCAAACCAATGCATAGCCAAATTTACGTTTTGAAATTTTATCTTAAACTTAATAAATTTTCGGGACGGAAATTTGGCGCCCCAAAACAACCTACAAACTTCCAAAATACAGCTACCTCCGCATTACGTATTAGCTTGTGTTGTGTGGTCGTTGATTATTTTCTCAAATTATTATAATATTTTTCATATTCTAAATATTCTAATTTCAATTTATTAGGCATATACATTTTTACTTCTTCCATTTTATTAGAACATTTTCCTAATAACATAGATTCACAAAAAGAAACAATTAATGCATTTTTTAACACCGAATTCATCAAGTCTATTCTGTTCTCTTGAAAAGCAAAACATTTCTTTAATTCTGATATATTTTCCTTTTGTATTTGTTCAATTGTATAATCAGCAAATATCTCCATTTTTAGATGAACTAAATCAGGGTCTTCGCTTTCAATATATGTCTTAATTTTAGGAAATTCTACAATAAGCTGATCAAAAAAAATCTTTTCATTCATACTATTGCATTTATAATAATAACAATATTACTATTCTATCATATCATATGTATAATTTTCAAATTCTACACAAAAATTAGATTTATCATTAAACTTGTAGTCAAAAGAATCTGTATCCTCATTAAATATATCAAGAGGATCAAAATCTAAAAAAAAACCAAGATCTGTCTTTTTGTATTTAGCTCCTCCAATATATCCAAATCTTCCAAATCCATCATCTGTAACTTTTAGATTTGACACATTCTGAAAAATCAAACTGATCTTTGTTTTATTTTTTGTATTATTCATCAAATCAGAAACGAATAATTTAAGACAAAGCTTTTTAATATAACTATTGTCTCCAAAGTCATACAGTTTATATTGTAAATCTATTATTGCACAATCTTCAAGATTACAGAATCTTTTCATAAAATCATTCATTGTTATTTAATCTTTCAATAGTATGGAAAACATTTATCTATCAATTTCTCCGCATAATTATTATTGCTCCGAAGTTTGTTTTAATGCCACACAACGTTAAGAATAAACCGTCGTTTTAATGAGGTTTATTCACTGTTGTACGTTGTGCCTTTTTGCATTATTTATAAGATTTTCAATTTTTTGTCCCTATCCTATGTTGTAAAAATAATATATTCTGTTTAATACTTTCACCTTCATTTTGGTATTCTTCATTAAAAAACTCCTGTCAACTGATGCTTTTCCTCTTCCTATTCCCCTATTTTTCACTATTAAACATACCTTTCCCACAAAATTTTAGGCTACTTTATCATTGAAAAATTCATTTTCTATTAGATTCTTCCTTCTAAAAACATTCCTATCTCCTTTGTACATTTTCTGTATGCTAGTATATAAATATTCCTTGCGGATATTACAGTACGGACACATTAAATAATCAATTTCTACGGCTTCTTTGTCCTCGCTATTTTGCTGTGCTTCTTCCTCTTTTTCTCCCTTATATAAATACTCCTCTGGTATCCTTCCTTTATTGGAATACAATCCATAATACCTTACAATCCTAAAATATTTCAGGGGAACATGTTGTAATAGGCGTGGAATAAAATCTTCATAATCTAATTCTAATTCACGTTCTATGGGTTTACCATTTATATCTTTTTGCTTATTATCTTTATATTTAAATGCAATGGTTCGTCCTTCCATTCTGGTGATTTTGTATTCACTTATACATGCCCGTTTTGAATACCTACCTATATAGCGGATTACCTGGGTTGGTATTTCCATCGATGGTTCTAAATGTAATATCCAACGTTTTGTATTTATCCTTTTTATAAATCGTAAAAAGCTTTCCCTGTTTTCAAAATTATGTTGTAATAGTCCTTTATCATACAGTGCTATTAATCCATCTTCATATTTTGCTTGGAACTTCTGCTTTAAAAATTTATAATTTACGTAATCTCCTTTTATTTCCTTTAAATTTCCCGTTTCTTGCTCTATTCCTCCCCATGATACTATCATATGAACATGACAATGATATTCTTTGGTTTCTCCAAATGTGTGTAATACACTTATTATTCCAGGTTGTAAATTGTGTTTATGCAACATCCAGTCTTTTAAGGTGCCGGATGCACTGCGTAGTAATAAATCCAGTAATGATTTTCTATTTTTCTTAATCAATTCATTTAATCCATGTGGTAAGGTCATTACTACATGACGATGTGCTAAATTCAGCATTTGACTCTTTATTCTTTCTGCCCATTTTAAGGTATCCTGCCAACTACAGGTCGGACAAAATCTATTCTTACAGCTATGATATACTTGGGTAATTTCTCCACATTCCTTACATACGTAATGGTCTACGCCTAAGGCTTCTGTTCTACATAGCCGTAATGCATTAACAGCTTTATACTGTTCGGGGGTGATATATTCTTTTGGATCCTGTTTATAAATGTCCCACCAGAGGTCAAAATATTCAGCTAACCGATATTTCTTTATTTCCAGATGTGGTTCGTTATTCATTTATTCATATTTTACCTCTCTGGCTATGTCATACGCTTCAATCGCTCCCTCCATTATCATTTCCTTCTTTCCTTCTTTTATGCCATAGATATTGTCATGGTAATCTACTACAATTTTTTCATATTCTTTGTATAGTTCATCTACTTCATCTTCAAATATTTCATCTGCATCTTCTCGTGGAAATCCATCTTCATCATAGAAAAACCCAAATTGATCATCCTGATTAAAATTCTTAAATTCTTCTTTGCTTAAGCTTAGTTCTTTCATCTGTAGTTCTGTTTTTGGCGGTTATACTGGGTTATGCTGGGTTATGCTGGCATTACGTACAACGGATGGCAATATGGCATGAGGCGGAATGCGGTCTAAGTTATTGTCCGCCGTTATAGAATTTGATGCGGGGTAGAATGGTTCAAATAAACACTAAACCCGCCTTTTGCTATATTGCATGTTAGCGTTTCGGCATTATCTAATATCATTAATCAATCATTGTCAACTGTGCTTTTATGTCAAAATAAAACATAATGCGCACCATAATAGTAAGGTCTAAATCCTTAATAAACATGGTTTGTTTCATTCAAGAAATTGCTGATTGAAACTGAATCATATATAGGTAAGTCTTCTGCCTATTCTTCTGCTTTTGAACTGTTTATTACAATCAAATGAGGATAAGAAGGTCCTAAAGTCGTACATGCATACACTTCATCATCATTAGGGTGTCTGCAATTCAAATAAATCTTTAATCCTTGCTCTTTAAACTCTGGGTCTAAATTATCCGCATAGTAGATTCCATCCTCAAACTCAGAGCTGGTTTCGAAATTCTTCAATGAAATAATAAATGTCTCACCGCAATCCAGTCCTTTATTTAGAACAGTTGCCTCAAATTTGAAATTTTCTTTAATTATCTTATCGTCCTCTTTTTCACATCCAGACAAAAAGACTCCAAAAGTCAAAACTGATAGAATTAGTAAATTTTTCATGATAATCCATTTAATGTTTTGTCTATATTGATGTAAAAACTTCTTTGAGGGTTGCGTCTTATGCTGAACGCTAACGTTAAGAATAAACCGTCGTTTTAATGAGGTTTATTCACTGTTGTACGTTGTGCCTTTTTGCATTATTTATAAGATTTTCAATTTTTTGTCCCTATCCTATGTTGTAAAAATAATATATTCTGTTTAATACTTTCACCTTCATTTTGGTATTCTTCATTAAAAAACTCCTGTCAACTGATGCTTTTCCTCTTCCTATTCCCCTATTTTTCACTATTAAACATACCTTTCCCACAAAATTTTAGGCTACTTTATCATTGAAAAATTCATTTTCTATTAGATTCTTCCTTCTAAAAACATTCCTATCTCCTTTGTACATTTTCTGTATGCTAGTATATAAATATTCCTTGCGGATATTACAGTACGGACACATTAAATAATCAATTTCTACGGCTTCTTTGTCCTCGCTATTTTGCTGTGCTTCTTCCTCTTTTTCTCCCTTATATAAATACTCCTCTGGTATCCTTCCTTTATTGGAATACAATCCATAATACCTTACAATCCTAAAATATTTCAGGGGAACATGTTGTAATAGGCGTGGAATAAAATCTTCATAATCTAATTCTAATTCACGTTCTATGGGTTTACCATTTATATCTTTTTGCTTATTATCTTTATATTTAAATGCAATGGTTCGTCCTTCCATTCTGGTGATTTTGTATTCACTTATACATGCCCGTTTTGAATACCTACCTATATAGCGGATTACCTGGGTTGGTATTTCCATCGATGGTTCTAAATGTAATATCCAACGTTTTGTATTTATCCTTTTTATAAATCGTAAAAAGCTTTCCCTGTTTTCAAAATTATGTTGTAATAGTCCTTTATCATACAGTGCTATTAATCCATCTTCATATTTTGCTTGGAACTTCTGCTTTAAAAATTTATAATTTACGTAATCTCCTTTTATTTCCTTTAAATTTCCCGTTTCTTGCTCTATTCCTCCCCATGATACTATCATATGAACATGACAATGATATTCTTTGGTTTCTCCAAATGTGTGTAATACACTTATTATTCCAGGTTGTAAATTGTGTTTATGCAACATCCAGTCTTTTAAGGTGCCGGATGCACTGCGTAGTAATAAATCCAGTAATGATTTTCTATTTTTCTTAATCAATTCATTTAATCCATGTGGTAAGGTCATTACTACATGACGATGTGCTAAATTCAGCATTTGACTCTTTATTCTTTCTGCCCATTTTAAGGTATCCTGCCAACTACAGGTCGGACAAAATCTATTCTTACAGCTATGATATACTTGGGTAATTTCTCCACATTCCTTACATACGTAATGGTCTACGCCTAAGGCTTCTGTTCTACATAGCCGTAATGCATTAACAGCTTTATACTGTTCGGGGGTGATATATTCTTTTGGATCCTGTTTATAAATGTCCCACCAGAGGTCAAAATATTCAGCTAACCGATATTTCTTTATTTCCAGATGTGGTTCGTTATTCATTTATTCATATTTTACCTCTCTGGCTATGTCATACGCTTCAATCGCTCCCTCCATTATCATTTCCTTCTTTCCTTCTTTTATGCCATAGATATTGTCATGGTAATCTACTACAATTTTTTCATATTCTTTGTATAGTTCATCTACTTCATCTTCAAATATTTCATCTGCATCTTCTCGTGGAAATCCATCTTCATCATAGAAAAACCCAAATTGATCATCCTGATTAAAATTCTTAAATTCTTCTTTGCTTAAGCTTAGTTCTTTCATCTGTAGTTCTGTTTTTGGCGGTTATACTGGGTTATGCTGGGTTATGCTGGGTTAACTGTATGTGGCGTAGCCGACTGCGGGCTTCTTTCCTGTCAAACCGAGATGAAGTAGAAGCGGGAGATGAACCTACAATTACCCACAAAACCGGCTATGACATATACAGATTGTTAGCAACTGGGTTTAGTGTTCCATCAATGTGATGTCTTTTCATGTTTTGCAGTATCGTCCGTTTCGACCCTTTTTGTCTGCTCGATACGGAGCACCAATTTATTTGTGCGTTTGGCAATCCTGATAGCCCATTAAGGGCTAAATGCGTGGGCAATTTGTAAGCTTATTGGCAAGTTTTGGCAGAGGGGAGCTTGTGCGACTTGCCAATGTGCTTACAAATAGGGTGGGCTTTCCTGTTATTATTTAACTACTTTGCCTAATGCTTCTAATAGCTGTGGATTATCTTCTAATCCAATCCGAGCAACTGCATAGAATTCACTCATCCAGTCATCTATCTTTGCAAAGGCTGAATCTTTTGCTTTGGTTGCGTCTTGCGATTCTCCTTTTTCTTTTAGGTAAACTGCTCTTGCTGCTTCTAATTCAGAAATCAACGTGTTTGCTGTTGTCAAGTCTTCAGCGGATATTTTTAAACGAGCAAGTTTACTCTGAATTTCAGTATAGGTTGATGCCACGCTGTAAAATTTCTTTGCAGCTTCGAGCCATTTTATATAAGTCCGGGGCATTATTCCGGTAATTGCCAACTTGTCGGCAGTTAATGAATCGTTACGAAATACAACCTTTGCTTTTTTTCTGTGAATATTGTAGGTATTCTCAATTTGTTCTTTTTTACTCGAAAAATCTGCATATGCAGCAGAGGTTTCATCGTCCTCAGTTTTATTCGCATCATAAGCAGTCCTTGTTTCTGTTAATAACGCTTTGCCTTCGGCGATTTTTTCTGAATCGTAGCCCAGGTCTGCCATGATAGTAGCAATTTCAGGTTGAGACTCTGCATTTTCCAATGCTACACGGTATAATTCCAATGTTTCTGTGTCGGTAAGTTTTGTACGTGATGCCATAATTTTTTGATTTGGGTTTTTATTATTTTACAATTACGAAATTCCTTTTTACAATTATGTTTTCCGGATTTACAATTGCTTTTTCCCCACTAACATCGTTAACTTTCCGATTTGCATTTGAGTTTTACATTCTCACTTTTAAGCTTTCCTTGCTTACAAATCTGATTTTCCCTTATTCAATTGTGTTTTCCAAACTAACATTTGCTTTATTCCTATTTGTAAAAGCGTTTATAAAACGAAATGTTAAATATAACGAAAATACTTTTGCCAGAACACGTTGCATTTCCATTTTGTTAAAAAAATCAGCAACAACTTTCATTCTTTTGTATCGAAGGGCACTTAACCGAACCATACGAACAAAACACGCAACAATCTCCCTGCCTTGGTTTTAGTATGGTTTTGCAATTTTCACATTCATAAAAGAACTGACAGGAATCCTCAGGCATTGTTTCTTCTTTTTGGTATCCGCAGTCGGGACAAGTGATTGTTGATTTATATTTTATTTCCATAAGACAGATTTAGCAATCTATTTCACAATCTTCTTCTATACTTTTATTTTCGATTTGAAGCGTGGTATGGTTGATACCAAACTCGTGTTCGAGTTCATGTTGTAAATCGCCTATAAAATTGTCATTAATGCCTTCAGGTATTATCAGGTGTGCTGTCAATGCCACCTTTGTAGTACTCATTGCCCAAATGTGCAGGTCGTGAATGTTTTCCACTCCTTTTTGTGCCAGCAGAAATTCCCTGACTTTTTCAAGGTTAATATGTTTGGGTACGGCATCTAAGGCTAAATCGACTGAATCGGTAAACAAACGCCAAGTTCCCCAAACGATAACCGCTATGATAAGGAAACTTGTAACCGGGTCAATCCATTGTTTTCCGGTGAGGTTGATTAACAAACCTGCCACAACAACACCCAGCGACACACCGGCATCGGCTGCCATGTGCAGAAATGCGCCTTTTATGTTCAGGTCGTCTTTCTGTCCTTTCATAAAGAGTAAGGCAGTTAGGGTGTTGATAACTACACCAATGGCTGCAACAATCATAACCTGACTGCCAGCCACAGGTTCAGGGTTTTTAAATTTACCAATGGCATCCCAGCCGATAACTGCTACTGCACCAAACAGCAGAAGGGCATTTAAAATAGAAACAAGGATGGTTGTTTTTCGAAGCCCGTAGGTGTATTTGCCCCTTGGTTTGATGGATGCAAGCCACATGGCCGTCCATGCAAAAACAAGGCCGAGCACATCGCTTGCATTATGTCCTGCATCAGCGAGCAGAGCAGATGAGTTGGCAATTAAACCATAAATGATTTCAACGGCAATAAAGATTACATTTAATCCAATGCCCAGGGCAAAGGCTTTTCCGTAACTTTTGTTTGTTGCATGTGAATGTCCGTGTGAATGTGCCATAATTTTACTGATTTAATTTCTTGGTGCGTACATGATGATTCCCATCCCGATAAGCGCCACGATTCCTCCAATTATATCGTACCTGTCGGGGACAAAGCCATCAACTTTCCAACCCCACAATATGGCCATAATAATAAATATACCACCGTAAGCAGCATAAACCCGCCCGAAATTGGCGGATTGGAGTGTAGCAATCACACCATATAAAAACAAGATAATACCGCCGATTGCCCCAAACCACCAGGGTTTTTGCTCCCTTAGCCAGAGCCAAACCAAGTAACCACCGCCAATTTCGCAAAGTCCGGCTACAACAAAAAGGAATACGGAATATACTACTTTCATAAAAATCTATTTTCCTAGTTTTAAAATCCTGAAAGCCCCCCTTACCACAATCAAAAAGACGATTGCTCCGATAATCAAGTCGGGGTATTTCGATTGCGTCAGCAATACCAAAACTCCGGCAACGATAACACCTATATTAATAATCACATCGTTTGAGGTGAAAATCATGCTGGCTTTCATGTGTGCTTCATTGCTTTTTGATTTTTGAAGCAGGTACAGGCAAACGGAATTGGCTATAAGTGCCAATATCGAAATTCCAATCATCATCCTGAAATCAGGCGTTTCTTCTGCCCCGATAAACCTTCGGATTACTTCTAACATACCAACACCTGCCAACGCCAGTTGAAAATACCCGCTTAATGTTGCTACTTTCTTTTTACGGGTAACCGCTGTCCCCACAGCCCACAAACTCAAGCCATAAACAGCAGCATCGGCAAGCATGTCAAGCGAATCGGCAACCAGCCCCATAGAACGTGAAATAAAACCGGTTGTGATTTCAATAACAAAAAAACTGAAATTAATGAGCAATACTGTCCATAGTAATTTGGTCTGGTCTGAATTACTCTCTGTTTTCATTTCAAACTCTTCAATCTTCTCAGTTTGTAACAGATTTGCACCCAGCTTCAGGCTTTCCAGTTGTTTTGTGATTTCTTCGTTTCCGCCCGAATGAATGACGGAAAGCTTACGATTTTCAATATCAAATTCCAATTGACGGATGCCGTCAAAACCATCCAGCTTCATGCGGATTAGGTTCTCCTCCGAGGGGCAGTCCATTTTTGAAATATGGTAATGTGATTTTTGCATTGCACTAAAATTATAAAAAACCGTGGCAACCCGGAAGCCGCCACGGCTATTTATCTAATTAATTTCCATTTTTCAAACCATCTTTCACCCGGTAAATTTGGTTTACATCCGAAACATAAATAATACCATCGCCGGGATTTAAGGTTTTGCCCTGCTCCGAAATAATATGTACTACTTTGTCCACATCGTTTTTATTGACAACAAGTTCAAGTTTGGCCACCTCGCTGTCGGTAATTGAAAATTTTTGGGAAACAAATGCGGCTTCATCCTGCAATTTTCCCGTTCCCTCTGCCGATGAAATGGTCATGTTCTCAAAACCTGCATCTTTTAAATGGTGAACAATATCATTCACTTTATTGGGGCGTATAAATGCTTTTATTTCTTTCATCTGTTTAAAATTTTTTAATTTCTAAATGTTTAAAAAATTTGAATCCATTCAGGAACTCACATAAATTTTAATCATTCTTGTTTTTGAATTTAGAATGCTGAAAATTTAAGTTCGTTTCATAATCCTGGTTTTTAATGTTCGTGTTCTGTTTCCTCTTTTTTCATATCGGCCAGCAGATAGTATGCTGCGTTCATTACAATTTGAGTATCATCAGCTAAGGGATTGAGCAACTTTATTTCGGTGTAGCCATCGTCTTGCTTTCCGGTTATTACTTCTACCATGCGGAAAGCCATTACATGACCACCATTTTCTTCCTCGTGTCCCGCTTCGCCCTCATGTTCCTCATGGTTTTCCTCAGCCTCATGGTCGTGTCTTTCTTCGTTTTCTGCTACTGCTTCATGTTCATGTCCCTCGTGTTCTTCTGCTTCAACCGATTCATCCAAAATAAAGATATAGGATTTAGTTCCTTCGGCAACCACCGCATTGTTAGGAAGGGTGCGGGTGGTATTTTCATCGGTATGGATATGCCCCGAAACATACATGCCCGGAATCAGGTTGCCCGGATTTTTATCGAGTCGTGCATGGATGTGTACTGCCCTGGTGTTGGGTTCAAACTCTTTGCCGATGGCAAAAATGGTTGCACTCAGTTCTTCGCCCGGACGATTGGAAACGGTAAAATCAACTTTTTGCCCGTTTTCTATAAGGTGTACATCATTTTCATACACCATAAAGTCGGCGTGTATTTCCCTGTTATCGGTAATGCTAAGAAGCTGGTCTTTGGCATCAACATAGGTTCCCACCTTAATATTCACATCATTAACAAAGCCGTTGATGGGTGAAAGTATGGAAATGGTGTTTGAAATGCTTCCTTCTTTTACTTTATCGGGCGAAAGATTGAGCAGTTGAAGCCTTGATTTTAAACCTTCGTAACGTGCTTTGGCGGTGTTGTATTCCGATTTGACCTGTTGGAAGTCTTTACCTGCACCCACGTTGTTCTCGAAAAGTTCTTTCTGACGGGCATATTCCTGTTCAAGAAATTCGAGTTTGTTGGCTGTTTCGGCAAATTCTTCCTGAAGGACAATGTAATCCGGATGCTCCAGTATGGCCAACACCTGGCCTTTATTTACTTTATCGCCGTGAAAAACCTTTATTTCTTTCACATTGCCACCAATAATAGCCGTAACATCAGCACTTGCAGCAGGTGGTACTTCAAGTTGTCCGTTTGTTTTTACCAGTGTGGTAAGGTTTCGCATTTGAAAATTACCCAATTGCAGATTTAAGGCTTCACGCTGAAGTTCGTTCAGCATTACCACACCTTCGGGGCCTTCATGCTCCGCATGTTCCCCGGCTTCACTGTTTTCTTTTTTGTTGCTGTTGCACGACATGAGCATTACTACTGCAAGAAGTGCTAAAAATATTTTCGTTTTCATTATTATCTGTTTTTATAATTATTGACCTGTTATGTATTCCAATTGTTCTTTAATTTCGAAGAAATCCGACAGCCGGGATAAATATTCCTGCCTGGTTTTTATGGCTGATTCTGTATTCTGGATAAATTCAATATAACTGAGGCTTCCCAGGCGATAACCCAGGTTGGCTGCTTCAATTTGCTCGGCAGCAAGCGGCAGGGCTTCGCTTTTATAATATTCCAGCACTTCGCTCATTACCCTGTAACGGTTTAAAAGTTCCTTGTAAGAGGCATTCAGCTCCAATTCCCTTTGCTTGTATTCCTGTCCGGTAATCTGGTAATTTATATGGGCGGCTTTTGTTTTTCCCGACTGGGAAAAGAACAGTAAAGGAACGGAAACACCTGCTTCCCAACCATAAAAACCCGAAGTACCATCGACCGATTGCCGGGAGTAACCCAAACCGAGTTTAGGTAAAAAATTTGCTTTTTCGGCTTTCCACTCTGCTTCGGATACATCAAGCTGCTGCCTGTAATAATTCAATAAAGGAACATTGTTTAACGAATCACCTGAAAAGGCAGCATGAATCGATTTATCCCACTCTTGTCCGACATCGGTAATTTCTACACCGCCAGGGTACATCAGGTACTGGTTCAGAATTTGCAGCGAAGCCAGGTATTCAATCTCAGCCCGTTTCATATTCACCATTAACTCTTTATACTTCGCCGAGGCAGAAAGATACTCCATTTTCGATGTTTGCTGTGTTTTAAACCGCAATTCGGCAGCTTTCAGGAAATTGGCATAAATACTATCGAGCTGTTTATACAATTCTGTTTGCTTTTTTGCAACCAGTGACCTGTACCACGCAAGGCTCACGTTTCTTACCAGTTCATTTTCTGTCAGTTCAAGTCTTGAAACGGCAAGGTCGGTGCGTGACTCATTCAGTTTACTTTTGGCAGGTATGCCAAACAGGTCAATTTCCGATTGCGTTATCCCAATTTTGTTTTGAATACCCACCGCCCCGTTGCCTGTTTCTTCTTTACCGGTGTAGATGGACGTATTGCCCAAATCGAAAGCTGTAGCTTTCAGGGCTTTTTGTTTCTCCACATCGAGCGAAGCTGCTTTTAACGAAGGGTAGTTTTCTTTTGCCCGTTCAATTGCCTGCTCGAGGGTAACTGAATTTTCCTGTGCTTTTAAGCTTCCTGAAACACCAAGACCGCCAATGATGAGCAGGACGGTTATTATCGTGGTATTGAGTTTAGGTACTTTCAGTTTGGTTTTTCCCGATTCAACCATTTTGTACAATACGGGCAGCACAACCAGTGTCAGAAGTGTAGATGTTAACATACCGCCAATAACCACGGTGGCAAGTGGGCGTTGCACTTCTGCCCCTGCCGATGTGGAAATAGCCATAGGCAGGAAACCCAGTATATCGGTTGATGCAGTCAGGAATATAGGACGTATCCGGCGAAGGGAACCCTGTTTAATAATTTCGCCAAGGCTGAGTTTGCCTTCTTCTTTCAACTCGTTAAAACCGCTTATCAAAACCAGCCCGTTCAATACTGCCACACCAAATAGTACAATAAAGCCGACCCCTGCCGAAATACTGAAAGGCATATCGCGCAGGTAAAGCGAAAAAATACCCCCCACTGCTGCAAAAGGAATGGCCACATAAATCATCAGGGTTTGTTTAAACGATTTTATGGCAAAGAAAACAAGCATAAATATCAATGCCAACGCAAGCGGCACAACCAGAGTAAGACGCTTTGATGCCCGTTCGAGATTTTCAAAAGCACCACCGTAGCGAATGTAATAACCCGAAGGCAGTTCCAATTTTTCATCGAGCGTCTGTTGAATTTCTTCTACCAGCGATTTAATGTCCCTGCCTTCCACGTTAATACCTACATAAGTACGCCTGTTGGTATTGTCGCGGCTTATTTGCATCGGGCCGGGTTGGTAACTGATTTCAGCTACTTCTTTTAAGGGAACCTGGTTTCCATCGGGAGTATTTACAAATAAATTCCGAAGGTCGTCAATACTCTGTCGGTGTGCTTCATCAAGTCGAACCACAAGGTCAAACATGCGTTCACCTTCATAGATAACCCCGGCAACGCCACCGCTAAATGCAGTCTCTACCACAGTATTCAGGTCTTTTATTTTTAACCCGTACTGCCCCAGTTTGGTACGATTGTATTTTACCGTAATTTGAGGCAGCCCACGGGTTGCTTCGGCTTTGATGCCTTCAATTCCTTCAATCCCTGCAATTAAGCCGGAAATTTCTTCGGCTTTGTCGGCTAGCATATTCAGGTCATCACCGTATAATTTAATAGCCACATCTTCACGAATTCCGGTTAGAAGTTCGTTGAATCGCATCTCGATTGGCTGGGTAAACTCATAGTTTATACCTGGCAAAACACTTACCTTTTCTTTTACCTTATCAATCAGTTCCTGTTTTGATTCAACCTTTGTCCATTCATCCTCTGGTGTAAGTATGACAAATATATCGGCAATATCAATCGGCATGGGGTCGGTAGGCAAATCTGCCACCCCAATACGGCTTTGTATGGATGCTATCTCGTCCGGAAAATTTTCCAATACTATTTGTTCGATACGGGTAGAGGCTTTTTCTACCTCAGATAGCGATGTTCCGGGCTTCAGGAAAGCCTGAAAAGCAAAATCGCCTTCGTCCAACTGAGGGATAAATTCGGCTCCCATACGTGAGAAAAGGAATCCTCCGGAAATTAAGAGCACCAAGGCAATTCCCAATACAAGCTTACCTTTGCGTAAAGCCCAGGCAATTACCGGTTCATACAGGTTTTCAAGCTTCGTAATAAATTTCTCTCCCCATGTTTTTTTATCTGTTTTCGGAGGTTTCAGGAAAAGTGCTGCCATCATAGGGATGTAAGTAAGACATAGCACCAT
>CAXXLC010000017.1:0-208142 GCA_963677345.2 uncultured Saccharicrinis sp.
TTGTCCTTTCAGGACGTATAATTACCATGAAAATACTTTATTGTCAGCAAGAAAACTAATGTTTTTCTCAAGTGCTTGAATAGAAAAATTCAATTTCAAGGCTTGGCCTTTTTGAAAGATAAGGAGTTTACTTTCGTAAATGACTGTTTTCAAAAAGGTCGTAACGAAGAAATTGGACTTTTCGGGCAAGCACTATTTAAGAAGTAAAAAAATACAAGAAATCAGAGTTAATACAAGCGTTGAGTTTTTAAATACTTCGGATGGGATTTTATTATTTAATCTTTTCCCAATATAAGATCCTATATATATCATTGGGGTAAATAGTAAAACCAGTTTAAGTGATTCAATAGAAATAAGGTTGGCCACGAAATATCCAACGATAGCAACAGCTGATGTTGTAATGTTAAACCACGAAAAAATTTCTCTGAACTCCTGATTGTTTATTTTAGCTGAGTTAAGAAATAAAGCCAAGGGAGGTCCGCTGACAGATGTGCTTCCTGTCAGTAAACCAACAACAGCTCCAACAAGTGGATATGTTACCCCCGGATAATTCACAGGAGACTTTGAAACAAAGAAGGAAAGTCCTGTAAGTGCAATAAATATCATGCTGATGATATGAATCAGATTTTGTTCATTTGCATTTTTTAAAACCAGCACCCCCAATAAAGTAAAAACGGCTCCGGTAACAATCAGCGGTTTTACTTTTGGGGGTACTAAATTTTTGTCCTTTTTTTGAAGAACAATTATAGTTGATGAAATAAAGTTACACATAACTAAAACCGGGATAATTTCTGCCGGAGAATACCATATTAACAAAGGCGGTAAGGATACTAAAGCAAATCCAAAACCAGATATACCTTTGATTAAGCTTGCTATCGAAACAATTAAAATTATCCAGAATAATGTCATTATTTATAAAATTGTTAAGGTTAAAAAAGAAGATGTTCCTATGATAATCCATAATAAAACACCATGAATAAAACTCTTTATTCCTGCCTTTTTTGCGTCTTTTATTGAAATATCAGAGCCAATTAAAAACAAAGCTGCCACCATTCCTTTTTTACCTAACCAGTTGAGGTGTGTAAATGTTGTATTCCATTGAGGTAAAAAATGAGCGAACACGATGGCAACTACAAATAAACCAATAAATACAGGAATTTTAATTTTCCTTGCGTCAGTGTTTTTTTGAGTTAGTGAAATTACAATAGCTAATGGAATTATCCAAAGGGCACGTATTAATTTTACTGTTGTGGCTACTTCAAGAGCCTCTTTACCATAACTGGCACCGGCTCCTACAACCGAACTGGTATCATGAATAGCAATGGCAGCCCAATGTCCAAAAGTATCTTGACTCATATTGAAATAATGACCTATTGCCGGGAATATGACCAGGGCAATCGCATTAAGAACAAAAACCACGACTAACGAAAATGAAACCTGGTAGCTTTTGGCATTCAGTACATTTGAAATGGCAGCAATGGCACTTCCCCCGCAAATAGCTGTTCCTGCAGAAATCAATAAACCTATTTTAGATTCAATTTTTAAAAGGCGGGTTAAAAGAAATCCTGCTGTCATTACAGTTACTACTGATATTGCTGTTTCAAAAAATCCTTCTCTCGAAGTGGCAATAACCTGGGTCAGGTTCATCCCAAAACCCATTAATACAATTGAGGCCTTTAAAACAAAAGACGTTTGTTTGTTGATGCTCGTATATTTTATTCCGGAAAGGGACAAAACAATTCCACAAGCCAATGCTATTGCCGGCGAAAAAATTGGAGTAAAGCATAATCCAATTAGTGTGAAATAAATGATTTGTTTTTGTTTCTGACTTAAATTCATCTTGTTGATGTTTTATAACAACACAAAATTATATCGCAACAATAACTAAAACAAATACAAAAAAATTATTAGGTATTACTAAAAGTTATGTGAATTTATGAAATTAATGAATAGTTGAGCCGTGTAACTGGGATTGCCTTGTCGTAGTGCAATTCTGAATTTACGGTCAATTTTAAGTTTAGAAACGCTAAGTTTAACAATTTGCTTTAATTCGAGTTCTTTGCTTATTGATTTTTCAGAAACAAGAGCCACCCCGTCAAAGTTAATCAGGAAGTTTTTAATAGCCTCGGTACTACCCAGGTGAATCACAATATTTAAATCTTCCAGGTTGATGTTATTCTCACTTAATGATTTTCTGATGACTTCCAGGGTTCCGGATCCTCTTTCCCGTAACACAACAGGAATGTTTTCAAGGTCGGCTATGGCTATTTGGCGTTTTTTTGCATAAACACTATTGCTTCCTGTTACAACAACAATTTCATCATCCAGGAAATCAGAATATTTTAAATCCTTTAATGAAGAGGAGCCTTCAATAAGAGCAACATCTATCTCTTCGGATAAAAGCTTTTGCTGAATTTCATGTGAATTACCACTTATAAGATGGAGATCAATTTTGGGATATCTTTTGTAAAAAGAGGCCAATGTTTCAGGAATTAAATACTGCGAAATAGTTGAGCTGGCTCCAATTCGCAATGTTCCTTTAAAGGTATTGTTTAATCTTCCCAGCTCAAATTCAAGTTCGGCGTATTGTTGCTTTATTTTTTTTAAGTACTCATAATTTACTTTTCCTGCTTTGGTGAGGTATATTCTGTTTCCTTTTCGATCAAAGAGTGTGCTTTTTAATTTAGATTCCAGTTCTTTGATATGCTTGGTTACGGCTGGTTGACTGATAAATAGTTCTTCGGCAGCTTTTGAAAAATTTAAATTCTCTGCAACAGCTAAAAATACCCGGTCTCTAAAATCCATAATCGTATAAAACAGATCGTTAAAAAATGCAACAAATGATGTATATATCAGGCAAAAATAAAAATTTAAATTAGGTAAAGGAAAATACATTTGCAAATTCATTCCCCTTTTGCTCAAGCCGCAAGGCTTTTACTTTAGCTCACCTAATTTATTTTTTGATGTTGGTTTAATTCTTCCTGCAGCCAAAGAAAGTAAACAAAGAAGGCCGTCGTTTGCATTGGAATAAAAGATTCCCATTGTTTGCAAAATAGTAACTTATAAGTTATCTTTGAAACAAGGAAAGAATACGAGAAGTAATTGCCTATAAGAATTATTTTGAGGAGTTTCTTAAAAGCCAGACCGTAAAAGTTCAAGATAAAATATTTAAAGTAATAGAAATAATTGAGACATATGAACGTGTACCAATTAAATATTTAAAAATAATAACTGGAATTAAAGGACTTTATGAAGCACGAGTAAAACTTGGCTCAAATATTTGGCGTGTCTTTTGCTTTTTTGATGAAGGAAGATTAGTCATTTTATTAAATGGATTTCAAAAGAAGACACAAAAAACACCTCAAAAAGAAATTGCTAAGGCAACAAAATTAATGCAAGAATATTTTGAAGAAAAAGAAAGGGAGAAAAGAGATGGAAACTAAGAAATGGTCAGAAATAAAAGATAGTGTTTATGGGAAAAAAGGCACTGAAAGAAGAGACGAATTAGATAGGGATTTTGAATCTTTCAAAGTAGGAATGTTATTGAGAAAAGCAAGAGAAGAAAAACATTTGACTCAGAGTGAGTTAGCAGACAAAATAGATAAAAAGAGAACTTACATTTCAAGGGTTGAAAATGATGGAAGTAATATGACACTTAAGACTTTATATGATATTGTAGAAAAAGGACTTGGAGGAAAAGTAAAAATACAGATAGAAATATGAAGAAACGCACTGTAACATCAAATATATCCAATATGTCAGGTAGCTGATTTTGAGAGAGCATATAAGCTGTTTGAGCACCACCAAAGCTTTTGCCTTGATTAAAAAAGAATAAGTTATAATCAAATCAAAAGCTTTTTATATCACCTTCCATACTTTTTTGTTCATCTAATCATTAAATGACCCTGTTGTTATATCAGTTTGTCCTATATATGTAAATCGGAAGTCTGTATTTTTAGCGTCGTAATAAAATCACGAAAATTATAATGTGGCTAAACACGTTGAAATGATTAATATAATAAGGATGAAGAGATTAATTTATGTTATTGGGTGTTTTTTGCTATTGGCATCATGTTCAAAAGATAATGGCACGAAAAATAACCTGCTGAAACTTTGGTATACAAAACCGGCATCGGCATGGGAAGAAGCTTTGCCTTTAGGTAATGGCAGGTTAGGGGCAATGGTATTTGGAACGGTTGAGAAAGAACGTTTGCAGTTAAACGAAGAAACTGTTTGGGCCGGGGAGCCCGGAAATAATTTGCCAAAGGGATTTAAAGAACTATTACCTGAAATACGAAAGTTAATATTCGAAGGTAAATATAAAGAAGCAGAGGAATTAACCATGAGTGTAACTCCTCGTCATGCGCCGGAGTGGAACAACTACGGGATGCCTTATCAAACCCTGGGTGATTTGTATATTGAATTTGAAGGGCAAGATGATTATAGTAATTATTACAGGGAGCTGGATATAAAAAATGCTGTAAGTTCAATTTCATATCAAATAGATGGAGTGTCCTTTAAGCGTGAGTATTTTATTTCAGCTCCGGATCAGGTTATGGTTGTGAGATTAACAGCCTCTGAAAAAGGACAAATTTCATGTAAGCTCAAAGCTGATTCTCCACATACACAATATGAAGTCTCTACTTTAAATGAGCAGTTAATTTTATCAGGAAAAGGAGAGGATGTAGATAATAAAAAAGGAAAGATACGTTTTTATACAGCTGTTAAACCTGTTGTATCAGGCGGGGTATTGATTCAGGGTGATGATCATTTAGAAATTAAAAATGCTGATGCTGTTTCCATCTTTATATCTACAGGTACAAATTTTAAAAATTACAAAGATATTAGCGGTGATGAAATAAAAGTTTCGGAAGATTATTTAGTGAATGCCATTGATAAAACTTATGAAACTTTAAAAAGTACTCATGTTAAAGATTATCGAAATTACTTTGATAGAGTTGAATTAGATTTGGGAATTACTGACTCTGTTAAAAACCCTATGGATCAACGAATCGTGGATTTTAATACGGGTTATGATCCCCAGCTGGTATCCTTGTATTTTCAGTTTGGACGTTATTTGTTAATCTCTTCTTCCCGCCCGGGAACACAACCGGCCAATCTTCAGGGTATCTGGAATCACAAAAATAATCCACCCTGGGACAGTAAGTATACGGTTAATATTAATACCGAAATGAATTACTGGCCGGCGGAGGTAACTAATTTATCCGAGATGCATCAACCCCTGTTTTCTATGTTAAAAGATTTAGCTGTTGTTGGTCAGGAAACTGCCGCTAAAATGTATGGAGCAAGAGGCTGGGCTATGCATCATAATACCGATATATGGCGTATTACCGGTCCTGTTGATGGTGCTTTTTATGGTATGTGGCCAATGGGTGGCGCCTGGCTGAGTCAGCATTTATGGTATCATTATTTATATTCGGGTGATACAACTTTCCTGAATGATATTTATCCGATCTTAAAAGGAGCTGCTATGTATTATGTTGATGTTTTACAAGAAGAACCTGAACATGGCTGGATGGTTGTAGCTCCATGTATGTCGCCCGAAAACAAACATCCATATAAAACATCTATGGCTGCAGGAAATACAATGGATAACCAGTTGGTGTTTGATGTTTTTTCAAATGTGATGATGGCCTCTGATATACTGGGTGTGGATAAAGACTTTGCAAAGGATGTTAAAGTGTTGTTTGACAGGCTTCCTCCAATGCAAATCGGACAGCATAGCCAGTTGCAAGAATGGCTTCATGATTGGGATCGTACAGGCGATCATCACAGACACGTATCGCATTTGTACGGACTTTTTCCCGGGAGTCAGATATCCCCGTTCTCTAATCCTGAATTGTTTCAGGCAGCTAAAAATTCATTAGTGTACAGGGGCGATAAGTCAACGGGATGGTCAATGGGTTGGAAAGTAAATTTGTGGGCCAGGTTATTAGATGGCAACCGTGCCTTTAAATTGATTAAAGATCAGTTGTCTCCGGCTCCTATAGAAACCAAAGGTGAGCATGGAGGTACTTATCCTAATTTATTTGATGCGCATCCTCCTTTTCAGATTGATGGAAACTTTGGTTGTACTTCGGGTATTGCTGAAATGCTGGTTCAGTCTTATGATGGAGTTATTTATCTGTTGCCGGCATTACCTGATGAATGGGAAAAAGGTTCTGTAAAAGGATTAAAAACAAGAGGTGGGTTTACTATTGATATGGACTGGGAAAACTGGAATGTAAAGAGCCTTGTGGTGCATTCTTCTATTGGAGGAAACTGTAGAATAAGAGTAGCAAATAATTTAGAGGGTGATGCAGTTTTAAAAAGGGTAGAAGAAGGTACCGGTAATTCTAATCCGTTATTTTACCAAACGAAAATTAAAAAGCCAATAGTAAGTGATAAGGCATCTGTGCAATCGCTTCAATTACCCCAGTCAAAACTGTTTGAATTTGATACAGAAAAAGATAAAGATTATGCCTTTAAGGCAATATAAAATTAATCAGGTAAAATAATAAAAGGGCTTGCTGAAAAATACTACAGCAAGCCCTTTTCGCTTAACAAATATGTTTTGTATTACAAACAAAGTCCTCACTTTTTAAACAAAACCAATGTCTTATTGTTATATTTGCAAAATAAATGCAAATTTTAAAATAAGACATGATGGTTATTCAAGAATTTAGTTTCGGAAATTTCAGATCCTTTAAGGATATTCAAACCTTAAATCTTGCATCCGCTAAAATAAAATCAAAATATGAATCTATTGATGAAAGCAATATTATTGCAGATTCAAAATATAAGGATGCTTCATTCCTTAAATCAAAAGCAATTTACGGAGCCAATGCATGTGGAAAAAGTAATATTGTAAAAGCCTTTGTAACTTTTATTCGGATTGTTAGACAATCTGTTAAAGATGAGGAAATTTTAAATTTGGTTGAACCATTTAGACTTTCGACAGAGACAGAAAATGAACCAAGTTTTTTTCAGTTAATATTTTGGGTTGACAATATTAGATATAGATATGGATTTGAGTTGGATGATACTAAGGTTTTGGCAGAATGGCTTTATGCTACACCGGGAGAAAGAGAGCTGGCATATTTTATTCGGGACAATCAAGAAATTATTGAAATTGATAAAACCAACTTTAAAGAAGGGAGCAAGTTAGTAAGTTTATTTGATGAAAGTACTACTGATAATGACATTTTTAGAAACAACTCTTTATTTCTGTCAAGCATATCATCACTAGGGTTTGGGAAAATATCAAAACAACTAACGGATAGTATTGCTTCAATTATTGTTATTAATGGACTAGGACATAGTGGACTGTTTTCATATGCTGGTGATTCTCTAAGTGATGAAAAAAGGAAGAAATATATTATTGATTTCTTGAAATACGGTGATACAGGTATTGAAGACATCGATATTTTTGATATCTCATCAGAAGAATCTTCGAAAGAATCAGAAAATACTACTCCTGAGAAAGGCAAAAAGACAAAACTAGTTGTTTCGACAAGAAAAAAATATGATGATAATTTAGAGTTTTCAGGGGACGAACCTTTTCCTTTTAGAATGATGGAATCTGAAGGTACTCTAAAGTTGTTTGAACTTAGTCCTTTTGTATTTGATGCTTTAAAAGAGAATAGGCCGTTAATAATTGATGAATTTGATGCGAGGTTTCATCCACTGCTAACAAAAAAGATTATTGAATTATTTAATTCAAAAAACAACCAGAGTTCTCAATTAATTTTTACAACTCACGACACAAATTTGTTATCAGCAGATTTATTAAGAAGAGACCAGGTTGAATTTGTTGAAAAGGATAAATATGGTGCTAGTCATTTATACTCTTTGGTCAAATTTAAAGGAATTAGAAATACAGCTTCTTTTGAAAAGGATTATATTAATGGTAAATATGGTGCAATTCCATTCTTAGGTGATTTTAAGAAACTTTTAAACTTTGAATATAATGCCTAAGAAAACAAAAGCAATAAAAGTTACGGATAAAAGAGCTCAGAAAGCATGGCTAAAGAAAGTTAGACCTTCGGAATATGAAATAGAAGTAAAGGAGCCAAATAAGACAATTTTAATTGTTGGAGAAGGACAAAGTGAAAAGTTATATTTTGAATCTTTTCCGGTATTAACATTGACCGTAGAAGCAATCGACTTAGGGGGACAAAGTAAGCTTAAGTTGATTGAAATGACTGAATCTATAATTTCAATTAGCAAAAAGAAATATGATGAAGTATGGTGTGTCTTTGATATGGATATAAAACAAGGCGAAAAGGAATTAGCAGATTTTGACAATGCAATAATAAGTGGTAAAGCAAAAGGTTATAATATAGCATACTCAAATGATGCTTTTGAGTTGTGGTTCTATTTGCATTATAATTTCACAGAACAAGCAAATCATCGAAAATTCTATTATAAAGCATTGGGGGATATATGGAACTGTAATTATGAAAAGATTGGTAAATCATATGAATTCAGTAAAAATTTATATGCAAGATTAGTGACTGACAAAAGTGCTTCACAAGAAGAAGCAATAAAACGAGCCGACAAACTATTTAAGTCTCAATCACAATTGGACTATCATAAACAGAACCCCGTGACATTAGTATATGAACTTGTTAAATTCCTCAATGTGAATTCAAGAAAATAGAAAGTTCCATTGCCAACATATAAAAATCATGGACACCCCAAGGCTGCCGAGCCTGTCCCCATACGTGGTGTATAAGTTCTGTTTCAATTTCAACGAACAGACAGCCAACTTAATATAATCCTGTTTTTTGTTTGTTTTTGTAGCGAAAAAGCATTGAAGACATTACAATTTAAAGCCTGATGTACTCATAAGTTTTCGTTATGAGAGCATCAAAAGCAAAGAGAAAAAGTGAAGTGGATATTTTCAGTTTGCAGGAATAGTTAACTATTTTGAAAACTTAAAATCGAGCGTTTGCTTTTTATCAAAGTTTTGAGGCTTGCAGTAGAATAATTTATGAATAGTTCAGGCTAGTGTTCGAAAAGATATAATTAACTATAATTAGTCGAACGTGAAAAACCCCATTTTTTTTAACCAGCCCAAATACACTTATTTTTGTGTTGATAAATCCAATTTAAGAAAAGGTCAAAAATATTCAGTGCTCCAGCTTCTAATCGCTGGAGCATTTTTCTTAGATTATACCCTGTTGCTGCCAATATCGTATTCAGCTTATCTCCATCTTCATCCAGTAAAAAGTTTCGCCACATCCTGTGATCTCTTTTTAAATGTCCAATAACTGGTTCTATTCCTGCTCTTGCTCTAAAGCGATCTCTTGTTTTTTTGATTAGATATCTACTGGCCGAAGCTATAAGTTTTCCCGGTGTGAGTATTTTTACACCTTCAATTATTTTACGACCTCTGTAACCACGATCAACTATGCCATAATGGGGCAATTTGTTTGTTAACCTTTCTACCTGTTTTAATTGAGGAGACAATGTGTCGCCATCATAGATGTTTTCTGAGAATGCCATTGCTCCGACTATAATTCCGGATTTCTTTGTTTTGACAATAGAACTTTTGTTCCCAAATTCATATTTCTTTGCCTCTTTCCCTTTGGCAATGCAATTGACATGTGGTTGATAGATACTGTAAATCTTGTTTTTACTATCTTTTTGTTGGGTTAAAATAGCATCAAAAATCTTAAAAAGTTTGGAATAACATTTCTTTTGTTTATCATCCAATTTCCGATCAAGATCTCTGTAAATTTTCCCTGCAATTACTTTGATTCTGCGTGCAGCTGCTCGTGCTTTCTTCCTTCTTTTGGGGTGGCTGTGAAAACGTTGGTCAATCATCAACTGTTTCAATTCTTTTCTATACGTCTGGCGTAACTGAATGCAATGGTCTGCTGCAATTTTCCGACATTTCTCAATAATTTTCTTTTGCAACTTAACATCTGTTGGATAGGTGATATTTTTCTCTTGAACCGTGGTGTCGATTAATACTTCCTTTTCTTGGACTTCTTTTTTTGGAAACAGATTAATGGACATCTTGAAGAGAATCTCTGCTCCTTCTTCACCTATGCGTTTGCGAAATTTTATCAGTTCTGTCCGGTCAAAAGGTGGTTCGTGTTGAAAATAGAGCTCTCCACAGAAATATTGCCAGTAGGGGTTTTCAACCCAACGCTCAATAACACTTTCATCACTTTCGTTAAACATCCTTTTGAGCAATAGTATTCCTGCCACTGTCCTGATTGGAACTCCCGGTCGCCCATTATTTAAGCAATAGTACTTGCTTAATTGAGCTTCCAGCTCATCCCAATCGATTTTGTTGGTAAGTGATATTAACTTGTGATTTTCTTTTATAAAATGTTGGATAGGAGTTTTAAATATTTCCAACTGTGGTGTTTTGTCTATTTTTTGAACCATTTCTACCAGCTTTTTTCTCAAGTTCGCAATATGCTGGCAGAAATGATGCTTTGTTTTGTTGGAGTTATTAACTTTTCATCTTTAGTTATTAAATACTTATGTCCATTTTTTGGATTTAGCACGTTCGACTAATTAGTGTCAGCAAGAAAACTAAGGTTTTTCTCAAGTGCTTGAATAGAAAAATTCAATTTCAAGGCTTGGCCTTTTTGAAAATCAAGGAGTTTACTTTCGTAAATGACTGTTTTCAAAAAGGGCGTAACGAAGAAATTGGACTTTTCGGGCAAGTACTAATTATCTATTAACCCCAGAGGGGTTATATGTTTATAGAAATACATTATAAACATAAAACGACTCCAGCGGAGTCGAACCACCCTCTCAATATCAATTCAGATGTGACTCCTCTGGAGTCAATTTATCTATTATAGGACTATTCTATAAATATGTGACTCTTCTGGAGTCATATTAATAAATTGTAATTGTCTTACATTTGTATATATTAAGGCTGAATTGAAAATCGACGAAGTCAAAGCCTTATAGATCAAAACTTGGGACAGTGTCCTCTAGCCACCAACCTTATCTATTCTACCGTTGGTGTTTCATTAGCTATGGCGTCAGCAATCTCCTGAAATATCCATGAATAATCATTTCTGTTAATGATTCCAAAATAATCTGCCGAACCATTATCCCACCAAACCGGACAAATACCTCTGCTTACACATCCATTGGCAAAGTATTGAGCATGCAGAATTCTATCCTCCGTATTATTATGATTCAAACTGCCCCATTCACCCATTATCACAGCAATTCCGTTTGCAATAAACTTTTGGTACACTCTGTCGAGTTCAGCATCCATAGCTTGCTTGTCTGATTCCGTTCCCCATTCAGTAACAAAGTCGCTGGTAGCAAGAGCAAAATTATAAGGAAAATAATTATGCACCGAAACAATCAGATTTGAAGAAGATGGTAACACTAAACCATCTATGGCTACCTGAGCTGACGATGCTGCATAAGGAGATATTAAAATGTAACGTTGAGCATTATTGCCTCCTGTTGCCCTGATAGCATCAACATTAACCTGGTGGTATTGATTGATGCAGTCCCTGCCTTCAGCAGTTCCCCCGGTCCATTCTGTCGAAGAGCCTGTTAAGCGCGGTTCATTTAAACTCTCAAATATCAGATGTTCATCATAATCTTTAAAACGGGTAGCTATTTGAGTCCACACCTTGCTTAGCTGATCTTTAACAACATCCACCTGATCATAAGTTGGAACAATCCACTCTTCATCGTGATGGATGTTTATAATAACGTACATATCGTTATTCAGGCCATAATTCACCACTTCTTCAACCCTGTCAAGCCATGCAGACTCTATTGTATAATCAGGAGCACTTCCTATATGATATTGCCAGGTAACTGGCACCCGTAGCGTTTTAAAACCCTTATTGCTAACAGCGTCGATCAACTCTTTCGTTGCTTTCGGATTTCCCCAGGCTGTCTCGTCTACACTCTTTGTATCCAGTGTATTTCCAAGATTCCATCCTACGCCCATATTGGCAACAAACAGCATGGCACTTTCATCAATAACAGGAGCGTCTTTTGTTCTAAAAGATATCTCAACAGGTTCATTCAAAGCAACATCAAAAGTGTTAATGACAGCTCCTTTGGGAATTATTATAGAATAATCGGTACTATATTCCAGGTTAATAGAGAAGGTTAATTTTGTGAAGTCAGATACTACTGAAGCAGCCTCGTTATTTATTGTAATACCATGATTGGGAGCAAGGGAAATAACTTCATCAAAAATAATTTGAACTTCTGATGAAGGATTTACATCTACAGCATTATTTTCGGGAGTACTCGATTTAAAAACCGGGGCGATATGCTCAATATTGTCAGATTTTGAACAAGATGTACACATGAAAATCATCAATGCTAAAACGATAATATCTTTTATGCTTTTCATTTTCTTTTCAATTAATCATTTAGGTGTCTGGAGTTTCAGCCTTCTGTGAAAGAAGCTTTTAAGTGAGGTTAAACTTTCGACCTTCAACTTTCGACTTTTGACTTTCAACTTTCAACTTTGAACTGAGTACTGAGTACTGTGTACCTCTTATATTATTCCATGCATTTTAAGCCATGCTAACATTAAAACAGGCCATTGTCCCTGGGTTCCTTCAACCTCACGCATTCCATAACCATGTCCTCCTTTTTCAAAAATATGGAATTCACTTTCTACCTTGTTTTTTTGTAAAGCATTGAAGTATTCAAGGCTGTTTTGAAGTGGAACCGCACCATCATTAGCAGAATGTACCATAAAAGTAATAGGCGTATTTGGTGTGATTTGAAGCGCATTAGAATACTGGTTAATCATTTCTTCAGCAGGAGTTTTGCCAATTAAGTTTTCTCTAGATCCTCTGTGAGTAACGCCCTCTTTCATGCTCACTACCGGATAACAAAGTATTGAAAAATCGGGACGGGCCGATGTAGTATCTTTTGTTTTATAAACGTCTCTGTTAAATTGTGTAGATAATGTTGATGCCAGGTGACCACCTGCCGAGAATCCAATAACGCCAATTTTGTTTGGGTTGATATTCCATTCTTTGGCATTGTTTCTGATCATGCGCATAGCTTGCTGCGCATCCTGAAGTGGTCCAACTTCTTTGTGTTTCATAATCTCATCACTGGGTAAGCGATATTTTAACAGGATACCGGCAATGCCGTGTTTATTCAACCATTCAGCTAGTATAAAACCTTCGTGGTCGTATGCCAGGCAGGTATATCCACCTCCGGGACAAATTAAAATTGCAGCACCGGTTGCTTTATCCTGGTCAGGGAGGTAAACCTTAATGGTAGGGTCAGAAACTTTAATATATCTGTTTTTGCGACCTCTTTCATCGGTTGGAGATTCTTTATAGTCTTTGTTCTTAATTGCCCCGGGAGCTCCTTTAGGCCAAAGTTTTAATTCCTGTTGTTGTGCATTCATGTTTGATGTAAGAAGTAATCCTGCTATACTTAGCAGTAAGCTTAATTGTTTTAGCATTTTAGTCATAGTTCTATTTGTTAATGTGTATTTGTAAGGGGCATAAATATAATAAATACCAGTCTTTTTTCTTTGTAAATGAGAGATGAATTGATAGGCTTTTTTTATGACGAACTTAGGTTAATGTTATTTATTAATTCGATATATCTATCAGGAAAAGGTTGCGTATCGCAATGGATTCCTATTGTTATTTTTTATATATCTAATACATATTAAACTAAGAATATATACACATTATGTTGTATTAAATGTGACTTTGAAGTGAGATGGTACCTCAAACATCACTTTATTGTGTCCCGCTATTTCAGGAACAGACAATAAAATAAAAAGAGGCTATCCCATCGGGGATAGCCTCTTTTAAAACTAACTTTATATATCGAATTGTTTTACTTCTTCTTAAATAAAGTGTATTGTAAATCAGTATATTGTGAGTTTGTGGTACAAATGAGGGACGAAATAGTTTCTGTTTGTTTATTATTATTCTTGACAAAATTAGCTTAATGATTTTTCATTAATGATCTTAAAATTTTAGCGTCGTTTTGTATCTCTTGTAAATAATTTTTTGTTGGCATAGTATTTCTATTGTCTTCCAACTTCTTGTAAAATTTAATAGCTGCTTTACCTCTTAGTGTTGGTGTTATATTTATTGGTTTTGCCATTTCTTTGTGCAGAAATTTAAAATTAACCTTGTGTTTACTGGTTGCGTATTCGTTCTATTTCATAAATCGGTAGTCTTGTTATTTTTGAGATTGTTTCGTTATCAATACCAATTTCAATAGATTTCTTTACTGTTTCTAACCTGTTCTTCAAAATTCCTTCATCGAATGCTGTATCTAAGGAATTTTTCAAGTCTCGATAGTATTTCAAACTATCTTCGTATGAAATATATTCTTCTCTTGTAAACTTAGATATTTCAGCGATTTCAAAGACCTTTTCAAATGTTTTTTCCCTTAATTTTTCTGGTAATCTGTCAAGTTTATGCAAGTTTTTCAATACGTATAGCCATTTATCAAATCGTGTTTCCAATTGATCAACAGACTTGTTAAACTTTGGCATTTCAAAATATATAAAAGTCAACTTATCATAGAAGGTTTTATTAGTTTCGATATCCTGTAATTTTACGTCGTACCGATACTTAATAGTATCTTTTTTGTCAGAATCGAAAATAAAATCTAATATGCCAATGGTATAAACAGCTTTTAATTCATAATTCCAGTCAGATTTCTCTGCTTGTTCCTGAATAGGAAATGTTGAATAATAAACACTTCTGTCTTTAAAGAAATTCTGTTTACTTTTCTGCATTTCGACGATGAATTTTTCACCTTTTTCATTCTCACAATAGAGGTCAAAGATAGCTTTTCTGTCTATTTCAGTTTTTCCTAATTGTTCTGTCTTTAGGTAGTTTAAATCAACAATTTCTCCTTGCTGGTCTTTCAGTAATTCATTCAAAAAATCAAGCAACAGATCTTTGTTTGGCTCTTCTCCAAAAAGTCTTTTGAAACCAAAGTCTGTAAAAGGATTAATATATTTTTCTCTAACCTCTGACATTTTGTTTTTTTTCAAAAATACTATTTTCTTTGATTCTTTGAAAGTTAGCAGTGTTTTTAGCTTGATAATTATGAAGTCTTGATTTAAGAATATTTTTTTCGCGGCATTATTTTGAAAAATAGAGATGTTTATTTTCCAGAAACTTTTTACTTGCTTTCTTATTTTTGATATTTGGCTAATATTTCATCTGTTGTTTTAAGTTCGCCTCTATCTGCTTGAGAAATACCTTCTTCTATCTTCGCTCTTTCTTTTATCTGTTTTTATAATTTCTTATTTAAAAGCTGGTATTTATATATTTTTGATAAAATTTTATCTTTGCTTACACAAACTATTACTGAATAAAAATGCCTGAATCACAAAATATTGAATGGAAAGAAAGTTGGAGAGATGAATATTTGAAGTAGATATGCGGTTTTGCCAATGCTAAAGGTGGAAATATTGTTATTGGTAAAAACGATAAGGGTGAAATTGTTGGTGTTGATAATGCAAAAAGATTAATGGATGATATTCCCAATAAAATGCAAACTCAATTAGGTATTATTTGTGATGTTGATTTGAAAGAATCAGAGGGGAAAGAATATATAGAGATAGATGTTAAGCCTTATGATGTGCCAATTTCTTACCATGGAAAGTATCATTACAGAAGTGGAAGTACAAAGCAGGAATTGAAAGGAAGCTCTTTAAATGAATTTTTATTAAAAAAGGCTGGTAAAACCTGGGATGACGTTGTAGAACCTAGAGCTAAATTAGAAGATATTGATCATTCTGCTATTGAAGCTTTTAAAAAAGGAGCAATTGCCAGTAAAAGGTTACCATTTATTGAAGAAGAGGATGTTAATCAGATTCTGGATAATTTAATGCTGTTGGAAGATGGAAAATTAAAGCGTTCGGCTGTTTTATTGTTTGGAAAAAATCCTTGCCGTTTTTTTATAAATGCTTTTGTTAAAATAGGTAGGTTTGGTGAAACTGATGATGATTTGCGTTTTCAGGAAGTTATAGAAGGGAATGCTTATCAGCTTGCTGATAAAACATTGGAGATGTTGGATAGGAAGTTTTTAATATCTCCTATATCTTATGATGGATTACAGCGAGTGGAGAGTTGGGAATATCCTTATGAAGCTATTCGAGAAGTTATTTTGAATGCTATTGTTCATCGGGATTATATGGGTGCTCCAATACAAATAAGTGTTTATGATGATAAGTTAATGGTTTGGAATGAAGGTACTTTACCTGAAGATTTGAGAATTGAAGATTTAAAAAGGAAACACTCTTCGAGACCACATAACCCAATATTGGCAAGTGCATTTTTCAAAGGTGGATTAATTGAAGCATGGGGTAGGGGTACTATAAAAATAATTAATGAATGTAAAAAGGCTGGCTTACCCGAACCAATTATTGAATATGTATCAGGAGGTATCAGTGTAACTATTCTGAAAAAAGAATCTGCATTATTAAATAAGGTAAGTTTAGATCTTAATGCCAGACAGTTGAAAGCTATTGATTATTTAAAACAACATGGTAGAATTACTAATAAGATTTATCAGCAAATTAATACAATATCAAGGGAGACAGCTACTATTGATCTTAGAAAACTTATTGAAAATGAAATTGTTAAGGCTATGGGTAAAAAGGGAGCAGGCTCTTATTACATCTTAAAATAATTGCGTAATAATTGCGTAATAATTGCGTAATAATTGCGTAATAATTGCGTAATATTATTACAAAGACTTTTTTAAAATCTTCCTGGTAATATCAACCTGCTTAGGAAAATCTTTTTTAGCACTTTTCTCAGCTTTCTTAGCTTTTTTTAAAAAGCGAACAGCATTTTACCTTTCAATATTGGCATAGTATTCTTGTTATTTTCCAATTTTTTGAAAAATTTAGAAGCTGTTTTACCTCTTAGGATTGGTGTTATGTTTATAGGCTTTTCTACCATGCTTCTTTGTTTTAATAGGCTTTAAGTTTTCGTGTTTATCTATACCTGCCAGATAAGCCCAAATAAATGCAATAGCCACAACAGCGATAAGTTTGAATATTAACTTAGAAAATAAAATTGGGTCAAAATAAAACTTTGCAAAGAAGCGCTGTATTCTCCTTAAGTTAGATTCATAAGTAGCATTGCTATCAAAACCCTGCGCTATCTTAGTATAAGATACGCTCTGTAACTTAATCATTGCTTGCACTATTAGTACAATACATTTTATGCGTGCTTTATGCCAGTTAGTTGTTGCCTTGAACAACTCAAATAATTCAGTATTTTTACTGTCGACCTTGGTATTCTTGTACATTACAAAATGATGTGGAAATCTTTTGTGAGATTCTGAATGCCAAAGTTTTAAATGAGATAACGCATGGCTTAATTAGTTAATTTTCAACTATTTATAGTAAGGTCTATTAGATAATTGCAATAACTTTTCGTTGATTATTAATTATTCAAATATTAGTAAATTTTACATAAAAAAAGCTCCCTGTTTTCAGGGAGCTTCAAATATAAACTGTATAAGTAAATTACTTTACTTCTTCAAAATCAACATCTGTAACTTCATCGTCACCTTTTGCTTGTCCGCCTTGAGCTTGACCTGCATCTGGTCCCGGTTGTGCACCACCTTGAGCCTGGCTTGCATTGTACATTTCCTGAGATGCAGCCTGGAATACAGTGTTTAACTCAGTTGTTGCAGCATCAATTCCAGCTAAATCCTCAGCTTTATGAGCTGTTTTAAGTTTTTCAAGAGCAGCTTCGATTGGTCTTTTTTTGTCAGCCGGTAATTTATCGCCAAACTCTTTTAATTGTTTTTCAGTTTGGAAGATTAAGCTGTCAGCAGCATTCATCTTATCGATTTTTTCTTTAGCTGTTTTGTCAGCTTCAGCATTTGCTGCAGCTTCGTCTTTCATGCGTTTGATTTCCTCATCGCTCAATCCTGAAGAAGCTTCGATACGAATACTTTGCTCTTTACCTGTTGATTTATCCTTAGCAGTTACGTGTAGGATACCGTTAGCATCGATGTCAAAAGATACTTCAATTTGAGGTACACCACGTTGTGCTGGTGGAATTCCATCTAAGTGGAAACGACCAATTGTTTTATTTTGGTTTGCCATTGGACGCTCACCTTGTAGAATATGAATTTCTACAGATGGTTGGTTGTCGGCAGCAGTTGTAAATGTTTCTGACTTTTTAGTTGGGATCGTAGTGTTAGCTTCAATCAACTTAGTCATTACACCACCCATTGTTTCAATACCTAATGAAAGTGGAGTTACGTCAAGAAGTAATACATCTTTTACTTCTCCTGTTAAAACACCTCCCTGGATTGCAGCACCTACCGCTACTACTTCATCAGGGTTAACGCCTTTTGAAGGTTCTTTACCAAAGAATTTCTTAACGATCTCCTGGATAGCAGGGATACGTGTAGAACCACCAACTAAAATTACTTCGTCAATATCTGAAGGAGACATCCCGGCGTCAGCTAAAGCAGCTTTACATGGTTCTAAAGTAGCCTGGATTAAACGGTCAGCCAATTGTTCAAATTGAGCACGGCTTAAAGTTTTTACCAAGTGCTTTGGAATACCATCAACAGGCATGATATATGGTAAGTTGATTTCTGTAGAGTTACTACTTGACAACTCAATTTTAGCTTTCTCGGCAGCATCTTTCAAACGTTGGTGAGCCATTGGATCTTTACGCAAGTCGATGCCTTCGTCTTTTAAGAACTCATCAGCTAACCAGTTAATAATTACATCATCAAAGTCATCACCACCAAGGTGAGTATCACCATTAGTAGATTTTACTTCAAATACACCATCTCCCAGCTCAAGTACAGAAATATCGAAAGTACCACCACCAAGGTCAAATACTGCGATTTTCATATCTCTGTCCATCTTGTCTAAACCATAAGCTAATGAAGCCGCTGTTGGCTCGTTGATGATACGTTTTACTGTTAACCCAGCGATTTCTCCGGCTTCTTTTGTTGCCTGACGTTGAGAGTCGTTAAAGTAAGCAGGAACAGTAATTACAGCTTCTGTTACTTCTTGTCCCAGATAATCTTCAGCTGTTTTCTTCATCTTCTGAAGAATCATTGCTGAAATTTCTTGTGGAGAATATTTTCTGTCGTCAATAATTACACGAGGTGTGTTATTATCGCCTTTAATTACCTGGTAAGGAACACGAGAAACTTCTTTTGGAATTTCATCAAAGTTATCACCGATAAAACGTTTGATAGAATAGATCGTTTTACCCGGATTTGTAATAGCCTGACGTTTTGCAGGGTCACCTACTTTTCTTTCGCCACCTTCAACAAATGCAACAATAGAAGGTGTTGTTCTTTTACCTTCGCTATTTGGAATTACAACCGGCTCGCTTCCTTCCATTACGGATACGCAGGAGTTGGTTGTACCTAAGTCGATTCCAATTATTTTTCCCATTTTAATTTAATATTTATTTAAGTTCTTAATTTTTTTCTTTGAATACGGTCTGCTTTATTTCAAATGCTGTGCCATGCCATAAAAATGTCATATTGGTGAAATATTGACACGTGATGCTTTTGTTTCATGAATGTGCTGTCATGTTTTTGTGACAAAAAGGCATTTTTTATTTTAAAGTAACCACGGAGAGCACGAAGAATTTTCACAAAGAAAATGGAGAGGAATTATAGTCTTCAGTATTCAGAGAGTCTGAGTACTTTTATGCATCTTTGTCAAAAATCGTAGTGTCCTTAGTGGTTAAGAATATGAAAAACACCGATAGTAATTTGGTTTGGTATGCCAGTTATGGCTCAAATATATGCATGGATAGATTTCTTTGTTACATACAAGGTGGTATACCTCAGGGATCATCTAAATTACATCATGGATGTACTGATAAATCCCTTCCTGAGAAAACTAAAAACATCGTTATAAACAGACAACTTTATTTCGCTAAGGAATACAGCAGTTGGGGTAGAGGAGGAGTTGCTTTTATAAAAAATGAAGTAACAGATGAGGTGATTACATTAGGTAGAATGTATTTGATAACATATAATCAGTTTATTGAAGTCGTAAAGCAGGAGAATGATTATACCGGAGAATTAGTAATGGTCTTTCGGGATGCAATTGATAAAGGAAACGCTGTGTTTTTAAACAATGCCTGGTATGGTAACTTAGTTTATCTTGGTGAGGAACAAGGTCTCCCAATATTTACTTTTACCAATCAAGATGATTTGAATGATGAGATTAATCCGCCGGCAAAAGAATATTTAGATACATTGAAAAGAGGAGTTAAAGAAAGCTATGAAATATCTGACAGTGAAATACAAGACTATTTTAACAATAGAATTAAATGAAATGGTAAGGTTATCATGAGTACCTTTTAAATCAGTCTTTCGTCTTTTGTCTAAAATCTAATAATCTATAACATTATGAACCGGAATCGTTTTTATTATGTTCTAATAATATTGTTAACCATTGTATTAGGGTTGGCATCAAGATATTTTGCTGATCATTTTTCTTTTTGGGTAAAAGAATATTTGGGCGATGTATTGTGGGCATTAATGGTGTATTGGATATTTGGATTTCTTTTTACAAGGAAAGGTTCCCTTTCAATTTCAATTTATGCTTTGTTTTTTTCGTTTGCTATAGAAATTAGTCAGCTTTATCATGCCCCTTGGATTGATGCCATAAGAAATGCCAGACTTGGAGGTTTGGTCCTGGGCTTTGGATTTTTATGGAGTGATTTGATTTGTTATTCCATAGGTATAGGATGTGGTTATTTGTTGGAAAGTTTGTTTTTGATTAAGAGAAGGAAAAAGAAATAGTTTTATGGATATACTTACTCATACAATATCAGGAATGGCTGCTGCTTCTGTAGTTGCTAATTTTAGTCATCATAAGTTTATTGGTAAAGTCAAAATATTGATAACAGGAGCTGTTGCTGGAGCGTTGCCCGATATTGATGTGATTACAGCGTGGAGTGGTTTTGATGGAACTTTTGGTAGGTGGTTTAACCTTACAATTTCAGGACGTGAAGCTTTTGGAGCTAAACTTTGGTATTCGCATCATGCCTTTTTTCATTCTTTATTGGCATCCGTAATTTTCGGATTAATGCTGGGAATGACAATGTATATTGTAAAGAGTAAGTTTAAGTTGTCAAAGTCAACATTTTTATCAGTCATTCCTTTTGTTCTGGCTTTTGTTTTAGGATTTAATATGCATTTGTTAGAAGACATGGTAACTCCAAGTGGCGGATGGGGAGGTATAGCCTATTTATGGCCTTCTAAAGTTTATGTTGGTGGATTTGGAGATACCTGGTGGTGGAATAATTATGATATATTTTTATTGGCAAATGGAGTTGTTCTATTTAATGTTCTATTCTTCTTTGTAAATAAAAGGCAGTTTATTAAAGTATCCAGTGTTTTTGTTTTTGTTGTTGGTTTTACTTTAGGAACGATACAGATTAAATCACGCAATTACAATTTCAATTCCGGTGGAGATATAAATAAAGAAACTTTATCAAAGGAGATTCAGGAAGATAATTTAGGCGAAAAAGTCTTTAAAGGAATGGAAACTTTGGATAAAGTGATCCCTGTTGCGTTTTAGTATAGCTTCTCAGTCTTTAGTTATTAGTTATTAGTTCCTAGTTCCTAGTTCCTAAGATATAGAGATTATAGATTAGGGATGAATTAGCTGTCGAGTTGTTAAATTGTCGAATTGTTAATTTGTTAATTTGTTGAGTTGATGAATTGATTAGAGATTAAGGATTAGCTCGCAGAGTAAACAAAGTTGCATATCGAAAACTAAAATCCATAAGGATTTGTCTTTGCGTACTTAGTTTTAAGAAGTTAATATTCAAACATAAAATTTAAAAGATAACTCCGGCTTTGCAGGCTTTGCGAGAAAAATAGTTCTTAGCTCTTAGGCGTTAGGCCATAGTATTTCAGGTTGCACCAATTTGCGCAGCAAATAATAATTCGTGGTAATTAACAATGTAACTTGACATTATAAGGTATTGTTGAACTCCTTCGTCGTTTCGATACAATTCGCATTTAAAAGAATTCGTGATAATTGGCGTTAATTAGATGACAAAAAAAACATTGCGCAGCAATAAATTATCTGATGGCTATTAGAATTTAGATAAAGGTACAGGTTATAAACTTGAACCAGTATACAGAGTCACAGAAAACACAGAGTTGAATAAAATATTAATAAACTCTGTGTCTCAGTGTCTTTGTGTTCAATATATTTAATTCTTGATTGGTATTTTTGGTTCGGATATAGAATTCTACTCAATAATCAAATTCTTGTTTTTAGGGTATTTTACTGAGTATTTTAAATCCAGTTCTTTTTTATTGTTAGCTCCTAGTTTCAATTCCCATTTAATTTCTCCGGTTTCAGTATTATGCTGAGCTCCCGAAGTGTTTTGAACACTGACTTCAATTTCTTCCATGGTTGAAACAGGAACCTGATCCAGGATTATCATATTAATATCCTGAGCCTTGTTGTTTTTAACAGAGGTTTTCCATGCACGGGTTTCTTCTTTTTTGCTACCAATAAATTGTTTGTTGGTAAAGTCTTTTACTTTTTCACGGTTTACAGATACTTTCTTATCCCGGCCTAATGATATTTCAAGGGTGTCTGAAGCAAAACGAACATCCATTATTGTTTTACCCACATAAGTGCCCTCAAAAAATACGTTGGCCTCACCTTCTAACAGGTTATATTTTTCCCAATCAACAATGTTGGCAATTAAAAAGGCATCTTTATCAATTTTTGGAACACAATAATACTGGTAAAAAGCAGGTAATTCATATTGCTCCATATCAACCGTGTAGTTTTTGTTATCTGATTTAATAGAGTATGGTGTATGAATTTCAAAATCAACAGTTGTTTGGTTTTCAACTTGTGCTGTTGGTATGGCCAAGCTTTTGAATCCTCTGATTTTTATATTTTCTTTTTTCATATTAACTCCCGTAACTCTTCCTCGTATAGCTTTAGAAGCATTTGATTCTGTGCCATACGCTGCAACCACTACTTCGTCAAGTTGCATGGCATCTTCTTGCAGACTTACATTCATAACTGATCCAGAGACAGGTAAAGTTTGTGTATTGAAACCGATAAATGAATATTTTAAACTACTTGAGTTATTTGGGATCGTGATAGAATAGTTTCCATCCATATCTGTAATTGTTCCAATCGTAGTACCATCAACAATAACACTTGCTCCGGGCAAGGGTTGTCCGGTATTGTCAAATACACGACCATTAACTGTATTTGAAAAAGTTTTGTAAACAGGAGGACGCATATTGTAATTTAAGTAATAAGGCTGTAATTCGGGGGCAACACCCGATACATTAGGTTCTGCCGAAGAAAATTTAAGCTTCACGTTGGTCCAGTCAACTTTTGTATCCTGTTTTACATTGGCTTTATAAATAAGCTGTACCGGTTCGTTAATGTTTTTAGCTCTGATGTCGTACGAGGGAAACCAACCTGCATTTGCAACCAGGTAATTCAATTCCAATGCGTATTTACCTGCTTTTTTTGCATCAACTTTTACCAATACTTCACCTGTTGGGTATTCCTTTTTACTTGTTATTGTTTTGATCTGTTTTTGTAAATCATTTCTCTTTTGGTATAATGTTTTAAGCGTTTGATTGCGCTCAATTTCTTTCATTTTTAAGTCGGTTAGTTTTTTACCATAAAACTCAGCAGCCTGTTGTAGATTGGTAACATTCATTTGTTCGTTTTTACCTCCTATATCTTTATTGGATTGTAAAAAGGAGAGTTCTTCCTTAATAATGGACAAATAGGTGTCTTCAATCTTAATTTTGTCGTTAACCTCTTCCAGCTGACTTTCTAACTGGGTAAGCTCCGCCGACTTTTGAGACTTGTCAAGATAGTTTTGCTGGTGGTTTACTGATAATACAGTTAATTCTCCCTCTGCTTTAGCTTGTATGCTTTTGGCATCGATAAATGGTGAAAGGTTAATGAATTTTATAATGGTTTTTCCCTGAGGTAAATCAATTGCTTTTTTTCTTACAACCTGTGCTCCTTCAAGAAACACCGTAACCTCGTTCACGGTGGTTTTTACTTCTTTTTCTGTTATCTCTTGTGAAAATACGTTGCTGAAAATCAGACTTATTAAGATAATACTAAATGCTTTCATAATTACAATTTGTTTATTATTTGTTACAAGAAAAAGTACTTGAATCAATAATTATGATTCTTTTTTTTCCTAAAGGATGCCTCTTGTTTATGGATTTCATAAAAGATATTGAAAAATAATTATTTTTTTATACTTAAACTTCCTATATATTTGATGGTTAAAACACACTACAATACTTGTATTTAAAATGAAAACCATATTTACTTCACTTTTTATAATAACCATAGTTATTTCGTCATGTAAACAAGAATACAAAAAAACTTTGGAAAAAGGAGTTTCGAAAGAGTTAGCCGAAGCCAGATATAAAGATATTTCAAATATTGAATATCATCTTGAAATGATCGTGCCTGATTCTGTAAATATTCCAATAAAGGCTAAAGTTAATGTAAAGCTTAGTAAAAAAGACATCACAACTCCTTTAGTTTTTGATTTTGTTTCAGATATGAATCATGTAGGTTTGGTAAAAGCCAATGAACAAAAGGTGTTTTTCTCTTTGGAAAATGAGCATCTTGTTATTCCGGCTGACTATCTTAAGGAAGGCGAAAATAGGATCGAAATAGAGTTTGTAATGGGTGAGGGGGCTTTAAACAGGAATGATGAGTATATGTATTCGCTATTTGTGCCTGATAGAGCAAGAACAGCCATGCCTTGTTTCGATCAACCTGATTTAAAGGCTAAAGTGTCATATACTGTTACCATACCTGAAAAATGGACTGCAATAACCAATGGTAAGCCATATATGGAAGAAGAAGTAACTGAAAAAGCAAAGCGCATCAGCTATTCTGAATCCAAACCTTTAAGTACCTATTTATGGTCTTTTGCAGTTGGTAAGTTTCAGAAAATTACCGAGGTGAGGAATGGAAAGGAAATCTCTGTTTTTCATATGGAAAAGGATTCTATTAAAGTAACACAAAATATAAAAGCCGTTTTTGATCAGGTTTATCATTCTATCGATTGGTTAGAGAAATATACCCATATTAAGTATCCGTTCGAAAAATATGATTTGGTGTGTATACCATCTTTTCAGTTTTCAGGGATGGAGCATCCGGGAGCTGTTTATTACCGCCAGGAAAAACTATTTTTAAGTGAAAACCCTACTCAAAATGAATTGCTAAACAGGGCGCAATTGTTAGCACATGAAACGGCTCATATGTGGTTTGGCGATTTAGTTACCATGAAATGGTTTAGTGGTGTTTGGCAAAAAGAGGTTTTTGCTAATTTTATGGCAGATAAAATAGTAAAAGAGCAGTTCCCTGATTTAAATCATGAACTCACCTTTTTAACGGCTCATTTTCCGGCAGCTTTTTCTGTTGATAGAACAATGGCAGCAAATCCTATTCAGCAAAAGCTGGATAATTTGTCTGACGCAGCTTCTATGTATGGAACCATAATATATCATAAAGCCCCAATTGTAATGAATCAGCTTGAAAAACTAATGGGTGAGGATTTATTGCAGCAGGGATTGAGTAAATATTTAACTGAGTATAGTTATAGCAATGCCTCATGGTCTGATTTAATGAAGGTATTAACCAATTTGTCGGAATATGATTTAGAGCTGTGGAGTAAAAACTGGGTTAATGAACCGGGCAGACCAATCATTGAGTTTGTTAAGGAGGATAATCAGTTGATGATTCAACAAAAACCTGAATACGGTGATAGCAGTAAAGTGTGGGCTCAAAGGTTAAAGTATATTACCATAAATGACCGTCAGATGCAGGAGGGTGAGGTGGAGTTATTATCAGAGAAACTCAAAGTGTCTGATGAATTACCTCAGTTTATATTGCCTTCAGTGGATGCTACAGGTTATGGTTTGTTTTTATTTGATTCGGCCTCCATTGAATATGCTTTAAATAATATTTATACTTGGCAGGATGATTTAGTAAAAGCCAGTACATTGGTTCATTTGTATGAAAACTTACTGCATGGAAATATTGCAGTTGATAGGTATTTACATATGCTTTTAAAGTTAGTTGAATATGATGATAATGAGCAATTGTTGACCTTGGTTTGTGAACAGTTAAATACGGTTTTTTGGAAGTATACAAATGCTGAGCTTCAACAGTCTTTAGCTCATATTCAGGAAGAAGTTCTTCTTGTTAAGATGAAGGAAGAGCGTTCTTCAAGTTTAAAAAAGATGTTTATAAAAACCTGGGCAAGCCTTGTAACCACTCCCGGTGGTTTAAAAAAACTAAGACAAGTTGTGGTTCGTAAAAAGGAAATGGCTGGTGTCAAGTTGTCAGAAAGGGATTTGAGTAGTATGGTGATGATACTGGCTATGAAGGATCCAAAGCTGGATGATGCTTTTGTTTTGGCAATGGCAGATGAGTATACTGATGCGGATGTAAAAGGTATGCTCAAATTTGTTAGTCCTGTATTTTCAAAAGATAATTTGAAGTTGGATGAATTTGTGACAGGATTGGAAAAGCTGGAGAACAGAAAAAAAGAAAACTGGGTGCTGACAGCTTTAGCCTATATACATCATCCCTATCAAAAGGAAAAAAATATAAAATATTTAAATTCTGCGCTAGAGTTAACTCAAACACTAAAGCAAACCGGTTCGTTGTTTTTTCCAATGTCCTGGGTGCAGACAACGTTAAATGGCTATAGTTCTATTGAAGCATTAAAAATAGTAGATTACTTCTTTAAAGATCATAGTGTTTATCCCGAAGATTTAAAAGCTAAGATTATGCAATCCACAGATATGGTTGCAAGATCGAATAGGATTAAGGCAGAAGCTAGGAGCATATAGTAGAAGGAATGGAGAAAGGAAAAGGGAACAAGCAGTAGGGAAGAGTTTGATTGAAAGGGGTATTGTTAAGCTGTCTAATTGTTAAGTTGTTGATTTGTTTAATTGTCGAATTGTTGTGAAATCATTGCATCATCAATTTAACATATCAACAAATCCCCAACTCGGCAGAAAAATTAATAACATTTACCCTTTTACTCTTTACCTTGTAACCGTTCTACCCTCTTATTCAACAAACCCCTTGACTTAATAAGCCACATAACCAATCCATTCTCTGAATAATCGTTCCCATGTGGCAAGAGGTCCTGCTGATGGTGTAATTATATCAGCAAAATCAGGACTAAGACTGGCTTGTAAAGGATCGGTGTTGTATGGAGTAACTTGAATGCCTACTTTTTTAAAACAACCCAAAGCTCTTTTCATATGAAAGCCTGAAGTCACTAAAAGGAATTTCCCGTGTTCGAGATTTCTGTAATTTGAAAAACCGCCTAATAGAATAATGCCGTCATAGTGCTCCACATCTTTAGGTGATGTTAGTTTACCTTCCTACCATCCACTTACATGGTAAAATAAGTACTGGTTCGAAAAAATGATGAGCAAACAAAAGGATGCGATAAGAAACCATCTTCTTTTTTTATAAAAAGGAAGAACAAAATAGATTAATATCAGTATACATATCCACCAAATGGGTGAAAGTAAAAAGGATAATATCTTAGAAAGGATGAAAAATATGGTTCTTTTTACCTTTGAAAATTTTAAAAACATAATTTCGGTTTGAAAAATACAAAGAACATTTGATATATTTAAACTGCTCAAAAATATCTATTATGCATTTTAAAGAATTAGTAAAATCTCGTTTTTCAGTACGAAGCTATCACGAAAATAAAGTTGACAGAACATTAATAAGGGAAGTTGTTAATGCTGGCCGATTAGCACCTTCGGCAGCAAATCGTCAACCCTGGAAATTTGTTGTTGTTGATGAGGATGAGGTTTTGGACAGGATAAAGGCATCTTATCAGAGAGACTGGTTTTCTAAAGTCCCAGGTTTAATTGTCATTTATGGCAATCACTCTGAATCGTGGAAAAGGTCTTACGACGGTAAAGATCATTGTGATATTGATATAGCTATTGCGGTTGAACATATGAGTTTAATGGCTACCGAATTAGGATTGGGATCTTGTTGGGTTTGTCATTTTAATCCTGATGTGATTAATGTTATTATTAATAATGATCAAGGATTAGAACCTGTTGCAATATTAACAATAGGCTATCCGGTTGAGGCAAAAGCTCCTGAAAAGCTGCGTAAAAATTTAGATGAGGTCATTAGTTTTAATAGTTTATAGGTTAAAAGGCTAAAGGTTAAAAGGATGATTGGCCACATTGTAAGTATTTCGCTTTTCAACTTTTAACCTGGAACTTTCAACTTGGTGACTTTTGTCCTATCTGAAATTATAAGCAATACCAAAGTTTAAAGTATTGAATCCACCAAAAGAATAATCAGCAAAAATATCGATAAACTTAACTTTAGCGTTGATTCCAAAGTTAAAATCTACCTGGGAGTAATCATAATGAACAGATACCGGATCTGCCATTTCAGTTTGAGTGCTTGCTGTTCCTATAAGATATCTGCCTTCTAAGCTATAATCAACACTTGATGCCCCATAGCCAATACCTGCATAAGCTGAAAAAATTCTCATATCCATACCTGCTAATACTCTTCCTGTATATCCTGTAGTTTTTCCATGTAAATTTTGATTTGAGGAAAGACTGGCTGAATTTGAAACATCAATATCATTTAACATTAAATGATAAGCACCTAATACGGATAGGGAAAGCATTGGTATTTTATTGAGTTCCGGAATATATTCTTTAATACTGTGTTTAACAGTAGCTCCATATTTAGTAGTTTTACCAATGTCTTTATTTTCATATTTAGGCAAATAATGTAAGCGTAATTCAGTGTTATAAGGTAAGCCAATTCCAACAGATATCATAGGTAATGCTATTTTGGTTAGCCCGCTTCCATTCGGAAAATCTATATTATCTCCGGTTGATTTACTTTTAATTGTTGGCAGGTAATTTGTTTCTCCCGAAATGTTTGGTGTTATGGTAGTACTGTTTGTTAATACATTGTACTTGTTATCAAAATCTGGAAGATCAGTAATGTAAAATCCTTTTTTTATATCGCTCATGGTCGTCATTGCCATTGATACAGAGAAATCAAACCCTAAAAACCGATGTGTTTTTGCCGAATGATACATACCGGTATTCAGGTTGCTTTGTTGCATCTTTGCCAGGGGTTTTAAATATAACAGCATTAATTGTTCTCGGTACTCAGGTTCAGGGAATTGAAGAAATTCAACTACGTTTTTTTGAGCATTCATAGCAAATGTAAATGCAACAAGAATAAGTGTGTATATTATTTTTTTAGCCATTGTAGTAATTCTATTGGTTGATTTGCTGTAAATACGTAATAGCTTCTCTTACAGTGATACGTGTTGTGTTTTTATAAGCAACAACGTAGCCTTTAGTGTTAGAGTTGAGTAATGCTTTTTTTGCAGAGCTATAGTTATTGAATTTTCCAATACTATATCTGTACCATCCATCTCCCTGGTTTTCAATGATAGGAAGATCTCCTTTGTATACAGCCTTAAGTCTTACGTTGGATACTGGTTTCTTATCAGCTAATATTTGCACTGTAAAATATACTTCATGACTACCTGTTTTTACCGGTGCTTTTTTAATCTCGTTATTGGGTTTGTTTTGTGGAGTACTAACTTTTTCTTTGGTAACATTGGAAGTCTTGTTTTTCTCTTCAGTTAAATCAGGAATAGCTTCGTTTCTTGTTTCTTTTGGTTCATCTGATTTTTGAACAACAAGCTCTCTTGTTATTGACAGATTTTTACTGGTTGTATCTGAAGTTTTTAGGGGTTCAGCCTCTTTAATCAGGATTAATGCTTTTTCGCACAGGATTATTGCAGACTGCAGGTTTTTATTGGATTGATTAATATAATTTGCAGCAGCAATTAAATTTCCTTTTGTTTCACTTCTGTCTCTGAATAGTTGCGCATCAGATATATATATGTCAATTGAGTCCTTTAGGATATGCGCCTTAGTATATGTGTTTGTACTGTCAGACCATAGAAAATGGTCAAGATAAGCTTTATAAACTTCCAGTTTAGAATCAAATCCTGAAGCAAAATAATCTTTGGTTTCTATCAGTAACCTACTTGTTTTTTTGTTGATAGATATATTTTCAGAAAGGGTCAAATAGTTCTGTTCTTCTTCGGGCAGACTGTCATTTTGGTTTTGGAGTTGTTGCGAAAATAGAATTTGTTTTCCCTGGTCAATTCGGGTATTTGCTTTTTTTATTTTTGATAATTCACTGGTGCTGAGCCAGCTCCTGAGTTGATCGGGTATGTTTTGAGCCGACCCGTTAATGCATAAAACAAAGGTTATAAAAAAGGATATAAAGCTTTTTTTTGAGAGTTCCATACGACTATTGAAAATAAATTATAATCATATGAAATATAATAAATTTAATAGTTAAATTCCAGTATTTGGCTGGGTTAAAAGATGGTTGTTATACAGAAAAAAAGCCGTTCATACAGACGGCTTTTAAAATTATGATATGATAATTAGTGTCAGCAAGAAAACTAAGGTTTTTCTCAAGTGCTTGAATGGAAAAATTCAATTTCAAGGCTTGGCCTTTTTGAAAATCAAGGAGTTTACTTTCGTAAATGACTGTTTTCAAAAAGGGCGTAACGAAGAAATTGGACTTTTCGGGCAAGCACTAATTATTTTATCTGAAGTTAATACCAATCCCGGCTGTTAATGAACTGTATTCTCCTATAGTGTAATCGGCATGTAAACCAATAACTCCTAATCTTAGACGGAAACCTGCGTTAAAATCAATATTGCCCTTGTTAAAAGTAATATTTATTGGGTCGCTAACGCTAAATGATTCAAAATCATTGTTTACCGTGTAATCGCCGGTAAGATCAAAATCACTATCGGCTTTTCCGTACCCTACACCTGCATAAAATGCAATAACAGGGAGATTTGCTCCTACTAATAATCTTGTTGTAAATGCATTTGATGTTATATCCAAGGTACTATTATCTGATAAATCAGTTCTAACATCAGCAGAACCATTAAAATTTGTGTATGCAGTTAATATAGAAAGATTTAGAATCGGAATGTGTTTTATTCCCGGAATGTAATCTTTAATATCTTTTTGAACACCTACGCCCCATAAACTTACTTTTCCAACATCACCAATTTTTGTTTCTGGCCAAAATCTACCTTTTACTTCTATGCCATATGGTAATCCTAAACCAACAGTTACCATTGGTGTTACTAAATAATCAATTTCAGACCCGTTGGGCATTTCAAAATCTGTAACTCCATAAATATCATCTTTGTGTCTGAGTTCAGGTCTTTCATCTTTGTTACCCGCAATAGTTGGAGTAATTGAGTTGTTAGCATCAACAAGTTTAAAATTAGTAAGTTGATCACTGTAATTATTTATGTCAAATGTAGCATCGCTTGAAGGAGACATTGTATAAGCTCCGGTTACAGTTATGTCAAACCCAAGTAATTTGTGAACTTTAGCTGAATTATACCAACCTGAATTTAAGCTGTAGCCAAGCATATTTCCCCATGGTGACAGGTAGGGTTTGGCTAATACATTAACATCATTTACACCATACTGAAGTATATCCCCAATATGTACTTGTGCATACATAAATGAAGAGCTTAAGAGAATAAATATTGAAATAATAATCTTTTTCATATTGTGTGTGATTTATATAATTAATAGGTTATTATATTTTTGAACGTTTTTTAGATCAGTCTTGCTATTCCGCTAAAGCTTCGGCAGCATGCGGAAAGTCTTTTGTCTTAATTCTAATAATCTGTTGATACTAATTATTGAGTTTAAGTTTCTTATTCACCTTTCAATATTTCAATGGCTTCACGTGTTGAAATACGCTTGTTATTATGGTAGGCCACTATATAACCATTTACCCCTGTGCTCTGTAAAGCTTTTTTAGCTTCGTTTATATCACTGTATTTTCCAATACTATACCTAAACCAGCCTTCTGCTTCTTTTTTAATGATTTCAAGGGAGCCATTATAAATAGAGGTTATTTTTTCTTTGGGAACGGGTCGTTTGTCTGCCAGAAATTGTATTGTAAAATATGTAGTAAGTTCTTCTGTTTGTTCTGGAGAACTAATGTTTTCAATTACATCCTCTGTAATTGGAACTGTTTCTTCTAAAACCGGAGTAACAATTGAAATAGTATCATTTGATGAAACTGTTAGTGTGTCTTGCATTACAGCAGTCGTATAAGCAGAGTTTGTAGAGATGGGGCTTACAGTTAATGTTGTATCAGTATTTAATGAGTCTGAAGGTATTGTTAAAATACTGTCTTGTGGCATATCTGTATCTCTTGCAACTATGGGTTCTGTTGGTAAAGTATTAGCAGCAATAGATGAAGTGTCAACTGTTTCTTTAGTTTGTGTTTCTTCAGTCAGAGGTCTTGCTTCAGCATGAGTTAAAATACCAGCTAGCGATTCAATAGCAGAGTCTTCAACTTCATTGGCTTTTAGTAAATACTCAACTCCTTTGTTTACATTGCCCTGAGACTTGGATTTTCTTCTCCATTTTCTTCCTGTTTTATAGGTTTTATGGGCTTCGTGTTGTTGAATTTCAAACCTTGTTTCTAAAGTACCATCATTTATATGTCTTTTGACTGCACCTCGATAGGTACCGTATTTTTTGTCGTATCCTTCTTTGTAGTAGGATGCAGATTTTATGATGATACGATTGGCCTTTGTTTCAAGTCGCTGCATCTTACCTGTTCTTACTTTTCCGTTGTTTTTTAGCAATTCAATTTCAGAAGTATATTTATCTGCCTTCTTTACGATAGATTCGGCCTTACTGATCTTTCTTTCTGCTGAAGAAATTTTGTTTTGTTCAGATTCATTTAAGTTTTCCTGAGAATAAAGAATTTGGGTAGTAGTAAGGATGAAACCAATAAGAAATAACTTTAAAACACTGTGATTCATTTTTAAAATGTATTTTATTAGGGTTCTTTTACTTTATTAATTCTACAAGGTTTCAATAAAGTTTTATTTAGTTATTTAAAGAAAAATCATTTTCTTTAAAACGAATACTTGCTTATAGTTGTTTACTTTGCATATTAATTAAAATAAGGTACAACAATAAAAATAGTAAAATGAGTGAAAATCCATTATTATTAGCGTTTAACACACCACATCATACACCTCCTTTCGATAAAATAAAAGTTGAAGATTATTTACCTGCATTTAAAATATCATTACAGGAAGCAAAGGAAGAAATTCGTGCCATCATTGAAGATGCTGAGGAACCATCTTTTGAAAATACAATACTGGCAATGGAAAATGCAGGAGATAAACTCTCAAAAATATCATCTGTGTTTTTCAATATAAACCATGCTGAAACGAATGATGAGATTCAGGCAATTGCCAGGGAAGTATCTCCATTGCTAACAGAATATTCAAATGATATCTGGTTGAGTGAAGCTTTGTTCGAAAAGGTGAAAACTGTTTATAGTAACAGGAAAGATGGTAATTTAAATGCTGAACAAGAAAAACTTTTAGAAGATACTTATAAAGCCTTTACACGCAAAGGTGCTCTTTTAGCTGGCGATAAAAAAGAAAGATATCGTATTATCTCCACCGAGTTATCAAAACTAACTTTACAATTTGGAGAAAATGTTTTGGCAGAAACGAATGCATTTAAACTTCATGTTACAAATGAAGATGATTTAGCCGGATTACCTGTTGCAATTAAAGATGCAGCAGCGCAGTTGGCCAAAGCAGAAGGAAAAGAAGGTTGGATTTTTACTTTGCAATTTCCTAGTTATGTCCCGTTTATGAAATATGCTGATAACAGGGAGTTGCGAAAGCAAATGTATATGGCATATTCAACAAGGGCAAACCATAATGATGAACATGATAATAAGGATATTGTAAAATCAATTGTGAACCTGAGATTGGAAAAGGCTCAGCTTTTAGGTTATCAAAACCATGCTCAATATGTTCTGGAAGAAAGGATGGCCAAAAGTCCAGAAAAAGTTAATGGATTTTTACAAGAACTTTTAGATGCATCATTGCCATTTGCAAAAGATGAAGTTAAGGAAGTTATAGACTATGCTAAAACTCATGGTTTGGATGATATATTTCAACGATGGGATTTTTCTTACTATTCAGAAAAGGTGAAAGCTGAAAAGTTTTCTTTTACAGAGGAAATGACAAAACCATATTTTCAACTGGAAAAAGTTGAAAAAGGAGTTTTTGACCTTGCTACAACTTTATATGGAATAACTTTTAAAGAGAATAAAGATATTCCCGTGTATCATTCAGAAGTTAAAGCTTATGAAGTGTTTGATGAGAATGATGAATACCTGGCTGTACTCTATGTTGATTTCTTTCCAAGATCAGGAAAGCAAGGTGGTGCCTGGATGACTAATTATGGAGAGCAGTATAAAACATCAGATGGTATTGAGGTTAGGCCTTTTGTTTCTTTGGTATGTAATTTTAGCAGGCCAACAGAAGATACTCCTTCATTATTAACCTATAATGAGGTTAGAACTTTTTTACATGAATTTGGACATGGATTACATGGAATGCTTAGTAAAACAACTTATAAATCACTAAGTGGGACTAATGTATATCGTGATTTTGTTGAACTTCCTTCTCAGATTCTTGAGAATTGGGGCATTGAAAAAGAATGGCTTAAAATGGTTGGTAAGCATTATCAAACAGGCGAAACTATTCCTGATGATCTTGTAGGTAAAATAATGGATTCGGCTAATTTTCAGAGTGGGTACCAAAGTGTTCGTCAAATATCATTTGGGATGAATGATATGGCCTGGCATTCTTTACCTGTAAAATTTGATGGTTCAGTGAATGACTTTGAAATTGAAGCAATGGCTGCAACAGAACTATTTCCTGCAGTAGAAGGAACTTGTTTCAGTACTGCATTTTCACATATTTTTGCAGGAGGTTATGCTGCCGGTTATTATGGGTATAAATGGGCAGAAGTGCTCGATGCTGATGCTTTTAGTGTTTTTAAAGAAAACGGGATATTTGATAAAGCAACAGCTGCATCTTTTAGAGAAAATATTCTTAGTAAAGGAGGTACTAAGCATCCAATGGAATTGTATGTAGCCTTCAGAGGTCAGGAGCCAACCAATGACGCATTATTGAAAAGAAGTGGTTTGGTAAAGTAATTAAACCCGGATTATGTAATAGATTTTCTAAGGCATATTGCGGGTTGAAGTATTAACCAATTAAAAAAAAAAGAGGCTGTTTTGCAGCCTCTTTTTTGTATGTCGGGCATGGTAACGTGCTATCAAGATGAAATGTTCTTGAGTTCGCCTAGTTGACAGGAAGAACTAGCAATTGGCAAGGGTGTTGGGGGTGACTCCAAATCTGAAGGAAGCCATCAGCAAAGTCATGGTTCTAACGTACAGAAACCTGATATAAGGCTCAATAGTGTTGGGCAACCGAGCAATGGATTGGGAAAGCCCCGAAGTCAACCGTAAACACTAAGGGTAAATCAGGTAGGACGTGACGAAAGTATGTTACCTTATCCCGAGAGATCTCAAAATCTGTTGTAACAAACAACAAACTGAGCGGAGACAATCAGCGAAAGATTTTGAGAAGTCAGCAGAAGACATAGTAACTCTGTTTTTTTGCAGAGAGAAGGTCAGAATCAGTTAATTAAAGAAGCAGTCGGACAAGACTTTTATCTATGGAGCACCAGCAACAAATAGCTTACCAACGAGATATGTTCATAGAGCATAAACAGGAGGCTATTGGTCAATTTGGAAATCGTAATGACGTAATCGGAGCGAAAACAACATTGGCGGGGCAATTAGGTAAAGAGACGAATCAAGGACGAGTCTTTACAGAAGGATTAATCGGTATTGTATGCTCATCTGAAAATATCAATAGAGCTTACAAACAAGTGAAAAGGAACAAGGGCGTATCGGGAGTAGATAATATTCCCGTGGGTAAATTTGCTGACTGGTTTGCGAAAGAAGGAGACGAGTTAGTAAACCAGATACTTCGGGGCGAATACCTTCCCTCGGCAGTAAAAGCAGTAGAAATATCCAAGCCCAATGGTGGAGTACGCCAGTTAGGTATCCCAACCGTAAAGGATAGGATAATACAACAGGCAATATCTCAGGTATTAACCCCCATTTACGAACAAGTATTTTCAAAACACAGCTATGGTTTTCGTCCCAGGCGTAATGCGAAGCAGGCAATTGAGCAAGCAAGCACGTACGTTAAGAAAGGAAGAAATGTAGTTGTTGATATGGATATGAAGAGCTTCTTTGATGAAGTGAACCACGATAGACTGATGCATCGTCTATCAAAACTTATTCACTGCAAGCCACTTCTAAAGCTAATACGCAAATACTTGCAGAGTGGAGTTATGATAGGTGGACTTGTCCACCAACGTCTGCAAGGCACACCTCAAGGAAGCCCACTTTCCCCACTCTTATCTAATATTGTTTTAGATGAATTAGATAAGGAGCTCGAAAAGCGAGGGCATTACTTTGTTCGATACGCAGACGATTTCAGCATATTTGTTCGCAGCCAAAGAGCAGGCGAGAGGGTGATGGAATCTGTCTGTTCGTATCTCACAAACAAACTCAAATTAAAAGTAAATGAACAGAAAAGTAAGGTTTGCAAAAGTAGCGAGACAAAGTTTTTAGGCTATAACATTCTTGATGCAGGAGTTATAACTATTGCTAAGCAAAGCGTGGAAAGGTTAAAGGAGAAAGTAAGAGAGTTAACCAAGAGAAACAGGGGAGTAAACTTTGGACAAGTAGTTTCGGAGTTGACACCGGTTCTTAGAGGTTGGCTTAATTATTTTCACATCGCCAAATGTAAGAAACTCTTACGCAACCTTGATGCTTGGATACGCCGTAAATTACGGTGTTATCGCCTGAAACAGTGCAAACGAGCCATTACGCTTAAACGCTTCTTAAGGAGTTTAGGAGTACCGAATTGGCAAAGTTGGATTTTAGCTCTTTCGGGCAAAGGGTGGTGGCGCAAATCAGGATGTCCACAAGTTCATCAAGCAATGAACCTGAAATGGTTCGAGGATTTAGGTTTGTTTAATATGTCGATTAAATACAGTCTTTTACAAAATTAACTTGAAACCGCCGTATACGAGAGTATGTACGGTGGTGTGAGAGGACGGGGGAGCAATCCCCCTACCTACTCGATTAGTTATAAACTTCTTCTCTGGAATATATCCCGGTGTTAATTAATTCTTTATCAATGTTATCTTTTGTAATCACAATAGAGTTTACCCTGTGAGTAGGAATGTCTCCAAATCCATTGTTCTCGGTGCTGTTTACAAACTTCTTGGGATCTTTACCTTTGGCTATTTCAATTGATATTTCTGCAGCTTTTTCTGCTAAAGATTTTAAAGGATGGAAAAGCGTCATAGATTGATAACCTTTAACAATGTTTCTGCATCCTCTTAACTCAGCATCCTGACCTGTAACGGAAGTTTTACCGGCAAGGTCATAATTTTTGAGCACTTTAATAGCTGCATCAGACATCCCGTCAAACCCCGAAATTACAGCATCAATATCAGTTCCGTATAGAGAGATAACTTTTTGCATTTCATGTTGTGCAATTACATCACTCCATTGCTCAATAAAAGTTTCATATATAATATTTACCTTTCCATTGCTAATGTACGGTTTTAAGTATTTTTTAATTGCAGCCTGAAGATCCAGGCCGTTTTTGTCAAATTTATCTCCGCCAAGGATGACAAAATTACCGCCTTGTTTTTCTTTGATAACTGCATCTATCATTGATTTTCCAATCTGGTCATTATTACTGGCTACAAAAAAGTCAACATCGCTATTGGTTATCATCCGGTTATAGGCAAGTACCTTAACGTCGTTTTCTTTTGCCTCTCTTACTATAGCTGCTCCGGTATTAACATTTACAGCTATGATTACAATAGCATCAACACCTTGTTCTATAACCTCTAAGGCTTGAGCCTTTTGTATAGTCTCGTCAACTTCCGAATCTTTTATAATGACTTCTATCCCTTGTTTTTCTGCATAAGCTTTAAAATATTCACTTTCTTTTCTAAATCGTTCAATGGTTTTGGAAGGATATAGAAATGCAATTTTTAAATTTTTCTTATTGCTACATCCCGGTGAAATAAAAATGATGGACAGGATAAACGCAAATAATGTAAGTCGTAAATGTAATTTCATGAGTTATTAAGTTTTTTGATCTCACAAATCTACAAAAAAACAATTTATAAGACTTTAACTTTATAATAGACTGTTTGATTTAAGACGAAAGACAAAAGATTGATTAATAAAGTTGATTTATTTTTCAATTTCAGTGTAACATAATTTAACAAAAAAACGTATAATTTCACTACCCTAAGAGTATGTATTAAATTATTAAACTTATTAATTGTAAACCATGAAGTGGAGAGACCTTAAAATCAGAAATAAGGTAGGCTTAGGTTTTGGTGTTGTAATACTGTTGTCTGTTATTTCAACCCTGATTTTCTTATTTAACTTGTTGAGGGTTGAGTATGAAATAAGCCAGTTATCAGAGAAGTACATTCCTTCAGTGAGTGAATCATCTAAAATGAATCAGTTTTGGGAAGTGACCAATGGCTTGATGACAGCTGTTGATTTATCCAGTGACTTTTATTATGATGATAGAGCCGAAAAACAAGTGGAAAGCTTTATTTATGCATTGAAAAAATTGATTCAACTTGAGGATACTGCTAACAGCGATTTGGTTTCCAGGGGTATTGATCTGCAAAATGTGTTAAACCTTACCAATGATTTTGTAGAGAAACGTACTGCATTTATTGGTGCAGAAAAAGAATCGGTAAATAGTATAGTAACTATAAATAATTTATTTAAAAAGATTAACACGATAGGGTTAGAGAATAAAGGTTCATTGAGAGTTCAGCAAAAAGTTGCACAATCTAATTTTATAAGTGCCCGGTTTGCACATTATATTATACAGAAGGAAGGAGTTAAAGTCAGTAAATTTTTAGAAGAAAATGCTGGCTTTTTTAATGGCTCATATCCATATGTTTTACAAAATACCTTGACTGAATTAAAATCTTCTATTGAAGAATTTTTGCCTGTTTATAAAAAAGCCCGTTTGGCTGAATTAAAAAGGTATGAAGTTGGGAAACAATTAATGTGGGAAGTCAGAAAATCATCAGATCTGGGTTTGGATTATTTAATGGAGATGGGTGATAAAAGTGCAGCAATTGTTGTTCAGGAAAAACAATTGATTATTTCCAGCATTTTTGTTTTAATAATTTTAGGTGTTATTCTTACATATTATTTAGCAACATCAATCAGTATGCCATTAGAAACTGGTATTGAACTTGCAGAAAGAGTTGCGCAAGGAGATTTGAGTACCAAATTTGCAATAGATCGTAAAGATGAAATAGGAAGATTGTCGGCCGCCTTAGATACAATGGTTGCAAATATTAAAACTGTTGTAGATGAAATACGCATTGGAGCAGAGAAGATTGTTAAGGCGAGTGATAAATTAAATAAAGAATCATTAGAACTTAGCGAAGGGGCAAGCGAACAGGCCTCAGCCGCTGAGGAGGTTTCTTCTTCTATGGAAGAAATGTATGCTAATATTCAACAGAATACAGATAATTCTAAGGAGACAGAAAAAATAGCTCAAAAGGCTGCAGATGGAATCAGAACGAGTAATAAGAGTTCTGAGTTGGCTCAAAAATCATTGGCCGCCATTACTGAAAAAATATCTATTATTGGAGATATTGCCTTTCAAACCAATATTTTGGCATTAAATGCTGCTGTTGAAGCTGCCAGGGCAGGGGCTGAAGGCAGGGGATTTGCTGTTGTGGCCGCAGAGGTTCGAAAATTGGCTGAACGAAGTCAGCAGGCTGCAAATGAAATAAATACAGTCTCCCAGGAAACCATAAGTAACTCAGGTGCTGCAAGTAAAAACCTGGTAGAGATAACCCCGGAAATTGAAAAGACAGCAAGTTTAGTTCAGGATATTACAGCAGCTTCGTTAGAACAGGTTGCAGGAGTAGAACAAATCAATAATGCACTTCAGCAATTAAACCAAATTACCCAACGTAATGCGGTTAACTCAGAACAAATTAGCACTGCTTCTAAAGAACTCGAAGATTTGTCTTTAATGCTTAACAATTCAATCTCGGTTTTTAAATTGGATGATAAACAAGTTAAAGAGGGGGTTGCAAAAAAGGAGCCTGGTCAAAAGATTGTAAGGTCAACAGCGAATACAACAAAGACTAAATTTACTCCAAAGGTCTCTTCTTCAGGAGAAAATAAGATTATAGATCTTGGATTGAATAATGAAAAGGATGATGGTTATGAAACGTTTTAGTTATATACAATAAAATATGAGAGGCTATTCTTTATGGATAGCCTCTTTTTTTAATCCTACTTTTTCCCTTTTTTTAACTTAGGATACGCTACTCTTGCATGGTAAATGTTTTTTAACTTAGCTTTAAATACTTCCTTAATCTGAGTTATCTCTTTAAAAGTAATAGGCGCATTGTAAAACTGACCTTCTTTTATTTGCGTGTTAATTATACTCTCAACTAATTTATCAATGGTTTTGTCAGAATATTCAGGTAAGCTTCTCGATGCCGCCTCAATCGAATCAGCCATCATTAAAATTGCTGTTTCTTTAGTAAAAGGTGTTGGTCCGGGATAGGTGAAGTTGTTTTCATTCACTTCTTTATCCGGATTTTGATTTTTATAAGAGTTGTAAAAATATTTGGCTTTGTAGTTCCTTGATGCGTAGCAATAAAATCAATAATCTTTTGTGGTAAATTATACCGTCTTGCAATTTTTATCCCTCCTTCAATGTGGCTAATAACAAGCTTTGCACTATCCTCAAAGTCCATCTCGTTGTGCGGGTTTACTCCGGATGTTTGATTTTCCGTAAAATATAGAGGAGTAGCAGACTTTCCAATGTCATGATACATAGCTCCTGCACGAACTAATAAAGGATTAGCTCCAATTTTATATGCAGCTTCTTGTGCAATATTTCCAACCTGTATGGAATGTTGAAAAGTTCCCGGAGCATTTTCTGCCAAAGTTCGTAAAAGAGGGTGGTTTGTATCAGATAACTCAACCAAAGTAACATCTGACAAGAAACCAAAAAGCTTTTCGAAAATGTATATTAATGGGTATACAATAAATATTAAAAAGGCATTTATTGTGAAATATAAAAAGTACTCGTAGTTAATATCTTTGATGTTGCCTTCTTGCAATAGGGTTAACCCGGTATAAAATAAACAATAGGTAAGAAGGATGAAAATCGCAGACCTGACAATTTGTGCTCGTCTTACCATTCGGTATAAACTAAAAATAGCAGTTATACCGGCGGGAATTTGTAAAAATATAAATTCAAAACTGTTATGACTAAAAAATGACGCCAGGATGACAGCTAGAACATATATAAAAAATCCCAGGCGCGAATCAATAAATGTTCTTACAATTAATGGCAAAATAGTTATGGGAATTACCCAAATGGGTATATCCGGAATGGCATATGAAATATAAGCCAATACAATTACTGTGCTCAAAATGAGTAACAAAAAGGTAATGAATTTTAAGTTTTCATATACATCGTGTCTGTAGAAATACAAGAACAGGAATAAACCGGTTAAAAACAAAAAGGTGATCAGTAAATGGCCTGCAAAAATAATGTTGTATTCAGATAGAGTACCAACTCTGGATTCATATTCTTTTTTATAAGATACCAGCTTTTTTATTGCCTGGTCGTCGATGATTTCTCCTTTATCGATGATTTTTTGTCCCGCTAAAACTATACCTTTTGTTAAGGCCATATTTTTTAATAAGCTTTCTTTCTCCGACAGAGATCTGTTTTCGTCAATATGAACGTTTGCAACTATAAAGTGTTCTATTTTTAATTCAGATATGAACTCTTCAATCCCTTTAAAGTCATTAGTAATAACAGATAAGCTTTTGGCTAATTCCCTGGTAATATATTGATAGGAAGAACGAAGAGAATAAAATTCTGTTGAAAGATATGGCTCTGCAAGATTGTTGTTGACCAGCATTAGTTCAAAACCATCGCTTTTTTCAATGTATCCTTCCGGAATAGCAATAACCCCTTTGTTAAAAACATGATTAAAAATGCTGTCTGTAATTGTTTTTACATATTCTGAATTTTGAATAGAGTTGTATTTTTTAGTTAAGAATCGATATTTAGAAACGAGTGTTTTTAACTGCTTATCATAGTCTAACAAAAATCCTTTGTTTACATTTGAATATACTGTAGAATCTTTAATAAAATAAGGGCGAAAGTTTTTAAGTATACTATCTTTTTCAGATTCGAGTTCGGCAGCTGTTTTATATATCCTGAAGTTAAAAGGAGCTATTAAAACATCGTATCTCCACGGTTCTCCTTTTTTAAATTCATATTGAAATTTTCCTTCGCGTGGCATCAGGTTGGCTATGAGTATAATAGCTGCTAAAAACAATAAGATTCTATATGTTGCCAGAGAGTATTTTTTAAAGTCTTGTAAAAAGTTCTTCATCACAAAAGTGTTTAAATATGCAGAAATACAAAAGTGTATATAATAAATAGGTACAACTCTAAAAATATAACAAATATGAGTAAAAAAAACATTAATATAAAATGAAGCTATGAATTTGATAAAATTTATAATACAGAATCAATCTTTATGCATATTTTAATATCTTCGCAGCAATAATTTTAAAAGAAGATGATCGGTTCTATTAGTATTTATAGTTTTATTCCGGTAAGAAAGGAACCTTCAGAAAAATCAGAATTAGTAACTCAGATTCTTTTTGGAGAAACCTTTGTTGTAACTGAGAAAACAGAGAAGTGGGCCAAAATTAAGATGGATTTTGATGGGTATGAAGGTTGGATTGACTCTAAGCTTGTATTTTCGGTTGCACCTACTGAATATGAACTTTGGAAAAGTGCTAATGCATGGATGGTGCCAACTCCAAAAATTAAGATTGTTCATGATGGTTCTAGTGCTCCAATGGTTATTCCTGCGGGAAGTAGGATCGTGTTTAATGGTCATGAAATGAATAGTTTTTCTATTGGTAAGAATGATTATTTTATTTCGGGTCCTGTTCCTAATAATAAAGAAATTTCAATCAGGGAGGTGGCAACCTCATTATTGCATACTCCATATCTTTGGGGTGGCAGATCTTATTTTGGAATTGATTGTTCAGGCTTATCTCAGATCGTATTTAAAATAAATGGATATTGGTTGCCCCGGGATGCTTATCAACAGATTGAATTAGGTAATAACGTGAGCTTTGTTGAGGAGGCCAAAATAGGTGACTTAGCCTTTTTTGATGATGAAGAAGGGAATATTGTTCATGTTGGTATTTGTTTGGGTAAAGGTCAGATCATTCATTCTTATGGAGAAGTACGTATTGATCAGCTGGATCATCAAGGTATTTTTAATAAAGAGATTAATAAATACAGCCATAAATTAAGAGTGATTAAAAGAATTATTCCTGAATAATAATGAGTTATACCTATCAATATCCCCGACCGGCTGTAACAGTTGATATTATTCTGATCACAGAAGCAGAGAGTGCGGAAATATTACTTGTGCAAAGAAAGAATGATCCTTTTCAAGACTTTTGGGCTTTACCCGGAGGTTTTTTAGAGATGGATGAGGATCTTGAAACGGCGGCGAACAGAGAATTACAAGAAGAAACAGGTATTGCTTATGTTGAACTAAAACAGTTTAAAACTTATGGAGCTCCTGATAGAGATCCACGGGGAAGGACTGTTTCTGTTGTGTTTTATGCGTTTGTAAAATCAAAGCTGCAGGCTGTTGCAATGGATGATGCAAAAGATGCCCAATGGTTTCTGTTGGATAAATTACCTGAATTAGCATTTGATCATCAATTGATTATTGATGAATTTAAAGATGCAATGAAGCTCTGAAGTGTTTTTATTTTGCAATATTATCTTCTAACCAGTCAATAGCTTCAGGTCCTTTGTTAAAAATCAAATCAATAACACTCAGGTTAGGTTCAAACTCAAATCTATCCTGAAAAACTTGTCTGTATTTTTGAGGTTTGAATGTAGGATCAATTTCTTTATAGTCCTTTTTAGGATGAATTATGTTTCTATAATCGATATAAACGTTTTCGCTGTTTTTAATATAATCTTCAGTAAAAAACAGCTTTGTATCTATATCCAGAGCATCCAGGATAACTTCCATGAGACCAAGATTAAAATCAAAAAGGAATTTATAATTCTTTTCGTAAAAAGGCTTAAAATCATCCATATAATACTCAAAGAAAGGCGAGGAGTTATATGCTGAGACTATGGATCGCCAATGAAGTGGTTGCCATCTGGTATCGTATGAAATTAGAATGTCTTTAGTTTGAATTTTAGGCGTTTTGCCTTTAGCTACAGGAATTGTTAAAGGAATAATTCCATTTGCAGCCAGTATATCACACCTGTTGCGGTATGTTTGCTTGATATAATTGCAATGCTTTTCAATAATAGGTTTTTGGCTATTCACCCAATGAGAAAAGTATTGAACAGAAGGTAGGTAGTTTATAGTAAATATTGTTTCTCTATTGTTAGATTTTTCTTGTGTCATTATTGTTTTCTTGATCGTTTTCAGATGTTTCTTTATTTGAGTTTTCTTCAAAGGCAATATCTCCAATAGGATTTTTTACCTTTTTCTTTCTTCTGATGCTTATGGCATAATAAATAGCACCGGTAATTAGTCCAAATAAGAAGGTTAAAATCATAAGGATGGCCAAAGATAATTCTCCTTCCCAAATAACAAATCTAATTGGAACAACTTCTGCATTCTGAACAGAAAAAATTACGATCATTAAAGACAGTATTATTAAGAACCAAAATGACTTTTTCATATAAGTTTAAAATTAGAGTGCAGATAAAGTTAATAGTTATGAGTTAAATGTCAAAAGTCAAAAGTTAAAAGTCTGGAGTCAAAAGACGTTCTTTACTGGATACGTCACACTAGTTGCCTTATCTCCAATTTGTCACCAATTTACCATGGCAGGGGAATATTGAATTTTTTCAACAGGATAAACAAGATTAACAGGATAATTATTGTTGTGCAATGTTTATTCAGTGAACGAATTATTATTTGCTTTACAACTTTTGTAATCTGAAATCCAAAGCGTTAAGTTTTAAATTTAAAGCCTAATATCCTTTAAAAATAAGCAATGCTAATTAACTTTCTTAAAGAATCTGTCATTTTTATAATTAAATAATGATTTTGAATTTTTATTTTTTGAGTAAAGAATGTATTCTACTTTTCCAATGATGTGATTATCCGGAACAAAACCCCAAAACCTGCTATCAAAGGAATGTGGCCTGTTATCTCCCATTACCCAATAATAATCCATCTTAAATTGGTAATATCTTGATTCTTTTCCATTGATTAAAATTTTATCATTGTCAATATCAATTTTATTTTCTTCAAAGACCGAAATAATGCGTTTATAAAATTTTAAGTTGTCGAGTGTAAGTTCAATTTTATCGCCTTTTTTAGGGATATATAGTGGCCCCATATTGTGCATATTCCACAGTTGATGGGTTGAAAATGGAAAAACAAGAGGATCGGGGTAATTTTTAGGTAAGCAATCTTGGGTAAGTATGATATTTTTAGCTGATAATTTCTGAACATCCTTTTCATAGATTTCCCATATTAAACCATCTTCAGTACTCAATTCATTGTAAGGTTTAATGTGGTTTTTAATTAATTCAGATTTGATTTCAGACGATATTTTATAGCGGCCTACTGACATATCAGGATTTTTTATTTTGTTATGATTACATAATACAATTCCGTTAGTAATAGAAATAGTATCTCCAGGTAACCCAAAAATTCTTTTTACAAAGCGAGGACGTTCCTCTACAGGATAGTATTTTAGGTTTGATAACCTTTCTTTTTTATCTAAAAACCCGGTTTTACCATAAAGCCTCTGTAAATAATAATAGCTATCTGTAGGTCTGTTTTTTAATAATGAATCCCCATCCGGAAAATGAAACATGATAATGTCATTATGCTTTAATGAACTTGTGCCTAATTTTCTATGGAAGCTATTTACTGAATTAATGCTTTTAGCAATACCTGGGTTTAATTTATTTACAAATAAAATATCCCCTGGATCAAGTGTTCCATTCATCGATGAGGTATGGAAAGAATATAAACTGACAAAGTTATTTTGTATGAAAAGTAAAAGCCATGATGCCAGTAAAATAGCTGCCAACCATTCAATAATGATGAATTTTTTTAAAGTTTTATCTTTTAAGAAATTTATAGTTTTTTTGAGAATAGATTTTTTTCGGATAGAATCAATGATTATCAGTATTATAAAGAAAGGCAGAAGGCTTTCTGTCCAAATACCAATAAGAAAAATTAGAAAAGCAATACTTAGTCTTATAATTTCTTTTTTTTTCATCGTCACCTATTACTGTTTTATCTTCAATAAAGAAATTAGAGTGTTATTAAATATTGAACCCGGATGTAAAAAAAATGGAGTTAGAAAATTGCTAACTCCATTCATTCTATAGTTTTATTTTTTATTGTTCGTTAGCAACCCATTTGAAGAATCTATCGAATCGGATTTTTCCCTCGAACAAGGATTTGTCTTTGTTTAACGAAAGCCATACTAATAAAGGACGACCAACTACATGATCTTCCGGAACAAAACCCCAGTACCTACTATCGGCAGATTGGTGTCTGTTGTCACCCATCATAAAATAGTAATCCATATTAAAGGTGTATTCATCCTGTTTGTTACCATTAATATATATGTCACCATTTCTTACATCTAAGGTATTTCCTTCATATGCAGTAATTATACGATCGTATAATACCAGGTTTTTTAAACTAAGTTTTACAGTAGTTCCTTTTTTGGGTATCCAAAGAGGTCCGAAATTATCCCGACTCCAATTGTAATCAGTACTGTAAGGCCATGTTTGAGTATAATTTGAATCAGGAAGTTCTTCAGACATTGTCATTTGACGAACAAAGGAATATTCCTTAAGCATATTTGCTTTTTCTTCTGTCAATGGCAATGTGTAGGTAGGGCCATTACCTAAATAGCGGGAATCTTCATTAGAGATTTCAAGTTTATCTAAAAAACGTTGATTGAACTTAGTTCCATCAGTGATAATATTATACCAATGTTGTAAACCTTTGGGGTTATGTGTTTTTACTCCGTTGATATAAACCTGGTTATGTTGTATTTCAAGAGTGTCACCGGCTACAGCAATACATCTTTTTACGTAATTATCTCTCCTGTCTACTGGTCGATAAACAATGTTACCCCAGTATTCTTTATTCAATAGAATGTTTTCTTTACCTAACTCTTTTAATTTAGAATTTATTTCCCACTGACTGGCATCTCTGTATCCATCCAATAGTGAAGGGTTTGCATTAACCCTGTTAATGCCTTCTCTGCGACAAGAAATATAATAATCAGGATTTGTTACATTTACAGGAACTGTGTCTCCTGTAGGAAAGTTAAATACTACAATATCACCTTTTTCAACTTCCTTAAAACCCTTTAGTCGTTTGTACTTCCAATGTGGCCATTCTAAATATGATTTTGTATTTAGTATTGGAATGGTATTTTGAAGTAAAGGAAAAGACAATGGAGTGTTTGGAATACGTGGTCCGTATGTAACTTTACTTACAAAAAGATGATCACCAACTAATAATGATTTTTCAAGTGAAGATGTTGGAATTTTATAATTCTGAAATAAGAACAGGTTTATGAAATATACTGCAACTAATGCAAACAGCAAAGCATCAACCCACTCGACCCAGGCCTTAGGTTTTTCTCCGTTTTTGGTTTTTTTCCAGAAGTTCCAAGGTACTTTTTTTGTAATGTAAACATCAAATATTATGGGTAATCCCAGAAATAACCAGTAGTTGCCAACCCATATTACCCATAAAAAGTAAACAAGGGCTGCAATAGAAAACCTAATCCATTTAGTTAGAGAAACTTTAGGCATTATAAAAAATATTTAGTTAAAATTTAAGCAAATCACTCATTCCTAAAAATCCTTTGTTTTTGGCTGCAAATTCAGCGGCTAAAACAGCTCCCAGCGCAAATCCTTTACGTGATTTTGCACTGTGGTGAATAACGATTTCATCCACTGAAGATTCGTACTTTATGGTGTGTATTCCAGGAACTTCATCTCTGCGGATAGCTTCAATGTGAATTTCTTCTTTTGAAGCATCCTTGCCTTCAACCCAAGCTGTTTTTCTGTTTATGTTTTCAATTAATCCTTCAGCAAGAGTAATAGCTGTTCCACTAGGTGCGTCTAATTTATGGATATGGTGTGTTTCTTCCATGCTAACTTCATAGTCTTCAAGAGAATTCATCAGTTGAGCCAGCTTTTTGTTGATCTCAAAAAATACATTTACACCAACACTAAAGTTCGACGCATAGAAAAAAGTTTGTCCTTTGTTTTTACATTGATCTTTGATCTCTTCAATTTTATCAAGCCATCCTGTAGTACCGGAAACAACAGGTTTGTTATATTTAAAGCATGACATATAGTTGTTGTATGCAGCGGCAGGAACAGTAAATTCAATAGCTACATCAGCAGTAGCAAAACCTTCACCGTCAAAAGTGTCATCGGTTTGCATGTCTATTTTAGAAGTAATCGTGTGTCCTCGTTCAATGGCAATTTTCTCAATTTCTTTTCCCATTTTGCCATACCCAATCAAAGCAATATTCATATTGTATTTTGTTTTGTATAAGAGATTATTAAAGTTTCTACAAAAAGCTTTAATAAACCAGCATAAAGATATAAGAGTTAAAATTTTATGGGTGAATAAAATTTATTTTTAACCTAATATTAACCTCATACCAGAAGATTTTTCTCTTTGTTTTTTATGAAGAGCAAATATAGTAATAGATAGTTAGAATTATGCTATTGACCATGAGGGTATTTAAAACAAAAAAGAGTATAGCTCTGAAAAACTATACTCTTTTTGTATGTTATAATCCTATTAACTAAACAATAGCTGTGAAATTATTTTTCAAATAAATCAGATAATACACTTCTAACATCGTTTAATGTAGGTGTAATATCAAATACATGAGCAGGTTTTAGATAGATGATGTTTTTTTCACTTTTAAACCTTTCTTCTCCACCACCTGTTATATTAAGCATAATATAATCATCAGCTTTAACTAAACCTTCTTTAACAGCTCCTATTAATGTTGCTGTAGCTACCGAAGCAGCAGTGTGAATATCATTGCCCTCAGTTTCTTTGAATAATTTAGCTGCCTCTGCTGCTTGTGCGTTCGAAGCACATAGAACATCTCCACCTGCCTCTTTCATGGCATCGTATAATCCACCTATAATAGGATATGGAGGTTTTCTGTTTGAAAGCACTTTGGCATCAATTTCTTCAACCTGTTTTCTGGCTTCATCATCATCTAAATGCAACATATCTCTGGAGTCAGCTTTCCATGCATTGTGAATAGGAATAAAAGGATGATTCTGTGATACCATTAATTTCATATAGTTGTTGCCAAAACGTCCATCTTCAATAAGGCGTTTGTTGGCTTCCCATGCAGCAATGGCGCCAGTGCCACTTCCTACAGCCTGAAAGTAATAATCAGGAATACGACCAATGGTTGTAATTGCTGATAAAGTAGTAGTTCCCATACCATCTCTTCTGGCAACATTTTTAGCTCCCCCTTCTGCAATAAATCCATCTAATTCACAAGCCAGATTAGAAAGGTAAATAGCATCAAAATAATCACTTCCTGATTTTGTAACTACTAATTTTACATTGTCGTTAATTGGCTCATCAAACCATAAAGCGTCAATGTTGTCTTCCGGAACACAAAGTAATAATGGAATATTATTGTCTGAACAAACGCGGGCAAAAGCTCTTGCTGTATTACCTGCAGAGGCTACAACTAACACTTTGCCATTTTCAGAACTTAATCTTCCACCAACAGTAAAAGCTTCAGTTTCTTTAAAGGAACAGGTTCTGAAATTGGCTCCTTTTTCCGGCCAATAGCCGCTGAATGTGATATATAAGTTATTTAGACCTAATTTCTTAGCTAATCCTTCACTTTTATATGTGATGGGAGAAGATGAGCCTTCAAGCATTTTATGAACAGGTAACCAGTCTGCAAAACGAAATATTCCGTATGATTCATCCTTTACTTCAATCTGTTTTTTTTCGTAAACAGCTCTGATTAGTGTTGGTTGTTGTTCGCCTGGAGCGTCTAATGTCCATCCTTCATCCTTAAATTGTTTACCTGTATTAACAGATTCCAATATGTATGGAGTAGGTTTAAAATCTTTACTCATGGTGCATAATTTCTTTGAATCGCAAAAATATGTGTTTTGTTTGTTTTGAAGAAGCAGAATAAATAAAAGTTACTTTATTTAGACCGTGTCTTAAAATAATTGGGTGGTTATTCCTTTAATTCAGTATGTTATGTGTGTTGATTGTAAAATGAAAATGGCAGGAAAGAATTTCTTCTCCTGCCATTTTTGAGTTCATTTTTGTCTTCAACTAGTTTGCCATTGCCTTTTGAACAACAGCTTTAAAAGCCTCAGGATGATTAACAGCTAAGTCAGCTAAAACTTTTCTGTTAATTTCAATATTTTTCTTAGTCATCATACCCATAAGTTTAGAGTATGAAACTCCTTCAATACGAGCAGCAGCATTGATTCTTTGAATCCATAGTGCTCTGAAATGACCTTTCTTTCTTTTTCTGTCGCGGTAAGCATAACCTAAACCTTTTTCGTAGGTATTTTTTGCTACCGTCCAAACGTTCTTTCTTCTTCCAAAGTAACCTTTAGTTTGCTTTAGAATTTTCTTTCTTCTTGCTCTTGAAGCAACAGCGTTTACTGATCTTGGCATTTTTACTTTTTTTAGAATGATTAGCGCCCATCATTAATGGATCTTTCAGCTAACTTCATTCGGTTAATTAAATAATTAATAAAATAAGGATTCCCCTTATTATTTCATGTTCAACAATAACTTAACGTTATTTTCGTCAGCAGTGTGAACAAGTCCTGAGTAAGTAAGATTTCTCTTTTGCTTTGTAGTCTTTTTAGTTAAAATGTGACTTTTAAAAGCATGCTTTCTTTTAATCTTACCGCTTCCAGTGATTGTGAAACGTTTTTTCGCACTGGAATTCGTTTTCATCTTTGGCATTGTACTTACTATTAATTGGTTTATATAATTGAAATTACTTCTTAGCCTTTTTAGGTGAAAGGAAGATAATCATCCTTTTTCCTTCAAGCTTTGGTAATTGTTCAACTTTTCCGTATTCCTCCAGATCCTGAGCAAATCTTAAAAGCAAAATTTCACCTTGCTCTTTAAATAAGATTGATCGTCCTTTGAAAAACACATAAGCTTTAACCTTAGCACCTTCAGAAAGGAACTTTTGAGCGTGTTTTAATTTGAAGTTATAATCATGGTCATCCGTATTAGGACCAAACCTGATTTCTTTAACAACAACTTTAACAGCTTTTGACTTAAGTTCTTTTTGTTTGCGCTTTTGTTGATATAAAAACTTTGAATAATCAATAATTCGACAAACAGGAGGGTCAGCCTTAGGAGATATCTCCACTAAATCCAGCTCTAAAGCATCAGCCATCTTTAATGCTTCTGATGTAGAGAACACTCCCGGATTGTCTATGTTGTCACCAACAAGCCTTATTTTTGGTACTCTAATCGCGTTGTTTGTTCTAAAACTTTGCGTGTCCTTTTGCTGGTTACCCTGTGGTTTTCTTCTATTCTGTGCTATTGTAAAATCCTCCTATAATTAATTAGTAATCAAATTATTTATTATCTATTGCAGAAAGTTGTTCTTCAACTTCCTGGTTTATAAAGTTTATAAATTGTTCAATTTCCATTGATCCTTTATCTCCATCACCTTGCTTACGTACGGATACTGAATTTGTTTCAGCTTCTTTTTCGCCTACGATAAGAAGGAATGGTATGCGTTTCAGCTCATTATCACGAATTTTGCGACCTATCTTTTCATTTCGGTCATCTAAAACGGTGCGAATATCGGAATTATTCAGGACATTTGAAACTTTTTTAGCGTAATCATTAAATTTTTCGCTAATTGGTAGAACTACCACTTGTTCAGGAGTTAACCATAATGGGAATTTTCCTGCAGTGTGTTCTATTAAAACAGCAACAAAACGTTCCATACTTCCAAATGGTGCACGGTGAATCATTACAGGTCTGTGTTTTTCACCGTCAGAACCCATATATTCAAGCTCAAAGCGCTCTGGTAAGTTGTAGTCAACTTGTATGGTTCCCAGTTGCCACTTACGTCCGATAGCATCTCTTACCATAAAGTCTAATTTAGGACCATAAAAAGCAGCCTCGCCATATTCAACAATGGTTTCCATACCTCTTTCCTGGCAAGCTTCAATAATTGCACTTTCTGCTTTTTCCCAGTTTTCTTCGCTACCGATATATTTCTCCCTGTTTTCTTTGTCTCTTAAAGAAACCTGAGTAATAAAGTCATTAAAATCTAATGCTTTAAAAATGTAAAGAATAATATCGATTACTTTTTTGAACTCATCTTTTAATTGATCAGGTGTACAGAAAATATGTGCATCATCCTGAGTAAATCCTCTTACTCTTGTTAGTCCGTGTAATTCACCACTTTGCTCATAACGATAAACAGTACCAAATTCAGCCATACGGATTGGAAGATCTTTATATGATACCGGTTTAACTTTGTAGATCTCACAATGGTGAGGACAGTTCATTGGTTTAAGTAAAAATTCTTCACCTTCAGCTGGTGTGTTGATTGGTTGAAATGAATCTTTACCATATTTAGCATAGTGACCGGAAGTAACATAAAGTTCCTTGTTTCCAATGTGTGGAGTGATCACCTGCTGATAACCATATTGTAATTGAACTTTCTTTAAGAAGTTTTCTAAGCGTTCGCGAAGCTTAGCTCCTTTAGGTAACCATAAAGGTAAGCCTTGTCCAACTCTTTGAGAAAAAGCAAAAAGTTCAAGTTCCTTACCAATTTTTCTATGATCGCGTTTTTGAGCCTCTTCTAATCTTACCAGGTATTCGTCAAGCATTTTTTGTTTAGGGAAGGTAATTCCGTAAACCCTTGTTAACTGCTTGCGAGTTTCATCACCTCTCCAGTAGGCACCTGCAATACTCAATACTTTAACTGCTTTGATAGGTTCAGTTGAAGGTAAGTGAGGTCCTCTACATAAATCGGTAAATTCACCTTGCTTGTAAAAAGTAATGGTTCCATCCTCAAGTTCATTGATTAACTCAAGTTTGTACTCATCTCCTTTTGATGTAAAATATGATAAGGCTTCTTCTTTTGTAACGCTTGTTCTAACGTATTCATTCTTTTGACGAGCAATCTCCTTCATTTTTGCTTCAATCTTAGGAATGTCAGCGTCTCTTAATACAACATCATCACCTGGATCAACGTCGTAATAAAAGCCATTTTCAATTGAAGGACCGATTCCAAATTTCATTCCCGGGTATAAAGCCTCCAGGGCTTCTGCCATAAGGTGAGCTGATGAGTGCCAGAATGCATGCTTGCCTTCTTCATCTTCCCATTTGAAAAGTTTTATTGAAGCATCTTCCGTTATTGGTCGGGTAAGATCCCATGTTTCCTCATTTACTGAGATTGATAAAACTTCTTTGGCCAAACGAGGACTGATGCTCTTGGCTATTTCCAAACCGGTAACTCCTGATTCGTACTCTCTTACGCTACTATCTGGTAAGGTTATTTTAACCATCTTTTTATTTGTATTACAGATTTTGAAGACTTTAGATTATACGGACACCTAACTTCAAACAAAATCCAGTTATTTAAAAAATTGTAATAAAAAACACGCAAAGATAAAGATTATATTATTACAAGCGTATTATCATCATGTATTTATTGAGGATACATAATCACTATTTAATAATAAAATTTGAATCCTAATGGCTAATTATTAGCTTTGCTCAAAATCAAAAATTATCAGAATTTTTTATATATGTCTCATTCAATAAAATCATTAATGTCGTTTAATAAGATATTACTACTTGCTGCAATTGTATTACCAGCATTGGCATTTGCGCAGAAGAAGACAGTTTCTCTGGAAGATTTAAATAAAACCTATTCATTTAGAGCCGCATCAATTGATGGTCTGAGATCTACTTCTGATGGGGATTATTATACAACTCTTGAAGAAGGAAAGAAGATTGTAAAGTATGCCTATTCTTCTGGCAAGCAAGTTGGCGTTGTTATGGATTTAGCCAATGTAAAAGACTGTCCGATTGAAAATATTCAGGGATATGAGTTTAATGCCACTAATACACGTATTCTTGTTTATACCAACAGCGAAAGGATTTACAGAAGAACTTTTAAAGCGAACTATTATGTTTATGATATTAAAAGAAAAGAACTAAAGCCATTATCTGAGGGTGGTAAGCAACAGGCTGCAGTCTTCTCACCCAATGGTGATATGGTTGCATTTGTAAAAAATAATGATGTTTATATTCATAAAATATTGTTTGGAACAGAAGTAAGAATAACTGATGATGGTGAGTTTAATAAAATTATAAATGGAGTTCCGGATTGGGTTTACGAGGAAGAGTTTGAGTTTAACAGAGCTATGGAATGGTCGCCCAATAGTATGGAATTGGCTTTTCTTCGTTTTGATGAGTCTGATGTAAAGCAATACAGCTTCCCTGTGTATAAGGGTAGTCATCCTGCTCACGAGGATTATGCATTGTATCCGGGAGAGTATAAATTTAAATATCCAAAAGCGGGTGAGGAAAATTCAAAGGTTGAAGTTCGTGTTTTTCATGTAAAAAACAGAACAACAAAGACCATGAAGATAGAGGGTGAGGATTATTATATCCCAAGAATAAGATGGACATATGCTGAAGGTAAGTTGGGTATATTAAAGTTAAACAGAGCACAGAATCAACTTGACCTGTTAATAGCAAATACGGCTTCGTCATTAGCTAAAAGTGTTTTTACACATAGAAATGACTATTACATTGCTGAAGATGTTCTGGATAACCTGAGATTCCTTCCGGGAGGTCAGTATTTTGTTTATGTTGGTGAAATGGATGGATATAACCATATTCATTTATATACAATGGCCGGCATGAAAATTAGGCAGCTTACCAAAGGAAATTGGGATGTGACTGATTTTTATGGCTATGATTCCAATAAAAAGTTGTTTTATTATCAGGCAGCTAAAGAATCTCCACTGCAACGCGAAATTTATGCAGTTAGCCTTGATGCAAAAAAGAATTATACTTTAACCACTAAAAAAGGAACCAATAGTGCTCAGTTTAATTCTGATTATAAATATTTTATAAATACTTATTCCAGTACAACAACTCCTCCGCAATATGCCTTGATGAATCAATCTGGTAAAGTTATCAGAACTTTAGAGGATAATTCTGCATTGCAAAATACATTGAAAGGATATGAAGTTTCTCCAAAAGAGTTCTTTACATTTAAAACAAGTCAAGGCGTTGAGCTTAATGGATGGATGGTAAAGCCTTTGAATTTTGATGCTTCAAAAACATACCCTGTTTTAATGACTCAATATAGTGGTCCTAATTCACAAGAAGTGTTGGATGAATGGTCTATTGGTTGGGAACAGTATCTGGCATCGCAGGGATACCTTGTGGCTTGTGTGGATCCAAGAGGTACTGGTGCAAGAGGTGAGGAATTCAGAAAATGTACTTATATGAAACTGGGTAAGTATGAATCGGATGATCAGATTGAAGCTGCAAAATATTTAGCTAGTCTGACGTATATTGATGCTTCAAGGATCGCAATCTTTGGATGGAGTTATGGTGGATTTATGAGTTGTAGTTGTTTAGGTAAAGGTAATGGAGTGTTTAAAGTGGGTATCGCCGTAGCTCCCGTTACAAACTGGCGTTATTACGATAGTGTATATACCGAAAGATATATGCGTAAGCCTCAGGAAAACCCTAAAGGCTATGATGAGAATTCACCAATTAATATGGCACAGAATTTATCAGGCAGATTATTTATTATTCATGGTTCGGCAGATGATAATGTACATTATCAAAATACAGTGGAATTTGTTGAGCAATTGATTCAGGAAGGAAAACAGTTTGATATGTTTATGTATCCTAATAGAAATCATAGTATCTATGGAGGAAATACAAGAATGCATTTGTATCAGATGATGAGTGATTATTTAAAAAGAAATTTGTAATTAATCAGGCTTCCAATTTTTTTAATATTGTAAAACCTTATCATTTTAATTATTCTGATTGAATAAAATGATAAGGTTTTTGTTTTAATTAATATCTTTAGCCTAATATTAAAACCTCTGTTTTGCATTTAATTAGATATTTATCGGTTGTAATTCTGTATTTTTGTTTTCTTAATACTTCAGCGCAGGAAACTACTTTGTTGACTAAGAAATATGATTTTTTTTATGAGCAGTATTACGCTTTAAAAAATGATACCTCAATAAAACATGGACGATACTTTAGGAAATATAAGGGTTTTATGATTGAGCGAGGAGTCTATAAAAATGGAGAAAAGAATGGGAGATGGGTCTATTTTTCACTCAATGGAGTATTTGAATTCGAGTATGATTACAATACAAAAAAGGTTACTAAAATTGCAAACCGCCAAACTCCTGATGAATATTTAGAAACTCCGGTGTTTTTTGATGGAAGTCCTTTAATTCCATATATCTATATAGTAAATCATATTGATTACCCTCAGATTGCTAAAAATCAGGATATAAAAGGAAAAGTTACCCTGGCTGTCAGTGTTAATACTGAAGGTAAGCCTGTTCAGTTGCAAATAATACATAAGTTGCACCCCTTGTTAGATAAGGAGGTTTTAAGAGTTGCTAAAACATTTCCCAGAAACTGGAATTGGATTCCGGCCACATATAATGGTCAAAATGCAGTTAGCGAATATCATATAGATGTTCAATTTGAGTTAGTAGAATAATGGCTGTTCTATATTGCATTCGCATAACTTTTTTATCTTTGCACTTTCATTTGTAATATTAAGCAGAATAACAGCAGTTATGGATATAGAATTGCAACTTAAAGGCAAGGTGGTTGCCGCAGTTAAAGAATTATACGGACAAGAAATAAGTGAAAACCAGGCTCAGGTACAAATTACCCGAAAAGATTTAACAGGTGATTTTACTATTGTGGTTTTCCCGTTACTTAAAGTTTCAAAGAAATCACCTGAGGATACAGGAAAAGATATTGGTGAGTATATTAAGAGTTCTGATGAAAATGTTGCCAACTACAATGTTGTTAAAGGATTCTTAAATATTGAGTTAGCTGCTGATTATTGGTTGAATTTAGTAAATGATATTACTGCAAATGAATCTTATGGTTATCAACAGGTAGATGATTATTCTCCTTTGATGATGATTGAGTATTCATCTCCAAATACAAACAAACCATTACACCTTGGTCATATCCGTAATAATTTATTGGGATATTCCTTATCCAGAATTGCTGCAGCTAATGGATATAAAGTGGTTAAAACAAATATTGTAAACGACAGAGGTATTCATATCTGTAAATCAATGTTGGCCTGGAAAAAATGGGGAAATGGAGCTACTCCTGAATCAACAGGACTGAAAGGAGATAAGCTTGTTGGTGATTTTTACGTAAAATTCGATAAGGAATATAAAGCTGAAATTAAAGCTCTCATAGCTGATAAAATTAAAGATTTTCCTGCCATTGCTGAAGTGGAAGATTTTTCTGCAACTTATTCTGCTTTAAAAGCTAAAAAGAAAACTAAGGAAGGTTTAAATGATTCTGAAAATGAGCAATTCAAAGCTTGTGATGAGTTAACTAAATATGCAGAGAATAATGCTCCTTTGATTTTAGAGGCCCGTGAGATGCTTAGAAAATGGGAAGCAAAAGATCCTGAAGTATATGGTGACTGGCAAACAATGAATAGTTGGGTATATGCCGGATTTGATGTGACTTACAAGAAGTTGGGGGTTGATTTTGATAAAATTTATTACGAGTCAGATACTTATACTGTTGGTAGAGATATGGTATTGGATGGACTGGAGAAAGGTCTGTTTTATCGTAGAGATGATAACAGTGTATGGTGTAATCTTGCTGATGATGGTTTGGATGAAAAACTATTATTGCGTAAAGATGGTACGTCTGTTTATATGACTCAGGATATTGGTACAGCTAAACTTCGTTTTGACGATTTTAATATCGATAAGATGGTTTATGTTGTAGGTAATGAGCAAGATTATCACTTCCAGGTGTTAGCCTTGTTATTGGATAAGTTAGGCTTTAAGTGGGGTAAGGATTTGGTTCACTTTTCATATGGAATGGTTGAATTGCCAGAAGGTAAAATGAAATCAAGAGAAGGTACTGTTGTTGATGCTGATGACTTGGTGGATGAAATGGTTAATACAGCTCGCGAAATGTCTAAGGAGTTAGGTAAGCTTGAGGGATATTCTGAAGCGGAAGCGGAAGCTGTGTTTAGAATGATTGCTTTAGGTGCGCTTAAGTACTTTATTTTAAAAGTGGATCCTCGTAAAAGCATGACCTTTAATCCGTCAGAATCCATTGATTTTAACGGAAACACGGGTCCATTTATTCAGTATACGCATGCCCGTATTCAATCTATATTCAGAAAGGCAGCAGAAAAAGGAATTGATGTAGCCGATATAGCACCAACAAATGTAGAAATTGGCGAAAAGGAAAATAACCTGATTCGTATGATTTCTAACTTCCCAAATATTGTTAAAGAAGCCGGTAAAGTGTTTTCGCCTGCGGTAATTGCGAACTTTGCTTACGATTTAGCCAAAGAGTATAATCAGTTTTATCATGATTGTCCAATTCTTTTCGAAGAGGATGAAAAGAAACGTATGATGCGTTTGGTATTGTGTAAAACAGTTGGAAAGACAATTAAAAATGCAATGTGGTTACTGGGAATAGATGTTCCTGAAAAAATGTAATCCTTTCAATAATAAAAAATATAAGGCTCACGAAATACAAATTCTGTGAGCCTTTTTTTATTCTATTTTTTCGTTTTCAGATACTGTTCATTTAAAAGAATATTAGCTAAAATTTTAGGAGCAACCTCATAACCATATCTCTTAAGTTTGTCGATCACTTGTGTTTGAGTCGTATCCCGGTCTTTTATCAGACTTAATAATTCATCAAGTTGTGATTGAGATAACTCTTTGTTAATGGCCTCGTCAATGAGTTTAATAGTATCAATGGCTTGTTTTGTTTTATCCGGAATAACATTTTCTGCCAAACCAAAAGTCTCGATTTCAAGAATAATGGTTTCCAGAACATCTGCGCAGGTTTTCTTTACAGAGTCAACATCCCCGGTAGAATCCCTCAAAGACCAGCTGTTGTTTTGAAAGTCAATGTCTGCTATTAACTTTCTTTTCAAATTATCAGGTCCGAGTATTGAATCAATTACTGCAATGGTGCCTTGTTTCCAGCTGTTTAAATCAAATCCTCTTTCGTCAAGTTTACGTAATCTGGAGTGTAACAATTGTAATTCCTTTTCCATGGTGAAGTAGGTTTTTTAAGTAGTTTAAATATACATCTTTTTGTAATAATATACCACAGAAGTCTTTTTTGAGAGGTTGGATAAAATATCAGATTTTATACCTAAAAAAAACACACTACATTTTCTTATAAAACACGTGTGTTTTTTTTAAAGTCACGCCATATTTTTGTAAAATTGATTTTATGGTACTGTAATGTGTTGTTTGTATGTATTTTAAGTGGTTTGTGTTTTTAAACGGAAACTTATCAAAGAGTGTAAATGTCAGAATAAAAAAAGCCCAGGTTATTAACCGGAGCTTTCGTAATACATTCAGATTTTGGGTTAATTAAACTCTGCCAAAGTCTTTTTTATAATACTAATGGCTTCTCTTAATTCTTCTTCTTTAATTACTAAAGGAGGAGCAAAACGTATGATATGGCCGTGTGTTGGTTTTGCAATTAATCCATTTTCCTTCATGGCCAAACAAACATCCCATGCAGTTTTCCCATTTTTAGGTTTAATTACCACTGCATTTAATAATCCTTTTCCACGAACCAGTTCAATCAAATCCGACTGAATGTTACTTAATTCTTCACGGAAGATTTCACCAAGTCGTGTTGCGTTTTCAGCTAATTTCTCATCTTTAATGACTTCTAAAGCCGCAATAGCAACCTTACAACCCAATGGATTTCCGCCATAAGTCGATCCATGTTCACCTGGTTTTATGCAAAGCATAATTTCATCATCAGCTAAAACTGCCGAAACAGGAAATACACCACCAGAAACAGCTTTACCTAAAATTAAAATATCAGGACGAACATCTTCGTAATCGCAAGCTAACAATTTACCGGTACGCGCTATTCCTGTTTGAACTTCATCCGCAATAAACAATACATTGTTGGTCTTGCATAAATCGTAGGCTTTCTTCAAATATCCGTCTTCTGGTACATATACACCTGCCTCGCCCTGGATGGGTTCAACTAAAAAGCCTGCAACATTAGGATCCTGAAGAGCTTTTTCTAAAGCATCAATATTATTGTATGGAACCACTTCAAATCCCGGAGTGTAGGGGCCAAATCCTTTATATGAATCCGGATCTGTTGACATAGAGATAATTGTGATGGTTCTTCCATGGAAATTACCCTCACAAACAATTATTTTTGCTTTGTTTTCCTTGATACCTTTTTTAGTATAGGCCCATTTTCTACAAAGTTTTAAAGCCGTTTCATCTGCTTCAGCACCTGTGTTCATAGGTAATACTTTATCATAGCCAAAGTACTTGGTAATATATTCTTCAAACTCACCCAGTGTACTATTATAAAAAGCTCTTGATGTTAAAGTAAGTTTTGATGCCTGATCTGTTAAGGCTTTAATAATTTTTGGATGACAGTGTCCCTGGTTAACTGCAGAATAAGCCGATAGAAAATCGAAATACTTGTTGCCATCAACATCCCAAACATATATACCTTCGCCTTTGTCTAATACTACTGGTAGTGGATGGTAATTGTGAGCACCGTATTTATCTTCTCTTGCAATAAAATCGTTCTGAGTCATATTTATATTTTAATGAATAACAAATTGATGACTAATATAGTAATTGTTTTTGCATCATTTGTAAAAATAGGCAGTTTACCGGGTTTAGCAGGGTGTTAGTTCTTAGTTCTTAGTTCTTAGTTCTTAGTTTTTAGTTCTTGGATCTGAGCTGGTAGGGTTCTGTGTTGAAGTTAAAAAGAGTTTTCTGTCTGTAAAATTTGTTCTTGTTAAGAAAAAGAAATGCTAAAACATAACGAACTAATGATAAAATATTCTTTATGCAAACCCAAAAATCTGCTATGTATATGTATCTTATTTTAATGTTTTTTTACCGACAAGCCAATAAATGGTTGAGGAAATTAAGTAGTGACGTTAAGTTTGATTTGCATTAATGAATTTAGTTAATTATCTTGTATTCATAATTATATAGGCCAAAACCTAATTTTAATAATAATGAAATCACAACTCTCCAGATTAAATGATGATAAATTAGTAGATATTGTAAAGCATTACAGGCGCTATCATTATAAGCCAAAAATAAAACAGGTTGCATTAGAAATATTAGCTGAAAGGGGAATTAATGATGAAGAGATCTCTCTGTTTACATCAGATAGAGAAGTTATGATTGGTCAGCTGGAAAAATCATTGAGTGAGTTTAAATATTTCGGAAGATTAACTCTCGTTTTTTATTTTATATGTTTGTTATTGAGTTGTTTTGTGCTCGATACAACAGTTGTATCTTATATGATTATTGGTTTTGTGTGTTTGCTCTTTTATATGGTTTATTATCTTTTAATGTATTCCAGGTACTATGTTTTTTATAAAAAGCTTGATGGAAATGCTTATGGAGCAACACGCCAGATTGCATTTTTCCTTGCGGGCTTTCCTTTGTGTTTTCTTGCTTTTTATTACTCTTTGCGTGAAATGCGCAAGGAATTATTAGACCGCTATTAAGGTTTGAATGATTTGTTTTTTATGTAAGGAAGACAAATATTGATACATGGTGGACTATTCGTTATAATTTATTTGTTGAATTTATTTGTGTTTGCGTTTTTACTATTTTTAATTCGGAAAAGACAGCTATGCTATTAAAAGTTTAGTAATCTGAGTTCGATTAAAATTTTTGAACTCAGCTTTTCTTTAAAATCTTATAACGAAATGAATTTAACAATGAAAAAATTAAAATCTTTATTGCCGCTTCTGTTGATATTAGCCGTGTTTTCGTCATGTGCAAAAAAAGAAGTTAAGTACAGCGGAAATCCATTATTTAAATCTCCATTAACTGCTGATCCATGTGCCCTGGTATATAATGATACACTTTATCTTTTTACAGGAAGTGATGAACAGGAATTAGGTAAAGATGGGTTTTTAATGAAAAAATGGTATGTTTTTTCAACTCCTGATATGGTGCATTGGACTAATCATGGTGTAAAACTTCAGGTGGAGGATTTTAAATGGGCAGCAGCCAATGCTTTTGCTGGTCACTGTGTTGAAAATCATGGTAAGTTCTGGTGGTATGTGCCAATGGTTCATAAAGATTCAACAGCTCGTGTTCACGAAGGTTTTGCTATTGGTGTGGCTGTTGCCGATCATCCACTTGGACCTTATAAAGATGCATCAGGTAAACCTATTATTGCTGATACAACACAAAATTCTATAGTGTTAAATATTGATCCTGTGGTTTATGTTGACGATGATAAACAGGTGTATATGTTATGGGGTAGCTGGAATGAGGCTCGCATTGTTAAATTAAAAGATAATATGACAGAGGTTGATGGTCCTGTAGAAACAGTTAATGCTAAAAACTTTTTTGAAGCTCCATGGATTCATAAGCGTAACGATACTTATTATTTATCATATGCAGCTCATTATCCTTCTACAACAGAATATTCTACCAGTAAAAGTATAATGGGACCATGGGAATATCAAGGGGTGATTAATGATACTTTACCTAACTCGCCAACAAATCACCAGGCGATCATCCATTTCAAGGGTAATGATTACTTTATTTATCACAATGCCGGATTGGCTGACGGTGGTCCTTTTAGAAGAAGTGTTTGTGTTGATAAGCTGGAGTATGATGAAAATGGTCTGATTAAGAAAGTAGTTAGAACAACAACTGGTGTTCCTCAAATTCAATAGTTTTTTTCTTACAATAAAGTTGTTGGCGCAGCAGGTTTGGTAATCTGCTGCGCTTTTTTTGTTTTATTATTTGTATGAAACATTAGAACCTTGTTACCAGTTTTAGGTTTAACCTGCGAGAAGTTAGGTAATTAGGAACGGCATACTGTGTGTTGTTTACATCTGTTACCCAAAAATATGAAATGGTATTGTCTACATCAAAAAGGTTAAAGACTTCTAAGCCAATCCAGATGTTTTTAAAAGTACCTGTTTTTTTGTCGGGATATAGTTGAGAGCCTGTTAGTTCTTTTGAAAAACCGATATCTACTCTTTTATAGGCCGGCATCCTGTTGATAGCCATGTATCTCTCAGAATTTGGTGGTCCAAAGGGTAAGCCACTGCCATATATTAAATTCAGGTTTACTTTAAATGAAGGGTTGTTTCTTAAATAATCCTGAAACATCAGGCTGAAATTAAAACGCTGATCGGATGGGCGAGGTATATATCCCGGATAAACAGTCTCCCCATTGCTCTTGGTGTAGGAATCATTATTTAAATCTTCTTCAGTTTTCATTATCGAAAGACTGGCCCAGGATTCAATACCCTTAACAAACTCACCATTCACTTTCATATCTACCCCAGCAGCATATCCATTGGCATTGTTCTTTGCAGAATATCTGATTCGTACATTGTCAATCTGATAGGGTATCAGGTTTTTCATTTTTTTGTAATAAAGCTCAGTGGTAAATTTAAATGGCCGTTCCCAGGATGTGAAATAGTAATCGAATCCGGTAACCAGGTGGATGGATTGCTGAGCCTTGATGTTCTTGTTTATTCCCTCACCCTGTGATCTGTATTCTTTGTAAAAAGGACTTTGATAATAAATGCCTGTTGCAAGCCTGAAGCTAAAATTATTTTTCCAGTCAGGAGTATATAAAAGACTCATCCTGGGACTTAATAAAAATTCATTGTTAAAGTCCCAGTAATTTCCTCTTATTCCGATGGCTAAATCCAGGTTTCCATTACTTAAATCAAAATTTCTGTTTTCCTGAATAAAAGCGGTGTACCTGTTCGATTCCGTTTTGTTTTCATCATTATATGCGTACGATAGTTCGAGGTTTTCTTCATTTAAAGGGATGTTGTAATCTGCAGAATCTAATAGCTCCCATTCGTTAATAATATCCGAAAATCTTTCGTGTTGATATTTGGCTTCCCATTCAATATTATTGTCACCCAAACGATGCGATCCTCTTAATGCAACATTGCTTATAGCACCAAATAGGTAGTTGCGTGCATGCTCAAGGTAACTTCCAACGCCAATGTCCTCGCCCTCGCTGTAAGATATATCCCCGCTGCTATCCATTTCACCAAGTTCCTGAAGCCAGTATTGGCCAAGTATGTCATAGGTTTCATCTTCAGAGGTTCTGTATCCGGATGCCACGAGTTTAATGTTGTTGCTGTTGTTGGGTGAGAAATCCAGAGAAAAGGCTCCGAAACCCGTCATGAACAAATCTTTCTCCTGTCCTTCAAAATAGATTTTTAAGGTTTTGATTTCACTAATGGTACCAAAGGTGGTTTCGCGATCAACGGGATCGAAATTGTAACTGTTTCGTGATATATTACCTAAAAATCCCAGTCTCCATTTTTCGTTTAAACGATAGGTTAAGTAAGTTTGTATATCCAAAAATTCAGGTTGGTAATCGCCTGAAACATCCATAGAGCCTAATAAATACTTATTGGTTTTATACCGTACCCCCGTAATGTGTGTAAACTTATTGTTCTTATCTGCTCCCTCAATATGTACATTACCACCTAATAAGCTGCCGGAAGCACTTCCGCCAAACTCATTGGGGCGTTTGTATTTGATATCTAAAACAGAAGACATTTTATCTCCGTACCTGGCATCGAAGCCGCCTGCAGAAAAACGAATATCAGATACCAGTTCCGGGTTTACAAAGCTTAACCCTTCCTGTTGGCCTGCTCTGACTAAAAACGGCCGGTATACTTCTATATCGTTAACGTAAACAAGGTTTTCATCAAAATTGCCTCCTCTTACTCTGTACTGTGAACTTAGTTCATTGTTAGATGTAACTCCCATCTGAGTTTTAATCAAAGCTTCAATGCTACCACCTGAGGCATCAGGAAGATTGGCTGCTATTTTTGAATCAATAGCTGTAAAGTTCTGATTGTTGCGCTCCTTTGCCTTTACGTTAATTTCATCTATTGTTTCTTGTTTCTCACTTAAAATAATTTTTAAATCGCTGGTGTTGTTTGTGTTTTCTATGTTTATCTCTTTTGTTTGAAATCCTATGGAGCTAAAAATTAAGAAGAAAGGAGGTGATTGTTTTATGAGCATTGAAAAACGTCCTTCTTTATCTGTAATAGTACCACCGGGTTGTCCTTTTACCGAAACATTAACTAACTCCAGCTTTTTATTATCAGAACTGCTTACTGTTCCTGTGATTTTTGTACTTGACTGAGCTGTTAATCTCAACGAAAGTGTTAAAATGCCTAGTATTATATATAGTTGCTTACGCATATAAATCATCTTATTTGTTGGCTAACAAATGTAGCTAACACATTGTATTTTTAAAAGTCAATTGTAGTTTCATTAAAAAAACGATAGTTTTATGTTTTTATTACAAGTATGCAGATTCATATAGAAGATCGTTAGATTTAAGATATAAGTCGAAAGGTTGATTTGCAAGGTGTTTATTGTTAGTGTTATATAGTGTCAGCAAGAAAACTAAGGTTTTTCTCAAGTGCTTGAATGGAAAAATTCAATTTCAAGGCTTGGCCTTTTTGAAAATCAAGGAGTTTACTTTCGTAAATGACTGTTTTCAAAAAGGGCGTAACGAAGAAATTGGACTTTTCGGGCAAGCACTATATATGTATGCGAATAAGTTGTTCATGTGTTCAGCAATCAAAATGTTACAAAAAAATAGTGGTCTGTTGATATGGCCAGGAGAAGTAAATAACAATCGTATGTTATGAAGAAAATATTGGTAATGTATAAAATTCCAACTTGTGGTTTTGATGAGTTGGCAGATGAGTTTGAAGTTGTTTATCCTCAGGGAGAAAAGTTTACTGAACAGGAATGGAATATGCACATTCAGGATGCTTATGCATTGGTATCGGTTTTTGGATGTAAATTAACCAGGGATATTATTGACAGAGCTGTTAATTTAAAGTTGATTGCCAATTTTGGAGTGGGATATGATAATATAGATATTCCCTATGTTACTGCTAAAGGAATAACGGTAACCAATACCCCTGACCCTGTTACAGAGCCTACTGCAGAATTAGCCATGGGATTGATGGTGGCTGTCTGCCGTAAAATAGGATACTTAAATAATCAGTTGCGCAAACCCGGAGGGCTAGTGACCGGTGTAATGAAAAATCTAAGTTCAACTTTATCAGGGAAAACACTTGGAATTATTGGTATGGGTGCCATAGGGCAGGCATTGGCGCATAGGGCAGTTTCATTTGGAATGAAGATTATCTATTATAACAGAAAGCGGCTTCCTGAAGATATTGAAAAAAGATATCAGGCTGCAAAGGTTGATTTTGCTCAGCTGTTAAAGGAATCTGATGTTGTTTCGCTTAACTGTCCTTTAACGGAGCAAACTTACCATCTTATAGGAGAGGAGCAACTATATACCATGAAGAATACGGCCTTTTTAATTAATACAGCCAGAGGGTCTGTTGTTGATGAAAAGGCTTTGGTGAGTGCTTTAAAGAATCATGTTATAGCAGGAGCAGGATTGGATGTTTATGAAAATGAACCTTATATCCCTCATGAACTGTTAAATATGGATCAGGTAGTGCTGACACCTCATACCGGAACAGCAACACTTGAAACTCGTGAAGAAATGAGTAGGTTTGTTGCGGAAATTATTCGTAAATTTTACAATGGAACTTTAAATAGCTATATTGTAAATGGATAGTTGGTGTATGATTCTTAAATTTTGTGTTAATACTTTTTAGGTTATGAAAAAAATACTTGTTTTTAGTAATAAAAATTCTGCGCGATCGCAAATGTTACAGGGGTGGTTATCTTATTATTTAAAAGATAAAGCTGAGGTTGTAAGTGCCGGTGAGCATGTTGAGCCTATCCATATCTTGGCACAAAAGGCAATGATGGAATCTGTTATTGATATTAATAAATACCAATCTAAGAATATCGCAGAATATAATCATGAAATATTTGATTATATGATTATTGTTGATCATACAGAACCGGAGGATATTGTATTAAATCATGAACCTCGCGAGGTGATACGGCATCCTTTTGATAACCCGGGGTTGGCAGAAGGAACTGATATGGATAAATTAAAATCCTACAGGGAAGTCTGCAATGAGATTGAAGATTATGCGATGGAGTTTGCTATGAAAAAGTTTAATTTGCTTCAGTAGAGAATGGAAATATCAGGGGTATTTTTATTCTTGAGTGGTTTTCAAGTGAAAATTTATAAAACGTTATTATTAGGATATTAAAATGATTGAGCAGAAGATTATTCGTTTGCCTGAATTTAGAAGAGGATTTCATTTAATTACCAATGTTATAGTCTCAAACCTTGAGTTGCCCGAAAAAGGTTTGTTAAATCTATTTGTGCAACATACTTCAGCGGCTTTGAGTATTAATGAAAATGCTGACCCATCTGTAAGAAATGATTTTGAAACCATTATGAATAAGATTGTGCCGGAAGGCTGTGATGAGTATACGCATACTCTTGAAGGCTGTGATGATATGCCTGCTCATGTTAAATCCAGCTTAATGGGGCAATCAATAACTATACCGGTTACAAATGGAAAGCTGAATATGGGGATTTGGCAGGGCATCTATTTTTGTGAGTTTAGAAATTTTGGGGGGCATAGAAATATTGTAGCCACTATTTATTCGTAAAATATTAGATGTTTGATGAGATATATTGATATAACTTCTTTGTGTCAGGTAAAACAATATCGGCACCTTCTTTTTCCAATATATTGTCTTCTAAAATTCCGGTGTTAACAGCAATTGTGATGATGCCTGCAGCTTTAGCAGACCTGACACCTAATGGAGCATTTTCAACAACCATACATTCATTTGCATTAAAACCTGAACCTGCTACAGCTTTTAAGTAAGGCTCAGGATGAGGTTTCCCCTTGGTGACGTTTTTGGCACTAATGATTTGTTGTGGGTTGATGCCAAAATCGTTATTTAATTTATCAAGTAATGATGGTTGTTTAGATCCGGTTACTACCCATATATCTTTACCTTTGTCTTTCAGTAAGCGAATAAGCTCAAACATCATAGGCATCTTTTGAGCTTTGGGAGCATGGTTCATCAGGCGGACTTTTTCGTTATAAATTCTTTCTTTATCTTCCTGAGTGGCTTCTTTATTTAAATATTGTTTAAATGCATACCCTATAGTATCGTAACCCGTTCTTCCCTCGTGTATGTAGGCTTCGTGTGCAGGGAAATCAATACCTTCCGGTTTTAAGCAACCCTGCCAGGTTGATTCATGATTTTTCATGGAGTCATATAAAACACCATCCATATCAAATATCACACACTTTAAATTATCTGGAATTACTGTACTGTTCATTTTATATAGGAAATTTTCAGAAAAAGCAGTGCCGATGCTGCTTAAATTGTTAAAACCGCAACAAAGGAAACGAAAAATGAATAAGATATCTAATATTTAGTGTTAGCTTTTCTTAAAATATCGCTAGCCTGATGTATTCATAAATTTTCGTTATGAGAGCATCAAAAGATATAAAGGAACCTTTACAATAAGTAAGGATGAAATAAGAAATTTGTGGATTTATTATGTCTTTCAGATTTCATACGAATTACACTGTTTAAATTCATCCAATCTTCCTTTACATCTAAAAATCTTAAATCTGTAATGATATCGCAACTCCTTGTTTCAACATTGCCATACCCACTATCTATATGTTTATCGGAACTTGATACAATACCTGTTTCAAAGAGTTTCTCTATTTGTTCTTGTAATTTTCTATATTTTACTCGTTGTTCTATATTTACTTCTAGTTCCATTAATAATAACCTGAGTTCAATTAAAATTTTTGTAATTTGATTAAATCATCTTTATTATTTTTGCAACTTAAAATACATCATATATGATCCCAATTAAGATTACAGCAGAACTACTTTCAAATTTACCATCTATAACATTAGGATGTATTGAGGCTTCTGTAAGTGTAGAGCAAAGTTGCGAAGAATTAAATATATGGATAGCTAAACATCTGGCTCAGGTACAAGTGGCTTTAACTCCTGAAACCATCAGGCAAATGCATACGGTAAAAGCAACAAAGGATGCATATCGCACCTTAGGTAAAGATCCAAATCGTTATCGTCCTGCAGCAGAGGCTTTGATGCGTAGAGTTGCTAACGGAAAAGGATTGTATCAGATATCAAATGTGGTGGATATTTTAAATTTTATTTCCATTAAAACAGGTTACTCTATTTGTGGTTATGATGCTGATCTAATTGAAGGAAATGTAACAATGGGAATAGGAAATGAACTAGAGCCTTATGAAGGGATAGGCAGAGGAGCTGTGAATATTGAGCGTTTGCCTGTGTTTAGAGATTCTGTAGGTGCGTTTGGAACGCCTACCAGTGATTCTACAAGAACAATGATATCAGAGAAGACAAAAAATATTTTATTTATATTTATTGGTTTTGCAGGAATGGATGAATTGGAAATTGCTTTAGAGGAAACAAAACAATTGTTAGTGCAGTATGCACAGGCAGAAAAGTCAGAAACATATTTTATATAAAAGATTAAAGATGATTGAGGTTTGTGCGTTGGCGTCTGGTAGTAATGGTAATTGCTACTATATTGGAAATGAAACAGAGGCGATATTGGTTGATGCAGGAATTAGCCGGCGTCAGATTTTGGATAGAATGAAAGACAAGAAGTTGAACCCTGATAAAGTGAAAGCGGTTTTTATATCGCATGAACATTCTGATCATTACCGCGGGGCAAAAGTACTGAGCAAAAAGTTAAAGATTCCGGTATATCTGACTGAAGTAACTCATGATAAAAGTTATTACACTATGCGCCCCACTAATGTGATTACTTTTCGGCCTGGCCAAATAATTAAGATTGGTGATTTTAGTGTTCATTCTTTTCTTAAACAGCATGATGCTATTGAACCTGTGAGTTTTAGAATAGAATATGAGGATAAAAACATTGGGGTGTTTACAGATATTGGAACAGCTTGCGATAATGTAAAGGCGCATTTAAATAAATGTGATTTTCTGTTTTTAGAGTCTAATTATGATGTGGAAATGCTTCAAACAGGTAAGTATCCTTATTATCTGAAGCAACGTGTGGCTGGTGATTATGGACACCTTTCCAATGAGCAGGCTCGCATTTTAATTGAAGAACATGCAGGCGATAATTTAAAAACTATTTATTTATCACATATTTCAGAAGATAATAACAGGGGAGAGATAGCTTTGGATGCCTTTAAAGATTTAAACGAAAAGTATTCGATCAAATTAACATCAAGGTATGCACCTTGTGATGTGGAGCAGGTATAAAGAACTATCAAATAGGTAGTGTCTTTATCGTTTATTTTTTTATATTTAGTTCTAATACATAAAACTAAAATAATGAGAGTTTTAAAACCAGATACTTTAGCTGTTTGTGTTGACATACAGGAACGTTTATTTCCACATATCCACGATCATGAAAAATTAAAAAAGAACATTGAGATTTTAGTTGAAGGATTAAAAATTTTGAGTGTTCCAATGGTTGTAACAGAGCAGTATAAAAAAGGACTCGGCGAAACTATTGAGAGTATTAAGCAAATGGTTGATGGCTGTCCTGCATTTGAAAAGATAGCTTTTAGCTGTTGTGATGATGCGTCATTTTCACATAAACTGGAAGAAGGCAGTTTTAAGAAATTTGTTATTCTGTTTGGTATTGAGGCTCATATTTGTTTGTTGCAAACGGCAATTGATCTGAAAGCAAAAGGTCATCAACCTGTAGTTATTGAAGATTGTGTGGGATCAAGAAATCTTGAAAATAAACGAATTGCCATCAACAGATTGTTACAGGAGGGGGTAATTGTTACAAGTTATGAGTCTGTCTTGTTTGAGCTTTGTCGTTATGCTGGCTCTGATACATTTAAAGCCATCTCTAAATTGGTAAAGTAATTTATTAATAGAGATGTAAACTATATATTCCTGATTCTTAAATGTCTTTTGTCTTATATCGTTAATCAATATTATAATGCGTACTGTTTATGGTCTTGGGGAGACTGTTTTGGATATAATTTGTAAAAATGGACAACCGGTTTCTGCAAAAGCAGGAGGTTCGGTTTTAAATGCCTTGGTATCATTGGCTCGATCGGGTCATAAGGTGAGTTTTATTAGCGAATTAGGAAATGATAAGGTGGGCGATGTTATTGTCGATTTTTTAAATGACAATAACATTGACAGTTCGTTTGTTAAAAGGCATGATGATGGGCAAAGTTCTTTGGCTTTGGCCTTCTTGAATGAAAAGAATGATGCTGAGTATGATTTTTATAAAAATTATCCCCGGGAACGTTTAAATATAAAAATGCCTGATTTTAAGAAAGACGATGTTTTTCTTTTTGGTTCCTTTTATGCTATTGATTCAAGATTAAGATCACAAGTTGTTCGAATAGTTAATCACGCTGTTGAAAGGGGATGTATTGTTGTTTATGATCCAAACTTCAGGAAAAATCATGTTGATAGCCTGGAGCAGCTCCTGATTTATGTACTTGAAAATATTGAATTGGCAGATGTTGTCAGGGGAAGTGATGAGGACTTTGAAAATATATTCAAAGCTAAAACATCAACTGTTGCCTATAATAACTTACGATTAAGGTGTGGCAATCTGGTTTATACAGAAAATGCTAATGGTGTATATCTGCATACCTCTGATGTAAAAAAGCACTACCCTGTAAACAGGATTGAACCGATAAGTACAATTGGTGCCGGCGATAATTTTAATGCGGGTATTATCAATTCTGTATTGCTGCAAAATATTTCAAAAGAACAGTTAATGCAGTTGAATGAGAAGCAATGGGATCGTATGATCGAAAGCGGTATAAAGTTCTCATCAGAGGTTTGTATGAGTTTAGATAATTACATTTCAATATAATCAAATGTTTTATTCATGGGTATTGAATAACTGTTTTTAATTTCGCCCATCACAAATAAACTTTGAAGGTTTCCGATGCAATCTAATTCTCCAAATGTGTTTAATACAAAATCCTGATAATGACTCATGCTGTTCACGTAAATTTTGAGCATAAAATCATAGTCACCTGAAATGTTATAACATTCTGTTACCTCTTCAAGGGGTATTACTGCTTCCATAAATTGTTTTCCTAGCTCTTTCGAATGCTGTTTTAATCTTACATTACAAAACACAATAAATCCCTGATTTAGTTTTTCGGCATTCAATATTGCAGTGTATTTTCTTATGTATCCATTCGTTTCAAGTCTTTTTATGCGCTCAAAAACCGGAGTTGTTGATAAATTAACCAATGCAGCAAGTTCTTTTACGGTACGAGAAGAGTTTTCTTGCAAGAGTTGAAGTAACCTGATATCTGTTTTGTCTAATTTCATGGCAATAGAATTATTTTCTGTAGAACTATTATTAGAATGATGTAAATATAGGATATTTCTAAAATATAGCTTTAGTTTAGTGTATATATCTAAATGCATACTGAGTATGTAGAATGTATATCTGTATATGGTACTTTTGTTATAAAAAATAACATGATTATTCTTGAAGAACCTTATTTATCAGAAATGTTGCTTGATTTTATCCAAGACATGCAAATTCCTGTTCTAAATAATACTGTAGGTAAAGCTGTTTATAAAGTTTATCCTAATTTAAATTTAACCAGTACTATTGATTTTGTAAAACAGTATAAAAAACACAATTTGCTATATACTGTATCTGAATATTCGCTTGAATGGATTTTAAACTCGTTGTCTGATGATTTATTAACTGAAACTATTTCTGTTTTAAAGAATAAAACGTGTTTTCGCCAGGCTTGTAATAGTTTATATGATGATTTCTTCTTTAGAGAATTAACATATGATGATGTTCTTTCCATGGATATTAAAGATATTCAACTACCATTTGTTATAAAACCCACTGTTGGATTTTTAAGTGTAGGAGTTTATGTTATAAGAAATAAACAAGATTGGGCTAATGCCTTAAATGAAATAGATAAAAATTTTAGAAGTATTACAGAATTGTTTCCTTCAAGTGTTGTAGGAAGTTCGAATTTTATTTTAGAGTCCTATATTTCGGGAGATGAGTATGCTGTGGATTTGTATTTTGTAGATGGTCAGCCTGTTATAATTAATATATTTGAACACCTGTTTGCTTCTGATACAGATGTTGGTGATAGGTTATATGTTACCAGCAAAAACTTATTTGATAAATATCTTGTAAGGTTTACAAAACACATAATAGAACTAAATCAAGTATTAAATATTAAAGATATGCCGGTGCATATAGAATTGCGTTTAAATGGCGATCAAATTATTCCCATTGAGATTAATCCCATGCGGTTTACCGGATTGTGTTTGAATGAACTACATTACTATATTTCAGGTAAGCATCCTCTGTCTTATTTCTTTTCAAATTCAGTACCTGATTATTTAGAAATGTGGAAAGGAAAGGAGGATAAGGTATATAGCTTTTCTATTTTTAATAAACCAAAGTTTTGTAAATCAGAAGGTGTTGATTTTAATAGAATCAAAGATTTGTTTTCAAATATTCTGGAATTCAGACCGGTTGCTCAACCTAATTTAGATATAGCAGCTTTTGTTTTTGCCGAAACTTCACCGGAAAATTTATCAGAATTACAGGATATTCTTCATTATAATACAAAACAATTAATACAATTACGTTGATATGCAAAATTTAAGTAAAGAAACCATTTGTGTTCAGGCAGGATGGCAGCCTAAGAAAGGTGAACCAAGAGTATTGCCCATTTATCAAAGTACCACTTTTAAATACGATACCAGTGAGCAAATGGGCAAACTTTTTGATTTGGAAGAAAGTGGTTATTTCTATACACGTTTACAAAATCCAACTAATGATGCTGTTGCTTCTAAAATAGCTGCTCTTGAGGGAGGTGTTGGGGCTATGTTGACTTCTTCGGGACAGGCAGCTTCATTTTATGCTGTTTTTAATATTTGCTCGGCAGGAGAGCATTTTATTAGTGCCTCTGCTATATATGGAGGAACCTACAATTTGTTTGCTGTTACCTTGAGAAAACTGGGGATTGATGTCACTTTTATCAATCAGGATGCCTCTGAAGATGAAATAGCAGCAGCTTTTAGAAGTAATACAAAAGCGGTGTTCGCTGAAACTATTGCCAATCCGGGGCTTGCTGTTCTTGATATTGAAAAAATGGCACGAATTGCGCACAGTAAAGGCGTACCTCTTATTGTGGATAATACTTTTGCAACGCCAATTAATTGTCGTCCATTTGATTGGGGAGCCGATATTGTTATTCATTCCACTACTAAATATATGGACGGACATGCTAGTTCTGTGGGTGGAGTGATTGTTGATAGTGGAAATTTTGATTGGGAGGCCTCAAAAGAAAAATTCCCGGGATTAACCTCCCCTGATGAATCATACCATGGTTTAACTTATACAACGAGTTTTGGTAAGATGGCTTATATCACCAAGGCAACAGTTCAATTAATGCGTGATTTGGGTTCGATACAATCTCCTCAGAATGCGTTTCTTCTAAATATTGGTCTGGAAACGTTGCATTTGCGTATGGATAAACATTGTAAAAATGCTCAAAAAGTAGCAGAGTATCTTCAAAAGCATGAAAAAGTAGCCTGGGTAAATTACTGTGGATTAGAAGGTGATAACTATTATGATCTGGCTAAAAAGTATTTACCAAATGGATCATGCGGGGTGTTAACCTTTGGATTGAAAGGTGGGCGTGAAAACTCTATTCGTTTTATGGATCATCTTCAATTAACAGCTATTGTTACTCATGTTGCAGATGCGAGGAGTTGCGTGTTGCATCCAGCAAGTCATACGCATCGTCAGTTAAGTGATGAACAGCTAATTGAAGCAGGAGTAAAGCCCGATTTGATACGTTTTTCAATTGGGATTGAAAATGTGAATGATATTATACAGGATGTTGAACAAGCTTTGAGCAAGGCTTTTTAAAAGTTCATTGTTTTTATTTGTAATATCTTTGTATGCCGCACCTTAACAGGTGTGGTTTCCTTTTTTTATTCCATTGTTAATATCTATTTAATAACTAAACTCAAAGTTTCTGGACATTTGTTTGTAGTATTTATTTCTTTGTATTTAGTATTTGGTTCTTAAATAGATTAAAAGGGAATCCTGTGAAAATCAGGAACTATCCCCGTAGCTGTAATCCCATCCCTTGTACAAGGATGTGTTTTCAATAGTTGCCACTGTTCCGATGTTGGTTGGGATGGGAAGGTGTTGAAAATTGGGAAAGTCAGAAGACCTGCCAGATGCAAAATAAGCCAGGCTTTCAGGTGAAAAGCAACAGGTGTAGCAGAAGGTTTTCTTTTTCTTTTGACCGCACTCTTTTGTATTTTCTCACTTAGCCATTTATTTATAATTCAAATCAAGTAAGCTATGGAGACATACATCATTAAAAGAGATGGAAAAAGAGAAACTTTTTCAATTGAAAAAATTAAAAGTGCAATACGAAGAGCTTTTTTGTCGGTAGGCAGTTTTGCAACCGACGAGGTTATTACAAACATTCTTTGCAGGGTAAATATTACTAATGAAATAACAGTTGAAGGTATTCAAAATCAGGTCGAATTTGCTTTAATGGCTGAGCGGTATTATGCCGTAGCTAAGGCATATATGATTTATAGACAGCGTCATCTTGAAGATCGAGAAGTTCGTGATAAACTTAAATTTCTGATGGATTATTGTAATGCGCAAAATGCAGCTACTGGCAGTAAATTTGATGCTAATGCCAATGTCGAAAGTAAAAATATTACAACACTAATAGGTGAGTTGCCAAAGTCAAACTTTATTCGCTTAAACAGACGGCTGCTAACAGATCGAATTAAAGAGATGTACGGCAAAGAGTTTTCTGATCGATATATAGATCTACTAAATCAGCATTACATATACAAAAATGATGAAACAAGTCTGGCTAATTATTGTGCCAGTATTACCATGTATCCTTGGTTAATTGGAGGAACAACATCAATTGGTGGTAACTCAAAAGCTCCAACCAATCTTAAATCGTTTTGTGGTGGATTCGTCAATATGGTATTCATGGTGTCAAGCATGTTGAGTGGTGCATGTGCAACGCCTGAATTTTTGATGTACATGAACTATTTTGTGGGGATAGAATATGGTGATGATTATTATTTGAACGCTGATAAAGTTGTAGATCTGTCAAAAAAACAACGAACCATCGATAAAATACTTACAGATTGTTTTGAGCAAATTGTATATTCAATCAATCAACCTACAGGTGCACGAAACTTTCAGGCTGTATTCTGGAATATTTCTTATTACGATCAGTATTATTTTAACAGCTTATTTGAGCATTTTGTATTCCCTAATGGTAGTAAACCGCATTGGGATTCTTTAAATTGGCTGCAAAAGCGTTTTATGAAATGGTTTAATGCAGAACGGTCAAGAAATGTACTTACATTCCCTGTAGAAACTATGGCTTTGTTAAGCGAAGAAGGTGAAGTGAAGGATGTTGATTATGGTGATTTTACCGCTGAAATGTATGCCGAAGGACATTCATTCTTTACCTATATGAGTGATAATGCTGATTCGTTAAGCAGTTGTTGTCGTTTGCGAAATGAAATTACCGACAATGGTTTTAGTTATACTCTGGGTGCCGGCGGTGTTTCTACCGGATCAAAAAGTGTTCTTACTATCAATTTGAATCGATGTATTCAGGATGCTTCGCGAAAAAGTATGCATTATTTGTTCTTTTTAGAAGAAGTAGTTGATTTAGTGCATAAGGTGCAGAAATCATATAATGAGAACCTAAAATATATGCTAGAAAAGGGGATGTTACCATTATTTGATGCAGGATATATTAATATGGATCGTCAATACCTTACGATTGGAGTAAATGGACTAGTTGAGGCAGCTGAGTTTTTGGGTATTGAGATCAGTGATAATAAAAGATATGCTGAGTTTGTGCAGGCAGTGTTGGGGCTTATCGAATCTTATAATAAAAAGTATCGAACCAAAGATGTAATGTTTAATTGTGAGATGATTCCTGCCGAAAATGTAGGAGTTAAGCATGCCAAATGGGATAAGGAAGATGGGTATGTTGTTAAGCGAGATTGTTATAATAGTTATTTTTATGTAGTAGAAGATGAAAATACTAATATTGTTGATAAATTCCGTTTGCATGGTAAAAAGTACATTGAGCATTTAACAGGTGGTTCGGCTCTTCATATGAATCTGGATGAACATTTGAGTAAAGATCAATATAAACAATTATTGAGGATAGCAATTCAGGAAGGATGTAATTATTTTACTTTTAATATTCCGAACACCATTTGCAATGATTGTGGGCATATTGATAAAAACAATGTGGGGCAGTGCCCAATGTGTAGTAGTGAAAATCTTGATTACTTAACCCGAATTATTGGATATATGAAGAGAGTAAGTAATTTTTCACAAGCCAGACAAGTAGAAGAAACAAAACGTCACTATGCTCAAGTATCACAGTTATAATATTGTATTTCAGGAAGTGCCCAATGAAGTAACATTGGCTATTAATCTATCAAATTGTCCTAATAAATGCCATGGGTGTCACAGCCCTTGGCTACAGAAAAATATTGGAGAGCCATTAAATCAAGAAGTGCTAGATAAACTACTTGAGGAGTATGGGAAAGCTGTTACCTGTATATGTTTTATGGGGGGTGATGCATTTCCTGAAGAAGTAGATTGTTTGTCATTCTATATTAAATATTCTACTAATAATCAAATGAAAACAGCCTGGTATTCCGGGAAATGGGATTTCTCTGAATTATGTTCGCTTAAAAATTTCGATTATTTGAAATTGGGTCCTTACATTGAAATTCTTGGGGGATTGGATAGCAGCGATACTAATCAACGTTATTATCAGATTTTAGATAATTGTATGATTGATAAAACTTATCTCTTTCAAAAGAAAAAGGTTTTTGTATGTCAGGCTATGTATTAGATGAGGGTTGTTCTTAAATATCTAATTTTACAAAACTACTTCGCTGTGGTTTTTAACATGAATGAAGAAGTAAATACTTTATTGTTTTTGCTTGTCGGTGCAAATTTTAAAAAAGAAGAGTAAAGAAGAGTTGTAAAAGTAAGTTGTTTGATTTAATAGAAATTTTGTTAAATTTGCAACTCGTTCATTCAAATATTGATAATTAAGATACTCTTTAAAAGGGGTTTAAAAGGGAACCATGTGAAAATCGTGGGCTGACGCGCAACTGTAATCCCGTCTGTTTATATTAACAGATGTGCTTATAGCAATAATGCCACTGTTCTTTACCAAGAAGAATGGGAAGGTGCTATAAGTCGGGAAAGCCAGGAGACCTGTCTTTTTATAATTGAATGATATTTGCTTTCGCGATAAAAAGCAAGTATCGGATTAGTTTTTCCATACTTTTTTATTGCGTAGGCTACTATTGTTTAACTTAAATAATAAGCTATGCTTACACATCAGTGCAATACGCGAATTGTATCAGCGTGTAAATGTAAATTTCACATTTCGAACGAAGTATTGCTGGTTTCGTTTCCAATCAGTTTTTTGTTGCTACATTTTAAAAATGAGATCATAAAGGATTACCCTTCTTAATAAGTTCATAATTGAATTTTTTCATTGTCCAGCAAATTATAACCGGACAATTATATTTCTGAACAGCGAATTAAACGAATACGATCGTGGCGCTGAATATCTCATTGTGTTTAAAAATATAGAACAAAAAAAATATGAATATAATCAACTTATTTTCTGGGGATGGCACTGCTGCGACCTTACTTAACCTATCGTTAGTTGGTATTGTCGGTGTATTACTTGGCAAATTACCTTTCGGAAGAATTAAATTGGGCATTGCCGGAGTCTTGTTTGCAGGTCTTTTAGCCGGTCATTTTGGAACCGAGTTTGATCACCATGTATTACATTTTATAAAAGAATTTGGTTTAATCTTATTTGTATACTCCGTAGGAGTTGAGATAGGTCCTCGTTTTCTTTCTTCATTCCGCAATAATGGTATGAAACTTAATTTGTTAGCTATGTCTTTGGTAACTTTAGGCTTTGTTACTACTGTAGGAATAAAGATGGGATTTAACATTAATATGCCCACTTCGGTTGGGATGCTATGCGGAGCCGTTACAAATACTCCCAGTCTTGGTGCAGCACAGTCTTTAATTGCCGATCAAATGAGTGATGGAGAAATTTTGGCACAAAATACAGGCATGGCATATGCCATAGCTTATCCATTTGGAATTATTGGAATTATAATAACAATGTATGCAGTACGATACTTATTCAGGATTAATGTGGATGATGAGATTAAGATCCATAAAAAGGAAACTGAAGCCCAAAACCAGAGAATTAAGGCTGTTAATATCGTAGTTACAAATCCTAATTTAGATGGTAAGACTATTAAATTTATTAAGCAATCTCTCGAAAATAGATTTGTTTTTTCACGTATTTCACGAGATGGTATCTTTTTAATCCCTGATAAAAATGAAATTGTAAAATCCGGAGATATTATATACGGTTTAGCTTTAGAAGAACATTTTCCCGACTTAGATCTCGCAGTTGGTACAGTTTCTTTAACTCCAATATACGAACATGCAGAGCCACTGGCTATGCGGCATATCATATTAACCAATCGAACATTAGCCGGTAAAAAGATTGGTGATACTAAATTTTCTGAGTTGTTCTCCGCTAGTATTACCCGCATATTCCGGGGAGAAACAGAAATAATTGCCAATCCTTCTAATACAATTGAATTTGGAGATACATTGCGGATCATAGGAGCACGCGATAAGATGGATGAAATAGCTAAGTTTCTTGGTAACTCTATCCATAGTTTAGCTCATCCTAATATTTTACCCTTATTTATTGGAATATTATTGGGAATTCTGTTAGGGAGTATCCCGGTTTTTATTCCCGGTTTGCCTGCACCTGCAAAACTGGGGCTGGCAGGTGGACCATTAATTATTGCCCTGTTACTTGGACATAAAGGAAGAATAGGAAAACTTGATTTTTATATGACACCTGGGGCAAATAAATACATCAGGGAGCTTGGTATCATTCTCTTTTTGGCATGCGTAGGGATCGGTTCAGGAAAACACTTTTGGGCTACTCTTTGCGATGGAGGAATACAATTAATGGCACTTAGTGCGCTTATTACTTTCGTCCCATTACTCATTGTCGGTATTTCTGGTCGACTTTTAAAATTAAATTATCTCACTATATGTGGCATGCTATCTGGGTCAATGACTGATCCTCCGGCACTTGAATTTGCTAACTCAATTGCTCCCAGTCAGGCTCAATCAAGTGCTTATGCAATGGTATACCCACTTACAATGTTTTTAAGAATCTTATTTGCACAAATATTTGTGCTATTATTTGTATAAATATATTTTGATCAATATGATTGAAAATAGAAAACCTTATAAAGAGTTTTTATATCGAAAAGAAAAACTTAGTGCTCAATTTTCTAATAGCTATTATCAGAAGCAACACAATAAAGGAAAGTTAACAGCTCGCGAACGAATTGAATTTTTGTTCGATAAAGAGAGCTTTCATGAAATTGGAGCTTTTATCAAACCTGACGATAGTAGGGAGGATAATTATGGCGATGGCGTTATTTGTGGATATGGGACGATTAACGGAAGAAAAGTGATGGCATATGCTCAGGATTTTAATATAATGGGGGGCTCGTTAGGGCTTATTCATGCAAAAAAAATTCAAAAGGTGCAGAGTCTTGCGTATAATATGGGACATCCTGTAATAGGACTTATCGATTCAGGAGGTGCTCGTATTCAGGAAGGTGTGGCCAGTTTAGCTGGTTATGCCGGTATTTTTCGCCAAAATGTAAAGGCTTCTGGAATTATTCCACAGATATCCGTTATTCTTGGCCCGGCAGCCGGAGGTGCTGTTTATTCACCAGCATTAACCGATTTTCGGTTTATGGTTCGACACTCTTCTCATATGTTTGTTACCGGCCCACAGGTAGTTAAAGAGGTTTTAAACGAAGATGTGTCATTCGAAGATTTAGGAGGTGCAGATATACATGGTTCGACATCTGGAGTTACTGATTTTGTTTATAGTGATGAAGAGCATTGCTTATTAGGAGTAAAAAAACTGTTGTCTTATTTACCGTCTAATTACCTCGAACAACCACCTGTATTAAATTGGAAGGACATTTGCCCGCGTAATACCGAAAATATATCGTATATACTTCCCGAAGATTCAGGGAAACCATACGATATGATCGATATTATTGAAAGGATAGTAGATGTGGACTCCTTTTTTGAGGTAGCTGAAGCTCATGCACAGAACATCATTACCGGTTTTGCGCGTTTAAATAAAAATGTAATTGGTATCATTGCTAATCAGCCAAAGGTAATGGCAGGCACTTTAGATATTAATGCATCACGAAAAGCTGCTCGTTTCGTCCGTTTCTGTGATACTTTTAATATTGCAATTCTGGTTTTGGAAGATGTCCCAGGTTTTATGCCAGGAGTAAATCAGGAGCACAATGCGATCATTATGCACGGTGCTAAATTATTATACGCATTTGCCGAAGCTACTGTACCTAAAATTACAGTAATTATTCGTAAAGCATACGGTGGTGCTTATATTGTAATGAATAGTAAAAACATGGGTGGTGACATGAATTTTGCATGGCCTTCAGCCGAGATTGCAGTAATGGGTCCGGAAGGAGCTATTAAAATCTTAAACAGAAAAGAATTGTCGGAAGCCAATGATCCAGAAAAATTGAAGCATCAGTTAGTAGATGATTATCGAAACAATATAGCAAATCCGTTTATTGCTGAAGGAAAAAGGATACGTAGATCAAGTAATTGAACCCTCTCAAACAAGAGAAATACTCATTTCTGCATTTTCGTTACTAGAAAATAAATTTGAACAAAAATCCTCCTCGCAAACACGGCAATATTCCATTGTAAAATTAAAGAAAGATGATTAAATCAATATTAATAGCCAATCGCGGTGAGATAGCTATCCGCATTGCGAAAACCGCTAAAAAGATGGGTATTCGTAGCTATGTATTTTTAACACATCAAGAGCCTAATGCTCTTTATCTATCATACGCTGATGAAGTAATTGATGTATCAGAAGATACATTTTCTAATATTTTTCTAAGCATAGAAAAAATTGTTGATGCAGCAGTTGAATACAAAATAGATGCAATTCATCCTGGTTACGGTTTTCTTTCAGAGAATCCTTTTTTGCCTAAAGAATGTGAGGCTAAAGGCATTATCTTTATTGGGCCATCGTGTCAGCACATTGAGAAGATGGGAAATAAAGGTGTTGCCCGTGAAACAGCTAAATCTTGTGGCATTCCGGTTCCAGAAGGAAGTAAAGGCTTGATAAATACCCATGAAGAAGCCTTGGATGTAGTTGCGAAAATTGGCTATCCGGTAATGGTGAAAGCCGTAGCTGGAGGTGGTGGTAAAGGAATGCGTGTTGTGGGAAATGAGGAAATGTTACCGAAAATGCTTAGGGCTGCAATGAATGAGGCTCGTTCTGTTTTTGGCAATGGCGCTGTCTTTATTGAAAAATATATTGCCCGTCCCCGACATATTGAAGTTCAAGTCTTGGCAGATAAACATGGAAATGTAATTCATTTATTTGAGCGGGAATGTAGTATTCAGCGGAAACATCAAAAATTAATGGAAGAAGCCCCTTCTCCGGCATTAACCAACGAACTGCGTAATACTATATGTAATTATGCTGTGAATTTGTGTAAAAAAACTGGATATTATAATGCAGGAACAGTTGAATTCTTACTAGATATTGACAACAATGTTTACTTCATGGAAATGAATACACGTATTCAGGTAGAGCACCCAGTTACCGAAGCAATAACAGGCGTTGATATTGTTGAACAACAACTTTACATAGCATCGGGAAATAAGCTTACTATTAAGCAGGAAGACCTAAAGATAAAAGGTAGTGCAATTGAATTTAGGATTAATGCAGAAGATGTGCAGGCTGATTTTTCGCCGTGTACCGGAATTATTGAAGATATTGAAATTCCAGAATTAAAAGCCATTCGGTTCGATAGTGGATTTTCTGCGTGTAAAGTTGTCCCTACCTGTTTTCGATTCAATGTTAGCAAAACTGATTGTTTTTGGCGAAAATCGAGCTCAAACTATCGAAACTGCATCCGAGGCATTAAGCAAAATTAAAATACGAGGATTAAAAACAACAATACCATTCTTTCGGAAAGTGCTAACCGTCACTTCATTTATCGAAGGTAATTATTATACCGATTTTATTGAAACACAAATGGATCAGTTAAATTATCAACATTCGGATGATAAGACTGTAGCTGCATGTATTGCAATGACTGCATATTTAGAGGAATTAAATAAAATGGAAGAATCACAGTCGGTTGAAACAGCTTCGAACGCTTGGTTTTTAAAACAAAATCTTAAATCACATTAATACAATGAAAGCTAATAAATATATATTGGTTAACGGTAAAACGGTGTCGATTGATGTTGCCAATAATAAGATTATTAAGATTGACAAAAAGAATGCTTCTCCAAAAATAATACGCAATAACAAAGATGAGTTCGAGGTTGAATTTAATAGACAGTTTTTTACTGGAGAAGTTGTTCGACTAAAACAAAATCAATGCACCGTACTATTAAATGGAAACACATATAATTTTACTATTGAAACAGAAAAATCCTTCAAACGACTACAAAAAATAACCCAAAAAAATTCTGTAAGTAAAATGGCAATAAAAGCTATGCTGCCAGGAATGATTTGTGATATTATTGTAGACATAAAACAATCTGTAAAAAAAGGAGATGTCTTGCTAATTCTTGAAGCAATGAAGATGCAAAATGAGATAGTGGCTCCAATAGATGGCGTTGTAAGTAGAATTTATGTAAAGGTCGGAGATAATGTTTTGAAAGATCAAAAGTTAATTGAAATTGACCCTGAAAGTTAAAAGTTATGGATAATCCAGACTCAAGATATAAACCACGGGAGTGTCCTTGATGTTGTGAAAAATTTATTTGTAATTGTTCTTCGTCTTGTTATTTATAGAAATAAGATCAGTATAAATAGAGGTTAACTATAATATTTCTAATGGAAAAATGTGGTAGTTTAATTGGGATTATTACTCAGAAAACTGTGTGATAAACCCATTTTTGCCAGCATATGTTCAATGTTATAACAAAATAATTTTAAAACAATGCTGTGTTGTCTTTACTTTTTTTGTTGTTATATATCTCTTAGTTGTTAAGTTTCAATTTTCTTATCGGTAGGTATTTTTATTTTATTTGAAAATTTAGCAGTTCTTGTAATGTTATAGTGTTTAAATTTATGCTACTTTACAAAACAGTGGCAATGTGTTGTTGATTGATAATGATAAAGAGATGTAATTGTAAAATCCCTATTTTATTGAAAATAATTATATTGAACCAAGAGACTGAGGATGTTAATTTTGATGAATAAATTTTTCTTCAACATTCCAAAAATCCTCTAATTTCCCTACTTTCTTTAACTTTCGGAATATTCTTTCACCTCCTTCGAAATTTTTCAAAGGGTATTCCCAGAAATTTTTTAATTGATTTAATATCTGTTCGTTAGAATATTCAAATTCCAAAAGTTTGTTATAAACTCCCTCTCTTAGTTTAATTAAAGTTTGTTTAAGACCGTCTTTTGTTGTGTCGTTGTTAGTTGTAAGTACTGGATTTGCAAGAATTCCTCTTCCAATCATCCAGCCTTTAACTTTATTAAATTGTTCTCTTTTTCTTTTTAATTCCTCATGTGTAGTAATGTCTCCATTCCCAATTATATCTCCATTCCAAATGTTAATTATCTTACTAAAATACTCCCAATCTGGAGTGCCTTTGTATTTTTGAATGCCTAATCGGGGATGTAGAATTAATTCTGAAATCGGGTATTGTTCAAAGACTTGAAGTGCTGATAGAATTTCCATCGAATCTTCCCATCCTAATCTGCACTTAATGGATAATAAAACCGGGAGCTGTACCTGATAGAATGTATCCATCATCTTTTCTATCTCTTCGGAAAAAGGGAGTAAGCCGGAGCCCAGGTGTCGATTGGCTACTAATGGAAACGGGCAGCCTATGTTAAGGTTAATTTCATGAAAGCCTCTTTTAAACATATCATTGGCAAATTCAACCAGGTCATTTCCATTGTTTGTTAAAACTTGAGGAATAATATTGATCTTACTATTGGCTATAAGATGTTTTTCGTATTCAAAAATACCCTGTTTGTTTTTTCTGTAAAAAGGAGTAAAAAACTTCTCTATACCACCTACTAATGAGTTAAAAGCATGGTGATAAGCAAGAGTAGAGTAACTCTGTAGTGGTGCAAAGTATATCAAGGTTTTCTGTAAAAATAAAAGCAGATCCGTAAAACTGCTTTTAATAATTGAATCTATTTCCCAAGGTTACGGATTTTATACTTGCAAATTTATAAAATAATTAATTATCAGTCTTTTATTTATGGATTAATATTTTGCTATTTTTGCGAAAAAAATAAAGTTGAAAAAATATTTAGACCCTTTAGGAGCTGCATGTCTCGACTATATGTTGGGTGAAAAAGAAGCTCAGATTACTGTTCATTCAAATATTGTGGAAGATGATGTTTTACCTGTAGAGTATCTTTTCAGAGGTTTTAAAGATATGCCCGATCTTGAAAAGAAAGCTTTAACCATCAGTAAAGGTAGAATTCTGGATGTGGGTGCAGGAGCTGGTAGTCATGCCTTATATCTTCAACAAAATAATAAAGAAGTGTATGCCAATGAAATTAGTCCTGCTGCCTGTGATGTGATGCGTCAGAGAGGTGTGAAAAATATTATGCAGCAAGATTTTTATCAGTTACCTGACGATAAAAAGTACGATACCATTTTAATGCTGATGAATGGAATAGGTATTGCCGGTGATACGGGTAATCTGGAGCATTTTTTTACAAAAGTTAAGCAGCTTTTAAACCCGGGGGGTTGTTTAATTGTAGATTCAAGTGATATCAGGTATTTATTTGAAGAAGATGATGGTAGTTTGCTGATTAATCTGAACGATGATTATTATGGAGAGATAAGTTACCAGATGGAATACAAGGATGTAAAAGGGCAATCTTTTAAGTGGCTTTTTATTGACGATGAGCTACTGAAGTTTTATGCAGAACAGAATGGTTTGAAAATGGAAAAAGTGGCAGAAGGAATGCATTATGACTATCTGGCTAAACTTTCATTAAACCCGGATTATGCATTTTAATATCGTAATGAGCATTGAAAATATAATAAAACAAGCACTTGCTGAAAAGAGATATAGCACCGCTATGGTGAATTGAAGTAAGTGAGTGAGATAATTTGTTTTGAAGTAGTTTAGGTGTTTAATAGTCAGTTAAATGCAAATTGCGGATTAAAGTAGAGGATTTAGAAAATAGAATTAAAATAGTAACTGTGGGTAGATCAAGAAAAAGAAAGCCTTTGTTTGAGGGTGTTGAGATTATAGATGTAGCAGCTGAAGGAAAAGCTTTGGCTAAAATTGAAGAAAAAGTTCTTTTTGTGCAGAATGCTGTTCCTGGCGATATTGTAGATGTTCAGGTAAATAAAAAAAGAAAGAATTTTTATGAAGGATATGTAACTCAATATCACAAATATTCTGATTTAAGAGTGAAGCCTTTTTGTGAACATTTTGGTGTGTGTGGGGGATGTAAATGGCAAATGTTACCTTACTTTGAGCAATTGTTATTTAAACAACGTGAGGTAGAAAATAACTTAAAACGTATTGGTAAAATTGAATTGCCTGTAATACAAACTATTAAAGCTTCGGAAAAAGACAGGTACTATAGAAATAAACTGGAGTATACTTTTTCAAATAAAAGATGGTTAGATAATGATGAAATGCAGATTCCTGAAGATTCTGTTGAGCGTTATGGCTTAGGCTTTCATGTGCCAAGAATGTTTGATAAGGTAGTTGATGTAAAAAATTGTTATTTGCAGGCAGAGCCTTCAAACAGTATCAGGTTAGTGATTAAAAAATACGCTTTGGATCATGGGTTAACATTCTTCGATATCCGTAATCATGAAGGGTTTCTTCGTACGCTGATTATCCGCACAACTTCTACTGGTGAAGTCATGGTGATTGTATCTTTTTATCATGAAGATGTTGAAAAAAGAGAAGGTTTATTAAATCACCTGAGTGAGCAATTCCCTCAGATTAGCTCTTTGTTATATGTAATTAATTCAAAAGCCAACGATACTATTGGCGATCAGGATATTCTGTGTTTTAAAGGGAAAGAATATATTGAGGAGGAAATGGAAGGATTGAAATTCCGCATTGGACCAAAATCTTTTTATCAAACCAATTCTGAACAAGCTTACGAATTATATAAAGTGACACGCGAATTTGCTGGTTTGTCAGGTGATGAGGTGGTTTATGATTTATATACAGGAACAGGTACTATTGCTAACTTCGTAGCTTCAAAAGCAAAAAAAGTGGTTGGTGTTGAATATGTACCCGAAGCCATTGAGGATGCTAAAATAAATTCTGCAAATAATGGTATTGAAAATACCGTGTTTTATGCCGGAGATATGAAAGATATTCTTAATGAGCAGTTTATTCAGGAAAATGGGAGTCCGGATGTGATGATTGTAGATCCCCCGCGTGCAGGAATGCATGAGGATGTGGTTAAAACAATTTTAAAAACCAATGTGCCCAAAATTGTATATGTAAGTTGTAATTCTGCTACTCAGGCTCGTGATTTAAACCTGTTGGATGTAAAATATAAAGTAGATAAAGTTCAGCCTGTAGATATGTTTCCACATACCCATCATGTTGAGAATGTTGTTCTTCTTTCAATAAAATAAAATAACTTCAGGAGTTGCTAGGGAGATGTTATATTGTAAAATAATAAATGAACCATTTCCAGAACGATAAGTTATACTAAAAAAGAATTTATAAGTATGCAAATTATTATATCTCCCGCTAAAGCTCTTGATTTTGAACATCCGGCTAATACACCAAAGTTTAGTGAGTATCGTTTTACTAATGAACCACAGCAGATAGTTGGTGAGCTGAAAAATTATAAACCAGGTGATTTAGCAGCATTGATGAAGATCAGTACAAAACTGGCTGATTTAAATTATAACCGCTATCAGAATTGGCATTTTCCGTTTGAAAACTCAAGGGCAAAACAGGCCTTGTTTGCTTTTAATGGTGAGGTTTATAATGGGATTAAAGCAGAAACCTTAAGTGAGCAGGATATTGACGTGGCACAGGATAAATTACGTATCTTATCTGGTTTGTACGGTGTTTTGCGACCTTTGGATTTAATTTTGCCCTATAGGTTGGAAATGGGGACTAAATTAGCTGTGGAGTCTTGTAAAAACCTATACCAGTTCTGGGGCAATAAAATTACTGAAGCCCTGAATGCAGATATCCAAGCCAGCAATCATAAGGTTTTAATTAACCTGGCATCCAATGAGTATTTTAAGTCTGTTGATACAAATAGTATCAATGTTCCTGTTGTTTCTCCGGAATTTAAGGATCTAAAGGATGGTAAATACAAGATCATTAGTATTTATGCCAAAAAAGCCCGTGGACTAATGACTCGTTATATCATTCAAAACAATATTTCAAACCCTGAGGATCTAAGGGCTTTCGATATGGAGGGGTATTATTATAATAATCAGCTGTCAACTGAATTGCATCCTGTTTTTACACGTGACCACTAATAAAAATCATTCGTTCAATAATTTTATGATTTAAAATGTTTGCTATATTTGTTGCTTTGTATATGTCCTAAAGGATTAAGTTTAGCTATTCTGCGGTTTTATGTCAATAATAATTATTGTTAATATTACGATTAAAAAAGTGTTCATTTATTTTTATAAGCTGAAAGCTTTAGCTCTCATTTTTTTACTTTTATTAATAAGTGTACAATTTTCGGGGCAAAACAAATTACTGTTAGATAGTCTGCAGGTGCAGCTTAAGTATACAAAGCATGATAGTAATCGTGTAAAAACATTATGGCAGTTGTCTGATTATTTTTGGGGTGATGATTTAAGACAATCTTATTCTTATTCAACAGAGGCTTTAAGTATATCAAAAAAAATTAATGATACCAGGCTAATTGCTGTTTCGCATCAAAAAGTGGGTGATGCCTTTTTCTTCATGGGTGATTATAGTAAAGCTTTAAAAAACTATCTTGAGAGTCTCGAAAAGGTTGAGCAACTAGGAGATAAGGTTTTGCTTTTTACCTTGTATCATAATATGGGGGCATTAATGGATCGGTTAAAAGATTTTGATCAGGCATTAAATTATTATAATAAAGCGTTATATGTTTATAATAATTCAGAGGAGAAATCCAATCCAACAATGCAAAGTGTATACACCTTATATAATAGTATTGCTAATATTTATACAGAAAAGGATAACAAAAAAACAGCTTTAAATTATTATTAAAAAGCACTTGAGCTGGCATTGAAATATGCAGACGATCAGGCCTTGGGTACTATTTATAACAACTTAGGTAAATTGTCAATTGAATCAGAAGATTGGGATAAAGCCTCTTATTATTTAGAGCATTCTTTAGATTGCCGAAAACGTATTAATGACCTTAATGGTTTAGCCAAAACTTATAATAACTTAACAGGTTATCATATTATACTTCGTAATTTGGATAAAGCCAATGAAGTAGGTTTAAAAGCCCTTGAATATTCAGAAAAGGCTGGTGCAATGTCAACACGTGCAAATGCTCTATATAATCTTTCTGAGATTTATCAGGCAAAAGATGATTACAGACTTGCCTTAACAACATATAAAAAGTATAAAGAATTAACAGATACTTTACTTAATGAAAGTTCTATAAGAAAACAAACAGAACTTCAGGTTAAATATGAATTTGAGAAAGAAGAAAAGGCAAAAGAAATTTATCAACAGAAAGTAATTAACCGGTATATTATAGCGATAATTATTTTACTATTCGGTTTGATTGTTTCTTTTATGCTGTACAAATTAGCTATAAATCGTTCAAGACTGATAAAGTTAGAAAATGAAAATCTTGAGAAGGATTTAAATATGAGGGTTCAGGATATTTCTTTAAAGGATAAAGAATTGGCTTCTTCTGTTTTGTTCTTGCTTAAGAAAAATGAGTTGTTAAATGATATTTCATTAAGATTGTTGCAGCTTAAAAAGGGATTAAAATCTGAAAACCATAATTTGCTTCATAGAATCATTTTAGATATACAAGAAGAAGCTAAAGATGATATGTGGGATGAATTTGATGTTCGTTTTCAGATGGTTTATGAGGATTATTATAAAAAACTAAAGGCTCATGCTCCTGATCTGACTCCTGGTGATTTAAAGATTTGTACATTTCTGAAACTGAACATGACAACCAAAGAAATATCCTCTATCACCAAACAAAGTGTCAAAAGTATTGAAGTGGCTCGTACCCGAATTCGTAAAAAATTAAATTTAACCAATACTGAAGTTAATTTAGTTAGTTATTTAATGGAATTGTAAAAAGTATATTTTTACTGCTTCTTCTTTTTCAATTTATCCAATTTTCCTCTGTCTATTTATATTTTGTGGTTGTAAAAAAATAATCAATACCTATTGGTTAATGTGGGGTATTTTGTTTTTTAAGTGCTTTTTTGGAGTGTGCCCTCCTTAATTTTATACCCTTATTGTTTTAAAAGACTTGTGTTTTTTGCTTTGGCTTCGTGTTGAAGGTTTTTAAAAAAAAAATACAGGTTGTTTTTTCTCCTGTGGATGTTTTTAGGTGTAATCAATTGATGTTTTTTAAATGCCTATAGATTAATTAGTTGTTAATGGATGTAGTGTTGTTGTAGTGGCGTAAAACTAACTGGGAGTGTTTTTTTTAGTAGGTGTTATGAGGTTTTAAGTGGCTATTGTATAAGCGTTTTTTTGTGTTTCATATTAAACTTGTGAAAGCTATTATTTAAAAAGCCATTATTTAATATGTATGAAAAACAAGGATACTCAAAAAATTTTACAGCATCTATCCAAGAATCGCTTAGAAAATAAAGCTTTGAAAAAAATTCTCGAATCTATAAAGGAAAAACAAAAAGTAATTAATGATCAAAAAACATCAACTAAGAAGTAACCTAATATAAATTAAAAAGAATTCAATGAAAAATTTGTTAAAAAGGAAGCATGTTCTACTCTTGTGGATATCACTGCTGATTAGTATAGCTAATTTGCAAGCTCAGGTATCAGCAAACAGTATGCACAAGGGAGTTCTAAGAGTTAAGTTTAAACGTGAAATTTCAACACAACTTAAAACCCTTAAGACTACATATAAAGCAGGTGTGTTGTCCACAGGAATAAAAACATTTGATGTCGCTAATACTGAGGTTCGTGCATCAAAAATGAAGCGAGTCTTTCCTTATTCTGCCAAAAATGAAGCTAGGCATAGTAAGCATGGACTTGATTTATGGTATGAAATAACATTTGATAGTTCAGTTGCTACTTCAAGTGCAGTATCTGCCTATAAAGCAACAGATGTTGTAGAAATAGCTGAACCTGTATTAAAAAAGATTCTTATTGATGGTAAAGTTGTACCTCTTGATGAAAAAGTAAATAGTACATCTGAAGATATGCCTTTTGATGATCCATATTTAGATCAACAATGGCATTATCACAATGATGGTAGTCTTGAATACAGTGTGGCAGGTGCCGATATAAATGCTTTTGAAGCATGGAAAACTCAAGCCGGTCAATCAAACGTAATTGTTAGTGTTGTTGATGGGGGTATTGATATTGACCACGTAGATTTAAAGGACAATTTGTGGGTTAATGAAGCTGAATTAAATGGAGTTGAAGGAGTGGATGATGATGGAAACGGTTACATTGATGATATTCATGGTTATAATTTTGCTGATGCATCTAGTACAATAAGTGCGCATGAGCATGGTACTCACGTTGCTGGTACTGTTGCTGCTGTTAATAATAATGGTATTGGTGTATGTGGTGTTGCCGGTGGTACTGGTAATAATGATGGTGCAAGGTTAATGTCATCACAGGTTTTTACTTCCGCTGGTGGATCTGGTGGTTTTGCACAGGCAATTGTTTACGGTGCAGATAATGGCGCTGTAATATCTCAAAACTCATGGGGTTATACCGAGGCTGGTATTTACGAACAAATGGTGTTGGATGCTATTGATTATTTTATTGCTGAAGCAGGAGATTATGAAGGAAGTCCTATGAAGGGTGGTATTGTTATTTTTGCTGCTGGTAATGATTATGTTGATACTGATATGTATCCCGGGTATTACGACAAAACATTTTGCGTGGCAGCTTTAGGGCCTACTAATCAAATTGCAAATTATTCAAATTATGGTTCATGGGTGGATATCTCTGCTCCGGGTGGTGATATGAATTATGGTACATCTTATGGGGTTTTAAGTACTATACCTGATAATAAATATGGATTTATGCAGGGAACTTCTATGGCTTTGTCCTCATATGTCAGGTGTGGCTGCTTTAGCTGTGTCTCAACATGCCGGTGATAATTTTACTGCAGATGAGCTTCGTTTGTATCTGGAGTCTTCTACTCATGATGTATATGAGCTTAATCCTGATTTTAGCGGCAAGCTGGGAGTAGGATATATTGATGCCGCCATGGTATTGAAAAAGAACGAGGGTATTAAGCCTGATGTTTTTACTGATTTACAAATTAATGTTGTTGCACAGGATTTAGCATCTCTTTCATGGAGTGTTCCCAACGATGAAGATGATGGTTATCCATCTAACTTTCAGTTGTTCTATAATACAGAGCCAATCAGCGAAAGTAACCTTTCTGAATGTACAATAATAAGTATTAATAATATTGCACAGGCCGGAGAATTAAAAGAATATGAAATAACCAGTCTGGAACCATTAACGACTTATTATTTTGCAATTCGTTCAATGGATAGATGGGCCAATAAATCAGAATTATCTGAAGTTTTATCGGCAACAACCAATGCCGGTCCTGAGATTAATATTGCTGAAACCTCATTTGATTATACATTAAATGAATCTAATTCTTTTCTTGAAGGTGGTGAGTTTACTATTGAAAATCATGCTGAAGGATTGCTTAAATGGGAGGCAACAATGCGCCATAAAAGTCATTCTTTGACTTATAATAATGCCAATATCAATTATCCAAAAGCTGGAACTAGCGCAAGCTCATCTCATAATTTACGAAAAATTACATCCAGAGTTAACTCTCTGTCATCTTCGGTTGATAAAATAGAATTAAGTTCTTTTAGCGATCAAATTAATTACGGCGATGGAACTATTTATATCCTGGGGGATGCTGATGAAACAGTAACAAATTCATCTGCAATGAAATATTATGTTGATCGCGAAGATGGATTTAACCTTACAGATGTACAAATGTACTTGCTTCATGACCCTGAAACAGGGCCAATGGTAATGGAGGTATATAAAGGACAAGATCTCACCAAAGATAATTTGTTATATGCACAAGAAGTGGATAGTTACTATGCCAGTGCTTATAATCACTCAGTACATTTAGATGAACAATTGTATTTTAATTATGGTGAAACATTCTGGATTGTTTTTCATGTGCCTGCAGGAAATACCTATTGTTTAGAGGTGCTCAGGAAGAAGTAGAGTCAGATTATTCTGATTATCGCTACATGAGTTTCGACATGGGAAAAACATGGTATCCTTTAAGTACTTTAATTGATGATTATTATACTTGGTCTACTACCGCAATAAGTAATAATAAATATTTGGGTGAATACATTACTTTATCTCCTAGCTCCGGAACCATTGATGCCGATCAGTCTGAAACAGTTGGTTTTGATATTGATGGATCCACATTAATCAATGGTACATATAGTGCGAATTTATTAGTTGAGTCTAATGACACTGACGAAAAAGAAACTCGTTTGAGTGTGGGTGTTACGGTTGCAAACCAAAAGCCTGATCTACGTGCTGTTGATGTTGTGGATTTTGGAAGTGTTTTTTATGGGAAAAGTAAAACTTTGGTTATTCCTGTTACAAATTTTGGCTACGGAAACTTTTATGGTGTTCAAACAGCCGTTTCTGATGATCAATTTAAGGTAACTGCATCTGACTGGTGTATGTACGCCCGTGATTATGGCTCTATTACTGTTAAATACACTCCTAATGGAGCTGGTAATGATAATGGTGTTGTTACTTTGACTGATTTGAAAGGGAATACTTTTGATCTTAGGGTATTTGGAGTAGGTGCAAATCCTTCTAAAATAGAACTGACTCCTTCGGAACAGACTCTGGAAGATATGGGAATCGGTCAAACAACAAGTACTACATTTACTATTTCAAATACCGGTGAATATCCATTAAATTACAGTATACCAGTATTTAAGGATGGTGACTTGTCCGCTGAGGATAGTTTGCGTCATAGATTTGGTTATACCTATGAAAGTAATATTAATGATAATACAACTGTTACTTTTGAATGGGATGATATTACAGAATCCGGTGTAGATGTTACTGATTATTTTAAAAATACGTATTCTGATTATACTTATAAAGAGTTGGATCTGGGCTTTGAGTTCCCTTTCTATAATAAGAAAACAAATAGTATTTATATTACACGTTACGGAATCCTGTCTTTAAGCAAAGAAGGATCGATAGGGAATTGTGCTCCGCCTAGTTTCTATTATCAATGTTCACCTGAGGGTGCCATTTCGGCAATGGGATGGCCTTTTGATCTAAATCGTAAAGGTACTATTCATTACAAAAAAGAGTCCGACAGGGTAATTATACAATATACTGATGTGTTTTTTGAAGAAGTAGATGATTATTATTCAGGTACTTTCCAGATTGTATTGTATAAAAATGGAGATATTGATTTTAGATACAAAGATATTGAGTGGATGGATTATCTTGATACCTATCAGGCCTTAATTGGTATGTGTAATCCAGAGTACGATGATGAATTTCGTATTAGTGGAGCCGATTTTACCTATGGATACGACCGTTACGGTATTTTATCAAGTAATGAAACTATTTTTAAAGTAAAATACCCGGGTAGTGGTTTGGTTGAATCAGTATCTAAAACAAGTGGATATATAGTACCTGGAGAATCTGAAGAAATAACAGTAAATATTAATACTGCCAATGTTAATGAAGGTGTTCAATATCAAAATATTTCTATTCTTAGTAATGATCCATTTAATGCTGCAATTCCTTTTACTGTTAATGTAAATGTGAATAGTGGCGGGGTTGCAGAGCCTAAAGTAGATCGTACAAACGTTGATTTTGGACAAGTGTTTACCGGAGCTTTAGCTCAACAGGAAATAACAATTGTTAACACAGGAAATAAAGATGTTGAAATTGTTTCGGCTGATTTACAGGGTGATGGATTTAGTATGAATGAGGAGTTTCCTAGAGTTTTAGGAGCCAAATCTTCACAATATCTTACTGTTAGTATGCTAACAGATGCAGCTGCTGTTTACGACGGACAATTAACTATAAATTGTTCAGATGGTACCACTTTATCATTAACTCTTAATGGTGAAGTAAAAGTTGCTCCGCAGGTTGCAGTTAATGAGTCTGGTATTTCAGAAACCTTAAATGCTGGAGACAAAATGATTAAGTCGTTGCAAATCAGTAATGATGGCGACAATCCATTGGAATTATTAATTAAAGGTAATGATTGGATTTATGAGGATGCTTCTGCTGAAACAATGAGTGTGCCTGATTTTGCTTATTATTATTCAACATCTGATGATGCTGAAAGTGGTGTAATGTATAATTGGGAAGATATTGTTGAGGATGGATCACGAACTCCTTATTCGTGGTATTCAGAAAATGAGCAATTGTGGAAAGAAGTTGAGCTTCCGTTTGATGTGAAATTATATAACAAGGCAAGTAACAAGATTTGGATCAGTTGGCAAGGAATGATAACAACTGTTGAACCTCAAATCAATGCTACGTATATTATTCCTGGTGTTATCCCTAATCCGGATCAGCCAAACAGCTTGATTGCTCCATATTTAGCACTACACAAATATGATGAAGCAGATGAAGATGATTTATCAGGTATATATTATAAAATATATGACGATAGAATTGTAGTTCAATGGAACGAATGTATCGATATGTACGGATTAGGTACAGATTATAATTTTGAAGCAATAATTTACAATAATGGTATTATCAAGTATCAATACCAGGGAGATGATTATTCTTCAATATTTAATTTGGGATTAGTAGGTCTTGAAAATGAAAATGGTGATGAAGGTGTTCAAATTGTAGGATATCAGTATTATTTGAAAAATGAACTGGCTATCGTATTAACTCCATCTGAAAAAGTCGTTATTCCTGCTAAAGAGTCTAAAACTATTAATATAGCTCTTGATGCAAGTCTATTAAATGATGGATTTTATTCTGGTAATATTGAAGTGATTAATAATACACCAGATCAACCCGATTTATCAATACCGGTATCGTTAAATGTTATTGGTGAGCCATCGATGGAAGCTCCTGAGGCAATTGATTTTGGTACAGTAATGGCCTACGATACTGAGGATGATTATGGTTATTCATCGCCGGTTTCTTATACTCGCGAATTTGAGCTTGTGAATACGGGAACTGCTGCAATTAATTTCTCGTCTTTAATATTGAGTGATAACTCCGAGATGACAGCAGAATGGTATGTAAGCAGCTGGGGCTATTATTACTGGTCTCAAATTCCTGAACAGTTGGGTTATTGGGATCCAACAGAATTATTACCTGGTGAATCTCGTAAACTTAGAATTAACTTTACTCCATCTGGTGATGTTACTGATTTTAATGTAGACTTTACAATCTCCAGTAATCTCAATGATGTTGTGATTCCTGTTACAGCTCACGCACAGAAGGCTCCTGTAGTTGCTGTAGAAGGTGATGATATTGAAATTATTGCCAATTCGGCTACTTATACAGAGTCACGCAGTTTAACATTGTCTAATGTGGATGGTCAGGGAAGTTTATCATACAACCTTTCTGTTGATTATAACAGAGCTGGTGCTGATGCTTCAGCCATAGTTCGTAGTTATTCTGTGAATAGAGATGTTTTATCTGTTGAAAACCAGGCTCATGCTATTGCTCTTAGTAGTGAGGATGCAGAAGTATATGATAATGTACTGGAATATGACTCAAATACTGAGGCAGATGCACTTACAGGTTACGGAGAAGGTTCGTCATTTGCACCATGTATTGCCTTTGAAGCTCCTGCTGAAGGCTTTAAGTTATCTCATGTTCAAACATGGTATAATCCTGTTGATCTGCTATCATCAGATATTACCGTTTACGTGTTAGCTGGAGGTGCAGATATTAACGAAGCTAGTATTTTAACTCAGGAAACTTATACTTATTCTGTTGATGAAACTATTGACGGCGGAAGTTTTATTACGATACCACTGTCTGAACCACAGCAGTTTTATCCTAACGAGAAGTTTTATATTGTTGTGGCCTACCCATTTGGTGTAGAATATCCTCAAGGAACTGCTTTTACAGATACTCCGGTAGCTGGTCGTTTCTTTTTTGAACAGGAAGATGGTTGGGAAGATGTTACTTCTGTGAGTCAGCTTGAGGATTATATGTGGATGATAAAAGCGATTGAAAAAGAGCATGCTACAATTTCATGGGTTAATATATTAACTCCAATGAGCGGTGAGGTAGAGGCCGAGCAAACGCTGACTATCGATCTTGATTTTAACGCTGCGGGCGTTATGGAGGTGGATAATTACGCTAATTTAATTGTGGAATCTAACGATCCTACTAATCCGACATTAGAACGTACCATGCATTTACATATGAATCAGGCTCCTGTTTTAACTGTTGATCCTGATGCTGTTTTAACTGTGGATGAAAATTCAACATTAACTTTTGATGTTATTGCTAATGACTCCGAAGGTGATGACTGTACATTTGAACTTGCAGAAGAGAATAGTCTTGTTTCTATTGTAGCAGCTGACAATATTATTACTGTTACTTATACACCTGATTATTTTTCTGCTGGTAATAACGTTATTTCAATAACTGGTACAGATGAGTATAATAACTCTTCAGTAATCGATATCCCGGTAGAAGTTGTTAACGTAAACCGAGTTCCTGAAATTTCTACAGAAATTGAGGATAAGGTTATGGTACTTGAAAATGGTGTAGTGGATCTTGATCTGTCAGATTATATTACTGATCCTGATAATGATGTGCTTACATTTGATGTGACTTCTAGTGATTATACAACATTAGATATATTCTTGTCGGGCTCTAAACTTAAAATGGATCCTTTGTCAGTACTTAGTCCTGATGTTGAAGTTTCTGTCACTGCTACTGATGAATATGGTGCTTCTGTAGACTATAGTTTTATAGTGCATTTGCTTCATCGTACAGGAATTAATGATAATGAGGTAAATAGTTGGGTTATTTATCCAAACCCAGCCGCTTCATTTATTACTATTCAAGGTACATCTTCTGATGCAAATGTTCAGCTTCGTATCGTTAATGTAGCTGGTACGGTAGTGATTGAGAAAAATATACCTTGGTATCAAGAACAAAAACATACAATTAGTGTCGATGAGCTTATGAGTGGTGTGTATCTTGTAGAAATACAGGATAGTGAAAACACCGGAGTTTATAAGTTGATTAAAAAATAGAAGGGGGATATGGTCGGATACTGGGAGTAGTCACTAGAACTTCCTTTATCTGACCATTAATAATGATATAAAATAAAACACCTGTGATAAAATCTTTCTCTCGCGGGAGGGATATTATCAGGGAGTTTTATTTATTACCTTTGAAAGTTAAAATTATAATGAGATGAAGAAATATATATCTAAGTTAAGTACCTTGATGATTCTTGTTTTGGGACTTATGGCAAGCAGTTGTTCTGATGATGAAATTAAAGATACAACAGATCCAACTGCTACATTTACTTCTCCAATTGAATCTGCTGTATATTCTCGTGGTCAATCAATGATATGTAATGCAGTTTTCGAGGATGATATTGAATTGCTTATGGTGGAGATTAATATCTACAGCCAAAAAAGTACTAAAGGTTGGGATACACCATGGATATACAATGAAACGGTTTATCTTAGTGGTAAAACGGACGAATTATCTGCTTATCAGATTTTTAACCAGGATATTCCTTTGGATATTATGTCAGGTCAATACACTTTAGAGTTTAAGGTTTTTGATAAAACCTTGAATTATAGTAGTTACCAGTTTGATATCTCCATAGAATAAAGGGTTTTTTAAGAAAATAATATCAGCTTTTTTTATTTTCATAGAGGCTGTCTCAAATGAGATGGCCTCTTTTTTTTGGTAATCCAAAATTTTTAATCGCTACCACCGTCTTCGAAAAATCAGAACTCTCTTACCTGTTTCCCCTAATAAACACCCTGAACTAACTTATTCTTATGTGTTTTCTGTAGTATGTATATACAATATTTGTCAGTCTCCTGCTGGTATGTTACGGGTTTGTGTTGGGAATGCATTGGTTTAAAGTTACTTTTATTTTATATGAAATATATATTCAACTTATATTAAATTCATGAATTAGTGAGTTTAATGTGAGTTTGATATGAGTTATATATGAGTTAAATATGACTAATTGTCTCCGTCGTCCTTTTCGTGTTTCACGCCAAACCCCAGAGGGAGTTGGAGTATAGCTACTGTAGGCCTGTAAGTTTTTTGCTTCGGGAGGTGTGGGGATAAAAATATGTAGCTCCCATATTAGTCAGACTTATACGTTATCTTTACATTGCTTTTATAGATATTTGAAGAAACCAGTCCTGAATAGTGCTTGCCCGAAAAGTCCAATTTCTTCGTTACGCCCTTTTTGAAAACAGTCATTTACGAAAGTAAACTCCTTGATTTTCAAAAAGGCCAAGCCTTGAAATTGAATTTTTCCATTCAAGCACTTGAGAAAAACCTTAGTTTTCTTGCTGACACTGAGTAAGGGAGTTAAAATATCAATGAAGTATAATTTGATTTTCTAAAGATATTTTTTGTAACTTAAAAGAGTGGAATCTAAAAAAAATAACCGTTATGCAAAGTTCAGATATATTAGAAAGATATGGTAACCTTTTAAAGTCAGAGCAACTGGTTACTATGGATGATAAAATAATGCCAAATACATTTGTTTTGGAAGCTCCGGAACCCTTTCCCGGGTTTTTTTACTATTATAGTGAATCTCCTGTAGACTCAAAGCCACTATACATATATCTTGTTGTTGATAAATTGTATACGCTAGAAGAAGTCACCAGAGCCAGGGTAAATATTCAAAAATATTTTCCTTCACGTTTTCATGCTGATGCAGGGACTGTAACTATTTTTAATAAAACTTATCATATCATCAGGGTTCGTCATTTGGATACTTACGATCATATTAAAGATTTACAGGCCTGTTTTATTGATCAGGGTTTTGAGTTTAAAAAGAAACCATCTAAAAAGATTGAAGGACAAGGTTTAATAAGGATAAAAAAATTCTATCATTTACAAAAAATAGAAGATGGTATTTATCTAGACCTGGTTGAAAAAGATCATGGATATATCACCATTCCTGAATATTGCAAGTGGTCCGAATTTCAGGTGTTAACAGAAAAGGTAAAATATAATTACGAGGGTAGTTTCTTTGATGCTGCACTGGGGCATTTTCATAATAACTTTGCCATAGAGGATATGATACGTATCTATAATCCTAAGATAGATCTAAAAATGTTGCAGGAAATAAAGAAAAAGTATTACGAGCAACTTTAGTTTTCTTATCATACTTTTAATGTTCAGTAAGGCTTTCGTTATGGAAGCCTTTTTTTGTACCAACTGGTCGATAAGATTTGTTAACATCTGCTTAAAGCAATTATTTGTTATATGTTATATTATTAATGTATTTTTACGGAGTAGATAAATAAATTTAGATAACATAATGAAGTTGAATTGTAGATTGTATGTCTTTTTGCTTCTGTTTATGCTTATAGCAGGGTGTAAGCAAAAAGTTAATATTAAAAATATATCAGGAGGTTTGCTTAATGTTGACAGCACGCTTGTTGCTGATACGCTAATAGCAGATTATATTGATCCGTTCAGCAAGGATATAGATAAACAAATGAACCGTATCATTGGTTATAGTGACAAGGAGCTTGTTTCTTACTTTCCGGAAAGTCCGTTGTCAAATTTTATCGCCGATATTATACAGGAGCGGGCACTGGTATATCTCAAGGCTAATAATGCTGAGCCTTTACCTTTAATTACTCTGATGAATATAAGAGGTATCAGGGCTTCTTTGCCGAAGGGAGACATTACGGTAAGGAATATTTTTGAAATTATGCCTTTTGAAAATCAAATAGTTGTTTTAACACTTCCGGGGAAGGCTATTGAAGAATTTTTTGAGCATATTAGTGCTACAAATGGTGAAGGGATTAGTGGAGCCAGACTTGAGATAATGGATAAAAAAATAAAGAAGCTGACTATAGGGGGAAAACCACTGGATGTGAACAGTAATTATTATTTAGCTACCTCTGACTATTTAGCCAACGGGGGTGATTATTTTTCTATGATAGTAAATCCACTGCATCGTGAAATGATAGGTTGTAAAATCAGGGAGGCCATAATACAATATATTGAAGGTCTTACCCAAAAAGGAGAAAAAGCAATTAGTGATATTGATGGCAGAGTAAAAGTGATTTGAGATGATGACTAGTAGACGAAATTTTATAAAAAACATAGCTCTTGGTGCTGCAGCAGGATCATTGGTTTTACCCTCATGTAATTTGTCGGGGAAAGATGTAACAATTACCATTCTGCATACTAATGATGTGCATAGCCATATTGACCCTTTTCCCGAAGATCACAACAAATATCCTGGTCAGGGTGGTTATGCCAGGCGATCGGCCTTGATTAAACAAATCAGAAAAAGTGAAGTTCATGTGTTGTTATTAGACTCAGGAGATATTTTTCAGGGCACACCTTATTTTAATCTTTACAAAGGTGAACTGGATATTAAACTGATGAATTTGATGCAGTATGATGCTTCCACCCTGGGTAATCATGAGTTTGATAATGGAGCAGATGAGTTGGCAGCGCAATTAAAAAAAGCAGAATTTCCTTTTATAAACAGCAATTATAGCTTTGAAAACAGTGTACTAAAAGATATTATACAACCTTTTAAAATAATAGAAAAAGGGGGTGTTAAGATAGGGATTATAGGTTTAGGGATAGAGTTAAGTGGCTTGGTAGATCCGGGTAATTTTAAAGGTATTAAATATAATGATCCTGTTGAATATGGTGATAAACTAGCTGGATATTTGAAAAATCAGGAGGGATGTGATTATATTATCGCATTGTCTCACCTGGGTTATAAATATGATAGTGTTAAGGTTAGTGATTATTTATTAGCCAGAAATACTGCATATATTGACCTGATATTAGGAGGTCATACACATACCTTTTTGAATGAGCCGGTAGTTGTGAAAAATTTGCTGGGTAAGGATGTTGTGATTAATCAAACTGGTTGGGGAGGTGTTAAATTGGGCAGGATAGATATTGTTTTTAGTAGTGATAAAAGTGATCATAGATTGGCTTATCATACGCAATTGTAATACTTTTGTGATTCAATAAAAACGGATTATAGGGTATGACAATTCATCATTTTATTGGTGATTTCCATATGACCGTTGAATAATTTTTTAATCCATGAAGATTCCGATAATAGATTTAACAATTGAAAATATTCAGAAATTACGAGAGCAAAATGACTGGAACGATCATTTTAACCTCGTTGTATGGCCCCGCTTGCTCATATGGTTGGGTTTAAAAGCGCAGTTCGAAGACGTTGAAGACCTGAGTTGGAAAGTTCATTATACACCAGATAATATGCATAATAACTTTGTTTCAATGCATATTAATGATCCAGGTAAAACTTTTAATTTTTATTTTCAGATACCATTGGTTCAAAACTTTTCATTTAACCTTTATTTAGGCGACAGTACCTATAATTTTTTTGAGATTTATCCTCGTATCATTTCAGAGGGAATCATAAAAGAAGAAGAATATAAAATAAAGGCAACTTCTACCATTTTACCTCATATTGTATTATCAACACCCCAAAGTAAATATGAAAGAAAGGTATTGATGGAAATTAATGAAGAAAATTATCATACCATGATAAAGAATGATCCGCTGATTAATTTATTGCTGCTTAACTTTAATAAATTTATGAAGCCATTACAAAAGATCATATCGGGTGAGTGGAAACTATAGAATATAGTATGAAACATACCTTAAGAATTGTGACATCGACGGAGTCAAAGAGTTATTGCTCACAAGGATGATCAAATTTATTTGAGAGTTCCATCTGGCCGTTGAAAAGTAAATTTAAACAGATGAAGCTGTATATAAATAAAAAGCCGGGTGTTATTTATCCGGCTTTTTTTATGGTTTTTTAATGGATAGGTAACTGGCGTTTAAATGTTTCCTCAAGTGATATAATGGTTTCTGTTGAGGAAATGCCTTCAATAGACTGGAGTTTGTCGTGAAGCATTCTTTTTAAATCTTCATTGTTTCTTGCGTATATCTTAATAAAGATAGCATATTGACCTGTTGTGTAGTGACATTCAACAATCTCCGGTATTTGTTTTAGTTCTTCAACTACTGTGTCAAATAAACTTGCTTTTTCAAGGAAAATTCCCATGAAAGCACAAGTGTGAAATCCTATTTTAGTAGGATTTATAATAAACTCAGAACCCTTAATAACGCCCAGGTTCATTAGTCGCTGAATTCTTTGATGTATTGCAGCTCCTGATACTTTACATTCACGAGCCACTTCCAGAAAAGGAATACGGGCATTTTTTGTGATTAGAGAAAGTATCTTTTTATCCAAAAGATCAATTTGTTGGCTGTTTTCCATTTTGTGTTACTTGAACTTATAATATGTAATTAAGATATGGATTTAACTGTTAATTTGCTGCGAAATTATAAATATATTTATAGATATTCAATAATTAATATCATTTTAATAGAATATTAATTTTTATTAACTACAAATTGTAAGTTGATATTTGAAGTAAAAAATACTTTTGTTAAGTGTTTGTGATATAGGTGTATGAACGTATATGATTTTGTAGCAATATTTTATTCATTGATAAAAAATGAAGATTTATTGTCCTGGTTAGTTGGAAATTGATATACTTTTAATTCGAACTGAGGTAGTACAGCCAGGATATGATCAAAAATATCAGCTTGTATTGATTCGTAATTGGCCCATGCCTGATCTTTACTGAAAACATATATCTCAATAGGAATACCCTTTTCTGTAGGTTGTAAATGTCGGACAAGAAAAGTCATGTCATCATGAATCATGGGGTGGTTTCTCAGGTAGCCTTCAAGATACTTTCTGAATATACCTAAATTGGTTAATCTTCTTCCATTAATGGGCAATGTTTCGTCAATATCAAAATTTTCGTTGTGCTTCTCTAATTCAAGGAGTTTGTTGTTTATATATTCTTTTAACACATTTACCTTTTTTAATTTGGAGATTAGTTCTTCAGAGCAAAATTTTACGGAATTCATATCTATGTTGATGGCTCTTTTGATTCTCCGGCCACCAGACTCTTCCATTCCTTTCCAGTTTTTAAAACTTTCGCTTACTAATGCATATGTTGGAATTGTTGAAATGGTTTTATCCCAGTTTTGAACTTTAACCGTATTTAAGTTCATTTCTAAAACTGTTCCATCAGCTTTGTGCGACGGCATTTCAATCCAGTCGCCTGGTTTTACCATGTTGTTTGCAGATAATTGTATACTGGCCACAAAACCTAATATCGTGTCTTTAAATACCAATAATAAAACAGCAGCAACAGCCCCAAGTCCCAGGGCTAACGTATGAAATGTAAAAACTTAAAATTATTTGAGATATAAACAAGATGTAAACAATGGAGGATTTGTGAAATTTTTAAAAACTAAATTGTTTGTCCAAAATGCTAATAACTTTCTGTTGATTGTTAATTATTCAAATATTAGTAAATTTAAAAGTACTATTTAATTCTTGACCTTTGTAAAAAAAACAATGAAAACATCATTACACAAAGGTTTTGGAAATTTAGTTGACACAAGGTTAAATAGAAATAAACTACATTTATTAATAGATATTGTAGTATTAACAATAATAGCAGTTTTGTGTGGAGCTGAATCATGGGATGATGTTGAACTTTACGGAAAAACGAAAATTTCTTTTTTGAAAAAAATTCTATGTTTACCAAATGGAATACCCTCCCACGATACTATCAATAGAGTTATATCTTCCATAAAACCAGAATGTTTTGAAAAGTGTTTTGTAGATTGGGTGCAAATACTGGTGAAAAGAGATATAGATGTTAATGTGATTTCCATAGATGGAAAAGCAGTCAGACGGTCGAAAGACACATTTCATAACACCCCAGCAATTCATATTGTAAGTGCTTGGTGTAGTGAAAATCAAATGGTATTAGGACAATGTAAAAGTGAAGGTAAATCAAACGAAATAAAATCAATTCCAACCTTGTTGGATTTATTAGATATAAAAGGCAGTGTTATTACAATTGATGCCATGGGAACTCAAAGAGAAATAGCTCGCAAAATAATTGCTAATGAAGCAGATTATATTTTGTCTTTAAAAGCAAATCAAAAGAATTTAAAGGAAGAGGTTGAAAGTGTTTTTAAAGTACAAAAACCGGATTCAACTTCTCATGAAATAGATAAAGGTCACGGACGAATAGAAACAAGAAGTTGTGATGTAATTACAGATCTTACACAAGTGGAAGGTATTGAGAAATGGGAAAATATAAAAAGTATTATAAAAATTAGCTCAGAAAGAATATTGCCCAATAAAACAACAACAGAAGAAAGGTATTATATCAGTAGCCTGGATGTTACAGCCGAAAAAATGAATAAGTACATTAGAGCACATTGGGGTATTGAAAATAATTTACACTGGGTTCTGGATATGACCTTTAATGAAGATTACCAAAGAAAAAGAACAAAAAACGCAGCCCAAAATTTTGCCCTAATAAATAAAATAGCTTTAAACCTATTAAAGAAGGATAATGCAAAAGGTAGCCTTAAAGCTAAAAGAAAAAAAGCTGGATGGGATGATGATTTTTTACTCAGTATTTTAAAAAATTAAATGCGTCGACCCTGCCCCAAGTCCTGTGAAAACTGTAGTTAACTTAATATTCAGTATAATTGAGATGGCAATTAATATTCCAATTAAAATAATAGTGAGCTGAAATCCCTGCAGGTAGCCTTTTATTGGTCGTTCTGTACTGTTGGGAAGGGTATCGTAAACATCACCAATCGATTTAAGGAATGAATCGGACAGGATAATGACAATAAAAATGAAATATATAGCAACCAGGCTATGTAATATGTTGTTTAAATTATCAAATTTTCCAAAGATAATATCCAATGATGAGTAGATAATTATAGCCGGTATTATATAAGCGGCTCGTCTGATGAGTTTTCGTTTTACAAAACAATCATCGTACTTCGACTTTGATTTTTTCATGAAATGCTCAACATATCTTACAAAATATTTAGTAGTGATGATATGAGCTAGCTTGGCAATAATCAATACCAGTACAGAAAATATAAAAACGGTAATATATGAAGTTAATTCTTCACTGATACCAATCTTTTTAAGAATATCTTCGAACAAACTCAGAAATGTTTCGGCTTTAATATCGTTACTGCTTACTTTTGTTAATTGCAATTGCATCATATAATATTGTTGGGGTGTATGAAATACTAATTATCTGATAAATGTAATATCTCAGGGTTTATTTATTGGTGTTTCATTATTTTTACAAAAATATAAAAGTTAAAATTTTATTTATATGAGAAACTTGTTTTTTATTCTGATTGTAGTTTTGTTTGTGAATCCGGCTGTTAAATCTCAGAATGACAGTGTTTTTACTGATGAATCGTTAAGGGTTGATTTTATACTGAGCGGAAATGATACTGAAACAAAGGCTGCTGTATACGAATTAAAAAAAGAACCTTTCTGGGGAGGATCTCCTAAAGCAGAAGATGCTTTTAATTATGGTGAATTTCGCATTGTAGTAAAAGATACTTTAAAAAATAAACTTTTGTATTCACGTGGCTTTTGTACTTTGTTTGAGGAGTGGCAAACAACCAGTGAGGCAGAGGTCATGGACAAAGCTTTTCAGCAAACTATCCTGGTTCCTTTTCCTGTAAATAAGGTAAATGTAGCCATTGATAAAAGAGCTGCCGACGGATCTTTTTATACATTAATGGATGTGGATATTGATCCGGCAACGTATGCCATTAAAAAAACTGCTGCACCTAACGTGAAATACCATAAGCTGGTTGATCATGGAGATGCAAAAGAATGCGTTGATATTGTTTTTGTGGGTGATGGTTATGCTAAAGATGAAATGGATAAGTTTCATGGGGATGTGAAAAGACTCACGGATTTTTTATTTAAACAAGCTCCCTTTAGTACATTCAAAACTAAATTTAATATCTGGGCTGTAGATGTGGTTTCTGATGATTCAGGGATGACAGACCCACGTAAAGATATCTGGAAAAACACTGCACTAAAATCAAGTTTTAACACATTGAACTCTGATCGTTATCTGGAAAGTGAACATACTTTTTTGATTCGTGATTATGCAGGATTAGTTCCTTATGATCAGATTTACGTATTAGCAAACACCTCTAAATATGGAGGCGGAGGAATTTACAATCATTTTAACCTGACCTCTGTGGATAATGAAAAATCTTTGCTTGTTTGTGTTCATGAATTTGGTCATGGGTTTGCTGGCTTGGGCGATGAATATTATACTTCATCAACAAGTTATAATGATTTTTTTAACCAGAAAATTGAACTTTGGCAACCTAATCTTACTACAATGGTTGATTTTGATAGTAAGTGGAAAGATATGATTGGTAAAGATATTCCTGTGCCTACACCTGTTAAAGAAGAGTATAATAATATAGTAGGAGTGTATGAGGGGGGAGGTTACGTGGCAAAGGGTATTTATCGTCCGATGATAGATTGCAGAATGAAAACTAATGAGGCAGAAGGCTTTTGTCCTGTATGTCAGCGTGCTATTGAAAAAATGGTGTTATTTTTAACCAACAATTTGTAATATTTAAAATCAGTAAAATAATCGATCTAAACATAGAAAACCAGCCTTAGTAAAATATGAATGATTTTTTGCTGGGGTCTTTGTCTCAATTGAAAAAAATAAACGTACAAAAATGGAACATCAGGCAAATAGTAACAGATATAACGAAATGCTTTACCATAGATGTGGTAGAAGTGGAATAAAATTACCGGCAATATCTTTAGGATTATGGCATAACTTTGGATCTGTTGATGTTTATGAAAATTCAAAAGCCATTATATTTGAAGCTTTTGATAAAGGTATAACGCATTTCGATTTAGCAAATAATTATGGTCCTGAGCCGGGAAGTGCAGAAGAAAATTTTGGTTCAATACTTAATAAGCATCTTAAAACCTATCGTGATGAAATGCTTATATCAACTAAAGCAGGTTATTATATGTGGCCGGGTCCTTATGGTGAATGGGGCTCACGAAAAAATCTGCTGGCAAGTTTAGATCAAAGCCTGAAGCGTATGAATTTAGAATATGTCGATATTTTTTATTCGCATCGCTTTGATCCGGAAACACCTTTGGAAGAAACAATGCAGGCTTTGGATCATGCAGTACGACAAGGGAAAGCTCTTTATGCCGGTATTTCTAATTACCCGGCAGATAAAACCCGGGAAGCTGAGTCTATATTGCGAGAGTTGGGTACGCCTTGTTTAATTCACCAGGCTCGTTATAGTATGTTCGAAAGATGGGTAGAGCCTGAGTTATTAGATGTGCTGGATAAGAGAGGTATTGGTTTGATCGCATTTTCGCCTTTAGCACAAGGGTTGTTAACCAACAGGTATCTTAATGGTATACCTGAAGGTTCCAGGATGACACGCAATCATTTTTTAAAACAGGAACATTTAACACCACAAAAGTTGGATGCCATAAAAAAACTTAATGGCATAGCGCAAAAAAGAGGTCAGTCTTTGGCTCAAATGGCCATCGCCTGGTTGTTAAAAGATTCAAGGGTGACCTCAGTGTTGATTGGCGCAAGCTCGGTGAAGCAGTTAAATGATAACCTGGGTACATTGCAAAACCTTGAATTCTCTATAGATGAACTGTCTCAGATTGAAAATATTCTTGACTTGAAATAGAATTTATGGTTCATCCTGATTGATGAGAAAATACTACTTTATACTTCCATCTTCTTTTCTTACTTTTGCAGCAAATTGACATTAAGGAAAGAAGATGGATTTTAAACCGGAGTTATTAATTCCCGCTGGGAATATTGAGGCTTTTCACGCAGCCGTAGAAGGCGGAGCAGATGCTGTTTTTTTAGGGTTAAAACAGTTTAATGCTAGAGGAAGAGCTGTTAATTTTTCGAATGCTCAGCTTATTACAATGCTGGATATTGCAGAAAAAAAAGGTGTTAAAATCTATGTGACCTTAAATACGGTCATTAAAAATACTGAGATACCTGAGTTACTTGATGTTTTAAATTTTTTAGCTCAAACCAAAGTAAGTGCTGTTATTATTCAGGACTGGGGTATTTGGTATTTGGCAAAAAAATTCTTTCCTAATTTGGTGATTCATGCCAGTACTCAAATGGCAAACCATAATTCACTAGGTGCCAATTTTTCTAAATCTCATGGTTTTGATCGAGTTATTATGGCTCGTGAATTAACTCACAACGAGTTGGAAATGGTAATGCAAAAATCTAAAAGCGAAGTTGAAATATTTGTTCATGGGGCTTTGTGTTATTCTTTTTCAGGTTTATGTTTATTTAGTAGTTATCTGGGAGGAAAAGGAGCCAATCGAGGACAGTGTACTCAACCTTGCCGAAGAGTATTTAAGGATAATGGTAAGGATCATGCTATATTTTCATTAAAAGATAATCAACAGATTAGTTTAGTTCCTGATTTTTCAAAATACAAAGTTGCTTCTTTGAAAATTGAGGGAAGGATGAAATCTGCATCATATGTATATAGAGTTGCTCAGGCTTATAGAATGGCGATTGATGATCATTCAAAAATAACTGAAGCTGAAGAAATGTTGAAATGGGACTTTGGTAGGGAAAAGACCGACTATTTTATGGGCGGTAAAGTCAAAGGCTCTATCACTGAAAATACTAATAATGGTATATTTCTAAGTCGTGTTAAACGGTTGTCGGATAATGGATTCGTGATTCAGTCTTCAGTTGATTTAGAAGTAGGTCAGCAATTAAGAGTTGTGAATAAAGTAGGCGATTCTGTTTCTGTTAAAGTAAGGGAGTTTGAGGTAAAAGGTGAGGAGACAGAAGTGTTTACAGAAAAGCAAATCACTAAAGGAAATGATGTGTACTTAATAGGTTTGCCTTCAAAGAATTTCCCAAATAAGTTTGAGGTTCTTAAAAAGGAAAATACCAAGCCTGTTAGTGGTGCCTATAAACGAAAAATCAGACAAGATATTCAAATTAAAAACCAACAAAGTTCAAGACAGGAGTTTTTTGTCAGAATTGATAACTTAGAATGGTTGCGTAAGTTAAGAGTGGATGAGTATAAAGGTATATTTTTAGATTTACCTAAAGAAGAATGGCGTAAGATACCATTTGATAGTCCTTTCTTTCAAAAGAATATATCACGTTTTTATATTGAAATACCAGGATTTATTTCAGAATTGCAATTAGATCAGATGCATCAGAATATTAAGTGGCTTATAAGAAAAGGCTTAAAAAACTTTGTTGTTAGTCATTTATCTCAAGTGGATTTGTTCCCAAAAGGAATAAATGTGATTACTAACGAAAGGGTTTATACATATAATGATGCCGCAATCAGGGGTATTAAATCTTTAGGCATATCACAGATAATTTATCCTGTAGAGAATGATTACGAAAACCTGAAAAAAGGAACTTCAAGAGATGGTATAATTCCTATGTATGCCAATCCTGAATTGTTTTTTGCGCGTATGCCTGTTAAGGTTTATGATAACGAGGATGAGTTTAAGGATAATACAGATAAGGAGTTTAAACGCTACGTGAGAAATGGAATGACTTCTGTGTACTCAAAAACACCTGTTGCCTTATTGCAATATTCCAAAACATTAATGAAAGATGGATTTTTTAGATTTCTATTTGATTTAAGAACAGAGTCTCCGTCAAAACATTTACCTGTTAAGCTGTTTAAAAAGTTTAAAGCATCAGAACAATTACAACCTTCAACTACGTTTAATTTTAAACGTGGATTAAGCTAAGGGGCTTTGTAATTGGCATAGAGCTTAGGGTTTAGAGCATAGAGTGAAGAAAATAGTTGTTGAGGTTGAGATATTAGTTTTCGATTAAGATCGTTTAAATCTTTTATCTCAGATCTCTTATCTAACAGTCGTATAATGTTATTCAATTTCAACTTGATGGTGTGAATTCACGAATAAAGTAGTACCTAAGTTATCATAGCCTGTAAATAAATCAGTATTTTCAAACTTGAGTTGATCACCCCTGAATCCTAAAATAGTTAAACCTGCATCTGCGGATTTCTCATTTATTAAAGACTTGATGCTAACATTCTCTTTCTCTGTTATAATTTGAATGTTTTTAGATGTGATTGGCAGACGGCCAGACTGCACAAGTTCTTCCATTCTTTCAAAGGTTTCTTTTTCGTGCCCTGGTTTACAAGTTTCAAATATTTTTATATTAGCTTTTCTCCAATCCGGATGACCAAGAATAACAAAGCTCAACATGATCATCAGGTTTGCATTATCGGCATCAATGCTCCTGATCCAAACATTAATATCACTGTTATATTCAATTTGTTTTGCAGCAGTTCCTAATATGCAGATATCGAAATTACCTGATTTAACCAAACCAAAGTTATCAATGATATGCTCCAGATTTTCCGGTTTTTCTTTGTCGTACTCAAAGATGACCATATTGTTTTCCATTCCTGCAATTCCAGGAACTTGTATGGTTTGTGCCACAGCAGAAGTATAACTGGGTGATATCAGGGTGTCGACATATACATGATTTTCTATTCTTCCAAATCGATCAATCAACCGTCCCAACTCATTATTGGCCTGTTGGTGTGTTTTTCTGGAATAGTAACCTTCAATTAAATGAATATAGGTTCCAAATCCATATTTATAAGAAATCCAGTTCAATAGCTTAAATGCAGTGTTTCTTTTAAAAGAGTCTTTTGAAATACATACAGCACTAGGTCTCCATTCTTTTTTTGTTTTTTTGTTTCTGGATTTCTGTAAATAAACCTGAAGGTTTTTATTTAATTGAAAAATGGTATTCACAAAAATGGCTTCCAGTCCTTTTCTGTTTTTGTGGTAGCTGTTGATGTATAAATATATTACAATCATTAAAATAACAGCCATAAAAGCATATGGAGTATTGATTTTAAACATCACCCATATGGAGATGATAAAGCCGATTAGAGAGATATACCATCTTGATTTAAAATGAGGACGATAGGATGGAGATGCCCCAAAGTGATTTAGAAATGAGATCAAACATAATGACCCATAGGTAACCATAAAGAACATAGATATAATTTCTGCTACTGCATTTACATTACCCATAGCAACAAATACCAATGCAATAACTGATGTTACTATGGATGCGTTAATAGGTTCTCCATCAGATTTTCTGGCTTTGGCCAACCAAAAGTTTAGTTTTTTTGACGGGAAAGAATGGTCCACAGCCAGGGCTTGCAATGTTCTTGGAGCAACCATTATGGATCCTAATGCTGAAGAAATTGTAGAAGCAGCTAATCCTAAAGGTATGATAATAACACCCCATACAGCAATTTTAGCCATGATTAACTGATTGTTGGTTAAGTCTTCAATGTTTGCTGAAAGAGCTAGTTTATAAACAATAAACATATAAATGATCATACCGGCAAACGTGGCAGCTGTGGTTCCAAGAGGAATTGATTTTGATGGATTTTTTAAGTCTCCGGATAAACCAACACCGGCAGTCATACCTGTAAATGCAGGGAATACAATAGCAAAAACAGCAAAGAACTGATTCATATTTCTAAATTCTGCAGAGAAAAGTGAGAAACTTGAAACTGCTGCATGGTCAGTTGAGCCAACAAAAAAAGCTGTAATGGAAACAAATAAAATAGCAATGACAAAGTATAATGCTTTAACGCCCAGATTAGCCCCTTTTTTTACAATCAGTAATGCTAGTCCTAACATGGCTGGTATACTGATGGCTTGGCGGGGTAGCTCAAAGCCAAGAATATCTTTAAAATAAGAAAATAAAAATTCAAATGATTCGGTAAATGCAATGACGTAAAAAGCAACACTGATGGCTTGTGATAAATATAGAGCAAAGCCTATTGTTGCGCCAATGTTCAAGCCAAAAGATCTGGATATAATAAAGTATTCACCACCACCTTCAACTCTTTTATTTGTTGCAATTTCGGATATAGCAAGAGCTGTGGGTATTGTAACCAGGTGGCCTAAAATGATAATGCCTATGACACCCCAAAATCCGATAGTTCCAACGGCATATCCAAATCTTAAAAATAAGATAGCACCTAGAATAGTTGAGATCGCAGTAAAAAAAACGGGGGCAGTACCAAATCCTTTGCTTTTTGATTCCATAAAGTTGTTGTTTATACAGATGTAGATTTGAGATAAACAAGATTTTAATTGATGATAAATTTAAGAGTTTAGTTTTCAATATCACTATTTTTTGGATCTTATTTGAGTTTTAAGAGTTGATGTGTTTATATCATCTTTTTAATCTGCACAAAAATAATTACTTTTGTAGCACAAAAATTAAAAGAGTGGGAAGAATTTTAGCCATTGATTACGGGCGTAAAAAATCAGGATTAGCAGTTACAGATCCTTTACAGATAGTTGCGAATGGATTAGATACTGTTCCTTCATATACATTAATAGATTATCTGGAGAAATATATGGCAGCAGAAGAAGTCGAGTTGATTGTTTTGGGATATCCTAAACAGGTCAATGGCCAGGATTCTGAGTCAATGCGATATATTAAGCCTTTTTTTAATCGCTTGAAAAACAAATTCCCTGATTTAAACGTTGAATGGGTAGATGAGCGGTTTACTTCAAAAATTGCTTTCCAGGCAATGATAGATGGCGGATTAAAGAAAAAGGCTCGTCAGGATAAGGCTTTGGTAGATAAAATTAGTGCTACCATTATCTTGCAAACATATTTAGAACAGAAAGGAAATTATACATTATGATATTACCAGTTGTACTTTATGGTCATCCTGTATTACGAAAGGTGGCTGAAGAAATTGATGAAGATTACGAAGGATTAAAAGAGCTGATTGATAATATGTGGCAAACCATGTACAAGTCAGATGGTGTTGGTTTAGCTGCTCCGCAAATAGGAAGGTCAATTCGTTTATTAGTTATTGATGCTGATCCATTAGGAGAGGAGTTTCCTGAATGTGCAGGATTTAAAAAGGTGATGATTAATCCTATAATTACAGAGTTTGGAGAGGATGAGTGTAATGAGTCGGAAGGATGTTTAAGTTTGCCTGGTATCAGAGAAGATGTTAAAAGACCTACCAGGATAAAAGTTGAATATGAAGATGAGAATTTTGAATTGGTAGAAGAAGAGTTAGAAGGTTTTGCTGCCCGCGTTGTTCAGCATGAATATGATCATTTGGAAGGTAAACTTTTTGTGGATCACCTTTCTCCACTGAAGAAAAGATTCTTAAAAGGAAAACTAACTTCAATAACCAAAGGTAAAGTTGATGTGACTTACAAAGTCAAAACAGCATAAAGGATTTTTAGTGTTAAAAGAAAAGGTATTTGAGTGATTTCAAATACCTTTTTTTATGCTTATTTTACTAGTAATAGTCTTTTTACAATCATATCATTATTGCTATGGAACTTAGCAAAATAATGTCCCGATGGGTAATTGCTTAAGTCAATAGTTCCTGAAGTATCATTTGTAGTCATATTCATAAATAGTTTCCCATTAGCATCATAGATTTCAATCATATCAATAGCTGAACCTGATTCGTAATAAAAAATTCCATTTGATGGATTAGGCGATATATTAATAAATCCTTCCATATTTTCAGATGGAGTTCCTTCTACTGTGATTTTGACATTTGCAATTTCTGAACGGTTTATACCTGAATATAATCTATATGAAAATTGATCAACGCCTGCAAAAAGTTCGTCTGGAATATATGTGAACTCTCCTTCCTCGTTTATGCTTAATATACCTTTTTGTGGATTATCAACAACAGACAAGTAGGTATCACCACCATCAAAGTTAAAATCATTTGAGGTAAGACTATTTTCTGAACCAACAATCAGTTTTCCTGAGGCTTTCATTGTAAAACTATCTGTGGAAGCAATTAGTGCCCCTTTAAAATTGTGAAGTTCATTTTTTACTACTTCATAAGAAGTTTTTTTGTATGCATTAGTGTTTTCTGCATGATTCCACGCTGGCCAAAGATATCGTTCTGTTGTATTGACTTGTTCATTTTTATAAAAAAACGACATGGCAATACCGTCGGATTCAGCTAGTTCCCTGTCTGGTGTAGAACGGTCATCATTCATTACCCTAAATGTACTTGGATCAACAAAATTTAATAATGTCCATGGTAACCTTATTTCAATGCTGTCTTCATATATTCTAACAGCATCTAATGATGATTGAGGCAAGTTTAATCGATTCACCTGCATGCTCCCAATGTACTGAACATTATTGTCGGCCTCATTATTTTTCCATCTAACTATATTCCATGAATCTCCGTCTGATGCTACAGAATGAAATAATTGCTTTTCTGTAGCCACATTATAAAACCAAATCCCATAAAGATCATAAGCTTCAGTAACATATAGCTCTGCTTTGTAGGCCGTAATCATAAGTGCAAATTCCGCTCTGTTACTTAAAGTCTTTCCGTTAGGTAATATAGATTCACCCAACGATGCATCATAAGTGTCAATTCCAACCCATAATGTATCATCCATCCCAAATTCATCCTTTGTTTTAAATCGTGTTTTTAAAAATTTAAAATCGGCATCAACTTCAAGATTCGAAATCCAGCAATCAGAGCAGTCAGTAGTCCATGCACTATAATTGTCATCAGTCTTTTGAAATCCAATTAATCCAAAATTTTGTTCTGCTGCAGTAATGTTTTGCCATATTATTCTTCTATTCATAAGAAAATCCATAGGATCTGTTATCCATGTTCTTTTAAACCATTCATCTATCCAGGCAAACATAATTCCACCACCGCAACCGGCTTCCATAATATTTCCATACATTCGAATGTTATTATCACCTTGTTCCCATTCATCAAAACCACCATGGTTCATTCCACTTTGTGCATAATGTGCTACTCCCCAGCTTGAAGGAACTCCAAACTCAGCAACAATTAATGGAATACCTTCGTAATGATCTTTTAAGTGGGTTAGATATCCTAAATAACTATTTTGTCCAAGGTAATCTGTATAGCTTGTATAAGTATCCTCTTTACTGATGAAATCAGGGTAATATGGGTATGCATGGTAGCTAATAAAGAATCCAGCAGGGGCATTAGAAAAATCCATTGTTGCTAATTCTAAAGAGGCAATGTCTTCATCGGTTGTAGTTTCTCCCGGATGTTCAAGAGGATCTAAAGTAGGCCAACTAGAAAAACTTACAGGTCGCTGAGTTTGATAATTTGTTTGTTCATAACTAATCGCCTCTTCTAGCATAGAAGTCACAAATACTTCTGAAGCATTGACATTGTCAATAGATAAATATTGTCCTGAAAAGGTAGTTAATTCTGAATGATTCGTATTTGTAGTCAGAATCTCATCTGGACTAACTTCTCTACCAATAATATAACCTAATACCCATGGAGATATATCGGTATCATAAGTTCCATACGCTTTACCATACCTAAAGTCAATTGTGTTATTTCCATGTATACAATTGATATTATCATGAATTTCTTGAGTAAATACATCTTTAAGATAAAATAAATCAGATTCATACCCATCCAGTTCTTCCTCCAGCCAAACACCATGTAAAATAAGAAGTGGAGATTGAGGGTTTGCTAAATTGTAATCTCTTAATGCCTTATAGAACCTTGGATAATGTAATGTATATAATCTGATTGTATTAAAACCAGCTTCCCGAATCATTTCAAACCAATTGTAATACATTTCATAGGTAGGAGTCAGTTCACTAGGGAATTTACCAGGTAAAGCAACACCCAGATTAATTCCTTTTATATTTATTGGTATATATTCCTCTCCATTCCATACTGTTAAGTTAGTTGAATTCACTGAAAATGGGCATGTCTCTTTTAAAGATGCATATACACTTGAAGTAAAGAGGCAAAAGCTAATTGCAATATATAGCAGTTTGTTTGGTATGTTTTGTATCAATAGTTTCATATATAAATCTTCTTATTTAATGATAGGAGTGTATTTAAAGGATTGAATTTTTACTTTAGGATTTTTACCTACGTTCTTTTCCGGAGTGTCTGTTAACCATAAATTAAAATGAAATCTGACATTTTTAAAATCATATTCTTTGGGTTTATTGAACCTTTCTTGATTAATTAGCTCATATAAATTGGTCTTCTTGTTGAAAACAGAAGTTGTAATTATAATATCCTGGTTTGAAATATCAATTATGTGTTTTGCTAATATTTTTTTCTTTGGGATGAAGAAACGCGATACTTCTATGTTATTATCGGTATGAATAGCGTATTGAGCGTTTTCAATATTTTTGTTTCCCCATTGTGCATATTCTATATCTATTTCGTTAAAATGAGGAGATGCTGTTTGGTCGTATAAAAAAATTCCAAGTACCATCTGTGGAGAAAATCGTTTTGTATTCGTTGCAATTGTAATCTCATATTTTCCTTTTCCGAAAAATGAGTCAGAATAAATTTCAGCGCAGGAGTATGTACTTCCTGTTTTCTTAATTATTAAATTTATGTTTCCATCTTTATCCAGGTAAACATTGCGATGATGTAAACCAAATGTATTATTTCCGGGCCCTGATTTATGTTCAGAAATTCTTTTATTCCATTTTATTCCAGAAAGGTATAAATAATGCATTGGTTTTTGAGAGTAAATAAAAAAGTTGAAGAAGATACTTACCATAAGTACTGACAATAATGCTAAATAGCGTATTAATCGCAGATCTAGGTTATATATCTTATTCATATTTTTCAATTCTGATTTAATTATGCACTATATCTTTGTAAATAGTCAAAAACAAATTCTCTATACTCTTCATCTTCTTTTAAGATGTGTGATATTAACCATTTCTTTAATACATGAAGAATGTTGGTTGCAATAAACTGGTTGTTATAACTTAATTCTTTCTCCCAATTTTCTGAATAAGTTTTTAGTAATTTATGTTGTGATATATGATGCTTTATGTTTTTAAATCCAGCAAGTTTAAGTAATTCCTCTTCCTCTTTAAGTTCTTTTGAAATGTAAGAATTCAGTCTTTCTAAAATGAAAGATATTGATTGCTTATTGTTTTCTTTAGTCGTTTTTTCTGTATCGTATAAAATATCTAAAAATATATGGTGGTTTTTATAAATAGATTTTATTTTTAGAGCAGTGTTTCCTAGCCATATGTTGCTGGTTAGGTGATATTTTATATTTAAATACTCATAAACTTTAACTCTGTATTTTTTATCTTCAACTAAAATATGAGATATTAACCATTTCTTTAAAAATTGAAGAATATTTGATGCCAGGTATGGGTTATTATAGTTAAATTCTTTTTCCCATTTCTCGGCATAAGTTTTTAATATTTGGTGTTGAGATATATGATGATTGATATCTTTGTAATTACTGTGTTTAAGTAATTCTTCTTCTTCAGATAAATCATTCGAAATGTAATCTTTCAGTCTTGTTAAGATTGAAGCTGTTGTTTGTTTGTCGTTTTCTTTAGTTGCTTTTTCTGTATCGTATAAAATTTCTAAAAATCTATTGTGATGTGTGTCTATAGGGTTTATTTTTAATGTTTTATCCGAAAACCAGATGTTGCTGGTGTGCTTGTTCTTTATGTTTAAGTAATCATATATTTTAAGTCTGTATTTATTATCTTCTTTAACAATATGAGAAATTAACCATTTTTTTAGGAAATCCAGCAGGCTTGAAGCTAAATAGGGATTGTTGTAATTGTATTGCTGTTTGAATTGTTTAGTTCTGACTTCAAATAATCTATGTTGCGAAAAATGATGATCATTATTTTGAATTCCTGATTCAATGATTAATTCTTCTTCTTGTTTTAATTTTTGACAGTATTCTTCAAGTCTGTTGATAACCGGAAGAATTGAAGTTTTTTCTTTGTTACATACAATATCTTCAACAGCATACAATAGATCAATAAAATCATTATTAAACTGATCTATAATATCAATATTAAATGAATTATTGAACCAAATTTTAGATTTGTGTATTCTTTCTTCAGTCATAAACTGTTTTTAAGAATTAAAACCTTTTCGTTTCATCTTACCCCATCCCTTTTGTTTGTTTCTAAAAAAGAAATCGAAATTTCCAGATAACGAGAATAATAAGTTAAGAGGATGGTAAAAAAACATTTCGAGAATAGAGATAAGGATAATCTTTAACATAAACAGATTACCGCGGTACCGCCCAAAAATATATTTTTCGTAAAATATAGCAAATGAGGAGTATAGTAGGGAAAAAGAAAATGTAAATATGGAAAACAGAATAAAATAATACAGATTAATTTTACCCAGCCAAAGCATGGTTGTAAAATAGGTAATTCCAATAAATTCAAATATAGGACCCAGCCACTCAAAAAATACCCAATAAGGATATGCAATCATACCTATTCTGCCAAATTTAGGATTGGCAAACATTTTTTTATGTTTAAAAAGAGAATCTATTAAACCTCTGGTCCATCTGTTTCTTTGGCGGGCTAAAGTTTTTAACGACGAAGGAACTTCGGTCCAGCATAAAGGGTCTGGTATGAAGGCAACTTTATATGGCTTTTTTTCTATAGAATGCATATAATTCCGCATTCGCATCACCAATTCGAGATCTTCACCCACCGTGTATCTGTCGTATCCACCGCAATTGACAACAATTCTCCGGTCAAATAGTCCAAATGCTCCCGAAATAATTAGTAGTCCATTGATTTTACTCCATGCCATTCTACTTAAAACAAAAGCTCTGAAATATTCAAGTATTTGAAACTGAGCCCATAGGTTTTTAGGAAAGTTAACTTTTACAATTCTACCTTCTTCAATTTTACAAGCATTGGCAACTCTAATTACTCCCCCCGAGGCAATAACTTTTTTATGTTCTTCTTCTTCCAGAAATGGTTTTACCATCCTGTAGATAGCATCAGGTTCAATAATACAATCCACATCTATTCCTAAAAATAGTTCAGATCTGGAAACATTGATTCCTGCATTTAAGGCATCTCCTTTACCTCCGTTTTCTTTGTCAATGACAATCAAGTTAGAATAGGCAACATTTGTTGATTTGTAAATTGCAGTAATCTTTGAAGTTTCTAATTTTTGTTCAAATGCATAATTAACTTTAACCAGGTTGTAATGATCAATCATTAATTTTAAACTGCTATCAGAACTCCCATCATTTATGATAATCACTTCTACATCCGGATATTGTAATGATAGCAGACTTCTGATATTTTCAACAATACTTTTTTCTTCATTGTAGCAAGGCGCAATTATAGAAATTGAGGGCAGTAACTTGTATTCAGAAACGTTATTGAAATTAAAATACTTATTTCTTTTTGCGTAAAAGCTAAGTTCAAAGCTGGATAATACTCCAATTACGATATACGAAATGAATAAGGTAGATCCGAATATTAAAAAGAATAAATTAAATATATGATGAATAGTGCTAAGTGATTCCATATTGTATTATTGATTTATATTTAGATCAGAAACTTCGTGTAAAGCCATTAAAACAGCTTCGTTTTCTGATTTTACAAATGGTGCAACAAACTCAAATTTTTCATTGAAAAGAATTTTAATAGCCTCAATTTTAACCAGTAAATGATTTTTTAATACAGTGTCCTGCAGAAATTTATAGAATCGTTCGCTTTCTGTATGATGCGAATTTTTTAATATCATTACTTTTATTTCATCTGTTTCCTGTTCAAACCGATCAAGAATAATATCTACACCTTCATTTTTGGGGACAAGTTTTAAGAATGAACTCCAGGCTAATTCGTTTAATAGAGGATCCTGGCTACCAATAAAATTAAGAATTAAGATAAGGCTTCTTGAACCTTTACGGTAGCGATAGCCGGAAAGCATTAATCCAACAATAATCTTCCTGTTCAAATCGGAAGAAAGAAAATCAATATAATTGATATTCATTTTATGATTCTTTATTACGGCATTAACAATAATATTAATGTCAAATAAGGACAGATCGTATTTACTTCCAATAAATTCAGCAAGTTGATTATCTCCCTCCATTAAGCGAATTAATGCCCCGTATGCTTCGGTACGTAATGCATAGTTCTTTGAGTCAGAATACTCATATATCTTATCTTTATATTTATTATCTCTGATTCTTAAATAAGAAATGATTCTCATGGCAAGTATTCTGTCGCTCAGGTTGTATGAATATAAAAATCTATCAATATGATCGTTTAATTCTGTTTTTTTTAGAAGTTCCTTAAAGTCATCACTGTGATTTATAGCAACTGTTTCTTGTATTTTAGTAATTGAAGTAAACAGAGCTTCAATGAAAAGCTTGTTTTTTGCAAAGTTTTTTATTTTTCTAAAGAAGGCTTCTTTTTCTTTTTCTATATTATATTTTTCAGAGTATAAATATTCAACAATTAAACTAACAAAAGTGCTGGAAAGCCGGGGTAATATCTTTTCATTATTAGATCTTTGAGACGTAAAATATAAGCTTAAAACAATAAAGATAAATATGCCTGAAATGTTGATTGCAACCAGGTAAACAACCAGGCATTGCCACCATTTAAACCTAGGGTATACCGGATTTGTTAATTCAATATTTCCAAAATTAATTTCTGTCTGAAATAAAAAAAATATTCCGACTATAGGTAATGATATCGCCAATACCTGCAAAAACCTTTTGAGGAATCTTCTTAGCTTGTGATAGTATATGATATTCATCTTAAAACCTATGTTTAAAAATAATTTCAAATAAATATCTGTTTCTGAAGGAGTCTTTACTTATTTCTTCGTAAACATATCCAACCCCCAGTCTGAGTTCATTTGATTGTTTTATGGCAATATTTCTTTCGAGCTTGATTTTATAGGCGCTTAGCCAAATGGTTTCACCAGGTTGAGAATACACAAATCGATCATCGGGTGAATTACCATACCCTAATTCTATACCTGTATAACTTATCTGATTGTTCGCATACATTCTTGCATTGAATAGTGCCGCAAAAGCATTTGACCCTTCTTGTAAAGTGTAATAAGGTCTTAATGACAGCCATGTATTAGATAAATATTTTCCAATATGTCCGGTAAGAACCGTTGCCTTGGAGTTTTGATATATGAAATATTTTGCTCCCAGGCTTGTTTCGTAAGCATCACCAAAGGGAAAGAAATATTCAATGCCAAATCTATGCTGTGGAAAAAGATCGTTTTTTATTCCAAATCCATAATTGGCATATAAGTAATGATTGTTTTTAAAAATGTGATATAGATCTGCTTCTGGTTGAAAGTCTTCTAAATTAAACCTGTTTGCATAGTTTAATCTGAAAATAAATATATTTCTACTTTTAGCGATACCATAATCAATATATGCTAAATGTTGTGGTGTTGGACTGTTCTTGTCAAAAAAATCAAGGGCATAATAGCCTGTAATAGTGTTTTTACTAGATGATTTTTTAAGTTCCAGGTAGATGTAATTTATAGCAGATGAATCTAATAGCGAAGAATTTTGATTTAAATAATTTATTCCTGCATTGTATTGTTTAAGTCCCTGATAGGCTAATGCTTTTTTTAATGTAATGTTATATTGATTATTGTAACCATTGGTTTGTGCTGTATCAATCGTTTTTAATAAGGCACTATATTCCTTATTCCATAATAAAACATTTAACCAGGTATCGTAAAGTTCATTGTTTAAAGGATTATCTGCATAGACTTTAGAAATATATTGCTTTGAAGAAGCATAATCATTATTCCACGCATAAGCGTTGGCAATAAATAATCTTACATCATTTCTACTCGAATCTAAATCAATAACAAGTTTTGCCTTTTCAATAGCCAATTCATAATTCTTTTCCTGGGAATTCTTTATCGCCACTGAAAATAAAGAATCAATATTGGTTTGTGCAGCAATATTAATGGATGTGCTTATTATAATGAATAGATATAGCTTTTTTAACATTATGTTGAATTACTAATTGATACTATTTGTTTAAAATTATTTCAATCTTATCTATAACTTCGGATGGTTTAAACGGTTTTTTGAAAAAGGCATTGGCTCCTTTCTGCCTGGCTTTGTCTAAATCAATTTCCATATTGCTAAAGTAGATTACCGGAGTAGTTATATTTCTATTTAACCTTAAAAAAGTAATTACTTCGTAGTTTGCTGCTCCAGTAATAGAGTTATCAAGTAAGATGACATCGTAATTTTCATTTTCTTCAATTCTTTTTAAAAATCCGAATGACGTACATTTATTTATAGATGGATGCTTATATGTGTTTAAGATAAATCTTTGAATTATAGAAGTGAAGACTATATCTTCAGATATGATAAGACAATTTGGATTCATGGCATATAAATTAAACTCATAACACGTAAAAGTAAATTAAGAATTATGTATAGAAAATAATTTGTTGGGAAAGGTTGATTTTTTTTGATGAAATATTAAAAAGAAAGGGTGGTTGAAAAATTTTATATTTTCTTTTAATGACATATGAACATTTTAATTATGACTCTTAAAAAATAAAATGAAGATAGAGTAATAAAGTGTCTGGTGTTACTTATTGCTTTGATAATAAGTATTTTGTGTGTATTTGTTGATCGATAAATTATATTAGCTGAGTATGTAATCTTATTTTATATAAAGTATTGCTGTACTATAATCGTTGTTTTTATGCTGTTAATCAAAATAATGTAACATTTCTAGTTTAAATCTCAGAACTTGTATTTAAGTTGTTGATAATATTATAAAATGTGTGTTATGAAAAAGGTTAGTTATTTATTGTTAGTCATTTCTTTGATCATTTCTTCATGTTCAGAGAATAACGATCTGTTGGAGAGTACATCTACATTAAAAAAGAAAGCAATTGTTACAGAGAATCAGGTAAGTAGTCCGGTTAGTGCAGAAATACATATACCACCTTATGTGATTCCAGGTGATAATAATGGAGGAAACAGAACTTGTGCAGAAGTTGCAGCTGCATTTAACACTTCATTTGATTATTGTGGTGATAAAATTGATTATGATGGTGATTTTATGGGATCTTTTCCTGAAGGACTAATAATTTCTACAGATGGAACATATGTTTCTTTCGATGTGAGTGGTTGTATAGAAATTGAGGGAGAATATTACAAAGTTGGAGCTGTAGTTGTTAAAGGTTCCGATAATGCTAATGTGTATTATTATCCTGATGGTGCCTGGAGTGATTCAGGATTAGCATCACCAGAAAACAGAAGTGGAAAACCTGCCGGCTTGAGTAATTTGACTTTCTGTTTTGTGAAGTGTGATATTGGTGTTGCAATAAAATTATGGTATTATGATTATTTGGGAAATTATCGTCATGCCATTTCAGAGGGAGAAGTCGTTTTTGATTCAGGATGGTGTTCAGACCTTGGAATTAGTAAAACATATATGGAGGGAAGTATTCAACTAATAAGAGAAGGTGTTGTAGTAGGAGAAGTTGATATTAAATTAGAGCATGGAGTTTTTAATTTTATTGTGATGATGTATGATGATGCTCACCTCGATTGGGGAGGTGTATTTATTGGTAGTAAAGAATTATTGGTTGATTCTACTACAGGTGAATGCCCTGCATATTGGACTGATCCATGGCATAAATTTATAGATTCTTCATTTTCAGTTCCTTTAAATTAAAAAGTGGATATGAGGTTTTATTATTCCTTTTGATCGTAGAAATGAATTGAATAAAAAGCTCCAATAATTTTATTGAAATTTAATGGATTTCGCACATTATAAGTTTGTTATGAGGCTTAAGTGTGAGGAGTCCATTTTTTAATAACTCAACTCTTAATTAAAAAGTTAATGCAGAAATTGTATTTAAGATTATTGTGGTAGTTTTTTGTGTAGAATAATTAGGTGAGAATCTCTTAGTTAGTTTATAGAATATAAATGAAAAAATAGAGATAATTTAGGACATAGCATTTATAAATACTTTCTTATTTTAAAGGATTGATCTTAAATAGTTCATTTATTTATGTACGAATGGTCTTGAAATTAGAGTTTTATTGCCGTAGTGTAGTAGTTATATAAAGTAAAGTGATATTGCTTGTCTTTTCTAAAAAAAATGAAACTTTTATATAATAATACATTAGTCTTTAAATTATGGTTATTAGACAAATAATAATTGTTATTAATCATTAATTACTTGCCTTAGAATTAAGGAATGTTAAATTTAATAGAGAATTCATAGTCTGCATTTTTAATTTTAAATTATTGAGTGTGACTTAGGAGGCGAAGCTTTGATTGTTTGTTACATTAATATCGGAAGTCGTATGAAAATGTTTTTGTTTTTTTTATTGGTTGTTACGTTAGGATCTTGTATTACACAAAAAAAATTGGAGTATTTACAATCTCCAGTAGCAATAAAAAAAATGAAGATTACAGAAGAGGATAACAATACATTTAAAAAAGCGGAAAAGCATAGAATTAGACCAAATGATGAACTGCTAATAAAAGTTTCAAGTTTTGATGATATATCGTTTAATTATTTTAGTACACAAGCAGGGGGTAATTTTTTGCAGGCTAGTAATGAATTGTCAATAAATGTGATTTCATACTCTGTAGATGTAGAAGGATTTATTTTTTTTCCAGTTGTAGGTAAAATTAAATTAAGTGGATTGTCATTGGATCAGGCTGGAGAAAAGCTTCAATTAGTTTTGAGGCCATATTTTGATCAACCAAATGTTCAAATTAAGTTTGGGTATAAAAAAGTATCTATACTAGGTGAAGTTAATGTTCCTGGTTATTATACTTATACAAAAGATCAGATTACTATTCTAGACGCATTAGCTATGGCTAATGATTTAACAATTCATGGAGATCGTAAGTCTATAATTTTATTAAGGAATCAATCAGAGGATAAAGTAGAAAAATACGAAATTGATTTAACTGATGATAATAGTGTTATCGGGTATAATTATTATTTACAGCCAGGAGATATTTTATATGTGAAACCTAGAAGGTCAATAAAATGGAGTCAAATATCTACACCTGTTTCATTGTTGTTTTCAACAATTACTACAGGTTTATTGGTATATAACGCTATTCAAAATTAGATTTTTATGAAGAATAGAACAGAAACTCGGGATTTAGATTATTTTATATTTTTTGTTAAAAATCATTGGATTATTATAGCTATAAACTTACTTATTTTTTTATCCGGGGCGTATTTAGTTAATAAGTATTCATCTAAAGTCTATAATGTTTCTACTTCTATAGTGATAAATGAAGAAAGTGGCGGATTTGCAGATGCGTCAGCACAAATTCTTAATGAACTGGGATTTGTTTCAACTAATAAAAGTTTTGCTAATGAATTACTAACGTTGCAATCCACTCCTTTAATTAAAGATGCAATTCGTAAGTTAGATTTTCAAATCTCATACTTTGAGCATGAATTGTTTACAAATCGGGAATTGTATAAATCCTCTCCTTTTATTGTAATTATTGATAAGAATTTTCCTCAACCAATAGGAGTTGAATTTTTTATTAAAGTCATAGATAGTGAGAACTTTGAGATCTCAGTAAATGATAAGGATGTTAAAGTTTATAGTTATGTCACTAACGATGTTATGCAGGAGTTAAATCTACTGAACTTTTCTATGATACTTAAGTTTGATAATTATTTATATAATGATCATATGAAATTTAAAATTCTTTTAAATTCATCTGTTGATATTGAAGACTTAATTGGTAAAAAGTATTCGTTTTATTTAAATACAGAGGGGTCTTTAGTGAAGTATTATAAAGCAAGGCTTGAAGTTTTGCCTCAAGATTTAGAAGCTACTATTGCTGCGATTAGTATTGAGGCTAGGAATACAGAAAAAGCAGTAGATTTTTTAAACGCTCTTACAGATTCATACTTAAATTCAGAGCTAGATAAAAAGCGAACAACATCTATTAAAACTATTGAATATATAAATGATCAACTAAAAATAGTAGGAGATTCACTTGAGAGAGCTGAGCAAAAACTACAGAGCTTCAGAACTCAAAATGAAGTTACAGATATTTCGTTGCAGTCAGGGAAGTTTATTGATGAAATGCATGAGTTAGAAAGTCAAAAGGCTATTCTCGATGTGAATACTAAGTATTATGAATATGTGAAAAATTTTTTTAAGACAAATGTAAGATTTGATGAATTAATTGCTCCTTCTGCTATGGGGATTGATGACCCCATGTTAAATAATTTAATAGAAGAGTTAATTCGCTTAAATGGAGAACGTGCCAGTTTTATTGAAAATAACCAGGAAAAAAGTCCATATCTGAAAAAGATAAATATAAGAATTGAGAATTTAAGAAAAATGGTGTCTGAAAATATCTCGTATTATGAGGAGACGAATAGTATAAAGGTTGTAGATATTGATGCGAGGATAAATAGATTAAATAAAGAGATTCGTAAACTTCCTGCTACTCAAAGAGCGTTAGTTGGGATAGAAAGAAAATTTAATATTAATGATAATATTTATTCTTATTTATTAGAAAAAAGAGCTGAGGCTGAGATTGCTAAGACATCTTATCAGGCTGATGCAGAGGTGTTAGAGCCGGCTGCAATTGTTGGGAGTTACCCCATTTCACCCAAGAAAAACATGAATTATGTAATTGGATTTATTCTAGGTATCTTAATCCCTGTTGTTATCATTAGGATTAAAGAACTAACTCGGACATCCTTTGTGAGTTTGAGTGAAGCAGAAAATGCAATAGAATTGCCTGTTGTAGGTAAAATATTTCATAAAAATAAAGATTGTGAAAATATTGTTGAACTTTATCCACAGACTCGAGTAGCAGAGAATTTTAGACAATTACTTGTGGGATTGAAGTTTTTCTTTAAAAAGACTCATTGTAAAACTATTTTAATAAGTTCATCGATAGGAGGAGAAGGTAAGTCTTTTATAGCATTAAATAGTGCCATAACGATTGCAAATTCAGGTTTTAAAACGGTATTATTATCGTTTGATTTACGAAAAAATAAACTTAATGATTTTTTATTGAGTTATAATGGTAATGAAAATCGGATGGGATTTACAGACTATATTTGTGGACAGTTTGATTCGCAAGAGATTATTCACCGGACCTCTATTGAAAATTTTGATTTTATATTATCAGGTGGTTTGGCTCCTAATCCCGGGCAATTAATTTCTTCTGAATATACAAATATACTGTTTAAAGAACTAAAGGATAAATATGAGTATATAATTATTGATTCTTCTCCAATTGGTATAGTCTCAGATGCATATTATTTCATGAATTATTGTGATCTTAATGTTATTGTAGTAAGACTAAATACAACACCAAAGACAGAGTTTAAAGCATTGCAGAACGATATGAAGAACAAGGAGTTAAATTCATGTGTTATTATTAATGATATATCAAGGCAATATTCAAACGGTTATGGGTATTACATGGAAAATTAATAGGCTTTAATAAATAACATATTTGTGCGATGTTTATTGTATAGGATGGATATATTGTTCTGTAATTATGATTTGAAATGAGTTGATGGAAAAAAGTTATTTAAGTCTAGTTGGGCAATACTTACTTATTGTTTCAACCTTCTCTCCTGTAGTGTCTTTCTTATTAAGAGACTATTTTGATATGAGTTATATTTACACAATAAATATACTTCTATTACTATCTCTATTCGGCTTGTTTTTTGTGAGAGGAAGAAAATATAAATTACCAACTTATGGTATTGTATTTTTATCTTTTTGCATTTATACAATATTATCTGATTTATATTTGACACCTAAAGAATTTGGGTTTAAGTATGTTTACAGTAATGAGTTTATTGGTACCATCTTCGTTTTTTTTATAATAGAAAATGGGATTTATAAAAATCATGGAAAACTTTATCTCAAAATAAATGAAATCATATTAATAATTGCCTTAATAGTTATTGTAATACAACAATTTGTTAATAGTAATTTTTTAGTGAACCAAGATTATAGAAGTGCCTACTATGCTTATGAATCAAGTTTTGAGGCACGTCTCCCTAGTATATTTTCTACTTTTGGAGGTAGTATATATGTTGGTTTTGCCTTTGTTCCTGTTTTTGCGATCATATTGGCTGAGAAAATCAAAAGTGATACAAAAACTCAAATAGTTATCTTTTTTTTAGCAATGGGAGCTGTTTTTACTTTTCTCACTAAATACAGGTGGATCATGTTAAATTTTATTATTGCCTGCCTGATGATATTTAAGTATAAAAATTACTATATAAAAAAAGGCTTGTTTTTTGTATTTACTTTTGTTATTGTAGTTCTAATAGGTTTATTTTTTATCCAAAAATATAATATACCAATTGCTGAAATTGTAAATGAGCGAATTTTAGAAAAAAATCGAGGAGGGATGGTTCATGGCTCAGCAAGTACAAGACTGTATGCTATTAAAATCTTTGAAAAATTATTTCCAGATAATCCTATTTTAGGAAGAGGAATGCTTCATGGATTTGGTCCTGGAGCAAGTAATGATATGAAACTATTAAAAGAAATTGGAGGACGTACATCACAAATTCATGTTGGTTATTTATCTCTTTTTTACTATTATGGTATTGTTGGAGGACTGATTTATATTACATTTCTTGTCAGCTTATCAAGGAAGTTATATGAAGATTGTAAAATACACCTAAACTGGGGAGTATTTTGGGGTTTTATGGGATTTGTAATTGCTAATTTTACCCTAGTTACCTTTCATTTGCTATATCCCGGTATTGTTATTTTATTAATTTTTAATCGTTACTTTTTAGAAATGAAGGATGAAGAACACTCTACAAAATATACTTAATTCTTTAGGAAAGAAATTTTTTTCAGGTCATAGCAGAAGTGTTGTCCTAAAAAAAAATATTATCATTTCTGTATTATTTAAAGGAATTAGTGTAGCGACTAGTTTTATACTTATACCTCTATGTCTTAATTATCTGGATAACTTTCAGTTTGGTATATGGCTTATTATTTCTTCTTTTTTATATTGGTTTTCTTTATTTGGAATTGGTTTAGGTTCAGGAATGCAAAATAAATTGGCTGAAGCTTTGGGACTAGGAAAAAGACAATTAGCCAAAGAATATATAAGTACAACATATCTTAGTATATTAGTAATTATATCTTTTTTTTTAATTGTATTTATTACTATTCATCCTTTTGTTTCCTGGTATAAGGTTTTTAATGTAACCAAGGATATGGAGGAACAATTAAGTATAGTAGCCTTAATTGCGTTTATCTTTTTCTTTTTACAGTTTTTTTTCAGGTTACTTGAATCTGTTTTGTTCGCAGATCAAAAGGCTGGTATTAGCAATACGTTAGGCCCTATTTCCAATGTTTTGGTTCTGGTAGTTATTTTTATTATTTCAAAAACATGTCATTCTTCATTACTGTATTTAGCTCTTGCATATTGTGGTAGTCAATTGCTTGTGATTGTTATTGCAAATATTTACTTTTTTAGTAAAGATTACAAAGATATACGACCCTCAATTAAGTTTTTTAGAAAAGATACTTTATACGAACTACTTGGACTAGGGATTAAATTTTTTGTGATTCAGATTTCAGCAATTTTTATGCTGCAAGCTACAAATATAATGATCGCTCAATTGTTTAGTCCTAATGAAGTTACACAGTTTGAGATTTCAAAGAAATTATTTTCGATTACATTTATTGGATTTCAAATTATTACTAGGCCTTTATGGCCAGCTTATACTCAAGCATATGTAACAGGTGATATTGTTTGGATAAAACAAACCACAAGAAATCTTCTTAAATTATGGGGTGCTATTGTTATAGGTAGCTTTATACTATTAAGTTTGTCTCCTATTTTGTATAAAATATGGGTAGGCGATAAAGTTCAGATTCCTTTTGTGTTATCGATCTTTGTAGCAATTCATTTTTTATTATTTGTTTTTGGAAATATTTTTAATGTATTTATTAATGGTGTTGGTAAATTAAGAATACAATTAATATCCTTATTAATAGGCTCATCAATTTATCTACCATTATCCTATTTATTTAAAACCGTTTTCGGATTTGGTGTTGAAAGTGTGGTTATGGCAATGATAATTGCAAATTTTTATTCTTACATCATTGCACCAATTCAATTCAACAAAATAATCAATGGCAAAGCTAAAGGAATTTGGGACAAGTAATTCAATACTGTAGTAGATTGGAAAAATAGTTTTTTTATAGTTCAATTTTATAATAATGTTCTTTTTATCATATTTGAAACGAACAAGAATGTTTTGGTTTTAAACACATGAAGGTAGTGATTAATTTTTTGAGAGTTGATGACCGTAATTAATAGAAAGCATCAAAACAGAAGAAATAATAATTTTAAAATTATTAAATTTTTTAGAACTAGTGTGTATAGGCGTTATGTCAATATAAATTCTAAACATTGTCGTTTAAAATTTAATTAAATACTAATATATAATGAGGCTAATAAAGATCATTTTATCACCTAATAATACATTGGCATTTTTTAAGAAAAGGAGACTATTAGAAAAGTTTTCTAAGAAAAAGCTTTCAATTGGAGATCAGGTTTGGATCCAGGAAACAAAATTTGGCTTGTACAACTATTTGGGAGATAATGTAAAAATTGGTTATTCTTCCATGGGAGATTTTTCTTATATAAATCATTCATCCCAAGTGGCAAATGCCGATATTGGTAAGTATTGTTCAATTGCCAGTAAGGTTTCAATAGGATTGGGAGAACACCCAACAAACCTGGTTTCAACTCATGGCGCATTTTATTCAAAGAATAAGAATTTTAAGACTTTTGCAGATAAGGAGTATTTTGATGAATATGATAGAATCACTATCGGTAATGATGTTTGGATTGGAACAGGATGTCTAATTACTAATGGGACAAAAATAGGAGACGGAGCCATTATTGCTGCAGGAGCGGTTGTTACAAAAGATGTAGAACCATATAGTATTGTAGGAGGAGTTCCGGCCAGACATATTAAAATGAGATTTTCTGATGAAATAATACGTAAGTTATTAGATACTCAGTGGTGGGATATTGACTACAGAATTATTGAGAAAAACTATTTGCTAATGCATGATGTTGAGGGATTTATAGACTTTGTGTCAAAGTTGAAAAGAAAAGGTAAATAGGTTGTTTTATCAAATAATTGCCTAGCACTTATATATCAGGTAGTTTTTCATATTATTAATCATTATTTAGTAGTTAAAATATAGTATTGAGTTAATAATCAGTATTAATATTAGGAAATGGACTGTGAGAGAAACTTCACTTACTTGAGGATTAATACATTTGGCAAGTCTCAATTGGAATTATAAACACATCAAGCATTTAAATTTTAAACTTAAAATTTGATGTAGTTTAAAGTAATACTATGTATTTATGAATACGATGATGTGTGTATTTTTATTAATAGTAAAAGCTATTGAGTGATATATGTGACTGAATAATATAATTAAAAAATGAAAGTTTCTTTTGTATTAAATCAACCTTTTCCTCATGCATTAGCTTGTTCTAAACGTATTCACCTTTATGCAAAGGGAATGGCTGAACAATCTAATTCAGTAGAGATTTTTATACCACGATCCACTGAATCATATGTAGTTAAGAACTTTAATACAGTAGGTGAATTTGACGGTGTGAAATTTAGATATGTTACTAAAGGAACCAGACGATCAAAAGCTTTTGTTTCAAGGCGTATATCAGATATAATTTCCCCACTTAAATTAGGATTGTTATTATTAAAAGAAAAACCGGATGTTATATTTATAATAAGTATGTCCTTTTATCATATTCTGGTATTTAAAATCGTTAGTTTGATAAGTAAGGCGAAGTATGTTAAGGAGAGAAATGAAATACCATTTATGCATAGGGATTCTTTGAGCTTTTTCCATTTATTATATTTAAAGATGGAGAATATTTTATATGATGCAATTGTGTTTATAACTAGGGAATTAGAGTTGTTTTATAAAAAGGAGCTTAACTATACAAAATCATCGTGTATAATACCGGTAATTGCAAATTTTGACCAAAATAAGTTTTATCATGAATTCAACTCCTTAAATAATAAGCTAGTCTATACCGGAAATATGGAGCAGAGGAAGGATGGAATATTAACCATAGTTGAAGCTTTTGGAAGAGTTTTACAATATTATCAAAATCTTGAATTATTTATTACAGGAGGAATTAAAAAGAATGAAAACTATTATAAACTAATAAGTAAAATTAAGGAACTTGGTATAGAAAATCACGTTGTATTTACAGGTTACTTATCTGAAGAGAAATTAAAAGAACTTCAAGAGAAGGCTGATATTTTATTGTTAGCCAAACCTCCAAATCGTCAGAATAAATATAATTTCCCTACTAAAGTTGGAGAATACCTGGCTGCAGGTAAACCCATATTGATATCAGAAGTGGGCGAAATTGTTAGATATTTTAAAGATGGAGAAAATATATTTATAGCTAAATCAGATGTAACTGATTTTTATAAAAAAATCAAGTTTATTCTGGATCATTATAATGAATCATGTAAAATAGCCCGAAAGGGGTTGGAACACGCCCAAAAGGAATTTAATTATAAGACTTGTTCAATTAAATTGAATGATTTTTTATTAAAACTCTGATTGAATATTAATTATTTAAATTAAGCAATTATGAAAATAGCTATTCATCATAGAGAAAATTCTTTTTCAGATTATTGGATAAAATATTGTGAGAAGAATCAGCTTAATTATATTCTTGTAGATTGTTACGCTACTGATATTATACAACAGCTAAAAGGTTGTCATGCTTTATTATGGAATTGGGTACATTGGAATAGTAGAGATGTTCTTTTTGCTCGTCAGTTGATTTTTAGTCTTGAACAAATGGGGATGCAGATTTTTCCAAATTTTCGGACATGTCTTTTTTTTGATGATAAGTTAGGTCAAAAGTATTTATTTGAATCGCTAAATATACCTGCCATAAAGAGCTATGCCTTCTATAATAAAAAAGATGCTATTAGATGGATTGAAAATAAAGGTTTACCGCTGGTTTTTAAGTTAAGAGGTGGAGCTGGATCAGTAAATGTAAAATTAGTAAAAACAAAAAGACAAGGAATGAATTATATTAAGAAATCATTCTCAGGTGGATTTAATTCAATGGATTTAAGAATCTCAAATTTTAAGGATCGAATATATAAATATAAGCAAAATAATTCTCTTAAAACTTTTACTCATGTACTTAAAGGGTTAGTTCGATTTTTTTATGGTACAGAGCATATAAAACTAATGAAGCCAGAAAGAGGATATGTATATTTCCAAGATTTTATTCCTAATAATAATTATGATATAAGAGTTGCAGTTATAGGAAAAAAGGCAGTAGCTTTAAAGCGAATGGTTCGGGAAAACGATTTTAGAGCTTCAGGGAGTGGAAATTTTATTTTTTGTTCGGAAGAAATTCCTGATGAATGTGTTAGAATGGCATTTGATATTAATGATAGATTAAGAATGCAATCTGTAGCTTTTGATTTTATAAAACATGATGGTGAGTTTAAAGTGGTGGAGATTAGTTACAATTTTGTTCATTTAAAATGGCCAGGGTATTGGAATCGTAAAGGACAATATATTAAGGATGATAATTTTAGAGTTGCAGATTTTATGATAGAAGATTTACTAGAAAGGGTAAGAGAATTAACTAAAGTAGATGCTGTCTGATTTATTTTTATTTTATTAAAATGATTATTAATCAGCAAAATATAGCTATAGTATTAAATGAGCCTTATCCGCAGGGAATGGCATGTTCAAGAAGAATTCATCTTTATGCTAAAGGTTTAACAGAACATGGTGATAATGTCAATATTGTTATACCTAAAGGACAGGAAAAAGGTAATGTTTTGAATAAAAATATTAAGGGTGAGTTCCAAGGGGTAAAATATAGATATGCATGTAAAAATACACAAAGACATAAAAATGTACTAATTAGAAAAATTAATGATCTACTTGATCCTATTCATGCTTTTTATATACTGTTAAAATTAAGACCTCAAAAGATAATTTTAGTTAGTAATCAATGGTATCAGATTATTCTTTATAAGTTACTATCCTTATTACTAAAAGCTGGATATTATAGAGAAAAAAGTGAAGTTCCTTTCTATGAAAAAGAGAAGTTAAATTGGATTGAAAAAGTTGAGATTTATTTTTCATTTTCAATGTTTGATGGGATTATTGTAGTTAGTAATCCATTAAAGAATTTTTTTGAAAAAGAAGTTAAAGTTAATTCATGTGCATTTGTTGTTCCCATCATTCAAGAAATATTACCTATTGAATTAAAAAAGAATAATTCAGTTATAAATCACTCAGTACTTTATTCTGGGAGTTTATTAGAGCATAAAGATGGAATTTCTTCAATTATAAAAGCGATTTCTGTCGTTAAAAATATGATTCCTGATATAAAGTTATTTATTACAGGAAATGCTTCCTCATCACCAGATTATAAAAGAGTAACTGAGTTGATTCAGCAGTTAAAATTATCATCAAATGTTGTATTTACAGGTTATCTATCTACAAAGGAATTTGATGATTTAATGCATGAAGTAAAAATACTAATCTCTGCTAAACCCAATAACAGACAAAATCAATATAATTTTCCGACGAAATTAGGGGAGTATTTGGCAACAGGAATTCCTGTTCTTTCAACGAAATTTAATGCTATAGAAAACTATCTAACAGAAAATAAACATATTTTTTATACAAAGGAAGATTATCAGAGTATTTCAAATTCAATTATAGAGATATTTGAAAATTATCCACAAGCTGAAAAGGTTGGAAATAATGGAAAAGCAATTGCAGATAAAGAATTTAATTATAAATATCAGACTAAACAATTAAGAAAATTTCTTTGTAATGAAAAGTGACAGTATATTAATTGCAGGAGATCTGTATTTACCACCTAAAATAGAATATGATGATGTTTCTATAATGTTGGATCATAGTGTAGTGTCGTTATTTGAGGAGTGTGATTTTAGAGTCGTAAATCTGGAAGCTCCAATTTGTAAAGAGATAAAGCAAAATAAGATAATTAAATCTGGTCCAAACTTAATAAATGATGAATATGCAATTGATATCTTAAAGCACTTGAAGGTTGATTTATTAACTCTTGCGAATAATCATATTAAGGATTATGGTATGGATGGGGTTAATGAGACTTTACGTATCGTAAAAAAAAACAAGTTTGATATAGTGGGAGTTGGAAATTCTTTTAAAGAAGCCTCAAGTGTTTATTATAAAATATTGAAATATAATAAAATAGCAATAATTAATATTGCAGAAAATGAATGGGCTTCAGCAAATGAAAAAAAAGGGGGGGCAAATCCTTTTAATATTGTTAAAAATGTAAAGGACATAAAGAAAGCTAAACAGAATTCAGATATTGTAATTGTAATAATTCATGGAGGGCATGAACAGTATGATTTACCTAGTCCTAGAATGTCAGAAATTTATAGGTTTTTTATAGAAGAGGGAGCTGATTTTGTTGTTGGACATCATCCACACTGTTATAGTGGTTATGAGCAATATAAAGAAGGATATATCTTTTATAGTTTAGGGAATTTCATATTTCCTTATGAAAATGAAATAAGTTCTTGGTATGAAGGTTTTGTTTTACAATTAGATATTGATGAAGAACATCATGTCAGTTTTAAACTTCATCCATATGAACAATGTAAAAATAAATTGAATATTAGCATGATGTCAGATGAGAAGTTTAATTTATTTGAAAAAAATATATCCCAAAAGAATAAAATTATAAAAGATACAGATTTATTAAATACTAGTTGGGAAAAATATCTTAGTTCAATAGATTCTTACAATTTGAGTTTGTTTAGTCTACTTAATGTAGTTCCGGTTAGAAAATTAAGAGGAATATTTAAAAAGCTGGGGTTAGGTTCTTTGTTTCTTCCTCAGTGGTATTTGGTTAAAATTCTAAATCAAATACGTTGTGAATCTCATCAGGAAACCAGTGTTGCTACCTTACGAAGATATTTGCGACTATAAGACTTTAGATGGTTCTAAATTACCCACAATAAGTTATGAAAAGCCTATGAAAATTGCCATTCATCACAGAAGCGATTCTTATTCTACCGAGTGGATTAAGTATTGTGAAAAGTATAATATAGATTATAAAATTGTTGATTGTTATGATTTTGATATCATAGAACAATTAAAAGGTTGTGACGCTTTTTTATGGAATTGGGCTCAGTGGCACAGTCGGGATGTACTGTTTGCAAGGCAATTAATATATAGTATTGAGCAAATGGGGATAGAAGTATATCCTAATTCTAAATCGTGTTTACTATTTGATGATAAGCTGGGACAGAAGTATCTTTTAGAGGCATTAGATATTCCTTTAGAAAAAAGTGATGTTTTTTTTAATAAATCTGAGGCAATAAATTGGATTAAAAATATAAAACTTCCGGTAGTATTTAAATTGAGGGGAGGCTCCAGTTCTGTTAATGTTAAATTAATTAGTACAAAATCAAGAGCTAGAAGATTAATAAATATAGCCTTTTCAAGAGGATTTCGGCCTTCAGATCGGCTTAGTGACTTTAAGGATAGAATTCATGAATTTAATAAAAATAAAAATATTGATTCTTTTATACATATGCTTAAAGGAGTGATTAGAATAATATATCCAAGAGAGCATGAAAGAATATTAACAAGAGAAAAGGGCTATGTTTATTTTCAGAAGTTTTTACCAAATAAAACATTTGACATACGAGTATTTGTATTTGGAGATAAAGCAGTGGCAATTAAAAGGATTGTTCGAAAAAACGATTTCAGAGCATCAGGGAGTAATGACTTCTTAGATGATCCTAATGAGATTTCTCCAGAATACATTCGAGAAGCTTTTCGTTTAAATAGAATTCTAAAAATGCAGAGTGTAGCTTTTGATTTTATAAAGGATGATAAAAAGATTAAGCTTTTGGAAATATGTTATGCTACCGGGAATTCAGATTGGATCGGATATTTTGATCAGGATGCCGTCTTTTATCCTGTGAAAGGATTCAAAATTGAACATGGTATTATTGCTGATGTAATAAATACCATTCATGATAAAATTTCAAATCAGAACTAAATGATAGGAAAGGAGTTAAGGAAAGTTTATCTGTTATTGTACAAAAAATATGCAGAGAAAAGAGAGTCAAAACAAAGAGTTAATTATTTAAGGAAAATAGGTGTTAAAATAGGGGATGGTTGTAGGATAGATACGATACGTTTTTCTACAGAACCTTATTTAATTACTATTGGAGATAAAGTGGCAGTTTCTGGAGGAACAAGGTTTATAACTCATGATGGTGCAATTAGAATTTTTAAACCAGAGTTGCCGGGAGGAATATTTGGGAAAATAGTAATAAAGGATAATGTATTTATTGGTAATGACTGTATTATTTGTCCCAATACTACGGTTGGTGAAAATACAATTGTGGGTGCAGGAAGTGTAGTCAGGGGAACTATACCTCCAAATTCTGTTGTAACAGGAAATCCGGCACAAGTAATTAGTAGAACCAGTGCCGTAAAATTTTTTTTTAAAAAAAGTCAAGGTAGGATTCAAACTGATGGATTATCAAGAGAGGAAAAAGATAAATTGGTTAAAAAGAAACTCATTTAATGTCTTTACAAGTAATTATTATCCATTTCAATACACTTGTTAGGTTAATTATCCTGTAAGATGAAAAAGTTATTTGAGGCTTAAGTTACTATTGTTGTTTAATTGAAAGACAAAGAGAATGAAGATTTTGATGATAACAGAGAGCTTGATGAAAGGTGGAAAAGAACGACGTTTGTTGGAGCTTTTACGATATTTCGATTCCCAGGATAATGTCAAAATTATGTTAATCTTATTAAAAGATATTGTGGATTATCCATTAGCTCAACAATTAAACAATACAGAAATTGTTATATATAAACGAAAAATTAAAAAGGATCCCTCCATTTTCTTTAGGATTTATAAATTGGTTAAAAGATTTAAACCTGATATTATACACAGTTGGGGAGCAATGCCTTCCGTTTATGTATCTCCCATTTCCTTCTTTCAAAAAATTCCACTGTTAAATGCTATGGTTGCAGATTGCAATTTTCCATTTATGGGTAAGAATTGGAGAAGGGCAAAAATAACATTTCCTTTTTCTGATTATGTACTTTCTAATTCTTATGCAGGTTTAACAGCTTATCAAGTTCCTTATAAAAAAGGGTATGTTATCTATAATGGAGTGCATTTAGATAGGTTTAAGATTAAGACTAAACCAAAAGATGTTAGGCAAAAATATGATGTAAGCACAAAATTTGTTGTGGGAATGGTGGCTGCATTTCATCCTAGAAAAGATTATTCCACATTAATAAAGGCAGCGTTACGAATAATAAGTAGAAATGATAATGTTACTTTTTTGTTAATAGGAGAAGGCATTTTATTAAATATAATGAAAAATCTTGTACCTGATAAAATGAAGAATAAAATTCTGTTCTTAGGTAAGCTTGACTACGTAGAAGAAGTAATAAATATTTTTGATATCGGTGTACTTACTGGATATACAGAAGGTTTATCAAATTCAATATTAGAATATATGGCTTTGGGTAAACCAGTTGTAACGAATGGGAGTGGAGGCAATCCTGAAATCGTTGACAATAATTTCAATGGATACATTGTGCCTACTCAAAATATTGACGAAATGGTAAATAAAATAGAAGTTTTATTATCGGATGATTTAAAACGAATCCAATTTGGCAAAAATGCTAAAGAAAAAGTAATGCAAGGATTTTCAATAGATATTATGGCTAATAGTTATTTAAATCTATATCATTTAATTATAGATAAACATCAACTAGATAAAGTAAAATAGTTATTTGTTTGACTTGAAAATTATAGATAATGGATAAGGAGATGGTATTTATACCTTACGAGGTGAAGTTTAAGAATGATATTATCAACCTGTTGGCTGAAATATGGGGAGGGAGTTATGAAAGAAATCAATTAAGATTTGAAAATAAGTACGAGAAAAATCCATATGATAAAAATATATATGCAATTCTGGCATTGGTTAATAATAAAGTAGTTGGCTTCAGGGGATTTGTACCAACAAGGTGGCAGTGCAATAAAGAAGAGATATGGATTCTTCTTGTAGCAGAGGCCATTGTCAATAAAAACTATCGTCGAAAAGGAATCTTTAAGGGTATGACTTTAAAGGCTATCGAATTTCTACAAGGTAGTAAGTTTATGTATTTTTTAAATTTAAGTGCAAACCTGAAATCAGCACGAGGAAATTTACAACTGGGGTGGAGAGAATTTGAAACAAAAACATATCATCGTTTTACGAATGGATTTTCTTTAATTATGTGGAGATTGGGTTTTTCTCCACCTAGAAGGATTGTAAATGAGGATGTTAAAGTCTGCAAAGATATTACAATTAAGGAATTAAATAATAGTCTCTTCTACACTAATCAATCTGGAAAAATTACCTTAACTAATAAATCAGAATATTACAATTATAAACGCCTTAGATATAACGATTATCTTTTTTTTAAATATTATGAAGATAAAAGATTAGTTGCATATGTCACAGTTGATGATCGGTATAAGAATAGTATTATAGTTGATTTTGAATATGAGGACCCTAAGTATATGAGGATCATATTGTCGGTGTTAAAATCTTATTATTATGTTATATCGGTATGGGATATATCAATTGAAAATTTAGGTATAAAGGAAACTTATCTGTCTAGGTTTTTACGTTTTTTGGAGAGAAAGAAAACACCTTTTTTGTATCGACCTATAAAAGAACTGCATTCAGATATAGAGGAAGCTAAATTTATTGATTCACATAATCTTGACTTAAAAAATCTTTATGCAGAGTAAATCAAATTTAATATCAATCACATTTAGGATATGAATAAAATTATTAATTTTCATGATGTATACAACATTAGTTGGTTTGAGAATATTATCCTTTATTTAAAGAGTAAATATAATTTAATTGATATAAATACTTTAGAATTGTTTTATGCTGGCAATGTAAAGCTTAACAATGCATGCCTTATTACAATTGATGATGGAGATAAAACATTTACTGATGTAATTTATCCAGTATTAAAGAAATATAGTATACCTGCTGTGCTTTTTGTTTCACCAGAGGTGTGTTTGAAAGGAACCAATTTTTGGTTTCAAGAAGTTAATGGTATGGAGGAGGATTTATTACAAGCTGTATTTTGTGAGTATTTTGACATAGAACTACATGATATTTCAGATTTTCCTCTATTAGCAGTATTAAAAAATTGTAAAATTGAAGATATATGGGCGATCATAGAACGGTTTAAAGAAAAATATCCAACAGAGCAGAATAGGCAAAATATATCAGTAAAAGAACTTAGGGAAATTGATGAAGAGGGTTTGGTAACAATTGGGGCTCATACATTAAATCATCCAATTTTAGCCAATGAAAACGATAAAAATTCTTTTGAAGAAATATATCAATCTTTCGTAGGTATTGAACAAATATTGAATCATGAAATAAAATATTTTGCGTATCCTAATGGTGTTCCTGGTCTGGATTTTAACGAACGAGAAATTAAATATCTAAATAACATAGACTGTAAACTTGCATTTTCTACTGAGTTAAAAAACTTTTCAAGAAAAGATAATCCCCTGGCCATTCCACGTTATGGATTATCGCATGGTAATACTTCTTTTGTGAAGATTAAAATGTTTATGGGTAGGTATTGGGAAATGCTTAGAAGAATCAAAGAGAAAAGTGAAAAAGATATAAGACGCGAAATTAACAGAAATCTTACCTTTAATATAAGTGGTTAAAAATAAGAAATATGAATGTCTTAAGGAATTTTAATGAAATTATATATGTTGAAAATACAGATCCATTTGTAAATTATGTAGGTGGTATTCCTACTTATATTCGAAATGCTGCTTTTTTTATGAAAAAAAAGGGTTTAAAAGTATCGTTTATTGGTTCAATATTATCCGTACCTCCTAAAGATAGTGTTAATTTTTTTGATAATATTATTAGTTTGTCAGATGTAAAAATTGGACACTTGAAATTTACAATTAATATGTTTAGTCGTATTAAAAAAACTTCAATCCACAAAAAATACTTAATTCATTGCCAGCGATTAATGCTATGTCTCCCCTTTATTTTTTCATTAAAAAAATACAACCTGATCTGTACATCGCATGGAATAGAGAGAAATCAAATAATGGGAAGAAAAGGAAAGTTTCATGGATTTATTTATAGTATTGTTGAGAGAATTGTTATTCCCAGACTAAAATTATTAATTGTTGTAGATCCTCATACCGAAAATTATTTCAAAGAGCGTTTCCCTTCTTTGAAAAATAAAATTGTAAGAATCCCCATTGGTATTGATAATGAAAGATTTTACCCTATAAAAATTAAAGAAGTTAATAATATATTTAGTATAGATATTTCTTATACTCATCTTGTATTTGTAGGAAGAATTGAATATCCAAAAAATTTAGAATTACTTCTTGATGCTTTTCATATTGTACAAAAAAAGAAAAGTAATGTAAAGTTGATTATTGCCGGAGAAGGACGAGATAAAGAAGCATATGTAGAATACTGTAGAAAGAATAATATTAACAATGTTGAATTTATTGGAAGTGTGGCCCCATCAGATTTAGTTTATCTACTAAACTTGTGCAAAGTGTTGGTGTTATCATCCTTATCTGAAGGCAGCCCTACTGTAATAAAGGAAGCTATTTCGTGTAATTTACAAATAGTATCTACAAATGTGGGTGATGTGAGTGAAGTCGTTCATAATTTAGAAGGTAGTTATATAGTAGATTTTGATGCGAATAATTTTGCAAATGCAATTCTGGATTCCTTAAAAACAAAAAAAGTGAATTACCAGCATCGAGTTACTAAATATTCAAATGAGATTCTTTTTGATAAATTATATGAGTCTTATACCCTGATTTCTACTTCTGTTTAGTGTATTTTAATATTCTTTTGAAGATTAAAGAATAAGAATTACTTCTATAATTTTCATTAGAGTAGATTCATATAAGGACTTTCTTTTAGGAAAAAGAATATATAAAGTAGGCATTGGTAAAGCTGATTAATAACGAAATGATGATATGATGGAAACTAAAAGAATCGAAGTTGTTGTTTTTATTAAAGGATTATCCATATTAACTATAGTTCTGTTTCATTTGACAATGAGATTAAATATTCCAGATTATCTATTGAAATTTAATCCATTCAGTGGAGTTGGAGTTCATAGTTTTATTTTTGTTTCGGGGTTTACTCTATACCTTTCTTATCTTAGAAGACCTTTAAAATTACTTAGCTTCTATAAAAGAAGGTTCAGTGCAGTATATATACCATATATTTTTGTAGTTATTATTTTTGTGGTTATTTTTTATATTATTGATAATTCACAGTTTTCATATTATTCATTGTTTGGTCATGTTCTTCTTTACAAGATGTTTGATAATGAGATAATAGGAAGCTATGCTTATTATTTCTGGTTTATATCTACAATCTTTCAATTCTATTTTGTATTTCCAATTATTGTTAAAATAAAGGAGAAAGTAAAAGATCTACCGTTTATTTTAGGAAGTTTATTGATCAGTCTGTTATGGTCATTGGTTGTGTTATTATTAGAGAAAGAAGCTTACAGAACATGGAATTCTTTTTTTCTTCAATACTTATGGGAATTTAATTTAGGAATTCTGTTGGCGGATTTTTATGTGAAAAAAAAATGGAAATTTTGGGAAATGAAGACAATTTATCTGACTGTAATAGTTGTTGTTGGAGTGTTTCTGTTTGTCTACTTGCCAACAGTATTTGGAGTCAAAGCAAAATTATTTAATGATTTTTTCGGTTCAGTTGCCTTTACAAGTATTTTGATTTTAGTGTATAGAATAAAAATAAATCTATTTAGAGAATTAGGATTATTATGTGGAATATATTCGTATGATATCTATTTAACACATGGGTTGGTTTTTATAGTATTAAGTCTTTTTTCTTTTCGTGGAATATATGGAACAATTGAGTATGCAGTCTTCTTTTTGGTAATACTGTTTGTTTTTTCAATGATCAATAATCTTTTATCAGGAAGGATAATAAAAGTGTTTTCTAAGTATACGAAGTAGCAACTTAAAATATTATCAGGTTATGAATAATATTCCTAGGAAAATATTAATTGATATAACTCATCCTGCAGATGTACATCAATTTCGTTTTATTATAGAGAATCTAAAGGAACGAAATGAAGTACTTATTGTTGCGCGTTACAATAAGGATAGTGTTATTCGTTTATTGGAAAAGTATAATATTGAATATATCAAAAGAAGGGGGTATAATAGTTTTCTGGGGAAAATATTTGGATTATTATTGGTCAATATTCAGCTGTTTAGAATAGCTAAAAAGTTTAAGGCTGATATTTTAGTGGGAAGTACAGGGAATTGTTATGTATCTCAAGTTGCCTGGTTGTTAAAAAAAACATCTGTTATACTTGATGATACAGAACATACATCATTCCAAAATAAACTTACTTTTCCTTTTGCATCGAAGGTGATAACTCCGGATAGTTATTATTTGGAGTTAGGTAAAAAGCAAGTTAAATATGTTGGAACCAAAGAAATGTTTTACCTGTCAAAGAGTTATTTTATTCCCAGTGAATTAATAAAGAGTGAATTGGAAAAAGAAGACAAAGTATTCTTTTTGCGTATTATTGCTTGGAATGCCAATCATGATATTGGAAAGACTAATACATTTAACGTTAGATCCCTTGTTCAATATTTGAAACCTTTAGGCAGAGTCTTAATATCTGCAGAAGGTGACGTAGAGGAATCACTAAAGCCATACCTAATTCCGGATAAATATAAAAATGAATATCATAGTGTGCTGTATTACTCTGATTTAGTAATAACAGAAGGGGCTTCAACCGCAGCAGAAGCTGCAGTTTTAGGTACGCCATGTATTTACATTAATCCTTTGACTTTAGGGTATATTGACTACCTAGAATCTAAAGATCGAATAATTAGCACAACAAATATTAATTCGTTAAAGCAATTGATTAATGATTTTGGTAGTCAAAAAAAAATTGAATCGCAAAAATATTTATGAACCAGATTATGATCTTAATCAGTTTGTAATTGATCAAATTTTTGAAACGTACATTAATAAGTAATATCTACAAATGGCAAATTATTACAAAACTACATTAAAAAGATAGTAGGGCTCTAATTTATTTATTCTTAAAAATATTAGCTAGTAATAAATTTGATTCTCTAAAAATTATTAATTAACTTATTTCATAATTGTTACTCAAAGAAAATTTATATAAAAGTTATGAATGAGGGGAAGTTTGTTGCTTGAGTAACATAATAGAGCAAAATGCAATTGGCTTAAAATCTTTTCTTGGTTTAAAATAATTTTGGTTTAGGTTTTTATATGGTAGTAATTCCTTAAATTTAGTATCAAGCGTGCTCAATATGCAAGTGTTATATAGCATTCATTTTGAGTTTTAAATATGGTTTTGCTTGCCTGATTAGAATTGATATAAAAGAATGTTTTAAATAATTAAAAGTGAACGTATGATCTCTCAAAGTAGGGGATGCTCTTATTAGAAACATAAGATAAATATTTGACTTGTTTTTCTCTCAAGTTGTATCTTATGTTGAATAACTTATTTAATTTCTATTAATCAAAATCTAATTTTAATCAAAGATGCTTAAAATGTTAGTAAAAATTGTTTTTGTAGGATTCGTATTTTTAAGTTTTTTTTCATGTAAAGACGATGAGACTTTAGACGAGGAAATAAATGTTGTGACCGGAACTTTGACTGATGTAGATGGTAACACATATGGGACGGTTACCATTGGTAAGCAAATATGGATGGCAGAAAATCTTAGAGTAACATATTATGCTGATGGAACTCCAATCGATGAGATTATTGATGATGCAGAATGGACAGCTTTAGAGGATAACAATGTAGATAAAGCCTTTTGTTATTATAATAATAATTTGAATGGGGAGAAAGATATTTATGGAGCGCTTTATACTTATGCCGCAGCAGTAAGATGTGTAACTTATGACTGTGATAATGTACAAGGAGTTTGTCCTGATGGCTGGCATATTCCAAGTATGGCTGATTGGCTTGAACTAATAGACTTTATTAATGATGATGATTTCGCTGCCAGTAAACTAAAGAGTAAAAGGTATTGGGATGATGTAGAAGATGAAGTAACGAATGAATATTCTTTTAGTGCATATCCTGCAGGATATCGATACTTATACGATGGAAAATATAAAGGTTTGGGCCGAATTGTAAGTTGGTGGTCAAGTGAGGAAAATACACAATATGATGCTTATACTCTTACTTTATATACGGGAACACCCACTGTGCATACTTATAATTTATATGGAAAATCTTATGGACTTTCAGTAAGATGTATAAAAGATTAAAACTTAACTTCCATATTTTAAATGACTATATAGAGTGAAAATTTAGCATTGCAGGAAGAGTGGCATAAATTGTCACTCTTTTTTTTTTATCCATTGTCTTTATAAAATAGTTTCGTTAACTTATGGTGGGTTATTGCAAACATTGCGCACTTATGATTTGAATATTTATACGAGAGGTTTTGAAATTGCAATTTTGATAAGATGGAGCTAAGAAAGATATTGAAGGCGGTGAAAGTAATGCTTCTAACCATGTTTATTATGGTAACTTTTAATATAGAAGCAAGTGATATTGATTCTCTAAGGACAAGGATGATTAATAGATATATAAGCAGTGGAGGAAGTGGTAGTTATGTCACCTCCCAGTCTAGCGACGGAAGTTGGTCTGATATCAATTATAGTGATACAGATAGAACCAGCTGGGATCCATTAAAACACCTTCAGCGTTTACGATCGATGAGTATTGCGTATAATAGTCCAGGAAATTCATACTATCATAATAGTACGTTGCTAAATGGTATTATAAACGGAATCCAATATTGGTATAATAGAAAATCTACTTCTGCAAATTGGTGGTTTAATGATATAGGTTCACAGCAATTATTAGGTCCAATATTAATATTAATGCAGGATTTTATTTCACAGAGTTTAGTAACTACTGGCTGTACATATCTTAAAGATCCCTATTTGACGGCATTAAATTTAGTTGATGTATCAGAACAAACAATACATAGGGGAATGTTAACTAATAATGAAAATGATATAATCTGGGGGTTGGATACCATCGGTTCAACAGTTAAATTATCAGAGGGGGATGGTATAAAATCTGATTACAGTTTTCATCAGCATGAAAAACAACTTTACAATGGGGGATATGGATTGGAATTTATTGATGATATAACCTATTGGATATATATTACCCGAGGATTGTCATTGAGTATGCCAGCAGAAGATATTGAAACCTATTCTAATTATTTATTAGATGGAATGCAATGGATGACCTATAAATCAAATCTAGATTTTTCTATTGTCGGTAGAGGAATATCCCGACCTGGTAAAATAAAAAGTACAAGTGGAATATTGAGTACATTAAACTATATGTCTCAGATTGGAGATGGGCGGGCTAGCCAATATAAGGCTTATGCAAATCAAATTAACGGAGGAAGCAACTCTTTAACCGGAGATAAACATTTTTGGAATTCAGATTATCATTCTCACCGTAGAGATGATTATTTTGTTTCTGTAAGAATGAGTTCTCAGAGAACTCTTGCCTCAGAAACAATGAATGGCGAGAATCTAAAAGCATACTACTTAGCTTATGGTGCTATGTCAGTTCTAGTTAATCAGGATGAGTATTATAATATTTTTCCGGTGTGGGATTGGTGCCGTGTGCCAGGTGTTACTGCAGCATTGGAATCAACTCCTCCATCTATGCCATCTTGGTGGCTTAATTATGGTAAAACAAGTTTTGTAGGAGGTGTTTCAAATGGAGATTACGGTGTATCAGCAATGGATTTATCTTTAAATAATATTTATGGGAAAAAGGCATGGTTCTTTTTCGAAAATGAGGTTGTTGCACTTGGAGCAGGGATTAGAAGTTCTAATAGTTCAAGTATAATTACATCGGTCAATCAAACATTGCTAGATGGTGATGTTGTTGTAAATAATAATGGGCAAAGTGTATATAGTTCAGGTAATTATACCTTGAGTGATCCTCAATGGGTATATCATAATAATGTATTATATATGTTTCCAGGTAATGAACAGGTTAATTTGAGAAATAATACCCAATCAGGTTCTTGGTATAGTATTAATACAACTTATTCTTCATCAACTCTGTATCAGAATGTTTTTAGTCTGTGGATTAATCATGGTGTACAACCTACAAATGGTACGTATTATTACACTATTGTTCCTGGAATTCAGTTAAATGATGTAAGTAGTTTTGTTACCAATTATGCAGATAACGTAATTTCAAATACTAGTAGTATTCAAGCTGTTGAAAATACGGATTTGAAAATTACAGGAATTGTATTTTATCAAGCTGGAGCTTTGAAATTAAGAAATAGTCTGACAGTAACTGCTGATAAACCGTGTATTTTATTGTTAGATGAAGCTAATGGTCAGTTATCTGCTTCAAATCCTAATCAAACAGTAATGAACCTCAATGTTACATTGAATTATAGTGATAATACCTCAAAAGTTTTGGAATATAATTTTCCAGGAGGCACTTATGGAGGAAGGACTATACAAAAAAGCTTTTCAACAGAGTGTTCTTTAGATATAACAGATGCTATAGTTAATGATAGTATCATTACAATAAATTATGTGACTTCGGGTAATTGTGGATCTTTAAATTCTGCTATACATAAAGTAGGAAATAATACTCCAGTGTATGGCCCTGTTACAAATGTTAATTCAGGAACAGAAATTAATCTGTATAGAAGTTGTGTAACATGTGATGATGGTAATTACTATTTTAAGATGTATAATGATAATGTGGTTGATTCTATTCTTTTTAATTATACAAAACCTATTGGTTGTGATAATTTTGCTTTGACAGGAGAAGTAGTAAATAATGATTACGGATTAACTAATGGGAGTATATTGATTTCTATAGGTGGAGGTTCAGAACCTTATTCTTATTCATGGAGTGATGGAATAACGACAAAGGACCGTAGTAATCTGTCCTCGGGAGAGTATACAATAATTGTGACAGATGCAAATTCTTGTGAGCTTAGTGAAACATTCAGTATTCTGGAAAATGCGGATCCTTGTTTGGATTTTTCAATTTCAGGAGAAATTGAAAATAGTTATAATGGATTATCGAACGGAAGCATAATGATTACTGTAAGTGGAGGATCAGAACCATTTACATATACTTGGAATGATGGAGTTACTGATAAAGATAGAACTAATTTATCAGCAGGAACTTATTCTGTAACAATTAATGATTTTTCAAATTGTACCATTACTAAATCATTTCAGGTTGAGGATAATTCTATTAAAATTATATCAACTAGCATTATAGATGGTGTTTTGACAACAGAGTTTACAACTTCTGGAGACTGTAGTACCGTAACTTATATTATTTATGATGCGACTAATAGTATAGTATATAACCCCGGACAAACTGTACAAACGGGATTTAGCGTCAATATTTCAAATATTTGCTCAACATGTAAAGATGGGAATTATCAAATAGATTTATTATGTAATGATTTAACAGATTCTAAAGTTTTTACCTATGTTACAAATATTGATTTATGTGAGAACTTTATTGTTACAGGTGAAAAGATTGATACTGAATATGATAATGATGTTGGTATTATAAATCTTACTATAAGTGGAGGATCAGAACCATACATATTTAATTGGAGTGACGGTTCTGAATCACAAAACAGAGATCAACTTAGTGAAGGAACATATTCCGTTGAAGTAATAGATGTAAATAATTGTTATCGACAATTGAGCTTTACGATAGCTAAAAAGTCTATTCCATTTGAAATATTAAAATTCTATCCAAATCCAACTACGGGTTTAGTTGCTATAGAATATACAAGTCCAATAAATGCCACTATTGAAATAATTGTTGAAACAATGTTGGGAGAAAGAATAAATAATTTTTCAGCATCTTCTAATATAGGAATGAATAAAGAAACAATAGATATTTCTGCTGATGAAAATGGGAACAGCAATACTGTTGGCCCTTATCGTATTATTATGCGTCAGGGAGATAATGAAGATTCTTTTGTTTTGGTGAAAACGAATTAAAAAAAAATCGATAAGATTGAGTTGAAAAATAGAAACTTTTCTTAAAGTTGAATGTTAAATAGGAAGAGAAATAATGAATTTGAGGGATGTTGCTATTTTAGAACAATTATTATACATATATAAAATAACACATCTGTCCTAAATAAACCTTGTTTCCGCAAGAGTATTATAAGATAATAGATGTAAATATTTGATAAAAAAAGACCTGCAAGATTTGCAGGTCTCGAAAATTTTCACCTGATTAGGTGTGTGTACAAAATTTTCGATTCCAAAGTAACACCATTTGGTGGCATTCACCTAATTCATAAGCAACTTTATGCTGATGGAGCAATTGATTTCATTGATAATCAATTAGGTGAAAGAGTAAAAAAGATAGGTTATAATTACTCTGATATATTATTAAGTAGAATATATACAACATTTTGCGGTGGTAATTCAACCGAAGATGTAAATTATTTGAGAGATAATACATTAAAACATCTTAAAGGTATTAAAATTCCTTCTGCAGATACAATTTTACGTGGTGATGTTGAATTATCAGTTCCGTGTGATAATATTGAAACACAATCAGGGAAACCTAATAAAATCAACGTAAACCCTAAAATGAATGAATTTTTACTTGATAGTGCGTTAAAATTCAAACAATTAAATCCTAACGACAAAGACTTAGTTTATGATTTTGACCATCAATTTATTCCAGCAGAAAAATATGATGCAGAATATAGTTACAAAGGAAAAAGAGGATATTTTCCAGGTATAGCAACTATTTCAAATATTCCTGTTTATATCGAAGGACGAAATGGAAATTGTAATGTTAAAACAGCACAGTTGGCAACTCATAAAAGAGTTCTAAAAGTACTTAACAACAAAGGTGTAAAACCTCGTTATGCAAGAATGGATTGTGGTTCATACATCAAAGAAGTTACAGACTATTTTCATGAAAAAGATATCCTTTTTTCGATTAGGGCAAATAACTCAGAAACTTTATTAACAAAGGCTGCAGATACACTGGATTGGGAGACTTGCCTTATTAATTTTCAGGATTATGAAGTAAATAGTTTTAAATATCAATTCGGAAAATATGAGCATCGTATTGTAGCCTACCGATGGCCTAATAAAACAGGTCAAAAATCTCTTTTTACAAGAGATGCTAAAAACTACTTATTTATCATCACCAACGACTGGGATGTTTCAGAAAAGGAAGCAATTGAATTTTACAATAGAAGAGGAAATTGTGAACGTGTTTTTGATATTCAAAACAATGACTTCAATTGGAATTCCATGCCACATAGTTTCCTTGAAGAAAACACGGTATACCTGATAATCATGGCTGTTGCGCATATAATATATAAGTGGCTGTTAAATATATTTGCTAAAGTAGTCGTTGGATTAACGAAAACCTCTCGGCTTAAAAAGTTCATTTTTCGTTTTGTGGCTACTGTTGCTAAATTTACTGATAGTGGACGAAGAACAGTGATTCATCTTGCTACTAACAATGAAAAATTAATTCAAATGGCAAATTCTGGTTGAAAATATGATTTCTTGGTTTTAAGCTTTCCCGCAATAGCTTTTAAAAGTGGGTAAGGGGCTTTCTGCTTAAAAATTTAAATTGTCTACAATTTTAAATGCGCAAGTATTTTATTTTCGTGTAATTCGAGTAATTCGTAGTTAAAAAAAAATCTTGCGTATTTTAGGATAAAAATAATATTTCAATTATTTAGTAGGTTCTATATCTGCCTCAACTAGTGAACCAAAAAACAAGATTAGCTTGACGATTAAAAATCGTTTTTGTTTGAGAGCAACGAGTTTAAACAATTTCAGGCAAATAGTCGTAGTTTTTTGAGAGAAGTGGGTGCAGCCAAGCCTTTTTTTGCTTCCGTTTTTTTGTGGTATGACAATTATAGCGCAGCGAAAATCATGAACACAAAAAAGAAACAGACCTTGTGAACTAAAAAATGAAGTCAGGTCTGGACGAAGCACTAGTTGACAAATATAAGTAGGGAAGCTCTGATATGAAATAATCATATAAATTAGTCATCAATTAAAGTTGTGTGAAATAGAATAATAGAGTTTGGATATAGTCAAATAATTAAAATAAAGAAAAATTGAAGGTTTGTTTAATAAATATTATTGTAGTTATGGCTTTAATATCATGTTCTCATGATGGTTTCAAGAATGATTTATGTAAAGATGATGGTTTTAATGTTTTGTTTTTGCACCATAGTACTGGGGGGCTTATCTATAAAGGAGGGTCTGACAATGATAAGTCTGTTGTTGATACTTGGTTTGAAGGATATAATAAGTCTGTTGATCATAAAATTAATTTCCAGGAAAATATTTTTCCTCAATCTAAAAAGCTAAAAATATTGGGTTATGGATGGAAGAACTATCCATATGATTATTACAACATCTGGGTAAAAAACGGAAAGAAAAACCAATATAAAAATGAACCTACATTGAAGGTGCTAACTACTTATTGGGATGTAATTATTATTAAGCATTGTTATCCTGTTAGCAATATGGTTGAAGGATATAGTTCAGATATAAACTCTAGTGAAAAGACATTAGCTAATTACAAACTTCAATATGAAGCCTTAAAGAAAAAGTTTTATGAATATCCAGAAACAAAATTTATTATATGGACAGGAGCCGCTTTGGTGGAGCAAAATACCAGTGAAGAAAAAGCTTTAAGAGCTAAAGAGTTTTTTTCCTGGGTGAAAAATGAATGGGATTCACCAAATGATAATATTTTTATATGGGATTTTTACGAATTAGAGACAGAAGGAGGATTGTATCTGAAAGATGAATATGCTGTTTCTCCGACAAATTCACACCCTAATAGTGTGTTTGCTGCTAAAGTAGCTCCTTTATTTTGTCAGCGGATAATTGATGTGATCTTACACGATGGAAATAGAACTTCATTAACAGGTGAGTATTTACTAAAATAAAAGAATGTTGTAATCGATTCGTAATTAGAGTAAATAATATGACCATGAAAATATGATATGGGAAATGTAAGTTTATTATTAAACAATTTTAAATGAAGATTGATCATATAGGAATAGTTGTTAAAGACCTTAATAAAGGAATCTTGCAGTGGTGTGATTTCTCTGCTTATAAACAATATACTAAAAAAAGTTAAAAACTCAAAACAAAAAGCAAGAGTTGTTTTTTTAACAAAGGAAGATTCTATTACAATAAAGCTTTTAGAACCTATAGATTAATCATTTCCCGTATATGGATTTGCCAGTCGAGGGGAGGATTACATCATTTATGTTTTAAAACTGAGCATATGGCAAATGAAATTTTATTCTTAAAAGAAAATGGACTTAGACTTATTTCACCTCATACACCAAGTGAAGCTTTTGAAAATGAAAATATAGCTTTTCTTTTAGCTCAAAATAATACCAACATAGAATTAATTGATACAAAAAAAACAAATCCTTATTAAGGAATAAAAATCTAACCCCATAAAACAATAACTTATACGATATCAATAAATCAACACGTTAAAAATTATTTCAAGAGTTTTTACGAGCTTTTAATCTTTCCAGAAAGAATATTATATACAGCAAGGAAAAAATACTTAATGTCTGTTTTAAAACCATTTTCCAGCCGCTCCTTCATATATATTCTCTCAGCTTCAATATTTCCATTTTCATCAGGCATATTAAGAGCAACATACGGTGGTATGCATCCAGGTTTAAATTTAATTCTCATTTTTTGAACATCCTCAGGTAACTCTTTAAATCTAGTCAAGCTTAATGGTCTTACTCCAACTAATCCTAATTCCCCTTTGAATATATTAATAAACTGAGGTAGTTCATCTAACCAATACTTTCGATAAAATTTCCCCCAAATGGCTAATCTAAAATCGTCAGCAGGTTTACCATATTCATTATAACCATTCAGTTTAATAACAAAGCTTTGTAAGTATTCAGAATAGGGGTGCATGGTTCTTAATTTATATACTTTGATCATTTTACCATTTTTACCCACTCTGTTCATAGGAAAGAATGGCATGAAAGACGGTTTTTTGCTGGAATCAGGATCACTGACTTTCATTACTACGAAGTAAAATTTATTATTTACGACGCTAAATTCAATGATTTCAAAACCACAACTAACCAGCCTTCCTAAAATTTCGGCCTGAGAAATCCACCGATATCTGCCTTTTGTCAGAAAGAAATATAATTTTTGAACGTACAGCATTTTTGGGAACACCCGATGTATGATAAAGCAATAAAACCAGTATAGTAAATTAAAAAGACTTCGTTTTTTACCAAGTGTATTTTGAAACTTTTGCTCAACAGTTTCTAAGCAACCAATATAAATGCCTGCATCAGGAAGGCACTTGTTTACCTGAATTAAAAATTGATTAATATAACGGGATTTGTTTAATAAGCGAAGATTTATCAGACTTGTTGATTTACTAAATTCAGCAACATTAAGATCTGATACTTTATTTGCTTCCTTAATTTGAACACTGACACGTTCTGGTTCAAGATGTCTGGAAATATATTCATATTCTGTAATATCCAGATTTTCTAACAATTGTTTTTTCTCCGGATCCAATGATATGTTTAAATGAGTACCAACCTCCTCGTAAATAACATTAGAACCCAAACTAATTGAAGCATTTGTACTTAGTGAATCCATAAGCATATTATTTAATCTTTTACCTCTATATACAATTTACAAAGGCAAATATTAAATATCCACTTATTTACACTAATCGCATAAAAAATGTGATAATTGATAAGAAGGATAATTTTTATAACTTCTTAGCTATCTTTTTTCCTGCAGCATTTACATTGACTTTAGAAGCAAACTCAATGACTTGTGGTATTTTGTAGGTCGATAGCCGATTACTGCATAAAGACTTTATTTTTTCAATAGTTAATTTATCATTCAATTCGTTCTTAACTATAATCGCCTTAATAGCTTCTCCTAAAACTTCATCAGATACTGCCTCTATCGTACAATCTATGACACCGGGAATAGAAACTATGACTTCCTCGATTTCTTTAGGACTCACCCTTTTACCACCAACCTTAATAATTTCTTTTTTTCTTGCAGCATGATAAATAAATCCATCATCGTCAACCCTTGCTAAATCACCTGTATATAACCAGCCATCTTTTAAAGTTTCTTTTGTAGATTTTTCATCTTTGAAATAGCCTAGCATAATGTTATCGCCTTTGGCTATTATTTCTCCTGTTTCATTGGGTTTTATTATTTCACCATTGTTGTCGACTACTTTTAACTCAACTCCAGGAATACCCTTTCCAATTGAACCTAATTTATCATTTAATATTTCTGGAGGCAAGTAAGATAGTCTTGCAGTAGCTTCTGTTTGACCATACATTACAATAAATTTTGTATTAGGCTTAGCTTGTTGAAATTCTTCAATAAATACAGTATGTAATTTACCTCCCGCTTGTGTCACATAGCGTAAATTTGGAAAATATTCATTTTTGAATGTCTCTGATTTTCTTAATAATATTTGAAAATGGCTTGGTACTCCAGCAAAACCTGTGCATTGATATTTTTTCAGATCATTGATTACTGAACCTAAAAACATAAAATTATTGTTTAAAACAATTTTCCCTTTGACTTTCAGGTGAGTATGAAGTAAAGAAAGTCCATAGCAATAAAAGAAAGGCAGAACGCATTCCATAATATCTTTATCTGTTAGTTTAAGATATTCGATTATTGAAGAAGTGTTTGCAATAATATTTTTATGAGAAATCATTACTCCTTTGGGCATGGCTGTAGATCCTGAAGTATAAATTATTTGAGCAAGGGTGTTTGGTTCAAATTCAATGTCCTCCTTATAATCGATTTTAGTTTCTATTGTCTCATTAAATGTATTTTCATCCCAGATGTTATCAAACGATACATTAATCCGGTTTTGAAGTAATTGAGGAATAAATGCCATTTTTACATCAGCCTGGTCTTTAATAAATTCAAGAGAATTTTTTTCGATCGATGGATTTAATGGAATAACTATATTTCCGGATTTCATTATCGCAAGGTAACAGACAATAAAATAATTACTATTGGGAGATAATAAAATGAACTTATTTCCAGAACCATATTCTTGCTTTAGAAAAAAAGCTAATGAAGCTACTTGATTTTTTAAATCATTAAAACTTAACGGTTCTCTTTGTCCTAAAACAAACAAGTCTCCATTTTTATTATTGTCAGGTAATAAGTAATCGATACAGTTCATAGGTCGCCAATATTAATTAAATCAATAACATTAAAAGATCGTTATTACATTTTTGCCATTGTACTCTCCTTAATAAAATAATCATGTAAAGGAGGTGTTCTTAAATATTCCGTAGTCTGCTTTTTACGGGCAAAATTTTTATAAATATATTGTACTTGTTCAACAGTCATTTCCATTACTGGAGCAACCTCTTCTGCTGAATATTCATTTTCCCAGCCATACCATAATAAATCCATTTTTTCAAAAGGCATTTGGTAGAAAAATTCTTCCTGAGTTTGTTCTGCTGAATAAGTGTCTGTCGTTGGAGTTCTTTTAATAATAGCTTCCGGTACACCTAGGTGTCTTGCTATTTGATAAACTTGTGTTTTAAATAAATTTCCAATAGGCATTACATCAGCAGCACCATCTCCATATTTAACAAAAAAGCCTTGTTGAACTTCATGTTTATTGGGAGTCCCGATTACTGCATAATTTAAAGCTTCTGCATGATAATATAACATGTTAGCCCTGCTTCGTTGTTTAAAATTAGATGCAGCTACAATTTGTAAATACTCCTTAAGTGGTAAACGAGCTCTTTTTTCTGCACCATCTTTAAAAATTACAGATACAAAATGCACCGGAGGAAGGTTTTTATTTACAAATTCTTCAGGTATGATTACTTTCATTTTATCGGTTGCCGGATTAAATTCAGGAATCACATTTTTAACGGCATCATCCCTGCGTTTGTAACAACCAAATCCTTCCAGAGCTCCACTTATATTTTCAACAATGCTTTTAACTCCAAATTTATCAGCCAATTCTCTGGCTAATAATTCACTCTCAGGACTGGAATCCGTTTCTGGTAGCATAATTGTAAGGAGTTTTTCTGGCCCGAATGCTTTTGCTGCAAGCGCTAAAGTTACTGAGGAATCAATGCCACCACTTATTCCTATTACCCCGCCATAACGACGAAATCGTTTATAAACATCCTCTCTTAATTTTTCACAAATTACATCAATTACTTCATCAATATTTTCAAGGTGAAGTATATCTTTTGAAAATGGTCTTTTTGTCATAATGTTGTATTTGGTTATTTTTTATTATTAACTATTTGTCATTAGTTTTTTCGCTATTCGTATAGTAATAAGCTTAATAGCTCTTTTGTAGCACATAAGCACTTTGTAGAGGTAGTAACTAGAACAGTTCTCCATGTTCCATTCTCCATTCTCCTTGTAGCTTGATTACTAAGCGTTGCTGTCAGAGATATAAAGACTGCCAATTAATTCCTCACCACACCCTTTCTAATCTCATCATCTTTTAAATATCGAAAATCTTCAATATATTGTTTATATAATATTTGAGTAGAAAGGATACCCATCAAAGCCATATTATCAATTTCGGAAATATTTGGTGTTTTCCTCATTTTTGTAATTAAGCCGGAAATACTTTTTTCATTAAACACTCCTAGAGAGTTAATAGAAGAAGAGGCTAGTGTATCATCTACAAATCCATTTTTATCGTTTAATAATGCTTGAGCAATTGGGGCTCTATAGGCTTGTTTTGGTCTTTTTAAAACTGATTGAGGAATAATATTTTTAACAACTTCTTTCAATAAATATTTTTCATTTAATCCATTCAACTTAAAATCATCAGGTAAGGATGCACAAAATTCAATAATTCTATGATCCAGGAAAGGGTATCTGCCTTCAACAGAATTACCCATGGCCATACGGTCACCTTGAGAAGATAATAAATAACCTGACATAAATACAGTAGATTCTATATATTGAGCTTTTGATAATGGAGAATAATTCTTGATTTTTTTTTCTACAAATTCTTCGTAGTTACTAACTATATCATTCCCATTAAGCGTTTTTCTGACATGTTGGGAAAAGTGATTTGTAATACGGTTTGTATTATTCCACCTTAGTAAATGAGAGTATATTGGAGAATTAGTTTCCTGAAGTTTATATCCAAAAAATAATTTTAACATACTATTGCTGGTATCCTGTAATTGTGGTAAATAGGGATACAATTTTTTAAGAAGCATAGGTCTTATCTTAGAATCCGGATATTTTGACCAGAAATGCCTGATAATAGCTTCTTTAAAAATATTATACCCTCCAAGCATTTCATCAGCACCTTCTCCTGTTATAACTACTTTTATATCATTATCTCTAACTAGCTTCGAAAGCTTATACATCGGAAAAGGTGAAGAACGGAGAACAGGTATTTCAGTGTGCCAAATCACATCATGGAATAAATCCACAACATCTTTATTTTTAAATATGACTGAATGATGTCTTGTGTCCAGATGATCTGCCACTTCTTTTTGGAAAATCGTTTCATCAAAATCATTTTCTTCAAAACCTATTGAAAAGGTATTTAAAGTTTCAGGGAACATTTTCTTTATAAATGCTGTTGTACTGGTTGAATCTAGGCCGCCGCTTAAATAAGCAGCCACAGGTACATCTGCTCTCATTCTCAACTTTAAGGAATCTTCAAATAAAGAAGTAAATTCACTTTTTGCCTTTTCTATGGTTAAGGAATTATTTTTTTCATATTTTATATCCCAATAACGATGAATGGTTAAAGTTTTATCCCTATTAAATATAGCATAATGCCCAGGTGGTAATTCATATACATCATCAAAAATGGTCTGTGGAGACAGGGTTGTCCAAAATGTAAACACTTGTTGAAGACCTAGATAATTTAATTCTCTTTTTACATCAGGAAATTCAAAAATAGACTTAATCTCGGATCCAAAAACAAAATTCTCCTTTTGATATGTATAAAAAAGAGGTCTGATTCCCATCCTATCCCTGGCAAGAAATAATTCACTTTTTATCTGATCCCAAATGGCAAATGCAAACTGTCCGTTAAGGTACTGAAGACATTCAGAGCCATATTCCTGATACATATGAACAATAACTTCTGTATCACAATTGGTTCTAAAAATATGGCCTTTAGTTTCTAAATCTTTTTTTAGTTCCAGATAATTAAAAACTTCACCGTTGTATGCAATCCAGTATCTACCATCCTGAGTAGATAGCGGTTGTTGACCAGAAGCTAGGTCAACAATACTTAATCTTACATTTCCCATGCAAAACTCATCAGATAAGTATGTTCCGCATTCATCCGGTCCACGATGCTTAATGCGAGTCAGCATTGCATTTAACGTACGTTCTGAATTGGGGATGATATTTCTAGGTACAAAACCTGCTATTCCACACATTTCTTCTGCATTTTGGTTACTAGTCTTTAGTTTTTTGATGTAAAATCAAAAATTTCACACTAATGATTCACTTATAATTATTGCGATTAGCGAAGACAGAAACAAAATTTGCTTTTGTTTTTGCGAAGCGTATCAATAATCAGGAACTAAACAGCGATCTTCTTCCATAAAATTATTCAAAATAAACCGCTATTCTTTCATAATTTTAAGTACTGAAGACTGCCTTCTGTATGCTAAACTACGCAGCCTGAGTCTGTTTCTTTTTTATAAAAGCAACAATTCTCTCAACGGATCCAAAGTTCTCTTCCTGTAATTCTGTATCATCCGTTATAACATTAAATTCACTTTCTAAGAAGTTAATTAACCCTAATAATCCCATAGAATCAAAAATTCCTTCGTCAAAAATCATTGTATCATCTTTAATGATTGATGCATCATTGAAGGTAGTTTCTGCAATAAAATTTCTAATTTGATCTTTCATGTGTTTATAATTTGTTTTTCAATTATCATATGGAACTCGCCAATATAGTCATCCCTCCTCTATGTGAGGAATTGCGCTCATGGCTCGTTTCTTAATGTTTTAAGAATTATATTATTAAACTATTAATAAATACTTTGTAAAAACAAAATTTAAGATACTGTTTCTGACAATTGCAATTTTAATACTTTGTTTAAATGACTAAAATAATTGATAAAAAAACAATTTATATCTACTAATATTCGTGATTGATATATTATATCCGCTTCTTAAATTGTTAATATTTATTTGATGTTCATAAATAAGTTTTTATACTTAATGTATTATATGTCATATTTATATATTTGAATCAAAAGTTGAAATCGAAGTTTTTAATCTTTAGCCTTACAAATATTCCATTTAACAAATAAAAAAGGTCTTTTGTCATATTTAAGGTGACTTTAGTATATAAAATAACGTAATTGTATTTGTTAACCTAAACTTTTTACAAATGAAAAACATTTTGTTAAGTTTTTTTAAAGGAAAGATAATCTCTCCTTGGTGGATTTTATTTATTGATTTTGTTATTGTCATAAATGCTTATCTTTTAGCCTTTATTGTTAGAATAAATTTAAATATGTCTGATTATAATGTGTTGGAGTTTTTTATAAATGGAGAAGTTGTATTTGTTCTATATTTAATATCCTTTTTGTTTTTTGGATCCTATAAAGGTGTTATTCGTCATAGCAGTTATTCTGAATTTAAACAATTAGCTATTTCTTGTTTTGTTTCTTTTGCCATACTAATATTTATTAACCAGATTACTCATTTTTTTGGTTTGGGAATTATTCATCTATCAAACCTTGTTTTGGTTTTTCATGGATTATTAACATTAATGTTAACTTTTTCATTTCGAATATTTGTAAAAGAAACTTATGGATTTCTTACTCGCAAAAGAGCTGATACCAATGTGTTGATTTATGGAGCCGGAGAAATGGGACAGATTACATTTGAGGCTATTCGGAACGATAAAATCAATACTTTTAATGTAATTGGTTTTGTTGATGATAATGAAACCAGATGGAATAAGAAACTTCATTCTAAAACAATTTGTTCATGGGGTAAAGCGAAGAGTGTAATAAGTGCGAATAGAGTTGAGGTGGTAATACTTGCTATTAATAATATATCTGTTCAACGTAAAAGAGAAATTAGTAATGATTGTCTGGATAGAGGATTAAAGCTTAAAATAATGCCATCAGTTGGATCCTGGGTTAATGGGATTTCAAATCAAAGTCAAATTCGTGATATTAGAATAGAGGATATCTTAGGAAGAGAGGAGATTAAGTTGAATTTGAAAACTATATCAGATGGATTGGTTGGAAAAACTATTCTTGTTACCGGAGCAGCAGGTTCTATAGGTTCTGAAATAGTCCGACAGTTATTAAAATTTCCAATTAAGAAAATAATCCTTTTGGATATTGCAGAATCTCCATTGTATGATTTGCAACAGGAGTTGATTATTCGTTATAGTGATGCTCCCTTTGAAGTTGTATTGGCGGATTATACTAATGAATACAGAGTACGTCAGGTTTTTGAAAAGTTTAATCCTCAAATAATATATAATGCTGCGGCTTATAAACATGTTCCGTTGATGGAAGCAAATCCTTATGAAGCTGTGCGTGTTAATATTGGAGGCGTTCAGTTGTTGGCTAATTTGGCTGTTGAGTACGATGTTGAAAAGTTTGTTATGGTCTCAACTGATAAAGCTGTGAATCCAACTAATGTAATGGGGGCTTCTAAGCGAATTTGTGAAATTTATATTCAGGCTTTGTCTCAATGTAAGAATATGAATACCTCATTTATTACAACTCGTTTTGGAAATGTATTAGGCTCAAATGGCTCTGTAGTTCCTTTGTTTTTAAAACAAATACATCAGGGAGGGCCGGTAACGGTTACTCACCCAGATATTACCAGATATTTTATGACAATCCCAGAGGCTTGTCAGTTGGTATTGGAGGCTGGATTTATGGGGCGTGGAGGCGAAATATTTGTGTTTGATATGGGTGAACCTGTGAAAATTGTTGATTTAGCAAAAGAAATGATACGCTTGTCAGGTTTGAAGATTAATGAAGATATTGATATTGCATTTACAGGATTACGTCCTGGAGAAAAATTATATGAAGAATTACTAGCTTCAACGGAAAATAACTTGCCTACCTTTCATGAAAAGATAATGGTAGGAAAGGTGAGAAAATACAAGTATAGTTTAATACAAAAACAGGTTAAAGATTTATTGTTATCATTACAGTATGAGAACAATAAACTATTGGTTTCACGAATGAAAGAAATTGTCCCTGAATTTATTTCTAATAATAGTGAGTTTGGTTTTTTAGATATTGTGACTCAATCTGCTGTGAATGATAAATAATTATTGAACTGCAGGGCCAATATATCTTGTTGCAATCACAATATTATCTGCATAACGAATCATTGTTTGTGGGAAGTTTGTTGTAGTGCGGTATAAGTTTAAGTGAACATACTCTGGTTTTAAATTTTCAATATCTCTGAATCTCATGTTTAGTGCTCTTGATTGAAGTACGCCATCGTACCAATAGCGAATTTCTCCATCGAATTTTCCGGGGGTGTTTAGATATAAGCCAATTTCATAACAATGCCATGTGTTAAATTTAATGTATTGGTATGGTTCACTATATATGTAAAAGCGATAAGGAGAATTACCTGTAGCAGGATCAGAAACATGTATAGAACCTGTAATAGCAGAAGCTTTGTCAGGATAAGGATTATAACTATACATATGACCAAACCATAAATATTTATCATTAGCCATTTCTTTTGCAGATGGACCCCAACCAACAAACTGACAGGATGCACAATACCAATTTTCTCCATTACAAGGGATGTTAGCTCCTGACTCTCCGGATTCATTATAAATTCCAAAACCCTTTACGCCAACAGGCTCCATACCATCTCCTGGGTGAAAGCTGTCATCAAAGTTTAGATACATTCTAACGAAATAGGCATTAGTACCAGACTCGTGGGCTTTATCAGGGATTGGAAATCTACAGGTTAGGCCATTGTATCCTTCAGGCCAAGAGTGTTTAGTTCCATAGTTTCCTAAAAAGAATTCTTCAGATGTAACTTCAACATTATTTTTATATCTGTCTTCTTCTGTGTAAATTTCTACTTTGCCTGATTCAAAGTTTTCTGCAGCCAGAACATATTTATCACCTATAATATCTTTATCTTCGGAGTAATTAGCTGCTATTCCAAGATTAATGCCATCATTTAAACCTTCATCATATAAAGGAGATGAAATGTTCTGTTCATTTGTTTTCGAACAGCCTATTATCAATAAAATAATAAGTAGATAGAATAATGTTTGTTTCATCTTATGTTAAATTTAGCTATCTGTAATTAATTTAGCTTTTTTGTTTGTATTAATAATTTCAATGTTTAAGTTGTTTTGTCCTAATCAAAAAGCAATTTTTTTATTATCAAATGCCTCTCCTGGAGTTGGAGGGGATATTAGTCTAATTCCCGATTCCTTTATAAAAGGAATTTCGATTTCCATATTAGCGGTTTTAAAACAGTGGAGGTGTAAGCCTCCACCTCTTCTTGCAAATTAATATAAAGATAGTAATGAATCGTTTTTAAATGAATTTTTGTCAATAAAAATAATGTGCTTGTAATATATAATTTATTGTTTGTCAAATGTTTAATGAGTATGTATGTGTGTGTGTGTGTGTTGTAAGGCTCAGTATATCAGCAGTATGGGGTTGTTTTGTGTATTTGTTTTGAAGATTCGTATTTGTCCTTTCATCTTGAAATTAATAAATATCTGTTTTACATTTGATTAATAATGAACTTATTAATAAATAGATTATTTAAATAGACTAATTAACATGAGAAAATTACTGAATTTAATAATGGTTTCATCTTTGATTTTATTTGTAGCTTGTCAAGATGATGATACAAAAGTAGAAGAAACAGCAGGAAATATTCCAGGTATGGGAAATACTCCGGGTGATTTAGAAGTTTCTGAATATAATTTGCCGGAAGGTTTGGAAATAGTTGGTGATATTTCTGGAATATTAGAAAGTGAAAGCACGGTGGCTCAGGAATATGCTTCGCTTAAAGCTACCAATACCAGTAGTAAAAGATTTTATGGTTGTGGTGGTACTTATATTCAGGTTCAGTTAACTTTAAAAAATAATATTGAAAGGAGAAGGACATGTTTTTTTCCTCCAGGATTGATTTTCAAAGTGAATAATAACGATCATCAACATGCGTTTAATTTATGTTGGACTTGGTTTTGTTTTGAGCCATTGGAAACAAGGACTATTGTTCTTTATTTGTTCTGTATTAACAGGGGTAGAACTGAATCATTAGTCAATACCGTTTATGAAATTTTAGGGAAAACTACGTCTGTTAATATGAAGTGGTTGGCTAATAGGTGTAATGGAAAGAGGATGAATTGGGAGTGTTTTTCTCATAATAAAACACAATCCTATTTGAAATCAGGTGACACATACGAAGAAGTTGCCGGGGAAATGCAGGAAGTTATTTGGGCATTAACAAATGGAGATGGTTTAACAGAAGAACAAGAGGCTTATATTGATGAACTTCCTTCATTAGATACAGATCAATTACCTGTAGGTTATGAGGATATCGATAATTTTGAACCTCCATATTATTGGGATGAATATAGTCCTGAATACGTCGCAGAATAAGAGAAAGTAATAATATATATTATATAAGCCTGTTTTAATTGCAAAACAGGCTTTTTGTTTATAGTATTCTTTCTATAAATGAATATTTTGGTTCAGAAGTAGTGTTTTATCTATTGAGGATTTAATTGATTTTAAATATTTATTCGATGCAAAGAAAACGAAATTATTATACCATTATCTATATACTGATTGTACTTGTTGGTATTATGAGTGTAGGCTGTAATAATAAAACGAAACAAGAAATTCTGTTAGATATTATAAATACACCGATAAGTCCTTTAAGTAGTGTGCAATTAAAATCTTGGTTAAGTGAGAATTCTGGTATGATATTACTGAAGGATACTGTTTGGTTGCAGAATGATAGCTCAGAACCTGTTCTATATGGGATTGATACACTATCAGGTGCTATTATAAGTCAAATAGAAGCAATTTGTCAAAAGGAGGGCTATAAGTGTTATGTAACAAGAGAAGGATTTTTTAAATCGCAACCAGAATTGTATGTTTTCGATTTTACTACCTATATAAATGCAATTAAGTCATTAAAGGATTAATCTCTCTGATATGTTTGTTTTAATAAGTCTACATGATTAGGCTCCACTAAATTAGCTTAGCCAAAAAAAACGTACTGCTGTCGCAAGATTGTATCTTGTGACCCTATCATTTAATAGTATATGATGATATCCTTCTTTAATAAAAAGGATTTAGATAAAGCTCCAAGTTGCAAACTTGAACCAGTAAAAGAAGTTTTTATTAATAAAATATTATTCTTCGCTCAAGCCGCTGGGCTCTTCATTTTTATTCAGATGAGTATATTTTTAATGGTCTTCATGATTAGACTGCGCTTAATTGGCTTAGCCAAAAACGAAGCAAAAATTTATTTCATGATTATTTCTACGTTCTGCAATATTCAAGCAAGCTTGATATTGCTCTCACTTATCGAACTAATTCAAGGCTGCACCTGCATCACTCATAAAACTACGGTTGTTTGACTGAAATCGTTTAAACTCGCTATCTGCCACCCCTCCTTAAATAGGCGGGGAAATTTGTTAAGTGGAAACCAATTCTCTTCCGAAGGATAGATTTCAATTCTTTATAATGCTGTTATTTGAAAACAATTATTTTTCGTAGAAAACAACTAAGCGTGCTGTAAATCATTTCTCCTCCTTCCAAAGGAGGAGTACCCGAGGAACGAGGGGGAGGTGGTTTAGATACTTTTCAAATTATAAAACTCTTCAAGCAAGAGGGGAATGGAACAAGCAGAAGGGAACAGGGAAGAAGAAAGGAATGATATGAATACCGGATTTTAAATCCTACCGTATAGTAATTAAGAGATAGTAATGTTTAAATTTAAAGTTCTGATTAAATGATAATATATAAATAGCCCGGATCACAGATCATGCGCTTGCGTTTCCGTGGATGGAGAGATAGCATCCATTAAAAGACTCATATTCTAACTTACATTTTAAAAAGTAAACAGACTGGATTTGCAGGAAGTTTGTTTTCATTCTGAAACAGGATTTATTGCTTATACATCCATCCTGTTAATCATATTAAAGTAAATACTAAGTAAAAAGTAAAATCCGTTATCACAGATTTGTTGTCTCTTGATTTATAGTTGTTGTTTTTTTAAGAATTCTCGTAAATGCATGTGATTAATTCCTTTGAATGATCCTATAGGTACTGGATCTAAGCTGACAACATATTTGGGGTAGTTATCTGGTATTTGTATTAAATTCCCAAACTCTCTTTGCTTGACTTTTTCATCTGTAATAATATAAGCAACTTGTATATACACCGTTTCATTTCCTTTATTGGCAACAAAATCTATTTCCATATTCTTGAGAATGCCTATGCAAACGTGATATCCTAGGTGCTTCAAGTGTGAGAATACAATATTTTCTAAAGTGTCAGGAAGTGAGAAATGACTTAAACCAAGTATTGCATTCCTCAAGCCCCAATCTTCAAAAAAGTATTTATCATTAATTTCAAATGTTTTCTTAGAGTTGATATCTACTCTGGCTAATTTATATACTAGAAATGCATTTTGAAGATATTGTAAATATGTTAATACAACTTTTGAAGATATACTTACTTTTTGAGATTTTAAATAATCACTTATTTTTTTAGCAGTAATTAAATTTCCTGTATTTGCTGCAATATATTGTATTAGCCTGTCGAAAAATTCAACATTTCGTATTTTATATCTGTAAATAATATCTTTATAAATTATTGTTGATAGAATATTTGATAAATAGTCAAAAATAATTTCGTCTTCCTTTCCGAGATTTCTGAGGTACGGTAAACCACCCCATTTTAAATACTTGTGTAAGCTTTCATCAGAATCGTCCAATGAGTGAAAATCTAAAAATTCAATATATGATAAAGAATTGATTTTTATACTGATGTATCTTCCACTCAAAAGAGTTGCAAGTTCTCCGGATAGCATTTCAGCATTACTTCCGGAACAATATATATCCGTCAATTCCTTATTCTGAAAATGGCGTAATGCTTTTTCAAAAGCATTTATTTCTTGTATCTCATCAATGAAAAGATAGTTTTTTGTGGAAGAGGATAATTTTTCTTCAACATAAGATATTAAACTATGATAGTCTATGATAGAATCAAATTCGTATTGTTCCTTATCAATGTATATTATGTTTGCATTTGGTATATCTTTGGTTATAAATTCACAAATCATTTTCATGATAAATGATTTTCCAACTCTTCTTTGTCCAATAAATACCTTTATTGGATTTTTATCAATATACGGTAGTACTTTTTTAAAGTATATAGGTCTTTCGATAATATTCATAAGTAAATAATTTTGTTAAAAGTACAAAAGTTTTACTTATAAGTAAAATATATTGCTGTTAGACTTTTGTTTTACATATATATTACGTAATGAAAATTTGTGGTGATCTACTAGAAGAATGAAGGTGAGGTGGTTGATTACTTTGTAAAAAGTTTAAAATAAAAATTCAAAAGTTTATAATGCTAGGGGTGACGTTATAATAAGACACTATTGCTGATTTATGATATAGGCCTTTTTTGCTGTGCAAAACAGTAATTAGACTTAAGTTTGGAGTTGGTAGAATGTTTATTTCCACTCTAGCCGCTTGGGTTGGGTTTTCAATTTTTCATAGAATTAATTAAAAGTAGGTATTCATGATTTTGCGGTCTAAATTTATCGCATATTAATTTGACTTTTGCCATAGAATGCAATAACTGTTTCCTTTGGTGGAAAAATAATTTAAAATGAAAGACATGGATTCTAGCCTATATTAAACAAATAAACAGACAGGATTCACAGGATTGGCAGGATTTTTGTTAAGGGGAAACCAATTCTCTTCCGAAGGATAGATTTCAATTCTTTATAATGCTGTTATTTGAAAACAATTATTTTTCGTAGAAAACAATTAAGCGTGCTGTAAATCATTTCTCCTCCTTCCAAAGGAGGAGTACCCGAGGAACGAGGGGGAGGTGGTTTAGATACTTTTCAAATTATAAAACTCTTCAAGCAAGAGGGGAATGGAACAAGCAGAAGGGAACAGGGAAGAAGAAAGGAATGGTATGAATACCGGATTACAATTATTGCGATAAATGAAGGCAGAGTCAAGTTCACTTGAACTATGCCGAATGGAGCAATAATCATGAAATAAATCCTACTATATAGTAATTAAAAGATAGTAGTGTTTTGATAAAACATTGGTTTGGTTTAATTTCATTATATAAATAGCACGGATCACAGATCATGCGCTAATGGTTTCCGATGATGAAGAGATAATTTCAATTGAAAGACACGGGTTCTAACCTATATTAAAAAAATAAACAGACAGGATTCACAGGATTTTCAGGATTGTTGTTTCTTTTTGAAACAAGATTTATAGCTTATAAATCCATCCTGTTAATCATATTAAAGTAAATACTAAGTAAAAAGTAAAATCCGTTATCACAGATTTGTTGTCTCTTGAGAAAAAGTCTTGTATAAAAAGAAATATAACCTGTTTATCTTGTCAATCCTGTCTGAAAAATAAAATTACCGACTTCGCGAGAGATACAAATAAATCTGTTCGGAAATAAGGTTATATAAGAATTATAAACTCGAAGATTTAATAAAATAGGCACAACAGAATAAAAGATGATGTTTTTTTTATGATTATGATATATCAAAACTATTAAAGGAAAAGCTTGTTTACATGACGATTAATAAATTGCTTTTTTAAGAAATAAAATAACTTCTAGTGTGATAATTACTTAATAAGTTAACTAATCTTCAAGGCATCGCCTGTATAAGTCCACCGAAAAGGCTTTGCCCTTGTATCATTGTATGTTTTCACATACTCTATCAGCTGAGAGGCTAATTGCTCTGAGGATTGCCAGATGCCGCCTTTTACAACATCCTTAGTCAGGATATTAAACCATATCTCAACTTGATTTAACCATGATGAGTATGTAGGTGTAAAATGTAACTTAATCTTCCTTTTGCCTTGCAGCCATTCCTTTACATCCTTGTGCTTGTGTATTGACAGGTTGTCCGCTATAATGTGAAGCTTTTTATTGCGATACTTCCTGTCGAGTGATTTTAAAAACTTCAAGAAGTTTTCTGCATTATTTGATTTTATTGTCTTGGCTGTCACTTCTCCTGTGTGCACCGCAAGTGCAGCTATTAAAGAAACTGTGCCATTGCGTTTGTATGTTGCTGTTTGTCTTCTTGGGTTGCCTGGTTTTAGTGGCAGCTCCGGCTGAGTTCTGTCAAGCGCTTGTATTTGAGTCTTTTCATCAACGCAAATAACCAAGGCGTTTTCCGGTGGTGACATATAAAGCCCTACAATATTTATCATCTTCTCCTCGAACTCAGGGTCTTTTGACTTGCCACACCAGTATTCAATTTTATGCGGTTTTAAATCCGCTTTGTTTAGAATTTGAGATACTTTAGATTGGCTTATGCCGACTTCTTTAGCAATACGTTCTTGCGACCAATTGGTATATCCGCCATTCGGCTTAGTGCAAGCTTTTTCAATAACCAATGCTTGCTGCTCAGGGGTGATGATCTTTGGTTTTCCGCTTCGCGGGGCATCTTTTAGTCCCGAAATGCCTTTCTCCCGAAAGCGTTGCCGCCATTTATTTACGACTGGTTTACTCAATCTTGTTTGTGTCACAATCTCATCCATAGACAAACCTTGGTTTGAATATAAGATTATTTCGGCTCGCTCTACATAACGCTTTTCAAGCTTTCGTGAGCGGCTCATGGTTAGAAGCTCGTCCTTCTCATCCATGGTCAATTGAATTGGTCTTCCTATCCTTGCCATATAGCAAAGATAATAAAATATTAGTGAACTAACTTAATAATTATCACACTAGCTTTAGTATTAATAATGAATTGCTACTGTTATTAGAATCAAAGTTGAGATACCTTTGATTCTTCTGGACTTTGTGGTTATTTATTTAAGATTACTATACATTATTAATTCAATATAAAAAGGTATTAAATACAAATTAAATTCGGTTCAAACCAAAAATAATTTGACATTAATACTAAAATATTTTAACTTTTAAACTTTTAAGTCTTATTGTTGAAATACTTGGTTATGGCTCGAACAACAAATAGTTTATTAAAAGGCATGTCAGGAAAGATAGGTGATTTAATCATTTATGAGATGGATGGAAAAACTTATGCAAGATCTAAACCATTGTCTTATAAAGATTGTAAATCTCCACTACAGCTTAATCAGCGTCAAAAATTAATCTTAGTAAATGATTTTTTGAGACCATTTAAAGATATACTAAAAAAAACTTTCTTTAATAAGGAAAATACTAAACGACCTTATTTAAGAGCTCAATCATATAATCTGAAATATGCAACTATAGGTTTTTATCCCGACCTTGAGATCAATTATGCTAAAGCCTTGTTGTGCAAAGGTGATTTACCGTCAACAAAGAATGTTAAAGCTTATTATACAGAAGAGGGTGTTGTAATTGAATGGGAAAATAGTAAAGGATATTCCAGAGATACTTTGTTAGTCATGTTACGTCAAAAGGGTACGATTTATTCTATGTATAAATTTACAGGTGTGGAACGTTCTGAAGAATATTATTTATGGAAAGATACGGCTAAATATAATCCTGACGAAATACAGTTGTGGATTGCATTCAGAGATCCCATGGAGGAGGAAATGAGTGATAGTTTGTATGTGGAATTACAATAGTTCTCAGTCTTCAGTCTTTAGTTGGCAGTATGCAGTTTTGAAGTTTCAAGGAGCAAGGAACAGGGGAAAAGGAAAAAGGAGATGTGTGGTTAATTTTAAATAGGGTCTATATTTAAATGCAATATTGTAACATAACAATCTTGATGTTCGTTAAAAGATTGAATTAATACAGGAATCTTTTTAATATTCTAATAAGAAAATTGTTTTGTGGCATTAATCTTCCAATAATTAAAATAGGATTTAGGATCTTATATGGCCAGATAATAAAATTGGTTGTGGCACCATGTGATATGATTTCTTCAGCACCCATGCTTTTTTTAAAGGTGGTTAATCCGTCTCCATCTATACCTAAAGGTCTACCTCCTTGGTTGTATGATTTATATCCAGCTTGAACATACTTATTAATTAGTTCGTTACTTAAAAAAGAAGAAAAACCATTTTTATATCCAAATTCATTTGTTCCTTTCAGAAGCATGTAGGCATTGCCGTTAGACTCTAGATTAAATTCTATGCAATCAATTTTATCCTTGTGAAATGTAAAGTGTATTTGAGCAATCTTATTTTCTAACAATTTGTATAGGGTTTTTTCTGATAGATTCTTCAAATAATAGGGGGAATAATGAGTGTTGTATTTCTTAATTCTAGCTTTTAAAGTGTTGTTTAGGAGGATTAAAAGGGTTGAAATCTTATTTTTATTCCGAGTATTTTGATGCAAGCACTGAAGTTTTTTTGCTTTTTTTACATTTCGTTTAAAATTATTGTTTTGATTAATTGTATCAACTTGATATAAGGGTACAATATATTCAGCTCTTTGAGTTATATAATAGTTTTTCCCTGAATATTTTAATGAGTGTTTATTGTCGTATGAGCCAACAATGATTCTTGAAATGTTATTTTGTACAGCATATTCTTTTAAATCATCTAAACATTTATTAACATTCAAATCGTTTAATTTAATTAGAGCCGGAGATGAGTAAAAGTAGAGTTGTTTTCCAAATCGAGATTCTTCTAATAATCCTGAAATTTTACCGATTTTTGAATTATTATCAAGAATATCAAAGTATACAGGAATTGATGATTTTGTTGAAACAGAATCTATCCATCCCGGTGTTAGGAATAAACTATGAAAGAATAAATGAAGATCCTTATTAAATTGTTGTTTATCAACTTTTTTAATCATGTCTTATTTTTTAATGAATCGAAAAGCATAATATAGTGCACACTGTTATAACGAAAGAGGCTTGTTTAAATGATGTTGGGAAATCTTTGTTTACTTAGTGAAAATTCTTAGTGTGCTTAGTTAGTGGTTCTTGATCTCTGAAATAAACCTCCTAAACTTCCCCAATCTGGTTCTTTCAATATTATCAACATTCATTATGTTAATATTGATAGGATCATCAATTTTCTGTTTGATTAACTTTTGTAAAAATAAACTATAACTATCCTGTAATTTTTTATCAGAAGTAATTAAAATATCAAAAGAATCAATATCTCTTTGAATAATTCTATATTCAGAAATGGGAGGAAACTTTTTTGCAAAATCCTTCATAATATAGAAAAAGAAGGTGTCTCCTGGTAGCTTCTTTCCGGAAGGTAATATCATAAACTCTTCTCTACGTCCTTCAAGTCTGGTTAATATCTTCCCGTTTGGAGTAGTTTTTAATGCTCCTATATCCCCCACATCATATCTAATAAACGGTGTTCCTTTATTAAACAGTGGTGTGCAGATAATTCTTCCTAGCTCACCATCAGGCAAAGTGTTTCCTTGATCATCAACAATTTCAACATAGATCAACTCATCTGAAATTTGCCAGTTATTCGATTTTCCAAAACCAATAATTCCTATTTCAGATGCACCATATTCATTCCATACAGGAACGCCAATAGCTTGTTCTATGATTTTTTCATTTTCAGTTGGACACATTTCTGCAGTTACAATAACAGATTTAAGACTCGGGCAAATATTTTTAAGCGCAATATTATTTTTAATTAAAAACTTTGCAAATGCCGTTATAGGAAATGAATAGCCATATATGTAACTAAAAGAATGTGTATTAAATATAGCAATCCATTTGAGCAAAGCTTTATCTGATAAATCCATTAAAGAAAAACGATACCGCTTTGATAATAGGTCTTTGGTTCTTTCTCTCCATTTTTCATTAAAGTTTATAGGAAGTCCGTAAAAACGAGCTTGGTGGTTGTTTAATGAAATTTCGGCCTTTTTATATCTATCTTCTATTAATAGCCAGGTTAAGGCATGGCTTGTATAATCCAGGGCATAAGTAAAAGGATTTCCTGTAGACCCACTTGTGTTTCTAATATACATTCGATTAGAGATATCATATTTATTAAAGGTTGTATCAATCCTCAATTCTTTTTTTGTAAGTATAGGAATCTCCTTCCATAAACTAGGTTTCTCCTTATTAAGAGAGAGATAGTATGGATTATGTTTAAAATGGAAATTAAATATCTCCCACTTTTTTCCTTCTTGCCATTCAATGAGGTGCTCGCTTGAGGGGATCTCTTTTCCTATTTTCCTTGCTTTTGAAATGGGAAATCCTCTAAGTTTTAATAAGCTATTGAAGTTGAGCATACTATAGTAATGGAATTTTAATGAATTCAGAGTGCTAAAATATCTTTTTTTATTGGGAAGGATATTGTTTTTACATAAATAGTATAAAAAAAGTGTTGAGTAGGATGCATAGAACGTATAGATTAGATTATCAGGACTATGAAATTATTGTATTGCTTCTGCAAGAAATTGTTCTTCGTTTTACTCGCTTTTCTAGCGAGTACTGTATAATTTAATTAACCTTTATCTTGCTTAACATATCATTCAACAAAAAAAATAGGAGTTTAGTCATTTTCAAGGATGAAGAGAAAAAATGAATGCTAATTTAGAGTACTAAATAGATTTTAAAAAGTCATTCTGCTTTAGATAAAGTGGAACTGAGAAAGCGGAGCTATGTTGTTAGTTTGTTAGATGAGTGTTTCAAGAAATATAAAAAATGGAATATTTTGGGTTTTTATTAATCAAGGAGGAAACCAAATAATTACATTTTCAATAGGTATTATTTTAGCTAGAATTATTGCTCCGGAAGAGTTTGGGTTAATAGCAATGGTTACTTTTTTTACAGGCTTTGCGGGTTTGTTTCAAGGTTTAGGTTTAAATGCAGCTGTAATTCAGAGTAAAAGTGTTACAAATACACAGTTATCAAGTATCTATTTTCTCAATTTATGCGTCGGACTGTTTATGGGGGCAGGTTTCTATTTAGGGGCAGAAGGTATTTCAATATTTTATTCTAATCCAAAATTGATTTTACTAACTAAAATTATGGCATTGGACTATCCTTTGGGTAGTTTATTAAGTGTACATTCTGCTTTATTAGTTAAAAAAATGGATTTTAAGAAGCGTACTAGGTTTAATCTTACGTCTATGTTATTAGGTCCATTGGTAACAATTCCTTTAGCATTAATGGGATATGGAGCAATGGCACTTGTTGCAGGTTCATTGTTTAAAAGGTTAATTAGCATTGTATTACATTATCGATATATAAATTGGAGACCTCATTTCTATTTCTCACTGAGTGCAATAAAAGAATTAATAGGGTTTGGAGGTGTTGCCATGTTTAATAACATTTTAATATATACCTATAGAAATGTTGATAATTTAATTATAGGTAAGTTTATTGGAGACAATGCATTAGGACTTTATAAACGATCCTACGGTATTATGATGTTACCTATAGGTAAGGTAGCACAATCGTTTAAAACAGTATTGTTTCCATCGTTATCTAAAATTCAGGATGATAACAAGGAAATTGGGAGGCTTTATTTAAAGTCAGTTGAATTAACAGCTACAATAGTATTTCCTTTAATGTTTATCCTTTCGGTATTATCACCTTATTTTATATTAAGTGTGTATGGCGATAAATGGAAAGGTGCCATTCCTATACTTAGTGTGCTAAGTATTCTTGGGGCTTTTCAAGCCATTAAAACATTTAATGGTACCATTTTCTATGTAAAAGGAAAGCCAAAATTGGAAACCTATATGTTTTTGATTACAACGCCTTTGTTATTGACCAGTTTTATTGTTGGAGCTAAAATGGGTGGGGTTATCGGTTTAACTTATGCATATGCAGCAACATCATTTGTACTAATGTGGTTTGAAATATCGGTAGCTATAAAACAAATACATTTATCCGTTTGGGTGCTTATTAAAAGAATATTCCCTATTTTCTTTTTTGCGGTATTGATATATTGTGGGCTACAGACATTAAAAATTTTAGTATTAGACAATATTGTTGTTTCAAACCTATTTGTGTTTCTGGGATTGAGTTCATTGAGTATGATAATTTATGTGTTGCTACATTGTCTGTTTAAGACTCAATCATTTAATTATGGTAAACAATTCGCTGATAAAATTTTGAAAAGAAATAATGGAGCAAAATAATACCGACCCTTTAATTTCTATTATCATTCCAACATATAATCGTGAAAAGGAAATAATAGAAACCTTAAAATCAATACAAAAGCAAAGTTATAAGAAGTTTGAATGTATTATTGTTGATGATGGAAGTTTGGATAATACAGAAAACGTTATTAGTAATTTAATAGAAGTAGATTCCAGGTTTGTTTTTTTTAAAAGGCCAAGTGAATATAAAAGAGGAGGTAATGGTGCTAGGAATTACGGTATTGATTTAAGTAAAGGTGACTACATTCAGTTTTTTGACTCCGATGATTTGATGCTTAAAGACAATTTAAAGTTGAAGTTAGAAGCGATATTAAAATATGATTTAGATTTGAGTTGGGGGTGGTATAAAAATATTGCTGAAATAAAGCAAACAGAAGTTACTTATAACAATATCGTAGTATCTCAAGATGAATTTATTTATCACTTCTTTGTTAGGAACTTTTGGATTGGATGTACGGCAGCTTTATGGAAACGAGAGATAATTGTGAATGGAGGTTTGTTTAATGAAGATCTATTGAAAAGTCAGGATTATGAATTTAACTTGCGAAAATTTATTATAAATAAATTAAAATATAAGGTAGTTGAAGAGTTTTGCTGGACGCGGTTAGATAACACTACTTCTATAACGCAATCTAAAAAGATTGAACATTTCGAAAGCTTAATTGAAGCACCTTTAATGCTTAGGCGATTATTAACTTGGGATTACATCTTTAAAGATAAAATCGATGGTTTTTTAGTTTATTTTATTGGAGGTCAAATAATAAATGTAAAGAACCATTGTTTTAATAGTATAGAATTTAATCGGAGAGTAAACTTTTTTATAACAACTGTTCTTAAGAAGTATTTTATATTAATCGCAAAAAATCCTTCAGTGTCGTTTATAAGTTCTTTGAAAGTAATGATAGGCATTACTTTTTATTTTTGGTTTGGTAAATTTTACAGTTTAGCAAAAGAGAAAAATAAATTCTTTAGTAAAGAAAATCTGGATTTTTTTAAGATCTCAGAAATACAATGACTAAGGTAGCCCAATTATCAAAATCCCTTATAATGGGAGGAGCAGAAACAATGGCTGTACAAATTGCCAATCTGCTTAATTATAACAAAATCGAAAGTCACTTAATAATAGCTTGTGATAGAAAAGACGAGCCATTAAGAGAGAAAATAGACACAGGTGTTAAATCTTATGTGGTTGGTCAAAAAAACAGAATTGATTTTGTGGCATTATTTAAAGTTATACGATATATTAAAAAAAACAAGATTGATGTATTACATGTGCATTTTCCTTGGTCTTCATGGTTGGCAAATTGGGTTAAAAGGATATGTAAAATAAAGTTGATTAACCATTGTCATCATGGGGGTATTATAAATTGGGGGGAAGTGGAGTTAAAGGAGTTTAGTAAAGAGATGAAATTTAGCGATGTATTAATTTCAATGACTCCTCGGCAAACGAAATTGTTAAGGGAGCTTACCATTAATAATACTAAAGTTGTAGAATTAAAAAATTTCGCAACAAATGAAATTCTTGAGCCAAAGTTCAGTAAAACGAATGTACTTTGTATCCTTGGTCGGGTTGAAAATCCTAAGGGACATCATTTTCTTTTAGAAGCATTCAAGATGGTTTCGGAAAAAAGATCGGATGTTGAATTAAAGATAATTGGCCCTTATTATCCCCAAAGAGATTATCATAAACATATGGTTGAGTTTATCTCTGAGAATAAATTGGATGATAGGGTTGAGTTTGTAGGGAAGTGTTTGGATATTAATAAAATATTACAAAATGCCAAGTGTGGAATAATAACCAGTGAATACGAGGCGGGGCCTATCGTAGCAATAGAATATGCACATGTCGGCCTACCAATTATTTCTACTAAAGTTGGTTTTATTCCTGATATTGTTCGAAATCGCGAAAATGGTTTGGTTGTAGATTATGATAATGCAGAAACATTATCAGAAATGATATTATCAGTTTGTGAGATGGATGAGAATCAATATATAGAAATGGCAACATCATTTCAGGATGATATTATAGAGCGTTTTGGTAAGGAGTCTTATTATAATGTGTTAATACATCAGGTGTATTCAATAAAAAAATAGTTTGTTGTACAAATTAAAGCGCAAGTAATTTTTGTAAATAATTATGGCTAAAGTTGCTGCAATATTAGTGTCAGGCCTATCAATTCCATTTGAAAAAATTGGTAGTTGGCCACACAGATATACAAAATTGGTTAAGTCAGATTATAACCCGTTCGATTACGTTATATCGCCATTAGACGCTGTTCCAGAATCAACAAATTGTGTTAAATATGTAAGCGTGGCAAAATACCCTTTTCGCAAATGGAATAAAATTTTCAAAAGAAAAGGTAGGGGACCTTATACGCAACAGTTAAGGCAGATAATAAAAAATCATGACTATTTAATCATCAGTGTGGTTGATAATTATAAGATACTTTTTGAAATAATTGATTGGGTGAAGGCTGCAAAATTACAACAAAAAGTAAAATTAATTTTCTCAATTTGCGGTCAAGGGTACTATATGTCTGTGCAGCAAGAACTAAAAATGTACGACAATTTGTCGGAGTTTGTTTTTCTAACAAATAGTGCATATCAATTTAATATGGCTAGAGTACCGCATATGTCGTGTGAAGTGTCTGTTATTACTAACGGAGTTGATGACAATGTTTTTTTTTCAGTTACACAGGAAAAGAAAACTGAGTTAAGAAAACAAAAAGGAATAGATGATGATAAACTGGTGTTCTTCTGGTGTTCTCAAGATAGACCTAAAAAAGGTTTGCACATTGTGTTGGAAGCCTGGAAGGATGTAATCATGGTGCATGACAATGTAGAACTTATTATAGCAGGAACCCATAAGGTAGTTAAAGGCTCTAAAATAAAATGGATAGGGAGGTTACCAAATCAAGAATTAGCGACTTATTATCAATTATGTGATTTTTATTTATTTCCAACGCTGTTTGTTGAGGGGCATCCATTATCTCTTACTGAAGCATTAAAAAGTGGAGCGTATTGTATTTCATCCGACAAACCAGCCATGCGAGAAGTATTAAAGGATGGTGAGTTGGGTCAACTAGTTTCAAATCCTAATATAGTTGAAAATTGGGTTAAAGGCATAAATCATGCTATTACTGTATATAATGAGAATGGAAGAAAGAATATTTATTTAAATAAGTTAAATAATAATTTATATAGTTTAGAGTATTGGTTTAAAAACTCAAGTAATCTAATTAATAAGTGGAAGAAAAGGCTTAACTGATATGAATCAACCATGATAATTTGATTATCCCAATTTACACACACACACACACATGAGGATGATTAGATTTTTATTGAGAGTTTCATATGGCAAATGAAAGGATTTATAAAAATATTAAGAATTATTAAACGATATGGTTTAAAGACATTATTCTTAAATTTTAAATTGTGCGGCATTATGCAAATATTAATACAATTAAGTTATTGAATGCCCAACTAATTCAAAAATATCACTTCATTTATGTTAGAGATTATGCAACAGTCTAATTTGCTAAGGTTGCAATTAAATATTTTTTGAGATAAGAGAACATTAATAAACTTTTATAGTGTTAGATTTTAACTTCATTAAAAATGAGAATTTGCTTTTTAGTGCCGGACGGCGTTGGTTTAAGGAATTATTTGTTTAGTAAATTAATAAAGTCCTTCAAAGAGGGGGATGAAATAATTTTATGGACTACCTTGCCTCTTGATGTTATCAAAGACGTGGAAGATCTGCATAGCTTTAAAGTAACCCATTATAAAATGGCGACATATAAAGAGGGCTTTAAAGATAAGTTATTGAAAGAAGTTATAACATATGCAAGGCTTAAGTATAATTCTGGAATAACTGGTAATCCTACTATAATGCTAAATTGGACCAGGAAGAAATATAAAGGAACAAAGTGGTTTTTTTATAAACTTGCCGCACTATTGGGATTTTTTATGTCATGGAACTATAAATGGATAGAAAATGGAGAGAAGAAATATAGTAAACTATTAGCAAATACTTCTTATGCGGATATCCAGAAAAAGCAATTAGAAGATATTAAACCGGATGTAATTTTTTGTACGCATCAAAGATCGTTAGATGCGGCTGTAATAAATGAAGTTGCAATGGACATAGGCATTAAAACCATTGGAGCTATATACTCTTGGGATAATTTACCCAAAGCAAGGTTACTGGTAAGAAGTGAATATTATATTGTTTGGAGTGAATATATGAAAAGTGAATTCGAGCAATTTTATCCAGAAATCAATAAAAAAAATATTGTAATTACAGGAACCCCGCAATTTGAATTTTATTTTAATAATGATTTTATAGAAGATAGGGAGGTTTTCTTTAATACATGGGGTTTGGATCCAAATAAAAAGGTAATTTGTTTTTCAGGTAATGATTTAACATTTCCATGTGATGAGAAATATTTAAAAGATCTAGCTGAAGGTATAATGTTGCTTCCTGAAAATAAACGTCCACAAATTCTCTTAAGAAGATGTCCGGTTGATATGTCAGGAAGGTTTGATAAAGTTGTAGAGGAGTTTCAAGACTTAATTAAGGTTTCAGATCCAAAATGGAAAAACTATAATAATAGTTGGGTATCTATTGCTCCAACTATGGAAGATGTAAAGTTGTTGGTGAATGTTGTATGGCATTGTGATGCAGTGATTAATGTTGGTTCTACTATGGCACATGATTTTGCTGTGTACAATAAGCCCGCTGTTTATATCAATTATGACCAACCCGATGTAAAAGGATGGTCTGCGATAATTAATAATAAATACCAGCATTTTAGGAGTATGCCGGATAACAATTGTGTAGTTTGGCTAAATTCTAAGAAAGATATCCCGAACCTGGTGTCAAAGGTTTTGTCTGAACCGGATAGGATAGCGGAATCCAGGGGAAAGTGGTTAGAAACTATAGCTAAGCACCCACTTAATAAAGCTTCTTTTAACATAAAGGATGTTTTGAATTAAGTTGAGTGGATTTAGTGGAGTAATTAATACTGTTGATGTTCTTTAATTTGATTGATTTAAGTTTTTTATAAATTATTAACTAAAGTAAGAAAATGCATATTGTATACCTTTCACATGAATATCCACTTTGGGCAACTGGAGGGATTGGTAGTTTTCTGCAAACCCTGAGTAGAGGGTTGGTTAAAGATGGTCATATGGTTACAATTATAGGTGTTGGAGACGGAGCTGTTGAGGAAAGGATTGATGATGAAGGGGTAATATTGTATCGTTTGGCAAAATCAAATTGGCCTAAGTTTAAGTTTATTCCGAATAATAGTTCGATTGTTAAAAAATTGAAGAAAATAAATAAACTTGAAAAAATTGATATAGTAGAGGCTAGTGAGCTGGGATTAGCATTTTTACCTAAAAATCTTCCCTACAAAAAGGTAATCCGTTTACATGGGGGACATCATTTTTTTGCGGAAAGTGAAAATAGAAAAGTCAATAAATGGAAAGGGTTTCAAGAAAAACAATCATTTAAAAAGGCAGATGCTTTTATTGCTGTTTCTGACTATGTGAGACAACATACGAGTACTATGTTATCTTATAATGGTAAACTAATAAAAAAAATACCGTATCCTCTGGATGTAAATCGATTTTATAAATCAGATGCTTCTAAAATTGAAAAACATAGCATTGTTTTTGCAGGTACGGTTTGCGAAAAAAAGGGGATCAGGCAATTAATATTGGCATTGCCTAAAATCATCCAAGAGTTTCCTGATGCACATTTAGAAGTGTACGGAAGAGATTGGCATTATAAAGAAATACCAAGTTATATTGAGTACCTGAAAAAAAATATAAATAAGGAGGTTCTTAAGTACGTTACATTTCATGGAGAAATAAAGTATAAAGAGCTACCAAAGTATTATGAAAAAGCTGAAGTGTGTGTGTTTCCTTCTCATATGGAGACGCAAGGATTGGTTGCACCAGAAGCTATGTTGATGAATAAATTAGTTATTTTTACAGATATTGGTCCAGGGCCGGAAACTATTGAGCATAAAAAAACTGGGTTGTTATGTGATCCGCACTCTCCAGAAAGCATTGCTGATCAAGTGATCTATGCATTTAGAAATAAAGAACTTGCTAAAGAACTTGCAGGAAATGGTAGGTCATTTGTACTAAAAAAGTTTTGTCCGGATATAAATATGAGGAAAAACGTTGAATTTTATAAAGAGGTTTTAAAATCATAGAAACATTTTTTCGGGTTACTTCTATATATCATGACCAATAAATTTTTAATCGTTAGCTATGCTTTGCATAAGTCGCACAATTCAAAGCTTTATAGTTATGCTCCATATGTGCGTGAAATGAACCTTTGGTTAGATAATGTGAATTCGTGCCGAATTATTGCGCCTTATACGAAATTAGATCCAGATCCTTTGGAAATGGAGTATGCAGGATCAAATGTTGGTTATGTCCCAATTCCCGGTATAAAATTTAAATCATTTGGTAGCATTTTAACCTCCTTATTTAAGTTGCCTGTAATAATTTTTAAACTATTACAAGGAATGTTTTGGGCAGATCATATTCATTTAAGATGTCCGGGAAATATTGGCTTAATAGCTTCTTTTTGCCAGGTTTTTTTTCCAGGTAAGGTAAAAACGGTTAAGTATGCTAATAACTGGGATCCAAAATCTAAACAACCGATATCTTATCGGTTACAGAAGTGGGTTCTTAAAAATGAATTATTAAGTAAAAAAATGCAAATACTGGTATATGGGGAATGGAATGAGAAAAGCAAAAATGTTTTGCCGTTTTTTACAGCATCGTATACAAAGGATATGTATCAGGTAGTTCCTTTTAAATGTATTCAGGATGAGGTGATTAACTTTATTTTTGTTGGTACTTTAACACATAACAAAAGAGCAATGGAGTGTATTGATGCATTTATTAAAATAAGAGAAAGTGGGATAAATGCAACAATAACCTTAATTGGAGGTGGCGTACAGGAAGATTTGTTAAGGGAAAGAGCGAATCAATCAAAATATTCAGGAAGTATTATTTTTACAGGTAAAGTCTCTCAGTCAGAAGTGGTTGAATGTTTTAAAAAATCTCATTTTTTAATTTTTCTTTCTAAATCAGAGGGTTGGCCTAAAGTAGTTGCAGAGTCGCTATGGTGGGGGTGCATTCCTATTTCAACAGATGTATCGTGTGTTAATTATATGTTGGGAAATGGCAGTAGGGGATTTGTTGTCGAGCCAGAACCTGATGAGGTAGTTAAGGTTGTTGTTAATTGTAAAAATAATCAGGAGCTTTTTCAAAGTATGAAAGAGGATGGGATTAATTGGGCACGTGAGTATACGCTAGAAAAATTCGAAAGTGAAATTAAGCAACTTTTGTAATGGGCTATAAAGTATTAAATATCGTAGATTCTTTGATTGCCGCAGGTGCTGAACGAATGGCGGTTAATATAGCTAACGGCCTACAATCAGAAGAATTAGAAAGTTTTCTTTGTGCCACTCATAGCGGTGGGCCGCTAGAAAAATTTTTTCTTAAAAAAGAGAACTTTGTAATCCTCAATAAAAAAAGTGCTCTTGATATTTCTGCATTTTTCAGGTTGTTAAAATTTATTAAGAGTAATAATATTAATGTTATACATGCGCATTCAAGCTCAATATATTGGTCATTACTGTTAAAAATTATGAGGCCTAAGCTTATATTAGTTTGGCATGATCATTTCGGTTATAGTGATTTTTTAGATAAAAGAAAATTGTACGGGACATTTTTATTTGAAAAATTAATAGATCATGTTTTTGCTGTAAATGTTAAGTTAAAAGAATACAGTATTCAAATCGTTGGGATAAAAAAAGAAAAGGTCACTTACTTAAGTAATTTTCCAGATATAAACTTGGATGATGGGGGAATGAAAAATATAATTAATTCAGATAAGTATCCAAAATATGTGTGTTTGGCTAATTTACGCCCTCAAAAAGATCATATGAGCTTAATCGAAGCCTTTGACATTGTTAAAAAAACATATCCAGAAGCTCAACTATATTTAGTAGGGGGCGATAAAAAAGATGAATATCTCGCAAATGTAACGAATAGAATTAAAAATAAGGGATTAGGTACATCAATTCATTTATTAGGCTCCAGAGATGATGTTAGTAATATTCTAAAAGTTTGTAATGTAGGTGTTCTTTCAAGTATATCTGAAGGATTACCGGTTTCATTACTTGAATATGGCTTGGCTGGTTTATCAGTAGTTTGCACTAAAGTTGGAGAATGTGAAGATGTATTGAATAATGGTAGCTGTGGATACTTAGTTGAACCTAAGAATATTGAGGGTATTGCGGATGCAATGATAAAAGCTGTAGAAGAAACAAAAGGTAATAAAAAGATGTGTCTTCGATTTCAACAGAGGGTAAATGAATTATACTCTAAAGATGCTGCGATAAAAACAATAACTAATACGTATAAAAAAGCTCTATACTAAATGAATGGAAAAATTAAAACATGCTTTATTGGTCCGTTCACACCACCTTTTAATGGTGATGGTGTAAAAAATGAACTATTAAAGGAAGGTTTTATCTCATATGAAACATCAATTCATTATTTTAATACGATAAGAAATGATGTATCTTTTTTGTTGTTTTTTAGTAGGTTAATTAAATGTTTGTTGAGGTTCGACCAGATAATGTTATCATTAAACCGTATCGGAAGGATTGTAATACTGCCAATTGTTGGAGTACTTAAAAAAATCAGGAGAAAGAAAAAGGCTATACTTTTTGTGGTTGGAGGGTCGTTTCATACACAGCTAATTGAGGGTAATAAGTATACAAGAAAAGTTATTGTATGGAGTTTGAAGTCATTAGATTACGTTTTTGTTGAATCTAACCAGATGCTGGAAGGGTTAGCCTCTTTGGGACTAACAAATGTTTCCATATTATATAATCCTCGAAAAAATGATAATAAGAATTGGGAACTGTCGGAAACAAATAGAAATAAAATAGTATTTATCTCAAGAGTAACTCGGACTAAAGGAATTTTTCTTTTAATAGATGCGATAGAAGCCTTAATGAAGAATGATGAACTCAATATTATTCTAGATGTATATGGGCCAGTCGATGAAGAATGTAAAGAAGAGTTCTATGAGATAATAAAATCTAAATCAAACTTTGTTAATTATAGAGGAGTTGTTGACCACAAGCAGGTTCAAAAAACATTATCAGGTTACCATTTATTTGCTTTACCTACATATCACCCAGGAGAAGGTTTACCTGGTATTCTTGTTGAATCTGGTTTGGTAGGCTTACCTGTTGTAGTATCTAAAATAAATGCACTAGAAGAGTATTTTAAAGATGGTGAACATTTAATGTATTGTCGAATAAAAGATGTTGAACACATTAAATCATGCATAAAAGTGATATTGGTTGATGATGCTAAATCACATCAGGTAAGTAATTCCATAAAAGAAAAGGCAAAGGATTTTGAAATTGAAAATATTATGAAGGAGGTATTTGATAAACTCTTAATTAAGAAATGGGAATTAAATGGATGTCGATAATTTGTTGAAAAAAGCAGTCAAAATAATTCCTTTCGTCAATATTGAATTAGACCATATAAAAAAAATTATAAGATTTGTAATTTTAGGTATAGTAAATACCTTGTTAGATTATCTCTTGTTCGAACTTTTTCTGTTATATGTCTCAGAACAAGAAATGGTTTGTAGATTCCTTTCAATTATTATTGCAATGTTCAACTCGTTCTTTTTAAATTATTATTTCGTATTTAAGGTAAAAGATAAATTAAGACTTAATGTTAGGTCGTTAAAATTAATCTATAAGTTTTTTACATCTAATGGTATTGCAATGCTGATTAATTATCTGTCTTTTATTGGCTTAAGAAATATATTTGAGGTTAATCAGGAAGAGTCTTTTGTAATGAGTACAGGATTATCGGTAATTATTAATTATTTGCTAAATACGATATTTGTTTTTAACAAATACTAAAGTATAGCATAAAAGGCAAGTTTATAAGTGCATTAGCTTCATAAGGTGAAATATTAAACTATTTACTATGAAAATTTCAATAATAACCCCTTTTTACAACGAAAGTGAAGGAATCGAAATGTTCTTTAATACCATAGTCCCTATTTTAGTTGATCTGGGCAAGAAGTATGAAATTGTGTGTATTGATGATGGAAGTAAAGATGATACATTTAGCAAATTAGAGTTAGCAAGGGAAAAGAACGAAAATATAAAGTGTGTTAAACTAAGCCGGAATTTTGGTAAGGAGGCGGCATTAACAGCTGGTTTGGATTATACTACCGGAGATGTTGTAATTCCTATGGATTGTGACTTACAGGATCCACCTTCATTATTGGGACAGATGATAGACAAATGGGACGAAGGTTACATGGTTGTTTTGGCAAGACGAAGTTCTAGAAATGAGGGCCTTGTTAAATCTCTTACAGCAAAACTTTTTTATCAAATTATAAATTCAATTGCAGATAGTCCAATTCCTAAAGATGTGGGTGACTTTCGATTGATGGATAAAAAAGTTGTTAATTCTATTAAGAATTTAAAGGAAAAGACCAGGTTTATGAAGGGATTGCTTTCATGGCCAGGATATAATTCATGTGTGATTGAGTATGATAGGCCCGAAAGGTCTGTAGGTGTAGCTAAGCAAAATTACTTAAAACTTTTTAAGCTCGCCTTTGATGGTATTCTTTCTTTTTCAGAGGCACCTTTACGGTTTATTGTTTGGTTTGGATTTTTAATTACCTTTTTTGCATTTGTATATCTCCTTTTTATTGTTGTGAGGCCTTTATTTATTGGTTTAGATGTACCAGGATATAGTTCAACGATAGCTTTTATTTTGTTTTTAGGTGGAATGAATATCTTTTTTGTGGGAGTTATTGGATTGTATATATCTAAAATATTTAAAGAAACTAAGGAAAGGCCAATCTTTATTGTTGAAAAAGAGTTATTGTAAAGCTATGAATCTAAATAGAATCGATTCAGTATTGTTCAAAATGTTAGGTTTTAAAAAATATAATTGGATTTCTCCTTTATTAGGAGTTTTATTTATTGGCGTATTTCTTTATTTAATAAATTGTTTTGTACCAATATTTCCAGGAGATGATATGAGGTATTCTTTTGTATTAATGGAGGATGGTCAGCCTGGAAACGAATTAATTACTGGTTTTGAGGATATTATTGAGTCTCAATACAATCACTATATGACGTGGAGCGGAAGGTTTGTGGCTCATACTTTGCTTCAATTCTTTTTATGGATAGGGAAGGGTTGGTTCAATTTTCTTAATTCCATAATTGTATTACTGGTTCCATATTTTGTAATAAAAATAGCTTCATCAAAATTAAACTATGCTTTAAAAAGGTTCGATTATTTTTTTGTTTACCTCTTTGTCTTGTTGTTTTTCATAAATTTTCACCCAATGTTGGGTGAATGTATTTTCTGGATGACAGGTGCGTTTAATTATTCCTGGACGTTAATAATCCAGTTATCTTTTATAAGTTTATATATACATTATTTTTCCATTCCCGATAAAAACTACAATAAAGTATTTGTATTTTTTTTTGGAATAATTACTGGAGCTACCAATGAAAATGCAGTAGTAGGCTGTATTGTCATTACATTTTTAATTATATTAATAAAATTGCTTCAAAAGGAAAAAATAAAGAATTGGGCACTATTTGGTGCTGTTGGATTATTAATTGGTTTTGCGCTTTTAATTTGTGCACCAGGAAATTTTGTTAGGTCTGCACTCATGGCTGATCGGGTTTCTGATGAAGTGCATTTAACATACTTTATTGAACGTTTAGTAAGGTACATGGGACTGTATTTTTTACCGGTTTATGTCTGGTTTGCTTTCTTTTTGGCTTTATTATTTAAAAAAAGAATAGAATTGAACAAGAGTATTTTGATATTATCAAGTGCTTTAATATTGGGAGGTCTAGCCTCCTTTGCAGTTATGTTTTTTGTTAAGGGATACTTTCCTCCTCGAACATTGGTTTTTACTTTTATATGCTTTATGTTGTCACTTACCATAATTACTTTAAATATAAAAGAGAATCAAACCCTTTGGTTTAAACTGGCAACATTAATATTATTGGTATTTTTTGTCACAAAAGCGAATGGGTACTATTCAGGATATAAGAATCTGTATGAACAAAATAGGAAAAGGGAAAATTACATATTGACTGCCAAGGAAAGTGGTAAAAGCAAGTTGCAAATTGATCCTTTTGAAATCCCTACAGGTAAGTTTTTTGTTTGCCGCGATATTGGTGGAGAATTTTATTATAAGGTAAATGTTTGGTTATCAAAATATTACAAAATGGATAGTGTTAGGGTTAAACAAAAAGAACTTAAAATAGGAGTTAACGATATTCGAGAATGTATTAGAGATAAAGAAGGTCTAGTAAATTGTGGCATAAATAATATCAATTATAAAGTTTACAAAAAAAACGACCACATTTTTTTTTACATTATTGTTGAAAGTAAAAAGGATACGGATGTTCGTCTGAGTATAATAGATAACGATATTACAGGATTCATACCTACTAATTTTCAAAAATATTTTACAAAAGAGATTAGAAAATCCAATGTTGTAAAGTTAGATTCAATTACTTACAAATTTTTTCAAATAAACAAGAAACTAGCGGACGAAGTAAAAGGTTATGTAATGTTTTATAATAAAAAAATATTCTCAAATTCATCCGAAATTTATTTTGATGATAAATAGTGTAGAGGGGATGAGAACAGTTTCAAAAAAATTATATATACATTACATAATAGCACTGTTAAGCTTGTTTTACTGTGTCCCACTTCCGGGGCTAAGTAGCTTTAGAATTTATGATTTAGTATATCTTTCTTTCTTTTTAATTCATTACAAAGAGCTTATCTTAATATGGAAACTGAGTGATTTGAAGCGACAAAAAGTAGTTAGGCTTGCCAAATACTTGTGGTGGATAATGCTTTTTAGTCTTTGTTTTTCTATAATCCTTTTTGGAATCCAAAGTTTAGAAATAAAACTTGTTCGTATAGTACGCTTTTCTTTTTTCTTATGGCTTGGTATTTTTAGTATTGTAATTAACAATAGTAAAACTAAAATATTGAAATCGGTATTTTATTTTTCAATAGCTATTTTAATCGTATCTCTTATTTCTGTAGGACAGATGATAGGCGCAATTCCTGCCTTGTTTCCGAGACATTGGATAATTAGTTATGGAGGTGGAGTGAACCACTTTCTCCCTACTTCTTCACTCTCGCCTCACCATTTTCATATTGGGATAGTTATGATTATAGGTGCTTCGTTTTCGGTTTATTTTATGTTAAAAGGTAACGTTATAACAAAGTTTGTTGCAGGGCTATTGTTCCTACTTAGCTTTTTGATACCTTCTATTGTACATACCCTAACTGGAATTTTAGGTGTTGCAATAGTATCTCTTTTAACACTGTTTACATTGGAGTTTAAAAAATCAATTGGCTTTATAGTTGCGATTTTAATTTTTTGTACCTATTGCTTACTTTGTGTTTCCAGAATCAGTTATTAATAAAGCATTTGAAGGTTTTAACAAAAGGCTAATGAATAAAGAAACAGATATGAATGACCTCGAAAGTTTAAATGATTTATCTAGTAGCAGGGTAGATATTTATCTTAAAGGTTACGTAGAAGCAATTCAGCAAAAAACCCGAAATTATTTTAGTTGGTGTTGGGTTTCAAAACTTTGTTAAAGTCAATTCATATGCAGCATGGGGCACATAATAATTTTTTTCAATTTTTTTTGATGGAGGAATATTCGCATTGTTTCTGTTCTTAAGTTTTTTATTTACGATAATAAGGCTGGGTTTTAAGTTAATTAAATCAAAAAGAGTTGTAGATAAAGAGCTTGAGTAATTAATCGTCTTTGTCTTTCTTTTATTATGGCTTTATTATTTGTGATGCTTGGTAATGAAGTGTTTTATGTAAATTCTTCATTGTTTTAGCCTAATGGGTCAGGTTTGTTTTATGTTGTTTTTAATTCCATCTATATATAATGTTGAAAAGGAAAGATATTTAGTTAAAAAAGCCCAATCCCAATGATCGGAATATTAAATGTACTTCGTTTAAATGGTTATCCTGTTAAGCAGTGCCATAAGATATTATAATAATATACTAGTAGAACGAGAAAAGAACTTGTTCCCCAATGATTACGCATGGAATATTTTTAATTATCACTTTGATAATAATCAGTTTTATAGGAATTGGATTAAAGATAAACCCATAAATTGGGAAAATATTCCAATTATAAAAAAAGAAGATTTAAGTGGTAACTGGTTGAAAAAGTTCCTAATCCTAATGAAAAATTTTATATCTCTAATACCTCAGGTTCGTCCGGTATACCTTTAACTTATTCTAGAGACAAGTTTTACCATGCGTTAATTTGGGTTAGTATCTTCAATATGTACAATAATATTGGAGTCCCATTTAATAAATATCAAGCTAGGGTTTATGCAGAAAAACGTCAAAACTTAATAAATTTAAAGAGACCTGTCGAGATTATGTGGCTAACCGATATCGATTTAACGTACTAGAAATAAAAGATAACGAATTTGATGGATGGGTAAGGTTATTTCAGGCTAAAAGGTTCACATATATTTATGGGTATGCATCAACAATTTTTAACTTTTGCCAACTATTTACATAATGAAGGGATAAAATTATCTAGTGTATGTGAGTCGTTAAAGTATTGTATTATAACTTCAGAAGCATGTAACAACGAAGAAGAGAGGTATATTAGTGATGCCTTAGGGGTACAAGGTAATAAATGAATATGGAGCTTCTGAATTTGGTATAATAGGAATAAAATCAGATAAATTTTGGAAGGTTGATGATAAACTTTTGTATTTGGAAGTGGTGGACAACCGTGGGAACATCTTAGAAAACGGAAAAAAATGGAAAATTACTTTGTACATCACTATTTAATAAAGGTACACCTTTTATACGTTATGAATTAGGAGATGAAGCTACCTTAAATAGAATTAATAATACTACATATCTGATAAGTATTGGAGGCCGACTAAACGATAAAGTTACAACCTCTATCTGGAGAAAAAATATTAGCGAGAAAGTATTATATTCCAGTTAAAAATATACTTGAGAAACTAAATTACATCAAGCAGTTTAATATAGTTCAGAAAACTAATACATTATTTGAATTAAATTACTTTGCAGAGCAGAATATTCCAGAATTTGTTGAAGAAAAGTATACAATACTTGACAAAAGAAAAGCTAGGCAAAGAAATGATTTTAAATTGTAATAAAGTAGATCAGTTAAAAGTGGATAAAAACGGAAAACATAAATTGTTTTTTCAACGAGGTGGATTGACACATAAACGTTATTAGAAGCAACCTGCTCAAATAAGGATTATTTAAAATATTTTTTAATTCTGGATAAGAACATTTTATACCCTATAAAAAATCACGTTTATAATGAAAAATATTACTGTTTTATCAATATTTTGGAACTACCAAAGGAGGATGGAGCACAAGGATATATGAAATGGCAAAAAGATGGATTGAGGCAGGTTACCAGGTAACAGTTTGTGACCTCTCCATATGAAAAGTCAGATATACGTACAAATAAGAAATAGAAAGGCAAAACGTTGAAGGAATCAACTTAATTGTTATCAATTACCCTGATTCAAATCGGTTTGGAACAATTAAGCGTATATGGAATTTTATGATTTCTCGCTATGTTCAATATGGTTGCATTGCGGGAACCTTGCGATTTGGTATTAGCAAGTTCAGGTCCAATTAACGGTTGGGATACCAGCGTTGTTTGCCAAATGGTTCAGAAATAAAAAGTTAGTTTTTGAAGTTAGAGATTTGTGGCCACAAGGGGCAATCGAATTAAAAGTTCTAAAGAACAAGTTTTTAATTTCAATAGGGTATATGTTAGAAGCAGTATGTTATAATAATTCTTCAATGGTAGTTGGTTGTTCCATTGGTATGACAGATAATATTAAAAAACGTTTTCCTAATGTGAGGACGGAAGTTATACCCCAATGGTAGTGATATTGATTTATTTGCCAAGGCTAATGGGCAGAGCAAAATGAACGAAAAGAATATATTTATTTATGCTGGATCATTAGGAGTTATGGATGATGTCGAATCTATAATAGATGCAGCCATATTACTGAAAAAAAATAATATTAAAGATATCTTTATATATATAATTGGGGATGGAGTTGAAAAAAAGAAATTAGAAGGAAAAGCTTTAGGTTTGGAGTTTGTGACTTTTAAGGGGTTAATTCCCAAAGAAGAAGTGGCAAAGCTCTTACAGTCAGCGAAGGCTACTTTTGTGTGTTTTAAACCATTAGAAGTATTGAATACTGTCTCTCCCAATAAAATGTTTGATTCTTTTGCAGCTGGAATCCCAATAATTCAGAATACAAATGGGTGGATTAAAGAATATGTTGAAAATAAGCAATGTGGGTTCAATGTAGAACCTAATAACCCTGATAATATGATGAATGCGATTGTTGAATTAGCGAGAAATAATGAAATGTTTAATCAAATGTCTGTTAATGCACGTGAAGCGGCTGAAAAGGATTTCAATAGAGAAAAACTAGCATTCAAATATCTCAATACTCTTAAAAGTGTAATGAATTAAATCAATGGAAAAGCTTTTAATTACGGGAGGAAATGGTTACTTAGGAAAATGCATTCGTGACGGATTACAGGGGAATTATGCTATTAAAACGTTAGGTATTAAAAAAACAAATGATGTGGTATGCAATCTAGCGAATAATGTTCCGGATTTAAGTGAGGGATATGAATATATTGTACACAGTGCTGGTATGGCTCATAAGCTGCCCAAAAATTTTAAAGAAATATTTTCATATTATCAAGTGAACTACATGGGGGTTGTAAGATTGTTAAAAGCACTAGATACTGTGTTGGTTAGACCCAAAGCAATTGTATTTATTAGTACTGTAGCTGTTTATGGAAAGGATAAAGGGAATAATATTAATGAAGAAGATACTTTAAGTGCCAGAGATGCATATGGAAGAAGTAAAATTTTAGCAGAAATGGAACTTAATGAGTGGGGGAGGCGTAATGATGTGAAAATTACAATTTTAAGATTACCTTTAATTGTAGGAAACAATCCTCCTGGCAATCTTGGGGCGATGATTAAAGCAATAAAAAAAAATCGATTTATTCTAATAGGAGAAGGTAATGTTAAACGATCAATGGTTTTGGCAAAAGACATAGTAGGTTTTATACCAATAGTATTTAATGTTGGTGGAATTTATAATTTAACGGATGGGTACCATCCAACTTATAGAGAGTTGACAGATATAATTAGATCTAGGTTAGAGGTAAGAAGAATCCATTCAATTCCGTTGATATTAGCACAACTTATAGCTTTGGGAGGTGATATTATTGAAATGATGCTTAAAATTAGTTTTTTAATCAATAGTAATAGGCTTAAAAAATTAAATTCTTCACTTTGTTTTGATGACAGCAAGGCTCGGTTAATAGGTTGGAAATCAAGAAAAGTGCTAAGTTATTCTCAAGAATGGTTACCAACAAAATGAATGATACTTCATTATGTTTCGTTAGAAACCATAAATTATGTATTAAGTAATAAATTAATCTACTAATTAAATAATTTAGAATGTTAATCACATCATTTGAATTTTGGCTGATATTTCCTGTACTAATTGTAATATTTGCCTTAGTAAAAGGAAAGTATAGAAGTGCGCTTTTAGGACTAATAAGTATATTGTTATTAGGATATATCTCATTAAAGTTTACTATATATGCTATAATTTTTACACTGATAAACTTTTTCATTGGGATATTTATAGCAGATAAAAATAAAGCGAATAATAAATTAGTATACTTTGTTGGACAGATATTCAATATTGGATCACTGTTTCTATATAAATATTTGGATTTTGTAATAAATTCAATAAACACTAATATTTTGGTCGGTTCTGGTTATGAAATTCCTGAATTAAAATGGTTTATACCTCTTGGGATATCATATTATACATTTCAAGGCATTAGTTACCTTTATCTAATATACAAGGTAAATGATAGGCCAGAAAGAAACATATTTAATTTTACATTGTATATGTTGTTTTTTCCGAAATTTGTAGCAGGTCCAATAGAGAGACACAGACTTTTTCTTCCTCAACTGAAAAAACAATCTAGAATTTAAATTGGTTAATTTAGTTGAAGGAGGGAAGTTGATATTATGGGGACTTGTTAAAAAAATTATTGTTGCTGATACATTAGGATTGATTTTGAACAAAGTGTATGGCAATATAGATAAGTTTGAAGGAGTTCCATTGTTAATAGTATTCATTCTTCAACCAATAAGGTTATATTTTGATTTCTCAGGATATACAGATATGGCAATTGGGATAGCTAAGTGTTTTGGTTTAAAACTATCAGAAAACTTTAATCGCCCGTTTTTTGCAAAAACTGTAGGTGAATTTTGGAGAAGGTGGCATATGTCATTGTCATTGTGGTGTAATGACTTTATTTTTAATAGATTATTGTTGAAATACAGAAAGCAAGGAAACAAGGCATTTGTTTATGCTGTTTTTTTAAGTTTCTTCATTATTGGTATTTGGCATGGTGCAAAATGGACATTTGTAATATTAGGAATTTTACAAGGCATAGCTCTGACCTATGAGTTCTATACAAAAAAATGGAGGCAAAAATTAATATTAACAATGCCCAAATCTATATCAGCTATTGTTAGCAGGTCGTTAGTTTACTTATTTGTATGTTTTTTTCTAATCTTTTTCTATGCAAATAATACAGGAGATGCTTGGTATTTTATTACTCATTTATTCAAAATTAATAACTTTCAAACTACAACATTTGGTTTTAATGTTTCCAAGATTGAGTTTGCAATTTCTGTTATGATGGCAATCATTTTTTTGTTTATTGAATGGAAAATAGAATGTAAGAAATTTAGCATAGAAAAGTTTGGAAGAGTTCCTGTTGTATTAAGGTGGAGCCTCTACTATATGGCTGTTTTTGCAATTGTTTACTTTAGTAAAAATCAAAATGTTTTTGTATATGGACAGTTTTAAGTATAGAAAGGCTATAATTAAGTTTTTTGTATTGTTTTTATTTTTTTTGGGATGCTCAACAGCACTTAATATGTACTTAATCAAAAACGGTGTATTTTGTTTAAAAGCAAATACAAAATCATTAATTACAGGTAGTTCATTTGTGGCTAATGGATTAGATCCTAATTTTATATTTGAAAGCCAGAATATCGGGATGGATGCAGAGCCTATATTATTTCATTTTATAAACTAAAATATATTCTTAAAAGAAATAAAAATGTTAAAAATGTAGTGGTGTCTTTTTCGGTCGGGAACTTAGAAGCTGAGCAGGATATTATTTTACAAGGTAATAACGAAGAAGCCGAAGAACTTATACATAGATTATTAAATCTACCTATTACGATTAATGAATTGCGAAAAATTGGAGTAAATAAAATACTATTAATTAAGAGTCTGTTTAGAGAAAGAATATTTCCAAATTTTAAGTTGTAAAACAAGTTTGTAAGTTCGAAAGCAGAACCTGCTTATATTGGACACTTTACACAAATATCAAGCCAGTTGAATAATGATGTACCTGATGATTTTTTTGTTAGGATGAGAGAGCATTTCTTTCCGTTGAATTCATCAGGAAATTATGATTATAGTATTAAATCATGTTCATATCTAGATTCAATAGTAAATTTTACAGAAAAGAATGATATTAATTTATACCTTGTAACTTTGCCAGTGTATCCTAAATTTTATAATGAAATACCAACGTTTTTTAAAGAGATATATAATAATAAGCTTGGTTCATTTAAAGTAGAAGGAGTTATTGAAGTTGATTTTACTGGTTGTTTTAACAAAATGTGAATATTTTAGTGATTTTGCGCACTTAAATAAGTATGGAGCAAAGAAGATATCAATTATATTAAACGATATTATTAATGAAAAGGAAAATAACAAATAGTTATTTGTTATCAAAGAGCATTATTTTTATTTCTACTTTTGTTGCGATGCTATTTGTATCATATAGAATAAATAAGAATTTATTTAAAAGCTGCAAATATCAATTTAAAGAAAATACAAGTAGACTTATTGTTGGAGATTCACATTGTCAAGAAGGAATTGTTGAAAATTATATTCCAAATTCAGAGAATCTATCACATTATGCAGAAGGTTGGTTTTCAACATTTTTAAAAGTAAAAGAGTTGACCAAGCGTAATAAACAAATAAAAGTGTTAATAACATCTATATCCCCGCAAAGATTTTCAGGTTTTTATGATCTGAGTTTTAGTCTGGATAAATTTAGTCGAGAAACGCTTGAGCGCTTATACCCAATTTTAAAAACAAGTGAAATACTTAATTTTCAAATTAATTGGTCTGTATATATGGAGAATTTTTTTAGAAATATTATATGCCCTAATATTAATTATTTAGATTTATATATCAATCCTAGGTTTAAATAAATATCCATTTTTTGAAAAGGCATCAGAAGAAAGAAGTGTTATACGTGGGAATCCTCAAAAAATTAACTATAAAGAAAAAGTAAATAAATATTTCGGTAATCAAGGTTTCTCAAAAGTTGATAAGTTTTTACCTAGATTCATTAATCAATTATTGTAAATTTAAAGAATTAAGGTTAGTTTTTATTGACTTTCCTCAACCAAATAAGTACCTTGATTTGATTTCTAAGGATTTAATGCAAAGTTATTGGGAAGAAATAGAGAGGTTAAAGGGATTAGATAATGTGTATTACTTTAATTTACAAAGATCATTTGAAGCCAGTCTATTTAAGGATCATACACATTTAAATATAATTGGTGCTAAAAAATTAAGTAGTATAATAAGTCTGAAATTGGATTCAATATGTAATTGTAGCAGAAGTTCTTTATTAAAAGGAAGTTGATTGTTTGAATTAATTTTAGTTTCATTTTGTATATGAATATGATTTTTAAATAGTAAAATCATGAAGTAAATTATTTGTTTCTATTTGAGTAAATAACTTTGGTTGGATTAAATAAACTTGTCGGGAAAAAGATATAAATAATTATAACAAGTTTGTTAAATAAGACGTTATAAACATTATATTTTTTAAAAAATATTTTCAACGCAACAAATTCTTTAAAATGAAGAAAATCAGTTTTTATCTTATTGCATTTAATTTGTTATACTTTTGTGTGCCTAATTTGGCATTTTCAAAAATATGGCATACGGTTGTTGGTGCTACAGGACAAGCAGGAACAGGGAATAGTGTGGATAATCCTATGGAAATATCCAGAATGCTATCTACTTCATCGCCTGCCAATGGGGGTGATACAATTTATATTCATGGAGGGGTATATAGATTAGGAAAAACTTTATACATTACAGTTTCCTGGATCTGAGGATAATCATATTTTAGTAAAAAATGCACCTGGTGAATTTCCTTCTTTTGATGGTATAGCTGAATATACTTTAGGGGATGGTGTAATAGAGGTTAAAGGAAATTGGGTAATTATAGAGGGTTTAAGGCTTTATAATAGTGATACGAATCGTGTGTCATCTATTTCAGGTAGTAGACCAACTGATATATGTTAAAACCCCTGGGATGGCTGTTTTCTGGAGATAACGTAATCGTAAGAAATATGATAATACATGATAATGTCAGGTATGGCAACAGCTGCTTGGAGTATTGGATTAAATGTTACGTTTTATGATAATATTATATTTAATAACGGTTGGGATGCGCCAGATCGTGGGCATGGTCATGGATTTTATACTCAAAATGATACAACCACAAAAGAATTTAGCAATAATGTGGTTTTCAATAATATGGGTAATGGTATACAAGTATATGGTAAGGGTTCATATTTAAGTGATTTTATTATTAATAATAATACTTCATTTAATAATGGAATATATCGATCTGTTTCAGGACAAGAATTAAACTCACAAATATTAATTGGAGGTGAGGTTCCTGCAAGAGGAATAGTATTGGGCAATAATTACGCATATTGCGAACACGCCCAGAAGGAGTGGTACCTGCTTTTAGAATCGGATATATGCCACCAAATGAAGATATTATTTGTGATGGAAATATTGGTTCGGGAGGCTATCAGACATTTTGGGTTAGAAAATGGCAAGATATTGAATTTACAAATAATATTGGTATTGGTGATATTGAGGTCATGAAGTATGATAGTGCAATTACTGTACCTATATATAGTGAAACATTTGATTATAATACATATTATGGAGGTAATGAAGGTGCTTTTTGGGGTGATTGGGATTATTGGCAATCATTTGGCTTTGATTTAAATAGTACTAGAGATACGGAAGAAGAAAATGCTCCCACTATAATAAAAACAATTCCGTCACAGCAAAAAAGAAACCGAGGTACCATTACCATTTTTAATGTTAATGAAACAAGTGTTGATGTTGATTTATCCAGTATAGTAGATACTGGTGCTCAATACTACTTATATGATGTTGAAAACTTAAAAGGGGATCCTATACATTCAGGGCGATATCATGGAGGTACAGTTAATTTACCATTAGACTTAACAGAAGCTATGGTTATTAATAATGAAACTCAAGCAAGTATACACTCAAGTCAGTTATTTGCTTGTTTTGTTGTTTTTCCATATCCATTAGATTATTGGGGTGATAGTGAACCTCCTGCATTAGATGTTCCATTGCAAAAAACATCTGGTATAATAATTAAAGGATTTACTCCAAATCCGACTCGAGACTTATTAAGTGTTGAATTCATTGCTCCTGAAGATTTAGATGTAAACTTACGAGTAAAAGATAATTTGAAAGATGTGTTATATGAGGAAGCTTTTAATACTAGTAAAATCAATAAAGGAGAGTCTGGTATATATAAATATGTAATTAATTTAGCAAATTATTCAACAGGTGTTTATTTAATTGAATTTGAGGATGAAGAAGGGTTAGTGTCATCTTTAAGAGTTATAAAAAATTAAATTGTAATAATAAGATATTAGAAAAAAGAAGGCTATCCTTTCTAGGATAGCTACTTTTTTGTAAAAATAGATAATATGGAATTTCTTAAGTTTTTTATACCTTCAACATTAGTTTCGTTTGTATTAATTAACTTGTATTTTTTATTAGCAAAGAAATACCTTATTATTGATACTCCGAATCATAGATCTTCACATAGTATGATTACCATTAGGGGAGGGGGCATTATTATTCCAATCATTATATTGATGTATGCATTTTATACTATTGAAATGACATGGTATTTTTGTATTGGATTAACGTTGGTGTCTGTCGTAAGTTTTATTGACGATATTAAGAATATTTTGCCTTTGCCAAGGGCAGTTGCCCATATGATTTCAGCTTTTTTATTATTGCTAAGTATTTCTGCAGAATTTAATTTGTATTATATTCCATTAGCCTTTTTTGTTGTCTTTTTTTTCAATGGGTATAATTTTATGGATGGAATTAATGGTATCACAGGCATATATAGTAGTCTGATTTCATTAAGTATTTATACAACAAGCGAGTATTTGGGAATAAGTTACGATAAGAATCTTGTTATCATATTTCTAGGTGGTGTTGTTGTTTTTTTGTTCTACAATTTGCGTAAAAAAGCTAAATGTTTTGCTGGGGATGTAGGATCTATATCAATTGCATTTGTAAATACATATTTACTTTTACGTCTTATTAATGAAACTAAAAATGCAATTTTTATATTGTTTGTTACTGTATACTTAGTTGATGTTATTTATACAATCATAGAACGTTTATGGCTAAAGCAAAATATTTTCCATGCACACAGAATGCACTTGTACCAAAAGTTGGCTAATGAAATGAATTATTCCCATAGGTTTGTTTCAATTTCATATACAATTGTTCAGTTGATTATAAATGTGGTTGTGGTATTAATGTATAGAACAGAGATGTTGTATCAAATATTATTTTCATTTTTTATTCTAGTAATTTGCTCAATAGTGTATTTAAATTCTAAGTATAGACAAAAAATTATTAGTATAAATAAATTTTGGTAATCACTTTTTAAGTTGTATAATATTAAAATGTTATATTTTAATTGAAATATTTAAGTATTAGTAATTTACAGTAGGTGAATTTTGAAGTAATAATATTTCTGAAAAAATTGAAAAGTAGCTAGAATATCTTCGATGTTTTTAGTTTACATAAGTATTAATACGAATGTTTTATGATGAAAGGTTTGATGTACCTACTTACTGTATTTCAATTTTCCAATAGTGTACTTTACATCTAGGAAACATCCTGAAAGCTTTGTTTGATAAGGGAGTCTTTTTCTGATAAAAAAAATTGTTTCCTGAGTTCCGCACTGAGCCACCCAAATTAAAATTTAAATAATTTAGCTAGAAATTTTTGTTCGTCATTTAAGAGAAGAGATTCCTTAAATACAATACTATTCGTAGGATCAACAATTTCTATTGTATAGATTGACTTGGCAATGTCAATAGCTTTTTCTGGGCTCATATTGTCTGTTTTTAGTTTAAGTTGCCGTTCAAGTTCTTTGTAAACTTTATAAGCAATAAAATTGATAGTGATGTGAGCCTCAATTCTTTTTTGTGACCTATTGCATATCCCGCTGAAAGCTGACTAGATATTCCGGTGATGCTGACCCCTCATTCCGGGCATATTGACCCCCCTTGAATTTGGGTAACTAAAAATGGTTAGTATGACAAAATTACATTTTTTTTCTTAAACTTTCTCCTTTGAGTTCGATACGATGTGAGGTATGTACCAAACGATCTAAAATAGCATCAGCAATAGTGGCTTCTCCGATAATATCAAACCAGCTGGCTACAGGTAATTGACTAACAATAATAGTTGCAGCACGAGCATGTCTGTCTTCTACAATTTCCATTAAATCTATTTGATGTTGTTTTTCAAGATGTGTTAAGCCAAAATCATCCAATATGAGCAAGTTTGCTTTTGATATTTTATTCATTAATTGATAGATTGTACCTTCAATGCGAGCCATCTTGGTTTGCTGCAATAATTTTTGCACATTAAAATATGCAACTTTAAATCCTTGAGCACAGGCGTGATGCCCTAATGCAGATGATATAAAACTTTTACCACATCCTGTAGCTCCGGTAATTAGCACAGACTCTCCATTTGAGATATAATCACCAGAAGACAATGTTGTTATTAATGATTTATTCAAACCTCTGGATGCATCATACATTAATTCTTCCAATGAGGCCTGATACCTGAATCGAGCCGTTTTTCTGAGCCGGTCAAAGCGACGGTTCACCCTGTCTTGCAGTTCTGCCTGCAAAAGGATTTCAAGTCCTTCGTTCAATGACAGCTCATTGTTTTTACGAGTTTCTAAAAGGGCTGTCCAGCTTTTTTTTAAACCATAAAGGCGCAATTGTGATAATTGATTTTCAATAACTTTCATTGTTTTAAAATTTAAATGATAATTGATTATTATAATATTCTCTTCCCCTGATGTTATTGTGTTGCGGAAGATCTTTTTGAGGATCCTGCTGAGTTGATTCTGTCATTTTATTTTTGATAATATTCATCACAAAACCATAACTGTAATTTTGATTGTCGATAGCTATCTGACAGGCTTTATTAAACGTATCGATCGGGGTATTTTTACACAAACTAAACAGACCGTCACAAGTACGATAGAGTTGTTCGGGATATTTCTTTTGAGTAAAAATCATCTCTACCAGTTGTCCTAATGTTTCAGATAGTTTTATTGCTTTGTCTTTATAATACTCAGGACTTCGGTTTAAATAATGCTGATGAGTAGAACACAAATGTTCTTTATCAGTGGTGTATGTTCCTGTTGAGTAACTACGTTGATGTACTGCTATTTGGTTGTATTTATAGTAGATACGCACCATCGAGCGAGTATATATAACCTTTAGCCTTTTGCCTATGTATTGATATGGTGCACTGTAGTAGTGTTTATCTTCTCCGAGGTATATATGATTGTTTTGTGCCAGTTTATATTCCTTGTAATACTTTATTTCAAAAGAATCCTTTGGCAGTTCCTGAAGCAATGCTTTTTCATTTGATAAAAAGTGTTCTTCTCTACAATAATCACGCTTTTGCATGCGTGTTTGATTGTGTTTAAGTGTATGTTCTTTTATGGCCTTATTGAGCTGATCTAATGAAAAGAACTGTTGATGCCGAATGCGAGCATATACCCGATTGTAGATGAGTTTTACTTGATTTTCAACCAGAGCTTTGTCTTTGGGTTTTCTTGCTCTGGTCGGGACTACAGCCATATTGTAATGGTTAGCAAAATCTTCGAGTGCCTGATTAATGGTTGGCTCATACCTATTGGCTCTTATTACAGCAGATTTAAGATTGTCGGGAACCAAAACCTTTGGAGTCCCTCCTAAACTCTGCAAACAGCATGTAAGTGCATAAATAAAATCATCAATGCGCTGACTGGGCACTGCTATACAGAAACTATAATCGGAGTATGGTAAACAGGCCACAAAAACCTGACATTCGATGATCTCTCCTGTGGTAGCATCAATGTAAGATAGCTTTTTACCAGCATAGTCTACAAATAGTTTTTCTCCAGGTTCATGGTGTAATACCATTGATGGATTCTTTGTAAGAAGATGTTGTGCTAAGTGATAACTAAATTGGCTCAGGCTGTATCCTGATGGATTTGATAAGCGATATTCTTCCCAAAGCAACTGCTTGGTTACTCCAGGCTTTTGAAGTTCGTTTTCAAAATAATCCAACTTGCTTTTAAGCACCTCAAAACGCTGATCCTTATATGCAGGATTACCAGGATGAAAGACTTTTTCAAGTGCATGATCCTCCATCTTTAACAGTGTGTTAAGGCTTAGCTTTGAACTACGGTATTTAATCAGATAACTCTTAACCGTGTTCTTACTTATGCCTAAATTGCGGGCAATGGTTTTATTACCAAACCCTTGACTGTGTAATTGTAGTATTTGTTTTACTTGGCTCATTCTTTTAGGTTTTCCTGCCATAATCAGTATCAATTAGTAGTTTAAACTACTAATTAATTAAACCTAAATCCAAGGGGTCAACATGCTCCGTTTTTTTTGAGGAAACGATTGTTAGAGAGGGGGTCAATATGCTCCGTTTTATTTCCGTTCCGGTAGCACATTCTTGCCCTCAATCCTTATTAAAGGGGTCAGCATCTGCCGGAATGTCATGCCCAAAACATTACATTAACCAGCTTCTGGAAAGGGGGGTCAACATGGTCAAGAATATCCACTGACACTCATTCCGGAAATTAACGGACACTTTTCTCGAAAAATATTTGTGTGTAAATCTAAAAAAAAATTAGTCATCATTTCTTAATAATTTACACATAGATTTTCCGTTAAGATCAATGCGATAAGTAGCATTTTTGTTATCAGCAACTCAATATGCAGAGAAAATGGCAACATAAATACACAACTTTAAGATGATAAATAGACAAAAATTATGGTTAAATAAAAATAGATTTACGATTTTTTATTCTGTAACTTTTATCGGATAGGTTTATAATTTCACACTTATATAAGATTCTGTCAAGAAGTGCCGTCGCCAGCACTTCATCATCAAGCATAAGAGCCCATTCTTTGGGCGATTTATTAGTTGTGATAATAAAGAAGTTTTTTCATATAATTGATTAATAAAGTTAAATAAAGCAACAGCAATAGATTTATCAAAAGGGAAAAGCATAATATCATCCATAATGATAAGGTTCGCTTTTGATAGTCTGGAGTATTCCGACATCGCAGATTTGGTAACATCTTTCATTTTTAGCATTTGTATGATATCCTCCATCGTTCTAAAATAAGCTTTATAACCTGCTTTTATTGCATCAAAACATAAGCCGGCAGCTAAATAGTGCCTGCAGGAAAACTATTATTTATTTGAAATACAGCTAATTACGGTTGATAAAATGTTTGAATCTTTATGTGTATTTAGTTGCTATATTTATTTATAATACAGATATTCAGTGTGTTAAATAATTGAGATTCGATTATTTCAACAAAGGATATTAAGAAAATATAAATATGAGAAAGAGATTCGAACAACAATTGACAATAGGAAGCCTATTAATAAAAGATACACCAATTCCAACTGCAAAAAGAAGTGGTGCGTTGCCTGCTTTATGTGCTGCATTAAAAAAAATTTATGTTACTCCGGAATGGAACAATAAGATTTATGGTAACTATTCAGTCAAATTTTAAAAACATAAATTTTTCTGGAGAATGTTGATAAGTATTACTGAAATAAAGAAAATTGTGAATAAAGAATATGAAATATAGTTTCAGTAAAGAGTAGGTATGTCGACCTTTGCATCTGCATGGGAAAGAAGAAAAGTATAGAAGAAAAATTAGATGCCTTACTTGTTAGAGTTAATAAACTCGAAACAGAGAACAAGGAACTTCGCGAGGAAAATGCCACCCTCAAAGAACGTCTTTCTCATTATGAAACACCAAAGAACAGTAGAAATAGCAGCAAGCCACCTTCATCTGATTTTCCCAAATTACCTAGAACACAATCATTACGAAAAAAATCAGGCAAAAAACCAGGAGGGCAATCAGGACATAAAGGCAATACACTAAAAATGGTCGAAGAACCAACAGTTATACAAGAACACTATTCAAATTATTGTAAGTGTTGTGGCAATAATCTTTCAGATATTGCAGGCACATTTGCAGGAAGGCGTCAGGTAATTGACATACCACCTATTAAACCAGTGATTACCGAACACCGTATTTACCATAAACAATGCAGTTGTGGAATGGTAAACAAGGGATGCTATCCTAATCAAGTAAATACACCTGTTAGTTATGGTACAAACACTCAGGCCTTAGCTGCTTATATGTACACTCGCCAATATATGCCTTATGACCGCTTGCGTGAATTCTTTAATACCATATTAGGGTTAAAAATTAGTACTGGAGGTTTAAACTATCTGATTGGTAAGTTCACTAAAAAAGCAACTCCTTTCTACGAGCAAATACGTAACAATGTACTTTCTCATTGTACTGTTGGAGCTGATGAAACAGGAACTAATATTAATGGAAAACTTCATTGGGCATGGGTCTTTCAAAATGCACAATCTACCTTTTTATCCGTTCATCAGAAACGAGGTTATGATGCTATTGAGGAAATTATGCCGGAAGGTTTTAAAAACAATACTTTGGTAACAGATTGTTGGAAACCTTATTTTAAAACACAAGCAGGAAATCACCAATTGTGTACTGCTCACCTTTTAAGAGAGCTTGAATTCTTTATCCAGAAATATCCCAAAAGCAACTGGGCATCGAAAATGAAAACGCTTATTATTAAAGCCCTAAAAATCTACAACAATAATTGGGATGATAAGGCAACTAAAGCAGAAATATTTAAAGCATTTGTGAAACTCCAGAATAAGCAGATAAGCGAAACATTAAAAGAAGTGGTTGTCTTTAAAAACAGATTAGTAAAATACGCTGATTATGTATTCACATTCCTAAATCAACCTGATGTTCCTCCTGATAATAATGCTTCGGAACGGGCTGTGAGAAATTTTAAAGTAAAACAAAAAGTCAGTGGTTTCTTCAAATCATTTGAAGGTGCAAATCATTATGCAATACAAAGATCTATTATAGATACTGCTATCAAGAGTTCTCAAAATCCCTTTGATACGCTTCGTGCTATTGCTATAGTTTAAGGCATGACTGAATAGTTACGATTTATGAAATATTAGAAAAAGAAATATTACCTAAAAATAATCATACAGGAAGAATAGGTATGGGACTTTGGGAAATATTTGTTTTATCACAAGTTCGTTTATGTCAAAACATTAGTTATGATGAGTTACATCATATTTCCAATTATGACTCAATGGTGCGTCAAATTATGGGTATAGAAACTATTCAAACATATCAAAAGCAAGAGTATGGATATCAACGTATAATTGATAATGTTGGTTTGATTGATAATGAAACAATAAAAAAACTCAATAATATTATTGTTGAATTTGGACACGAGGTGTTTAAAAAAAAAGAGGAGGAAGCATTACACTTAAAAACAGATAGCTTTGTTGTAGAAAGCAATGTTCATTTTCCAACAGATTATAATTTACTTTGGGATAGTGTACGTAAATGTATTGATATGATAATCAAATTACAATATAGGCACAATCTTCCTGGCTGGAGAAAAGTAAAGGATTGGCAACGTGATTTAAAAAATAAAATGAGAGCTTTAGGTAGGGCTAATTCTTCAGGAGGCAAAGGAAAACAAGAACGTGTAAAAATGAAAGCTCAAGAATATATTAAAAAAGCTAAAGCACTTTATCAGAAATTAGAAAATTCTAAGGACAAATACCCAAAAGATGACCTTATTAGTGTTGCTATAATTACTGAATTAGAACGTTTTATGCAATTACTTCGTAAGCATATTGATCTTCTTGAAAGAAGAGTTATTAAAGGGGAAAAGATTCCTCATGAAGAAAAATTGTTTTCTATTTTTGAGCAATATACAGAATGGATTACAAAAGGGAAATTGCGACCAAACGTTGAACTTGGTAAGAAAACAAATATTACCACTGACCAATATAATTTAATTCTTGATTATCAGGTTATGGATCATCAAGCAGATTCTGAAATTGTGCTGGAAGTAGCCGCAAGAATATTTACAAAATTTAAAGTAAAAAGTTGGTCATTCGATAAAGGATATTATCATAAAAACAATAAAGTGTCATTGTCTCAAAAAGTTGAAAACCTTGTACTTCCAAAAAAGGGCAAGTGTAACAAAGAAGAGTATGAAGAAGAGCATAAATCAATATTCAAGAAGTTTAGACATAAACATAGTGCAATAGAATCTAATATTAACGAACTAGAACATAGAGGATTGAATAGATGTCCTGATAAAGGATATGAACATTTTAAAAGATACGTTGGTCTTGCGATTACAGCCTTTAATCTGAAAAAAATAGGAGAACGACTGCTTGTAGATCTACGTCAGGAAATGAATGCCTCTGTAAAACAAGCGGCTTAATAATAGGTTTATACACATTTGTTTACGCCATTGTAATGGAATTGTTATGCCCTAATTTAAAATATAGAATATCATAATATATTATACGTAAACAAACATAGCTATTCCAAAAAAAATTGTTCTCTTTTCATTTTTTTTTGGAGTGTCAAAATTTACGCAAAGTTATTTCGCTTCAAAAAACAGGGGTTTTCTTGCTGGAACTAAAATAGGCTCTGCTCTTTAATTTTTATATTCATTATAATTCAGTAACTTAGAGTGTGTATTATTCACTCTAAGTGCAAGGAATTATGGCAAAAGCTCAAAAAAACCGTGCATCTAAGCAAAAATATGTAAGTCCGGCGCAGTTAACACTAACAGGATTTGAAACTCCATTTGCAAGGAATCTTAAAACAGATAATAGATGGGTTATCCTTTCAAGACAGATACCATGGGATGATCTGACCTCTGTTTATCAAACGCAACTACGCAACAGTTCAACCGGTGCTTCAGGTATAAACCCAAGAGTAGCTTTGGGTGCATTAATGATAAAACACCTGTGCAATCTTAGTGATAGAGAAACGATTCAGCAGATTCAAGAGAATATGTACATGCAATACTTTATTGGGTACAGTAGTTATTGTGATGAAGAACCGTTTGAT
>CAXXLC010000018.1:0-202107 GCA_963677345.2 uncultured Saccharicrinis sp.
CATTCACACCGGCACGTAAATATTCTAACCATCAGCTAAAGTATAAGCCAACTCAATATCAGCAGTTGCACCAGCTTTCTTGCATATGGTATCCTGAGATAGAAATGAGTTAAACTTAGGCATATTTTTAGAAGTGTACTCAAAAATATCAGCGATAATCTTCATTGAAAATTCTGGTGGTAGATGTAAGTGTTACGCACCATAAATTCTTTTAAGATATCATTTTGTATAGTACCTGATAATTGTTCTAAAGTAGCACCTTGCTCTAAACCTGCAACAATATAGAATGCTAATACAGGAAGTACAGCACCGTTCATTGTCATAGAAACAGACATCTTATCCAATGGAATACCATCAAATAAAATACGCATATCTTTGATAGAATCGATAGCCACACCTGCTTTACCAACATCACCAACAACACGATTGTGATCTGAATCATAACCACGGTGAGTCGCTAAGTCAAATGCTACAGAAAGACCTTTTTGTCCTGAAGCAAGGTTTCTTTTATAAAATGCATTTGATTCTTCTGCAGTAGAGAATCCAGCATACTGACGAATAGTCCATGGACGCATAGCATACATACCAGAGTATGGTCCGCGTAAATAAGGAGGTAAACCTGCAGCATAGTTCAGGTGCTCCATTCCTTCTAAATCGTCTTTTGAGTATACACTCTTAACTGGGATACGTTCTGGAGTAACCCAGTCCTTTTTAATCCCATTTTTTTTCTCCCATTCTTTAGCTTTTACTTCGCCACAAGGAGAACTTTTTTTGAAATCTATATTTTTAAAATCTGGTCTTGCCATTTTTTCTATATATTAAGAAAAAGTATCAAGTATCAAGTATCAAGTATCAAGACTTGAAACTTGCAATCTTATTAATACTTAGACTTTAATGAATATAACATTCTTTGTATTTCCTTAATCTGAGGTTCTGTTTCCATTAAAACATTCTCAGGAATATATTCTAAATCAACACACAATAACAGTTGAGTTTCTAATTCAAAACTAGAACCAAATGCTATATCAAGAAAACGGCAAAAATCTTTATCAGTTCCTCGCCCGGCACCTTCTGCAATATTAGATGGAATTGAAACGACTGCTCGTCTCATTTGGCTTATTAATCCAAAGGTTTCATCCTGAGGAAAATTATTAGTAATCTGATAAATCACTTTTACTAAAATTCTTGCTTTTTGCCAAACTTTTAATTCTTTATAATTATGCATCGTACAAATCTAGTCTTGATACTTGTGTCTTGATACTTGTGTCTTATTAAAGTCCTAATTCTTTACTAAATCCTTGAAGTGTTTCAAGAACGTTAGAACGAACATTGATAAAGTTTGTAATTCCTTTTGCTTTTAATTCTTCAGCACAAGCAGGAGCACCGGCAACAACGAAAATTGCTTCTCCATTAATTGCTTCAAATGCTTTTGGTGCAGCTTCTGTGTACTCATCATCAGATGAACAAAGAACGATAATATCAGCACCTGCAGCTTTTGCAGCTTCAACTCCTTCTTCTACAGTTTTAAATCCGTTGTTATCCACAACCTGGTAACCTGCACAAGCAAAGAAGTTACAAGAGAATTGAGAACGAGCTAAACGCATAGCTAAATTACCATAAGTAAGCATAAATACTTTTGGAGTTTTTTCTGCTTTTTCAGTAGCTAAACGTAAAGCTTCAAAATCTTCAGCGCCACGAGTAGATTTTAGAGCTTCAACAGTCGTATCTCCTTCGCAAACACATCTTCCTTTTTTATCTTCATCAGGATTGATTGCAGAAGCAACTTTTTCGGTGAAGTTAGGGAACTGGTTTGTTCCTAATAAGTTTTCACGACGAGTTGCAACAGCTTGCTTACGCTTGTTAGCAGTTTCTTTAACTGTGGCTTGAATAAATCCTTCTTTTAAAGCTTCTGTATAACCACCTTTATTTTCAACTTCAACAAATAAAGCCCAGGCTTGCTCAGCAATGCTATCTGTTAAGTTTTCGATATAATATGAACCTGCTGAAGGGTCAGTGATTTTATCAAAATGAGATTCTTCTTTTAATAATAATTGTTGGTTACGAGCAATTCTTTCAGAAAATTTATCCGACTCTTTATAGATGGTATCGAATGGTTGAATAGTAAGAGAATCAGCACCACCTAAAGTAGCTGACATAGCTTCTGTTTGTGTACGTAACATATTCACATATGGATCATAAATGGTTTTGTTCCATTGTGAAGTTTCACAGTGAAGAGCCATTTTTGCTGGTTCATTACCACTTGGACTATACGATTTTACGATAGTAGCCCATAACATACGAGCTGCACGTAATTTAGCAATTTCCATAAAGTAATTACCTCCAACACCAAAGTTGAATTTAATAGTAGAAGCAGCATCGTTTACAGAAACGCCTCTTTCTACCAACTGAGCTAAATACTCATTCGCCATAGATAAACCAAAAGCCAATTCCTGAACAATGGATGAACCTGCGTTATTGAATAATTTAGCGTTAACACAAATGGTTTTAAAACTTGGTAAGTCTTTACCTGCCTCAACAACTTCTTTTGCATGGTCAAATAGTTCTGTAAAAGAATGGCAAGCTTTACCTGTAGATGTTAAACATCCTAGCGTATCAAAGTTGATTGATCCTTTAACTTTAGTTAAGTCGCGATTGGTCTTTTTTAAATAAGCTACCAATGCTTTTAATAACTTTTTACTCCCGTGAGTAGTGGAAAAGTTAATTTCAATATCGTCAGAGATGATGTTTTTTAATACTTTTTCTAATTCAGTATCAAAGTCTTCTACTTTTTTACAGAAAGTAAAACCTAAAGAGTTTACTCCTTTGGTTAAAACATCCAGTGCTTTTTCATTAGCGGCAACAGCATCTACTGCTTTAATGTCTTGACGAACATACCAGCTGTTGTCTTTTTTTGTTCCTCTGATATAAGGAAATTCACCGGGAAGACTATCAAGGTATTTTACCTCTTCTAAATCTTCTGAACGATAAAAAGGACGAACATTGAAACCTTCATTTGTTCTCCAAACCAGCTTTTTCTCAAAGTCAGCTCCTTTTAAATCCGCTGTGATTTTTTCCATCCATTGCTCTGTAGTAACTGGAGGGAATTCACTTAATAACGGCTTTTTAGTTTTATCTGCCATAATATAACTATAATAATAACTGTTTGTTTTTTCAGACCGCAAAATTAACCCTTTTCAATAAATTAAAGAACTTATTGGTCGTGTTTTAAACCTGTTTTGTAGCATGATTATCAATTAAGTAAGTATTATTGAAGAAAAAATTCTTTATTGAGAGGGATGTAATTATGTGATTGATAGAAAGATATCTTATAGATTTTTGTAAAATCAAGAGCTTAATAATTTATCCTAATTTATTTTAATCAAGACCTGTATTTTTAAATAGAAAATAAATAATCAAAATTAATAATAGTTTACTTTCGTATTTTTGATACTGGCGATATACTTTATCTTTAAAAGAAAAATTTTCAAAATATACAGAATGAGGAGTGTAAGCGAGGTAAAGTGAGGTGCACCTTATTAAAAGTTGTTTTATAGATTTACCGTTTTTCACTTATAAATTTTAATACTTCTGAATTAAAAATATTCCACCTAGTAAAAGTAAAATACCAATAATTCTACCAGTGCTTATGGTATGGATTGATATTCCAAAAAAGCCATAATGATCAATTATAGAAGCTGCTATTAGTTGACCTGCAATGGATGCAGCCAAAACAGTAGTAACTCCAATCTTAGGAATAAAGAAAATAACAGAAGAAACAAATATTGCTCCCAGCATACCTCCTAAAAATAAGTATATAGGGGCTGTTTTAACATATGAGAAATCTGGAATTGCAGTTCTGAATATGAAGTTAAGTCCCACCAGACATATACTACCTACAACAAAATTTACAAGTGCACCCTGGAGTGGGTGTTTCAGGAATGTTGTAAGTTGCGTATTTATACTCCCTTGTATTGCAAGAAAACATCCGATAACTAAAACAATTAGTGTATAAATTAACTTCATAGTATAAATATTTATGGTACGAAGGTAATTATTTGTATCCATATAAATTTATTTAAGTGTAAATAGTGAATCAATTGTCTATTAATTAAGGAACACATTTCATAAAATGACATTTTAAAGATTATTTAATAATGCATTAAGACCTTGTTAAAGAATTAGAAAGCAAATAGAAATATTTTTGTATCAATCACATTTAAAATTAGCATTATGGTTAATACAGAGGGAAAATCACTAAGAGAGGTTATGGGTTATGACAGAATTAAATATAATTCTGCAAAGGTTTTAACCATAAACGAAATTGATACTTTATCAGAAAATTTTTATTTGTCAGGTTATGAGGCAATTTCACTAACTCAGTCTAATTATCATTCACTAAAAACAGTAATATCATCAACCGTATCTTTTGATGATGAGATTCTTTTATTAAAGGCTGAAGGAGGCAATTTTCAAGTTAAGGACATTTGTGTTGATTTAAATGTCAATTATCTTGAAATGGATTTTAAATTTACGGATGCTTGTGTTGCCAATGTTGAAGTGTTATTAGATACACATAAAGATATTTCATATGTATACTTAGAAATCGATGATCAAGACTTTTCTATTGTATGTGATCTGAGTAAAAGATGTAATAAAGCTCGTGTTGCATTAATCATTAATGTAAAAAAATATAATAGGGTAAATCTTTCAAAATGCATAGAACTTGAGATACCATACACTATTATGCCTGATTATGTTGTTGATCAAGGATCTATAGTAATTGCAAACCGAAGAAATCTGGTTCAGACAGAAGGTGTTTCAAGTTCGTTTACATATGATTTATATTCAATGTGGCAAAGGTTTATAAATAAACGAAATACCCGTATCTCACCAATGACAGCCTAAATTTTTTATTTAAAATATTTTTAATGGCAGTTGCATATTATTGTAGCTGCCATTTTTCATAATAGGATGTTGCTGATGGTGTAATTTGTTAGGATACATTAAATTAACCTTGAATTTAATATTTACATTTTCTTCTTTTTAAGTTTACGAAGACTTCTTTCTTAACGAATAGATTTGTTCTAATAATTGTTGAAGAACAGAATGAATACAAAAACGAGAAAGAATCCTAAAAAACTAGAGGCTGTTGTTATTTCTGATACGCATTTAGGAACTCGCAGCTGCAAAGCACATGAACTGTTGACTTACTTAAAATCAGTTCAACCAAATAACTTAATACTTAATGGAGATATTATCGATATTTGGCAGTTTTCAAAATCCTACTTTCCTAAAACACAATTAAAGGTTGTTCGTCAGATCATAAAAATGATGGAGCAAGGAACAAAGGTTCAGTATGTAGTTGGAAATCATGACGAAGCTTTACGGCGTTTTGTGGGAACTTCGGTAGGTAATTTATCTATTGTGAATAAAGTTGTTCTGGATATTCATGGTGCTAAAAGCTGGATATTTCATGGTGACGCTTTTGATGTTGTCATGCAACACTCAAAATGGTTGGCTAAACTTGGAGCAACAGGTTATGCTCTTTTGACAATAATAAATAAGATCGTTAATGTTTTTCTGGCTCTTTTTGGAAAGATGAGAATTTCTTTATCAAGAGATATTAAGCGAATGGTAAAGTCGAAAAGAGAAGATATAACTACCAAGTTCGAGAAAACAGTAGCTGATTTAGCTATTAAAAAGAAATATAAGTATGCGATTTGTGGCCATATTCATTGGCCGGCAAAGAAAATTATTGAAAATGAACATGGTAGAGTAATGTATTTAAATTCAGGTGACTGGGTTGAAAACGTTAGTGCTCTGGAGTTTCATAATAACGAATGGAATCTGGTTTATTTTAATGAGGAAGAAACATTAATAATGGACGAAGAAATAGTAGATGAGGCAGATCAATTACTGGTTTCTGAGAAATTATTATTTCAAACAATGTTTCAGGATGTTTTAAGTGATTAATTCCAAATTTTTACTGATATGAGAATATTGTATGCTATTCAAGGAACAGGAAATGGTCATGTGGCAAGGGCTTTAGATGTTATTCCAATTCTTAGAAAATTTGGTGAGATAGATATCGTTTTAAGTGGAAATCAGTGTGATATTTCATTGCCATGGGAGGTGAAATACCGTTTTCATGGAGCTAGTTTTATTTTTGGCAAAAAGGGAGGAGTAGATTTTTGGAAGACAATTAGGAATATTAGTCTTGTGAATTTCCTTATTGAGGTTATTAAAATTCCTGTTAGAGATTATGATTTGGTTATTAATGATTTTGAACCAGTTGTAGCATGGGCCTGTAAACTAAAAGCTAAACAATGCGTTGGTGTTTCACATCAAGCTGCAGTGTTACATAAAGATGCGCCACAACCTGATATTAAAAGTAGGTTGGGTCGGGCTATTTTAAAATATTATGCTCCTGTTTCAAAGAGTTATGGATTTCATTTTAAAAGGTTAGGCGAAAACATATTTACTCCTGTAATAAGAAACGATGTTCGATCATTAAAGCCTACAAAATCAAACCATTTTACTGTATACCTTCCATCTTATTCGGATGAGGCAATAATCTCATTTTTATCAAGATTTAAGGAGGTTGATTGGGATGTGTTTTCAAAGCATTGCCAAAATGAAAAGACTGTGCAAAATGTAAAAATTCAACCAGTAAATAAAGATGGGTTTGTTCAAAGCATGGCCGATTCTATTGGAGTTTTGTGTAATGCGGGTTTTGAAACGCCGGCAGAAGCCTTGTTCCTTAAAAAGAAACTGTGTGTATTGCCTATGACCGGGCAGTACGAGCAACAATGTAATGCTGCAATGTTACAGACTATGGGAGTACCAGTGTTTACTACTTTAGATGATGTAAACGAAGATTTATTTAGAACATGGTTATTAGATAGTAATGCGGTTGAGGTAGAATATAGTAATGATACTTATTGGATTATTTCTTCTGTTGTAAAAGCACATACCAAGGCGCTCATTAATGAACCTGTTTTTGCATAGTAAAATAAAGAAGAATAAATGAATCAAATTACTGCAGATAGTCTACAAGAGGCTGGTATTTTAAATATAAAAAATGCAACAGCACAAAAGTTGCTCTTAAGTTATCTAAAAATAAATAAGATTAATAATCTTATCAAACTAGCTAATGTTTCTAAACAAGAGAGTGAAGCTGTTTCTATTAATAAAGTGCTCGATAAACTCAATATACATGTTAGCATCCCCGAAACAGAGTTAAAGAATATTCCAAAAACAGGTCCGTTTATTGTTATGTCAAATCATCCATTTGGATTTTTGGATGGCATTATAATGATAAAAACATTGAATGAAATTTATCCTGAATTTAAAGTTCTGGCAAACTTCTTTCTTAAGGATATAGCTCCTTCTTTAAGTAATTCTTTTATTGACTTAAATCCTTTTGAAAGTAAGAGCAGAGATAATGTACAAGGACTAAAAAAAGCGCTGAATCAATTAAAAAATGGACATCCGTTAGGAATATTTCCTGCAGGTGAGGTGTCTACAATGCAAAAAGGCTTAGGTAAAATTGAGGATAAAGAATGGGATAGTAGTGTCATTAAATTTTTAATCAAAGCTAATGTTCCTATAGTTCCAATGTTTTTTGAAGGGCACAATAGTTTGATATTTCATTTATTAGGAAAGGTACATCCGTATTTGCGTACTTTATCTATTCCTTCAGAATTTTTTAAGAAAGAAAATAAAACCATTCATGTTCGTATCGGTAAACCAGTATATCCCGAAACATTAAGTGAACTTTCTAGTGCTGAAAAAAAAGGAAAGTATTTGCGAACCTGTTTGTTTGCATTAAAATCAACAAATGAAATAAAAAAGGTAAAAAGAATTTATAAGAAACCAGCTGACATAATTTATCCTGTAGCTCCTCAGTTAATTGAACAAGAAGTTACTAATATTAGAAGTAACGATTTATTATTTGAAAAGTCTGATTTTGAAGTTTATTTAACGGAATCCAAAAATATTCCTAATATCATCAGGGAGTTAGGGCGCTTAAGAGAAATTACTTTTAGAGAAGTGGGGGAAGGAACCAATCAAAAGATAGATATTGATAGTTTTGATACATATTATTCTCAACTCTTTATTTATAAAAGAACTACGAAACAAATTATTGGAGCCTATCGCGTTGGCTTTGGAAATAAATTTATTAAAGAAAAAGGGATCAAGGGTTTTTATGTTAACAGCTTGTTTGATTTAGATGAAAAATTAGGGCTTGTTTTAGAAAACTCAATTGAACTGGGTAGATCTTTTGTTATTAAAGAATTTCAGCAAAAACCTCTACCGCTGTTTCTGTTGTGGCAGGGAATACTTCATATTTTAATGAAAAATACAGATGTACAATATATTATTGGACCAGTAAGCATAAGCAACGATTTCTCCAGATTTTCAAAGGATCTTTTGATTGCCTTTATCAAGAAGCATTGCTATGATTATAATCTGGCTAAATATGTACAGCCTAAAAAAGAATTTATAGTAAAAACAGATCCGGAATCTATAGAAGTAATCCTTGAACGTAATAAAGGTGATATGCAAAAACTTGATAAGTTTATTTCCGGAATAGAGCCTGGATATATGAATATTCCTGTGTTATTAAAACAATATATCAGACAGAACGCTAAAATTATAGGATTTAATGTGGATCCTAATTTTAATGATAGCTTAGATGGATTAATGATACTGGCAGTGAAAGATTTGCCAGAAGAAACTTATCGCTTTTTGGGAAGTAAATAATTATATCAAGATTAGTGGGGCTTAAAAAAGACCCCACCAAATATTGAATTATAAAATTGTATCAATGTTTTCTACCGGCCTTCCAATAACTGCTTTTGCTCCATTGATGATAATAGGGCGTTCTATTAGTTTAGGATTTTCAGCCATAGCCTGAATTAATTCTTCTTCAGAAAGATCTTTTCCTTTAAGTTCTTTTTTGTAATAATCTTCATTTTTTCGAATCAACTCACTAGCCTTCATTCCTAACTTCTTTAAAATCTGACTAATTTCTTCAAAATTTAAAGGAGTATCAAGGTATTTAACAACCATGGGTGTAATACCTTTTTCATCTTTTAAATATTCTAAACCCTGACGACTTTTTGAACATCGGGGATTGTGTAAATACATAATCATAGCAATGTGTTTTTTATAATTCGTCTTTTATTAAAGTTATCTTATTTCTGAAAAATAATTTTAATTCTCTTCAGATCCACCAAATTCCATTAAATAAGCTTTGATGAAATCATCAATTTCACCATCCATTACGGCCTGAACGTTTGACGTTTCGCAATTGGTTCTTATATCTTTAACCATTTTATATGGTTGGAATACATAAGAACGAATCTGAGAACCCCATTCTATTTTCTTTTTATTGCTTTCAATCTTATTTTGCTCCTCCATTCGTTTACGAAGTTCCAATTCATAAAGTTGAGACTTTAAAAGGCGCATTGCATTTTCTTTATTTCCAAGCTGTGATCTTGATTCGGTATTTTCAATCATGATGCCTGTTGGAGCATGGCGTAAACGGACTCCTGTTTCAACTTTGTTTACATTTTGCCCACCTGCACCGCCAGATCGGAATGTTTCCCAGGTAATATCACTCGGATTAATATCTATTTCGATGGTATCGTCAATTAATGGAGTAACAAAAACCGATGTAAAAGATGTCATTCGTTTATTGGCAGCATTAAAAGGCGACAAACGAACCAAACGATGAACCCCGTTTTCACTTTTTAGATAGCCATAGGCAAATTCTCCTTCAAACTGAAGAGTGACAGTTTTGATACCAGCGTCATCGCCGGGTTGGTAGTTAACTTCCTTGACTTTATATTTATGCTGCTCGCCCCAACGGATATACATACGCATCAACATTTCAGCCCAATCCTGACTTTCTGTACCTCCAGCTCCTGCATTAATTTTTAAAACGGCACCCAATTTATCCTCTTCTCTCCTTAGCATATTTCTTAGCTCAAGAGCTTCTATTTTATTTTGCGTAATGATAAATTGGTCATCAATATCTTCTTGCGAAGCCTCACCTTCTTTTAAAAAGTCAAAAAGAACGTTAAAATCCTCAATCAGGTTTTCTATCTCCTCGTAGTCATTTACCCAGGCCTTCAACTCACGAAGTTGTCTCATGTGTATTTCTGCAGCCTTTGCGTCATCCCAAAAGTCTGGAGCCTGCGAACGCATTTCTTCTTCCTCTATTTCAATTTTTTTACGGTCAATGTCAAAGATACCTCCTTAACGCCAGCTGACGTCCCGCTAATTCTTTTAGCTGTTCTATAGTTGTCATAAAAATTTAATTTTTGGCAAATTTAATGTTTAAATATTTAGCGGGCTAATGTCTGGAGCCTTTTGATGATATTTTGTTGCAATATAAACTCATGTATTTTACCGATTTAAAATGACCCAATTGACCGGCCTGATCCCAATCGTGACAGCTTTTTTCTTTCATTCCAAGGTTAAAATACGCTAAGCCCCTGTTAAATAATGCATGTGTATCCTGGGGATCTATTTTTAAAGCTCTGTCAAAATCAGATATTGCTTCGAGGTAATCCTCCAATTGAATTTTTAGTGTTCCCCTGATAGAATATGCTCCCGGTAGTTTTTGGTTTAAACTAATGGCTTTATTTATGTCTTCAAGGGCAAGTGTATCGTTATTTAAAAACTGTTGTAAAAGTCGGCTTCTTTCGTAATATCCATTGGCATATAAGGGGCAACATTGTATCGATTTGTTATAGCACTTTAATGCTGTGTTTATATCTTTTCTTAGTTCCACGGCGAGTAATCCAAAATCAACCAATGACGGGGAATAAGCATCGTATTTTTCAATACTCGAAATAAGTTTTACAAAAGCCTGATCCTTTTTGTTCTCTCTCATAAGGCTTTCTGCCTCAAAATAGTCTATTAAAAAGTGATTTGGATTTAGCGATTTAGCCTTCATTATGTCAGCTCTCATCCCAACATAGTTTTCATACCTACGACGGGTTTCTCCTCTAAAAATATATGCAATGGTGTTTTCAGGCTGATTTCTTATTTCTAAACTAAAGCTTTTAGCTGCTTCTATCCATTTCTCATCTAAATATTGAATGATTCCTTCGTGCATATATGGAGTCAGGTCTGATGAGTGATCTTGATATACTGATTTTTCCCAATGGTTATACGAATGGTTTGTCCAAAGTGAGTCATTTAAAATTTGAGTGCTCATATAATACCGGGTACCAGATTGTCTTAAATAACCGGCTATGCCGACTAAGTCACCTTGGTTGTTGATTACCGGAGAGCCTATGGACATCCGATCGTAATTAGAATTGACAAATATCACTCTATCTAAATAGGGAGCTTGAAATATTTTTAAAATATTTCCCAGCGAAACGCCTTCTTCTGTTTCATTGGGGTGGGATAATATCAGGACTTCGCTTTGGTTGCGTTCTGTATTCTGTGAAGGAATGATATAATCAAAACCTTTTCCCCGGTGATCTTTAACTTTTATCAATGCTAAGTTAGCCATTTTATGGGTGGAAAGGATTCTGTCAAGACTGTATATTCTTCCATTTTTTAGTGTAATGATTACAGAATCGGCTTTTAAAAATATTTTTGACGGAACTACAGCAATTCCATCCGGATTGATAAAGAATCCTGAAGTAGTGTAGTTTAATGAGCCATCTTTAGTATAGGATGAAATTGAGAAGACTGCTTTTTCGTATTTGTTGATTTTATCTAAAACACTTTGTGCATTGAGTAAAGTGTTAGATAAAAGTATTACAGTTATAAAATAAAATAATCTTCTCATTGATACAGTTATAGACTTAGCCTGAACTATTCATAAATTATTCTACTGCAAGCATCAAAATCTTTGATAAAAAGCAAATGCTCGATTTTAAGTTTTCAAAATAGTTCACTATTCCTGCAAACTGAAAATCTTCACTTCACTTTTTCTCTTTGCTTTTGATGCTCTCATAACGAAAATTCATGAATACATCAGGCTAGATTCAAAAATAGAAAAAAAACAAAACTGTTCCTAAATATGATAAACTACTTATAAAAATACTTTGGTTTAGAAAATTATATTTGAGGCAATACTTAATGGAGAAAAAACCGAATGGTTGAGTAGCTGAAAATAAAACGGCCGGATCATTCCGGCCGCTTTGTTTCAAGGAATATTTTTATCTCATCAAGAATGAGAATTTATGTCTGTTCTTTAAAGCAATTCCTGTTCCTCTTGCTACTGCATGAAGTGGATTTTCAGCAATATGAAAAGGAATATTAATCTTATCTGTTAATCTTTTGTCAAGACCTCTTAATAAAGCTCCACCACCTGCTAAATAAATACCATTGTTAACAATATCAGCGTATAACTCAGGAGGTGTTTGTTCCAGAGCGCTCAGGATTGCAGTTTCTATTTTAGAAATTGATTTTTCAAGACAATGAGAAATCTCCTGGTAAGAAACCGGTACTTCAATAGGTAATGCAGTCATCTGATTAGGTCCCTGAACGATATAGTCGTTTGGAGGTGTTTCTAATTCTGGTAATGCAGAACCTACATGGATTTTAATTTCTTCTGCAGTTCTTTCTCCCACCTTAATATTATGTTGGCGGCGCATATACTCCATGATGTCGGCTGTTAAGTCGTCACCGGCAATACGAATTGATTTATTTGTTACAATACCACCTAAAGAAATAACTGCGATTTCAGTAGTACCTCCACCTATATCAACCACCATATTTCCTTGAGGAGCTTCAACATCTAAACCAATACCAAGAGCCGCAGCCATTGGTTCATAAATCATATATACTTCACGTCCCCCGGCATGCTCCCCAGAGTCACGCACGGCTCTTATTTCCACCTCTGTACTTCCTGAAGGAATACAAATAACGATTGTTAATGAAGGTGTAAATAGTTTTGAGTTGGTGTTAATCATTTTGATCATTCCTCTAATCATCTGCTCCGCAGCGTTAAAGTCTGCAATTACACCATCTCTAAGAGGTCTGATAGTATATATATTATCATGTGTTTTACCGTGCATTTGACGGGCTTTCTCACCGATAGCCATCAGTTTGTCAGTGCGTCGGTCTAATGCAACTATTGAAGGTTCGTCAACAACAATTTTATCATTATGAATGATGATTGTGTTTGCCGTACCAAGGTCAATAGCAATATCTTGAGATAAGAATGAAAAAAATCCCATAAGGTTCGGGTTTTAATGTTTAAAATGACGTTTTCCAGTAAATAACATAGCTATTCCAAATTCATTACAAGCTTCAATTACTTCTTCGTCACGAATACTTCCTCCTGGCTCTACGATGTATTTTACATTATACTCGTTTGCAGCTTCAATACTATCACGGAATGGGAAGAATGCGTCAGAAATAACTACTGAATTTTCAATTTTAACGCCTTCTTTCAAATCGAAACGAGGCATTGTTAAATGGCGTAAGCTATCTAAACGGTTTGGCTGTCCCATACCTGCTCCTGTTAACCAGAATGAACCATCTTCATTTTCAGTAACAATAGCGATAGCATTACTTTTTAAATGTTTACATGCTGTAATACCAAACTTAGCCAATTCCATTTTAGTGGCATCAAATTCTAGTTTAGTAACATTTTTAAATTCTGTATCAACACCTTCATCCTCGTCTTGTACAAGAATACCGCCACTAACTGAGCGAATTAATTTTTCACCAGTTATCTCATTCTTAATAGGTGTTTCTAATAAGCGTAAGTTCTTTTTCTTTTCAAAAATTTCCAGGGCTTCCGTGGTAAACTCTGGAGCAATTATGATTTCTACAAATCGCTTTGCAAACCATTGGGCAATGTTTCCTGTTACAGTTCCTGTAAAACAGATAATGCCACCAAAAGCACTGATTGGATCTCCAGCCCATGCTAATTCTAATGATTTCATGATGTTATCAGTAACCGCTAAACCACAAGGGTTTAGATGTTTGATTACAGCTACGGCTTGTTTATTTTCAATATGTGTTACTGAATGGAATGCATCACTTGCTGCCTTCCATGCTGCATCAGCATCAAGCATATTGTTATATGAAAGAGCTTTTCCTTGTAATACTTTAGCATTAGCTAAAGATGCTCCTTCTTTGATGTTGTTGTATTTGTAAACGGTTGCTTTCTGATGAGGGTTTTCGCCATAGCGAAGAACTTCACCATTGTTTAAGCTGATTCTTTCAATATCGTCAGCTCCAGGGTTGAAATAGTTAAAGATGGCTGAATCGTAATGGGAAGAAACGGCAAATGCAGATGCTGCAAACTTCTTTCTTTCGTCTATAGTTGTAACGCCTTCAAATTCAACTAAAATTTTTAGTAAATCCTGGTATTGATCCTGTGATGGAACGATCACAACATCTTTGTAATTTTTAGCAGCAGCTCTAATTAAAGATATACCACCTATGTCAATTTTTTCAATAATATCTTGTTCTGATGCGCCTGATGCTACTGTAGCTTCAAAGGGGTATAAATCTACAATTACTAAATCTAATTCAGGAATTTCAAATTCGTTAAGTTGCTCTTTGTCTGAGTCGTTGTCTCTTCTTGATAAAATACCACCAAAAACCTTTGGGTGAAGTGTTTTTACTCTACCGCCTAATATCGATGGGTATCCAGTGATGTCTTCAACTGCAGTAACCTTAATTCCCAGATCCTCAATAAAAGTTTTTGTTCCTCCGGTACTATAAAGTTGAACACCTTGCTTATCTAACGTCTTTATGATCTCATCCAATCCATCTTTATGGAATACCGAAATAAGAGCGGATTTAATTTTTTTAGAGCTACTCATTTTAATTTAATTATGCATGTAATGTTAAATGATTAAATCGCAGTTCCCGCAATTTATTATAAAAAATCATAGGTTTTTATGCTTTGACTAATAAATTTTTACACGAAAATTCTGGACTTGGCGCAAAATTAAGAAAATAAGCACATTTATCAAGGTGGTATGTGAATTTATTCATAGTTTTATAAGTGTTATAAAAATTAGTATAAGATATATAATACTCAAATATTTATTTCTGTTTTCATGATTCTTTATGTTAAATTTTTAAAGGAGAGTGTTTTGTTTGCTTTTGGTGCGTTAAAGGCAAATAAACTTCGTACAATATTAACTTTGAGTGGAGTAATGATTGGTATCTTTTCAATAATTACGGTGTTTACTCTAATTGATTTTCTAGAGTCAAAAATCAGAAATAGCATTCAATCTCTCGGTGAGGATGTGATTTATGTTCAAAAATGGCCATGGACCCAACCTGAAGGTGAAACAGAATATCCTTGGTGGAAATATTTAAACAGACCTGTGCCTTCATTGAATGAACAGAAGTCTATTGAAAAAAGATCTCAGCTGGCTGATGCTTCTACTTTTTGTATTGCAGCCAGTAAAACAGTGGTTTATGAAAGTAATTCGTATGAAAATGTGCAGGTTTTTGGTGTGAGTGCAAGTTTTGATAAAAATTGGAATTTTAAGGTTGAGGAAGGTCGTTATTTTTCTCCATTTGAATCAAATAATGGCACTAACGTTGTTATGTTGGGCAATGATATTGCTAAAGAATTGTTTCAGGGTGAATCCGTTGTTGGTAAGAGAGTTAAGTTGATGGGACGGAAATTGACTGTGATTGGTGTTCTTCTCAAAGAGGGAGATGATATGTTCGGGAATAGTTTAGATAAAAACATAATTATCCCAATCAATTATGCTAAAGGCTTATTTAATATTCGTAGTGATCGTGTTGATCCTTTTATTATTGTCAAGGCAAAACAAGGTGTTAGTGTAGATGATTTAAAAGGCGAATTGGAAGGGATATTAAGGTCGGAACGTAAAATTAAGCCCAGAGAAGAAAATACCTTTGCTTTAAATCAGATTGGTTTGGTTCAAAAACAGTTTGATGGATTATTTGGTGTAATAGATTTGGCTGGTTGGATAATTGGTGGTTTTTCTATTTTGGTAGGAGGCTTTGGTATTGCAAATATTATGTTTGTCTCAGTAAAGGAAAGAACCCGAATTATTGGAATACAAAAAGCTTTAGGTGCTAAGCGAAAGTTTATATTGATGCAATTCTTATTTGAGAGTGTGTTTTTGAGTTTGATGGGAGGAATGGCAGGATTGGTAATTATATTTTTATCGACTCTGGTTGCAAACGGGGTGATGAATCTGGGTGTTCAACTTACTTTGGGAAATATAATAAGAGGAGTGTTAATATCTGTTTTGTTAGGTATGCTTAGTGGTTTTATACCTTCAAATAGTGCAAGTAAATTAGATCCTGTTGTTGCAATAAACAATTAAACCCGCATACATTTAAAAATCTATGGCGCTCTGAGATGGTTTCTCAACCTGGTGTTTTAATATTGCGGGGTAAAAAAAGCTGCTCCGGTATTGGAACAGCTTATATTTTTTTTGATCTTATTTATTTAGATTGACAATATTTCTGTCAGTTCTAAAAGAGTAGGGTTTAATTTTTTCTTATGTTTTAGAGCTTGATTAAACGGTACATGTACAACTTCCTTGTTGACCAGTCCTAGCATAATGCTTTTTTGATCATCTATCAATGCTTCTACGGCAGAAACACCTAATCTACTTGCAGTAACTCTGTCAAAGGCAGATGGTGAACCTCCTCTTTGGATATGTCCCAGAATGGTCACTCTTGTATCATAATCCGGGTATTCTTTAGAAACTCTCTCAGCAACCTGAATTGCTCCTCCACTAATTTTTTCTCCTTCAGCAACTAAAACAATACTGCTGTTTTTATCTTTTCTCATTCCTTTTTCAAGGAATTTGTTTAGCTGTTTAAAATCAGTGTCTATTTCAGGAACCATAATAGCTTCAGCTCCGGATGCAATACCACTTCGTAAAGCTAAGAAACCTGCATCACGTCCCATTACCTCAATAAAGAATAAACGGCTGTGGGCACTAGCTGTGTCTCTGATTTTATCAACAGCCTGAACTACAGTATTTAATGCGGTGTCGTAGCCTATGGTATAATCCGTTCCGAAAAGATCGTTATCGATAGTACCTGGAACTCCAACAATGGGGAAATTGTGTTCTTGTCCAAATAAACGAGCACCGGTAAAAGTGCCGTCTCCACCAATAACAACTAAGGCATCAATACCATGCTTTTTTATGGTTTCATAGGCTTTTGCTCTGCCTTCAACCGTTCTGAAGCTTTGGCTTCGGGCTGATTTTAGTATAGTTCCTCCCTGGTGAATAATATTACTCACCGACTTAGAAGTCATTGGTTCTATGTAGTCATGAATTAAACCATGATACCCTTGTTTAATTCCAACTACTTTTAATTTATGGTAAATTGCAGCTCTGACTACTGCTCTGATTGCAGCGTTCATTCCTGGAGCATCCCCACCTGATGTTAGTACGCCTATTTTTTTTAATTGTCCCATATTTATTTGTCTTTTGTTATTTTTTCTATTTCCTCTGCAATTTGTTGCATTAGCCAAGGTGGTGTTGATGTTGCGCCACAAATACCTACAGATTCAGGAAGTACTTTGAACCAGTCTGGATCAATCTGGTTTTTGTTACTTACAAAATACGATTGTTCATTTGTTTTTTTGCATTGGTTAAAAAGCATTTGGGCATTGCTGCTTTTTTCTCCGCCAACAAAAACAATCAGCTTATGCTTTTGGGCAAAAGCAGTTATTTTTGGCAATCTGCTGGCAACTTGTCGACAAATAGTATCAAATGATTTAAACTCAACTCCTTTTTTTATGTTTTTCAATAAATAATCACTTATTTGTTTAAAACCATCTATGCTTTTTGTAGTTTGAGCATAGAAATGAGTTGGTTTGTTTAAATCAATTTTTTCTACTTCATTCAATGATTCAATAATAAAAGCTTCATTGTTGGTTTGCCCCATTAAACCTATAACTTCGGCATGACCTTTTTTTCCGTAAATGATAATTTGTCCGTTTATGTTTTTTAAGTACTCCCAGGATTTTTTGATCCTGCTTTGCAGTTTTAAAACAACCGGACAAGTTGCATCAATTATTGAAAGACCTCTGGATTCTGCCAGCTTGTAGGTTTCAGGGGGTTCTCCATGGGCACGTATAAATATTTTGTTGCTTTTAATCTTATTTATTTCATCTTTATCAATTGATATCATTCCTTTGTTTGTGAGCCTGTTCATTTCCATGTTGTTATGAACAATATCTCCCAGGCAGTGTATGATGCCATTTTCGTTGAGTTCATTCTCAACGGCTTCAATGGCTTTGACTACTCCAAAACAAAAACCTGATGACGGATCAATTTCGATGTTCAAAGATGACACTTTTATGTATATTTTTTGTTAATTAAATGATGACTAGAATCTTATTTAAAATTATTTAACAAATTGATATGGTATCAATGAATAAGATTCCTTTTGCGGAGTTCTTTAACTATAAAATCCAGTTGTTCTTGTTTGCCTATGTTTCCATTATCTAAAACAACAGCATCGTCTGCTTTTTTTAGCGGGCTTTCATCTCTTGTTTCGTCAATATGATCACGTTTGATTACATTGTCAAGAACTTCTTCGAAAGATATATTTTCATTTTTCTCCTGAAATTCTTTAAATCTTCTTTCTGCTCTAATTTCCGGAGAAGCAGTCATAAATAATTTCAAGTCAGCATTTGGAAAAACAACAGTTCCAATATCTCTGCCATCCATGACTATGCTTTCTGTTTCTCCCATTTTTTGTTGTAGTTCAACCATTCTTTTTCTAACAAACGCTATTGCACTAATTGAACTTACGTGATTGCTTACTTCTATGCTTCTGATTTTACTTTCAACTAAATTGCCATTTAAATATGTTTCGTTTGTTTTTGAAGCAGCATCAAATTTAAAAGATATAGATATATTATTTAATTCCTTTTGTAGTTTTTCTAAATCAATTTGAGTTTCATTGATTATTCCTTTTTCTATAGCATAGAGTGTAACGCAGCGATACATGGCTCCTGAATCTATAAATATGATATTGAGTAGTTTAGCAAGGTCTTTTGCAACTGTGCTTTTCCCGCATGATGAATACCCGTCAATAGCAATAACCAGCTTTGTTTTTTGTATTGTCATTATAATATATTTGAGCCGGTAAAAATACTACGATTGTTTGGTATTAACCTAAATTATTTATGATAATTTATTTTAAAATTTTGAGAGATTTGTTGTTATTGAAAAGTAGTTTGAAGTTCCTCCCAGGTGGTAGCGTGCTGAACCATAAGAAAACATGAATTTATATACCCTGAATCCAAAACCCCATGAATAACCGGCTGTAGACATTTTTTCTTCGTACCCTAATTCTTTTCTTCTTCGATGATTGTAACCTAAATCAACATGGAAATTTTTAGCAGGTAAAAATTCTATACCAATAACCATATGACGCATAAATTTATCAGCAAACGAAGATTCATTATCTTCAGAAGATGAAGAATCACTGTCTTCAGAGTCTGTATAAGTTAAATCCCAGTCAAGCAGGTTTTGAGCGGTAAGAGAGAATCGAAAAGGAGCATGAGCTAATTTTTTCGTAATTCCAACTTGTAAATCAGATGGCATCTCTTCTTTTGTTTCTGAGTAAGATGAGAGTTGCGATCCCATATTGCGAATTACAATTCCTAAAGAAAAATTTTTATCTTTCCTGCAATAATTAAAACCAAAATCAGTTGCTAAAGCAAATGATGTATAAGTATCGAATTTTGAATAGACAGGTTTTACACTTAAACCCATTGAAATATATGGTGATAACTGGCGGGCATAGGTTAAAATAAATGCATATTCGGCGGCTGTTGCCGTGCCAGATATTTCGTTGTATTCACTGGTTCTGGTGAAATCCCCGTAGTTAACATTGTGTATCCCCAGACTAAATGTTCCTATGGATTTAAAATCCTGGGCATAGGCTACATATCCGTAATTAATATCAGCAATGTAGGGAACGTAATTCAAAACAATTGCCTTGTTCATATCTGGCTTTAACAATGCCGGATTGTGATACACAAAATTTAAATCACCAATTTCATCAGAAATGGAGACGTTTGTGCCACCTAATGCTCCAACTTTTGCTGAAGTTGTAAGATTTAGGAAATCATAGGTGCTTTCTCCTCCAAATTGAGCTTTTATCAGTTGAAAGAAAGTAAGGCATATTATAATTAAATGTAATTTCTTCATGTTTTGTTTTACCATCTTCAATACAACGACAAATTTATATTTTTAGTACGTTAATATTCGCTTTTTAATGTTTCCAATACTTCATATGCAGCCGGGCATACAAAAGAGTTTTGATAAGTGAGGTTTAAAATCTGATAAAACCTCCTTCTGTCGGTATGTGGGTATTCTCTGCATGCTCTTGGTCTTACCTCGTAAATCATACAATAATTATCCGGCATTAAAAAAGGACAAGGTGTTTGTTTAAAAACGTAGTCTTCATCTTCATCAATCTCAAAATATTGATCAATAAGTTCAGAACGCTTCATTTTTAGATGTCTGGCTATTCTGTCAATATCTCGATCTATGATTATTGGGCTTATAGATTTACAGCAATTTGCACATTCTAAGCAATCTATTTTTTCAAAAGCATCGTGATGTGCATTTAATGCTGATTCATCCAGTGTTTTTGGTTTCTTTTTTCGTAACCTGGTAGTAAATGCTTTATTATCTTTGGCTTTGTTTTGTGCCATTTCCTTATATCGCTCCAAATCAAGCTTCATGCTTTTTATATCTTATTTGAGAAATAAATAATCCTATAATTACAATTGCAATTCCAACAATCTTTTGTAAATCAATATTATCCTTTAATATCCACCATGCAAATAATGCTGTAAATACAGGAATTAAATTGATAAACATATTGGATTTTGCTACACCTAATTGTTTAATAGCTTTCGTATACAAAATAAATGCTACTGAAGAGGCAAAGATAGCTAATTGAAATATGGCTATTATGGCCTTCTGTTTAAATTCAATATTAGAAAAAGTTTTTAATTCTGTAAATGCATATATCGGGATAAACATAAATATACCGATGAAGTTTTGATAGGTAATGATATTAACAGGAGAATACCTGAAGGCTAGTTTTTTGAGTGCAAGGGAATATCCAATGGTAGAAAGTACAGCTCCAAACATTAATGAAATGCCCAATATGGATGCTTCTGGCGTAAAGCCTTTGTTAAAAATCATAATGCCAACTCCAAAAAAAGAGACTAAAATTCCTACCATACTAATTTTAGTAAGCTTCTCCTTTAGAAACAGAAATGCAAATATTGATGCGAAAATTGGTGTAGTTGATATAATGACAGATGCTAAGGTACTTGACACAATTTTAAGACCATGGCTTTCACACATGAAATATAAAAAGGGTTCAAATAGTGCAAGTGATATGAAAAGCTTATAATCTTCTTTTTGAATAGATTGTAATCGCTTAGTTACTTTTAAGAATAAAAATAGCAGAGCCGAACTGATGAGGAGTCGACTAAAAATTGTAGTAATAGGGCCAAATGATTCATATGCCTCTTTAACCCACACAAAGGAGAAAGCCCAAAATATCATTGAGAAAATGATATTTAAATAAGTAGATAAATTTTTGTTTGCCATTTTAATAATTTGAGTTGGCAAAAATAAATAATTGCTTGTAATGCCAATTAGAGCTTTAAGATAAATAAAACCATACGTTAAACACATTAAAAAGCAGAGGGGATAATTCAGGTTTCACACACTATTGACCCAACACAAAATCACTTAGGTACTCATCTGATTGTGTCTTATAAATTCACTTGTTCTATTTTAGGGAAAATATCATTGATGATTTTTTGCTTTGCTTTGCTTCTTGCATTTTTCAAAGCGTGCTCGTAGCTCCCCGGTAACATACCTTTTAAATCACTAAACCCATCTACAAATATTTCCATTTTGCTTTTATTATCATAGATTGAAATATTGAAGTCAACAAACACGATGTATAAGGCATATCCTTTACCTTTTTTTTCATCACCGGCAATGAAATTTGAATTGATTTTTACAATAAAATCAGCATTTTCTTTTTCATTAGTGATGTTAAAATAACTTTGAGCCAATTCTGATTTTATCATATTGCCCAAGGTTTTAGTATTGGGATTTACTCCGAAAACAACTTCATTAATTTCGAGGTAAGCAGATGATTTTTTTACTTCTATATTAAATCTTGATAGGGGTAAAGATTCTTCTCTAAAAAAGGCATTTAATAGAATTTGAGTTTCTGCATCTTCCTTTTCATAAAGTTTATGAGCATTAAAAATGGCTGTTATCTCTTGTGTTTTTCGTTTTGATATAAATCGACTAACGGAACAAGTTGCTTCACCTTGGTTGTCTGTTATTCCGTTTGTAATTAATTCTCCGTTTCCTTTTGTAAATGAAAAGTTTAATGGAAGGTTAGATACAGGGTGTTTGTTGCCTTTTATATCAGAATATGTGGCTTGCAGGCGTAATGGTATTTGAAGTTCCTGACTAAATTGTACGATGTAAACGTCTTTTTCAGATTGGAGGTTTAATTTTTTTAAAGCATCCTGAATCGAATTATAAATATCAATTCCCAGGTTGTAATCCCCATTAATATCATGGTAATTTAAATCCTCGTTCACGTGTTGTTGAATGGATTTAATGGCTTGGATGTATTGCGAAAGCCCCTGGTATATATCTCCATTTTTAATGCTCTTTAGCCCGTCTGTATAGTATGTGGCACTTAACTTTTTCGCATTATCAAGTTTCAATTTTTTTTGCAATTCATATTTTTCTTTTGATAAACGCATCATTACCCAATACTCTTTTTTATTTTCCCAGGTAAATACTTCATAGCCTTCGAGAGTTGCTTCTACAGACTCAAAAGTCTTGCTTTCAAATGATTCTTTAACCTGGTAGTTGTTTTCAAATTGATGTAAAATAGAATTGGATGATATGTTTACTTTTATTTCTGAACTTAATTGTTTTAATGCTTTGTTTCTTGTTTCTGTCATGTAGTTTATATCACCTTCCTGCTTTAATGACATGGATCTGCCAATGAAATAAGAAGTGTCACTTGGACGTTGTTTTACCCAGTCGGGTTTTTTTTTTAGCATATAAAACACTTGTTGATAATGATAAGATCAGCGTTGTGAGAATGAATGATCTGTAAAAGGTTTTGGGATTAATTTGAGCTGTCATTTTTATTATTGTTTTATAAGTTCATTTCATTTATAATCTGATAGATAAGTTCGGGTTCAAAACCTCTTGAAGATGCATATCGGACCAGGGAGCTTTTTATTTTGTATTTGTCTGTTTCTTTTATAGATTGTTTTTTGTTTTTCAATAATTGAGCCAGGGTATCCCTGTATTCCTGGTCATTGATTTTACATAATTCCTTCTCAACATTTGTACCATATATATTTTTTGCTTTTAATTGCCATTTGATTTTAATTTTACCCCAGCGGTTAAAAGTGAATTTATCTTTAATATAGAATTTGGTATACCTTTCTTCATCGATAAACTTTTCTTTAATTAATTGATCTATAACTTGTCTTCGGATTTCAGGCTCAACACCCCAATCAAATAACTTTTTTTCAATATCAGAGATGCATTTTTCCTGTCGGGCACAAATACCAGAGGCTTTAATGAGAGCTTCTTTAAATGTCATTATTTAATATATATGGTTTTTATGTTTATAAATTCCTGCAAGCCGTAGAGTGATAATTCTCTTCCGTAACCACTTTCTTTTATTCCTCCAAATGGTAAACGAGGATCTGAACGAACAAAATCGTTAACAAAGCAGCAGCCAGCTTCAAGTTCGTATTCAGCAATATGTTTTCCTTTTTCTATGTCTGATGTAAATACAGCAGCTCCTAATCCAAAGCTGGTATCGTTTGCTATTCTGATTGCATCGTGTTCATCATTGGCTTTAATTAATGAGGCTGCCGGACCAAATAACTCCTGGTTATAGGCTGGTTGGCCTGGTTGAACATTTGCCAATACCGTTGCGGGAAAGTAAAATCCCGGGGTTTCAGGCAGGTTGCCCCCGCAAAGTAGTTGGGCTCCATTTGAAATAGATTTGTTTACCTGGCTTAATAAATCTTCTCTTATATATCCGCGGGCAAGAGGACCCAGTTGATTGTTTTCATCAAATGGATCACCAATAGTTACAGCTTTCATTTTTTCAACAAATAATGATTCAAAATCGTTATAAATACCTGCTGTAATAATAAATCTTTTAGCACCAATGCAGCTTTGTCCTGTATTTAACAGTCGTCCTTTTATACAAATATCAACAGTTTCGTTAAGATTTGCATCGTCAAGAACAACATAAGGGTCGCTTCCTCCAAGTTCAAGAACGCATTTTTTAAGATATTTACCGGCTGTTTGGGCTACTGTTTGTCCGGCTTTTGTGCTTCCTGTTAAGGTAACTGCTGATATTTTCTTGTTTGCAATCATACGTTCAACCTTTGTATTTGTAGCCAAAACAGTGCGAAATACATCATCAGGAAAGTCGGCCTCATTAAACAAGTCCTCAATAGCTATCGCACAACTGGGCACATTGGAGGCGTGTTTTAACACTGCAGTATTTCCTGCGAGTATAGTAGGTACTGCAAATCTAAATACCTGCCAGAAAGGAAAGTTCCAGGGCATTATAGCAAGAATAACGCCAAGTGGTTGAAATGAGATATACGATTCTGATGCTTCAGTTTTAATATACTGTTTCTTTAAAAATTGGTCAATATTGTCACAGTAGTAATTACAAAGCCAAATGCACTTGTCAATCTCAGATCTGGATTCGGTAATTGGTTTTCCCATTTCTACAGAAATGGTAAAAGAAAGACCTTCTTTTTTTATTTCCAGGAGTTTTGCCAGTTGTTTTATTTTATCAATCCTGTAATTAAGATTGGTAATTTTCCATGATTTATATGCAGTATGTACATTGCGTATGATGTTATCAATTTCTTCCCATTGATATTCCGGGTATTCTCTTACTACTTCACCACTGCTAGGATTGATGCTTTTGAGTAACATAATAAAATCAGTTTTTAAGTTTTAAAAGTAGATAACTCCTTTGCAAAGTAGATAAAAATACATTGAAAACCCTATTTGTCAATAAAAATTGTGCTTGAATTCACCAGATATAATCATTTACCTGTATGCGAAAATTTTCTCATGGCTCGTTTCATATTGAAAGATATTCTCAAAAAATTAAGGAAATTAGTATTCAGGCTTATAAATTATCAATTGAAATTATTTACTAGCTTTATGCTTTTGTTTATAAAACTATATTTTAACGCAATTTTTATATTATGAAAAGTAAAGTGTCACCTATAATTTTAGGAATATTTGTTTTAGGATTAATTTTGTTGTTTTTATTTGGTAGTCGTGTTTTTCATATCATTCAGCCGGGAGAACGTGCTGTGGTATTTAAACCATATACTATCGGTTTAGATGTAAATAATATTAAATCAGAAGGTTTGGTTATAATTGCCCCGTGGAATCAGTTGATTACCTACGTTGTAAAAGAGCAGACCCGTGAAGAAACCATGGATGTATTAGACAAAAACAGTATGTCTATCAATATGGATATCACAGTTCGTTTTAATCCTGTATATGCCAAAATAGGACAGTTGCATCAGAAATTTGGAAGAGATTATATTAATGTTTTGGTTATTCCAGAAGTTCGTTCAGTTGTCAGAAGTGTCACAGGTCGTTATACAGCTGAAGAATTATTTTCTACAAAAAGAAAAGAAGTTGAAGATTTAATAAAACAAGAAACATCCCAGGTTCTAAAAGATAATAATATAGAATTACGTGCTTTGTTGATCAGATCAATTCAATTACCAGCTCAAATTAAAGCGGCCATTGAGAGTAAGCTTAAACAAGAACAAGAAGCGTTGTCATATCAGTTTAAGTTAGACAAAGAAAGAAGTGAAGCGGAAAGAAAAAAGATAGAAGCTGAGGGTATTGCCAATTATAATAAAATTATAAATGCCAGTTTGACACCAAATATCATAAAACAAAAAGGTATTGATGCAACATTGAAATTAGCTGAATCACAAAATGCAAAGGTAGTAGTAGTTGGTTCAGGAAAGGATGGCTTGCCTTTGATATTAGGAAATAATTAAAATAACATCAGAGATAATGGTTATTACCATTATCTCTGATGTTTTAAGTGTTTTAATAATATGCCTGACTGCCAGTTGTGCTGGTACCTGTAATAACAATACTTCCTTTACCTTCTTTTAAAGACTTTTTCTTTGATTTACCCATTGCTCTCAGGAATGAGTTTTCTGATTTTAAAACAAATGCCAAATCGGTTTTTGTATTCATTTGAACTTTGATATTACCCTCAGTTGTGGTAAAAGAAGAAGATTCAGTAAATTTTAATCCTGGTTCCTGTTAAATCACCTGTAGAAGCTTGAACATTGTAAGCTCCTTCTGATTGAAAAATCTTTTGATTTCCTTCAAAGGTTCTTGTTGTAATATTTCCTTTAGCTAAAGATAGCTTAATATCTCCACTAGTTGCTTTTAATGATATATTACCTTCTATGTTTTCGAGTTCCTGATTACCTGCCCCACCATCAGTTTTTAGATCCCCCTTTAATTGGTTAATCGTAAAGTTTCCTTTATTGGAGCTTAGGTTAAATTTGCCGTTTGCATTATTTAGGAGCATCATTCCTGTTTTAGATTTTGCAACTAAAGTTCCTTCGAATTGATTTACGATAAAATCACCAGCAGGAGAATCACCGTTAATGTTTCCTTTGGCATCGGTGATTTTAATGTGTCCTGATTTAGATTGAATATCCAGGTTGCTTACAGTTAGTGATTCTACTTCTACTTTTCCTGATTGCGATTCAATTTGAATTACCAGGTTATCAGGAATTTTAAGGTCTATTTCGCCCCAGTGTGAAGTCCAACCAGAAGGTTTCTGAACGTTAATAACAAGTTTACCATTGGATGTATCAGATGTAATTTTATATTGATCTTTGTTTTGGTCAGATTTTATAACTCCATCAAATTGAACCTCATTATTACTGCTTCCTGATAGCTTTACAATACAAAAGTCGGCTTTAACCATAATGCTATCTATCTTATTGAAAGAATTATGGATTTCTGTTGCAATGTCTTGAGCTACAGAAAGTGGAGTGTAAAGAATACTAAAGACTAAAATAAAAAAAAGTAAAGGTTTATTCATTTTTAAAATACGATTGATTAATAATTAAAAAGATACTATTTATCAACTTTATTACGGCAGGTGTTTTTTTTAGTTTCAAGTTTTACTTTATTTGTATTAGTAAGATGTAAGAATAAAATGCTTATTTTTACCATACATCAAATTTTATTTCATAGTGGATTTTAACAACCTCAAAGTTTTATTTGTCTACAGTAGTCAAGGTATTTTTGCTCGTAAGCATTTAGTTACAACCCAAGGTACATCACTTGAAAAGATCGGTGTTCGTGTAGAGTATTATGATATTTCAGGTAAAGGGGTTCTTACCTATGCAAGACATATTGCTCCATTACGACGATACGTTAAAGAACGAAATTTCGATATAGTGCATGCTCAGTTTGGTTATTCAGGTTTTACTTGTGCATTTGCCGGGAGTAAGCCACTTGTGGTCTCTTTGATGGGAACCGACTATCGCTTAGAAAAGGCAACTTCTCTTCTGACGAGGGTTTTTGCAAGGTCATTTTGGGATTTTACTATAGTGAAATCGCAAAAAATGTACAATAACCTTAAAATTAAAAAATCTAAGGTTGTTCCTAATGGAATTGATTTTGCCAGGTTTAATACCATTGATAGAGAGATTGCAAGGCGACAAGTTGGATTTCATGCCTCTGCACATATTTTGTGGGTTTCAGATCCCAAAAAGAAAGAAAAGAATTTTGACTTAGCCCGTGAAGCTTTAGGGCATATTAAAACTGAAGATGTAGAACTTACCGTTGTGAATAATGTAGAGCTTGATCAGGTTCCTTTTTATTATTATGCAGCAGATGTATTGCTTGTTACATCTAAATGGGAAGGTTCTCCTAATGTTGTAAAAGAGGCCATGGCTTGTTCTTTGCCCATTGTTTCTACAGATGTGGGTGATGTTATAGATATTACCAAGGATGTTGATGGGTGTTTTATTACTGAATCTGATCCTGAGTCTGTTGCTCAAGCTGTTGATACTGCCTTGATGTTTGGAAAAAGAACTAACGGTCGTGAAAAAGTTAAGTATCTTGATGTAACTTATATCTCAGAAAGATTATTAGATATTTATCGTAACGTTTTGCGTAAATAGGTGTGTTATGCCTTATTTTAATTTTGTAATGGTAACGCAGGTTCTGTTAATCTATAGTAATTGTTTATTTATCAAACAAATAGTGAGGGTGTAAGAATTTTAATCAATTAATATTAAAATTACATTCTGATTAACCTATATAAATATACTATGTTAAAACATCTATTAGCTAAAGAAACCAAACTATCAGTAATTGGATTAGGATATGTAGGCTTGCCAATTGCTCTTGAATTTGCCCGTAAAATGAAAGTTGTAGGGTTTGATATAAAACCTGACAGGGTTGAATTAATGAAAAAATCCATAGATCCCAGTAATGAATTAGACTCAAGTGCTTTTGATGGATGCGATATTGATTTTACATATAATATTGAGGATTTAAAAGAAGCTACTTTTCATGTTGTAGCAGTTCCAACTCCTATTAACTCTCATAATTTGCCCGATCTTACTCCATTGTTGGGAGCTACATCCACAGTAGGTAAGGTTTTAAAGAAAGGAGATGTTGTTGTTTTTGAATCAACCGTTTACCCCGGGTGTACTGAAGAAGATTGTGTTCCAATACTCGAAAAAGAATCAGGTTTGAAATTCGGAATTGACTTTAAGGTTGGGTACTCACCAGAAAGAATTAATCCTGGCGATAAAGAACATACATTAACTAAAATCTTAAAGATAGTATCAGGTAATGATCAGGAAGCTTTGGGTATCGTTGCTGAAGTTTATGAGTCTATTATTCAGGCAGGTATTTATAAAGCTAGTTCTATTAAAGTGGCCGAGGCTGCAAAGATCATTGAAAATACCCAAAGAGATGTCAATATTGCCTTAATGAATGAATTATCCTTAATCTTTAACAGGCTTAATATTAATACTTATGAAGTTCTTGAAGCAGCAGGTACAAAATGGAACTTTTTAAAATTCTTTCCCGGACTTGTTGGGGGGCATTGTATAGGAGTTGATCCTTATTACTTAACTTATAAAGCCAATGCCCTAGGTTATCATACTAAGATAATTGATGGTGGGCGAGTTATAAATGATTCAATGGGTAGCTATGTTGCAGAAACGACTATTAAAAAATTAATTAAACTCGGGCATAAGGTTAATGGAGCCAGAGTTTTAATTATGGGAGCTACTTTTAAGGAAAATGTTAGTGATATCAGGAACTCAAAAGTTGCAGATGTATATCATGAGTTAATTTCTTTTAGCGCAGATGTGGATGTTGTTGATCCTTATGCGAGTTCAAAAGAACTTCTGGAAGAATACGGTTATGGTTTAATTTCAGAGATAACAGAAAAATATGAAGCTGTTATACTTGCTGTGAACCATAAAGAATATATTAATCTTGATGAAGAATATTTTAAAAGCATCACCCAGCCTAATGCTCTTATTGTTGATTTAAAGGGTACGATCAGAAATAAAATAAGTCAAATGAATTATTGGAGTTTATAATAATAAACATCTTAACATTGTTAAAGCCCGGTATTTTGAATGTCGGGCTTTTATAATTTATTAATCATTATATTACAACATATGTAGTTTTATTATGTGATGATAAAATACCTAATAGTAGTGATTGGGTTATAATACTTCTTTCAATAGTTTTGCGCCTTAAATATTTTTATACCAGTAACGAGTCAAGAGGATCATGAGATCTACTAAGTCAAAGAATTCTCACGCATTGCCTGTTCCGATGCATCGGAAAGGATGTTTGTTTTTGGCGAGTTTCATATGGCAATTGAATATAAATTTTAGTCGCATGAAAATAATTTTTCTTACAGTATTCGTTCTGCTTTGTATGCTTTCTAAGTCTCAGGATATAGATTATAATCATAAATCCATCTCAAAGGAATTACAACGTCTTTGGAGCTATGAAGGACATAAAGAGGAGATGATGCTTTTGAATTCAGAAAGTATGTTTGATGGTAAATATTTTAGTCTTCATGGTGTGGGATATATTTATGTGGGCAGAGTGAAAAGTTGTAGAGTAGGGGGTTGTTCATTCGAACATGAGTCTAATGGACCCAGGGAATATTTTGATTATTTAATCTGCTTTGATAAAATAGGAACGGTTCAGGATGTAAAAGTATTTAATTATGCCGCAACACATGGGCAGGAAGTTTCTTCAAAGGGTTGGTTAAAGCAGTTTAAAGGATTTACTTCGCAACAAGTATTAGAAGTAGGCAAGAATATTGACTCAATTTCGGGTGCAACAATTTCTGTTTATGCTATTACTGACGATATTCAATTAAAAACCCAATTTTTGATAAAAAAACTGGCGAAAAACTGATTTTTTAAGGGTGAAACATGAGAATTCGTCTTTTTTTTTGATGATTTTGTCAAAAAACAATCGATTTTATCTAATCTTAACGATTTATTAGGAACAAAAGCTTTCTTTTTCTCGTTAATAAATATAGCTTTATAGAAAGAAATTTTAGCTGTGATTTATTAACCATTTAAAGTAAAATAAAATGAGCAAAGAGAAAGACAAAATTAGAATTGGAATTGAAGAGAAGATCATCTCTTTTGTAAACGAGGAGCAACCAGTTTACATTGGTGAAATATTTAAGGGACTAAGAATCTCCCCAACAAGAGGGATGAATTATGTAATTTCATTGATTAATCAAGGTAAATTAAATTATGGAACCAATAATCAGGTGCTCATCTAGCGGTAGGGATTTTAAGGAGAAAAATATCCTGCAGATAGCGCATAAATAGCTTCTCATTTGTTTAAGACAATGAGAAGCTTTTTTTATGTTTAAAAATTTGTTTGTTGAGTGTGGACTTTAATCTCTGGAACCCAGGTAAATCATAACATAATATAGTAAGGTTACCAGTGCTGATAGTGCAGCAACCACATAGGTGTAAGCTGCCCATTTTAGAGCGTCAGTAGCTTTATCGTGAATACTTCCTGTAGCTACACCACTATTATTTAACCATACTAGTGCTCTTTTGGTTGCATTTATTTCTACTGGTAATGTAATAAATGCAAATAATGTAAAAATGGCATAACAAGCAATCACAATTTGTAAACCTAGTGTATAAGGTAAAATACCTGGTAGCATAAACCCACCAAACATCATAACGATAAAAATAACGTTAAGTACTTTTGAGCTAATGTTTTGTATTGGTACTAATGCCGAGCGCATTTCTAAAGGAGCATATCCAACAGCATGCTGAACTGCATGGCCACATTCATGAGCAGCAACAGCTGCAGATGCAACGCTTTGACCATTATAGACTTCAGGACTAAGATTTACAGTTTTATTTGAAGGATTGTAATGATCTGTTAATTGTCCCGGAACAGAAACGATGTTTACATCATAAATACCATTGTCGCGTAGCATTTTTTCTGCGACATCTCTACCTGACATACCATAATTTAAAGGAATTTTTGAGTATGCTTTGAATTTTGATTTTAATGTTGAGCTCACCATCCAGCTCACTAGCATAAAACCTAAGAAAATAATTAATAAGCCCATATTAAATAAATTTTAAAAACTTCAGAAATTGATTCAAAAACTTTGCCACAAAAGAAATAACGTAACTATGACATAGGGAATTCAATAATAAATGATGCTCCTAAACCATAAATACTTTCGCATCTTATCGAACCATTCATTATCGACAGATATTTATTTACAATATATAGTCCTAAACCAGATGAGCTTTGCTCTTGTTCACTGTTTTTATTAAAATAGCTGTATTTTTCAAATATTTTTCTTTTCTCCTCTTCAGTTAAGCCAGGGCCTTCATCACGTATTTCGATTCTTAAATGTTGATTGTGTTCACTGATAATTACTCTGACAAATTTGTCTTTAGGAGAATATTTAATGGCATTTGAAACAAGGTTTTCAATAATTCTGAGGAATAAGTTTAAGTCAAGAATTGCCTCTGTTTCTTTACCGTTTATTGTTAGTGTAATGTTTTTTTGTTCAGCTTCAGTTTTAAGAATGTTAACAGCACTTTCAATGGCTTCTTTTACATGAATTTTTGATGGATTATAATCATATAAACTTCGATCAATATTATGCACTTCTAATACATTGCTTACAACTTTATTCTGGTGTTTTAGAGATTGGTATATCTTAGATAAGAATTTTTTTTGTTCAGAGGTACAGTTATTAGCTAGATCAATAAATTCAGAAATTTCACTAATGGATTTATTTAATGGTTGTTGAATTTCTTTTGCAAATAATGAAAGTAATTGATTTATTTCATAGTTAGCATCGGCTAATTCTTGTTTTTCTGTATTTAGTAAGTCTCTTTCTCCTAAGATAATTTCATGTTCGGTTTTTAAAGTTTGCTGTTCATTTACTAAGTTCTGATATTTTAATGCATTACCGATAGCTATAGATGCGTAGTTGGCTATGTTCTGCATAAAGTTTAAATGATATGGTGTGTAAGCGTTTTTCTTTAAGCTCTGAACCGAAATAATGCCAATTACTTTTTGTGATGTTCTTAATGGAATGTAGATGACTGATTCAGATTCCGCACCTGTAGGTACAGGTCTTATTTCTTTAATGTATTTTTTATAATCGTCATAAAAGTTATTTATAAATACCTCACTATTATTAGTAAAAGCATATGTGGCTAACCTTTCTTTATCTTCTAAAAGATATCTTGTAAACGGTTGTCGTTCATTGTTGAGTATAGAATATACAAAGTCTAAAGATTTAGTTTCCTTATTATAAATTGCAATATTGTAAATATCTGTACTCATTACTTTTGATACGGATTCGTATAGTATCTCACTGATCTTATCAACAGACAAATTGGCAGTGATTAACTGTCCTATTTGGGTTAATCGTTCCAGGTTACTATTAGAGGTTTGAAGTGAGGCTGATTGCAATTGTAATTGTGATTTTTGCTCTTTTAGTTCTTTGTTTCTTTTTTCAATTTCGAATTGTTGTTTTTGAATTTCAACCTTTTTTATGGCTAACCTGGATTCTAAGTCTTGCTTTAATATTTTTTCTTTTATAAATATCTGACGAACAATAAGGAATATTAAACTAAGAATAAATAATAATGCTATTGCTTTAATCCAGTTATATTGATACCAGGCCGGAACAATTTCAAAACTATAAGTTGCTCCTTCGTTATTCCAAACGCCATCGTTATTACATGCAATTACTTTAAATGTATATTTACCCGGAGTTAAAGATGGATATATAGCGTTATTAATATAATTTTCAGGAGACCATTCTTTTTCTATGGGTTCAAGCTTCCACTTGTATTTAATTTTTTCAGGGACTGTATAGCATAATGCATCAAAAACAAATCCGATATGATTATTTGTATGATTTAGTTCTAAATTTACTGGAAGTCTAAACCACGTTGAAATAGAATCATAATTATATAAATTATCTTCATTTGACCATTCTGGATTTTTAAAGTTTAAAAGAATTTTTTTTACATAAACCGGGGGTTCTAAATAATTTGTATTTTCCTCTTCAGGGTTGTATCTCATGGCCCCTTTTATCGTTCCAAACCAAATTCTTCCCTCGTTATCTAAAAGGTTGCAACCACCGTTGTTTTCAATACCTATAAAACCATCATCTTTGTCAAAGTTTTGGATACTGGTAATACTCCCATCTGCTCCAATATTAATTTTATCAACACCATTTTGCGTACCAGCCCATATGTTGCCTTCAGCATCAGCAATTACAGAATAAATATTCTCTGATGTTATGCCATTTGAAGTATTATAATAGTGAAACTTATTTCCATCAAACTGATTTAGTCCTCCAGTAAAAGTAGCAAACCAGATATTGCCAACCTTGTCTTCTGCAGCTTGTAAAATCCAGGAAGCATTTAAAACGTTTTTATCAGAGTAGTGAGTAAATTTGTCATTTTCAAATAAAAAGATCCCTTTAGTTGTTGAAATCCACATTCTTTTGTGTGAATCTATAAAGATGTTGTTTATGTAGTTTGAGTTTAACCTGGAATTTGTTGGCGTGTACCATTTTTTCTCGCCGTTTGTATATTTTAGTAAGCCATTGCCATAAACGGCAAACCAAATGGTTTCCTTAACTTTTAGGATGTCAGTTACAGGTGATTTGCAATCTATTCCGTATTTGGATGGGGCGTCTTTAATTAAGTTTCCATCGTATTCAAACAGTCCCCCTGTAGTCCCTATTAAAAAATTACCATTGGCTAATTCAATCATTTTTCGGGTTTGTCCTATTATGCATTTACTATCAGTTTTTAGGACTGTGATTTTCTTTCCATCGTATTTTGATATTAAATTGCCATCATCGCCAAAGTAAAAGTTTCCTTTACTATCCTCAAAGATAGATCTGATGATATCTCCACTTAGCCCACTTTCTTTATTGAACGATATAAAGCGATCTCCTCCGTATTTAAGTACGCCTGAACCACTGGATCCTAGCCACATATTTCCTTCCCTGTCTTCACAAAAGCTTGTGATCAATTTGGCATTTAGGCCATTTTGCTTGTTGTAGATCTTGTAGGTATCATCTTTAAATTTAATAATACCTTGCGAAGCCACAGAAATCCAGATAGCTCCCTGTCTATCTTCGTAAACTCTGAATATTCTTTGTAGTTGAATACTGTTGGGCCATTTTATTTCTTCAACTTCTCCATTGAAATTATACCGTTTTAGTTTCATTTGGTCAGGTCTATCCATTTCAATTGCCCAAACATTACGATATTTATCTTGAATAATCGGGATGGTTATTCTGTTGGAAATATCCTCATTTCCTATAGAACTGACCTTTTTTACTTTATTTGAATCTACAGAATAAAGACCATTAGATGTGGAAACATATAAAGAATGAACACCTTCTTTGCATACAAAGAAGATTTTGTTTTGTTTTGATAATTCCGGGTATTTTTTAGTGTAGTCAGTAACCTTATCGTCATTAATTCTTATAAGTTTTCTTATGCCGGAAACTTCTCTGGCTACAACCCATATTGAACCATCAATCGTTTCTAAAAACTGAACTCTGTCCTGGTAAAGTGCAGTGTCTGATTTTATTATATATTGATAAGTTTTTCCATTGTATTTCGTAATGCCCTTTTGATTTGCAATCCAAAGGTTATAATTGTTATCGCTATATAGACCAATAATGAGGTTTTCAAGTAGTCCGTTTTTTTTGGTGAGTATTTCAAAATCTGTTCCGTTGAATTTACATAATCCACCTCCGTTAGTACCTAACCATAAGTATCCATATTCGTCTTCAACGATATCATTAACCTCCGATTGTGGTAGTCCCTCTTCTAATGAATACTGTCTGAAATAATGATGCTGAGCATTCAAAACTGCAGGGGTAACAGATAAAATAAGGGCAATGTATATTAAAACCTTTTGCATATGGTACTATTATTATTTTATGAGCAAATCCTTTTAAAACCTGAAATAAATAAAAGGTTTTGCATCGAACAAACTAAACTGATAAATGATTATACAAAAGGTGATGAACAAGAGCAATTTAATGAACAAATGTGTTTTAATCAAATTTATTCTAATTAATCTTTTAAGTTCAATAGGAATCCAATGAATAACGTATCCAAATATAAGTAATCCGAGAATGTTTATGTAAGAAATAAACATATCCTGGTTTTGATAAATAAAAAATGCGTCTTTAATTCTTCTTATGTAAATATAAAATGTTTCTATATCAGGCGATCTGAATATGATCCATGTGAATACAATAAAGTGAAAGGTTAATATGAACCCAATAAACTTTGGGATTCTAATTCTATGCATTTTTATAAAATCGCTAAGATATTTTTCAATGAGTAACGCCAGTCCATGCAAACCTCCCCATAATATAAATAACCAACCTGCGCCATGCCATAATCCGCCTAATAGCATTGTAATTAGCAGGTTAATTCCCTGTCGGAATTTCCCTCGTCTGTTACCGCCCAGGGGTATATATAAATAATCTCTAAGCCAGGAGGAAAGTGAAATATGCCATCTTCGCCAAAATGAGGTGACAGATGTGGCCATATATGGGCGGTTAAAGTTTTCGGGAAGCCTGAATCCTAATATTAGCGCAACACCTATTGCAATGTCAGTGTATCCTGAAAAGTCGCAATATATTTGCAGGGCATAGGCATATGCTCCAAATAGTAATTCGATTCCACTGTACATCATGGGAGCATCGAAAACCCGATCAACAAAGTTTACTGACAAATAATCAGAAATGACAATCTTTTTAAATAATCCTCCAATGATAAGCCAAACAGCACTCCAGAACCATTTTTCAGATAAAGAATATCTTTTTTTTAACTGAGGGATAAATTCCCAGGCTCTTACAATAGGTCCTGCAACAAGTTGAGGAAAGAAAGAAACATAAAAGCCAAAATCAATGATGTTTTTAACAGGCTCTAACCGGCCTCGGTATACATCAATGGAGTATGATATGGTTTGAAATGTGAAGAAGGAGATACCAACCGGAAGTATTATGCTATCTATACTATAGCTGGTGTTAAATATTTTATTGGTAAGAATAGATACGTAGTTGATTACGCCTACGTTCTCACTGGAAATATTAGATATAACATCGGCTATGAAATAGCTATATTTAAAATAGCTCAACATACCCAGGTTAATCATCAGACTGCAGCAGAGTAGTAATTTCTTCACTGTTTTTTTTTCTGAGTAGCCTATTAATAAGCCTATGCTATAATCAATAATAGTAGAGAATAATAACAATGAAAAGTAATATCCACCAGCCTTGTAATAAAAGAATAAACTGGCTATGAATAAAAAACTGTTTCTTAAGATTCGGTTTCTGTATAGAATAGCATTCCCAAGTAGAACAAATCCAAAAAATATCCAGAATAAATAGTGTGTAAATACAAAATCACTATTCGGATTATATTTTATTAAATGTAGTAATTGTTCCAATTTTATTCTTTGTGTGAATTGTCGGGGCTAAAATTAGTGCTTTTCTTCCATTTATTATAATCATTAAGTATAGCTTGGTATATCCAGTTGGCTACTTTTTCGCCTCCAACTTTATTAAAATGGGTATAATCTAACATAGCCATTCTTGGATTATGATTAACCCAATCAATCATTGAGCCTTTCCCTCCCATGGTTTTGTATAAGTCGAAAAATGCAAAACCGGCCTTAAGCGCAGCTTCTTTTTGTGCTTCAGTAATTTTTTGAATGTGGTCGTATGATTTTATTTGTCCATCTTTTTGATATGCAATATCCCCAACGCCCACTACCAATACCGGTATATTAGGCATTGTTTCTTTTAAAATTTTAAATTGCTTATACAAAGTGCTGCTGTAAAATTCATAATTGTTTGTTATAGTAGGTACCATATTGGTGCCATACTGCAAAATAACCATACCTATGTTCATATAGCTGGCCATTGATTTGTATAACTCTTTGTTGGTTTTGTCAAGACGTGGAGTTGATTGTCCTCTCATGGATATGTTGTCAACAGCTACCCCTGAAAGACTGTCTAAACTCAGGCCAAGAAAGATTGGGCTGTTGTCAGACTTGAAATCTATGGTAAATTGCTGAGGTTCTTGTTTAAAAGTCCAGTTTATTTCTGTTAATCCTTCATCTTCAAGTAAAGAATCTTTACTTATTTGCTCTCCCTCCCAAAAAGCTGTAATTAGCAAAGGCGATTTTATTTCTTTTAAGAATAGCCTGGACTTATAAAATCTACTGGCTTTAGGAAGAGCCATACTTGATTGACTTATTTTTAATGATGATGTTCCTGCTGAATCAATTTTTGCAACGCGGCCAATAATACCATATTGATTTTTGTTAATAAGTCTGGGGTAATGATATACTGTATGCTCACTCCACTTCCCTTTATTTGTAATCCATACAGAAGCAAACTGTTTTTGTGGATCGTACACGGGTATCAAGCCTGGTCCTGAACCTTTGAATCGTTCTTGAAATGACTCCCGCAGATATTTTGTAATTCTGTCACCTTCTATCTGGGAATCACCCATATGAAGTATTCTTACGATCAGATTAGAGTCTGCAGCACTTGTTATCTTAGTATAAAACTGATATAACAGAGGTTTAAAATCTTCATTGAATTCAATGGCTAAATGCTTATTGCTTTCTTCTTTAAAAACTAAACTGTCTTTAATTATTAATGAGTCAATAACAATCGAGTCAGGATTTAAAGAGTCGGCTTTAAAGCTTAAAGTGTCATTAACAGGAATAGCAGCGGAAACCGGTAAAGTATCTTTCTTTAAAGGTAATAGTTCAGAATATCTGAACCATTTTATTTTAAAGGGAAGTGCACCTATCTGAATTCCTTCTTGTGGTATTAAAAAACTTAAGCCTGCAAAAACACAAATTATGATTAAATAATACAAGAATATTTTTGGAGGCTTAATCATGTGATGTTTATTTTTTTTAATATCGCGATTAGCTTTTTGGTCGTATTTTTAAACGTTGACCGGGATTAATCTTTGATGAACTGGTTAATTGGTTAAGTTTCATAATATCATTATTAGATACTCCCGGAAATTTCTTTGCAATAGTCCACAGGTTGTCACCACTTCTTACGGTATAGTATACATAATCATTGCTCTCTGTTGAAGTATTATTTGTTTTCTGACGGCTAACCGATGTTGTTTTGCTTACTGTTCTACCGTTTCTGGATTGTTTTTCTGCATAACTCAATGAGTTAATTTTAGAGTAATAATCAACTTTATCTTTAGGAACATAAATAACTAATTTCTGTCCTACACGGATAATGTTCCTATGAATATTATTCCAATATCTTAAATCATTAGTATATACATCATACCAATCAGCAATTAACCCTACAGCATCACCTGATTTAACGGTATAATATACTTTCGCTTTGTTCTTAGGAATTGAGGGGGGCGAATAACTATTTGAAGGATTAACAACTAGTCTGTTTGAAGCAAAATATTTTTCTCTGTCGCAAGAAAAAATAGAGTCTTCATACGTAATAAATGATTCTAATGATACAGAAGGTATCCTTAAAGCGTATGATTGTTTTTGTGACGGAACAATATCTCTCCTGTATTGTGGATTTAACTGGCGTAATTGTTCAAGTGAAATACCGGTGACCTTAGATACCTGATTAAAATGTAATAAGTCAGGTATCATGATTGTATCTGTTTGTATGGCTATGTCAGATGGTTTTGGAGTGATAAGGTGTTCCTGGTAATAGTTCATCGTGTATGCTGCAGCAATAAAGGCTGGTACATATCCTCTTGTTTCGCGGGGTAAACGATAGTAAATTTGCCAGAAATCTCTTTTCCCTCCTGAACGATAAATGGCTTTGTCAACATTACCGGGACCACAGTTATAGGCTGCGATTACCAAATACCAGTCATGGTATTTAGCATATAAAGTCTTTAGGTATTTTACTGCAGCTTGGGTTGATTTTACAGGGTCTCTCCTGTCATCAATATAAGAATTTACTTTTAGTCCGTACATTTTACCTGTTCCATACATAAACTGCCATAAACCAGATGCTCCTGCTCTTGAAAAGGCTCTTGGATTAAGTGCTGATTCAATTATAGGTAAATATTTAAGTTCTAACGGAAGGTCTGCTGCATCAAGAGCTTCTTCAAACATAGGGAAATAATACTCTGATAAGCCCAACATAATTTGAACTTGTTCTCTTCTTTTTTGAGTATAAAGTTCTATATAAGCTTTTACTTTACTGTTGAAAGGGAACTCTAAAGGAGATTCGATATTCTGCAGTCTTTGAATATATAATGAATCTGTAATAAATTTAGGAAATTCCAATGTGGTTTCTACAGTCTTTTCTGTTGAGTTTTCTGATTTTACAGTGTCAAGATTTTCAGTGAAAAATCCATCTTCAACATTATTGTCTAATTTAACAGAGTCGCTGCTAATTGAGTCATTCACAACTAATGTTGAATCTTTTTTTAACTCAGTTTGACTATGTAGGTTTATTGCAGCTATAAAAAGAGCTGCGGTGAAGAATTTTATTCGTAACATTTTTTAATTTTTAAAACACCAGTTTTAATTGTAAGCCCAGACTGTTGTTGCCAAAACCGGGGTTTACAATTGGTTCAATCCTCATACTTAAATCATCACTCACATCAAATGTTTTAAAGTGCGCATCAACAGAAGCATCAATTATATTGATGATGTATACTAAAGCAAAACCAACATAACTTAAGTTTCGCCATCTTTCATAATAGTCTTTACCGTTTTCCAGAGTATTTTCAAACCAGTCAGCATATCTGCCACCATTTTCAACATCTTCAGCTGTAATGGTAGTGCCCTCAATTATTTCGAGGTAACTTTTGTTGTTTGGATCCTGTATTAGAAAATCCCTGTAACCTCTTCGATACATATTGTAATTTCGTGTGTTGAAATCAATGGCATATACCAAGCCTGCAAAACCGGCATATAATATCGGAATCTTCCAGTATTTTTTATTATAAGCTTGTCCTAAACCCGGTAAAACAGCAGAATACAGACTTGCCTTGTGTGGAGAATGCGGTTTTACAATAATGGTCTCTTCATCTGTTTTTTTTTCAACAGAAGTAGAGTCAGGCGTTGTTTGTGCATTGATATTTTGTACTAGTAACAAAATTGTCAATGCCATTAGTAACAGTTTGCCTGGTTTTCTTTTATAAGTATTTTGTAAGTTCAAAATTTAGATTTCTAAGTAATTACAACAATATTGTTGAAGTATCTTACTTTTGGTTTGCCTTGTCAAGAATACTGATAATACGCTCCAAATCCTCATCAGAGCCAAATGGGATTACGATTTTTCCATTACCATTATCTCCTCGGGAAAACTGAATTTTAGTGTGAAATACAGTTGAAATCTGATCACTAAGCTTCTGATACTCCTCGGGTAAAGCATTTTTCTTTTTAGTAGGTTGTTTTGTGGGTTTTCCGCTATTAAGTTCTCTGACAACTTCTTCGACTTTTCTTACAGAATAATCAAATTTAATGATTTCTTCGTAAATTTTAAGTTGTAGTATCTCGTCTTCTATGCCAATGATAGCCCTGGCATGACCCATACCTAACTTTTTGTCGCGAAGACCAAGTTGAATTTCTGCCGGTAATTTTAACAAGCGTAGGTAATTTGTCACTGTAGCTCTTTTTTTACCTACTCTTTCCGACATACTTTCCTGGGTGAGTCTGCACTCATCCATAAGTCGCTGATAACTTATCGCAATTTCAATTGGGTCTAAATCCTCACGCTGAATGTTTTCAACCAATGCCATTTCAAGCATTGTTTCATCATCAGCAGTACGAACATAAGCAGGTACTTTTTCTAAGCCAACAATTTTAGAAGCTCTGAAACGTCGTTCTCCTGCTATCAGTTGATATTCATTTCCGTTTTTTCTTACGGTAAGTGGCTGAATGACACCAATTTCCTTGATGGAAGCTGCTAGTTCTTCTAATTTCTCTTCATCAAACCGGGTACGAGGTTGCCAGGGATTAGCAACTATTTTATTTACTTCTATCTCATCCATTCCCGAAAGAGGTCTTCCTTTTGTTACCTCGTCGGCATTTTCAATAAGAGCTCCTAGTCCTCTACCTAATGCATTCTTTTTTGCCATTCGTAATTTTAATTGGCAGACCTTAATTGCCGATCTGCATCATATTCTTATACTATAATATTATATACTAAATATCTAAAATTGTTTTCTGATATATATAGTTAGTTAACAATCTTATCCTTATTGCTAATTTTAGTCATGTTGTTTTTTTGTAAAAGCTCACGAGCTAAATTTAAATAATTAATAGCTCCTTTGGATGTTGCATCATATTCAACAACGGCTTTTCCATAACTTGGTGCTTCACTAAGTTTGATATTTCTTGTGATTAAAGTTTCAAAAACCATATCCTGGAAGTGACGCTGAACTTCTTCTACAACCTGATTTGATAGTCTTAAACGAGAATCATACATCGTTAGTAAGAAACCTTCTATAGCAAGAGTTCGGTTTAATCTGCTTTGAATAATTTTAATGGTGTTTAATAATTTTCCAAGTCCTTCGAGTGCAAAATATTCACATTGAACGGGAATGATTACAGAGTCGGCTGCTGTAAGAGAATTTACTGTTATTAAACCCAATGAAGGAGAACAGTCAATCAATACAAAGTCATATTGATCTTTTACTTTGCCAAGTACGTCTTTTAAAACATTTTCTCTGTTCGAACGGTTTAGCATTTCTATTTCAGCACCAACTAAATCAATATGTGATGGTAATATATCCAGACCTTCAATCTCTGATTTTAGTATAGCCGATGATGGCTCAATACCATCTACAATACATTCGTATATGCTGGCTTCTATTTCTTTTAAATCAAATCCTAATCCGGATGTAGCATTGGCTTGTGGGTCTGCATCTACTACTAAAACTTTATATTCTAATACTGCTAAACTTGCAGCTAAGTTTATTGCTGTAGTAGTTTTTCCAACTCCTCCTTTTTGATTCGCTAATGCAATTATTTTTCCCATATAGTGGTAATTATTTATATTTTGCAATCAATAAAATTCTACAATACCTTGAGTTTGTGGCGTCTTGTTATGGTATACATCTTTTATAAATGTAAAAATAGAATTACAAAACGACTGTCAAAGTTAAAATTTTAATTAAAACATCATACATGAATTGCAATATAAAAGTTTCAACAAATTGTAAAGTGATTGTAATTATTGATGTTTATTGTATGTTGTTAATTTTTTGGATACACTCTTTTAATAATAACTCTTTTTTAACAGGAACTACTCCCGATTCTTCACAAACAAGTCCCCCGGCCATATTGGCTATGCGAGCTAATAAATGAGGCGCTATATTTTCTATCAGGCATAAGGCACTTACGCTGATAACAGTGTCTCCTGCACCTGATACATCAGCTATGTTTCTTATTTCGGCCGGAATAACAGTGGGTTCGTTAGCGTTTTGATGAATGAAAACCCCGTACTCCGAAAGTGTAATCATTAATATATTTACATCCTGGTTTTGCTGGAATTGCTTTGCAGCTTTAATCAAATCCTCATGTTGTCCTTTTTTTAGCTCAAGCTTACATCCCTCGTTGAATTCTTTAAAGTTTGGTTTAAAAAATGTTACTCCTTTGTAATCGTTAAAATTTCTTTTCTTTGGATCAACTAAGGTAGGGATGCCTTTATTTTTGGCTGTTGATACTACTTTTTTAATCACAGAGGGTGTAATTACTCCTTTGTCATAGTCTTCAAAAATGATGGCATCTATCCTGTGGGTATCTAATAGTATATTTAATTTTGCCATCATTTTAGCTTCGGTATCTTCTGGTATAGGGGTGCAAATTTCCTCGTCAACTCTTAATAAATGCTGATGCTGACTGATTACCCTGGTTTTAACAGTAGTGATTCTGTTGTTGCACTTTACAATTCCATCCGGTGTAAGATGTTGTTTTTTCAATAGTTTGAAAAAATCATTGCTCATTATATCATCACCAATTACCGAACATAAGATGGGGTTGGCTCCTAAGGATTGAATGTTTAAAGCCACGTTAGCAGCTCCTCCCAGCCTGTTTTCTCTTCCTACCCCGCTCAATATAGGAACTGGTGCTTCTGGAGATATTCTTGTAACATCACCCCATAAATAGGAGTCGATCATAATATCTCCTATTATCAGGATATTTTTATCATTAAATGATTTGAATAATTGTTCAAAATAAGTTTGCGACATGATATCAAATATTTGGCACAAATATATAAAAAATGCAACAGGGTTAATGGAGTTTTGGGTTGTGGGAACTTTGTGAGTATAAACGTTAATAAATCAGTAATATTTGTTATTTTTGCATCTCTTTTTAGATAATCTACATCTATCATCTAACTTTGTCGTATTTCAATGAATTATGAAGTATTTTAGTGAGAGTGATAGTTTGATACACGCATATGGATAGAACAAAAAAATTATATAAAGCAATAGAAGAGAGGATATTGCTTTTGGATGGAGCAATGGGTAGTTTAATTCAAACTTATAAACTTGAGGAAGAGGATTATAGGGGCGAAAGATTTAAAGATTATCATATGCCGATTAAGGGTAATAATGATATCTTGTCCATCACTCAACCTCAGATTATTAAAGAAATACATGCCAAATACCTTGAGGCAGGTTCTGATATCATTGAAACCAATACTTTTAATGCAACATCTATTTCGCAGGCTGATTATGATATGCAGGATGCGGTATGGGATATTAATTATCAATCGGCTAAGATAGCCAGAGAGGTTGCTGATGAGTTTACTTTAAAAACTCCTGAAAAACCTCGTTTTGTTTGTGGTTCTATAGGACCCTTAAATAAGGCACTGTCATTATCGCCCGATGTAAATAATCCCGGTTACAGGGCTGCAACTTTTGATGATGTAAAGGATGCCTACAAAGAACAAATCGAAGCCCTGATAAAAGGAGGGAGCGACTTGTTGATGATAGAAACTGTTTTTGATACCTTAAACGCCAAAGCTGCTCTGCTGGCTATTGATGAGGTTTTTGATGCTCTTGGAAAGAAGCTGCCAATCATGGTTTCAGGTACTATTACTGACGCCAGTGGCAGAACATTGTCGGGACAAACTCTTGAGGCTTTCATCGATTCAGTTTCTCATATGGATATTTTAAGTATTGGCTTGAACTGCTCATTAGGTGCTGCTGAGCTGGAACCTTATGTGACTGAACTTTCGCAAAAAGCTCCTTTTTATATAAGTACTCACCCTAATGCCGGTTTGCCTAACCAGTTCGGGGAATATGATCAAACGCCAAATCAAATGTCAGACCTCATTAGTCACTGGTTGGCCGATGGTAAAGTAAATATTATTGGAGGATGTTGTGGTACAACTCCTGAGCATATTGCAGCTATGGCAAAAATAGCTGATAAATATAATGCGCATAAAAAAGTGCAGGTTCCTCCAATCACACATTTGAGTGGTTTGGAATCTTTACAAATGCGTAAGGATACTAACTTTATCAATATAGGTGAACGTTGTAATGTGGCCGGATCCCGTAAGTTCCTTCGCTTGATTAAAGAGAAGAAATACGAAGAGGCTGTGGATATTGCCCGACACCAGGTTGAAAATGGAGCTCAAATCGTTGACGTGAATATGGACGATGCCATGCTTGATGCAAAAGAGGAGATGGTAACATTCTTAAATATGTTAATGTCAGATCCTGATGTTTCAAAGGTGCCCGTTATGGTAGACTCCTCTAAATTTGAAGTGATTGAGGCCGGGTTGAAGTGTCTGCAGGGAAAATCAGTGGTTAACAGTATTAGTTTAAAGGAAGGTGAGGATCTATTCCTTGAACATGCCCGTACCATTAAAAAATACGGGGCTGCTGTTGTTGTAATGGCTTTTGATGAAAAAGGACAGGCTGATAATTTTGAGCGAAGAAAAGAAATTTGTGGGAGAGCTTACAAGTTACTGACTGAAAAGGTAAACTTCCCTCCTCAGGATATTATATTTGACCCCAATGTGCTGGCTATAGCAACCGGGATAGAAGAGCATAACAATTATGCAGTAGACTTTATCGAAACGTGTAAATGGATTAAAGAAAATTTACCTCATGCCCATATTAGTGGTGGTATAAGTAATTTATCCTTCTCTTTCAGAGGTAATAATGTAGTGCGTGAAGCCATTCACTCCGTATTTTTGTATTATGCTATTCAGCAAGGCCTGGATATGGGAATCGTTAACCCGGCTATGTTGCAGATTTACGATGATATACCAAAAGAATTGTTGGGGTATGTAGAGGATGTGGTTTTTAACAAACGTGCTGATGCTACCGATAGATTGGTTGAATATGCAGAAACGATAAAAAATACTCAGCTGGAAGAAGGCGATCAAAAGCAGGCGGCATGGCGCGAGGGTAATCTGGAAGAACGTTTAACTTATTGTTTGGTGAAAGGGATCAATGATTATTTAGATGTTGATCTTGCCGAAGCATTGGAAAAATATCCTACTGCATTAGAAATTATTGAAAAGCCATTGATGGATGGAATGAATGTGGTTGGAGACTTGTTTGGTAGTGGAAAAATGTTTTTGCCTCAGGTAGTAAAAACTGCCAGGGTAATGAAAAAAGCGGTTGCTATCCTTCAACCTATCATCGAAAAAGAAAAAGCAGCTACCGGTGCTGCTAAAAGTAATGGTAAAATCCTGATGGCAACTGTTAAAGGTGATGTTCATGATATTGGTAAAAATATTGTAGGCGTAATTCTCGGCTGTAATAACTACGAGATTATCGACCTTGGCGTAATGGTTCCCACTGAAGAAATATTGAAAAAAGCCATTGAGCATGGTGTTGATATTATTGGTTTAAGTGGTTTGATTACTCCTTCGTTGGAAGAAATGGTGAATGTTGCCAAGGAAATGAAACGTAATGGTTTTAATCTTCCTCTGATGGTTGGAGGTGCAACCACGTCTAAAGTTCATACAGCCGTAAAAATTGAACCCGAATATGATTACCCCGTTGTTCATGTAAAAGATGCTTCAAAAAGTGCTCAAGTGGTAAGTGCTTTACTGTCGCAAACAGCAAAAGAAGAGTTTGCTAAGAAAGTGAAAGAGGAATATGCCGGTTTAAGAGAAAGAAATGCCAATAAAAAGGCTTTGGTACTTAAACCTATACAAGAGGCCAGGAAAAATAAATTTAAAATAGATTGGAATAGTGGTCAGGTTTATACTCCTAAATTGTTAGGCGTGAAAACTTTTGATGATTATTCTATAAGTGAGATAAGAAAGTTTATTGACTGGACTTTCTTCTTCCAGGCCTGGAATCTTACGGGTAATTATGATGGAATTGAAAATGTAGTTACCAAAGAAGAGGAAGCTAAATGGTTAGAGGGCTATAAATCAGAGCAAGCAAGAGAGAAAGCTCAGGAGGCATTGAAGTTATGGCGCGATTCGCAATCAATGCTTAGCAATATCGAAAGGGATAAAATGCTTGTAGCTAAGGCTGTGTTTGGTTTATTTCCTGCCAACAGTGAGGGTGACGATGTAATTGTTTATACCGATGAAACAAGAACTGTTGAAAAAACAAGATTTCATCAGATCAGAGAACAGCAGGATAAGCCGGGAAAAGAAGTGTTTCATTCATTGGCCGACTTTGTTGCGCCTGTTGAAAGTGGTGTGAATGACTATATTGGTGGATTTGCTGTTACTGCCGGTGTTGGAATTGAGAAATGGATTAAGGCTTTTGAAGATGATCATGATGATTATTCTGCCATCCTGCTTAAAGCACTGGCCGATCGATTGGCCGAAGCATTTGCTGAATTATTGCATTTCAGAGTTCGTAAAGAATTCTGGGGTTATGCTCCTGATGAAGAGTTTAATACTGAGAATTTTATTCGTGAACGATACAGAGGTATTCGTCCTGCATTAGGTTATCCGGCTTGTCCTGATCATAGTGAAAAACGTCAGTTGTTTGATTTGATGGAGGTTGAGAAGAATGTTGGAATTACTTTAACAGAGCATTTTAGTATGTATCCAAATGCTTCTGTAAGTGGTGTTTATTTCGGGCACCCGAAAGCAATGTATTTTGGTGTTGGAAAAATTGGTAAAGATCAGGTCGAAGACCTTGCCAAACGTAAGGGCATTTCTGTTGAGGAAACGGAAAAATGGATTCCAGTGAATTTAGCGTATAAATAAATGTTAATAACTACAGGCGACAGGTGTTGACATTTACTGCAATTGATAAATGCATTATTAAAGATAATGAGCAAGAAGGGAGAGGGCGATGTGACTGTATGTTAACTTCATCAGATTTAATATATTTTATTGAGTTAAAGGATGAACGTAAAGCATGGATTACTGATGCCGTCTGTCAATTGGAATCAACCATTAAAAGAGATAAATGACAGCTGCAGAGTTAGTTTTAAAAGACAAAGAAACAAAGTTTTCTTTTGAATTATTACCTCCCTTGAAGGGTAATAATATTGATAAAGTTTTTCATACGATTGATATCCTTAAGGAATTCAATCCTCAGTTTATAAATATTACTTCTCATAGAGAGGAGTATGCCTTTGAAACCAATACAAAAGGTTTTATTGAAAAAAAAGTAATTCGTAAACGTCCGGGAACTGTGGCTGTTGCTGCCTCTATTCAAAATAAATACGGTATTAAAGTTATTCCGCATATTATTTCCAGAGGGTTTACACGTAGCGAAACAGAGTATGCATTGATTGATTTGAATTTTCTGGGCATCCACGATATACTTCTGTTAAGAGGGGATGATACTCATAAAGATAAATACCCGCTTCGCGAGGAAAAATGTAATCAGTATGCTATAGAGTTGGCACAACAGGTGAACGATCTTAATGAAGGAAAGTTTTTAGATGGAACAAGTATGGACCCTTTTACTACTCCTTTTGCATATGGTGTAGCCGGTTATCCCGAAAAACATGAGGAAGCTCCTAATATGGATTCCGATTTGGCATACCTCAAAGCCAAAGTGGATGCAGGCGCCGAGTACGTAATGACTCAGATGTTTTTTGATAATCAGAAGTACTACGATTTTGTTGATAAATGCAGGGCTATAGGTATTACAGTGCCTGTTATACCTGGTATTAAACCTGTAACAACCGCTAATCAATTAACTGTGTTGCCAAAAATATTTAGCTGCGAAATTCCTGAAGATTTTGCTAAAGAGCTTCGTAAGTGTAAAAATAATGATGAGGTAAAGCAGGTTGGTGTTGAATGGTGTACGCAACAGGCTTTAGATTTAAAAAAGAATGGCGTGCCCATTATTCATTTTTATACCATGATGGCAACTCAAAGCGTAAGAAAAATTGCTGAAGCAGTTTATTAAACTCACAAAAACGCTTTTGAAACACGCAAAAAGGCCTCTTGAACACATAAAAAGTGGTCTGGAAGGCATAAAAACGAGTCCTGGAGACTTAAAAGTGACTCTTTGTTTGGCAAAAACGGGTCTGCGAGGCACAAAAAGGGGTCTGAGACACATAAAAACGGGTCTGGAACACATAAAAGTGACTCTTTGTCAGAAAAAATGCGTTATGTTAAATAGTTTGGCAGTCCCTGAGAATTACATCACCTGCCAAACTATTTACAACTTTGGGTAGTATATCGGCAGAGAGTATTTTATTTCCACTCCACAATAGCTTTTTGATGTTTACCATCCATTAAAATATTTAATGGATTTTCAAATTCAACATGAGTAAAATATTCAGTTTCTTCTACTATCTTTTGTTTTTGCAGGATCTCAAAATCAACGAATTCTTGTTTTTTTACATGATGAACTGAAAAATACCCTACATTCATGGAGGTAACGTTATGAAAGAAATGCGACCCTAAAGATGCATCGAGGGGGAAATCTTCCAATCCCATTTCAACAATTATTTTAGCATAGGATATTTGTGACCAAAGAACCGGTATACCGGTGAATTTATCCCTTGTTCCCCATCGTCCCGGACCAATAAGCAGGTACTCTTTTTCTTCGCTTTCCATTTTTGTGTTGAGGGTTGCAATTTCTTTGGCCATCTCATCTGTTTTGGTTCTGCTGAATTTATCCGACTTCATAAAAATCACATCCCTGATGTAATCAATACTGCCGTTACCCATCCCTTTTTCTGATGCCAATAATATTTTGGATTGGTCAACGGTATTGAAATCAATTTTCACATGATTCTGAAGTCTTATTAAAGGTTTAATCTGAAGCAAATATAATGTAGGTAAGTTGTTTTTTCCGGTGTTTAAATCTACGGCAAATTCAATTTCAACAGGAGCTCCCATGGCTTGTTTAAAATATTTTAAAAGCAATTCAAGACTTTTAGCCAGGGGCAGATATTCGTATTTAAGTATATTGGCAAAATTAATGATACGTGGTCCTTTGTTATTTAAGTTAAAAACAATGCGGTCGTAACTGTAATCATACACCGAGGCACAAAGTCTCAGGTTTCCATCCTCTTCGGCTTCTTTGATGGATAGTTTTTGTATATAAGAATCTTCGCTATAATTATTAATGTCAAAATTTTCATCTTTTAAGCTTAAGGCATAAAAGTGGGTCTGCGAATCTTTTAACTGGTCCTGTATCGAGTTTAATTCCAGATTTGGATATTTAGGACAAAAGCGCCATGCTTTTTCTCCGCCAACAACATATTTACCCAGTCCTATGCCAATTACAGCAAAACCATCTTCGGGTTTCATGTATGAAAAAGGGTAGTAATTATAGCTTTGTGCAATGCCGCTGATATGAGGGTAAAAGCGGTGATGGGCTTTGTCGCCAACCATTTTTTGAATGATTACCGCCATCTTTTCTTCCTCAATCTTATAGTTAACAGCTTCAAAGTACGACCTGGCAGAGCTTGAGTATATCGAAGCGTAAACCATCTTGATAGCAGTAGCCAGTTGTTGATATCTGACTTCATCGTCGGGATGGTTATTGGGGAGCATATAGGTAGCATATACTCCGGCAAAGGGTTGAAGAAGAGAGTCCTCGAATAAACCGGAGGATCTTATGGCTAAAGGTTCTTTAATCACCTCGATATATTGACGGAGCTTAAGTTTTAATTTTTCAGAGAAAGTAGCCTTTGTAAATAACTCTTTGACTTTATCAAATTGTTTTTCAAGGTATATTTTGTTGTACAGGTCGTTTTGCTGGATAAAGTTTGAAAATTCATCGGCACCAATGATTGCAGTTGTTGGAATGTGTATATTTATATCGGGAAGAATCTTTTCAAAATCAACATTCTCAACAAAATGACTTAAAAAAGCAAGTCCTCTTCCTTTACCTCCAAAGCTGCCTTCGCCTATTCGGGTAATATACCTGTTATTGTCAACCAATGTCCTGTCAAAACGAATTACTTTTCCTTTTATACTTTCCAGTTTTACTTCTTCAAATATGGCTAATATGGCCTGGCGTAGTTTATTTGAACTTTCAAAATCTTTAATGTCGTACGGCCTGAGTTTTTTTGCCATATTAATCTCGCCCCGGGCCATTAGCCAGGTACTGATGCCATTTCTTTTTCCATGATAAAGAAGCGATTCAGCTTCAATATCTTTAATGCATCTGTAAAATTCTTTCAGGTTATGAGCCGTGGCAATCTCCCGCCCCCTAGAGTTTTTAAATATAAAGTCGCCAAATCCTAATTTTTGATGGATAAAATCATAAATATCCTGCGATAATGTTTCTGAGTTTTTATCAATAAAATCGGCATTAACTTCCTTTGCCTTTTGCTCATTTAACGGGTCTGACGATTGTATCAGAGTAGGAATACTCATGATTGATTGCACGTACTTTATGAGTTCAACGCCGGCGTTGTCATCTGTTTTGCCGTCGCGTGTGTATTTCATATCAGAAATAACACAAATTAAATAGTCTTTAAACTGGTTAATAATGTTAACGGCGTCTTCGTAATTGCTGGCGAGTAGTATTTTAGGACGAGCCCTCATCTTCATGATTTTATGAAGCTGTTCGTGACCTTCTTCGGCAAGTATGGTCTGTGTTTGCTTCATAATTATGGAGTAGAGCAGGGGAAGGTAGCGGGTGTAATATTTTTGCGAATCTTCTACTAAAAGAATTACTCTCACGTCTCCAATTTTTGTGTCGTTGGCTGCGTTCCTGCTGTCTTCAACATGTTTAATCATTGCCAAAAATACCTTAGAGTCGCCATTCCATACAAATACCCTGTCGATATATTCAGTACCGGGTCCTGATTCATCAAAAAATTTCAGGTCGCTGTTATTATTAACCATCACGAGTAAAGGCATATCCGGTCTCATCTTTTTTATGGCCTTACTGTATTTAATGGGTGTTTTTTTATCTAACCCGGCCATTAATATCACCAGGTCAAAATGTCTTTTGCCCATGAGTTCTTTGGCTTCTGTAATGTTCGATGCAGAAGTGATACGTGGTGCGGTATATAGGTTGAGCTGTAAAAATTCCCCGTAAATTTTATCAAAAAATCGTCCTTCTCTAACAATCGAATAAGCATCGTAATAATTGGCAATGAGCAGAACTTCTTTGACTTTGAACTCCATTAATTCTGCAAAAATATCCTGGTCGCTTTTTTTCCTTTTGTATATCTGGTTTAACTCAAATTCGTTATTCATATATTTTGTTGTTTATGCAAGGTTCTTATTTATAATGATTACGATATTAAGTGGATGTGTGTTGTTTTCAAGAATAAAGTTAATAAATAGAATGCTATTATAAATGACAGATGTTGTGTAATAAAATAAGTCAGGAACTAATTATGTGTTAATTGAAACTGTTAACAAAACTTTACGTATTCATTTAGGTGTTATTTCTTAAACTCATAATTGTAATTATTACAAACCTTTTGGTTTGTAAATAATATTAGATCTGATAATGAAAATTGTGAATCTTTTTAAAGGTATTCTGTTTGTATCCTTGTTTTTGCCTTTCCATTCAATTTATTCAAAAACAATATACGTTGCAACAGATGGAAATGGAACCGATGGTAGTTCCTGGGTTAATGCCTATATAAATATACAAACAGCTATAGATGCTTCTTCTTCAGGGGATGAAATCTGGGTGAAAGAGGGCGTTTATTATGCCGACCCACAAGCACCCGGCCTCGCGGAGGATGTAGACAGGTCATTATCTATTATATTAAAATCAGGTGTTAAACTTTATGGTGGTTTTACGGCTGATGAAGCCGGTATTGAAGACCGGCCAATGGCTGATTTGAATGGCAATGGTGTTATTGATGTCTGGGAATACTCAAGTCCTTCGGTAATTTCAGGAGAAATACAAAATGATGATGATAATACTAATAATACGCAGCATTTAGTTATTATATCAGATGGTGTAGATGCAGGTACTTTACTTAATGGATTTACAATAGAAGAAGGTTATTCAGATGCTACCTCGACCGTTAGTGGTGTTGGGACTTATACTTTTTCGTCAGGAGTAATTATAGGAGGAGGCGCTGTTTCCGGATGTATTGTTCAGGAATGTGAAAGTAACTCTTCTTTTGATGGATATGGAGGTGGTATTTGTGCTGTTAACGCAGATGTTAGCGGGTGCTTTGTTGATGGATGTACGATAACCGGGAAAGGTGTTTATGGAGGTGGTGTTTATCTTAATGCCTCTGAGATGAAAGGAATCGTAGTTAATAATTGCGGATTAGTATCTCCGGAAGCATCTGGCTTAGTCTCAGGAGGAGGTATTTTCTCAACTACATCTGTTATTGATTCATGTTTTATATATAGATGTAGTGCAAATCCTGAAAGTAATTTTAAAGGATTTGGTGGAGGTATGTATAGTAAGGATTCTCATATTATTGATTGTTGGGTTGCTGATAATAAGACCGAGGGAACAGAGGGGTACGGAGGTGGTATTTATGGCGTATCAACTACCTATATTAACTCTGTTGTTTTTAATAATGAAGCATCAAATTCCGGAGGTGGTATTTATAGTGTTGCCAGTTATTTTACCAATTGTGTAGTTGCAAAAAACAAAACTACAGCTTCAACTGCTATTGGAGGTGGTGTTTATGGAGATAGTGATACGAAGTTTTATAATACAGTGCTTTGGGGTAACCAGGCGTCAATATCGCCACAGGTTAATAGTGCCTTGAGTTTAAATAATTGTGCAGTAGATGGTGAACAAATAGGTGCTAACGGGATTTCATTATCTTCCTTAAATACCGGAACTGTTGAGAGTGCTTTGTATCCATATTTTATGAGTCCAACCACATTTGTAGGTAATACTAATGGAAACACAACTTACGAAACAGAAATCGCTACAGCAAACTGGAATATCACTTTTGATTCAGACCTGATGGAACAAGGGGATAACAATGGTTTTTATGAGGCCTGGGTTGGTGTGGATTTAGATGGTGATGGATCTAATACAAAAAATATTGATAAGTTTACCGATTTGGCAAATGAATATCGTTTGTTTAATCATAAGGTTGATATTGGAGCGTATGAACCTGCTTTTGTTGAGTTAACATTACCTGCTCCATTAACAATGGAATATGGATTATCACTAGGTGAAATATTACTTGAGGATGGAAGTGCTTTGGATTTAAGAACGAATTCGGATGTTCCGGGAGTATATTCATTTACTGATGCTTTAACTGTTCCTCAATACCAGGATGGTGAGGCTAAAAAATACAGGGTGGTTTTTACTCCTGAAGATAATGATATTTATGCCGAAATTTATGATAGCGTTTATGTGACCATAACTGCTAAGGAGTTAACAATGTCAGGTCTGTCGGCCGACAATAAAGTTTATGATGGGAATACAACTGTAACATTTTCTGGTACGGCAACTTTAGAAGGTATTGTTGGTACTGATGATGTTTCGTTAAATGCAAGTGGTATTACTGCTGCGTTTGAAGATGAAAATGTTGGACTAGATAAGAATGTAATATTTACAGGGTATAGCTTATCAGGAGTAGATAAAGGTAATTACACATTATCAATGTCGGGAGCTTTGGCATCCATTACTCCAAAACCAGTATCGGTATCGGTACTAACGGCAGAAAACAGGGATTACGATGGGACTACCGATGCTACCTATACCGGTGTTCCCGAGGTTTTAGGATACATCCCCGGTGATGATGTTACAGTGGATGTAAGCTCTGGTGTTGGTCAATTTGATACTAAAACTGTTGGTGTAGATAAAACAGTTACTTTTTCAGGTTTTGCTCTTTCTGGTGCAGATGCCGATAATTATACACTGTCTCAGCCTACAGATTCTAAGGCAACAATATCTCCTTTATCTGTTATTGTAGGAGGAGTTACTGCCAGTGATAAAATTTATGATGGAACAGCAACTGCTACAATTGAAGGAACAGCAGTTGTTAGTGGTGTTATTTCTGGTGATGATGTCACTTTAAATACTACATTGGTGTCAGCAAGTTTCGAGACTAAGGACGTTGGAACAGGAAAAACAGTCACCTTCAGTGGATATTTTATTATGGGAGCTGATGCGGTAAACTACTCCTTATCTCAACCGAACTCAGATATGGCAGATATCACCGAAAAAGAACTTTCCATTACTGGTTTGTCAATACAAGATAAGAAATATGATGGTACTTCAAGTGCAACAATAAGTGGTACGGCAACTTTAGAAGGTATTGTAGGAACAGATGATGTTTCGTTAAATACGGCATCGATGTTGGCTGCTTTTGCAGATGCTAACGTAGGAACAGCAAAAGATGTTTCTTTAACTGGCGCTGTACTTTCGGGTGTGGATCAGTCAAATTATACACTTACTTTTCCATCCTTATCAGCTGATATCACAGCTGTTGAAATAGTGATTGTTGCGGAGGATAATAGTAAGAATTATAATGATCCTGATCCGGTTCTTATATATTCAGTTACTTCTGGATCTTTAGTTGGTTCCGATAATTTTACAGGTAGCTTACAAAGGGAGTCTGGCGAAAATGCGGGTATCTATAATATCAATCAGGGTACATTATCATTGTCTCCCAATTATAATATAAGCTTTACTCCTGGAGTATTTACCATCAATAAGGCTTCAAATACAATTGAATTTACTTTAGATGTACTTAGTTATTACTTAAGTGAAACTGATCAAATTATTTTAAATGCAAGTTCATCTTCAGGATTAGGTGTTACTTTTTCAAGTTCAGATGAAAGTATTGTGAGTGTATCAGGAAATACACTTATGGTTAACTCCTTTGGTGAAGTAACGATAACAGCAAGTGATGCTGGAGGAACTAATTACGAAGCAGCTTCAGATGTGTCTGTAGTTATTACAATTGCTGTTCAAGTGATTCAAAAAGGAACGAATATGCTGTTGGTGAATAATAATAAGGATAAAATTACATCCTACCAGTGGTATGATAGTGATGGTGCAATTGCTGGTGCTACAAAACAATATTATTATAATGCAAATGGATTTTCCGGAACATATTATTGTAAACTGGATGGGCGATTTGATAGTGAAACTAAAACATTGGGTTCAGTTGCCGCTACTATGGATGTATATCCTTCTCCAGCATTAAAAGGAGCTGCTTTTATAGTAGAGTTTAATGATATTGAGGATGGTTCGTTAAAGAATAGTACAATGAGTATATATTCCATTACCGGTAAGTTAGTGAAGCAATTATTAGATGTAAATGCATTTAATCAATTGCAGATCAATGAGCCGGGAATTTATATTATTAAAACTGAAGGTGAAGTAGTGTCCTTTAAAAAGATTATTGTTAGATAATGAGTACTCCAATGTTAATAAATAAAGAAATAAACGTGAAAATTTATAATATAATAGTCTTGTTATTATTGTTGGTTGCTGTGACTTCTTTAAAAGCACAAATCAGAATTCAACCATCATTAGGTTTCGGTGTTCAAAAACTGAATTTTGATTCAGATATAGCTACAGTCAGCGGCACAACAGGTATTACTATTGGAGCCAATGCTTTTTATGAATTAAATGAAGATATGTTTGTAGGTGCTGGTTTTGCCATGATGACCTATGGTGCCGATGCTACTATCGATTATAACTACCTGGGTTCGTCTAGAACTGATATGGATGGTCATAGCTATGATTTAAGTGCAAATTTCTCTGGTGTCAAGGAAAAATACAGAATGACTACTATTGAAATTCCTATCTTATTTAAATATCAAAGATGGGTAAGTGCTGATATTCTTCTGACCGGAACAACCGGACCTGTTTTTATACTTCCTGGAGGCTTAAAAAGTGAGTTTGAAGCAGGAAATATAGCAACTTCAGGTTATTATCCCGAATGGCACATGACTATTGATGATATACCTGAGTATGGGTTTTACAGTCGTTCTTTATCTGGTGATATGCCAGATTACGATTTGAAACCTTCATTTGGCTGGACTTTGCAAGTAGGAGCAGAGTATTATTTAGCAAAAAGACTTAATTTAACAGCTACCTTGTACTATCAGACAGGATTTGGTAGTGTTGTGGATGTTCAAAATGATGTTGCTTTTATGGAGGATCCTTCGGTTTATAATGGAAGCATGTATTATAGTGATAAGGTAAATTTATCAAGCATGGGAATTAAAATTGGATTGTTATTCGATCTTACTCCTCCTGAAAAAGCAGGTGTGAAAAGTATTCGGTAATACAGTTCAACAAAATAGATATATTGGGTGTTTTAACAATATCCCGGTTTATAAAGCCATTAGTTTTTATACTTTTGGCTTTTTATTTTTTATAGATAGTAGTAGGCAATGGAATATAGAAGATTTGGAAAGACTGAAAAGAAGATAAGTGTAATTACTTTAGGAGGGATGCGCTTTAAGCATGTGTGGAATCAGCCAAGAGAGCTTGTCGAAAGAGATACTCAGGATCATTGTAATCAATTGGTCGATCTGGCATTGAAAAATGGGGTTAATCATTTTGAAACGGCTCATGGATACATGAAGAGTGAAACTGCATTTGGAAGAACACTTAATGATGAATTAAAGCTGGATAGATCTTCATATTTTTTAATGACCAAGGGACGAGAGCATACGGCTGATGATATGCGAAGAAGGGTTGAAGAGCAATTAAAAACCTTAAAAACTGACTATTTTGACTTTTATGGATGGCATGGTATTAATGATCGTGAGCTTTTTAATAGTGCCTGCAAAACAAATGGTGCCGTTGAAGAACTCTTAAAAATGAAAGAGGAAGGTTTGATAAAACATGTTGGTTTTAGTACTCATGCCAGTGTGGATGTTATTAAGGATGCTATTGAAACGGATTATTTTGAATTTGTAAACCTTCATTACTATTACTTCAATCAGGAAAATATTAGTGCTGTTAATCTGGCAAAAGAAAAAGACCTCGGTGTTTTTATTATTTCGCCTAATGATAAAGGAGGTCAGTTATATAAGGCTCCTCAAAAAGTGAAAAATGCCATTCCTCATTCAACTCCAATACAATGGAATGCCCGCTTTTGTTTAAATACACCCGGTGTTCATACTTTATCATTTGGAATGACTGATCCAGCTCATTTTGAGGAAATGAAAGGGATATTTGATTTCAGTAGTGAAACTCTAGGGAAAGATTTACATTCAAAACAAGTGTTGGACGAAATGCTGAATGAAGATGCTTATACTTACTATAAAGGCTATGATTTAAGAGGAAGTACTGGTGATTTGAATATTGAGTGGCTGTTAAGATGGAGAAGATTATGGAAATGTTATGATATGTTGGATTTTGCCAGGTACAGGTATAAAGAATTAAAAACACCTAATGATTGGGTTCCTGGAATATACGCTACAAAGGAAAATATAGATAAAATTGATTTTTCAAAGGTTCCGGATTCAATTCCTTTAAAAGAGATGTTGATGGAATTGCATGAGGCTTTCTATGAAAATCCAGATCAAAAGAAGGTTGATTTGAAATCTCTGAAGCCAGCTGTGAAATAATGATACAGTCTTCAGTCGGCAGTCAGCAGACTTTGGTTGTGCTTCCATACTGTTGACTGTTGACTGTTGACTGAGTTCTGAGTTCTGGGTACTGTATTGTTATTGTATTAGTTGTCCTTTAAGATATGTTTTGCAAGTTCCACCAATAAGAACTCTTGATCCTCTTATTTCACAAACTAAGCTACCGCCTCTTTTGCTAAGTTGTCTGGCAGTCATTTTTGTTTTTCCTAATCTTTTACTCCAATAGGGTGCTAATGTAGTATGTGCAGAACCCGTCACCGGGTCTTCAGGAATACCACATTGAGGAGCAAAATATCTTGAAACAAAGTCAACGTCATCGCCAGGAGCTGTAATGATTACACCTCGTGAATCAAGTTCTGAAATAATGTCCAGTGAAGGAATAAAATTTTCTACTTCAGAAGCTTTTGACAAAATAAACATATAGTCATCTTTTCCCCTGTGTATTTCAGTGATTTGTTCCCTGTTTCGTGCTTTCATTAATGCAGGGAGTTCGTTTACTTTGTATATATCATCAACGGGGAAGTCAAGTACAAGCTCTTCCTCCATTCTGCTTACTCTTAGCAGGCCGCTTTTTGAATAAAAAGTAACTTCATCTCCTTCAATTTCTTCGTGATTGAATAAAACGTGAGCACTAGCTAAAGTAGCATGACCACATAGGTTTACTTCAGTTGTTGGTGTAAACCATCTAATATGTAGTTCTGATTTTTGAGGACAGATAAACGCTGTTTCCGTTAAGTTATTTTCCATGGCTATATTTTGCAATGTTTCGTCAGGAAGCCATTTATTCAGTAAAACAACACCTGCAGGATTTCCTTTATATAACTCAGAACTAAATGCATCAACCTGATATATTGGATAAGGCATAATTAATAGTATATGTTGGTTATTATTATTTTAAAAATTGGTCTTAAGATACAATAAAATGGAGTTTTAGTATGTATATCAACAATTTTTTTTAGTTCGTCAACCCTTTGAGTTTGCATATAAAATATGGCCAAAATACATTGAATAATTTAGTAACTTAAATATAATATTGGGCGTATAGATTAAGAGGGGGGGATATTAATGTATTGTTATTAAGTTTTGACAATTGTTGTCGAAGTGTTTATATTTTAATGAATACTTAATGTTAAGTAATGTATTACATAGAGAATAATATTCACTTTTGTACCCGAAATATTAAACCAGAAACCAAAACTCATTATCATGTTAGAACATCAAATGAAAGTGTTGTTAGGGGTTGCAGATAATCCTCATTTATTCAGAAAAGAAGTTTTAAAGTCATTTACCTGGTTAAATCCGGAAGAGTTGGTGGTATTACGTAAATGGATCAGGAAGGAGTTGGGTTCTTATTATGATCACCTGTTTGGTGAAATGTTTTATGGCATTTCAGCTTAATTTTGTTATCGTGTTTGTAAAAGTGTAAGTAAATTAAATTTTGATATGTCAAAAATTATATTAAAATTTGCAACTGCTAATAATTCATAAGCAAAATGACAAAATTAATGAAAAATACTTGGTGGTGGCATTGGCTTTTTCTTTACTAGGAGAGGTGAACGCTACGCTATTATAAAATATTTTTTAAAAAATGGCTTGCCGAAAACCTCGGTAAGCCATTTTTTTTTTATCAGAAAATTTCAAGTACTCAAACATACCATAAAGCATGGATACAATAAAAATAAAAAGTTCAGCAAAAAAGGTTTCTGCTAATATTGCTGATATCATAACTCCTGTTAGTATTTATCTTAAAATAAGAGATCTATATCCAAATACAATACTTTTGGAAAGCTCGGATTATCATGGAAATAATAATTCACAATCGTTTATCTGTTTTCAGCCTTTATCCGAATTTAAAGTCAATAAGGGTGATGTGGAGATCACTCTTCCCAATGGAGATTTAACAAAAGGAGAGAACCCTGAAATTATGGATATTCCTGCACAGCTTGATAGTTTTATCAATAAGTTTGATGTTGTTGAGTCTGATCCTTTGGTTAATGTAAATGGTTTGTTTGGTTACTCATCATATGATGCAGTTCAGCATTTTGAGTCTATCCGCTTTTCTAATACAGTTGAAGCGGAGTATGAAATTCCTGAAATGCGTTATACTTATTATAAATATATATTTGCATTTAATCATTTTACGAATCAGCTTAATTTAATAGAAAACTTACCTGAAGGTCAGGAAAGTATTATTGAAGATATCCTAAATCTTCTTGACGACAGAACTGTTCCGGCTTTTAGTTTTCATCCTGATACAGATGAGGTTTCAAATATAACTGATGACGAATATATCGAGATGGTGAAAAAAGGAAAAGATCATTGCTTTAAAGGTGATGTTTTTCAGATTGTATTGTCCCGTCAGTTTAAGCGTAAGTATTCTGGTGATGAATTTAATGTTTACAGAGCTCTACGAAATATAAACCCGTCTCCTTACTTATTCTTCTTTGATTATGGTAGTTACAAAATATTAGGATCTTCTCCAGAGTCCCAATTAGTTATCGAAGATGGTGAGGCTACAATTAATCCAATTGCCGGCACATTTAAAAGAACTGGTGATGATAATAAAGACAGGGAGTTAGCAAAGAAATTAAGCAGCGATCCTAAAGAAAATGCTGAGCACGTAATGTTGGTCGATTTGGCTCGAAATGATTTGAGCAGAAATTGCGATCATGTTAAAGTTAAAACTTATAAAGAAGTTCAATATTACTCTCATGTTTTACATCTTGTATCTGATGTAAGAGGTCAGTTGTTAGAGAGTTCAAATACTTGTAGAGTAATGGCCGATACCTTTCCTGCAGGAACTCTTTCCGGGGCTCCAAAATTTATGGCCATGGAGCTTATCGATAAATATGAGAATCAAAACAGAGGTTATTATGGTGGGTGTATTGGGATGTTAGGTTTGGATGGTTCATTTAATCAGGCGATTATGATTCGTTCCTTCTTGTGTAAGAACAATACATTATTTTATCAGGCGGGAGCTGGTGTTGTTTCTGAGTCAGTGCCTGAGAGCGAATTAGCAGAAGTGAATAATAAGCTTGGTGCCTTGAAGAAAGCTGTTGAGTTAGCTACTGAGTTTTAAAAGATAAAGAGTTTAAGCATGAAAAAAATATTAGTTTTCGATAATTACGATTCGTTTACATATAACCTGGTTCATTACATAGAAGAAATTGTTGGTTATAAAGTTGATGTATATAGAAATGACCAGATTCCTTTGGAGGATGTTGAAAAGTATGATAAGATACTATTGTCGCCAGGACCAGGTGTTCCAAAAGATGCAGGTATTTTAATTCCGTTGATTCAAAAGTATGGTTCAACTAAAAGTATTATGGGAGTTTGCCTGGGACATCAGGCCATAGCTGAAGCTTTTGGTGGTTCTATTTCAAATTTATCTAAAGTGTATCATGGAGTAGCTACTCCAATTATAATAACTACTGATACCGAATTGTTATTTAAAGATATTCCGAAAAATATAAATGTAGGAAGATACCATTCATGGGTTGTAAATGAAGAAGATCTTCCTGAATGCTTTACAATTACTTCTCGCGATGAGGAAGGAAAGATAATGGGAGTACATCATAATGAATTTGATGTTAGAGGGGTACAGTTTCATCCGGAATCTATTTTAACAGAATATGGTAAAAAAATGATGGAGAATTGGTTGAACGAAGACTAATATCCACAAATTAACCTATTTCTATCATCTTTTATTTGATTGATTATGATTAAAGAAACATTAAGAAAATTACTTGAACATAAAAGACTTACTCGCTCTGAGGCTAAAGAGATATTAATAAACATTGCAGGAGAAAAATATAATAATTCTCATGTAGTTGCTTTCTTAACGGTGTATATGATGCGTCCGGTGAGTGTTGAGGAATTATCAGGCTTCAGAGATGCTCTGTTGGAGTTATGTGTTAGAATTGATTTGTCGGAGTTTGATGCTATTGATATAGTTGGTACTGGAGGTGATGAGAAAAATACATTTAATATTTCAACATTATCTTCAATAGTTGTTGCCGGTGCAGGTTATAAAGTAACCAAGCATGGTAATTATGGAGTTTCTTCTTCTTGTGGATCTTCAAATGTAATGGAACACCTGGGATACAAATTCTCAAGTGATGAGAGTGTCTTAAAGAACCAAGTGGATAAAGCTGGTATTTGTTTTCTTCACGCTCCTTTGTTTCATCCGGCTATGAAAACCGTAGCGCCATTCAGAAGAGAATTAGGGTTAAAAACCTTTTTTAATATGTTAGGGCCTTTAGTAAATCCTTCTTTCCCAAAACACCATATGTTGGGTGTATATAGTTTAGAGGTTTTACGTTTGTATCAATATTTATATCAGGATACAGATAAGAATTACTCCTTAATTCACAGCTTAGATGGTTATGATGAAATATCAATGACATCTGATTTTAAGGTAATTACTAATGAAGGGGAACAGCTTGTTTCTCCTGAGCAAATAGGTTTTAAAAAGATTAAGCAGGAGGATATATTTGGAGGTGACACAGTTCCTGAAGCAGCTAAAATATTTACTGATATCTTAAATGGAGATGGTACTGAAGCTCAGAATACTGCTGTAATTGTAAATGCCGGTTATGCCATTCAGTGCATTGATAGAAATAAGAGTATTGAAGAATGTATTGCATTAGCAAAGGATTCCTTGTTAGGTGGAAAAGCAAATCAAGTACTTAAAAACATTGGTTGATATTAAATAACTTTGTAAACAATAGCTTGATAAGGTTTTTAAGCATTTGTAATGTGAAAATTATTGATAATAGGCATTCTCTTAAAGAATCTATATTCTATTATCTAAAATCTAACGATCTATAATTATACCCTCATTATATATTGAACTTTAAATAATGAATATATTAGACAAAATAGTTGCTCAAAAAAAGATTGAAGTCTCACAGCAACAAGAATTCGTGACCCTGGACAAATTAAAAGGCTATTCTGCCTATACTAAGGAAGTCCCGTCTTTGAAAGAATATCTTACAGATGGTCAGCATAATGGTATCATTTCAGAATATAAAAGACAATCTCCTTCCAAAGGTGTAATTAATAATATGTCAACTGTTGAGGATGTTGTGCCTTTGTATGAAAAGGCCGGAGTTAGTGGTATATCTGTATTAACGGATTCTGAATTTTTTGGAGGGAATAAAAGTGATCTTGTAGCAGCTCGTAAAGTTACAACAGTACCTATTCTGCGTAAAGATTTTATGATTTCCAGTTATCAGGTTCATGAAGCTAAAGCAATTGGTGCAAGTGCTATTTTGTTAATCGCTGCTATTTTGACTTATCAGGAAGCCGATGAATTATCTAAACTTGCAAAAGATTTAGGTTTGGATATTTTAATGGAAGTTCATAGTAAAGAGGAGCTTGATATTGTAAATCCTTTGGTAGATGTGGTTGGAGTTAATAATCGTAACTTAAAAACTTTTGAGGTTAGTCTTCAGCAAAGTATTGAGTTGGCTGCAGCTATGCCTAATGATGTTGTAAAAAATATCAGAAAGTGGCATCTATACCCCAGAGGATATTTTCTTATTAAGAGAGAATGGATTTAAAGGATTTTTAATTGGCGAAAATTTTATGCGTACTAAAAATCCGGGGCAGGCATGTATTGAATTTTCTAATGCAATAAAATAAGAGAGCAGAACCTTATGCTATTACCTCCAAAGATAAAAGTATGTGGTATGCGCGAGCGTACTAATATTGATTCGATTGCAGCATTAGCTCCTGATTACATGGGATTTATTTTCTATCGAAAATCTCCCCGATATATCGGAGAGGATTATTCTCCTGAAAATATTCATCATTTATCGGATGATATAAAAAAAACAGGGGTATTTGTAAATGCTTCTGAACAGGAAATTTCAAATGCAGTAGCAAGATATGAATTAAATGCTGTTCAATTACATGGTAGTGAGTCTTTTGAGTTGTGCTTGATGGTTAAGCAAATGGGAGTTGAGGTAATTAAAGCCTTTCAGGTAGATGAAGATTTTGACTTTTCTGTTTTAAAGCCATATACAGAGGTTTGTGATTATTTTCTGTTTGATACTAAAACCAAAGCCTTTGGTGGAAGTGGACATAAGTTTGACTGGTCAGTATTTAATAAGTATGATAATAATAAACCTATTTTTCTTAGTGGTGGTATCACGCAAGATGATGTGGTTGATGTAATGAAATTAAAACATCTAAATATTTATGCAGTTGATATTAACAGTCGGTTTGAATTGGAACCAGCATTAAAGGATGTTGAAAAGGTTGGTAGTTTTATAAATGAATTGAAAAATTATAAGCAATGAGCGCAAAATATAATGTAGATGAGAATGGTATGTATGGCCGTTTTGGGGGAGCATGGATACCAGAAATGTTACAGCCAAATATTGATAATTTGAAGAAGGTTTATTTGGATATTATCAATTCAGAAGAATTTCAGAAGGAATATGTGGCTTTATTAAAGGATTATGTAGGTCGTCCTTCTCCTTTGTATTATGCAAAAAGGCTATCTGAAGCCTATAATACAAATGTCTATTTAAAGCGTGAAGACTTAAACCATACAGGTGCTCATAAAATTAATAATAGTTTAGGGCAGATTCTATTAGCCAAGAAAATGGGTAAGGATAGAATCATTGCCGAGACAGGAGCAGGACAACATGGTGTGGCAACAGCTACAGCTTGTGCCTTGATGGGAATGAAATGCGTAGTTTATATGGGTGCTCTTGATATTGAACGTCAGGCTCCAAATGTGGCTCGTATGAAAATGTTAGGAGCAGAGGTTGTTGCTGCAAAATCAGGTAACCAGACTCTGAAAGATGCAACAAATGAAGCCCTAAGAGATTGGATCTGTAATCCTGAAGATACTTTTTATATTATTGGATCTGTGGTTGGACCACACCCATACCCTGATATGGTAGCTCGTTTTCAGAGTATTATCAGTAAGGAAATTAAAGAGCAGTTTAAAGAGAAAACAGGAAGTGAATATCCTGATTATGTGATTGCCTGTGTTGGTGGAGGAAGTAATGCATCTGGTACTTTTTATCACTTCCTGGATGACGAAAAAGTGAAATTAGTTGCTGTTGAAGCTTCCGGATTAGGTATTGATAGTGGTGAAACAGCTGCAACAATAGCTCTTGGTGATATTGGTATTATTCATGGAAGTAAAACATTTTTAATTCAGGATGAGGATGGGCAGATCATTGAGCCTTATTCTATTTCTGCTGGGCTGGATTACCCTGGAATTGGTCCTCAGCATGCACACTTGAAAGATACAGACAGAGCCATATTTTTAGATGCTACAGATCAGGAAGCTTTAGATTGTGCTCTTGAAATTACCAGGTTGGAAGGTATCATTCCAGCATTGGAATCTGCTCATGCATTAGTGGCTCTTAAGAAACTAAAATTTACAAAGGATGATAATGTTGTATTGACAATTTCTGGTAGAGGAGATAAGGATATGAGTACTTATATGGATAGATTTAATCTTTAAAAAAGGAGAAAGGAAAAGGGGATAAGGAAGACGGAATTTGTAGTGTGGTTAAAATCTTATGATATAAGCAAGCTGTAAATTTCTTTTTCCATTCTCTTTTCTTCTTGTTCCGTTATCAATTTTAACTTTCAACTCATTTATAATATGAACCGCATAAAACAATTATTTAAAGATAAAAAAGATATATTATCTATTTATTATACTGCAGGTTATCCTAATTTAGAGGATACTGTGCCTATTCTTGAAACACTTGAAGCTTCTGGAGCTGATTTGGTTGAACTTGGTATTCCTTTTTCTGATCCGTTAGCGGATGGGCCAACAATTCAGCATAGTGGCGAAACAGCTCTAAAGAATGGAATGAGCTTGAAGGTTCTATTTGATCAATTAAAAGACGTTCGTAAAAAGGTTAGTATTCCAATCATATTGATGGGGTATATTAATACTGTTCATAAATACGGAATTGAAGAGTTTGCTAAAAAATGTAATGAAGTAGGTGTTGATGGTGTTATTTTACCAGATTTACCATTTCAGGAATATCTTGATAATTATAAAGCTACATTTGATGAAAATGGAGTTAGTAATATATTCTTAATCACTCCTCAAACACCAGAAGAGCGTATCAAATTAATTGATGAGAAAACCAATGGTTTTATTTATATGGTTTCTTCAGCTGCAGTGACCGGTGCTAAAAAAGGCTTGTCAGCTGCTCAATTGGCTTACTTTGAGAGAGTAAATAAATTGAACTTAAATAATCCTGCATTAATTGGTTTTGGTATTGGGGATCATGAATCCTATGTTGAAACTTGTAAATATGCAGATGGGGCAATAATAGGTAGTGCATTTGTAAAGTTATTAGGTGAGGCTAAAGATTTGCATGGCGAAATAAAAACCTTTATTCAGTCTGTGAAGGGATAATTGATGATATTTGTCAGTATTTTATTTTTCATGTGACTTATAATGGTTAATTTTATGCGCTTAAAAAAAATTAAATGGAAAATAACGGAAATACAGCCATTCTTAAAATACATTGTCCTGATCGAAGTGGGATAGTAGCCAGAGTAACAGATTTTATCAATCTTCATCATGGAAATATTATTTCAGTAGATCAACATGTCGATCATGGAGATAATCTGTTTTCAATGAGAGTTTCATGGGATTTGACAGAGTTCAATCTTCCTCGAGAAGAAATTGCTCCAACATTTCAGAAATTTCTAGGGGAGCCATATCAGATGAAATGGACTTTGAACTTTACTAATGAAGTTCCAAGAATGGCTATTTTTGTATCAAAAGCTTCGCATTGTCTTTATGATTTGTTGGCAAGATATCAGAGTGGCGAATTCAGAGTTGATATTCCTGTTATTATTGGTAATCATGCAATGCTTGAGCCGGTAGCAAAACAATTCGGGATTAAATTTATACATATTCCAATTACAGCAGAAACTAAAGCTGAGCAAGAAAAGAAAGAATTAGAAATTTTAGCTAAGCATAAAATTGATTTTGTTGTTCTTGCAAGATATATGCAAGTGTTATCGCAGGATTTTATTAATCATTATCCTGAAAATATTATTAATATTCACCACTCTTTTTTACCAGCTTTTGCAGGTGCAAAACCATATCATGCAGCACATAAAAGAGGTGTGAAGATTATCGGAGCAACAAGTCATTATGTAACATCTGATTTGGATGCAGGTCCAATTATTGAACAAGATATTAATAGAATTACGCATCATGATTCAATTAAAACTTTGATTCAAAAGGGTAAGGATATTGAAAAAATTGTATTATCAAGAGCTGTAAAAGCCCATATAGAACATAAAACATTGGTTTATAAAAACCGAACTATCATATTTAATTAATTTAGAATGAAGCAAATACTATTTGTACTTTTAGTTTTAACATTTTCTGCAGTTGCATGTAATTCATCACAGAAAGAAGATGAGAATAGAGGTTATATTGTTAAGGTAGGAGATGTTGCTCCTGATTTTACTGCAATATTGGATAATGGAGAGGAGTTTAAATTATCAGATTATAAAGGAAAAGTAGTAATGCTTCAGTTTACTGCCAGTTGGTGCAGTGTTTGTATGCAGGAGATGCCTTTTATTGAATCTGAAATTTGGACTCAACATCAAAAAGACAGCCTAATTGTGGTAGGAATTGATAGAGATGAACCAATTGAGAAAGTAATTAAGTTCAAAGAAAAAACTAAGATAACTTACCCATTAGCTCTTGATCCAGGTGCAGATATATTTGGATTATTTGCATTGAAGAAAGCTGGTGTAACCAGAAATGTTATTGTAGGTAAGGATGGAAAAATAAAATATCTTACTCGATTATATAACAGAGAAGAGTTTGACGCTATGAAAGCCAAAATAGAAGAGCTATTGGCTGAATAAGCTTAACTGATTTTTTAAGATAAATATATGGTTAAGTAAGAAAGATGTATAGGATAATGATCTGATTCTATTTTAATAAGTGGAATGAATCAGTCTTATGTCTTTATGCTTTTATCATTATACTATATTCATATGAAACGAACATGTAAATTTTAATTTTAATAATTACACAAAGGGTAAAGAAAAACAAAGAACACATGAGCACCTTTGAATGTAAAATTTAGAGAATAATAAAATTTCTTGTGAGTTCCATCTGAACGTTGAAAATAAATTTAATCAGATGAAAGTAGCAATAATTAAATATAACGCTGGTAATATTCGTTCAGTAAGCTTCGCATTAGAGAGATTGGGTGTTGAGCATATTATTACAGCAGATCCGGATGAAATTAGAAGTGCCGATAAAGTTATTTTTCCAGGAGTTGGTGAGGCAAGTTCAACTATGAAATATCTTAAAGAGCATAAGCTGGATGAGCTTATTGTGAGTTTGAAACAGCCTGTATTAGGAATTTGTCTTGGAATGCAATTAATGTGTAGCTACTCTGAAGAGGGAGATGTGGATTGTCTTGGAATATTTAAAGAAAAGGTAAAGAAATTTGTTTTGCCTGATCCTAATCCTGATTTAATTAAAGTACCTCATATGGGTTGGAATGCTATTACTAATGTAAATAGTGATCTTTTCGATATAAGCCTTGAAAATACGTTTGTTTATTTTGTTCATAGCTATTATGTGGCCTTAGGAGGAGAAACAGCTGCTACAACTCATTATATACATCCATTTAGTTCAGCGTTGCATAAAGATAACTTTTATGCAACACAGTTTCACCCAGAAAAGAGTGGAGATGTTGGTTCTAAAATTTTAGAAAACTTTATAAAATTATAAAATGGCAATAATAGATATAATTCCTGCAATTGATATTATAGAGGGAAAGTGTGTAAGGTTAAGCCAGGGAGATTATAATCAGAAAAAGGTTTATAACGAAAATCCTCTTGAAATAGCAAAAATGTTTGAGGAACATGGAATTAAACGCTTACATCTTGTAGATTTAGATGGTGCTAAAGCCGGTAATATAGTAAATTATAAAGTTCTTGAAACAATAGCTACTAAAACTGACTTAATTATTGATTTCGGAGGTGGGTTAAAATCTAATGAAGATTTAAAAATTGCTTTTGAGAGTGGGGCACAAATGATTACTGGAGGAAGTATTGCAGTAAAAATTCCCGAAGTTTTTACTGGTTGGATTGAAAAATACGGAGCAGAAAAAATTATTCTTGGAGCTGATGTTAAGGATGAGAAAATTGCTGTTGGTGGTTGGATTGAAACATCAGATTTAGATTTAATGCCATTTGTGAAAGGATATAAAGATAAAGGTATTACCAAGGTGATTTGTACTGATATCAGTAAAGATGGAATGCTTCAGGGACCTTCTACAGCTTTGTATAAAAAGATGCTGCAAGAATTTTCTGATTTGTATTTAGTAGCAAGTGGAGGAGTAAGTAGCATGACAGATATTGATCAGCTTGTTGAGGCCAAAGTACCAGCCGTAATTACTGGTAAAGCTATTTATGAAGGAAAAATTGATTTAAAACAACTTGAAAAATACGCATAAATTATGCTGGCAAAAAGAATAATTCCTTGTTTGGATATTAAAAATGGAATGACAGTTAAAGGTGTCAAGTTTGTTGGCATTAAAGAAGTTGGTGACCCTGTAGAGTTAGGTGCTTTATATGCACAACAAGGTGCTGACGAATTAGTGTTTCTTGATATTACTGCAAGCCACGAAGGAAGAAAAACATTTGTGGATTTGGTTAGAAGAATTGCGCAGCATATAAATATCCCATTTACAGTTGGTGGTGGTATTAGTGAATTAAAAGATGCTGAAGCACTGTTAAATGCAGGTGCAGATAAAATTAGTATCAATTCATCGGCAGTTAGAAATCCGCAGTTAATAAACGATATGGCTAAAAACTTTGGAAGCCAGTTTGTTGTTGTTGCCATTGATGCTAAACATTTTGATGAAGACGAGTGGATTGTAACTGTTAATGGTGGTCGTATTCCTACAGAAAAAAGACTATTCCCTTGGGCAAAAGAAGCTGAGGAAAGAGGAGCTGGAGAAATTTTATTTACATCAATGGATCATGATGGTGTAAAACAAGGGTTCGCAAATGAAGCTCTGTCTAAAATGTCATCAGAACTTTCTATTCCAATTATAGCAAGTGGTGGGGCTGGCAATATGGAACATTTTAAGGATGTCTTTACGCAAGGAAAAGCTGATGCAGGTTTAGCGGCAAGTATATTCCATTATAAAGAAATAGCTATTCCGGATTTAAAGCATTATCTTTTTAATGAAGGAATTAATGTGAGGTTATAATTAAAAATTCTGTTTAGCCTTGATAAATGATGAACAGTATTAGTGAGTTATACTAAGGGCGTTTTTGAGTGTCTTTGGGGCTTTTGAAAAAAGCTCTGTTTTAGCATATAAATATTACAATAATATACATAAAATCAGATGGATATCAATTTTGATAAGTTAGGAAACGGTTTAGTGCCGGCAATTATTCAAGATGCAGAAACAAGTAAAGTGTTAATGCTTGGTTTCATGAATCAGGAAGCTTTTGAAAAAACTGAAAAAGAAGGGAAAGTAACATTCTTTAGTCGTACAAAAAATAGATTATGGACTAAAGGAGAAGAATCCGGTAATTTTTTAAATGTTGTATCCATTGCTGTTGATTGTGATAATGATACATTATTGATAAAAGTAAATCCTGTGGGGCCTGTGTGTCATAAAGGTACAGATACTTGTTGGGCCGAAACAAATGAGGAAAGTCCGGTTATGTTTTTGTCATATCTTCAGGATTTTATTGATAAGCGTAAAGCTGAAATGCCAGAAGGTTCTTATACAACTTCGTTGTTTCAAAAAGGAACAAGAAAAATTACACAGAAGGTTGGAGAAGAGGCTGTTGAAACAATTATTGGGGCAATGGCTAATGATGATGAAAACTTTTTGTATGAAGGAGCTGATTTATTGTATCATTTAATTGTGTTGTTAACACATAAGGGATATCGTATTGAGGATCTTGCAAAAGAATTAATGAAAAGACATAAGTAGTATCCTTTATTGAGATAGGAGTGTAATAATTCTTATCTCATTTATTTATTTTAATACTTGGCAGAGTAATCAGAAATTCAGAGCCCTTTCCAACTTCGCTTATAACATCAATTTGACCTTTATTCAACTCAATCATTTCTCTTGAAAGGGAAAGTCCTAATCCTGTTCCTTTTTCATGAGCTGTTCCGTTTGTGGATAAGAATTCATCTAAGTTAAATAGTATTTTCAGTTTTTCTTTTCTGATACCAACACCATAGTCCCTTATTGATATTGTTGTTGTATCGTCGTTATTTTTTTTTAATACTATAGCTAATTTGAGAACCAGGATGTGAGAATTTAATTGCATTATGTAAAATGTTTCTTAAAACGAATTTTATCATTTCTCTATCGGCATAAACTGTTGTTCTATCAGATGTAGAAATGTTAATTTTAATATTTTTATTATGAGCCAGTGATTTTAAAGAGCTGGTACATTCTAAAATTATTGAACCGGGATCAACCAAGTATTTTTTTGTGTGTAGCTGACCTAATTGAGATTTTGCCCAAGTTAATAAATCTTCTAATAGTTTATAGGTTTGTTCACTTGCCTCAACAATTTTGGAAATGAACTCTTTGATTTCAGCGGAGGTAAGGCTTTCAAGGTTATTATCAAGAATAGTACTGAATCCTAATATAGCATTAAATGGGTTTCTGATATCGTGAGCAATTACCGAGAATAATTTGTCTTTAGTATTATTTAATTTTTTCAGTTTTTTTTTCACTGGCTTTAAGCTCTTCTTCTATTTCATGCCTTTCGGTTATATCAATAATTAATCCAACTATTTCTGTAACTTCCCCATTTTTTATGGTGATAGGTGCAGAAAAAAGCTCAGCCCAAAAGATTGATCCATTTTGTTTTTGAATTCTGCGTTGTATGTTTATTTGTTTTATTTCTCCACTAAATAATCGATCAATATTATATTTTGCTTCTGTTACTTGTTTTGCATCAAGTACTTTAAAATAATTAAGTTTGGTAACGTCTTCTTTTATTTGAAGCATTTCAATAAACTTAGAATTGGCCATTAAGATGTTACCTTGTTGATTTAATACAGTGATTCCCATTAGGCCATTGTTAAAAATAGCATTGAGTTTATTTTTTTGTTCTTCCAGTTGTAATTCAATATTTTTCAACCTGGTAAAATCCATTCCTACAGATTGATATTCAGCTATTTTACCTTTGTGATTAAATAGGGCTCTATCTGTCCATTTTTGCCATTGAGTTTCTCCTTTATGATTATTAATTTTTTGCTGGTATTCAATGATTGGAATTTTTTGAGTTAACCTGTTTAAATTCTCTTTAAACAGGGTTGTATCTTCTTTATCTGATAAGTCAAAAATATTTTTACCAATAATGTCTTCTGGTGTAGTATTAAAATAATCTGCATAATATTTATTGACGTAGCTTATATTTCCTTTTTTATTAAACCGCCTGATTAAGGCAGGAGCATCTTCAACCAAAGAATAGTAGCGCTCTTCACTTTCCTGAAGTGCATTTATTGTGTTTTTATATTTTGTAATGTCATGAATGTACATACAAAATTTGCCTTCTCCTAAAGGAAAAGTTCTTAAACTTAGGTGTTTTTCTAAACTAGGACATTTAAGCTCAAAGATTTGTTTTGAAGTTTTTAATTCTTCTATTTTTGAGTAAATGAGTTGATATTCAGGGAGGTAATTACGAACAGTCATGCCTGTGATACCAAATTTATTAAATACATCTGCAGCAATAGGATTTGCTTTTATGGTCATTAAATCTTCAAATACTTCATTTTTGTATATGGGTTTAAAAAGCATGACACCAACCGGTGCATTATCAAATAGTTCATCAAGTAAAAATTTTTCCTTGTGAAATTGCTCTTCAAGTTCTTTTTTGTAAGTGATATCTTCCTTTATAGCAATAAAACCATCGATTTTTTCATTTACCATTATGGGAGATATTTTAGATCTTTCCCAAATTAGTCTTCCTGACTTTGATTTATTTTGAAAAATTCCTTCCCATGTAATTCCATTTAAAATGGTGTCCCATAGATTTTTGTAAAATGATGGATCGTGATAATCTGACTTTAATATTCGAGGATTCTGACCAATAGCTTCTTCTTTTGTATAACCATACTTTTCTTCAAATGCATTATTAACGTATGTAATTTTTCCTTCTGCATCCGTCACAACAACAATGGTTTCTAGCTTATTTAATGCTAAAAGCAACTCCTCATAACATATCATTAGTCTTCCTGTTTGTGCAATTAGTATATACAATAACGTAAATTTATATCTCAAGTGCAATTTTTCTATGTACAGATACCTCTTGTTCATCTAATTGTTAGGTAATTTTATTTATTTTGTAAAAAAAAATGGCAAAAGATCGTCAACCTCATATTGGAATTTTTGGAAGGAGAAATTATGGGAAGAGTACCTTGATTAATTTATTGGCTGGGCAGGAAGTTGCTATAGTCTCTGATATTGCTGGTACAACTACTGACCCGGTAAAAAAATCTTTTGAGATTACAGGTTTTGGTCCGGTTGTTTTAATTGATACAGCAGGTTATGATGATGAGGGAGAATTGGGTCAGAAGAGAATTGAGAAAACAGAAAAGACTGTTAAGTTAATTGATCTTGCCATTCTATTAGTAAGTAATCTGGTTTTTGATAGTAAGGAGAAAGCCATTATTCAGAGTTTTAAGGAACATGATGTACCATTTATTGTTGTTTATAGCAAAAGTGACTTGTCTGTCCCTGACAAAGTATTTACGCTTGAAATAGAAAAACTGAATGCCAGTGATTTCATTGTATTTAACAGTAGTGATGATATCTCTCAAATTGTTAAGTCTATCAAAAATAGTATCCCTGAATCTGCATATTCAAACCCATCTTTGCTGGGGGATATTGTAAATCATGGAGATATAGTTTTGTTAATCACACCTATTGATATTGAAGCTCCTGAAGGAAGGTTGATTTTGCCGCAGGTTCAGGCAATACGTGATGTCATAGATAATGATGCTGTTTGTATCGTGCTAAAAGAAAGAGAGGTAGATTCTTTTTTGCAAAAGACAAAGATTACGCCTGCTTTGGTAATAACTGATAGCCAGGTGTTTTTAAAAGCTGATGCGTCTATTCCTAAAGAAATTCCCTTAACAAGTTTTAGTATTATGCTTGCAAGGTTTAAAGGTGATTTTGCCAGTTATCTTAATGGAACACCGGAGATTGCTAATCTTAAAGAAGGTGATAGTATACTATTACTTGAATCTTGTACACATCATGTATCTTGTAATGATATTGGTCGTTCTAAAATACCACGATGGATCTCTAACTTTACAGGTATGCAGCATCATTTCGATGTTGTTTCTGGTTTTGATAATTTACCTCAGCCTATCGAAAATTATTCATTAGTAATTCAATGTGGTGGATGTGTAATATCCAGAAAACAGTTGGTTAATAGATTGAAACCAGCTTTAGATGCCGGTGTTCCTGTAACCAATTATGGTATGGCTATTGCGTATGTTTTAGGAATTTATCAAAGAGCTGTGGCTCCATTTATAAAAATAGAAGAATCTTCAATGGATTATCTGTAATTTTAAATTTGTAATAGATTTAATTCATCCAAAAAATTTGTAGATTCAGGGATGCTGGCATCCCATTTTTCGTGTTCAATTAAATGTTTTTTTAATATTAAAAAGTAGGTAAGAGGGAATTCGTCTTTTTGCCAGAGTTGTTCATAATTTAATAAGCCCATACTTTTAATCAGTCGATCCAACTCCTGAATAACTTCTTGATAGAAATGATGAAAGTTGCATATGGTATTGATTAAAGCATGAGTTTCTGATTCGTTAAAAATATCTTGCAAAAAATCTAGTCTTATGTTTAGTTTTTACCATCAGTAGTACTTATGATTAACTTATAACCACTAGTCTCATTATACCAATCTATCCAACAGATATTTTCTTCATCCCAAAGGTGTGAAGGTTCTGCTATAAGACTTACCATTCCTTTTAATAAATCAAATAACGGGTTGCTGACATTAGTTACTTCAAAAGGTACCATATGATTTCGTATAGTCAGTTCACCTTGAGCAAGACCCTTGGAAACGATATTGTATTTAAATAGTACCTCTTTTTGCATTGATTATTAAAATATTGATGTAAAAATAAGAAAGATGTTTTTATTTCATAATAAAATTTTAAATTAATGTTAATCAATATCTTTTAATCTATAACCTAAACGTAATAGCTGTTCAGTGTTTAGTAAGGATCTTAATTTATTGTGATCGATTAATCTTAATTCATTGTTTGCCTCAAATATATTTATTTCTTTCTTATTCATTAATCCTGCCAGTAATGAAGCTTTATGGTATCCTATGTATGGTGAAAGAGCTGTTGTGATTGATGCATTTTTTAGTACAGTTGTTTCAGTATTAATTTTTTTAAACGTAATACCTTTTAAAATATTGTTATTGATGGTTTTATTGCAGTTAATCAATAGCTTAATGCTGTCGATTAGGGTATGGCCAATAGTAGGTAAGTATGCATTTAACTCTAAACAACCCAGAGCTGATAATGAAGCTATTAATTGGTCGTTAGCATATATTTTGTGCGTAGCAGAAATTACAAATTCTGGAATTACGGGATTTACTTTTCCCGGCATTATTGAACTGCCAACTTGTTTTTTCGGAATAAACAGTTCTCTGTTTTTAAATAAGTCTGAACTGATTAGTCTTAAATCCGATACCATTTTTTCCAAGTTTACAGCATGAGCTTTTAGTGTGGCATGAACCTCTACAAGGGTATCTAGATTTGAAGTGGTATCAGAGAGGTTTTCAGAACGAGTAATTGGTAGGCCGGTTAATCTTTGCAGCTCATTAACAACTTCCATAATAAAATATGAAGGAATTGAAATTCCTGTTCCTATTGCTCCTCCTCCAAGGTTAACTTCTTTAATGCGCTCAAAACATTTACTCACTCTCCACCAGTCTCTTGATAATGCATTGTTATAAGTGCTGAAAAGTTTGTCATATGAAGAAGGAACCGCTGATTGCATTTGAGTGTAAGCCTGGCGAAGGTGGTTTCTGGTTTTTGATTCTACTGCTTCCAAAGCTTGTAATACTTCATTTATAGAATTATCTAGTTCCTTAAATAACCTAATTATGGCAACTTTTAAAGCGGTTGGAATAACATCATTAGTAGACTGAAATACATTAGCATGCTCAAAGGGATCAATTTTGGAATAGTTACCTGGCTTTTGATCTGATTTTAATAATGAAGCGTTTGTAATAATTTCGTTTACATTTAAATTAATACTTGTTCCTGCTCCTCCTTGTACGGCAGGAACAATAAACTGATCGAAGTATTTACCTTGACTAACCTCTATTGCCGAATCAATAAGTTTTGTAATAATTTCATCGTCAATCAAAGAAATGTTTTTGTCAGGATACTTAGCTTTTGCAGCCGACTTAAACTTCAAGTAAGTTTCATAGCAGGCCTGCTTAACTATTCCAATGGCTTTGTACCATTCAATGAAAAATGGAGTTTCATCAGGAAAATTATTTTTGGCTCTTACAGAGTGTATACCATAGAGTGCTTCTTTGGGAATTTCAATAGAGCCAATAAAATCTTTTTCTGTTCGCATTCGCAAATAATTTTGAATAGTTATTTTTTAATGTTATAAAGCCTTATTCCTGAGGGGTTGCATATAATTTTACATCGGCTGAAGTGATCATGTCCGGGCATAATATGATTAATCTTTCAATTACATTTCTAAACTCCCTGATATTACCTGTCCAGTTAATTTTTTTGAGTTCTTCGATGGCACTATCATCAATATTCTTTTTTGTAATACCTAAATCCTTGCAAATATCATCATTAAAATGATCGGCAAGTAGTGGAATATCATCTTTTCGTTCGTTTAATGAGGGGACATGGATTAAAATAACACTTAATCTGTGATATAAGTCTTCACGAAAATTATTTTCTCTGATTTCTTCTTTTAAGTTTTTATTTGTGGCTGCTAAAACTCTGACGTTGATTTTAATATCCTTATCACTCCCAACTCTGCTAATTACATTTTCTTGTAATGCTCTCAGTACTTTAGCTTGAGCATTGAGACTCATATCTCCAATTTCATCAAGAAAAATGGTTCCACCATTAGCTTGTTCGAACTTTCCTTTGCGTTGTTTGTGTGCGGATGTAAAAGCTCCTTTTTCGTGACCAAAAAGTTCACTTTCAATTAATTCGGAGGGAATAGCGGCACAGTTGACCTCTACAAAAGGTTGAGAGGCCCGGTTACTTTTTTCATGTAACCAACGGGCTACTAGTTCTTTACCTGTCCCATTCTTTCCGGTAATTAAAACTCTTGCATCTGTTGGAGCAACTTTGTCAATCATTTCTTTTACTCGGTTAATAGGTTCAGACTCACCTATCATATCGTAAGTTTTACTAACTTTCCTTTTTAAAACCTTAGTTTCTGTAACAAGATCTTTACGTTCCTGAGCGTTTTTAATTGTAACTAATAATCGATTTAAATCAAGAGGTTTTTCAATAAAGTCATAAGCACCTTTTTTGATTGCTTCAACTGCAGTGTCTATGTTTCCATGTCCTGATATCATAATAACAGGGACATCCGGATTTTTACCAACAATGATATCTAAAACCTCTATACCATCCATATTGGGCATTTTGATATCACACAAAATTAAATCGAATTTGTTTTTATCAAAAAGTTCTATCGCTTCTTCTCCGTTTTCAGCTAAAGAAACTTCGTGACTTTCGTATTCAAGAATATCTTTTAACGTGTTTCTAATGCTTTTCTGATCATCAATTACCAGTATTTTTGCCATACTCTAAATTTTATTGTTCAAAATTTGATAAATAGCACCTTCTTTTAAAGCGTAATTGCATTGAAAAACTTCTTGAATATTGAGTTTTTCAATTGTAAATTTGATGAAAGAAGAAGCAAGAACAATCATTTCAGCTCGGTGAGATTCCATTTTTTTCATCTTTAAGCGCTCTTCTATTGTACTGTTTAAGTACTTTTGATGTAGCCTTTCAAAAAGATTCTTCTCTATTTTATAGCTGGTTGTTTTTGTTAAATCAAGATGAGGATGTTCTTCAACGGCAATCATTGCTGCAATAGTGTCGAAAGAACCTGATGATCCTACCAATCGGACTATTTTATGTTTTTTTATTTCTGCAAATAAAAGCTCCAGTTCATTCGATATATATTCTTCGAGCTTATGGATTTCTTCTGCTTTTATGGGTTCAGAAGGCTGAATTAAATCAAGCATTCTTGCTGCTCCAATATTAAAGCTATGTTTCCAGACTACCTCATTTTTATTGGCGATAATAAACTCAGTACTACCGCCACCTATATCCATTATTAGTATATTTTCTTTTCCAATAGGAACAACTTGTTTAACACCATCATAAATCAGTTCAGCTTCTTTATTACCTTGTATTACGTTTATGTTGAGGTTGTATTTTTCTTTTACCTGACTCACAAAAGTCTTGCCATTCGAAGCTGAACGTATGGCTGAGGTGGCAAAACAAGTGATTTGATCAACATTAAATTGAGAAATCGTTTCTAAATGCGTTTCCAAAGCTTTAAAACCTCTTTCAAAAGCCTCAGGAGTTATTGTTTTATTATTTATACCTCCTTTACCTAGTTTTGCAGGGTATTTTGTTTCTGAAAGGATGGTATAAGTCTTGTCGTTTTTTACTTCAGCTATAAGTAAATTAAAGGTGTTTGTTCCTAAGTCAATAATGGCTATTTGCATATATTTTTATTATATTATTTATTTTCCTGATTGAATAAACCATTTCCATATTTCCTTATAGCTGGCCTTTTTACCATACATTAAAATACCTGTGCGATATACTTTACCGGCAAACCAGGTAAGAACAATGAAAGATATGGTTAGTATTCCCATAGATAATAATATTTCCCAGGTTGGTACATCAAACGGAATTCTTGACATCATCACAACAGGTGATGTAAACGGAATGATTGAAAACCAAAATGCAATATTTCCATGTGGATTATTGAAAGCAGCCATGGCTACATATATTGAAAATATTAATGGTAGTATTATAGGTGTTACAAACTGTTGTGTATCTGTTTCATTATCAACAGCAGACCCAATTGCTGCAAAGAGTGTTGAATATACAAGATAGCCGCCTATAAAGTAAAAGATAAATAGTCCAATGATGGCAAAAATATTCGAGTCGACAATTAGTTTTAGAATATTATTGAACTGAGCTGCTGTTTGTGGAGAATTAGAAGCTGATTGTAAATTTTGTGCAATTTCAACACTGTGAGTAATCTCTTGTGGAGATGGAAACACAAAGCTTTGAAGGAAAAAGACAGCAGTTAAGGAAAGTATGATCCATAAAGCAAATTGGGTTATAGCTACTAAACCAATTCCTATGATTTTGCCCATCATCAATTGAAAAGGTTTAACAGAAGAAATCATAACTTCAACAATTCGATTTGTTTTTTCTTCGATTACACCTCTCATTACCTGTGTACCATAAATCAATAAAAACATATATAATAACATCGCTGCAGCTATGCCTATAGCTATAGCAATTGCTGCGCTCGATTGTTTTTCTTCGCCAGATTCATTTAAACGTATTGTTTGAAGATCAACTTTAATGTTATTTATTTCTTTTATTTTATCACTTAGATCCTCAATTTGATAACTTGCTAATTTTAGGTCTCTTAAATAGGAGTTGATTTGATGCCTAATGTTCTCCGTTACATTTATTGTAATTTGTGCTTCGGAATATACTTGAATGGCTGATGGGTTTTGTATTAAATCATCAGATATAATTACTAAAGCCTGATAACCATCTTTTAGAACTTGTTGCTTTTGTGTTGAGTCAGGGTTTAAAAGAAACTCGTATTTCAGATATGGTGTATCTTCAAATGCGTCGCCGTACATTCCTGTGTTATCCTCTATCGCAATTACCTTTTCTTCTGTATCTTCTTGTGTATTCAGATATGTAACAAACGAAATAAGACCCGCAAAAAGAAGGGGACTCAAGATGGTCATTATTATAAAGCTCTTTTTACGAACTCTTGTGATGTATTCTCTATTTATAATGAGTAATATCTTATTCATAATTTTTTCTTAGAAAGGGTTATTATTGGTTTTTGTTAGAGGTTTCAACAGCCTTGATAAATACTTCATCCATATCAGGAAGAATTTCATTAATTCCCAATATCTTAAAGTCATTAAGTAACAGAGAAATTAAGTTGTTGATGTTTTTATCTTCTTCAAGAATAATTTTTGCAAAATGATTTCGGTTTTTTGTGCTCAAATCATTGATAGAATATCCTCCGTTTAACTTCTGTTTGAATAAATCAATATCTCCGTTAAATTCAATGGCTACTTCATTATTTTTATATTGCTGTTTTAAATCGTCAATATTTCCTCTTAAAACAATTTTCGATTTGTTAACCAGACAAATATTGTCGCATATAGCTTCTACTGAGCTCATGTTATGTGTAGAGAAAATAATTGTAGCACCTTTTTCTTTTAGATTGAGGATTTCTTGTTTTAAAAGATTTGCATTAATGGGATCAAAACCACTGAAGGGTTCATCAAATATTAAGAGTTCTGGTTCGTGCAATACGGTTACAATAAATTGTACCTTTTGCTGCATTCCTTTTGAAAGTTCTTCAATTTTCTTATTCCACCATGCTCCAATTTCAAATTTTTCAAACCAATATTTTAGTTTGTTGTATGCATCTTGTTTTGAAAGACCTTTGAGTCGAGCCAGGTATATAGCTTGTTCTCCGACTTTCATTTTTTTGTATAAGCCTCTTTCTTCAGGTAAGTAACCGATATTATAAATATCTGATGAGTTGAGTGGTCTGCCTTTAAAAAGAATAGTTCCTTTGTCAGGCATAGTAATGCGATTGATAATTCTAATAAACGTAGTTTTTCCGGCGCCGTTAGGTCCCAATAAACCCGTTATCTGGTTTTGGGGAATGTTGATATTTATATGGTCGAGAGCAATATGATTTGCATACTTCTTAACCACACCTGTAGCTTCTAATAAGTTCATGTTGGTTTTTATCGTGTTAAAAATATTAAACTCAAAAATAAAACAATAATTGAATATTACCTATTTAACTATAATATTTAGTTTTTTAATGAGTGAAATTGTGTTTTAGTATGGTAATTAAAGTAATGAACTTTTTAGAGCTTTTGTTTGTAGGGAAAAAACTCTTTGATTATTAAGTTTATCGTGATGTTTTGCCTCTTTTTACAAGTGTGATGCCATATTCTTTCTCAATAAATAAGAAATAGTAGTAAAGTTTATAGTTTAATTCAATACCGTAGTCAACCGATGGTATATAGTCGATATGAGTTTCATAGAAGTCTCCATATCTGGCAGGGTTATTATGTCTGATATTCCATTCTGTAACATATTGCATATTCCAGGTTTTATAATATTCTTGTGAATAAAATTCTATCGGAGGTTGAGATGCCAAAAAAGAATCAAACTTTATATCGAAGATAAGCAGCTCGTATTGAGTTGTGTCACTTTTAGTCTCCTCTATTTTTAATCCGGAATTAGAGTTTTTGGAAATGTTTTTTTGTGTTTGGCAAGAAAATATTCCTATTAAAACCGAGGCTATAATAATAAAAGATTTCATAATAGCAGATTGTTGATTAGACACTATAAAGTTACTAAAATGAAAAGCGATTTAAAATAAAAAAGCTCTGGTTTCCCAGAGCTTATATCTTGTTGTTATTTTTTGTAATCTTCTATCAGTTGAATAAAATCATCAAATAAGAACTCTGTGTCTGTTGGTCCACTTGAAGCTTCAGGATGGAACTGAGTTGAGAAGAATGGTTTTGACTTGTGACGGATACCCTCGTTACTTTTATCATTTACGTTGACAAACAAAGGTTCCCAATCTTCTTTTAACGAATCGTTGTCTAAAGCAAAGCCATGGTTTTGTGATGTAATATGGCAGCTATCTGTTCCTACTTTGATCACAGGGTGATTGTGTGCCCTGTGTCCATACTTTAATTTATAGGTACTTCCTCCTGATGCAATACCCAGTAGCTGATTTCCTAAACAGATACCAAAAATGGGTTTGCCAATTTCAATTGCTTTTTTTATGTGTTCTACCGTAACGGAACAAACTTCAGGATTACCAGGTCCATTTGAAAGCATAATGCCATCATAATCTTCCTGAGTAAAGTCATAATCCCAGGGTACAACAGTTACAGTAGTGTCTCTTTTTAAAAGGCAACGTAAAATATTATATTTTGCACCAGTGTCAACTAACACAACTTTGTGTTTTCCGTTTCCATATACTTTTTTTTCTTTAGTACTAACTTGTGCAACTAAATTATCTTTATTTGGGTCGTACTGCTCAATTTCTTCATTGTCAATAATGATTTTTCCAAGCATAGATCCTTTTTCACGCAGAATCTTTGTTAACGCCCGTGTGTCTATGTCGAAAATGCCCGGAACTTCATTTTGAATTAACCATTCTCTTAATGAGTTTTTTGCATTCCAGTGACTGTATTCAAATGAGTAATCAGAAATAATTAATCCTGAAATATGAATTTGATCTGATTCATAAAAAAGAGGAACTCCATTTTCATCTTTGTCATCTTTAGGAACTCCATAGTTTCCAATCAATGGATAGGTTGAAACTAGTATCTGACCTTTATATGATGGGTCAGTTAAACTTTCTGGATAACCTGTCATGGCAGTATTAAAAACGACCTCTCCTGCTACAGATTTATGATATCCAAACGACTTTCCTTCAAAGATGGTTCCATCTTCAAGTACCAACTTAATTCCTTTTACTTCAGGCATAATATCAAGATAATCCATTATTTACTTTGGTGCAAAAGTTTAAACTATAAAACATTGCCCAATAATTAATTCGGGCGCAAAGTTAGTAAATATTTGTATTCGCAACGAATAAATTTATACTTCAAGTGAATATTTATGAAATAAACATCATAAGTGTGTATAAATATACAATTGTGGAGCGGCAGAGAATTTGGTGTGTCTATGTAAGTGTCATATTATCAGATTTAAAAGTGATTTGTAAAGATGTGTGTTATGTATTGCAATAAGAGAACTTTTAAGTAGTGCTTGCCCGAAAAGTCCAATTTCTTCGTTACGCCCTTTTTGAAAACAGTCATTTACGAAAGTAAACTCCTTGATTTTCCAAAAGGCCAAGCCTTGAAATTGAATTTTTCCATTCAAGCACTTGAGAAAAACCTTAGTTTTCTTGCTGACACTAAGTATTATTTAGTTTTTAAATAATATGCAGTCAGGGTTTTGGAATTTTTTGTCATTTTTCAAATAAAGGTATCAAACAATCTAATTTAGGAATTGTTTCAGTTAGACAGGATATAGTAATTGATATAAAAAAGGCTGTCTGATGTTTCCCCCACAGACAGCCTTTTCATTACCCAATCAACAAAAACACTTATCTGGATTCCAAAGGAAGATAAGTAGATCGGTCAATTACACACTTATAAGCCGGACGAATTATTCTTCGGCTAGAGAATGTAACCTCCTCTATGCGATGCGCCGCCCAGCCAGCAATACGGGCAACTGCAAATATCGGAGTATAAATTTCTTTAGGGATCTTGATACACTTGTATACAAATCCTGAATAAAAGTCAACATTGGCGCAAACAACTTTTGCGTTTTCTCCCTTGAACTTATAAAAAACTTCCGGAGCAAGCTCCTCAATTAAAGCATATAAGTTAAACTCATCCATTTTACCTTTTTCTTCTGCTAGTTCTCTTGCTTTTTCTTTAAGAAGAACGGCTCTTGGATCGGAAAGAGTATAGATTGCATGACCAATACCGTAAATTTTACCAGTACGATCAAAAGCTTCCTTGTTCAATAATTTCATTAAATACTCAGATACTTCTTTCTTGTCAGTCCAGTCTTTAACGTTTTCTTTGATATTTTTCATCATATCAATGACTTTAAGATTGGCTCCTCCATGTAGTCCTCCTTTAAGAGAGCCTAATGCAGATGCAATTGCCGAATAAGTGTCTGTTTGAGCAGAACTAACTACGCGTGTTGTAAAAGTAGAGTTGTTACCTCCACCATGTTCTGCATGGATTACTAAAGATAAATCTAATAGATCAGCCTCAAGTTTAGTATAGTCTTTCCCTTTAAGCATATACAAAAAGTTTTCTGCAAGACTAAGCTCTTTTTGTGGATGACGGATAATTAATGATTTACGTTGAAATGAGTGACGCATTCCATAATAAGCATATGCTACAATAACAGGAAATTTTGCGATTAAGCTTATTGCTTGTTTCATAAGGTTTACATGACTGAAATCCTCAGCATCTTCATCTGCAGCATACAATCCTAAAACAGATCTTGCTAACATATTCATCACATCTCTTCCTCTCAATGAAAGAATCATATTTTTAGAAAAAAATGGAGGTAATTCACTCTGCTCTCCCAGATAATTAGTGAAATCAGTTAATTCTTGCTGGTTAGGTAGTTTACCGGTTAATAATAAATATGCAGTTTCTTCGAAACCATGACGGCCGGTTGACAGGAATCCTCTGGCAAGGTCTTTTAGTTCAACTCCGCGATAGTATAACTCTCCTTCTCTTGGAATAAGTTTACCATTTACGTTGTCATAACCAACTACGTTACCAATGTGGGTTAAACCAACTAATACTCCTGAGAAATCTGAGTTACGAAGACCTCTTTTAACACCATACTGGTCAAAAAGTTCTTTTTCTATTTCACAGGATTGTACTGCTAGTTTAGCCAAGTTTTCCAATAATGCCATATTTTTATTTCCTTATTTTAATTTTTACTTAATAATTGAATTGCTTTTGCCACTTTGTCAAAATTAAAAGACTTTATCAGTTCGTCCATTTTATGTTTGATGGATTTATTGCAAAGATTACCAATGGTACCTTCGTGAGTGTGATTTACTTTTAATTCTGGTTCAAATTTTCCTTCCTCAATCAATCCTCCAATTTGCTTATATGCATCACGAAACGGAACGCCTTGTAGTACAAGTTTATTCACTTCCTCAACACTGAATGCATATTTATATATTTCATTATTAAGAATGTCCTCTTTAATAGTAATATTATTAACTGCAAAGGTTGCCAAATCTATACAACTGATTAGATCATCAAAAGCCGGAATGAAATTTTCCTTTATTAGTTGTAAATCTCTGAAATATCCTGAAGGTAAATTGCCGGTTATTAAAGCTATGTTTCCTGGAAGAGCTTGAATTTGATTGCATTTTGCTCTAATCAATTCAAAAACATCAGGATTTTTTTTATGTGGCATGATGCTTGATCCGGTTGTTAATTCACCAGGCAGGGTTAAAAAACCAAAATTTTGGCTCATATATAAGCATGCATCCATGGCAAACTTTCCAACAGTCTGAGCAACTGAACTTAAGGCGGTTGCTACATTTCTTTCGGTTTTGCCTCTACCCATTTGAGCATATACAACATTATAATTCATGTTGTCAAAACCTAAAAGATCTGTTGTTAGCTGTCTGTTTAAAGGAAAGCTGCTTCCATATCCTGCAGCTGCACCTAAAGGATTCTGATTTGATATTTTCCATGCTGCATTAAGCATATACATATCATCGGTTAAACTTTCTGCATAAGCACCGAACCATAATCCGAAAGAAGATGGCATAGCAACCTGCAAGTGCGTATATCCAGGGATCAAATAATCTTTGTATTTTTCACTTTGAACTTGAAGTGCGTTAAAAAAATCTTCAACACCACGAACTACTTCTTCTATTTTTGATCTGATAAATAGCTTAAGATCTAAAAGTACCTGATCATTACGAGAACGTCCACTGTGTACTTTTTTACCTATGTCTCCAAGTCTTTGAGTTAGCATCATCTCCACTTGAGAGTGCACATCTTCAATACCTTCCTCAATGGTAAAGTTACCACATAAGGTTTCATTGTAGATATTTCTTAACTCAGTTAATAATTCTTTTAATTCTTCTTTTTCCAGAAGGTCAACACTTTCTAGCATAGTAATGTGAGCCATTGTACCAAGAACGTCAAATGGAGCTAAATATAAGTCCATTTCACGATCCTTCCCTACCGTGAAGTTCTCGATTTTCTCGTTTACCTTAATGCCTTTATCCCAAAGTTTCATTGTAAATGTTTTTCAGAGAGAGATTTTATGATTGCCACAAAATGCTCCATGATATATTACCCCAAAAAAAGAAGTTGTTTTAAATTGTTAACTGCGTTAATTATCTTCCTTATAATTGAGGCAAATATAATTTAATAAAGTTATAAATTCAAATTAAGTGTTAAGAAATATGACATTTGTCACACTTTTTAACTTATTGCTAACATATCTCTAAATCGTTGAGTAATTGGTAATACAGTTCGATTCCTTTTCTGATTTCGCTGATTTTTATATATTCATCAGCGGTGTGAGATCGAGCCGAATCACCTGGTCCAATTTTCAATGTTGTAAAGTTCATCAATGCCTGATCGGATGTTGTTGGTGATCCATAATACTCCCGACCTAATTTGATTCCCCTTTTTACAACCGGATGATCTAGTGAAATTTGTGAACTGTTTAACCGTGTGCTTCTTGGAATTACTTTGCAATTTACATTCTGATTGATGATATCTGCAGCTTCCTGATTACTGTAGTGTTCATTGACTCTGACATCAACAACAAATTTGCAAGAATCAGGAACAACATTATGCTGATACCCGGCATTGATTTGTGATACTGTCATTTTAACCGGCCCAAAGAGGTCTGAAATTTTTGAAAACTCAAACGTCCTGAACCATTCAATATCTGTTAAAGCCTTGTATATGGCGTTATCACCTTCGTTTCTGGCAGCATGGCCTGCTTTACCCTTGGTTTCACAATCTAAAACAAGCAATCCTTTTTCGGCTACTGCCATTTGCATCAATGTAGGTTCTCCTACAATTCCCAGATCAATTGTTCCAAGTTTATCAAGGATTGATGCAACACCATTTGTTCCCGACACTTCCTCTTCAGCTGTTGCAGCAAAAATTAAATTATACGGTTGTTCTTTTTCTGTTAGTAGAAAAAAAGTAGCCATAAGAGAAACTAATGGTCCGCCTGCGTCATTACTTCCAAGGCCATATAAAATGTCTCCTTCAACAGTTGGGACGAAAGGATTATATGTCCATTTTGAAGAAGGTTTTACCGTATCGAGATGAGAATTTAAAAGTATAACTGGTTTATTGTTGTCCCAGTTAGTGCTTTTTACCCAAATGTTGTTTCCTTTACGATTGGTTGTTAATCCCTTTTCATTTAAAAATGATTCCATAATATTAGCAGCATTTTCCTCTTGTCTGCTAAACGACTCTGTTGAAATCAATTTTTTAAGTAAGCCAATAGCTTCATCGGTATAAGATTGAATATTATCCATTTATTTTTCTGTTAATAAAGTTCCGGTATTCAATCCTCCTTTTAGTCCTTGTGTGTTTGTAATATTTACTTTTTCTACTCCAGCTTTTAGTGCGTTAAATCCATTGTCAAGTTTAGGAATCATTCCTTCGTTAATAACGCCAGACTCCTGATGTTTTTTAAATAAATCATGAGTTAGTACAGGAATAACTGCGTCATCATCATCAGGATTACTTAATACTCCTTTTTTCTCAAAGCAATAAACCAGATTTACTTTATAGTGTTTTGCTAAAGCACATGCTAATGAAGATGCCATGGTATCGGCATTGGTATTAAGCATATTTCCTTTGCCATCATGAGTTAAAGGTGCTACGACTGGAATTACGTTTTTATTAATTAAATCCATTAACTCCTCAACTTGAACAGACTCAACATCTCCAACATAACCATAGTCAATATCTTTAACTGGTCGCTTAACTGCTTTGATTAAATTAAGATCTGCTCCGGTTAAACCAACTGAATTTGCCCCTAAGGCTTGTAGAGATGCGACAATGTTTTTGTTTACCAATCCTGCATATACCATTGTTACAACCTTTAAAGTTTCAAGGTCGGTAATTCTTCTTCCATCTACCATTTTAGTTTCCACTCCAAGTTGAGATGCAATCTTTGTAGCAGACCTTCCCCCTCCGTGAACCAATACTTTTAATCCAGGTAAGGCAACAAAGTCATTTAATAATTCTTGCAATGATTCTGGTGTTTCAACTACTTTTCCTCCAACTTTTACAACGGTAATTTCTTGCATGTTATATTAGGTATTATTTGTATTCAAAAATGATTATAGATTTTCAAGCATTCTTTTTATAACTGTTTGTGCAGATACAACTCTGTTTGCAGCTTCTTGAACTACTAGTGAGTTTTCGTTTTCAATTACGCCATCGCTCACAATCATATTTCTACGAACAGGAAGGCAGTGCATGAATTTAGCATTGTTGGTTAAAGCCATTTTTTCTTCATTAACAGTCCAATCCATATCTTTACAGGTAACCTGACCATAGTCGGTGTATGATGACCAGTTTTTAGCATAAATAAAGTCAGCACCTTCAAATGCTTTTCTTTGATCGTATTCAACGGTAACACCTTCGGTAAATTCTTCTGCTAATTCATAACCTTTAGGATGAGTAATCACAAATTCAACATCAGCTTCTTTCATCCATTCGGCAAAGGAGTTTGCAACAGCCTGTGGCAAAGATCTTGGGTGTGGAGCCCAGGTAAGAACTACTTTAGGTCTTTCTTTCTGCTTGAATTCTTCAATTGTAATTAAATCAGCAAATGCCTGAAGTGGGTGGCGTGTAGCTGATTCAAGGCTGATCACAGGAACTCCTGAATATTCAATAAATTGATTTAAAATCTTTTCCGAATAATCGTCTTCCTTATTTTCAAAAGATGCAAATGAGCGAACTCCAATCATATCGCAGTATTGTCCAATTACAGGTACAGCTTCTTTGATATGTTCTGGTTTATCGCTATCCATTACAACACCCATTTCAGTTTCAAGTTTCCAGCCATCTTTGTTAATATCAAGAACCATAACATTCATCCCAAGATTCATGGCTGCCTTTTGAGTACTTAGCCTGGTTCTTAAACTACTATTAAAGAATACTAATATGATAGTTTTGTTTTTTCCTAATTCAGTATATGCATAAGGATTTTTTTTAACTTCAAATGCTTCTTTTAACGCTTGCTTTAAGTCGCCTATATCGTTTACTTTTAAAAATCTTTTCATCTGTTTAATCTTATTTTATAGTTTGTTGAAGTAGCTTATCTTTTTATAAATAGAAGATTAGTTTTTACTTTCAACTTTATAAACTTTCAACATTATTACTTATATCTATGCTGGTCTGGTGTGGCCATTGCCTTTAATTAGCCATTTGTAGCTAGTCAGTTCTTTTAAAGCCATTGGTCCACGAGCATGTAATTTTTGTGTGCTGATTCCTATTTCTGCACCCAATCCAAACTGCGCACCGTCAGTAAATGCAGTTGATGTATTTGCGTAAACTGCTGCGGCATCTACTTCATTATAGAATTTTTCTATTGCTTCAGGATCCTCGGCAATAATAGCTTCACTGTGTTTTGAGCTATATTTATATATATGATCTAAAGCTTCATCAATGTTGGCAACTGTTTTTATTGACATTTTATGAGATAAGAACTCAGTACCAAAAGACTCAACAGTGGCTTTGAATAATAAACTATCAGGATAATTGTTTTTTAAATGAGTAAAAGAATCTTCATCAGCAAATACTTCTACATCAAATGAAATCATGCCCTTCATAATTTCTGGAAGGTGAATAAGCATATCTTTATGAATAATCATGCAATCCAATGCGTTACAAACACTGACTCTTCTGGTTTTTGCGTTTAGAACCACATTGGCCGCTTTTGATATATCAGCTGATTGATCCACATATGTATGTACTATTCCTGCACCTGTTTCTATAACAGGGATATTGGCATTTTCTCTAACTGAATTAATCAGGTTTTGTGATCCTCTAGGAATTAAAATGTCAACATATCCAATTGCATTCATAAGTTCAGTTGCAGCAGATCTGTCGGCAGGTAATAATTGAAGTAATTCAGGATTAAAACCTTCCTCTTTTAAAACTTTATGAATTAATTCTACAATGGCTTTGTTTGAAAACTCTGCGTCGCTACCCCCTTTTAGAACGCATGCATTTCCTGATTGCATGCATAGTGAAAATACATCAAATGTTACATTAGGGCGTGCCTCATAAATGACTCCAATAACTCCTAAGGGAACTCTTACTTTTTGAAGTTGAAGTCCGTTGTCTAATGTTTTTTCTTCAATAATCTCACCAATTGGATATGGGAGTTTAGCAACATTTCTGATGTCAGCAGCAATTCCCTCAATTCTTTCTTTAGTTAACTTAAGCCTGTCGTACTTAGGATCTTTAATGTCCATTCGTTCAAGATCTTTCTGATTGGCCTCAAGCAATGACGGGATGTTCTTTCCTGCTTCATCTGCAAGTTTATTGAGCATCTGAATAATGCTTTCTTTTGTTACTCTCGTTAATTCGCGCGAGGCATCTTTAACTTTTTGAAATTGAGATAGACATTGCATTTTTAAGAAGATTAAGGTTGTTAATTATATTGATTTATGTATTAAATTAAGTATAAGTAATCGTAATGTATCAAGGGTTGATACTTTTGGTCGTGCATATGTTCTAAAGCCTTTAGTTTGTCGTATTTAGCTTTTCCAATACCAACATCTTTACCGTCCTCAGAAATAATTTTTAACAGATCGCCCTTTTTAAAATTCCCGTTAAACTTAACAACTCCTGCTAAAAGTAAACTAGTGGCTTTAGATGAATTTAAGGCATCAAGAGCGCCTTTGTTAATGACTACTTCTGCATTAGTAAAAGCTTCAGAGTAAGCAATCCATTTTTTTATTGCAGGATATTTTTCTCCAGGCAAAAATGTGGTGTGCTCTACTTTATCCGGATGAGAGTTTAAGTCAATCAGGATATTTGGGATCGTTCCGTTTGCTATGTGAACAGAGGTTCCTGATGAAGCCGTTTTTTTTGCAATGTGACATTTAGTCAACATCCCGCCTCTTCCAAAATTTGATTTAGTGGTTGAAATGTAACTTGAAAGGTCGGCATTGGTGCTGTCTACTGTTCTGATTACATTTGCATTTTTATTTCGGGGATCACCATCGTAAATTCCATTTACGTTACTTAAGATAAATAAAGCCTCGCTATTCATCATAGAAGATAGCAAACCTGCTAATTCGTCATTATCTGTAAACATGAGTGCTGTTACTGAAACAGCATCATTTTCGTTAATGATAGGAACAATGCCATTTTCGATTAATGTAGAAAGGCAGTTCTTCATATTTAAATAATGCTCTCTTGATCTAAAGTCTTGTTTTGTAACTAAGACCTGAGCACATTGAATATTATGTTTTTCAAATAAGGCTGAGTAAGTATTCAGTAATTTTACTTGTCCTACCGATGAAAGTAACTGGCGAGAAGAAACAGTATCTGTTTTCTTGTTGACCTTTACCATGGTTCTTCCTGCAGCAACGGCACCGGAAGAAACCAACAACAGCTTTTTATTTTTCTTGTGCAATGCAGCTATTTGATCAACAAGATGAGAAACTCTTTCGTAATGTAGAGTGCCATCTTCATCAGTTAAAACATTTGAGCCTATTTTTATTGTAATTGACTTAAACACAGGTGAAATTATTTTCCGTTTTCAATTTTATTAAAGGATGTAAGTAAACCTTTAATTAGAGATGAGCTAAAACCTTGATGTTCCATTTCGTTTAATCCAGAAATGGTTACTCCACGAGGAGTGGTTACTTTATCGATTTCATGCTCCGGATGTGTGCCTGAGTTTATTAGTAGGTCAGCAGCTCCTTTTACAGTTTGAGAAGCAATTTTTAATGCAAGGTCTGCTCCAAATCCTATTTCAATTCCTCCCTGGGTTGCTGCACGAACAAATCTTAAAGCAAAAGCAATACCGCAAGCTGCCAATACAGTTGCAGCAGCCATTAATTCTTCAGGAATGATTAAAGCCTGTCCGACTTGTTCAAATAATGTAAGCACTATGTTTTTTTGGTCTTCATCTGCATTATGAGCAGAGACGCAAGTCATTGACTGGCCAATGGCAATGGCAGTATTTGGCATTGCTCTGAAAATGGGTAGTTTTTTACCAAAATACTTTTCGATAGTTAAGGAATCAACACCAGTTGCGAGTGAGATTATCATTGTTTTATCAGATACTGAATCTTTAATTTCTTCAATGATTTCTTTTATTTGATAAGGCTTAACTCCTAAAAATATGATATCAGCATCAGAGGATGCTTTTTTGTTGTCGCTTGAAATGTTAATGCCCGACTTCGTTAACTTTTGGATCAGCTCAATCCTTCTTCGGGTAACGGTAAGATTAGAAGGATTGATAACGTTTGAACTTACAATGCCGTTTGCAATTGCCTGGCCTAAGTTACCTCCTCCAATGATGGTTATTTTTTTGTTTTTCATAGCACGAAAATTGTTTTGGTATTTGGATTAGCACCAAATGAACCAATGTCAATTCGTGCTAATATTCCACACCATTTATTTCAACTTTTATGTGACCCCAGTTTTCACCTGATTTAATTCTGTACAATTGCATTTCGCTAATACCAAACTGCTTTGCAATAATTTTAAGCCTGGATTTTCTTTTGGGATCAAAGATCTTCTTTTTTAATCTGATTACTTCCGTTGAAGTTAGTTTGTGCCCCTCGTCCTTTCTTCGCCCTTTCTGTTTTTTTCGGGCTTCAATTACAATGGGATTATCTTTTTGATGTTCAAAAACTTCTTCTTTTGTGCACCATTTGAGATTTTCTGTGTAATTGTTGTTTTTATTATGATCTATGTGTATAACAAAGGTAGCATCTGGTCTGTCATTATCAATGAAATATTGCGCCACTAATTTATGAACATAGAAAGTTTTTGATTTTCCATGTGGTCTTACCGGAAGAGTTGCATAGCCTCTAAGTTTGCCTCCTTTAATTAAGGTTCCTTCTATAGGAGTAGTTAAATAACTTACGATTCTTCCGTAATTTGAAATGGCATATTTTTTTTGTAATGCACCTTCTTCAAATTTTATCTCTTTCCACTCTTCATTCCAGAATGATTTAATCATAATTTGCCTGTTTTAAAGTATACATATAATACGTATCAGGCACTTTGTTATAGCGATTCAGATAATTTATTGATGAAAAAATCTGATTGATCTATATTTAAACTAAGTGGAGGTAAAATCCTTATGGTATTAGTCCCTGATACTCCTGTAAAAATTTTGTTTTCGAAAAGAAGTTTCTTTCTTAAATCGACAATTGGATTATCAAATTCTATACCAATCATAAGACCTTTCCCTCTTATTTTACAATTTTTAATGTTTTTGTTTAATTCTTCGATCATATAGTTCCCTACAGTCATGGAGTTTTCTACTAATTTCTCTTTTTCCATAACCTCTAAAACAGCCAATGCTGCAGCGCAAGCTAAGTAATTGCCTCCAAAAGTAGTTCCAAGCATCCCGAACCAAGGTTTAAATTCTTGTGAAATTAATACTCCACCAATAGGGAAGCCATTACCCATTCCTTTTGCAGTGGTAACAATATCGGGTTTTACATTACTGTATTGAAAAGCAAAGAATTTACCTGACCTGCCATATCCTGATTGTATTTCATCAAGGATAAGGATGGCTCCGTGCTTTTTGCATAATTCACCAAGTCCCTCAAGAAATGCCGGGTCGTGAACTATTATGCCGCCAATTCCTTGAATTCCTTCAATGATAACTGCACAAACATCATCTTTTTTTAGTTCAGCTTCTACAGCTTCAAGATTATTTAATTCAAGAATTGCTGTTTCGTGGTTGCTGTTTACAGGTGCAACAATCTTTGGGTTGTCAGTGACGGCTACCGCTGCTGATGTTCGTCCGTGAAAGCCTTTTTTAAAAGAGATAATTCTTTTTTTACCCGTTGTAAACGAGGCTAATTTCAAGGCGTTTTCGTTGGCTTCAGCACCTGAGTTACATAAGAATAGATCATAGTCTTCCATTCCTGCCATCTGGCCAAGTTTCTGAGCAAGATCCTTTTGCATTTGATTTTGAACTGAGTTAGAATAAAATCCAATGCTATTTAACTGATCAGAGATGCGTTTGATATAATGTGGGTGAGAATGACCAATAGAGATAACAGCGTGTCCTCCATATAAATCAAGATACTTGTTGCCCTCTTTGTCCCATATGTAGCATCCTTCGGCTTTTACCGGCTCAATATCAAAAAGTGGATATACATCGAATAAATTCATTTCTTTACCTGTTAATCGTTAAAAATAAACACTCCTGTAAAGTCTTGGCTTCTCTACAGGAGTGCTAACTGGTCTTCCTTTGTAAGTTAACACCTAATTTAAACCATCTAAAAAAATCTCCTTAAAATGGATGACTTATTATTCGTTAATAAGCTAATTATTGGTTATGTTATTGCTTATTTAAAAAGCTACCGGTTTAAGGCGAAGACCAGTTGTTTCTTCAAGGCCAAACATCAAATTCATATTTTGAACAGCCTGACCTGAAGCACCTTTTACCAAGTTGTCGATCATGCTTACGACAAACAACTTACCATCATATTTCTCAACAAATACGATTCCTTTATTTGTGTTGACTACCTGTTTTAAATTGGGATTGTTATCTGAAACAATAACAAACGGGTGATCTTTGTAAAAATCTTTATAAAGCTTAACTGCTTCTTCGGCAGAGATGTCAGATTCGGTATATGCTGTAGCCATGATTCCTCTTGCAAAATTACCTCTTACAGGGATGAAGTTTACCTCTTCAGAAAATCCTTCCTGAAGCTGGCATAAAGACTGCTTAATTTCACCTAAATGTTGATGAGAAAATACTTTGTAAACAGATAAGTTATTGTTTCTCCAGCTGAAATGAGATGTTGCAGTGGGCTTTTGACCTGCTCCAGTTGAACCTGTAATTGCATTTACATGTACCTCACTTAGTTTGCCGCTGGCAGCAATGGGTAATAATGCGAGTTGAATTGCTGTAGCAAAGCAACCTGGATTTGCAATTTTATCAGCAGACTTAATTTGCTCCTTATTTAATTCAGGAAGTCCGTAAATAAAATCATTACCTTCGGTCTTTAACCTGTAATCATGACTAAGGTCGATAATTTTAATGTGGTTAGGGATGCTGTTTTCAGTTAAAAACTCCTTTGATTTTCCATGACCCATACATAAGAAAATAACATCAACAACATCTGTATCCAGATTTTCAGCGAAGATAAGATCAGATTCTCCAATTAAATCTGTATGAACAGCACTGATTGGATTTCCGGCATTACTAGTACTTTGAATGCAAGTAATTTCTACTTCCGGATGAAAAATCAAGATTCTTAGTAGTTCTCCTGCCGTATATCCGGCTCCACCTACAATACCAACTTTAATCATTTTGAATTTTAATTTACAGACGATAAATACTAAGTACTATCGTCTGTTATTTTTACTTCTTATTTAATATCTAATTGTCCTTCGTTTACTTTGTTGAAGATTTTCAATTGGTTACCAATGATTGTAGTAAATCCTTTTACGTCATCACCACTCCAACCTTTGTTAACTTCACCGTAATCGCCAAAACCAGAATTCATTAAATCGTTATCCGATTCGATACCTACTAATTCAAATCGATATGGTAAAAGCTTTAATATTACTTTACCAGTAACATTCTTTTGTGAGTTGTCAAGGAATTTCTCAATATCTCTCATTACAGGCTCAACATATTGAGCTTCGTGTAAAAGCATTCCATACCAGTTGCTCAATTGCTCTTTCCAGTACATTTGCCACTTTGTAAGAGTGTGCTTTTCAAGAAGGTGGTGAGCTTTGATGATTAGCATTGGAGCAGCCGCTTCAAAACCAACTCTACCCTTAATTCCAATGATAGTATCTCCCACGTGAGTGTCTCTGCCGATAGCATATGACGCACCAATGGCTTCTATTTTTCTAATCGCATCAACCGGAGTAGCAAAAGTTTCTCCATTTACGGATGCTATCTCTCCTTTGTTAAATTCAATGATTAACTCTGAAGGATCTTTTTCTGTAAGCTGACTAGGATAGGCCTCTTCAGGTAAATTTTTGTTAGAAGTTAATGTTTCTTTACCTCCAACACTTGTTCCCCAAAGACCTTTGTTGATAGAATACTCCATCTTTTTCCAGTCTTTTTCAACTCCATGTTTCTTCAAATACTCAATTTCAGCCTCTCTAGAAAGAGTTAAATCACGAATTGGAGTAATGATTTCAATCTCTGGAGCGATAATTTGGAATGTTAAGTCAAATCTAACCTGGTCATTTCCTGCACCAGTACTTCCGTGTGCAATATATTTAGCGCCGATTTTTCTTGCATAATCCACAATAGCATAAGCCTGGAATATTCTTTCAGAACTTACAGATAAAGGATATGTGTTGTTTTTTAGGATATTACCGAAAATCATGTATCGGATACAGTTGCGATAGTATACATCTGTTACATCTAGAGTTTCATGCTTCGTAACACCAAGATTGTAAGCACCCTCTTCAATGGTTTTTAATTCCTTTTCAGAGAAACCACCTGTGTTAGCAATTGCAGAATAAATATCTAATCCTTTTTCATGTTTTAGGTACTTTACGCAAAATGAAGTATCTAATCCGCCACTAAAGGCTAAAACAACTTTTTCCATTTTCTTTTATTTATTGTCAGGGATTTTTATCCCTTTCATTTTTACGATATTAGTTTTGTTTGTAAACGCTTAAAATAGGATACTTTACTTTCTCCTTTTTTCTTGTTTGGTCTTAAAAAAACAAATTGTTTAAACTTAAGCCATCTGCTATATACTTTTAAGCTTTTTTCGTCATCCTGCTTTTTGTTTGCAGTTGCAGGATCGTAAAGCATACCCGTACACAAACAGTGTCTTCGGTTAGTTCGGACCAAAATGTCATAATTTACGCAACTTTGGCAACCCTTCCAAAACATTTCATCATCAGTTAGTTCTGAAAATGTTACAGGCTTGTAACCAAGCTCTGAATTTATTTTCATAACAGCTAATCCTGTCGTAAGACCAAATAGTTTTGCATCAGGGAATCTCTTCCGTGATAAGTCAAAGGCTTTCTTTTTAATGGCTTTTGCAAGGCCGTGCCCCCGGTATGCATCTGCAACTATTAATCCTGAGTTGGCAACAAATCTATTGTGCCCCCATGATTCGATGTAACAAAATCCGGCAAATGTTTTGCCATCCAAAGCTATAATAGCTTTTCTTTCATTAATCTTTTGAATGATATAGCCCGGACTACGCTTAGCAATCCCTGTACCTCTAACTTTTGCAGCATCTGCAATTGTTGTTAGAATGATATCAACATAATCGAGGTGTTCCTCGTTTGCTATATCGATGTAAAAATCTTTAATCATTTTTAATTAACGCCTCAAAAATCAACTACAATAATTTTTCCTTTAAACCAGGAATAAATAATGATAAAACTTCAATTATGTGTCCTTTTGATATCCCTTCTCTGTTAATTAATAAGATAGTGTCATCTCCCGCTATGGTTCCTAATATTTCGTAGGGATCATGACTGTCGATTACAGAAGCAATACTATTAGCAAATCCGGGTCTGGTTTTTATAACAGCCATATTTCCTGAAAAATCAATGGATTCTACTCCTGAAACAGGAAAGTCTTCATGTACTTCTTCACTCATTTTGGCTAACCCTTGTGGTAACTCATATACATACCCAAGGTCAGTGTGCGGTATTTTAGCTACTTTCAAAAACTTTAAGTCACGTGAAAGTGTAGCCTGTGTAGTCATAAATCCTTCTTTTTCAAGAAGTGATAATAACTCTTCCTGGCTGCTTACACTTTGCCTGCTGATAATGTTTTTTATGGTAGCTAAACGCTGCGTTTTGACCTTCATTGTATAAATATTCAATTACAATGCAAAAATATTCACTTTTTTAAAATAATCAAAAGAAATTTGTAAAATATTTGTATTTTTGCAGCCGAAATGAATCCTGAAAAAGTATAAAACGTACTAATATCCAAAGATTAGAGCTGAGGTTTATCGGTAGAACTAAGGATTGTTAACGTATAATAACGATAGAAAAGGATAGGTAAAGTAAAATCAGATAGAATTTTTTTCTGATTTTTTTTGTATAAGAATACATTACATCAATTTCAATATAAGCCAGTAAAACATGAATAAAGACATTAAGAAAGTAGTAATACTTGGATCAGGTGCGCTTAAGATCGGTGAAGCGGGAGAATTTGATTATTCCGGATCTCAGGCTCTAAAAGCTTTAAAGGAAGAAGGCATAGAGACTGTATTAGTAAATCCTAATATTGCTACTGTACAGACATCAGATAAAATTGCTGATAAAATTTATTTTTTGCCTGTAACGCCTTATTTTGTTGAGGAGGTAATAAAAAAAGAAAAGCCTGATGGTATTCTATTGGCTTTTGGAGGACAAACAGCATTAAATTGTGGTACTAAACTTTATGAAACAGGAGTTCTTGAAAAATATGATCTTCAGGTACTAGGTACTCCGGTTCAGGCAATTATCAATACAGAAGACCGGGAGATATTTGCCAATAAACTTAAGGAAATTGATGTTAAAACACCTATCAGTCTTGCTGTAACTTCAGTTGAAGAGGCTGTTAAAGCATCTGAAAAAATTGGATTCCCAATTATTGTTAGAGCAGCTTATACTCTTGGCGGAATGGGAAGCGGGTTTTGTAATAATACAGAAGAGTTGATCGCTCGCGCGGAAAACGCTTTTTCTTATTCAAACCAGATTTTGGTTGAGGAGTCGTTGAAGGGATGGAAAGAGGTTGAGTACGAAGTGGTACGTGATAAGTATAATAACTGTATTACCGTGTGTAATATGGAAAACTTTGATCCGCTTGGTATTCATACCGGAGAAAGTATCGTTGTGGCACCTTCTCAGACACTTTCAAACTCCGAATATCATAAGTTACGTGAATTAGCCATTAAGATTATTCGTCATATCGGTGTTGTTGGTGAGTGTAATGTTCAATATGCTTTAGATCCAAATTCTGAAGATTATCGTGTGATTGAGGTTAATGCCCGTTTGTCTCGTTCCAGTGCATTAGCGTCTAAAGCTACAGGTTACCCTTTGGCTTTTGTTGCTGCTAAATTAGGTTTAGGTTATGGCTTACATGAGCTTAAAAACTCAGTAACTAAAGTAACTTCTACATTCTTTGAACCAGCATTGGATTATGTAGTATGTAAGATTCCTCGTTGGGATTTAAATAAATTTAATGGTGTTAGCAAGCAGATTGGTTCAAGTATGAAATCTGTTGGTGAAATCATGTCTATTGGTCGTACATTTGAAGAGGCTATCCAAAAAGGACTTCGTATGATTGGTCAGGGAATGCATGGTTTTGTTGCTAATCAGCCATTAAAAGGAATTGATGTAAAAACTGAGCTTGCTGAACCAACAGATCAACGTATTTATGCTATTGCTGAGGCTTTTGAAAACGGAATGACTGTTGAAGAAATTCATGAGCTAAGTAAAATTGACCACTGGTTCCTGGAAAAACTTAAAAATATCAGTGATATAGAATCTGAACTTAAGAAATTTAATAGCCTGGATGATGTATCCAATGATTTATTAAGACAAGCTAAGCGTTCGGGTTTTTCAGATTTCCAGGTAGCTCGTTGTGTATTCAAGAGTACAAGTGAAGTGATTAGTGATGACTTGTTAAAAGTTAGAGCTGAGCGTAAAAAGCGTAATATTTTACCTGTTGTTAAACAGATCGATACTATGGCTGGTGAGTTTCCTGCTCAAATCAACTATTTGTATATGACTTATAGTGGAACTGAGCATGATATTGATTATGTAGATGATGGTAAATCGGTTATTGTACTTGGTAGTGGAGCTTATCGTATTGGTAGTTCTGTTGAGTTCGACTGGTGTAGTGTAAATGCGCTGAATACAATCAGGGATCAAAAGTATCGTTCTATTATGATTAATTATAATCCTGAAACGGTAAGTACGGATTATGATGTTTGTGATCGTTTGTATTTTGATGAGCTTACTTTCGAGAGAGTATTGGATGTGATTGACCTTGAAACACCTAAAGGTGTAATTGTTTCGGTAGGAGGTCAGATTCCTAATAACCTGGCGATGAAACTACATCATCAAAATGTACCTATATTAGGAACATCACCTGAAAATATTGATAATGCAGAGAACCGTCAGAAGTTCTCATCTATGCTTGATAGCTTAAATATTGACCAGCCTCGTTGGAGTGAATTAACTTCGGTTGAAGATATCTTTACATTTGTTGATGAGGTGGGTTTCCCTGTTTTGGTTCGTCCTAGTTATGTGCTTTCTGGTGCAGCCATGAACGTGGTAAGTAATAAGGATGAATTAGAACATTTCTTAACTTTAGCGGCTAATGTTTCAAAAGAGTATCCGGTAGTAGTTTCTGAGTTTATTGAAGAGGCTAAGGAGATAGAAGTTGATGCAGTTGCAAAAAATGGGGAAGTAATTGCCTATGCAATTTCAGAACACGTTGAGTTTGCCGGTGTACACTCCGGAGATGCAACTATCGTATTCCCGCCTCAAAAACTGTATATCGAAACAATGCGCCGTGTTAAAAAGATTGCCAGAGAAATTGCAAAAGCATTAAATATCTCAGGTCCTTTTAATATGCAGTTGTTAGGAAAAAATAATGAGCTTAAGGTTATCGAGTGTAACTTAAGAGCTTCACGTAGTTTCCCGTTTGTTTCTAAAATACTTAAGGTGAATTTGATTGACCTTGCTACACAGGTAATGTTGGGAATGGATGTTCAAAAACCAAATAAAAACTTATTTGACCTTGATTGTGTTGGTATTAAAGCTCCTCAGTTCTCCTTTGCTCGTTTAGCAAAAGCTGACCCGGTTTTAGGTGTTGATATGTCATCAACTGGTGAGGTAGGATGTATTGGAGATAACTTTGATGAGGCCATATTAAATTCAATGTTGTCGGTTGGTTACTCGATACCTAAAAAGAATATTTTAATTTCTTCAGGTCCTTTAAGGTCAAAAATGGAGTTGCTTAAAGCAGCCAGGTTGTTAAAAGATAATGGTTACAATATCTTTGCCACCGGAGGTACTCATAAGTTCTTTGCCGAAAATGGTGTGGAAACGACTCATATATACTGGCCAAGTGAACCTGATCAACATCCGAATTCTTTGGAAATGATTCGTGAAAAACAAATTGATTTAGTGGTGAATATCCCTAAAAACTTAAGCAAAAACGAGTTGAAAAACGGATATAAAATTCGTCGTAGTGCTATCGACTTTAATATTCCGTTGATTACAAATGCTCGTTTGGCCAGTGCATTTATTCAGGCATTTTGTAAGATAGGTATAGAGGATATTAAAATTAAGAGCTGGGCTGAATACAAGTAATTATATTGTAATTAGATATTAACGTTTTAAAGCCGTTGGGAGTTTTCTCAATGGCTTTATTTTTGTATATAGACAAAATCTCCATAAGATTTGTTATTTTCGGGTCGTTGAAAAATTAAAAGCATGAAGATGATGTCTACAAGATTAGTTTTATTTGTTACCGGGTTAATTCTATTTTATACAACAGCTAATGCTCAGGATAACTTCGAGTTTGAATCCTTTTTTGAACTTAAAAATACGCCTGTTAAAAACCAGGGTAGAACGGGTACCTGCTGGGCTTTTAGTACTACATCTTTTGTTGAGAGCGAAATCATGAGAATGGGAGGGCCTGAGCTGGATTTGTCAGAAATGTATTTTGTTAATTTTGTGTATCAGCAAAAAGCTCGAAATTATGTGATGTACCATGGTTTGACTAACTTTAGTCAGGGAGGACAGGCGCATGATGTTTTTAATGTTATTGCCAGGCATGGTTTTGTTCCTGAAAGTGATTTTACAGGCCTCAAAGATTCAGCCTCGGTGCACAATCATCGCGAATTGGAAATCACAATGAAGGGGGTTTTGGATAATTATATGAAGCAAAAGAATGCCACGCCTTCAGAACTTTGGTTTACTAATATTCAAACTACTCTTGAAAATTATTTGGGTCGGGTGCCTGCTCAAACCATATTTAATAAAAGAACATATAGCCCTGTTGACTTTGCTTCGGGATTAGGGATTGATAAAGACAATTATGTGGAGTTTACTTCTTATACTCATCATCCATTTTATGAACAATTTGATCTAGAAGTGCCTGATAACTGGTCGCATGACAGGTATGTTAACCTTCCTGTAGATCAGCTGATTGAATTGATGAAAAATGCCATTCAAAATGGATATAGCATATTGTGGGATGGAGATGTTTCAGATCCTTTCTTTTCGCATAAAGAAGGTGTGGCTATTGTTCCTGTCGACGCCTCAAAGGGCTTTGTACCTCAGGACGAAGTTTATGTAACACAGGAGGCACGTCAAAAAGCGTTTATGTCATGGAAAGCAACCGACGATCATTTAATGCATATCGTTGGAATTGTTAAAGATCAGAATGGAACTTTATATTTTAAAACTAAAAATAGCTGGGGTGCTGATAGTAATAAATACGGGGGGTATTTATATATGTCGGAAGCCTATGTGCGTATGAATACTATTGCCATCATGTTGAACAAACAGGCTATTGGGAAAGAACTTTCAAAAACCCTGTTTAAAAAATGAGTGAAGATCAGTTAACGTATCTGAAGCAGATTAAGAGTTATGTAGCTGATAAAATGGAATCGGTAGATGCGGGTCACAATTTTAGCCACATTCAGCGGGTGGTGCATAATGCTCTTGAAATCAATTTAAAAGAAAAGGCTGATGGTTTCTTTGTTGAAGCAGGAGCTCTGCTTCATGATGTTGCTGATGATAAGTTGTTTGACAAACTGGAGGCTGAAAAAGAGCTAAAATGTTTTCTGAATAAAATAGGTGTATCCACTGATGCTATAAACAGAATATTATGTATTATAGAAGTGGTGTCATTTGGTAAAGAGTTTGATAATAAAAAGGAACTCAACCCAGAGCAAAAGGTTGTTTGTGATGCTGATCGCTTAGATGCTATGGGAGCTGTTGGTATTGCAAGAACTTTTCATTACGGGGGAAGTAAAAATCGTGAGTTATTTAATAAGGATATTCCACCTCGTAAATATCAATCATCTAAAGAATACAGAAATAGTAATAGTCCTACAATTAATCATTTTTATGAGAAGCTGCTACTGTTAAAAGATAAAATGCAAACTGATACTGGTAAAGCAATGGCTATGGATCGTCATCGTTTTATGCTGGAGTATTTAAAACAGTTTTATCGTGAAACAGGAGTAAAAGGATGGTCTGAATTCTAAAATTTTAATCGAACTCAGGTTCATTGAGAACAACACACAAATATAATTAACACAAAGCAATCTTGAATGGCTGTAAAAAAACAAGCAACATATAACTCAAAAAATAAAAAAAATACTGTAAAAAATAAAAAAAAGTACACTCGACTCGTATTGTGGTCTCTTAAAGGGATTGGAGGACTGTTAAGTGTGATTTTTATATTTTTACTGTTTGTTTATCTTGGAGTTTTTGGTAGGTTACCATCTTTTGATGAGTTAAAAAAGATTGATAATGATGTAGCTTCGGAAGTATATACCGAAGATGGTGTTTTAATGGGCAAGTATTACCATCAAAACCGGATGAGTATTGACAATAAAGTCATTTCTAAACATGCTGTGAATGCTTTGGTGGCTACAGAAGATAAACGCTTCTTTACTCACAAGGGTTTTGATATTATTAGCCTGGGCAGGGTTGTGTTCCGTACTATTTTATTGAGAGATAAGGCTCAGGGTGGAGGGAGTACCATAAGCCAGCAATTGGCTAAAAACCTGTTCCCGCGTAAAAAATACGGTCCTCTTTCCATGGTGGTTAACAAGTCGCGTGAAATATTTATAGCCTCCCGTTTAGAAAAAGTTTATACTAAAGAGCAGATTTTGAATCTGTATTTAAATACCGTTCCTTTTGGTGAGGATGTATATGGTATTGAAGCTGCCTCCATGCGCTTTTTCAGTAAGCACTCATCTCAATTAAAACCCAATGAAGCAGCGGTGTTAATAGGTATGCTTGCTGCTAATACAGCTTATAATCCGCGTATTAATCCGGACCGTTCCAAAACAAGAAGAAATATTGTTTTAGCAAGAATGGAAGAGTTCGGGTTTTTAAGTGCTAAAGAGTTGCAGCAATATACAAGTTCAGATCTCGATATTCATTATCATAAAATAGATCATAATACAGGCATTGCTCCCTACTTCAGGGAAATAGTGCGCAAAGAGGTTGAGGAGATACTTGAGGATAAATATGGTGATTATTATGATATTTATCGTGATGGGTTAAAAATTTATACTACAATAGATCCCACTCTTCAAAAGTATGCCGATGAAGCCGTGCAGAAACATATGGCTTCGTTACAAAATGAATTTAAATACCATTGGTTAAATAAAGATCCTTGGAAAAATCATCCTGCAGTATTTAATAATGCATTGCACTCATCCCGAAGATATAAGGTTTTAAAAGCTCAGGGGAAAACGGATGATGAGATTATGGTAGAAATGAAGAGGTTAACAAGGATGAATGTCTTTGCTTATCCTGATGAAAAAGAAGTGAATCTTTCGCCTGTTGATTCTATCAAGCATTATTTAAAGATTTTAAATACAGGTTTTATGGTGATGAATCCCAAAAATGGTAAAGTGTTAGCCTGGGTTGGAGGTGTGAATCATAAATATTTTCAATATGATCATGTAACGGCACGTCGTCAGGTTGGCTCCACTTTTAAACCTATCGTGTATGCTGCTGCTTTAATGGATGGGATGAGTCCTTGTGATTATATTTCTAACGAACGCAGGGTTTATGAAGATTATCAGGATTGGTCACCTGCCAATGCTGATGGGGATCATACAGGTTATTATTCTTTAAAAGGTGGTTTAACCAATTCGGTGAATACCATCACAGCCGAAATTATGATTGAAACAGGCGTGGATAAAGTAATGAGTTTGGCCGAAAATATGGGTGTTAAATCCAAACTGCCCGCTGTGCCTTCTATTAGCCTGGGAACAGGAACCATTTCTTTGGAAGAGATGCTTACTGTTTATTCTTGCTTTGCCAATAAGGGAGTAAAAAAGGAACCTTATGGTATTGTTCGTATTGAAGATAGTATGGGTAAGGTACTTTATCAACGGGAGGCTGATGAGGATGAGGAAAGAGTATTGGATGAAAAAACCGCCGGGTTGATGAATTATATGCTTCAGGGTGTTATAAAAAATGGTACAGGAAGGGGATTAAGATCAACCTATCGGTTAACAAGTGATATTGCCGGTAAAACGGGTACAACGCAGGATAATGCTGATGGATGGTTTATTGGTTTTACGCCTGAATTACTGGCTGGTGCATGGGTGGGTGCAGAAAGTCCTGTGGTTCATTTCAGAACTACAGCGTTGGGACAGGGGGCACATATGGCCCTGCCAATTTATGGCCTGTTTATGCAAAAGGTTGAACGTGACCCTAAATACAGAAAGTATACAAGAACAAATTTCCCTGCGTTAAATTCTGATATGAGGGCAATGGTCGATTGCGCAGATTTCTCTATTACTGATCCGGATCGATCATTCTTTGACTTGTTTCGTTTTGGTAAAAAATCGCATCCTGATACTACAGGCTTAAAATTATCACCTGAGGATAGAGCAAGATATGAAGAACAACAAAAAGAGCAGCGTAGAGAGAAAAGTAAGGGCCTTCTTAATAGAATGAAAGATCTTTTTAGAAGGAAGGATTAGTTTTAAGTTGTGCCTTAATGGCCATCTTAATCGTGCTTCTGGTATTCTTAGTTTATATTATTTCAGCCCTGGTTTTCAGTTTTATATTGTCTGATCACAACTTATTTTAGGCTTTATCGCAAATCTATAGTGTACTTGCAGGGTATAGGTTGTGGTATTGTAGTGACCATTTGTGGGGCATTTGCGAATTATTACAGGAGATGGGTAGACGCATTTGCGAAGAGTTTGCGATAAAATGCCATGGATTTGCGATGGATTTGCGAAGAATGGAATAAAAGAGTCTCAAAATGACCAAAAACTGAATAATTTTTGGCGAAAACGGGTAAAATTTGAATAATTTTTCCCGAAAACAGCTAAAATTTGAATAATTGCCCTCTATTGAACAAAATATTTAAATCTATTTATAGCTTGAAAAAATTATAGTGTCTGATAAACAGATATATACGAGCTTAAAAAGTCACAGTAAAATTACTGTTATTTTTTTTAAGGATTCTATACTCTACTTTAGTTCATATAAAATCGGCCGGTTAATGTTTAACCCGATTCGTCTTTTTAATTGATCAATAAAAAGATGGTTCATAAATATATAAGGTCATGGGAAAATATGATAACGGAATCCTTGGTGGATTTAATGGAAAAATAGGAAATATTGTAGGTAGTACCTGGAAAGGTATTTCGTATATGAGAGCAGTACCTGGTTCACGTAATAAAAAGGTTAGTGATAAACAAATCATACAACGTGCAAAGTTTATGTATGCCAGTAATTTTTTACAAGCGCTTCAGCCGGTTATTCAGGTTGGGTATAGAAATAAGGAAAGATGTAAAACTGCCAGAAATGCGGCTATGTCTGATTTCTTAAACTATACTCTTATTGGCCAATATCCATCTTTTGCTGTGAATTTTGATCGTTTAATGTTGTCTAAAGGTACTCTTGAAGTCCCCTCTGAATATTCTGTCGAACTAAGTGAAGGCAGGGCTATGGTTCATTGGAATGTAGAATTGCAGAGTGAAGATAATGTTGATGAGGATAAGTTGCTGGCGCAGATGTTGGAAAATAAAGTAATGTTAGTCACTGTGGCCAATGGATGCTATCCTAAATATACTTTGCACAAGTTCAGGCGTCGGGATGGTGTCGGTGATATTGGACTTCCTAATGCACCTTCCGGTACAGAGGTGCATTGTTACCTGGCTTTTGCGGCTACCGATGATAGCCTGAGAGTAAGTAATAGTGTTCATGTAGGGGTAGTAACTGTTCCTTGATAATATCAGGTTTTGATATTGTAGATAATTATAAAAAAGAGGATGTTTTAAAATGGCATCCTCTTTTTTGTATGTCGGGCATGGTAACGTGCTATCAAGATGAAATGTTCTTGAGTTCGCCTAGTTGACAGGAAGAACTAGCAATTGGCAAGGGTGTTGGGGGTGACTCCAAATCTGAAGGAAGCCATCAGCAAAGTCATGGTTCTAACGTACAGAAACCTGATATAAGGCTCAATAGTGTTGGGCAACCGAGCAATGGATTGGGAAAGCCCCGAAGTCAACCGTAAACACTAAGGGTAAATCAGGTAGGACGTGACGAAAGTATGTTACCTTATCCCGAGAGATCTCAAAATCTGTTGTAACAAACAACAAACTGAGCGGAGACAATCAGCGAAAGATTTTGAGAAGTCAGCAGAAGACATAGTAACTCTGTTTTTTTGCAGAGAGAAGGTCAGAATCAGTTAATTAAAGAAGCAGTCGGACAAGACTTTTATCTATGGAGCACCAGCAACAAATAGCTTACCAACGAGATATGTTCATAGAGCATAAACAGGAGGCTATTGGTCAATTTGGAAATCGTAATGACGTAATCGGAGCGAAAACAACATTGGCGGGGCAATTAGGTAAAGAGACGAATCAAGGACGAGTCTTTACAGAAGGATTAATCGGTATTGTATGCTCATCTGAAAATATCAATAGAGCTTACAAACAAGTGAAAAGGAACAAGGGCGTATCGGGAGTAGATAATATTCCCGTGGGTAAATTTGCTGACTGGTTTGCGAAAGAAGGAGACGAGTTAGTAAACCAGATACTTCGGGGCGAATACCTTCCCTCGGCAGTAAAAGCAGTAGAAATATCCAAGCCCAATGGTGGAGTACGCCAGTTAGGTATCCCAACCGTAAAGGATAGGATAATACAACAGGCAATATCTCAGGTATTAACCCCCATTTACGAACAAGTATTTTCAAAACACAGCTATGGTTTTCGTCCCAGGCGTAATGCGAAGCAGGCAATTGAGCAAGCAAGCACGTACGTTAAGAAAGGAAGAAATGTAGTTGTTGATATGGATATGAAGAGCTTCTTTGATGAAGTGAACCACGATAGACTGATGCATCGTCTATCAAAACTTATTCACTGCAAGCCACTTCTAAAGCTAATACGCAAATACTTGCAGAGTGGAGTTATGATAGGTGGACTTGTCCACCAACGTCTGCAAGGCACACCTCAAGGAAGCCCACTTTCCCCACTCTTATCTAATATTGTTTTAGATGAATTAGATAAGGAGCTCGAAAAGCGAGGGCATTACTTTGTTCGATACGCAGACGATTTCAGCATATTTGTTCGCAGCCAAAGAGCAGGCGAGAGGGTGATGGAATCTGTCTGTTCGTATCTCACAAACAAACTCAAATTAAAAGTAAATGAACAGAAAAGTAAGGTTTGCAAAAGTAGCGAGACAAAGTTTTTAGGCTATAACATTCTTGATGCAGGAGTTATAACTATTGCTAAGCAAAGCGTGGAAAGGTTAAAGGAGAAAGTAAGAGAGTTAACCAAGAGAAACAGGGGAGTAAACTTTGGACAAGTAGTTTCGGAGTTGACACCGGTTCTTAGAGGTTGGCTTAATTATTTTCACATCGCCAAATGTAAGAAACTCTTACGCAACCTTGATGCTTGGATACGCCGTAAATTACGGTGTTATCGCCTGAAACAGTGCAAACGAGCCATTACGCTTAAACGCTTCTTAAGGAGTTTAGGAGTACCGAATTGGCAAAGTTGGATTTTAGCTCTTTCGGGCAAAGGGTGGTGGCGCAAATCAGGATGTCCACAAGTTCATCAAGCAATGAACCTGAAATGGTTCGAGGATTTAGGTTTGTTTAATATGTCGATTAAATACAGTCTTTTACAAAATTAACTTGAAACCGCCGTATACGAGAGTATGTACGGTGGTGTGAGAGGACGGGGGAGCAATCCCCCTACCTACTCGATTGCTAAATTACCAATATTTCTTAATTATTTAAGATATTGTAAAGGCAGGTTGATATTATTTTCCAGATTGTACCATGGCTTCTACATCTTCAGGGTTAATAGGAATACGCTCTCCTAAAATCCTGCTCCCTGTTTGTGTTATTAAAACATCGTCTTCTAGTCTTATTCCTCCAAAACCTTTATACGTTTCAACAATATCATAATTAATAAAGTCGGTAAATTTATTTTCTGATCTGAACTTGTCAATTAAATCAGGTATAAAGTACATTCCGGGTTCATTGGTAACCACAAAACCTGGTTGTAATCTTCTTCCCAGGCGTAAAGCTGCCAGTCCAAATTGTGTACTGGGTTTAATTTCGTCATCATAACCAACCAGTTTTTGGTCGTAATCTTCCATATCGTGAACATCAAGTCCAATCATGTGACCTAATCCGTGTGGCATAAATAAGGCATGAGCTCCCTGTGCTACAGCTTCATCAATATCACCTTTCATTAATCCCAAAGATTTTAATCCTGCAGTCATAGTTTTTGCTGCGATTAAATGAACGTCTTTGTATGTGATACCTGGTTTTGTGGCTGCCAGTGCCGTGTTGTTGGTATCTACAACAATTTGATAAATATCTTTTTGTTTGCTTGAAAATTTTCCTCCTACCGGAGATGTTCTGGTATGATCGGTAGCATAATGTAATGGCGATTCGCTACCTGCATCTACTAATAATAAATCTCCTGTTTTTAATGTGTTCGGGTGAATATGGTTATGCAGTGTTTCTCCTCTTACTGAACAGATAATAGGAAAGGAAATAGGTCCTCCACCCGACATGGAAACCCCTTCAAGTATCCCCGTGATTTGCTGTTCTGTGGTTCCTGGATGAGCCATTTTCATTGCTGTCGTATGCATTTGGTAAGCTACGGCCATATGGCGTTCCATTTCTTCAATTTCGCAAGGTTCTTTTATGGAGCGAAGACTTACACAGGCTTTAATGAATTCTATTGAATGCATTTCTTTTATCTTAAGAGGATTTACATCCAGAAGATCTCCTAATGTTAATGTGTTTTCTCCCCGGTACGGAGGCGTGAAATGTATTGTCCTTCCCTGTTTTTGAGCTTTACTTATATATTCTTTTAATTTTGCTAACTCGTGTGTTTGTGTAACACCCGCTTTTAAGGCATTATCTTTAAGTTTGGCCTGAGGCCCCATCCAGATAATATCATCAATATCAAAATCGTTCCCGAATAAAATTTCTTCTCCGCTTTCAAAATCAATAATAGCAGCTAAACCTTGGTAATCCAATCCAAAAAAGTATAGAAAAGTACTGTCTTGCCTGAAGTGATAGGTGTTATCCGGGTAGTTCATGCTTGCATCAATGTTACCTAATATCAATGCCAGCCCTTTGGTCATTTTCTGTTTTAACCTGTTTCTTCGGTTAATGTATATATCTTTATTAAACATAGTAATGATTTTTAGGGCAATTTACTGAAAGAGGTTGGGGTAAAATATGTTATAGGTCAGTAAAAGGGGTGCTTTATGTTTTTTTAAGTTAATTCCTTTTTATCCATGTTCAGATATTTGCACCAGTTTTTTGTATTCTACAATTTCAATGGCTTTACCGAAAATTTTAATGATACCATCTTTTCTGAATTCAGTTAATGCTCTGATTACATTTTCTGTAGTCATGCCTATATATTCTGCAATTTCTTTTCTGCTGACAGGAAGTTCAAAGTAGTCGTTATTATAAATATCATCCCTGAAATGTAATAAAACATATGCAATTCTTCCTCGCAGATTCCGCTTTCTGATTTCAAGAGATTCTTTAATGACAGCATCACTTACTGTACTCATTTTTTCGAGTATGCTCATTGCAAACAGGCCATTATTTAGTATTATCTTTTTTACATCGTTAATGGATAAGTTGCAGGTTGTGGATTCTTCAATGGCCATTACCGAGTAGTTATAGCTGTTTTGTGAAAACACACTCAGCAGGCTCACAAAATCAAAGGGTTTAGCAAAAGATAGAATTTGTTCTTTATCATCACGATTTGTGATAAAGAGTTTAACCAGGCCACTTTTTAAATAGATGAATTCATGAATGGGTTTTCCTTGTTCAATAATAAAATCACCCTTGTTGTAGTTTTTTTCAATACGACTGCCACAGAGACTCATGATTTCGTTTGAAGATACATTTTGAAAAAAGAGCTCTTTTAGTTTGCACTCATCGCATCTGCATTCCTGGTTCATAATGTAAGATTTATGATTCTTATTATAACTACCAATTGATATATATCATAAACTGATATTTATTACCTCTTTGTAGGTGATACAATTAGAATGTGTGTGTTAACTTTCCTGTGACATAACAAAATACATAAAATATTGCAAAACAGGAAAGCGATTTGGTTTGATTTTGGCAAACTGAGTTTTTAGGGATAGTGCAAGATGAGGAAGATGCTTAATAAATAAAATGTAGACCTATGAAGAAGATTGTTATACTCGGAGGTGGAACAGCTGGAACCATGATGGCTAATAAGTTAAGAGTTGCTCTTGAACGGGAGGAATGGGACATTACGATTGTAGATCAGTTTCGGACCCACTATTATCAACCTGGATTTTTGTTTATTCCCTTTGGTATTTATCATGAGAGAGATGTGAAAAAGCCAAAGAGTAGTTTTTTTCCTGTTGGGGTGAATGTGATGTATACTGCGATAGATAAGATAGATGCTGATAATAAAAAGGTATTGTTAGACGGAGGTAAGGTGTTATTCTACGATTTTTTGATTATCGCAACGGGAACAAAGACCTGTCCTGAGGAAACCCCGGGATTAAAAGAGCAGTTATGGTATAAGGATATATTTGATTTTTATACCATTGAAGGTGCCCTGGCATTACAAAAACATTTTAAAAGCTGGCAGGGAGGTAAATTGGTAATGGCGATAACTGAGATTCCTTATAAATGTCCGGTAGCTCCCTTGGAATTTGTTTTTCTCGCTGAAGAGTTTTTTACTAAAAAAGGAATCAGGGATAAGGTAGATATTACTATAGTAACTCCAATGGCTGGCGTGTTTACAAAGCCTATTGCTACTAAGATGTTGTCTGAATTACTGGTTGAAAAGAATATTAATGTAGTGGCTGATTTTTATATCGAAAAAGTAGATAATGAAAAGAAACTCTTGATTTCGTATGATGAGCGTGAAGTGCCTTTTGATACATTAACCATTGTACCTGTTAATATGGGCGATGAGATGATTGAAAGAAGCGGGCTTGGCGATGATTTAAACTTTGTTTTTACCAATAAGCATACGTTACAACAACGTGATCACGATGATATATTTGTAATTGGTGATGCTGCTAATCTTCCTACTTCAAAAGCTGGTTCTGTGGCTCATTTTGCCTCAGAAATATTGTTTGATAATTTAATGAATGCCATTGAAGGGCGACCATTAACAGCAAAATTTGATGGTCATGCAAACTGTTATATAGAAACGGGTTATGGTAAAGGGGCTTTAATTGATTTTAATTATGAAACAGAACCTCTTCCGGGAACATTTCCATTACCAGGTATCGGACCTTTCGGATTGTTGAAGAACACCAAGATCAATCACTATGGTAAAATTATGTTTCGATGGATTTATTGGCATTTGTTGCTAAAAGGAAAAGAGCTTCCTGTTGAGGCTGAGATGACAATGGCTGGCAAAAAAAGAGTTTCTTTTTAAAATGAGTGGTTATGGATAATCAAAAGATACAAGAGCAAATCAATGAGCTAAATCTTAAGATGGATTTGGTTTTAAAGTCTCTGGACCAGCAGAATAGGAAAGCAGAACGGGTTGAAGATTTGTTTGCTGATTTACAGATTATAGGAAAGGATATGTACGATACCGCTGTGGTTGAGTTAGAAAATCAACAGGTTGAGCTGGATGTTGATCAGCTAAAATATCTGGGCTTAAAACTTCTGAATAATATCAACGATATTACCGTTATGCTTTCTGTTTTTGAAAGTACTGTTGATTTTGCGAGAGATGCCGGACCTTTGGTTCGTGAATCTATCATTGATATGACAAAGAAACTTCATGAATTTGAAAAGAAGGGGTACTTTGAGTTTTTTGAAGGAATAGGCAAGGTGGTAGATAATCTGATTACCCATTTTACCAGGGAGGATTTGGCTTCATTGGCTGATAATATTGTGCCTGTAGTTGATACGATGCGAAAAATGACTCAGCCGGAAATCATGTCTTCTGTTCAAAATGCATTAGACGTTCTTAATCGGATTGACATTAATAAGGTGCCAGAGTATTCTCTTTTTAAATTCATTAAAGAGTTGAATCAACCTGAAATGAAAAAGGCTATGGGATTTGCTGCTACGTTTATAAAAAGTTTCACAAAAGATCATACAATAAAAGCAAGAGTTGGTTATTAATGAATAAAATACAAAAGTTATGGTACAAAAAGTAATTGCCGGAAAAACTGTTGATGTAAATGAAGAAGGTTACATGACAGATCCTGCTCAATGGGATAAAGATATTGCTAAAGCTATTGCCCAGGAATTAGGTATTGAGCTTACAGATAAACATTTTGAAGTGTTGGACTATTTACGTGAGAAATTTAAAGAAGGCGAGGTGTTGACAATTCGTAAAGTAGGTAAGTCGGGAATTGTGGATATCAAAGGTTTGTATGAGTTATTCCCGGGAGGTCCGCTTAAATTTTCGTCTAAAATAGCAGGTATTGCTAAACCTGCTAGTTGTGTCTAAAGGTAGATTACAAACTTAAAAATGGAAAAGATGGTTAAAGAGGATTACCCTTTAAAAAAAGTATGCATCATTTGTGCTAAAGGTACAATTGAAGATGTATATGCAACGTTAGTTTTGGCTAATGGAGCAGTGATGGAAGGAATTGAAGCAAAATTGTTTTTTACTTTTTTTGGCCTTGATGCAATAACTAAAAAATATATGAATAAACTTCACACCTCTACAGTGGGAAACCCGGCAATGCGAATGCCTGGAGGTTTGCCTTTTCCTACATGGTTAGGTGCTATACCAGGTATTGAAGGAGGCGTGTCATCAATGATGCGTAAGCAAATGGATGAATTAGACATTCCTCCTGTTGATGAATTTTTAGAGATGATTACTGCTGGTGGAGGTGAAATCTATGCCTGTAAGTTGGCCATGGATATGTTTAAGCTTTCAGTAAATGATTTGTATGAAGATGTTAGTGCTGTTCTTACTGTGGGTGAGTTTTACGCTATGTGTGGAGGAGAAAATACACAGATAATATTTACTTAGTTAATGATTTTTATCCTAAAAAAACCGAAAGCTTGCGGCTTCCGGTTTTTTAGAATATAATTTCTTACTTTGAACAATTACAGGCTGCTTACTCCTGCAACTTCCATCTTACGATCAACTTTTTTAACCAATCCTTGTAAAACTTTACCTGGACCCACTTCAGTAAATAAAGTAGCGCCATCTGCAATCATGTTTTGAACCGTTTGAGTCCACTTTACAGGAGCAGTCAATTGAGCTACTAAGTTTTCTTTAATTTGTGCAGGATCTGTAAATGGTGTAGCACTTACGTTTTGATAAACCGGACAAACCGGGGTTTTGATTTCAGTAGCTTCAATAGCAGCAGCTAATTCTGCACGGGCAGGTTCCATTAGAGGTGAGTGGAATGCTCCACCAACAGGAAGTTTTAAAGCTCTTTTGGCGCCTTTTTCAGTTAATATTTCGCAAGCCTTATCAATTCCTGCAAAAGTACCTGAAATAACTAATTGTCCGGGACAGTTGTAGTTTGCAGCAACAACTACATCATCTATGCTTCCGCAAACTTCTTCAACAATGGCATCTTCCATACCAACGATGGCAGCCATGGTTGATGGTTCTGCCTCGCACGCTTTTTGCATGGCCATAGCACGTTGAGAAACTAATTTCAAACCATCTTCAAATGACATTGCCCCGGCAGCAACTAATGCGCTGAATTCGCCTAGTGAGTGACCGGCAACCATTTCTGGTTTAAAATCATCCCCCATAGTTTTTGCTAATAATACAGAGTGTAAAAATATAGCCGGCTGAGTAACTTTAGTTTGTTTTAGATCTTCGTCGGTACCCTCAAACATTAAGTCTGTGATTCTAAAACCTAAAATTTCATTAGCTTTTTCAAAAAGTTCTTTTGCTTCAGTTGAATTTTCGTACAGGTCTTTGCCCATACCTACAAATTGGGCACCTTGCCCAGGAAAAACAAATGCTTTCATTTTAATATAAAATTAGTATAATATAAATAAGGCTCTGCTTTGTAACCCCTGAGATCTCCTGAAATAAGGGGAGATGCCTATAAATTATATCATACAGGTTTTTACTTTATTATTACGCTCAAACAAAGACTGTTGAGAATAAAATCGGCGCAAATATAGTAAAAATGAATTACACCAAAAGATTGCTCTTTTTATCTTAGATGATTTTGTTTTTTTATGCGATCAGAAAAAAAAATATTCGCAGGCCACGAAAGTGTATATCTCATTCAGTCAATTGTTTTTAGATTAATTTTCTTTAACAATCTTTTTTGAAAAAAATACATGAAGAAATGATGTTTATTCGTTGAAAATTAGTACTTTTGCATCGCTTTTTTGTCTAAATATATGAAAACGCATTGAAAATCAGTGTGTTTTATATTTGCCAGAAGGGTGAAAATAAGCCGTTTAATAAAGAATTTTATTTAAAACAATTTTAGTTATATGCCAACAATTCAACAGTTAGTTCGTAAAGGACGCACCAGCTTAGTTGAGAAAAGTAAATCTAGAGCATTAGATGCTTGTCCTCAGCGAAGAGGTGTATGTGTGAGGGTGTACACTACTACACCAAAGAAACCGAACTCAGCAATGAGAAAAGTTGCAAGGGTTCGTTTGACTAATGGAAAAGAGGTGAATGCCTATATTCCAGGAGAAGGACATAACCTTCAGGAGCACTCTATTGTTCTTGTACGTGGTGGAAGGGTAAAAGATCTTCCGGGTGTACGTTATCACCTAGTGCGTGGAGCCTTAGATGCATCAGGAGTTGAGGGACGTACTCAACGTCGTTCTAAATACGGAACAAAACGTCCAAAGAAGTAATTTTAATTAGTGTTTAACGAGTGGTTTTGTTTATTGGTGAGTTAAAAGATAAGGTTGAGTAAAAGGCAGTAATAGCTTTTGAAGACACAGAAAATTGACAGCCAATAAAAAACTAATAAACAAGAAGAGATGAGAAAAGGTAAACCAAAGAAGCGAATATTGCTTCCTGATCCAAAGTTTAATGATACTTTGGTGACTCAATTCATTAATAACCTGATGCTTGATGGTAAAAAATCTACTGCTTACGGTATTTTTTATGACGCATTAGATCGCATGGCTGACAAAGCTGAAAAAGAAGGAAAGTCGGCTTTAGAAATGTGGAAAAAAGGTTTAGAAAACATTACTCCTTCTGTAGAGGTAAAAAGTAGAAGAGTTGGAGGTGCAACTTTCCAGGTTCCAATGGAAATTCGTCCATCCAGAAAAGCTTCAATAGCTATGAAAAACTTGATTCTTTTTGCTCGTAAAAGAAGTGGTAAATCAATGGCAGAAAAACTATCTGCTGAAATTGTAGCGGCTTATAACAATGAAGGTGGAGCCTTCAAGAAAAAAGAAGATATGCACAGGATGGCAGAGGCTAACAGAGCATTTGCTCACTTTAGATTCTAATCATCTAATCTTTTAAGGAATAAATAAAATGGGAAATACAGATTTAAAATACACCAGAAATATCGGTATCATGGCGCATATCGATGCGGGTAAAACCACTACTACAGAGCGTATTCTGTTTTATACTGGTATTACTCATAAAATTGGTGAGGTACATGATGGTGCTGCTACTATGGACTGGATGGAGCAGGAGCAGGAAAGAGGTATTACAATTACTTCTGCAGCTATTACTACCAACTGGAACTATAATGATGAATCGTATAAGGTAAACATTATCGATACCCCAGGACACGTTGACTTTACTGTAGAGGTAGAGCGTTCTTTAAGGGTTTTAGATGGTGCTGTTGCTGTATTCTGTGCTGTAGGTGGTGTTGAACCACAATCTGAAACTGTATGGAGACAGGCTGATAAATATGGTGTGCCTCGTATTGGTTTCGTAAATAAAATGGACCGTTCAGGTGCTAACTTTTTCGAAGTAGTTCGCCAGGTAAAAGAAATGTTAGGAGCTAATCCTATTCCAATTCAAATTCCTATTGGTGCAGAAGACGATTTCGAAGGGGTTATCGACCTGATTGAAAATAAAGCTATTGTTTGGTTTGATGACGAGCAGTTAGGTTCTCGTTACGAATTACAAGAAATTCCTGAAGCATTAAAAGCTGAAGCACAAGAGTGGAGAGATAAATTAGTAGAGGCAGTAGCTGAAACTGATGAAGCATTAATGGAGCGTTATTTCGAAGATCCTGATTCAATTACTAAAGAAGAAATGATTAAAGTAATTCGTCAGGCTACTATCGACAGAACAATTACTCCAATGATGTGTGGTTCTGCATTTAAAAACAAAGGGGTACAACGCTTGTTAGACTCAGTTGTAGCTTTCTTACCTTCTCCAAGTGATATTCCTGCTGTAACAGGAACTAATCCAAGAACAGAAGAAACTGAAGAAAGACCACATAGTACTGATGCACCTCTTTCAGCATTAGCATTTAAAATTGCTACTGACCCATTCGTAGGTCGTTTAGCATTTATGCGTGTTTACTCAGGTAAAATTGATGCAGGTTCATACGTATTAAATACACGTACAAACAAAAAAGAGCGTATTGCTCGTTTGTATCAAATGCAATCTAACAAACAGCTTGCCAGGGATGTTATCGAAGCAGGTGATATTTGTGCAGGAGTTGGATTTAAAGATATTCGTACAGGAGATACTTTATGTGATGAAAAGAACCCAATTGTTCTTGAATCTATGGATTTCCCAGAACCAGTTATTGGAGTTGCAGTAGAGCCATTATCACAAAAAGATGTTGATAAATTAGGTGTTGCTCTTGGTAAATTGGCAGAAGAAGATCCTACTTTCCGTGTACAAACTGATGAAGATAGTGGTCAAACTGTAATTAGTGGTATGGGTGAGCTTCACCTTGAGATCATTATTGACCGTTTGAAGCGTGAGTTTAAAGTAGAATGTAACCAAGGTCGTCCTCAGGTAACATATAAAGAAGCTATTAAAGGTACTGTTGAGCACCGTGAAGTGTTTAAGAAACAAACTGGTGGTCGTGGTAAATTTGCTGATGTTATTGTAACTGTAGGTCCTGGAGACGAAGGTAAAGAAGGATTGGAATTTATCAACTCTGTTAAAGGAGGTAACATTCCTAAGGAATATATTCCATCTGTTGAAAAAGGATTTAAAGAAGCTATGCAAAATGGTGTTCTTGCCGGATTTACTGTGGATAGCTTAAAAGTTACTTTACTTGACGGATCTTTCCACCCGGTTGACTCGGATCAGTTGTCTTTCGAGATTGCAGGTCGTCAGGCGTTCAAGCAAGCTTGTATGAAAGCTACTCCTGTTCTTTTAGAACCTATCATGAAAGTTGAAGTTGTTACTCCTGAAGAGTATATGGGAGATATTATCTCTGACTTTAACAAACGTCGTGGTCAGGTTGAAGGAATGGAGTCTAAAGCAGGTGCACGTGTAGTAAAAGCTAAGGTGCCTCTTGCAGAGATGTTTGGTTATGTTACAGCTTTACGTACTATTTCTTCAGGTCGTGCTACTTCATCAATGGTGTTCTCACACTTCGAAGAAGTTTCTAAAACGATCGCTATTGAAGTAGTAAAAGAAGCTGAAGGAAAAGTAGAATTATTAAAATAAGATCTCAAGATGAGTCAAAAGATAAGAATCAAATTAAAATCTTACGATCACAACTTAGTTGATAAGTCAGCTGAAAAGATCGTTAAGACCGTAAAAACGACTGGTGCTGTAGTTAGCGGTCCTATTCCACTACCTACTCACAAAAGAGTATTTACAGTGTTGCGTTCAACATTCGTAAACAAGAAGTCGAGAGAGCAATTTCAACTTTCTTCATATAAGCGTTTAATCGATATCTATAGCTCTACAGCTAAAACAATCGATGCTTTAATGAAACTTGAGTTACCAAGTGGAGTTGAAGTTGAAATCAAAGTGTGAGACAAAAGAAAATAAGTTCATGCAGCTTGTGAGCCGAAACTTCAGGCTGTATGAATCGATTATTTAATATTTAATTTTTGTAACAATGCCAGGTATAATTGGAAAAAAAATCGGAATGACTTCCGTTTTCAGTGCCGATGGAAAAAACATTCCATGCACTGTTATCGAAGCTGGCCCATGCGTAGTTACTCAGATCAAAACTGTAGAAACTGACGGCTATGAGGCTGTACAGCTGGCGTTCGAAGACAAGAAAGAAAAAAGCGCTACTAAACCAGAGTTAGGTCACTTTAAAAAAGCTGGTGTAACTCCTAAAAGAAGCGTTGTTGAATTCAAAGGTTTCGAACAAGAATTTAACTTAGGTGATGAAGTAACTGTTGATATCTTTACTGAAGATATTTTTGTTGACGTTACTGGTATCTCAAAAGGTAAAGGATTTCAAGGTGTAGTAAAACGTCACGGATTTGGTGGTGTTGGTGGTTCAACTCACGGACAGCACAACCGTTTAAGAGCTCCTGGTTCTGTAGGTGCTGCTTCATACCCTGCTCGCGTATTCAAAGGTATGAGAATGGCTGGAAGAACAGGTGGAAACAGAGTGATGGTTGAAAGCCTTAAAGTATTAAAAGTAATTCCTGAAAACAACCTTATCATTGTGAAAGGGTCTGTTCCAGGAGCTAAAGGTTCATATGTAATTGTTGAAATGTAATGGAACTAAAAGTATTAAGCATAAAAGGAGAAGAGACCGGAAAAACTGTTGAATTAACAGATTCTGTTTTCGGTATTGAGCCTAACGATCATGCTATTTATCTTGATGTAAAACAGTTCCTTGCAAATCAACGTCAGGGAACCCATAAGTCAAAAGAAAGAGCTGAGATCGCAGGTAGTACACGTAAGATCAAAAAGCAAAAGGGAACCGGTACAGCACGTGCAGGTAGCATCAAGTCTCCTGTATTCCGTGGAGGAGGTCGTGTGTTTGGTCCTCGCCCTCGTAATTACGGATTTAAATTAAACCGTAAACTTAAAGAGCTTGCCCGTAAATCTGCTTTATCTTATAAAGCTAAAACAGGAAGCATCATTGTTGTAGAAGATTTCAACATGGAAGCTCCAAAAACAAAAGAGTTTGCGGCAATTCGTAAAAATCTTAAAGTTGATGGAAAACGTTCATTAGTTGTTTTAAAAGATGCAGATAAGAATGTTTACCTAGCTTCAAGAAATATTCCAAAATCGGAAGTTGTAACATTAGCTGAATTGAATACTTATAGTATTATGAAAGCCGGAGCATTAGTTCTAGTTGAAAGTTCAGTTGAAGGATTAGGTAATCTTTAATTTAAAGCTTAAGGAGATTTAGATATGCAAATATTAATTAAGCCAATAGTTACTGAAAAACTCAACGCTCAAGGAGAAAAACTAAATTGCTTTGGATTTGTAGTAAACAAAAACGCTAACAAATTACAGATTAAAAAAGCGGTTGAGGAAATGTACAATGTAACTGTTGAAAGAGTAAACACCATGAACTATGCGGGTAAAGTAAAAAGCCGTTATACTAAAAGTGGTGTACAAGTAGGTAAAACTGCTGCGTTCAAAAAAGCAATTGTTACTTTGGCAGAAGGAGATAAGATTGATTTTTATAGCAATATTTAATTAAAATGGCAGTAAGAAAGCTAAAGCCCACAACACCGGGGCAGAGACACAAAATTATTGGTGCATTTGATACGATTACCTCAAGTACACCAGAGAAGTCCTTACTGGAGCCTATCAAAAAAAGCGGCGGTCGTAACAACACAGGTAAAATGACCATGCGCTACATTGGTGGCGGACATAAGAGACGTTACAGGGTAATCGATTTCAAGAGAAATAAAGACGGTGTTGCAGCTACTGTTGAGTCAATTCAATATGACCCAAACCGTAGTGCACGTATCGCATTATTAGTGTATGCTGATGGCGAAAAACGTTACATTCTCGCTCCTAATGGATTAGAAGTCGGTCAAACTGTTGAATCCGGAGCAGGCGTTAGTCCTGACTTAGGAAACACATTAACCCTTAAAGAGATCCCTCTAGGAACGATCATTCACAACATTGAGTTGCGCCCAGGACAGGGTGGAGTTATGGCTCGTAGTGCCGGAACATTTGCTCAATTGGCTGCTCGTGAAGGCAAGTATGCCGTTATTAAATTACCGTCAGGTGAAACTAGAATGATCCTTACAACTTGTCGCGCTACTGTAGGTGCGGTAGGTAATTCAGATCACGCCTTAGAAAGATCAGGTAAAGCCGGTCGTTCTCGTTGGTTAGGACGTCGTCCAAGAGTTCGTGGTGTAGCCATGAACCCAGTCGATCACCCAATGGGTGGTGGTGAAGGAAGACAGTCTGGAGGTCATCCAAGATCACGTACAGGTGTACTAGCTAAAGGTTTCAAAACTCGTGATAAGAAGAAAGCTTCTAGTAAGTACATTATTGAAAGACGTAAGAAATAACGTATAATTAGAAGAACACATGAGCAGATCATTAAAAAAAGGCCCATTTATAGATTATAAACTTGAAAAGAAAGTTCTTGATATGAACGATACTGGAAAGAAATCTGTAATCAAGACTTGGGCAAGAGCATCGATGATATCTCCAGATTTTGTTGGACATACCATCGCAGTGCACAACGGAAATAAATTTATTCCTGTTTATGTGACCGAAAATATGGTAGGTCACAAGTTAGGTGAGTTTTCTCCAACACGTACCTTTAGAGGTCACGGAGGTAACAAGAAAAGGTAACCTGACTTAAAAGTAATTTTAATAAATAGAATTAAAAATGGGTGCAAGAAAAAGACTCAGAGCAGAAAATAATAAGGAAGCAAAAAAGCAAGTGACTTTTGCTTCACTTCGCAATGTGCCTACTTCTCCACGTAAAATGCGCCTGGTTGCAGATATGATCAGAGGAAAAGAAGTTAATTTAGCTTTAGATATGTTGAAGTTTTCATCAAAAGAAGCTTCTCGTAGAGTTGAAAAATTACTTCTTTCTGCAATTGCAAACTGGAAGGAGAAGAATGAAGGGGTACGCATGGAAGATGCTAATCTGTATGTTAAATCAATCAATGTAGATTCAGCGAGAATTTTGAAAAGGTTGAGACCAGCTCCACAAGGACGTGCTCACCGTATCAGAAAAAGATCTAACCATGTAACCATTTATATTGATAGTAACGTTGGTAACCAGCAAGAAATTAAAAGTTAGTTAAATGGGACAAAAAGTAAATCCAATAAGTAACAGATTAGGAATCATCAGAGGATGGGATTCTAATTGGTTTGGCGGAAAAAATTACGGAGATAAAATCTTAGAAGATACTAAAATCCGTAAATATCTTAACGCTCGTTTAGCTAAAGCTAGTATTTCGAGAATTGTTATTGAACGTACACTAAAACTGATAACGATTACTGTTCACACAGCTCGTCCGGGAATCATTATTGGTAAAGGTGGCCAGGAGGTTGATAAACTAAAAGAAGAGTTGAAGAAAATCACTGATAAAGAGGTTCAAATCAACATTTTTGAAGTTAAAAGACCAGAATTAGATGCTATTATCGTAGCTAACAACATTGCACGTCAATTAGAAGGACGTATTGCTTTCCGTCGTGCAGTTAAAATGGCTATTGCTTCTACAATGAGAATGGGAGCAGAAGGTATCAAAATTCAAATTTCAGGTCGTTTAAATGGTGCAGAAATGGCCAGAGCGGAAATGTACAAAGAAGGAAGAACTCCTCTTCACACATTCCGTGCAAATATTGATTACGCTCAAGCTGAAGCTCTTACCAAAACAGGTTTGTTAGGTATTAAAGTTTGGATTTGTAAAGGAGAGATTTATGGTAAACCAGATCTTTCACCAAATTTTGCTACGCAAGATAAACCACAACGTAAAGGTGGGAACTTTAAGAAGAGAAAAAAGTAGTCATCAGCTAATGTAAATGAGTTAGAAAGATGTTACAACCAAAGAAAATTAAATACAGAAGAATTCAGAAAGGTAGAATGAAGGGTGAGGCTCAACGTGGCGCTCAACTTGCATTCGGATCTTTTGGAATAAAGTCGTTGCAAACAAAATGGCTTACAGGACGTCAGATTGAGGCGGCTCGTATTGCTGTAACACGCTATATGCAACGTCAAGGACAAATTTGGATTAGAGTGTTTCCTGATAAACCAATTACCAAAAAGCCTGCAGAGGTACGTATGGGTAAAGGTAAAGGTAGCCCTGAAGGATTTGTGGCTCCAGTTACTCCAGGTAGAATCATTATTGAATGTGATGGAGTACCATTCGAAACAGCAAAAGAAGCTTTGCGCTTAGCGGCTCAGAAATTGCCTGTTACTACTAAATTCGTTGTAAGACGAGACTATGTTGAATCTAAATAATTGACTAAGGAATGAAGACTTCGGAAATTAAAGAAATGGCGATCAACGAGATCATCGAGAGAATTGAGACCGAACGAGCTGAACTTATCCGTTTAGAACTCAATCATAGCATATCTCCATTGGAAAATCCATTGCAGATAAGAGGCTTACGTAGAAATATTGCGAGATTGCAAACTATTTTGCGTCAAAAGCAATTAACCGAAAAATAGTTTAGTGATGGAAAAAAGAAATTTAAGAAAAGAACGTATCGGTGTTGTGGCTAGCAGTAAAATGGATAAGTCTATTGTTGTAGCAGTAGAAATCCGTGAGAAGCACCCTATCTACGGAAAGTTCGTGAAAAAAACTAAGAAATTTCACGCACATGACGAGAATAACACCTGCAACGAAGGCGATACTGTAAAAATTATGGAGACTCGTCCTTTAAGCAAAACGAAACGTTGGAGATTTGTAGAAATTATCGAAAGAGCTAAGTAATCATGATACAACAAGAATCCAGATTGGCTGTTGCCGATAATAGTGGTGCCAAAGAAGTACTATGTATTAGAGTACTTGGGGGTACTAAAAAAAGATACGCTACAATTGGTGATCGTATCGTAGTAACTGTTAAGAGTGCCATCCCTTCTACAGATATGAAGAAAGGTACTGTTACAAAGGCAGTAGTTGTACGTACAAAAAAAGAGATCAGAAGAGCTGATGGTTCTTATATCCGTTTTGATGAAAACGCATGTGTGCTTTTAAACCAAGCAGGTGAAATGCGTGGAACTCGTATCTTTGGCCCTGTTGCCAGAGAATTACGTGACGGCTATATGAAAATCGTTTCATTAGCTCCTGAGGTGCTATAAATTTTATAAAGAGATAGCAATGGGTAAATTACATATTAAAAAAGGCGATACAGTTATTGTAACTGCCGGAGAATATAAAGGACAAGAAGGTAAAGTTCTTGAAGTTCTTGTAAGTAAGAATAGAGCTATCGTGGAAGGTATTAACATGGTTTCAAAACATGCTAAGCCAAATGCTGATAATCCGCAAGGAGGTATCGTAAAGCAAGAGGCTCCTATCCACATCTCTAACTTAAACCTTAAAGATCCTTCAACTGGAGCAGCTACTCGTATTGGTAGACGTGCCGGTGACGATGGAAAATTAGTAAGGTTTGCTAAAAAATCAGGGGAGGAGATCAAGTAATGAGCTATACACCTAGTTTAAAAACAATGTATAAGGAACAAGTTGTTCCTACATTGATGAAGGAATTTGAATACAAATCAGTAATGCAGGTTCCTAAATTAGAGAAGATTGTTATCAACCAAGGTATTGGTCAAGCTGTTGCTGATAAAAAAATGGTTGATATTGCAATTAATGAGCTTACTGCAATTACAGGTCAAAAAGCTGTTCCTTGTCTTTCTAAGAAAGATGTTTCTAACTTTAAGTTACGTAAAAAAATGCCTATTGGTGTTAGAGTTACTTTAAGAAAAGATAACATGTATGAATTTCTTGAAAGACTTATTCGCGTTGCTTTACCAAGGATTCGCGACTTCAAAGGAATCAACAGTAAGCTTGACGGACGTGGTAATTATACCTTAGGTATTGAGGAGCAAATTATTTTTCCTGAAATAAATATTGACAATGTTAGTAAAATTTTGGGTATGAATATTACCTTTGTGACCTCAGGAAATACCGATGAAGAAGCTTTTGCTTTATTAAAAGCATTTGGTTTACCGTTTAAAAAATAATAAAAAGAGTAAATATGGCCAAGGAATCAATGAAGGCTCGCGAAGTAAAAAGAGCCAAGCTTGTTGCCAAATATGCTGCAAAAAGAGCGGCGCTGAAAGAAGCAGGTGATTACGAAGCTTTACAGAAATTACCTAAAAACGCTTCTCCTGTACGTATGCACAACCGTTGCAAAATTACAGGACGTCCTAAAGGATACATGAGACAATTTGGTCTTTCTAGGATTCAGTTTCGTGAAATGGCTTCTGCAGGGTTAATTCCTGGAGTTAAAAAAGCCAGCTGGTAGAAAATTAGGTTTCAAGTATAAATATTGTCCCGTTTGCGGGATTAATTTAAACTTTTTAAAATGACAGATCCAATAGCAGATTTTCTGACTCGTATCAGAAATGCCATTATGGCAAAACACAAAGTTGTGGAAATTCCTGCATCAAATCTGAAAAAAGAAATGACCCGTGTTCTTTACGACAAGGGTTATATTCTTAATTTCAAATTTGTTGAAGACAGCAAGCAGGGAATTATTAAAATCGCTCTTAAGTATGATGCTGAAACAAAAAGATCAGCAATCAAAGAATTAAAGAGAGTGAGTACACCAGGTTTACGTCAGTATGCTGGTTATAAAGAAATGCCTAGAGTTTTAAATGGATTGGGAGTTGCAATCCTATCTACTTCTAAAGGTGTAATGACCGATAAAGAAGCCAGATTAGCTCAAGTAGGTGGTGAGGTTTTATGTTACGTAAGTTAATTAAGGAGAAAGTATTATGTCAAGGATAGGAAAACAACCCATCTCAATACCAGCCGGAGTTACTGTAACAGTTAATGAAAACCTTGTTACTGTAAAAGGGCCAAAAGGAGAACTTGTTCAAAAAGTGAATCCTGTAATGATCGTTGAAGTGAATGATGGTCAGGTGGAAGTTAAAAGACCATCTGATGCAAAAGAACACCGCGCTCAGCACGGTTTATATCGTTCACTTATAAATAATATGGTTGTAGGAGTTTCAGAAGGCTTTGTTAAGAAATTAGAATTGGTAGGTGTAGGTTATAGAGCTACAAACCAAGGACAACTTCTTGAATTAGCATTAGGATACTCTCACCCAATACATCTACAGTTACCAACTGAAATCAAAGTTGAAGCTGTAACCGACAGAAAGAGTAATCCGATTATTACGTTAGAATCTGCAGACAAGCAATTGCTTGGTCAGGTTTGTGCTAAAATCCGATCACTTCGTAAGCCAGAACCTTACAAAGGTAAAGGTGTGAAGTTTGTAGGAGAGCAAATTAGACGTAAAGCTGGTAAATCTGCAAAAGTTTAATCTGATTAAAATTTAAAATTATGGCTTTTTCTAAAGTAGAAAGAAGACTTAGAATAAAAAGAAGTATCCGAGGTAAGATTTCGGGTACTGCAGAGAGGCCAAGAATGTCGGTTTTCAGAAGCAACAAGCAAATTTCTGTTCAAATCATTGATGATTTAAGTGGGAAAACGCTTCTTTCAGCCTCATCTCTTGAAAAAGATATCGCTTCTCAAAAGGGAACAAAATCTGAACAAGCTGCTTCAGTTGGTAAAGCTATCGCTGATAAAGCAAAAGGTGCCGGAATTGAAACCGTGATTTTTGACCGTAATGGATATTTATATCACGGTAGAGTTAAACAATTAGCTGATGCTGCTCGTGAAGCAGGTCTTAAATTTTAATAACTATGGCAGGAGATAATCAAAAAGTAAGAAGTAATAACGACCTTGAATTAAAGGATAGGTTAGTTGCCATTAATCGTGTAACTAAAGTAACCAAAGGTGGTAGAACTTTTAGTTTTTCTGCTATTGTTGTTGTTGGTAACGAAAATGGCATCGTTGGATGGGGGTTAGGTAAAGCTAACGAAGTAACAACTGCTATTGCAAAAGGTGTTGAAGCAGCTAAGAAAAACCTTGTTAAAGTACCTGTAATTAATGGTACTATTCCTCACGAGCAATATTGCAAGTTTGGCGGAGCAAGTGTTTTTATGAAGCCAGCTTCTCACGGTACCGGAGTTAAAGCCGGTGGTGCGATGCGTGCTGTACTTGAAAGTGTTGGTGTAACTGACGTTTTGGCTAAATCAAAAGGTTCATCAAACCCTCATAACCTTGTTAAAGCTACGATTAACGCTCTTAAAGAATTAAGAGATGCTCAAACTGTAGCTAAGCATAGAGGTGTTACGTTAGACAAAGTATTTAACGGATAAGAAGAACAAAAATGGCTAAGATAAAAGTAACACAAGTAAAGAGCAAAATTGGCTCAAATGAACGTCAAAAGAAAACTTTGGCGGCTCTTGGTCTAACAAAAATAAATGCAACCAGAGAATTTGAGGCTACCCCTCAAATTCTTGGTATGGTTGAAAAGGTGAAACACCTTGTTAGCGTAGAAAATTAATTATTTAACGATATTAAGAAAAATTAGATATGGACTTAAGTAATTTAAAACCTGCTGAAGGTTCGACCAAAACAAGAAAAAGAATTGGTCGAGGACAAGGTTCCGGTCGTGGGGGTACATCTACTCGTGGTCATAAAGGTGCCAAGTCCAGATCTGGTTATTCAAAGAAAATCGGTTTCGAAGGTGGTCAGATGCCATTACAGAGACGTGTTCCTAAATTCGGTTTTAAAAATATCAATCGTGTAGAGTACAAGGCAATTAACCTTGCACTCCTACAGGAGTTAGCCGAAAAAAAGAACCTTACTGTAATTGATATTGAAGCACTTCAGAATGCTGGTTTTATTAATAAGAATGACCGGGTTAAAATTCTTGGTAATGGAAATATTACTGCCAAAATTGAAGTGAAAGCTCATGCCTTTTCTAAATCAGCGGTGAGCGCTATTGAAGCTGCTCAAGGTACCGTTGTTAAACTGTAAATCAATGAAACTGATCGAAACAATTCGCAACATTTTTAAGATTGAGGATTTAAAGTCCCGTATTATTACAACTATTGGATTGGTATTAGTATACCGTTTAGGTTCATACATTGTATTACCGGGTATTGATCCTACTAAATTAGCAGAACTAAAAGACCAAACTTCGCAAGGGGTTATGGGACTATTAGATATGTTTTCTGGAGGTGCATTTTCAAATGCCTCTGTATTTGGTTTAGGAATTATGCCTTATATTTCTGCCTCTATCGTAATTCAACTTTTAGGAATAGCAGTTCCTTATTTTCAAAAGTTACAACGTGAAGGTGAAAGTGGTAGACGTAAAATAAACCAAATAACCAGATATCTTACTGTTATTATCTTATTGTTTCAATCGCCTGCATATTTAGCAAATTTACCTGAGGTAGCTGTTTCAGCTCCTGGCCTAATGTTTAAAATTACATCTATCCTGATACTTACAGCAGGAACAATGTTTGTCATGTGGCTTGGTGAAAGAATTACTGATAAAGGAATTGGAAATGGGATATCATTAATCATTATGATTGGTATTATTGCCAGACTTCCTTTTGCTGTAGTTGCTGAATTTGTATCTCGCTTTGAAGAAGGTGGTGGTTTAGTGATGTTGTTAATTGAGATCGTAGTTCTATTTTTTGTATTTGCAGGAACAATTTTGTTAGTACAGGGAACACGCCGTATTCCTGTTCAGTATGCTAAACGCATAGTCGGTAACAAGCAATATGGTGGCGTTCGTCAATACATACCTTTAAAAGTAAACGCTGCGGGTGTGATGCCAATCATATTTGCTCAGGCAATTATGTTTGTGCCATTAACATTAGCTGGATATGTAGGTGGTGATAGTGCTAATAATTGGTTTACAGCAATGTTTTCGGATTATACAGGATGGGGATACAATGGTGTATTTGCATTCTTAATTATTGCTTTTACCTATTTTTATACAGCTATTACAATTAATCCAACTCAGATGGCTGAGGATATGAAACGTAACGGAGGATTTATCCCTGGTGTTAAACCTGGTAAAAAAACTGTTGAGTTTTTAGATTCAGTAATGTCGAAAATTACATTACCTGGTTCTGTATTTTTAGCCATCGTAGCAATTTTACCTGCATTTGCTTCTATGGCAGGTGTGGATAGAATGTTTGCTCAGTTCTATGGAGGTACCTCGTTATTGATTTTGGTTGGTGTTGTTTTAGATACATTACAACAAATCGAAAGTCATTTATTGATGAGACACTATGACGGATTAATGAAATCCGGAAGAATCAAAGGTAGAACCGGAGGTGGTCCTGCTGTTTATTAAAGAGAATCGTTCGTATAATGGTATATCTTAAAACAGACGAAGAGATTGAATTACTTCGGGCAAGTAATATGCTTGTAGCAAAAACTCTTGGCGAAATTGCAAAAGCAGTAAAACCAGGAGTTACTACATTGGAATTAGATAAAATTGCTGAAGAATTTATACGAGATAATGGTGGAATCCCTGGTTTCTTAGGATATCAGGGTTTTCCTAATACTCTATGTACTTCAGTTAACGAACAGGTGGTTCATGGTATTCCTAATAATTTACCTTTGCAGGAAGGTGATGTGGTTTCTGTTGACTGTGGTGTTCTTTTAAATGAATTTTATGGAGATTCAGCTTATACTTTCGCCGTAGGTGAAATAAGCAAAGAGGTGGCCGATTTATTAAGATCCACCAAAGAATCTTTATATAAAGGAATAGAGAATGCAGTAGCAGGAAAACGAATAGGAGATATTGGTTATGCTGTTCAAAAGTATAATGAAGAAAATGGATATACTGTAGTTCGTGAAATGGTAGGACATGGTGTTGGTCGTGGACTTCATGAAGCTCCTGAAGTACCAAATTACGGAAGGAGAGGTAGTGGTACTTTATTAAAGCCTGGAATGGTTATCGCTATAGAGCCGATGATTAATTTAGGTAAAAGAAATATTGTACAGGAAAGGGATGGATGGACCATCAGAACCATTGACAAAAAGCCTTCTGCTCATTTTGAACATACAATTGCGGTACAAAAAAATGAAGCAGATATACTTTCTAGTTTTAAATTTGTAGAAGAAGTATTAAATTTGCAGTCTGAAAAATAAAAAAAGGTAAATATTATGGCTAAACAAGCCTCAATAGAACAAGACGGAACGATAATAGAAGCCCTTTCAAATGCTATGTTTAGAGTAGAACTTGAAAACGGGCATGTCATTACAGCGCATATCTCAGGAAAAATGAGAATGCACTATATTAAAATTTTACCTGGCGATAAGGTTAAGGTTGAAATGTCTCCTTATGATCTTACTAAAGGTAGAATATCTTATAGATACAAAAATTAATTCTATAATAAAATGAAGGTTAGAGCATCTGTTAAGAAGAGAAGTGCTGATTGTAAGATAGTTAAACGCAAAGGGCGCTTATATGTGATTAACAAGAAGAATCCAAAGTTTAAACAACGTCAAGGATAAAGAATAAATAATTATGGCTAGAATTGCTGGAGTTGATATCCCTACCAATAAAAGAGGTGAGGTTTCATTAACTTATATTTACGGAATTGGGCGCAGTGCTGCTCAAACAATCCTTGGCGAAGCTGGGATTGATGTTAACTTGAAAGTTAGCGAATGGACAGACGAACAAATTGCAAAAGTTCGTGAAGTTATTTCTGAACAGTATAAAATCGAAGGAGAGCTTCGTTCTGAGGTTCAGTTAAATATTAAGCGATTAATGGATATCGGTTGTTACAGGGGTATTCGTCATCGTATTGGTTTACCGTTACGTGGTCAAAAGACTAAAAACAATGCACGTACACGTAAAGGGAAAAAGAAAACTGTTGCAAACAAGAAAAAAGCAACTAAATAATAATTGAGATATGGCAAAGAAGACAGCGAGTCAAAAGAAAAGAGTCGTTAAAGTAGAGGCTCAAGGAGAAGCTCATATTCACTCATCTTTCAATAACATTATTATTTCTTTAACAAATAAAAATGGTCAGGTTATTTCTTGGTCAAGTGCTGGAAAAATGGGTTTCAGAGGTTCTAAAAAGAATACTCCTTATGCAGCTCAAATGGCAGCAACTGACTGTGGTAAAGTAGCTTTTGATCTTGGGTTAAGAAAAGTAAAGGTGTATGTGAAAGGACCAGGTAATGGTCGTGAGTCTGCAATTCGTTCAATCCACGCAGCGGGTATTGAAGTGAGCGAAATCGTAGATATTACTCCTATGCCACATAATGGATGTCGTCCTCCAAAAAGACGAAGAGTATAATTATTTACTAGTTATTAACCATAAATTGAGTTTTTGGATTTTGAATTATGGATGATTATAATAGAACCTCCTCTCTATAATCTCGCGGCCTTCATATTCATAATTTGAAAACAAAAATTTAAAAACAAAAATTTAGAAGAATGGCTAGATACATTGGACCTAAAACGAAAATTGCCCGTAAATTTGGAGAGGCAATTTATGGTTCGGATAAAAATTTCGAAAGAAAAAATTATCCTCCAGGACAACACGGTAACAACCGTAGAAAGAAGACTTCAGAATATGGTCTTCAGTTGAAAGAAAAACAAAAAGCTAAGTACACTTACGGTGTATTAGAAAGACAATTTAGAAACTTATTTACAAGAGCGTCTCGTGCAAAAGGTATTACCGGTGAGGTATTATTAGGATTGTTAGAGTGTCGTTTGGATAACGTTGTTTACCGTTTAGGTATAGCTCCTACCAGAGCTGCAGCACGTCAACTTGTATCTCATAAGCATATTACTGTTGATGGTAACGTAGTTAATATTCCATCTTATTCAGTAAAAGCTGATCAAATTATTGGAGTTCGTGAAAAATCTAAATCTTTAGTAGCAATCACTGATTCTTTGGCAGCATCCTCAGTACATAACTTTTCTTGGTTAGAATGGGATAGTGATTCTAAAACCGGTAAATTATTAAATGTACCAGCAAGAGAAGATATTCCTGAAAATATTAAAGAACAATTAATTGTTGAATTGTATTCTAAATAATTTATTCTTATGGCAATATTAGCATTCCAAAAACCTGATAAAGTAATCATGCTTGAAGCGGACAATAAATTCGGTCGCTTCGAATTTCGTCCGTTAGAACCAGGATATGGTATTACAGTTGGAAATGCCTTAAGAAGAATTTTGTTATCCTCATTAGAAGGTTTCGCAATTACATCTGTTAAGATTGAAGGAGTAGATCATGAATTTTCTACTATTCCCGGAGTAATTAACGATACAACCGACATAATTCTTAATCTTAAGCAAATTAGATTTAAACAAATTGTAGAAGAAGTTGATAGTGAAAAAGTAACTATCAATGTGTCGGGTAAGGAAGAATTAAAAGCTGGTGAATTGAATAATTTCATGACCGGTTTTGAAGTTTTAAATCCTGAACAACGTATTTGTTTAATGAACCCTGATGTAAACCTTAAAATGGAATTAACCATTAATAAAGGTAGGGGTTATGTTCCTTCTGAAGAAAATCATTCAGCAGAATCTGAGTTCGGTGTTATTGCGATTGACTCTATATATACTCCAATCAGAAATGTTAAATACGCAATTGAGAACTATCGTGTTGAACAAAAAACTGATTACGAGAAATTAATTATTGAAATAGAAACAGACGGTTCTATCCATCCTAAAGATGCTTTAAAAGAAGCTGCTAAAATTCTTATCTATCACTTCATGTTATTCTCAGATGAGAGAATTACTCTTGATTCTGATGAGAAATTTGGTAACGAAGAGTTTGATGAAGAAGTACTTCATATGCGTCAACTATTGAAAACCAAGTTAGTTGATATGGATCTTTCAGTTAGAGCATTGAATTGTTTAAAAGCTGCTGATGTGGAAACCCTTGGCGAGCTTGTTCAATTCAATCGTAATGATCTATTGAAGTTCCGTAACTTCGGAAAAAAATCATTAACAGAGCTTGATGATTTGTTACAAGTTATGAACTTGAATTTTGGTATGGATATTACTAAGTATAAATTAGACAAGGAATAATTGCGATGAGACATAGAAAAAAGTTCAATCATTTAGGAAGAAAGAGCTCTCACCGTAAAGCTATGTTGGCGAATATGGCAGCTTCTTTAATTCTTCACAAAAGAATTAAAACTACTGTTGCTAAAGCGAAAGCATTGCGTATGTACGTTGAGCCTCTTATTACAAAATCTAAAGATGATTCTACTGCACAAAGAAGAGTTGTTTTTGGATACCTAAATAATAAATATGCCGTATCTGAGCTATTTAGAGAAGTAGCCGGTAAAGTAGGAGAAAGACCAGGTGGTTATACTCGTATTTTAAAATTAGGTAATCGTTTAGGTGATAACGCAGAAATGTGTTATATCGAATTAGTTGATTACAATGAAAATATGTTGTCTGCCAGTAAACCTCAAGCTGATAAGAAAACACGTCGTACACGTCGTAAAAAATCAGCTTCAACTGCAGATGTAGCTGCTCAGGCTACAACATCAACAAACGTAGAGGAATCAACTGAAAATTCATCTGAAAGTGAATCTAAAGAGTAGTTATATCAATAGTTGTTATATACTATCTTAAAATATTAAAGGATAATTGCCTCGTGCTGTTATCCTTTTTTTTTCAGAAATGTAAACTCAATTTTTAAATAAGTCAAATTATGGGACTAATTTCAAATGTTCATGCTCGTGAGATTCTTGATTCTCGCGGAAACCCTACTGTAGAAGTAGAGGTAACTTTAGATTGTGGAGTAGTAGGTCGTGCATCTGTTCCTTCTGGGGCATCTACTGGTGAGCACGAAGCACTAGAGTTAAGAGATGGTGATAAAGGTCGTTATCTTGGAAAAGGTGTTCAAAAAGCCGTTGCCAACGTAAACGATGTTATTGCACCTGAATTAGTAGGTTTTAGTGTTCTTGATCAAGTGGGTGTTGATACCAAAATGCTTGAAATGGATGGTACTAAAACTAAAAGTAAATTAGGAGCTAATGCTATCTTAGGTGTTTCTTTAGCTACTGCAAAAGCTGCTGCTGCTTACCTTGAGATGCCTTTATACAGATATATTGGTGGTACTAATGCATGTACTCTTCCAGTTCCAATGATGAATATTATTAATGGTGGTTCTCACTCGGATGCTACTATTGCATTCCAGGAATTCATGATTCGTCCTATTGGAGCTCCTACTTTTAAAGAAGGTTTAAGAATGGGTGCTGAGGTATTCCATGCTTTAGCTAAAGTATTAAAAGGTAAAGGTCTTTCTACTGCTGTTGGTGATGAAGGTGGTTTCGCTCCAATGTTAGGTGGTACTGAAGAGGCTATTGACTGTATTTTAACAGCGATTAAAAATGCCGGTTATAAGCCAGGTCGTGCAGAAGATGGTGGTGATGTTTCTATCGCGATGGACTGTGCTTCTTCTGAATTCTTTAAAGATGGTGTTTATGATTACAGCATTTTTGAGCCTAATGGTATCAAAAGAACTTCTGAAGAGCAAGCTGCTTATTTAGCTGAGCTTGTTGAAAAATATCCTATCGATTCTATTGAAGATGGTATGGATGAAAATGATTGGGACGGATGGGTTACTCTTAATAACAAAATTGGCGACAAATGTCAATTAGTTGGAGATGACTTATTTGTAACTAACGTTGATTACTTGAAAAAAGGTATTGAATTAGGTGCTGCTAACTCTATCCTTATCAAAGTTAACCAAATCGGTTCATTAACTGAAACTTTAAATGCAATTGAAATGGCTCACAGAGCTGGGTTTACTTCAGTAACATCTCACCGTTCTGGTGAAACTGAGGATGCTACAATTGCTGATATCGCAGTTGCAACTAACAGTGGTCAAATTAAAACAGGTTCTTTAAGTCGTACTGATCGTATGGCTAAATATAACCAGTTACTTCGTATTGAAGAAGAATTAGGCGAAAGTGCTATCTACGGTTATAAAAAAGTAAAAAAAGCTTAATTACCTGGTAATTAAATTATATATAAGAGGGTATCTTTATTTAGATATCCTCTTTTTTGTTTTATATGTGCTATCTGTTGATTAAACAAAAATGATGTTTTCCTGTTTTTTATTTGTTATATTTAGACGAATCAAATATTGAATCAATGGACTACATAAAAGAAAAGTTGCAGCAAATAGCCATACCTAAAGCTGAAAACGTAAGGAAATTAGTTAAGGAATACGGGGATGTTAAAATTCAGGACGTTTCTATGTCGCAGGTTTTAACCGGAATGAAAGGGGTTGTTAGTTTAATGACTTGTACTTCTAAACTTGATCCTGAAGAAGGAATTCGTTTTAGAGGATATTCTATTCCTGAATTAAAAGATGTCTTGCCTAAAATTCATGAGGATGGAGAGCCGTTACCTGAGGGTATTTTTTACCTGATGTTAACAGGAGAATTACCTACTTCAGATGATGTTAGGTATATTAGTGAGCAATGGGCAAAAAGAGCTCAGGGTATTCCCCCTCATGTTTTTGATGTAATTGAAGCTTTACCTAAGGATGCCCATCCTATGATTCAGTTTAATACTGCTATTTTGGCTATGTCAACCGAATCGCAGTTTAGAAAGGCTTATCTGGTAGGTATGGACAAAAAGGATTATTGGGATCCTACTTATGAAGGAGTGATGGATTTGATTTCACGACTACCTATAATTGCAGCCTATATATATCGTAGAGTTTTTCATCAAGGTAAGCATATTCCTATTGATCCATCTTTAGATTGGGCTGGTAATTTGGCTCATATGATGGGATATGACAGTGAGGAAGTAAAACGCTTGATGCGTTTGTATTTATTGATACACTCAGATCATGAGGGAGGAAACGTATCTGCGCATGCGACTCACCTTGTCGGTTCGGCATTATCAAACCCTTATTATAGTTTCTCAGCTGGTATGAATGGCTTGGCTGGTCCATTGCATGGTATGGCCAATCAGGATGTAATGCATTGGTTAAATAAAATGAAACGCGAAATAGGTTGTGAAGATCCTTCAGAAGATCAAATCAGAGCCTATGCAAATGAAACCTTAAATAAAGGTCAGGTGATTCCAGGATATGGTCATGCAGTTTTACGTAAAACAGATCCTCGCTTCCAGGTACAACTTGATTTTGCCAATAAATATATTCCTGAAGCTCCCTATATCTCTTTAGTAAGGAAAATCTATAACGTGGTTCCCGAAGTACTATCAGAAACAGGAAAAGTTAAAAATCCATGGCCTAATGTAGATGCTGTTTCAGGTTCTTTATTGACAAGTTATGGTATTACTGAGTTTCCAATTTATACAGTGCTTTTTGGTGTTTCCCGATCTTTGGGAGTGCTTACTCAGTTAATCTGGGACAGGCTTTATGGTTTGCCAATTGAACGTCCAAAATCTCAAAATCTTTCATGGTTTATGGAAAAGGCTAACCTAAAGTAAATCATTGGAATAAATATTTGAATATTAAAGGTTATTCGTCTGCCGCCAGGTTTAATGTAAATAAGATAAAAATAAGGTTGTTTTTAATTTAAAGCTTGAATAATATAGATTTGAATTATTACTTTTAGCAACTAATATGGGAGCTATTATTTCAACTTACTATAGAGCTAAAGTCAGTAATTATCTTTTGCTGGTAATTCTGCTCTCTATAGGTAATTTTAATATTGTTCAAGCCTCAGTTAATGAGTTAGAAACAGCCTTAACACCTCTGACAGTGCAGGATGGGTTATCGGGTAATTCTATTACTGCCCTTTTTCAGGATAGTCAGGGGTTTCTTTGGGTTGGAACCATGGATGGTTTAAATCGTTATGATGGGTATTCTTTCGAGATATTTCGACATGAAATAAATCAGGAAAATTCTATTTCAGGCAATTATATTCAATGTATAACAGAAGACTGTAATGGGGATCTTTGGATTGGAACTATTGGTAATGGTTTAAATAGATGGGATAGGGATACCGAAAGTTTTACAGCCTACACTACTGATGGAATTAACGGGGGATTAATGCCTGAGGACAATGTTTTGGGTTTGACTTTCGATAAGGATTCAACTCTTTGGGTTAAGACCGATAATTATCTTTTAAATTTGAATCCTAAGTCAAATACTATTTTAAAATATAGTTTGTATTGTAATGTATTCAAGTGTCATAACAATTACACTGTTCCATTATTTGTTCAATCGTCATCTTATTTATGGGTGGGTACCCATGATGGCATTTCGCAGTTTAATAAACATGATAAATTGTATGAAAGGATACAATTTGACACTTTCACAGAAAACTCATCCATATCTTTTGGAACAGTAACTTCTATTTTACCTTTATCAGAACAATCACTTTTAGTTGCAGGTAGTGAAGGGGTTTTTAATTGTACCTCAAATAGTTCAGGGCAGTACCAAGTTCAAAAGGTGAATATGACCGGTCTGAACCAAGCTATAGTTCAATGCGCAGTAAAGCATTCTTTGGGAAATGTTTGGTTAGGAACAACTAATGGTATTCGCTTATTGAATTTTGATTTGGATAAAAATTTATTGTACTATAATCCCAATGATGGTTTTAATCGATCCAACGGAGTGCTTTCAGGGAAATATATTACATCCATGATTGAAGATGAATCCGGATTGTTATGGGTTGGTACTAAATATAATGGATTGTTGAAGGTTGATTTCAAACCCAAAAGATTTAAAGCATTAAGTAGTGTAACCGGAAGTTCTGATGAACTTAAAAATATTGATGTTAGGGCTATTCATATTGATGATAGTGGTAAAATATGGTTAGGAACTTCAAATAAAGGAATCAAGATCCTTGATAAAAACTCAGAAAGTGTTTATAACTACCCGGTTAATTATTCTCTTTATACCGTAAACAAGGATGCTGTTTTGAGTATGTGCCATGATTCTAAAAACAGGCTTTGGATTGGAACAGCAAATGGAGTTTATGTTTATTATAAAGAAAGAGGAACTATATCTGCTTTTTCGTATACCAGTGATAAAGAAGTAGCTTCTCTTTTAAAACATAATGCCATTAATACTATACAAGAAGACTATAGAGGTAATATTTGGTTTGGAACTCAATTTGGATTGTATAGATATGACGGGCATCAAGTGACAAGTTATTTCTCAGAAACGCCTAAGGATAAAAGTTTGTGTGGAGATGAGATAAATGCTTTATTCAATGATTCAGAAGGTATTTTGTGGATTGGAACCAACAAGGGGATAAATTATATTGATCGTAAACAAGAATCTTTTGTTGGGTTTAAAAATCTTAAAGGTATTAGTGATTCAGTGTCGTTATTCAATGGTAACGCTGTGCTTTCAATTACTGAGGATGATAATAGAGAAATATGGTTTGGAACCAATTGCGGTGTTATTGTTTATGATAAAGCAACAGCAAACCACAGGGCTTATTCGCATACTGATGGTATGGCCAACGATATGGTAAATAGTATCGTTTTTGATAAAGAATCAGGGGTATGGATGGGAACAAACCTGGGAATATCGTTGATTGACCATGATGGTATGATCTTTAACTTTGATGTTAAAGATGGCTTACCGGCTTATGTGTTTAATAAAAATGCAGTGGCCAGAGATCAATCGGGCTTATGGTATTTTGGAGGCATTGGAGGTATAGCGCATTTAAATGCCGATTCTCTTATAATTAATAAAATCAAATCTAATGTTGTTATCACTGCCATGGAATTGTACCATAAGGGTAAACTGATAAAAGAATTTAGAGGTGATGAAAAAGAAATCTTTTTAAAATACAGGAAAAGTTCAAATCTAAAGGTTCGGTTTGCTGTACTGGAATTTACAGAACCTTTGAGGAATAAATTCCAGGTGTATTTAGAAGGATTTGATGATGATTGGAGACCTGTTACTGTAGAAAATGAAGTTGATTTTTCAGATTTGCCTTCAGGCCAATATATATTACATATTAAAGGGGCAAATAGCCAATATGAATGGACAGAAGATCCAATAAACATTGTAATAACAATTACGCCTCCCATCTGGATGTCTAATTATGCATATGCTTTTTACCTGATTGCATTAATATTTCTTGTACAATCTATTATTAACTTTAGAATTCGCCATTATAAAAGTGCCTATAAATCTTTGGAAGAAAAGGCTTCTGACAAGAAAAAAATTGAGGCACAAAAAGAAATGCTTTCAAAGATTAATCAAAGCTTAACGGATAGTATTTATTATGCCAAACGAATTCAGGAATCTATACTGCCCGACGAAAGGAAAATTAATTTAGCACTACCTGATACGTTTATTTATTACAGACCCAAAGATTTGGTTAGTGGTGATTTTTATTGGTTCTATGATAATGGAGATAAATTATTTTTAGCAGCAGTAGACTGTACCGGACATGGGGTTCCCGGGGCGTTTATGTCTATTATTGCCTATGATATGCTTAAGGGTATCGTGACCACTTCTGATATGGATTGTCCTGCAATGATTTTAGATCGTTTAAGTCAGGAAGTGATTACTACCTTTAAAAAGGATGTTGAAAATATTGATAGAGGAAAGCTATCTGTAAATGATGGAATGGATATCGCATTATGTGTAATAGATAAGAAAAACAGGAAACTGACCTATGCTGGAGCCTTTAATCCATTATATCTTGTTCGAAATAATGAGATATTTGTATATAGAGGTGATCGTTTTCCTATTGGCTATACTTCAAATGGCGAAAGGCATTATTCAAAACATGAGCTTAGTATTGAACCAAACGATACATTTTATATTTTCTCAGATGGATATGTAGATCAGTTTGGAGGAACAGAAGGTAAGAAATTTAAATATCGCCGATTCAGGCATTTGTTATTGAATATACATAATTTACCTGCTGATGATCAGAAAGCCATTTTACATCAAAAACTCGAAGAGTGGATGGGTCAACATGAGCAGGTAGATGATATTATCGTTATGGGTTTTAAACCAATTGTTGAGTTGGTTTAACCCAGATATTGTATTATCCTGAACTTGATCAGGGGTTTTACTGCAAGATACAATCCTATAGTTGCTCTTAAATGTAATTATCCTTACGGCCTACGAATTCGCAACAGCCAAAAAAATATAGTGGTGCAGTGATTATAAGCTGTATAGTGCCTTTTTTTTGATATAGCTTTAATTAAACCAAACTATTTATTAAATATTTGGAGAGAATAAATGTAAGACAATTACATTTTATAAAAATGATGCCAAAGGCATCACATATTTATAGAATAGCCCTATAATCGATAAATTGACTCTAGAGGAGTCATATGTATATAGATATTGGGTTTGAGGTTCGACTCCGCTGGAGTCGATTTTTGTTTATAACGTATTTCTATAAACATATAACTCCTCTGGAGTTAATACACGCTTCCTCATGATGATGTTCGAAAAAAAGTAAGAAACAAAATAATAAGTTGGATTTAAGAGGTGCCATAATTTATGATTTGTCTTTTGTTTTAAATCTAACGATCTATTATTATATATGACTTAAACTTAAATATGTAATTGTAAGTCATTAAATTTGTTGGTGTTATATATTCTGTATAGATGATGTCTTGTACCAACTCTTTTTGGCTACTATGAAGCTTATCTAAATACCGATAGATATGCCGGGGCTCCACCGACTGAAAATGATATTTGGAGAGAATAAATGTAAGACAATTACATTTTATAAAAATGATGCCAAAGGCATCACATATTTATAGAATAGTCCTATAATCGATAAATTGACTCCAGAGGAGTCATATGTATATAGATATTGGGTTTGAGGTTCGACTCCGCTGGAGTCGATTTATGTTTATAACGCATTTCTATAAACATATAACTCCTCTGGAGTTAATACACGCCTCCTCATGATGATGTTCGAAAAAAAGTAAGAAACAAAATAATAAGTTGGATTTAAGAGGTGCCATAATTTATGATTTGTCTTTTGTTTTAAATCTAACGATCTATTATTATATATGACTTAAACTTAAATATGTAATTGTAAGTCATTAAATTTGTTGGTGTTATATATTCTGTATAGATGATGTCTTGTACCAACTCTTTTTGGCTACTATGAAGCTTATCTAAATACCGATAGATATGCCGGGGCTCCACCGACTGAAAATGATATTTGGAGAGAAAAAATGTAAGACAATTACATTTTATAAAAATGATGCCAAAGGCATCACATATTTATAGAATAGCCCTATAATCGATAAATTGACTCCAGAGGAGTCATATGTATATAGATAATGGGTTTGAGGTTCGACTCCGCTGGAGTCGATTTATGTTTATAACGCATTTCAATAAACATATAACTCCTCTGGAGTTAATACACGCCTCCTCATGATGATGTTCGAAAAAAAGAAGAAACAAAATAATAAGTTGGATTTAAGAGGTGCCATAATTTATGATTTGTCTTTTGTTTTAAATCTAACGATCTATTATTATATATGACTTAAACTTAAATATGTAATTGTAAGTCATTAAATTTGTTGGTGTTATATATTCTGTATAGATGATGTCTTGTACCAACTCTTTTTGGCTACTATGAAGCTTATCTAAATACCGATAGATATGCCGGGGCTCCACCGACTGAAAATGATATTTGGAGAGAATAAATGTAAGACAATTACATTTTATAAAAATGATGCCAAAGGCATCACATATTTATAGAATAGCCCTATAATCGATAAATTGACTCCAGAGGAGTCATATGTATATAGATAATGGGTTTGAGGTTCGACTCCGCTGGAGTCGATTTATGTTTATAACGCATTTCAATAAACATATAACTCCTCTGGAGTTAATACACGCCTCCTTATGATGATGTTCGAAAAAAAGTAAGAAACAAAAGTAGAGCAAAATAAAAAAAGTTGGTTTAATGAAGATTTTATCAGTGTTTCATATATGTAAGTATTTGATATTTGTAATTATAATTTCTTCAATATCAGCAGTTAAGCAATAATTATTGCTGAATTATTATTTCTAAACGTCACACAGATATCCTGTATTTCTCCACTTATTTCATCCTTATTTATTGTAAAGGTTCCTTTATATCTTTTGATTCCGGTAATAAAATACAATGTTTCCGATCTTACCTGATCCGGATTCTAATAAGTTGGATTTAAGATGTGTCATAATTTATGATTTTAATGTGTAGTTATTGATGTTGAATATAATGCTGTATAACCATTGACTATTATTCATATTTTAAATACATATAAAACACATAAAAAACATACATTATATACATTGTAAAATGTATATAATGTGACTTATTAGTGAGTTTAATGTGAGTTTAATGTGAGAATGGCCCTTGCTCCTTACCATAATGAATTCATTTGTATTATCTGTAGCTATTTTACAAATACATCACCAACTCCTTTGTTGCAACGTTTTACTGATCTTAATACCGATACAGTAAATGCAACTTTTACTCCGGGACAAATTGCTTCCATTAAAGGAAGTTTATTAAAGTTTAATGAAGAGGATATGCAACAGGGAATATTTTTTATTTCTGCTGATAATGCTGAAACAAGAGTTAGTAGGGTTGTGAAAAATAAACCTTCTGAACTACCGTTTTTATTTGTTTTGAGTTGATAAACAAAATATCCTGCTGTCTTGATTTTACCGGTTGTTGGTTCTTATGCCTACTGATTACCTGTCCTTATGCCTACCGGTTGTTTGTTGGTATTTATTGTCTTTTTGATGTATTCAATGCATCATATAATATTTCAACAGGGTGTTGCGCTTCTCTTCCTGTTCCGTCTTTAATTTGATGGCGGCACGACGTTCCGGAAGCAGCAATCAATGTTGATGGTTTTGTTTTTCTTACTTCCGGCAGTAGTTTAAGCTCAGCTATTTTCATTGAAAGGTTGTATGATTTCTTTTCGTAACCAAATGAACCTGCCATACCACAACAGCCGGATTCGATTTCAACAGCACTGTAATTTTCAGGAAAGGAGAGTACTTGTTGTACGTACTTGGTTGATGAGAGTGCTTTTTGGTAGCAATGACCATGAAACTTTATTTCCTTGGTTTCTTTAGTAAAACTATCTTTGGTAATGCGTCCCTTGTTCATTTCGTTTGCCAGAAACTCTTCAATAGTAAAGGTATTTCTCTTAATTTTCAGGGCATCATCCTTTAATTCTTCCTTAACAAGGTTAATATACTCATCCCTAAAAGTAAGCACGCCTGATGGTTCAATACCTATTAAAGGACTTAATGATGAAATCATAGGAGCTAATAGTTCAACGTTTTTGTTGGCTATTCGCCTGGCTTTTTTTAACAATCCTTTTGAGATGTAAGTTCTTCCACTATGAATATGCTGGGGCACAACAACGCGATAGCCCAGTTTTTCCAGCAGGAGTATGGTTTTAATACCCAGATCACTTTCGAGATAATTGGTAAACTCATCAGCAAACAGATACACTGTTCTGTGTTTGGCTGCTGCTTTTTTATGCCATTTTGCCCATGTTTTTAATGTTCTGGCAGACATCATGGGAAGTTCTCGCTTTGTAGTAAAACCAAGCATGGTTTTTAATATCCTGTTTATGCCTGGAGTTGCTACTGCAAAATTATAAATCCATGGAGTGATTGAAAATAATTTGTTGATTACAGGGGAGTATCCTACGGTTAATGCACTTGTTGGTGTGCCTTTTTGATTGTAATAGTGTTGTAAAAACTCAGCCTTAAGCCTGGCGATATCTACTCCCGAAGGACATTCTGATTTACAAGCCTTACAGGATAAACACATATTTAAAACATCATATACTTCTTCAAGGTATAAATTATCAGTATCTAATGTTCCGGTAAAATATTCACGTAAAACATTGGCTCTTCCCCGTGTTGATAATTTCTCATCACGAGAAGCCATATAACTGGGGCACATGGTTCCTCCAATAATCTCAGATTTTAAACAGTCTCCTGATCCCGAGCATTTTTCAGTTGCTCTTACGATTCCTTCGGTATCGTCCCAATTAAATACAGTACGAAAAACTTTTTCGGTATTAGGAAGTCTATACCTTAAAGAGGTGTTCATGGGTGGGGTGTTTACTATCTTGTCGGGATTTAAAAGGTTACCCGGATCAAACACCTTTTTTATTCTTAGTAAAAGTTTATAGTTAATATCGCCTATCATAAAGGGGATGAACTCTCCTCGCAGTCTGCCATCGCCATGTTCCCCACTTAAGGAACCATTATATTTTTTTACCAGGAAAGCTGTTTCTTTAGCTATTTTTCTAAAAAGAAGTATATCCTGAGGATCTTTCAGGTTTAATACCGGGCGAAGGTGTAGTTCTCCGGTTCCAACGTGTGCATAAAAAACACAATCTTTATTAAACGAGGCTAATAGTTCTTTAATATCATTAGCATAAGAAGGTAAATATTTAGGGTGTAAGGCTGTATCTTCAATTACAGCCACGGGGAGGTCATCTCCTTTCATGTTTGACAATACACCCAGCCCGGCTTTTCTGAGTGCCCACACCCTGTTAATGTTTTTAGCCTCAACAACAGGAAAAGCGAAGCCCATTTCATTCTCTTTAAAGTCAGCAATGAGTTTGTTAATCTTTTCGTTCAGAACATTTTCATCATCTTCGGCAAATTCAATGACTAAAATGCCTTCTGGTTTACCGGTAATAAAAAAGCGGTTGCTTTGTTGTGCAGCACTTTTACCTGCAAGGTCAATAATTTTATCATCAATTAATTCTATAGCTCTGGGTTTGTGCTTTAATGCAAGTATATTGGCTTCGAGTGATTCTTTTAATGTTTTAAAGTGAGCACACAACAAGGCTTTGTGCCTAGGTGGAACAGGAACAAGATTTAGCTTAATTTTGCTGATGACCATTAATGTTCCTTCAGAACCGGCTATCAGTTTACTCATATTAAACGCCTCACCTTTTTCATTAAAAGGTTGCATATTGGCTAATATATCCAGAGCATAACCTGTATTTCTTCTTTTAATATCTTTATGGGGGTATTCTTTATGAATTTCTTTAACGTTTTCGCTATTGCTCAGTATTTCATCTACTTCGCGATAAATATCGCCTTCTAATGAATCTAATTTACATTTTAAGCGGTATTCATTTTTATCAAGAGCATTAAAAGTAACATCGTCACCATTAGCTAAATATCCATGCACTTCCAACAAATGGTCGCGTGTACTTCCATAAATAAGCGAGTGAGAACCGCAGGAGTTGTTTCCAACCATACCCCCGATGGTGCATCTGTTTGAAGTTGATGTTTCCGGACCAAAAAACAAAGCGTGAGGTTCGAGGTATTTATTCAGTTCGTCAAGAACGACCCCGGGCTCAACCATAACCCAGTTTTCTTCGGTATTTAATTCAATGATACGGTTCATGTATTTAGAAGTATTCACCACTAAATCATTACCTACAACCTGTCCTGCCAATGAAGTACCTGCGCCTCTTGGAATGATAGCAATTTTGTTGTTGTGAGCAAATTCTACAATAAGGTCTAAATCTGCGATATCACGAGGCCAAACAACGCCTACTGGTTTTTCTCTGTAAGCAGATGCATCTGTGGCATATTGTGCTATATATGTGTTATCGTATGAAACATCTCCTTTTAAGAGGGTTGATAAATGGTTGAGTGAAGATTGTATATCAGCGTTATCCATTGAATTAGAATTTGCTGTAAAAATAGGAAAAAATGGTTTGCCGGGTGTAGGAGAGCCTATATTTTTGTGCTGCTTTTAACCTCAATAGATCGTTAGATTTAAGACAAAAGACGAAAGACTGATTTACAAGGCGCTTATTATCTGTATCTTACATATTTAACAGAAAAATACCCATACATCTAATAATCAAAATATTATAAAAACTTAACGAACTATTGAACCTGGAGTATGCAATATAACATTGTGAGGTGTAGAAAATATGCTTTATGCTTAAGTTTGTTGCCTCACATAAGCATAAAGCATCAATAGTAAATATTGAATTGCGGTTAATATTAATTTCGTTTCCGGTTAAAACGCAATGCCTTTAGAATAAAATCAGGTAGTGGTTTTTTAGGATCTCTTTTTTGTAGGTTCAGGAATAAGCCCCATTTTTCCATGATAGGTAATTTATGCGTTTCAACAAATTCAATGGGAGTTCCGTCAGGGTCTGAGATGTAAGTAAAGCGTCCGGCAGCAGCACCCATATCAAAACTATCGGCGCTATCCACGGTAAAAGGAAATCCTTTATCCTTGCATTCTTGTTTTAGTAACTCCATTCCGGCTACATCAAAGCATAAATGAATATAGCCTAGTTCACCCCAAATACGATTTCTGAATATTTTTTCAGGTTTTCTGTCTAGTGCCTGAACGAGTTCTATCTGGGTATGCCCAAATATTTTACTGAAGCCGCCAAGTCTTTTATCATGCTTTAAGAGCACCCTTCTGTAGGTTTGATTTGCGCCCGGGAGGTTCTTCCAATCCTCAAAATACCCAGTCTCATCATATATAACTTTGTTGTATTCCAGTATGTCGCTATATACTTTTTTAGCCTCTTCGATATCCGAAACACCTATTACAACACCTGCAACGCCTCCGGTTACTGATTTTTGTTTCATGTAATAGCTACTGTCGCTAACAACTTCAAAAATGTTATTATAAGGATCTCTGATATAATAATGCAGGTTGCCGGCCGGATCCTTAGTGATGTTACTTAATAACTCTGCGCCTGTTTCTTTATGTTTTTTAAAAGCAGTTTGAATATCCCTGCATTTCATTTTACATATATAAATTCCTGTGTCACCTAATTGTACATCAAAATCAGGAGCTTTGGGTTTCATGGCGGTATGTTGCCAGATTTCGTATCCGCCACCACCTTCCATATTAAGAGCTAAAGCTGCATAACGCTCACATTTTTGTCCGTTAGTATAGGGTAACATCAATTCAGCAGTCGCTGTATCTTCAAAAATATTGATGTCCATCCCAAATATTTCGCGATACCATTTCCATGCTTCCTGAGCATCTTTTACTCCAATACCAATTTGTTGTATACCACTAATATTTTTCTTATCCATAGAGTTTAATTTTTTATTTTCGCTGACAGGTGGTAAAATAGCCATGGGAAGAACTTATGGATATACACCATTAGTAATTCAGTTTTACCCACCAACACGTCTTTTTTGTTTCTTTTAATGGCTTTAATAATTTTTTCAGCACAAGCTTCTGTTGTCATTCCGTTTTTTTGCCCCTGGTCTAGTATATTATAATTCTGACCATCTTTAGTGATTGCTTTTTCTGATATCTGTGTGCTGATTCTTCCCGGAGAAATAATGGTTATATGAATATTATCATTTCTGAGCTCTGTTCGTAATGCTTCAAAATAGCCTTGCAGGGCATGTTTTGCTGCACAATAGCCTGTTCTCCACGGGAAGCCAAATTTACCGGTAATGCTACTTACTGCTACTATGTGTCCTTGCTTTTGTTTGAGCATATGAGGCAGTATGCTTTTTGATAAGGTAACAGCCCCAAAGAAGTTGGTTTCCATCAAAAGCCTGTCAATTTCAACATCTGTTTCTTTAGCAAGAGATCGTTGACTTCTTCCTGCATTATTAATTAAAATATCAATATTACCGTATGTTTGGATTACATTTTTTGTTGCTTCTTCAATTTCGCTTTTATTGCTAATATCAAATGGTAAAACCATGCATGAGTCTGTAAATTTCAAACATATTTCCTGCACAGAATTTAATTTGTTTATATCCCTTGCCGAAAGAACCAGCCGGGCTTTTTCGTGCGATAAAGCAATAGCTAATGCTCTCCCTATACCAGAAGAGGCTCCGGTAATCCAGATAACTTTATTTTTCAAACTCTTCATGCTTAAATATAATAAAATAACACTCCATATCAGAAACTCATCTCTGTTCTGAAAAATACTCCATTACGATCTGTGAAATCACTACCTGCATAGTCATTACCCAATAAATGGACATATTCAACACGTAAAACTTTAAAAATATTAGTTAAGCCAAAACCTATTTCTGAGTAAGGAGCATTGTCGTTATTTGTAAAGTAATCCGGTGTTTCGAATATGCCTTTGTAACCGTTGTTTCTTGTTCCCCAGTGGCATTTTAATGATATCACTTCACGTAAATTTAAATTTTTAATAAGGGGTATTTTATTTAGCATGATACCCCCGCCATTGATATGCATATGAAAGTTCGTATATAAATTATGCGCAAAAGATGCGTGATGTAATAAGTTATACCTGTACTTTGCATATCCCAGAGACATGGAGCCGGCCGGTTGATCTAAAAAGTCGTACGGTGCATCACCAAACAGGTAGCCTCCGTTAAGCATATAGTTCATAAATACCGAACCCTGAGTAATTCGTCCTACTATTGAAGTATGCACCTGCCCGTAAAAACCATAGTCGTTAAAGCTGCCATCAGGTAATATTATTTTCCCCATATCCAGGTTGATGTTGATTACAGGAATACGGTTAATATAATATACCCGGTCGAAATAATACTTGTCGTAATGCTGTCCGAAAGGAATTCTATAGTTCAGCAGTATTCCAATGTTGTCATAAGAATGAATTAGTGATCCGTTTTGATTGAAACTGACATACTGAGTTTCAGTAACAGTGGAATAATAAGGATTAAATTCCAGGTGTGATCCTGATTCGAAATTATGTTCAACTCTTAGTTCAATAAGCTCTTCTTCTTTTAGATATGGATTTTTTTCACGAGTAGTAAACGCAGCAATAAAGTTACCGTTTCCTTTGTTATTAGGGTTGTATTTTACAAAACGTAAATATTTATCTTGCGATACTAAGTTGTAATCATTTGAATAGCGGGCTCTGAATATCCAGTTGTCGTTGGTGCCCGGTTGCCAGATTACGTTAGCTCCGTATTTTAATTCTTTGCTTTTTGTTCCTTCTCCGATGAATCCTCCAACCGAAAACTGTTTCCACATCTTTTCGCTGGTTCGTAAAGGAATAGTAAGCCTTGTTCCTTCAATTTTGTTGGTGCTGTATATATCAAACACAGGCCCGATATCCAGTTTGCCTACATTAAAAAAGCTCGACATAGCCATACCGCCAACTGCATCGACAGCTTTTACAACCTGCTGATTTTTTAAAACGCTTACTTTCTGGTATGCAGTATCCAGTGAAAGGGCAGATTTAAATTCCGGTTGATCGTTCCAGTTTTTAGGATTGACTTCGGATAGTCTGTCAGATGTAGAATATAAAGTAACCTTGTTAATCAACCAATTCCCTTTTGATATGTTATCTACCCGTTTTGAGCTGTATTTGGATACTGAATCCTTATTCAGGGTCAGCGCCATATTAATTTTAACATCTTGTTTGTTAAAAAACCACGAGCCATTGGGTTGTTTAGTATAAGATACACTAGCGTTAAAACCGTTTACAAAATTGATATTGGCTTTTTCAGATATATAAGCATCAATATCAGTAAGTGCAAAAGTACTGTCTTCAACAGTGAAATGACCTGTAAACAGTGGATTGTGTTGATTTTTGGGTGCAAATGAAAAATGATAATACTTAGTATCATTTACCTCTGCGCTGTCATTCAGGTAAAAATTGTAGTAGAGACCTGCAGTTGAGTTTAATGGAGAGATAAAGCCACGATCCATGATGTACACCTGATCTTTATAAAAATCCATATCGACTACAACATTCATCAAAACCATACTTTCAATAGCATTGTTCAAACGAGGGAAGATTCCGTCCTTCTTGGTATATAAAGATTGAGCCTCACCATCATTAACACTCCTGTTTTCCTCAGCCAGGTAAACGGGTGAAAAACGTAAATCCTGATTATCCAGTGTCATTGTAATTTCTTCCATATCATTAAACATATTCTTGATATTGGAAGCTGTATCCACAGCAATGTACACGGTAGTATATTCCAGTTTTTTAAAATGGCTTACTGAATCTATTCTGTTGATATTTTCTTCTTTATTCTCCCTTATTTTTTTTAGAAGGACTTTTGCACGGGGTATTTCCGGTTTTACAGTTACTTCATCAATAGCAGTAACATTTTCTTTTAATTTAATGGTTAAACTTCCCTTTGAAACAGCATTGACAGGAGTTTCTGATGTAGTATACCCCAAACAGGAAAACACATAATATGGAGCCCTCAACGTTCTTTAATGTAAATCGTCCAATGGAATCTGTTAAAACACCGTTTAACGTTTTTTTGATATAAACATTAGCAAAGGGTACTGGCTCTTTCGTGCTTTCATTAATTACCTTACCCCGGATTTCTTGTGCGAATCCGGGAAAGCAGATTAATAAAAACAGGCTTAATGTAAACCATTTCATACATTAACGCTTTTGCATTAACCAATACATACCTTTTACACCTATTTTAATATCATCCAGATAAAAGAGTACAAATATTTTTTCAATATATGCAATTACTCCCCATCCCACAGCTACATAATAAAGCCAGGGATAAAAGCCAAAGACAAAAAGTATGAAGAAAAAGATGCTTTGAATATATCCGGCGCTTACTGCAGAATATAAGTGTAATCCCGGTATTTTGCCAAAACGGAAGAAGGACACGAAATAACTGATGATAAACACAGATAAGAATAAAAACAAAATCCAGCTGTGAGGTTCAATATCGTTCCATTTAAATACAAATAAACCAAGCAAGGCCATTGCATAAGTGCATATATCTGCCAAATTATCCAGTGCAGCTCCAAAATGAGTCTGAAGTTTAAATAGTCTGGCTATGTTTCCGTCAAGAACATCGCTAACCAGACTGATACATAGGAGCACAACATAATAGTGTTCCTGGTTTGTAAGTGCCATATATAAAATTACAGGGAATACCAATAAGCGGTATAAACTGATGAGGTTTGGAACGTTTAAAACACTTTCTCCTTTTATAATAAGTTTCATATACTCTAATTTATTTTCAACTACTTTATTGTTAGTTTAACCCGGATTATGTATTAGAACTTCGTAATGAACATTGAAAGTACAATAAAACAAGGCTTTACTGAAACGAGGCATAGCATCGTTCTGGTGAATTGAAGTGAAGCAACGAAGTGTCTTGTTTTGAAGTGATTTCAATGTGTAATAGATTTTCTAATGCATATTGCGGGTTTAAAGGTTGTATAGCCTTTTAAATATCTTTATTATGAATTAATATACTCTGGATTTTTTGTTGAAGTGATAAAATAATCAATCATTCGTTTCAATGAATCGGTATTAACTTCTTCTTTGTTTAAAGGATATAGGGCTTTAATATTATCTGTTTTAAAATTTAAATTTGTTCCGGTATATTTACCTGTAAAAGACATCCCTATATCAACAATGCGTTCTAATGAACTCATATCTTCTTTCTTTAAATCTTCAATTGCAATCAGATTTACAGGCAACATTGTATTTAAGATATTTAAGATGTGGTTGTTTTTTGTTGCATGATTAGCCACCAGGTTGAAAATACGAGGCAGATTTTTTGTTTGTTGAATCTGGATCAGATAATCTGTTACAATATTAATAGGAATCAGGTTTTGAGTGGCCTCACCATCAACTTTAATGCGAATTGTATTTCCAGGATGTCTGAAAGCTAAACTTGCTATACGTTTTGAGAAGTCAAAAATACCATAGTCTGTTTTAGTTAAACCGTTTTCGCTATTCCCTACTACTTGCGAAAGGCGTATGATATGAGCATTTAAGCCAGATTCTGTAATGTGGTTTTTAATTTTGTTCTCAGCAAAGCGTTTTGATTGCTCGTAATAATTTCTGAAATGATTGATTTCCTGATTGTCATAGAATCTTTCTTCAAAAGCATTATCTGTAATACCACAAGAATAAGCTGTGCTGATAAAAAAGAACCTGGAGTTTTTTCCTGCATTATTTAAAAATACGCGTGTTGAATTTTCAACCCCGTTAATATTGGTATTGAAAATCTCATCCCTGGATTTTAAATTATATTTTAAACTGGCTGCAAAATGAAAATAGTCTACATCATCATTAAAAACTTCTTTTAATTGATTTTCGGATAAACCAAAGTTTTCATCGGTAAGAGAATAGTTAAAAACCTTTAAGTTAGAGTCTTCATTAAAAACTTCATCCTTCATCTCCGATAACACACTTTTCATACGTTGCGTTGCATCTTCTGTTTTTCCGTTACGGACCAATGCTGTTACTTGATAACCCTTGTTTAATAAAGCAATTATAAAATTAGAGGCTACATAACCATTGGCTCCGTTGATAACAATTTTCTTCATATTTATATTATTCTTTACTATATTTTTTTATTAATAATAGACTGTGCTATTGACCTTATAAATCAGGTATATATTAATTATAAGCGTATTTGATTTTGATTCTTTTATCTGTAGTGTTTATGAAAACATAATTTTAGATTGAAAAGAACAATACCGTTGCAACACTTAAAGGAATTGTCAGGTTATCTGTTCCGTTCCAACTAAATAATTCACCTAAGGTTCCCGCTATAGCAATAGCAAAAGAAATTCCGATAATGCTTACTGAAAAACCATTGAAGTAAACATACAGACCGAGACAGCTGATGATAAAACTGGAAGCAAAGAAACCTAAAGAACCCATGATAGATTTATTTAAGAATCGCCCTACTACCGGAAAGGGTTTATTGTGTTTTTTTACGTTCATGCCCACTAATGCAGCAATCGGATCAGATATACCCAGGATTAACATGGGAAGCAAATAAATAAGTTTAGTACCTGCATATGCCGAAATGCAAAATGTTGTGTAAATAGACAGAGGTAAAAGATAACTACCTACTGATTTACGATTAATATCATGTATGGAATTAAGTTTTTTACTGTTTTGAGAGATATACAATACTGTAAAGAATATTAAAGCCAGAATGAGTATGTATAAATGGTTTTTAAAAATATAGGGTAGAGGTAGTGTTGCCATAACCGCAATTATATGAGCTACTTTCCGGGTATATTCTCCTTTTACTTTTTTGATTCTGTAAATTATTTCATTAAAACCCAGTAAAGTGCTTATCGCCAAAAAATAAATGATTGAATAGACTATTGTATTGTTCATGATATATTAATATTCTGTTTTTTTTATTGTTATGATAATATTGAAAAGCCTATCCAGCTCCATGCCCCGGCAACAATCAAACTATCAAATCGGTCTAGAAAACCCCCATGCCCAGGTATCAGGTTATTATAATCTTTAACACTAAATTTTCTTTTGTATAATGATGCTGCAATATCTCCTGTAAAGGCAAAAAAGATGATGCCGGTTGTTACCATCCAGATGTTAAAAACTGGTTCTGTTAATAAGCCTTTTAGCCAAAAAGTACTTAGTAATGCTGTAATTCCGCCGCCTATTGAGCCTTCCCATGTTTTGTTAGGACTGATATTTGGGACTATCTTTCTTTTGCCAAATATCTGACCAAAAATCTGACTGAAGCTGTCAAATATGGAAAGTGTAAGAAAACTGAATAGTAAGTATTCTTTTGGTTTGAAACTGAATGCAATAAAAGCTACGCTTACGATAAGATAAATGAAAATAGAGCGCAGGTAAAAAGGTAAATTACGTGAAGATTTATCTTTTATATAAAGAGAGGTTAATTCAGTTATTCCTGCAACAGCAATGATTGAAGATAATACCCTGAATGCATATTGATTTAATGTGATGCAGAAAAAGATCACATTAATAATTACAAAGTAAGTTATAAACTTGATATAACTTTGTTTGGCTTTTTCGAGTGGTTTTTTTCTGTTAATAAAATAGAATCCCAAAGCACCTAGTATAAAATAGCCAATTATTATATAGTATATCTCTTTAATCATAGTTTAATGTTTTAGTATCATCATAATTCCCAGTACTCCTATCACTAAACCATACCATCCTGATGGAGACTTTTTTAATTTATGTAATCCTGACTTTTTAAATAATAGGGGGCCGGTTATTCCACCTATTAAAGTTCCGGCAGTTAAAAAAGCAGAAATAGTCAAGTCTATTTTGCCCATATTTATATGGGTGCTAATGGCAAAAATTGCATTTGCAGAAATAATTAACAGAGATGTCCCGATAACTTTGGCGTATGGTATATTCAATGCAAATAAACCTGCCAGCACCGGTGCTGTTCCGCTTGTTCCGAATGTGCCTGATATAATTCCTGAAATAAAACCATAGCTTGAACTTTTAAACAGAAGAGAGTTTGACTTTTTTAACTTTATTGTTGTTTCGTGTGTTTTTTTGTTCTTTTTATAGGAGTTATAGCTCATATTTATGCCCATAGTAATAAGATACAAACCAAAAATAAGGTTTAACACAAGTGACGACAGGTGGTTTGCTGTTATCGATCCGGCAATGGCACCGATGATACCAAATGCAATAAATCGTAGACCATGAGTAAAATCAATGTTCCCTTGTCGGTAATGACCTAGTGCTCCTGCGATTCCAATAGGTAATGAAGCAATGAGCGAAGTTATTATGGCAATATGTGTTGGTGTATTGAATAAAAGTGTAAGTAGGGGCATGAAAAAAAAGCCACCACCACCACCTAATACGGTGCCAAAAATACCAATCACCAATCCAAATAGAGGTAACATGAAGAAAAGAGGTTCTATATTTGACCAATATGCTGTCATTATCATGTACTTAAATCTTTTTATTTAGATAAGATAAGTCAAAAAGTGACCTATCAGGATTTGGTACAGATTCAATATTTTTCACTGTTAATACCGAGTTTTGATTTGTTAGCAGATTAGTAACTGCAATTTTTCCAGGGAATATATTCGAATCAGATCCTTCTATATTTTTATAATCAGAAAAGAGAGCTTCGTATTCTTTTTCATTTTTTGAGTTAAACGAGTTTATTTTAAGTAATTCTTTAGTGTTTTGTGATATGTATAATAGTTCATAGTCGTCAATATCATTGTGTTTTATCAATACTGTTTTACATTTTTGATTGTTAAATACAACATCTTCTTTCAGAGAGAAAGTTGTTCCTGATTCAATGGCAGATTTAAAGTAATCTAATGAAAACTCACTACCGGGTATTTTAAATCTTTTGGCCTTTACATTCAATGTTCTCACTTTGCCGGAGGAGGGTAAATAGATTTGAACTTCATTTTTATCTAATGAAGTATCAAATAAAGATATCTTCATTCCTTTGATATTTTCAGGTGCAGTTAGTTCTATGAGTATTTTTTTTACGTCGGAGTAATTGCCAAAAGTCAGATTCATTGATTTGAAAGAAGAATGACCTTTTTTATCTGTGACATTAATATCAACAGAAGCTTTCATGTTTTTAAGGCTCATGTTGTTTTTACAGTCCAGCACCCATTGTTTTGCTTCGTTGTTATTTTGAGCAGATGTACTTATTGCAATTATCAAAAAATACAGAATGAATATGTATGATGTTTTAATTTTCATGTTGAATATTATTTTTCTAAAAATTTTGGTTTGTTTAATATGATTATAGCAGGAATTAACAGTAGGGCACTAATCAAACAAGCTGATATTGAAATTACTATTAATAATCCAAAAAATCTTAGAGGAGCAAATCGGGATAGTATCAGGGCTAGAAAACCGATAATAACAGAAAATGCATTGAAAACAATTCCTTTTCCTGATGTAAGTAAAGTGTTTTTTATAGCCAGGTTTACATCTTTGAATTTAATATATTCAATTTTATAGCGCCATAAAAAATGAATAGTATAATCAACTCCAACACCAATCATTATCGAAGAGAGTAGAGCAGTTACTATATCAAGAGGTATTGAAAAATAGCCCATAATTCCAAATAAAAACAGTGCGCTAAGTACCAATGGTAAAGTACCATAAATACCGGCAGAAAATGATTTAAAAATCATGGTTAACAGAATGAAAATGATAATAAGAGCAGCGAATAATGAGGTGATCTGTCCATCAATAACCATATCTGCAATTTGTATTTTCGATAATCCTGGTCCCGCAATGCAAACTAAATCAGTATCTTTTTTTGTAATTGAATGCAATTTGTCAAGCACTTTTTTTCCTGTTTGGTTACTGCCATCCCGCATACTAACCAAAAGCCTTAAATTATTATGAGAGGGGTCAATTAATTGAGCAATTTGTTTTGAGTATCCACTCATTTCCATTATAGTAAGGTATTGTTCTGCTTCAAAATTAAAGATGGGTAATGCGCCATAGCCAGATTCTTCGGGACTATACATTCCTTTGCTAAATTCTTTTAAATAAACAGTTGGTGAAATAATATGACCAACTTCATTTAGTGATTCAATTTGCATTGTATAGTCATCTATTTTTTTTAGAAATTCCGGGGATAAAACATCTCCCTCAAATAATATTGATATGTATTGAGAACCTCCAAACTGTTTGTTAACTAAGTTAATACTTTTTTTTATGTTTGAATCACCCGAAAAATAGCCTTCAATGTTTGTATCCACATTTAGAAAAAACAGACCTGTTCCACCACAAACTGCTGTTATCATAAAAAATAACACTATTCTTTTGGGGTGTTTTATTATAATGGAGCTGATAATATTTAAAATGTGTTCAATGATGGCCTTTTTGTTCCCGGGGTTTTCTTTTTTAGTTTTAGATTTTGAAAAGCTTATAAGGATGGGAACAAAATAAAGACTTAAGATTAATGCAATTGTAATGCCCAAGGCAACAACAATGCCTAATTGAAAAGCCGGAGGCATTTTGTGTGATAATAATCCCAAAACTCCTCCAATAGTTGTAAGTGCTGTAATTAATATAGGTTTTCTTAAATCACGATATATTTCAATGGCAATACCTGGTATGCTTCTGGTACTGTTTTCCTTGTACTTTTCCTGATAAAGGTTGATAAGATGTATGCTGTAGTCATTAGCTATAGCTATTAACATTATGGGCATCAGAACAGTCATTAGCGAAATTTTCCATCCAAGTAGCGACATAATGGCAAAAGAAGTAATGATAGATATAATGACTACTATAAATGGGATTGTAACACCTTTCCATTCACGAAAAGAAATGAAAAGCATAAAAATCATTAATAATAGGGCAACAGGAAGCAGAACTTTTAAATCCTTAACGATATAGCTTTTTATAGATTGCCTTATGTAAGCTTGCCCGCCGATGTTAATTGTTTCGGGACCGGGATTTGATTGAATAACTTGATTTAAATCACTAATTATTTTGGTATCCTTTTCACCTGCTTTTACAGTTAAAAATATGGCGGTTGACTTTAAATCATCAGAAATAAAACGTTGACTTAGTACATTGTTTTTAAGTTGTGTCAGGATTGTTTTTGCTGGTATACTATCGTTTTGTAATTGAATAATAGGTTCGAAAGAAACATAACCCTTTACTTGTTTAATATTTATGGCGTCAAGTGCAGAAAATGCTGACTCTATACTGGTTAATGAAGCCATCGCTTTTTCAAGTTTGGCAACTCGCTCAAATGAGGAATTTGTAAGTGAATTGGTATTACTGGTGACAATAACCATTATTTTTTCACTTCCTCCAAAAATACTATCTAACCTTTCAATGTTAAGTCTGTTTCGTACACCTCCTGGTATATACTGTTCAAAACCGGCGTCAATTTTTAAATTAAAAATACCTGAGGCCGAAAAAACAGATATGATCATAACTAGCCCAATGATCAGATATCTATATTTCTTTACTATAATATCCATACTTTTGTAAGTCGTTTCTATTCTGTATTATTTACAAAATATTTATTGTAAATGGTTGAAATGAAGTGTGAAAGAGATTTGGTGTAAAAAACAGGCTGTCTTTTACTGGTTCAAATTCTTCAATCTTCATTTTCTGGTTGCCATATATATTTCTATGTAATGAAATAAATATGGCAGGTTAGAATATTTCAGTAATTTTGAATATGTCCTGTGATGATTTTAGTGTTTCTGGTGCTTCAAAATTAACTGCAACGTTACGAGATTTATTTTTGAATACTATTGTAAATTATGACGAAGCGGGTAAACTTTCATTTAAATGGTTCAAATCCCAATCTGGAATAGATTCTCACTTTTTTATTATTTGTGAGGATAGTTTTTCGTAAGCGTACCAATATAAAGTGCCTACAAAAAAAGCTCCTCCTACGATGTTTCCCAGTGTGGCAGGTATTAAATTGTCAATAACAAAAGATGACCAAGTAATGTGGGCACCCTCAAATATTGCCAGTGGAATAAAAAACATATTGGCAATAGAGTGCTCAAATCCTAAAGCCACAAATGTCATTACAGGCCACCAAATACCAAGTATTTTACCGCTTGTATGTTGAGCTGACATTCCCATCCAAAGAGCTAGGCATACAAGCCAGTTAGCACCAATCCCTTTTAAAAATGTTTTGTAAAAAGGATTTGAAGTTTTTGCCTCGGCAATACTGTATATGGTTTTTGTCCATGGCTCTGAACCAACAACTTCAGTTAAGTGAGTTAAAAAATATGCCACGAAGATTGCGCCGAAAAAGTTTCCAAAATATACCAAACACCAGTTACGAACAGGAGCTGTCCATTTTTGCCTTTTACTTAATACATTTGGCATAAAATAAGCATTGTTACCTGTAAATAATTCAGCTCCGGCCATTACTACCATCATGAGCCCAACCGGAAATGCCGCCCCGAAAACAAATTTTGTAATCCCCGGGTTTTTGGCTGTAATTTCAGGCATCCCTCCTGCTAAAAGAACTGAAAGTAGTCCTCCAAATGCAATATATGCACCAGCCATAAAAGCTAAGGTTAATATCTTTTTTACAGGGTATTTGTCTTTTTGCATTGCCGACTGACCTGCAATTTTAATGATTTCTGAAGGAGTAAATAAGCTCATTTTTATAACTCTAATTGTAGTTTTATGCTTTTTTTTGACTAGTTAATTTTTACTTCTTTAAAAAAAGGGGATAACAGCTTTTTAACTTTTTGCAATTGTTCCGGCGTGTTTTCATCTATATGATTTAGCTTATAATCATTCCCTAACGCCTCCCACTTATGAGTACCTAATTTATGGTAAGGTTGTATTTCTATTTTATCAAGGTGGTTGAATCTTTTAAATGTTTCTCCAAGTCTTATTAGCTCCTGAGGATCATCTGTAATTCCGGGAATCAGAACATAACGTAACCAAAAAGGTTTTTTTGATTTTTCACGATGCTCTATAATCTCCATATTTCTGGACAGTTTCTTTGCTCCGGTTAAGTAGTGGAATCCTTCTTCATTTGTGTGTTTTATGTCAATCATTACCAGATCTGCGTAGTCGTCTAAAAGTTTCTTGACAGATTCATTAAAAACTGATCCATTTGTATCTATATTAGTATGTATTCCTACTTTTTTTAATGCTTTAAATAAAACTATTAAAGCCTTGCTTTGTAATAAAGGTTCGCCTCCTGAAACAGTTACTCCGCCTAATTTACCAAAGTAGGGCTTCATGTTTTCTGCTCTCTTAACCAATTCCTCAATACTATATTCAATACCTCCATAAGCAGGGATCGTATCGGGATTGTGGCAGTAAAGACATTTTAAATTACAGCCTTGTAAAAAGATAACCATTCTGATTCCCGGACCATCATGGGTTCCGAATGATTCAATGGAGTGGACTTTTAATATATCAGACATTAAGATATGAGATAATAGACATTAGATAATAGAAAAAACAAAAGTAGAGAGTTCTACTTTTGTTTTTTGTATTTTATTAAATATCATTGTGATTATTAGAATAAAAAAGAAATATAAAGAAAAAACATCATGTAAATAGTCTCTTATCTCATGTCTATATTCTAATAATCTATAGTTTTACATTGAATCATGAAATGATCTGGACAACACTTCCTGTTGTTGTTCTCTGCTTAAACGAATAAAGTTAACGGCGTAACCAGATACCCTGATTGTTAATTGAGGATAGTTTTCCGGATTTTCCATTGCATCTTGTAATAATTCCCTGTTAAGAACATTAACGTTCAGATGCTGGGCGTTTTTCATGAAATACCCATCTAAAGCAGCAACCAGATTGTTAATTCTCTCTTCTTCATTTGAACCTAGTGATTTTGGTACAATTGTGAAAGTGTTTGAAATACCATCCTGAGAGTCTTTATAATCGATTTTAGCCACAGAGTTTAAAGATGCGATAGCTCCATGTGTATCTCTACCGTGCATAGGGTTTGCTCCTGGAGCAAAAGGAATTCCTTTAGCTCTTCCATCAGGAGTTGCCCCTGTTTTTTTACCGTAAACAACATTTGAAGTAATAGTTAATACAGATAATGTTGGATTTGCATTTTTATATACCGGTAGAGCACTCAACTCATTGCTAAAATGGTTAACCAAGTCACGAGCAATTAAATCTACTCTGTCATCATCATTTCCGTATTTTGGGAAATCACCATCAATATTAAAGTCTACAGTTAATCCGTCTTCATTTCTGATAGGTTTAACTTTTGCATGCTTAATTGCCGATAGAGAATCGGCAACAATTGATAAGCCAGCAATACCATAAGCAAGGTTTATTCTGGGATTAGTATCAATTAATGCCATTTGTGCTTTCTCATAATAGTATTTATCATGCATATAATGAATAATATTCATCGATTCATTGTATACGCGAGCAACTTCTTTCATGGCAATTTTAAAGTTGGCCATTACTTTATCATAATCCAGATATTCATCATTAGCCATAGAAGGAATACCATCTACCATTTGAGTTCCAGTGTTTTCACAGCGTCCTGAATTGATAGCAAGAAGAAGTGTTTTTGCCAAATTAGTACGAGCTCCAAAAAACTGGATATGCTTTCCTAACTCCTGAAATGACACGCAACAAGCAATTCCATAATCATCACTATCACGATGACAACGCATTAAGTCATCATTTTCATATTGAATAGATGAGGTATCAATAGAAACTTTAGCACAATAATCTTTAAATCCTTGTGGTAAATTATTACTCCATAGAATTGTAATATTTGGTTCAGGTGAAGGACCTAAATTATAAAGTGTATTTAAAAAGCGGAAAGATGTTTTGGTTACTTTGCTTCTTCCATCAACTAACATCCCTCCAATACTTTCAGTAACCCATGTTGGATCACCAGCAAAAATTTGTTCGTAGGCTTCCATTCTTAAATGGCGAACCATGCGAAGCTTCATTACAAAATGGTCGATATATTCCTGGGCTTCCTGTTCAGTAATAATACCTGCCTGTAAATCTCTTTCAATGTAAATGTCAAGGAATGAAGATACACTGCCTAATGACATTGCTGCACCATCTTGTTCTTTTACCGCTGCCAGGTATGCCATATAGGTCCATTGAACGGCTTCTTTACCTGTTTGAGCAGGACGAGATAAATCAAGTTCATACTTTTTACCCATTTCAATCATTTGGTAAAGAGCCTTGATTTGCTCTGCAACTTCTTCTCTTAGTCTGATTGTTTCATCAGACATCGGTCCACTGATATTTTTTAAATCTTCTTTTTTTAATTCTATCAGTCTGTTAATTCCGTATAAAGCAACTCTTCTATAATCACCAATGATTCTGCCACGGGCATAATTGTCGGGTAAACCTGTAAGAAATCCAAGAGATCTGAATTTTCTAATTTCGTCTGTATATACATCAAAAACTCCATCATTATGTGTTTTTGTATATTTACTGAAAGCCTCAGTTACAATTTCAGAAGGTTTTAATCCATGTTCTGATAGTGCTTTTTGAACAACCTTAAAACCGCCATAGGGTTTCATTGCTCTTTTAAGTAATTCATCAGTCTGTAAACCAACAATAACTTCGTTTTCTTTATCAATATAACCAGCCGAAAAAGAATCTACAGTAGAAACTGTATCTGTGTCAACTGAACGCATACCATTGTTCGCTCTTTCCTCTTTAAGAGCTTGTGTACAGATATCCCATAATTTTTTAGTTTTTTCTGTTGCTCCCTCAAGGAAACTATGTGTTCCCGTATAAGGACTAATGTTTTTTCTTACAAAGTCTCTTACATCTATGGCAGTGTTCCAATTGCCATTTACAAATTCCTTAATTTCCATATCTAGTTTAAATTTTGCGCAAAATTATATCTATTTAATCAAAAAATAAAATTGAAAAGTTAATATCTATCTCATTTATAGACTAAAACATAGGTGTGTGTAGTGTAATAAGCTCGAATTAAGTATAATAAGTAATGAATTGCTAAAATAATATTTTTATATATTTAATACATTTATAGTTAGCTTAGGTCATTCTTATTTTAATAGTTAATTACGTTGATCTTTAGTGATATGAGTAAGTTTACTGATGAATTCAGCTTGTTTTAGTTCAGCTTTATATTCCTCAATAAATGTTTTAACCAATATTTTTAATTCAGTTAAATCCATTTCATCTAATAAAAATTTAAACGAAGTGCCGGAGATGGGAATATGTATTTTCTTTGTAAACTTATTCTGTTGATTTTGTTGTATAATATGATCTGCATCAATATTATTCAAGTACTCACCAAACTTAACTAAAGCGTTAAGACCAGAAAAGTCAATTCCTACCTGATTAAACTCAAAATGAATCTTACTACATTTACTACAAGTAAAAATATGACCACGATATGTTTTAATATCTACTTCAATCATCATATTGTTATGCCTTAATTTCCTGTTATTAAAACAATATAAATTGTAGTTTTGTTTTATGTTCATGATGCTTTATTTAGATTAAATCTAATAATGACAAAAGTAAAGGGCTTGCAAAAATTGATCAATACCTAAATGTTGTGATTTATTTTAACCCTGTTTTTTTGATGCTATAGAATACTTTTCTTAATTATTATCAGCAGGTGTTCTTTTTAGATTACTTTTGTCTAATTATTATTTTTAATCTTAAGAAGATGTAAATGAAGGATTATAGATTGGCATTTTTTCTTATTGGGCATAAGGCACATATTCATCATGTAATACCTATCGCTTGTGCTTGTTCTGCAGTAGAAGGGTTTAAAGTTGATATATTAACATCAACAGAGGGCAACCGTCAAATAATAAATGAATTGATTGAGCTATATCCAGATAATACATGCAATGTTGTTTTGTTAAAACCAACCAGATGGTATAAGCTGTCAAGAAAATATAAAAAAAAGCCATATCCAACATATGGCAATATCATTAATAATAATTTTGATAGGATTGTGTCTTATGATGTATTACTAACGCCTCAGCATTATTTAAACAGAATAAAGGATAGAGAGGAGGCTAAAAATAAAACATATGTTTTATTAACACATGGTTCAGGAGATAGTCCGGTTTCTTATTCAAAAGCTAAGAGTAGATATGATTTAGCATTATTAGGAAGTGATGAGATTATTCGTTTAGCTAAGGCAAATGGCTTGGAAGGAAATACTATTTATAAAAGTATTGGATATGCTAAACTTGAAATAGCTGAAAAACTAAAAACAGACAGGCCTTTTAATAATAATGTACCAACTGTAGTATATAATCCTAGTTATGTGAAGAGTTATTCTTCATGGGCTAAATGGGGGTATCAAATACTTGATTATTTTGCTCATCAAAGCAAATTTAATTTAATTTTTGCTCCACATTTAAAGTTGTTTCAAAATAAATCGATTAAAAAATTAAGGAACAGATATGGTAACTGTGATAATATTTTGATAGACACAGATACAGATGCATTAATAGATATGACGTATACTAAGTATGCTGATATTTACCTTGGTGATATTAGTAGTCAGGGATATGAGTTTTTGTGTAAACCCAGACCTTGTGTATTTTTAAATCCTGAAAACAAGGAGATGATTAAGATGTGGGAGTTAGGTGATGTAATATCAAATATTAATGATTTGGATGTAGTTATAAATAATGCATTGGCAAATCATGTAAACTATATAGAAATTCAAAAGGAGGAGTTTTCTAAGCGTTTTTCAGTGACTGATGTTTTGCCTGGGGAAAGAGGTGCCCAAGCTATAAAGGAGTTTTTGTTGGAAAAAAGAAAATAAGGAACAAAAAGATATCAAACTGTACTAGCTTGAACTATTCATAAATTATTCTACTGCAAGCCTCAAAATCTTTGATAAAAAGCAAATGCTCGATTTTAAGTTTTCAAAATAGTTCACTATTCCTGCAAACTGAAAATCTCCACTTCACTTTTTCTCTTTGCTTTTGATGCCCTCATAACGAAAATTTATGAATACATCAGGCTAGGAGGGAGTTTGTTTGATATCTTTTTTAAATCTACTCAACAGGCTCACAAAGCGTATTGATTAAATTCCTCTCGTTTAAATATTTTGTGTAATCTCCGGTAAATTCAATTCTGGTTTCTATAGCTTGAGATAAATTACCATTTAAGCCAATGATTAGTTCACATACTTCACGGACCCCACCATTACCTCCTGTGTTTCCTGTTCGGTAATCGCAACTCTTGGTATCCACTAAAAACTGATTAAATAAAGGATTGGCATTTCTGTTTATTTGAAAACTAGCTCCGCATGATCTTGCCAACTCAACATCTAAAATATCATCAAATACAAAAGCAATCTCTTCCGGCTTTAGGCTATTTTCTCTGCAAATACGTTCTAAAGCTTTTACTTTAAACTTACATCTGTAAAATGCAGCATTCATATGTTCTCTGGTTGCTAAAAATTGTGCACTTTTATTTTCTTCACCAGTAACAATAAAGGTGTGCGGTAAATAACCATTTCTAAGCCAAAAATCCAGTTTTAGCATATTTATACCCATGGCATCCGGCTCAGCAAAGCTACTGCCTTCATCTCCAACTTTTGATCCATTGTTAAAAACACCATCCCAGTCAAAAATGAAAGCCTTTATTTTAGAAAGCTTTTCTTTTAAATGATTTTCGGGAGTGATAAAAATTCCTCCTATATTTTCAAATTGGTTTTGAATAGTCATTTATCTGTTTTGAATAAATTCGTTTGCTTTCTTTAAATCTTCAGGTGTGTCAATACACATGGTTTCATCCATATCTGTTAAAACGCAGGTAACAGGAATGCCATTTTCAATCCACCTTAACTGTTCCAGAGATTCTGCTTTTTCAAGAGCTGACGGCTCTAAATCAACAATCTTGTTTAGTGTATCAATTCTGTAGGCGTAAATTCCAAGATGGCGATAGTAAGTGTGGTTATTGAGCCATTCTGATTGTTCTACGTTTCTTAAATAAGGAATTGGAGAGCGACTAAAAAATATAGCTTCACTTTTATGGTTTAAAACAACTTTAGCTTCCCCCGGATTAAAAATATGGTGTTGTTCAGTTGCTTCCTGAATCAAAGTTGCAATCTGAGTTTCCGGATTATCAAAGCTCTTTTTAATATCTTCAAGAATTTCCGGATTAAAAAAAGGTTCATCTCCCTGAATGTTAATAATTACATCTGAGTCTAATCCATATTTTTCTTTAATGTTTTTTGCTGCTTCTGCACATCTGTCAGTGCCACTCGTGTGGTTCTCTTTGGTCATTACAGCTTTCCCTCCAAATGCTTCAACGGCATCCACAATCCTTTGGTCGTCAGTAGCAACAAATACATGCTCCAACCCTTTACTGCAGTTTTCAAATACCCACTGAACCATTGGTTTATCACCGATCATGGCTAGGGGTTTACCTGGTAGGCGTGAAGAACTATAACGACTAGGAATTATTCCAACGATATTCATGTTTTAAAGTATAAAGTATAAAGTATAAAGATGATTTACGGCTTTTACTTGTGTATATTAAAACAAATTATTGTGCCTGGTAAGGTTATAATCTTAATACTTTATACTAATTCTACATTCTTTTAAAAAGATCTTTAATTTCTTCTTTGGAAATTTTATTTCTCCAATCCGAGCCAAAAGCATTATTCCACATGTGTTCTAATGCCCAGCTCACTTCCACCATTTGGTCAAATTGAGCTTCAGTACATTCAGCAGTAATGCCTGCAGGAATTTCAACCCCCTGAACGGCTTGCATTTCTTTAAACGTCTTGTAGCCCTCTGAATAATACTTTTCAAGCTGGTTGAAAACAATACAGTTACCAACGCCATGGTGAGTGCCTAAAACAACAGCTAATCCGTAAGATAAAGCATGGCAAACACCAACCTGACCATAGGTAGTACTGTTTCCTCCCATGATAGAGGCAACCATCATTTTCTCGTCAGCTTCCAGTCTGTCTTTATATTTGTTCATGAAAACATCAATAGTGATGTCGTTTGATTTTTCTGCAAAAGCTTGGCCCATTGAATTAATCCAACTTCCATTCATAGATTCTACATTATGAATAAAGTTGTCCATTCCTGTAAAGAAGCGGTCTTCATCTGGCACTGTTGCTAATAATTCAGGATCAAAAATAATTTCGTCAGGAATTGTATAATCACATTTAATACCTAATTTTTTCTCAGGTCCACTAAGAACAGCAGTCATTGAAACTTCAGCTCCGGTACCTGTTATTGTAGGAATACAGATGGTATAAATTCCTTCATTTTTTATTAAATCCAATCCCTGATAATCTTTTGAATCGCCAGGATTTGTAACCATTAAACCTGTTGCTTTGGCATAGTCCATGGCACATCCACCTCCCATACCTACCATTACGGCTGGTAATGTTACCTGATGAGCTAAAATTTGATCGCGATATTTGTTAACTAATGTGGTTTTAGGTTCATCTGTTGAATCAATAAAAATCACTAAGTCTTTATCTGATTTAGGAATGCGATTCAATATAGCCTCTTTATCCTGGAAGAAGTGATCAATCATAAAAACGGTCCAATCATTAGATGGAGTTTTTCTTCTGTCAATTAATTCTCCTAAATGATTGAATGTTCCTTTACCAAAGGCGTAATGTCCTGGATTTACAAAACTTCTAAAATCGTATAACATGATAAATAGTTGTAAGTTAATAGTTGTAAGTAAGAAGTATGTGTTGCTAATTACTTAATAACCTGAATTCTAAAAATTTAATTGAACTCAGGATAATAGGAAATAAAAAAATCACGAATTTAGAAAGCAATACTTTTTAATTCGTGATTTATAAGAAATATATTATCCCAACACCTTATCAAAAGCTTTGCAAATTGCATCTAATTGTTCAGGTGTGCTTGTAATATTAATGTTTATAGAAACAAGGCGACCTATGATATCATAAGATTTTGGTAAATCAAGATTATTATAGTCTTGTGGCTTGTCAAGAAATTGCATACCTACAGGGCCGGCAACCTTACACTCTTTTAAGTGGTGCCAATTTTTAATAAAGTGGTAATTGTTGTTGTACCAATAAGCAGCTGCAACACCTTCTTTACCTAATTCGGCACAAGCTTTTTCAGCATCCTGTTGAGTTGGTAAAAAGAAGTTTAATACAGTAGCTGAGTCTCCGGCTTCATCTGGTACATTGCGAAATGTAACCTGAGGAAATTTCTTTAAGTAATCCTTTAATACTTTTTTGTTGGCTCTTAATCTTTCTAAGATGTAATCAATTTTTCTGAATTGAGCTAATCCAACTGCAGCATTTAGTTCACCTATTCTGTAGTTGGTTCCTAAAATAGGATGATCCTCAGCACCCCGGTTGTCACCAATATGACTGTGTCCGTGATCACTGTATGTGTGAGCAGTTGTGTAAACACATTCATCGTTAGTGATGATAGCACCACCTTCACCTGCAGTAATTAATTTAAAGAAGTCGAAAGAATAACATGCTACTTTACCAAAAGTACCTAACATTTTTCCTTTGTATGAACCACCAAGAGCCTGAGCTGTATCCTCAATTAAAATGATGTTGTGTTTGTTACATACTTCAACAATTTCATCAATTTGAGCCATAGCACCAACCATATGAATTAATACAACAGCTTTGGTTTTAGGAGTAATTGCTGCTTCGATAGATTTAGCTGATAAGCAAAGTGTTTCGTCAATTTCAGCAAATACTGGTACTGCGCCACAATTGATAACAGCTTCTACAGGTGCAATAAATGTAAATGGAGGAACAATTACTTCATCGCCAGCTCCAACACCTACAGAAGCTAAAGAAACGCAGTCTGCTGCTGTTCCGCTTGATACCATATGGCAATATTTTGCACCATGATATTCGGCAAATTCTTTTTCAAATTGTTTTGCTTTCCAGATGCCTTTTCTTTGAGCATCGTGATTATATCTGAACAGAATTCCGGTTTCAAGAACCTCCATTACGTGTTCTTTTTCTTCTTTACCAAATAATTCAGTACCTGGCATAATTTTAAATTTTAAGATGTTAGACAAAAGACATAAGACTTATGCCCTAAACGTAATAAGGGTGATTTACAAAATCACCCCTTTTTATATTGTATGTTATCCACCCAAAGGGATAAAGTCCTTATGACCGTCAGTTAAAGAATTTCTAGTTTAACCAGATCTTGAACATCAAGCATTCCAACTGGTTTTCCGTTAGATATAGCGATGATGTTGTCGATTTGTTTTTCTTTGAAAATACCAACTGCAGTATGTAATTTTTCATCAATGTCAATAGATATTGGCATTTTCATGTCAAAATCGCCCATTTTCATTGTAAGAATTTTTTCTCCGTTAGTATTCATGTAACGGCGTAAATCTCCGTCTGTAAAAATGCCTTTTAAATTACCTTCAGCATCTACAACAGAAACAGCTCCTGTTCCATATTTAGTCATTTCAACAGTTGCATCAGTTACTTTAGCTTCTAAACCAATTGTTGGGTTTTTGCTTCCGATAATTTCACCTACTTTTAAAGTCATTTGACGAGTATGGTTAACAAACTGTTGGGTTCCTATTTCGGTAAAGTTGTTATTGTTAAGATTCTTCATTATATTCCAGGGAATAGTAATGTTTTGACAACCTATTTCAATAGCGTTTTTAACATGCTCAGGATGACGAACCGATGAGAACATGATTTTAGTATTGTAATTGTATTTGTTCACTAACGCAACACAATCTTTAACCAGATTTAAGGCGTCATATCCCTGATCTTGCATACGGCCAACTAGTACGCAAACATATGTTGCTCCTGCAGCCATAGCCATATATGCCTGTTGTATATTGTACACCAAGTGGATATTTACCATCATGTCTTCGTCGCGAAGCATTTTGCATGCTTTTGCTGCTACTAATGATGCAGGAATTTTGAAAACAGTTTTCTTTTTGTCAAGTCCTAAACTTAATAATCTTTTAGCTTCAGCAACGATCTCCTCAGCAGTGTCGCCTAATGCTTCGATCATAAGTACAGGAACCATTTTTGAAAGTTTTACAATAGCTCCGTCAATGTCGGTAATTCCGTGTCTGTGCATAAAGGTTGGAGTTGTTGTTAAACCGTCAATAAATCCTAACTTAAATGCTTCTTCGATTTCATTAATGTCAGCAGAATCAAGATATAATTCCATGATAAAATATTTGTTTGGTGATATTAAACTTCAGTTCTTGTTTGTTTCTCAATATTGTGTATCTCAATTAAAGGCTTTAAAAATTCCTCTAATCCATCCAATGGATACTGACTTGCAGCGTCACAAAGTGCTTCGCAAGGTACAGGGTGAGACTCAATAAAAATTCCGTCGATTCCGGCAGCTACTCCGGCACGTGCAATTGGACCCAGGTATTGACGAGTTCCTCCTTTAGGATCTGAACTTGGAATACCATATCGTCTGATACAGTGTGTAATGTCGAAAACCACGGGATATCCGGTTTGTTGTAGTTCGTAAAAACTTCTGGGATCAACAATAAGGTCGTTATAACCAAATGTATATCCACGCTCAGTAACCATGATGTTGTGGTTGCCATAATGTTCAATTTTCTGAACCGGTTTAATCATATTTTCCGGAGCTAAAAACTGACCATGTTTAACATTTATAGCTTTTTGTGTTTTAGCTGCTTCAACAACTAAAGAGGTTTGCATACATAAATAAGCAGGTATCTGAATAATATCTAACACCTCGGCTGCTGCTTTAACTTCTGATGCCTGATGTACATCTGAAATAACAGGTACATCAAATGTTTTCTTTACTTTTTCAAGCATTTTTAAACCTTCCTCTAAACCAGGGCCAGGATAAAAGTTAACAGAACTTCTATTGTCTTTAATGTACGATGATTTAAAAATAAATGGGAGGTTTAAGTTTTCGGCTATCTGCTTTAGTTTTTCAGCAGTTTTCATCATTATTGACTCACTCTCTACTACACAGGGTCCTGCGATGATAAAGAGCTTGTCTTTGCCAAATTCTTGTTGGCCTACTTTGATATTCTTCATGCGTTGTATTTGCCTTTTAATTCTCAACGAAATTAAACAGGATATTTGAAATAAATACAATAAAATGTCATGTATTTCAATCCTTTTTGTTACAATAGTGGATTATTAATATATCAACTTGTGTTTACAAGTCGAAACTACAAAATATTAGACAAATGAATGTAATACCACACGTAGTTCCATTATTGCAAAATTGTCGGCTAAAATAGTAAATAGTTAGCACATAAATAGAAAAAGAGCGTTTAGAATGATGATAAACTTTGTTGAGTAATTAAAAATGCTCTTGAAATATATCTTGGTTTATATGATTATGGCATTGTCGAAGAGAATAAAATTCTTAGTTCAAGAATAATTAGGGATGCTTAAAATAAATAAAAAAACATTAACTTTTGCAGTGATAGATATACGTGAACTCATGAGCTTTAACTGTATTGAAATGCATATGATGTTAAGTGTTTAAGAAACTTTTAGGGCGGTATTAGCAACACTCTGCACAGTATGTAGTGGTCATATTATATAGTACTCGAAAAAATCAAGAATGCCAATTGACGGATAGTCCGTTGTCGTGTTTTATAAGCAATTATTTTAATAAGTAACTTATTGTGTTCGTTTCGCCAATGTAAATTTCTGTAGCAACTAAAATACTTTCGTCAATATGTACCAAAGGAGAATTCAAACTGCCAAAAGCTTTATAATAACATCCTGCTTTATTTTGGTGCATTATAAAATCAATGCTTTGAATAGAAGTCTCAATTTTATAATTATCATTAATTAATAAAACAACCTTTTGGCCCTGTTCTATAAAGGCAATATTATCAATAGAAATTTTAAGCTCATAATAAACATGTTCATTTGACGGAGTTAGCAATGCATCCATAGTAATAATGCGTTCAAACTTAAAAAATATAGCAGCAAATAAAAGTATTACGAAAATAGTAAACATTACCGATAGGCCCACTTTGGTTATTCTAGGAGGGATTTGACCAATCATGCTGCGAATTTTTTCACTCCTTAGTTCAATATCATTATCCATGTACAGGGTCGACGCATTTAATTTTTTAAAATACTGAGTAAAAAATCATCATCCCATCCAGCCTTTTTTCTTTTAGCTTTAAGGCTACCTTTTGCATTATCCTTCTTTAATAGGTTTAAAGCTATTTTATTTATTAGGGCAAAATTTTGGGCTGCGTTTTTTGTTCTTTTTCTTTGGTAATCTTCATTAAAGGTCATATCCAGAACCCAGTGTAAATTATTTTCAATACCCCAATGTGCTCTAATGTACTTATTCATTTTTTCGGCTGTAACATTCAGGCTACTGATATAATACCTTTCTTCTGTTGTTGTTTTATTGGGCAATATTCTTTCTGAGCTAATTTTTATAATACTTTTTATATTTTCCCATTTCTCAATACCTTCCACTTGTGTAAGATCTGTAATTACATCACAACTTCTTGTTTCTATTCGTCCGTGACCTTTATCTATTTCATGAGAAGTTGAATCCGGTTTTTGTACTTTAAAAACACTTTCAACCTCTTCCTTTAAATTCTTTTGATTTGCTTTTAAAGACAAAATATAATCTGCTTCATTAGCAATTATTTTGCGAGCTATTTCTCTTTGAGTTCCCATGGCATCAATTGTAATAACACTGCCTTTTATATCTAATAAATCCAACAAGGTTGGAATTGATTTTATTTCGTTTGATTTACCTTCACTTTTACATTGTCCTAATACCATTTGATTTTCACTACACCAAGCACTTACAATATGAATTGCTGGGGTGTTATGAAATGTGTCTTTCGACCGTCTGACTGCTTTTCCATCTATGGAAATCATATTAACATCTATATCTCTTTTCACCAGTATTTGCACCCAATCTACAAAACGCTTTTCAAAACATTCTGGTTTTATGGAAGATATAACTCTATTGATAGTATCGTGGGAGGGTATTCCATTTGGTAAACATAGAATTTTTTTCAAAAAAGAAATTTTCGTTTTTCCGTAAAGTTCAACATCATCCCATGATTCAGCTCCACACAAAACTGCTATTATTGTTAATACTACAATATCTATTAATAAATGTAGTTTATTTCTATTTAACCTTGTGTCAACTAAATTTCCAAAACCTTTGTGTAATGATGTTTTCATTGTTTTTTTTACAAAGGTCAAGAATTAAATAGTACTTTTAAATTTACTAATATTTGAATAATTAACAATCAACAGAAAGTTATTAGCATTTTGGACAAACAATTTAGTTTTTAAAAATTTCACAAATCCTCCATTGTTTACATCTTGTTTATATCTCAAATAATTTTAAGTTTTTACATTTCATACGTTAGCCCTGGGTACTTTATACCTAACTGCTCATGTCTTATGACTTTTATCTACCTTTGCATTGAGATTATAAAAATTACGAATGCATAGTTTTGATCCATATAAAATTGACTTACCTGTTGTAGAGATTGTAGATCAGGTGAAGGAGGTATTAAGTCAAGAAAATACACTGATTGTGAATGCCCCTGCCGGAGCGGGAAAAAGTACCTTGTTGCCATTGGTTTTAATAAATGAGGAATGGCTTGATGGTAAGAAGATTATTATGTTGGAGCCTCGTAGGTTAGCTGCAAAAACGATTGCCATGAGGATGGCTCAGTTACTTGGTGAAAAGGTTGGTGAGTCGGTTGGATATAGAATAAGGTTTGATAACTGTGTATCTTATAAAACAAAAATAGAGGTTGTTACAGAAGGAATATTAACCCGGATGCTTCAATCAGATAATGCCATTGAAAATGTAGGTTTGGTGATATTTGATGAGTTTCATGAGAGGAGTTTGTTTGCTGATGTAGCATTGGCTTTAGCCAGAGAGTCGCAGCAGGTTTTACGGCCTGATTTACGAATTATGGTGATGTCGGCTACCTTAAATCTGCCGGTGTTGTCATCCTTGCTTAAGGCAAAAGTGGTGCAAAGTGAAGGACGTCAGTATCCTGTTGAAATAAAATATGAGGGAGATGCTGATTTAATGATGTTGCCCGAATTCACATCTCGTTTGGTTAAAAAAATCATTCATGAAGAAGACGGTGATGTATTGGTATTTTTGCCAGGAGAGGGTGAAATAAAAAAATGTGAAGCGCTGCTCAAAAGAAGTCTGAAAGGAGTTTTGGTTTATCCATTATATGGTCAGTTACCTCCATCCAAGCAAATGGCTGCTTTAATGCCTAACCGCGAAGGTAAAAGAAAAGTGGTTTTGGCTACTTCTATTGCTGAAACCAGTTTAACCATTGAAGGAATTAAGGTGGTTGTGGATTGCGGATTTTCACGAACAATGCGTTTTAATCCTTCAACAGCATTGTCAAAACTGGAAACTATTGAAATAACCAAAGATGCAGCAGATCAAAGAGCTGGTCGTGCAGGTAGACTTGCCCCTGGAATTTGTTATCGAATGTGGACAAAAGCTACTCATACAAGGCTAAAAGAACATCGTACTCCTGAAATTTTAGAGGCTGATTTGGCTTCGCTTGTTTTAGATTTGGCAGTATGGGGAATTTCTAATCCTAATGATTTAATATGGTTAACACCACCACCCAAAGGTGCCATTTCCCAGGCATCTGAATTACTGCATCAATTAGAAGCTTTGGAGGATGGTAAGATCACGGAACATGGTAAAAAGATAAATAATTTACCCTGTCATCCCCGAATTGCACATATGCTAATTATGGCTCAGGAGGAAGGAATGACAGAGCTGGCAACGGATATTGCCGCAATATTAGAGGAGCGTGATCCTTTAGGTAAAGAAGCTGGGATAGATATTAACCTTCGGATTGAAGCCTTGCGCAAAAGTAGAAAAGGTTTGGTTAGTAATAAAATATTAAGCCGGATAGAAAAGGTTGCTGATCAATACCGAAAGATGTTGAGTGTTGCAATTGATAATGAAAATGTAGATTCTTATGAAACCGGGTTGTTGCTGGTTCATGCTTATCCTGAAAGAATTGCGTATGCAAAGCCAGGAAATAATGCTCAGTTTAAACTGGCTAATGGAGCAATTGCTGCAGCGGGTCATAAAGATGATCTGGCACATGAATCGTGGCTTGCAATAGCTCATGTTAACATGAGAGATTCGGTAGGTAAAATATTTATGGCATCTCCTTTGAATCCCAAAGATTTGGCTCCAATGGTTAAAGAAAAGGAGCTTGTGGAATGGGATACAAAACGGGGAGGTTTTTCTGCTGTTATAAATCTGTGTATTGGACATATTGTTTTGCAATCAAAACCTTTTCAGAACTATGATGAGGAACAAAAAATATCAGCAATTTCTAAGGCTGTTGCTAAAGAGGGAGAGTGGTTGCTCGATTGGAATAATGAAGTTGTTCAGTGGCAAAACAGGGTGTTGAGTTTAAGATTTTGGAATAAGGAACAGAATTGGCCTGATGTTAGTACAATAACCCTGCTTGAGAGCAATCAGGAATGGTTGTCTCCTTATCTTGTTAATATTAAAAAACCGGATGATTTAAAAAAGATCAATCTAAAAGATGTACTGCAGCATCATTTGAGTTATGAAAAACAACAATTGCTTGATGAGTTGGCTCCTGAAAAAATTGAAGTTCCGACCGGTAGTAAAATTAAAATTCAGTATCAGTCAAATGGTGAATTACCCGTGTTAGCTGTTCGATTGCAAGAGGTTTTTGGTTGGCAGGATACCCCAAATATAAATGGTGGTAAGATGAATATACTGATGCATTTGCTCTCTCCCGGATTTAAACCTGTTCAAATTACAGGTGATTTAAGGAGTTTTTGGGGTAATGCCTATTTTGAGGTTAAAAAAGAATTGAAGGTTAGATACCCCAAACATAAATGGCCGGATGAACCGTTGAAAGAAAAGCCTAATAGAAAGTGATTGTAATTGTGTGCGGAGATTGTTCAGTATTACTTCGTAATGAGTATTGGCTTTAAATAGATTTTTTCGGTTTTACTTGGGTTAAAACCAATGATAGTTTGTTTATAGTTACTTTAAACTTTGTTCAGAATTACTTGTCACTGTTGATCAATATGCAAGTTGTTCCGGGTTAATACCAAATAAAAAGGAGATAATAACGTTTTATTATCTCCTTTTATATGTAAAAAATAACTGTAATGGTTTTTTAATCTAAAATGTCCACTCTATACCAATGTTTCCTGAGAACCTTTGGTAAGGGTTGCTGTTCGAACTATCAAATTTATTAAAGAAATAGTTGTACCCCGGACTTATGTTTAAACTCATGATATCTAATAGTTTAATTTTTGCAATCAAAGAAAAATCAGCCCCAAAACTTGCATCTGGATATGCATCTTTGAAAATGTTGTAATCACTGGAGTTTGTATCTCCATCATCTTCGTAGTTTTTATATTTAACGTTAGCAACGTATTCGCTGATTAACCCCACTGACGTGAAAAACTGAAACTTGTCTTTGTTAATTAACAAGTAGTCAAAATTTAAGTCTAGTTCAAATGATTGTAGTTTTGTTTTAGTTTTATAAATATTTGAACTTTGAAGCCAGTTTGCGTAGTATGATGTTTGGTTATATCCAAGTTTTAACCTGGGTCTTAATCTGTTGGTTAAGAAATATCCAAGTTCCACACCATAGTTAAAACCACCTTTTCTTTCATCGTAAGAAAAAACATCATCATTAGTCTCCTGGTATGCATTTAAGTTATAATTATATCCGCCATATACACCAAACGTAAACTTGTTCTTGTTACTTGGGATATTAGTTTTACTTTCTTGAGAGTAAGTCAAAAAAGAAATACTAACAAATAATAGTGATAAAAATGTAATCTTCATTGTGTATGTGATTATTTTGATTTATAACAGTTTATGGATTTACTTTATTGGATGTGAGCAATAAAGTAAATCAGGTATTGCATTCTTATTGTTTATGCACAGTGAAAGTAAATGTTTGCTTATTGAGTAGAAATAATAATCGATGTTTGAATTAAAATGCTCGACGAAAAGAGCTCTTTGCTCGATTGTGAAATCTTTTTTATAGACGAAACAGATGTTTTATTTGTTGATATTTAAAACTTCATAAGACTTTATTTTGTTATAATTGCTGTAGTATTGAAAAAACTGAAAAATGATATGCCTGTTATTAAAAATGTAAACTCAAAAGTATTGCCTGTAATTACTGTGATGTTAGCTGCGTTGGTAACATTATCTCCATTTGCTATAGATTCCTATTTAGCAGCAATGCCACTGATGTCAAAGTTTTTTAATGTTTCAATTAATCTTGTAGAGCTAACGATTACATCTTATTTCCTGGGCTTTGCATTTGGAAACTTTATTGGAGGTCCGCTGTCTGATTCGTTCGGTCGAAAACCAATTGCCTTGACAGGGATTTTGTTGTATGCTCTTGCTTCAATTGTAATGCCAATGTGTAATAGTATTGAGCAAGTTATTTTTTTAAGAATAGTACAAGCCTTTGGTGGAGGTTTTGCTACTGTTACGGCAAATGTTTTTATAAGGGATTGGTTTTCGGGAAAAGATTTAGCCAAATTAGTGACGGTTGTTAGTATGATGATGATGTTAGCACCATTATTTGCTCCTGTTATTGGTTCTTTTTTAGTGGAATGGAAGGGGTGGAAAGGTGTTTTCTATTTTCTTTTTGTATTTGCGGTTGTTTTGTTTATTCTGTTTTTTATTTTGATTCCAGAGTCCAGGAATAAGGAAATGATTACCCGGAAAATCACAAAAGAACAGATGTTTGGGAAATATCGTGTTTTCTTCTCACATAGACCATCTGTAATAACACTATTTGCTGTTAGCTTTTCTATGTCAGGGATGTATATTTTTTTAACTGCAGCATCATTTATTTATATTGAATATTTTGAGGTTAGTCCTGCAAAATTTCCATTGGTGTTTGGTGCCAATGTTTTGCTAAATATTATTTTGTCATTTTTTAATACTTTTTTATTAAAAAGATATAGGCCTATGTACATATTAAGAGCTGGATTGTTGTTGCAGCTAATGGCTGGAATATTGCTTTTTGTAGCTGTGTTGTCTGGTATAGCCTCATTTGTTATTATTTTTGCTGGTATAGTTGTATTTATAGGTAGTTTGGGGTTGATATTTGGAAATGGAACAGCTGTAATCCTTAATCATAATCCAAATGTGGCAGGTTCTGCAAATGCAACGTTAGGAATTATGAGATTTGTATTGTCTTTTATAATAGGTAGTTTGATTGCTCTGTTTCATACAGGAAATTTAATTCCTGTTGGAGTTGGTATGTTCTTGTGTACTTTAGTTGGAAATTTACTTTACTCTATTGTGATGAGGGAGTATAAAAAGATAGATCAGGTAGCTGAATTGTGATTTTATAAAAAAGATATCTGGCCTGAACTATTCATAAATTCTTCTACTGCAAGCCTCAAAACCTTTGATAAAAAGCAAATGCTCGAGTTTAAGTTTTCAAAATAGTTCACTATTCCTGCAAACTGAAAATCTCCACTTCACTTTTTCTCTTTGCTTTTGATACTCTCATAATGAAAATTTATGAATACATCAGGCTAGAAAAGCAGAGCTGCTTGTGTTTTCAGGCTCCGCTTTTTATTTATTATCATCTTTTTTAATCTGTGTTTCTTTATCCCAATGTGCTTTTTCGAATAATTTATTAAAATTGTAGGTTCTGAACATCACCATTAAATAGGCAACCATTCCTGTCCACCCTGTTTGGTGACTAGCTCCAATTCCGGCTCCGTTATCTCCATGAAAGTATTCGTAGAACAAGAGGTTATTTTCCCAGTTTGGGTCTTCCTGAAACTCCTTATACCAGCCATAAACAGGCCTGTATCCATTTTCGTCTTTTAAAAATATTGATTCAAGTCTTTTTATAATCTCCTGGGCTACTTCAATTAAAGACATCATATTTCCTGAGCCTGTTGGGCATTCCACTTTAAAATCATCGCCATAAAAAGCATATTGCTGGTACAAAGAACGGATGATCACTGTATTTGCCGGGAACCATATAGGCCCCCGCCAGTTTGAATTACCGCCAAACATCAAGCTGTCTGATTCTCCGGGGATGTATTTTACAGTGAACTCTTCCTCGTTCCACTTGAATATATATGGGTTTTCTTCATGATATTTAGAAAGAGATCGAATGCCATAAGGACTTAAAAACTCATTTTCGTCGAGCATTATTTTTAAAACAGCTCTAAGTTTTTCTTCGTTTAGGATTCCAAGTAAACGCCTTTGGTGTTTGCCTTTAATCATTGGACTTGCTATGGTCTTTGACAGGCGTTTGGTTCTTGTAACCATAAACTGGTATTGTTTCGCAAAATCAGGCAGGAGTTTTAAGTGTTCTGGTTCAAGAACGGTTACTGCGCACATAGGTAAAAGACCAACTAATGACCGAACTTTGAGGCGCGTTGCACTTCCGTCAGGAAACCTTAATACATCATAAAAAAATTGATCCTGTTCGTCCCACATTTCATCTTCATTATCTCCAATTCTATCCATTGCAGAGGCAATTTCCAGAAAGTGATTGTAGTAGTCAACCGCTTTATCTCTATATTCAGTGTGGCCTTGAATAATAAGCTCCAGGCATATTTCAAGCATATTTTGAGCATATAAAGCCATCCATGCGTTTCCATCTGATTGTTCAATATGCCCCCCGGTTGGTAAGGTATGACTCCTGTCAAATACTCCAATGTTATCCAGACCTAGAAAACCGGCCTGGAAAGCATTCTTAGCTGTTGGATCTTTGTGGTGAATCCACCATTGAAAATTTTTATGTAAACCTTCAAAGCATGTAATTAAAAACTCAGTGTCAGTTTTGTTGAGCATTTGCTTTAGGTTTTTGTACAGAGTTATTACTGCATATGCATGTACGGGAGGGTTTACATCATTAAAGCTCCATTCGTAAGCAGGTATCTGCCCGTTAGGGTGTTGGTATTTTTTACTTAAGAACAGTGTCAGCTGTTCTTTTGCAAAACAGGGGTCAACCATGGTAAGGGGAATTGTATGAAATGCCGAATCCCATACCGCATACCAGGGGTATTCCCATTTGTCGGGCATACTGATAATGTGATTGTTTTTTAAATGTTCCCAATCATGATTTCTGAGTGAATTTCTTGGTCCTCCTTTGTATTCGTTTAGCCATTCAGATACATCCAATTCGTAATATTGTTTGGTCCATAGCATTCCGGCAAGAGCTTGTCTGATCACTCTTTTTTCATCTTCGTTACAGTTCGGAGGGTAGATGTCGTTATAAAACTCATCCGCTTCTTCTTTTTTGAGTCGAAGGTTTTTCTCAAAATTGTCAAAGTTATGTTTTGCTTTGGTTGATGCCTTAAGTGACATTCTTAGTTCAACTTTTCCCCCGCCCGGAATGTGTACGTCAAACATAGCTCCCGACTTGGTTCCTGTATTTTCCGGATTAACAGCTTCGCTTTTGTGTTCAACAATAAACTCGTTAAAAGCATCCTTAACATAAGGTGTTGTATTTGGTGAATTGTGAATACGTTGGTGGTTAGTTTCATTGTTTGTAAATAACCATAATGGCGATAGTTCTGTGCTTAATACATAACTTCCTAATGTATCGTGAGTTGCAATAACAGAATTGTCATCCAGTAATTTAATGATGGGCTCAGTGGTTTTGTAATTCCACCAGGTGTTTCTAAACCATAGTGTAGGTAATAACACCACGCTCGCATCTTCGGATGATCTGTTGTGTGCAGTAATTTTTATTAATATGTTGTCGGTGTCTTTTTTTGCATATTCAATAAAAATATCTAAATAATGGTTGTTTTGAAATGCATTTGTATCCAGTAATTCATATTCAAAGTCTTGTTTAGTACGGGCAGCACTTGTTTTGACTAAATCAAGATAGGGATATTCGTTTAAAGGATACTTGTACAGGTATTTCATGTATGAATGTGTAGGAGTGGAGTCTAAATAAAAATAGTATTCCTTTACATCTTCCCCATGATTTCCTTTAGGGCCTGATAGTCCGAATAATCTTTCTTTTAAAATCAGGTCTTTTTTGTTCCATAAGCTGAGTGAAAAACATAAGAATTGCTTGTCATCGCTAATTCCAGCAATGCCATCTTCTCCGTAACGGTATGCTCTTGATCTTGATTGATCGTGAGTAAATGAAAGCCATGGGTTGTCGTTGGAGCCATCATCTTCTCTGACTGTTCCCCATTGTCTTTCGCTTAAATAAGGGCCCCATTTTTTCCATTCAATATGTTGGTTTGAACAAACTTCTAAACGCTTTCTTTCCCTATTCATAATACATGAAATTAGTATTGTTCCTGTAACTATCGAAATTACAATAATAATTTAAAAAGATGTATTGTATTTGTTGTATTAACAAATTTTAGGGATAGGCTTGTTGTTTAATTTTACAATTATTTGCGTTTTTGTCCCCTGGTTTTAGGCTTCTTGTATTTTTCAGCAAGTTTTCTGCGATATGAACCTCCCATGTTCACCTTTTTATTTTTTTCCTTTTTCTCGTGAAATGCAGTACCTTTGGTTGCATCTATCTTAGGTGTTTTTATCAGTGCTTTTCCTGCAACAATTGGCGCTTCACTGTCAAGTTGAAGTTCTGATATTTCCACATCCTTAGGCAGCTCTTCAATATTAACCTTTGTGTTGGTTAACTTTTCAATAGAATGCCATATTTCTTTATCCTGTTCGGTTATGAATGTGATTGCATTACCTTCAGCTTCAGCTCTACCTGTTCGTCCAATTCGGTGTACATATGCTTCTGCTTCTTCCGGTAGATCGAAATTGATTACGTGGGTTACATTAGAAATATCAAGACCACGAGAAATTAAATCTGTGGCAATTAAGATTCTTAAATTTCCTTCAGTAAATTCATTTACCATTCTAAAACGAAAATTCTGAGACTTGTTAGAGTGAATGACTCCAATCTCATCTTCAAAAATTTCTTCCAGGTTGTTGTATAAAACATCAGCTACTTGCCTGCTCTTTACGAATAATAAAACCTTATCCATACCGTGGTTTACATCTAAAAGGTATAAAAGAAGGTTTATTTTAGTGTAAAAATTTGGCGCCTTATATGCAGACTGGAAAATTTTGTCAACAGGTTTTCCTGCAGGAGCCACCTCTATTTTAATAGGATCGTAAAAGAAATGTTTGATAAGCTCTTCTACATCATATGTTATAGTTGCCGAGAACATAAGGTTTTGCCTTCTTTCTGGTAATAAATCCACAATTCTTTCTAATTGAGGTTTAAATCCCAGATTTAACATCTCGTCCACTTCGTCAATAACCAGTTTTTGAATTGATTTTAGTCTTAATACGCCGGTAAGGTTTAGGTCTATTAATCTACCCGGAGTTGCCACCAATACGTCTAACCCTGCATAAACCATTTCCTTTTGAGTATTGATATTTGTTCCTCCATAAACTCCGGCAACCCTTACGTTCATGTATTCAGTGAGTTTGGTGAACTCTCCAACAACCTGTTCAACAAGCTCTCTGGTTGGTACTAATACAAGAATTCGAGGATGACGTTGTTTGCTGAACTTTAAATTTCTTAAAAGTGGAAGTATATACGAAATGGTTTTACCTGTACCTGTTTGAGCAATACCAATAACATCACGACCCGACATGGCAACCGGAAATATTTCTTCCTGAATGGGAGTTGTAGTGTCAAGCCCCATGTCGCTTAATGCATTTAATAATGGCGTATTTAAGTTAAGATCTGAAAACTTCAAAATAGTATGTTTTAATTATTTGGCGCAAAGATAAGATGATATTTGCAATTCGTCTAATAACCTGTGTTCGATTTAAGATATAAATATGGTTGTAATATTTAATAATGTAAAAAGCAGTCTGAAAATAGTTTGGCGTATTTTCAGACTGCTTTTGTAAAGTTGGTTAATAATAAGATTTTTGGTCTGTATTATAATTTGTTTAATTCTTCAATAATGTCAATCGTTTTAGCCGAATTTCCATCGTAATTAATTTCAATAGTTTTAACTCCTAGCATCGAATTAATTACTTCTTCTTTGAGGTTTTTAGATTTGGATGCTATGGAAATTAAACATTCATACATGGCTTCTTTTGCCCAATTAGGCGAAAATTGTACTTCCTGTTTAATTTTTTGTAAGAATGCTTTGAAAAACAATTCACTTTTTGTGTTGTCATTCTTGGCAAGATGATTTAGAATTAAATAGCCAGTTCTTTTTATGTATTCATATGGAGATTGAATCCATAGGTACATAATGTCAGAACCAAACCGTGTTTGTGCTATCAGTTCTGAAAAATAATCTGCAATTAGGTAAAAGTTGATTACAGAGATCCATTGGTTTGCCATGTTTCGTGTTGTTTTTTGCGGATCTGCAATCATACATGCAAGAATTCTTGCTTCGGTGTTTCGTGTTGTCCAGAGTTCCTTTGCTAAAGAGTGAGCGCTTCCATCATTTTTGTAGGCTGATATAAGGTCTTCTTTTATCTTTTCAATGTCAGTAATACTAACGCCAAAAAGCTCACCTTTGGCACCTTGTAGTTGATATTTTTTTTCATTTTCGGTGGTGCCGCCTTCTTTAAGTCGAGTATAAATATTTTCTAAATTCATACCCGTAAAAATACTAAAAAATAGATTTTAGTAAAAATTTATCTTTTGTTTTTGAAGAAGTTTGTTATTAATTCAGAGCACTCTGATTTTAAAATGCCGCTAATTATTGGGGTTTTACTATGTATTATTGGGGGTGTGTGTTTTAAAAAGCCTCTTTTTTCATCTGAAGCCCCAAAAACTATTCTTCCTATTTGAGACCAATTTAAGGCACCTGCACACATACAGCAAGGTTCTAGTGTAACGTATAAAGTGCATTCGGTAAGGTATTTACCTCCAAGAAATTCTGCAGCAGCTGTAATTGCCAACATTTCGGCATGAGCAGTTACATCGTTTAATGTTTCTGTAAGATTGTGAGCTCTTGATATAATTTGTTTGTTGCAAACAACAACAGCGCCAACAGGTATTTCATCTTTTAATAATGCATTTTTAGCTTCGTTAAGTGCTTGTTGCATAAAATATTCGTCTGAGAAATTGATTTTCATCATCTTTTAGTTTAATATTTAAGAAATAGAGTTGATTTATTTAATTTCTTTATATTTTCGCATGTTAAAACAATCAGTAGTTTGGTTTTAGAATTTCAACTGGTTTTCAAATATAATTATTGAGTAATAAATAACAATTATAATGTATAGATCGCATACTTGTGGAGAGCTTAGGCTTGAAAATGTAAATAAAGAAGTAACGCTTAGTGGATGGGTTCAGAAGATTCGTAATCTTGGTGGAATGACTTTTATTGATTTAAGAGACAGATATGGAATTACACAATTAGTGTTGGATGTTGAATCAAGAAAAGACTTAAGTGATGAGGCCCGTAAATTAGGTAGAGAGTATGTAATTCAAGTGGTGGGTAAAGTTGCAGAGCGTAGTAATAAAAACAGTAAAATACCAACCGGAGAAATTGAAATTCTTGTTGATAAATTTGAGATTCTTAATGCTTCTGAATTACCTCCATTTACAATTGAAGACGAGACGGATGGTGGAGATGAATTAAGAATGAAATATAGATATCTTGATTTACGTCGTAATCCTGTTCGTAGTAATCTGGAGCTAAGACATAAATTAGGTTTTGAAGTTCGTAATTTTTTAAATCAGCAAAATTTTATTGAAACAGAAACTCCTGTTTTAATGAAGTCAACTCCAGAGGGAGCAAGAGATTTTATTGTTCCTTCAAGATTAAATCCAGGTCAGTTTTATGCCTTACCTCAGTCACCTCAGTTGTTTAAGCAGTTGTTAATGGTTGCCGGTTTCGACAGGTATTTTCAGATTGTTAAGTGTTTTAGAGATGAGGACTTAAGAGCTGATCGTCAGCCTGAATTTACACAGATTGACTGTGAGATGTCTTTTGTTGAGCAACAAGATGTTTTGTCCACTTTTGAAGGTATGACTAAGCACTTGTTTAAAGTGATTAAAAATATTGATATTGACTACGATTTTCCTCAAATGCCATATGAAGAAGCAATGAAATATTATGGTTCTGATAAGCCGGATATTCGCTTCGATATGAAGTTTGTTGAAATGAAAGAAATGGTATCTGCTGGATTTAAGGTTTTTGATGATGCCGAATATATAGGAGGTATTTGTGCAAGCGGATGTGCATCTTATTCAAGAAAAGATTTAGATAAGTTAACTGACTTTGTTCGTAAACCACAAATTGGTGCTCAAGGATTGGTTTACGTTAAGTATAATACTGATGGTACAATTAAATCCTCTGTAGATAAATTCTTTGGAGAAGATGAATTAAAAAAATGGGCTGAAGCTTATGGTGCAAATCCAGGTGACTTAATTTTAATTTTAGCAGGAGCAAAAGCTAAAACACAAAATGCACTTTGTGAGTTAAGATTAGAAATGGGAGCTCGATTGGGACTAAGAGATAAAAATAAGTTTGCGCCATTATGGGTTGTTGATTTTCCATTGTTAGAGTGGGATGATGAAAGTGGTCGTTACCATGCCATGCACCATCCATTTACATCACCAAAGAAAGAAGATTTTGCCTTGTTGGAAACTGATCCAGGAAAGGTGAGAGCAAATGCTTACGATTTAGTTATAAATGGCGTTGAAATTGGTGGTGGGTCTATTAGGATTCATGATGATGAGCTTCAGCATAAGATGTTCCAGTTATTAGGTTTTTCAGAAGAAGAAGCGGAAAGTCAATTTGGCTTCTTGATGAATGCATTTAAATATGGAGCACCTCCTCATGGTGGTGTTGCATTTGGATTTGATCGTTTGGTGTCTCTTTTTGCAGGATTGGATTCTATTAGAGATGTAATTGCATTCCCTAAAAATAATTCAGGAAGAGATGTGATGAATGATGCTCCGGCACCAATTGCTCCTTCTCAATTAGAGGAATTAAATATTGCATTGAAATTAAAAGAGTAGTAAGATATAAGTGAATATAAAAAAAAGGCGATTCCAAATTTTGGAATCGCCCTTTTTCTTTTGATTATCAATATCTTATTCTTTGTAGAAATTCTTAACCGGATTTGCATACATTTCCATTAATGATTGCTTAATGAATTGAGCTTCATTTGTTTTTAATCTTGAAATATGTTCGTCGATATATTCATGGAAGGTTTTTTCTTCCTCCTCAGAATATTTGTCGGCAAAGTAATTGTTGTTATTTATAATATCAGCTGCAATAAAATTACCTGGCCATAATTTATAGTTGTTATGGATCTGCTCATCTATAAGTTCAGCTAATTTATTGAGTTGTTCGTTTTTATCTAAAGAGTTTAATGCCTCAAGTTCATGGTTTAAAGGTGTTCCTATGTTGAAGTTAACACGACCTTTTCTGCCTTTAATTCCCGCTCCCATGTGCTTTAAATCATCTTCCTGAGTTTTTTTGTAATCAGGATTTTGTTTCTTCATTAAAAACTCATTTGCCTTTAAATAGTCACATGGATCATATTCGTATGATATAGAAAGCGGTACGATCTGAAGATCCTGGAAATTCTCTGAAAATGTTTTTGAACCACTTAAATTTAGCATTTTAAGTAAGCTGGTTTGTGTTTTGTCATTTCCATCTTTTGATCTTCCTTCTCGTTGAGCAATCCAAACACTAGAATTTCTTTCTGTTAGATTATATCTTATGTACTCTGAAAGTAGTTTGGAGCTTTGCAGCATCTGACGTGCCGGTAAATTTCTTTTAACCATGAATGATTTATTAAGCCTTACCAGCTTTGTAATCCATGGATAAATTAAAAGGTTGTCTCCTATTGCTATTTCGCAGGTTTCATGTCCGTGATCATGTAATAAAATATTTAGAAAAGCTGAGTCCAAAACAATATCTCTGTGATTGGATATGAAGATATAGCTCTTTGTTGGTTCCAGTTTTTCAAATCCTTCAGCACGAACTCCATGAGTTGTGCTTTTAATTACATCCTTGATGTATGGATATATTACATTGATCTGAAAATCCTTAATTGATTTTAAAGACAATAATTTTTTATAAAAATTCTCTATTTTAATATGTGGAAATAGGAAATTTAGTAATTGTTTAAAAGATTCTTCATTCATCAATTGTTCAAAAACCTCAGTCATTTCGTTGTCACGATATGGACGAATGGAATCAAAATATTGGTCTGTTACCATCATTTACTATTAATAATTTGTCGCAAAATTATCACAAACATTTAATTTAAGAAATTATTTTTTTGTTTGATTTCGGTAATTAACATGTAATCAGGTATATATATTATAATGATAATTAATGGATAAAATCCATATATTGGAATTTATTCCAATATATGGCATTGTTCTTTAAAGTTAAATTGTTAATATGTTGATTATCAATGTTTGTTTATAAATGGCACGTACTTTGAAATTGTATTTGAAACACAAACACACATTACGATGATTAGAATTAAAACTTATCAAAATACAATTTTAGTTTCTTTTGAAAAGGAAACTATTTTAAACTCAAAAGATCTTATTCAATTTAAGAATAAGTTAATCAATATCCTAACACGTCCGTTTTCGAATGTAATGGTTGATTTAGGTCAGTTGAATGAAATATCTTCAGATGCAATTGATGCTTTGCTGGCTGGTCAACGTTTATCTGAAATGAATCGAGGACAAGTAAGTTTATTTAATGTAGGTGAAAAAATACTTAGGAAATTCAGATCAGAGCAAGTAGATCATTTATTTTTCTTTTGCGATATACCAAAACCATTTTCAAAAGAACTCTTGATAGCATAAAATATAGTGTTGTGTTGAATAAGCCGGAAGTTGACTTCATTGTCCCCACAAGAGCAACTTCCGGTGATTTTAAAATAAACGCCACATTTTATTGTTAAATTTTACCTTTTTGTTCAATAAATATTAAAAACTATATTAGTCAAATGCCAGAAAAAATTAATTTAGCGGAAAATTAAGAGTGTTGTGTTGATTGATGCCGGGAGTTGCCTAATTTGTCCCCACAAATGTAACTCTCGGTGTTTTATCAAATAAAGATATTAAAATTTGTGTTGTGTTGATTGATACCGGGTATTAACAAATTGATAAGTTTGTTTTTCCCGGTATTTTTATTTCTGCTAAAAGCAATTTATAGTGCTATATTAGGATGAGATATTGAATAAAATGTTAGATTTGAGCAAACTATTTTATAGCAAACTACGTATCTTTTGGGATACTCGATTTTGCATTTTAATAAAAAAACTTAAGTTCTTATGACTAAACTACTTGTTCCTATCGATTTTTCGGATAATTCATTAAATGCTTTAGGTTTCGCAATACATATTGCCAATAAGTTAAAAGCTGACTTGAAGATTCTGCATGTAAAAACAAAGAAAATAGAATACCGATATTCAAAAAGGGAGCCGGAATTGATTTTAAGTGATAATGTTGAAGAATGGTTAAGTGAAATCATCGATAAAAATAAAAGTAAATACTTGGTTCCTGGTGGTAATTTTACTTTTAAAGTCAGAGAAGGAAATGTTATAAAAGAGGTAACTAATCAGGCCAAATATGATGATGCAACATTGATTGTGGTAGGAACACATGGAGCCTCGGGGTTTGAAGATAAATGGATTGGAAGTAATGCTTATCGCTTGGTTCACAGTTCTTCTGTTCCTGTTTTAACAATCCGTCCTGAACGAGAATGGAGAGATATTTCTAAGGTGGTATTGCCAATCAGTTATACACGTGAAAGTCGTCAAAAGGTTCCTGCTGTAATTGGCTTGGCTAAATTATTTGATGCAAAAGTTTATGTGGCCGGGATAAAAGAACCGGGTTATAATATTTTAAAAAGCAGAGTGAGTGCCTTTGTAAAGCAAACGGTACGTTTTATAAAAAAGAATACAGATTTACGTGTTGAGTCTGATATATTAAGTGGTAAATCTAAAGCTGAACTTTTAATGGATTATATTGAAAATATTGATGCAGATGTGGTTGCAACTAATATTTTGAGATCGTCAAATCCATTTGATAATTTCTTTAAACCTTTCGCAAATCAACTGATTAATGAGTCTAAATGTCCGGTATTGGCTGTTCCAACAAAAGAATCTTTATATTTGCAGTCAAAATATTAAAGTCGAAAAATGATTAGGATATTATTTATTGCAATAATAGGATTTGTTTTTATTAATGTAAATGCTCAAAATAAGTCCGCACAGGAGTTGTTTGAAAAGGTAACTTCGCACAATGGGAGTAATAATGGATTTGTAGAAATTATTCAGCCTGTTGAAATAGAGGATTTGGTAGGGATTCATTTAGATATGAATAAAAGAGCTGGTGGAATTGACGGGTTTAGAATTCAGTTGTATCTTGGATCAAGTAATTATGCCAAAAAGGAAGCAAGCGAAGTAAAAGCAAAGGTTTTATCTTTGTTTCAGGATGAAAAAATATATATGATGTACGAAGCTCCTTTTTGGAGGGTGCAGGTGGGTGATTTTAGAAGTAAGAGTGAATCTTTGGAATTGTATCGAAAGTTAAAAAAAGAGTTTCCAAGCTGTTATCCTGTACCAGTCGATAATATTCAATTGTCAAGTTTATAATGAAATAGCGCTCCCGAATAGGGGGCGTTTTTATTTTAACCCTTTTTAGTTGAAAGTATCTTGGGGAAGCAAAAAAAATAAAATAAATTTGCGGTTTCTTAAAAATAGTAAGTCTCTTAAAATATGAGCGAGCAGATTAAGCATGAATGTGGTTTTGTGTTGATAAGATTACGCAAACCTTTAGAGTATTACAAGGAGAAGTATGGTTCGTGGCGTTACGGACTAAACAAGCTCTATTTGTTAATGGAAAAACAACACAACCGGGGACAGGATGGTGCAGGAGTTGTCAGCTTGAAAATTGATCAACCTTCAGGATCAAGGTATTTGTCTCGATCAAGATCTAATTTAGCAAATCCTATTCAGGATGTATTTAATGATATTGATACACGTCTGAATAAAGTTGAAGGAGTTACTCCTGAACTTATGAAAGATCCTGTTTGGGCTAAAGCTAATATGCCTTTCTGTGGTGAGCTTTATTTAGGTCACTTAAGATATGGGACTTTTGGAAAGCATAGTATCGATTACGTGCATCCCGTTATGAGAGAAAATAACTGGCGTTCCAGGAATCTTGTAATGGCCGGTAACTTTAACCTTACTAATGTAGATGAGATTTTCAGAAACCTTGAAGATTTAGGTCAGCATCCCAAAGATTTTACAGATACGGTTACAATACTTGAAAATGTTGGCCATTTTCTGGATGAAGAGAATCAAATGTTATTCCGTCAATATAAAAATGAAGGACTTTCTAATAAAGATATTTCTCATCAGATAGAAGATAATCTTGATGTCAGAAAAATTCTAGAACGTTCAAGCAGAAGATGGGATGGAGGATATGTAATTGCTGGTATGTTCGGTCATGGTGATGCTTTTGTGGCAAGAGATCCATGGGGTATACGTCCGGCCTCATATTATATGGATGATGAGGTTGTGGTTGTTGCATCAGAACGTGCGGTTATACAAACAGCAATGAATGTAGGAATCAGAGAGGTTCAGGAATTACGTCCAGGGTATGCTTTGGTTATTAAGAAAAATGGAGAGGTAAAAGAAGAAGAAGTTCGCGTTCCGCAAGAAAGACGTTCCTGTTCTTTTGAAAGAATCTATTTTTCACGAGGAAGTGATAAATATATATATCAGGAAAGAAAGGAATTAGGTCGTTTGTTAGCGCCAATTCTTCTTGAGAAAGTAAATTTTAACATCGAACAAACTGTTTTCTCTTATATTCCTAATACTGCAGAAACTGCTTTTTATGGTATGGTTGATGGCGTTCGTAAATTGGTTAATGAACGTAAGATTGATCAGATTCTTGATGAAGGGAAAGAGCTTACTCGAGAAAAACTATCTGAGATAATTCATGTTCAACCTCGTGTTGAAAAAATGGCTATTAAGGATGTTAAAATGAGAACTTTTATCGCTGATGATGAAAGTAGAGATGATTTAGTAGCTCACGTATATGACGTTACCTATGGGATTGTGAAAAATCAGGAGGATACACTTGTTGTTATTGATGACTCTATTGTTCGAGGTACAACATTAAAGAAAAGTATTCTTAGGATTTTAGATAGATTACACCCAAAGAAAATTATTATTGTATCTTCTGCTCCTCAGATTCGTTATCCTGATTGTTATGGTATTGATATGGCAAAGTTGGGTGATTTCTGTGCTTTTCAGGCGGCTATTGCCTTATTGAAAGAGCGTGGTATGCAATCTGTAATTGATGATGTGTATCAAAAATGTAAAGAGCAACAAAATCTTCCTAAAGAAGAAATTGTAAACTACGTAAGAGAAATTTATAAGCCTTTTACGGTAGAAGAGGTTTCTGATAAGATTGCTGAAATGTTGACTCCAAAAAATATTGATGCAGAAGTTGAAGTGGTTTATCAAACTATTGAAAATCTACATATTGCTTGTCCAAATGATAATGGGGATTGGTATTTTACTGGTAAATATCCAACTGCAGGAGGAAATAAAGTAGTTAATACTTCTTTTATCAATTTTGTTGAGGGCAGAAATGCCAGGGCATATTAATCTAATAATAGATTTAAGAAATAATATAAAAACGGCTGCATTGATTGATGCAGCCGTTTTTATTATTCGTTTCTTTCCGATAAAATTCTTTTTGCAGTATTTAAATAAGAATAAACATCACTAGGATGGTGATGTAGGTAATTTCTGCTTCGATTATGTCCTAAACGAACTACAATTGCATTTTCTTTTTTTAAAACAAAGATGTATTGTCCCAGTATTCCTCTGGCGTATGGTATCTGTTCTCCTTCATGATTAATGATCCACCAATGATAGCCATAAAAATCTACAGTTTCTCGTGTTCTGTGATCTACTAAATTGCTTGCTGGTTCTATCGAATTTTTAAGGTACTCTTCAGGAAATATTTGTTTGTTATTAATATAGCCATTATTAAGAATGATTTTTCCTATGCGAGCAAAATCTCTGGCATTGCTATTGATGCAGCAATAGGCTTTTTCAACTCCATTTTCTTTATCAAGACTCCATAAAGCACTATTGGTTGCCCCTAGTGGTTTCCATATTTTTTCGTAAGTATATTCCGAAAGTGTTTTGCCTGTGGCATTTTGAATAATGAGTGCCAGTAACTGGGTGTTACCACTTGAGTATTTAAATTCAATACTGGGTGTTTCTGTTACTTCAAGGCCTAAAACTAATTCATTGATGTTATCTCCATAATAAGCTTGTGTTGTCATGGAAAAGGGGTTGATATAGCTCTCGTTCCAGTTTAACCCGGAACTCATCGTTAATAAATCTTTGATATGAAGCTGACTGTATGATTCATCATTGAATTCAGGTATGAATTCGGATACCGGTTGATTGACATTTTTTATATATCCATCCTGAATTGCAGCTCCCAGTAGTAAAGAAACGATACTTTTAGCTGCTGAGAATGAATTTGAATAGGAATCTTTATTAAATCCATCCCAATATTCTTCATAAACAATTGAGTCGTTCTGGATAATCAGATATGCAATTGAATGATAACTTTCTAATGTGTTTCTTTCTTGTTTTGAAAGATCGTAATTCATATAATCATGAGCAGTATTCCATGAGATTGGATTATCAGCTTTAATTTCTCTGTTCTTAAAGAATTTGTAATCATCAATATCCGGGAATAAATGAGTTAGTGCATTTTTTATATAATTAGGTGTGGAATAGTAAATAAACGCTAGTGACATGAGTACAATAACGACACTTATTATTTTTTTCATTTATGTTGTGTGTTTTTCTGTTTGTTGGATAATGTGTGTTGAAAAATAATTTGTGATTATTATTTGAGATCAGGTTTCCATTCTTTGAAGTTTATTAGATCAGGAAAAGCCTCTGGCTTGTATACTGATTTGCCACTTAAGGTTCTTAAGCATTCTTGTATTCCTTCAGACACACTGGGGTGAGGATAAAATATTTTTAATACTTCATGAAGACTGTTTCCTTGGTTTATAAGGTGTGCTACAGAAACTATATAGGCAGAAGCTTGTGGTCCAGCAGCTCTCATTCCAAGGATTCTTGGTTCTTCTTCATCGCTAACCAGTATTTTAACAAAGCCATTTGTGTTTCGCATTGCGATAGCTCTGTTGATAAGCTGGTTGGAATAGAAAGCGACTTTATAAGGGATGTTTTTAGCTCTGAGTTGTTTTTCGTTTAAGCCCACAGAGGCCAATTCGGGCTTAAAAAACATGAGAGTTGACATATTCGTGTAATCCAGTGGATAACTTGGTGTTGCAGCTATCTTTTCAGCAGCAATTCTTCCCTGAAATTCTGCTACACTGTATAGTTGAGTGTGCCCGGTAATGTCGCCTGCTGCATAGATATGACATTGATTGTTATCGTCTTTTAACAAGCATTCATCTGAAATACTAATAGTTCCTCTTTCGGTGGTTGTTATTCCAATGTTTTCTAATCCAATATTTTCAGCATTTGGAACTCTGCCAATGGCAACTAATGCAACATCAACTTCAATAACTTTGCTGTTTCCGGCATCGTAATCTAAAATTACTTCAAGGTGAGTTGGATGTTTCTTTATGGTTCTAAGGTGAGCCGTATGATGCACTATTACGCCATTGTCTTCAAGGTTTTTGGCTACAAAACTACTAACATCATCATCCTCATAAGGCAGTACTTTATTGGCTCTGTCTAAAAGATGTACCTCAGTTTGCTTAAAATTGCTGAATATAGTGGCAAATTCACAACCAATAATCCCAGAGCCAATGATTAACATTCTTTCAGGAAATTTTTTGAGATTTAAAATGTCATCAGAGTTAATGATTCTTTCGTGATCTATTTCTAGCCCAGGAGCTTGTCTTGGTTTGGCTCCTGTGGCTATTATAAAATGTTTTCCTTTTAATTTTTTAATATTTTTATTTGAAGAAATAGAGATTGTATAGGGATCAATAAATTTAGCCCATCCTCTTTCGAGTGTAAGAGATCCCTTTTTTGATTTTTCTGAAGAAAAAGTCTCAATTTGACTAAGCATTTGGTACTGTTTTTCTTTGGCTGCCTGGATCACTGTTTTAATGACTTTTGAAAAATCAACACTTAAACTTCCTGATCTGTATCCCCTGTCGGTTCTTGCTGCAACGGCATAATCCATTGACAATTCGTACATTGTTTTTGAAGTTAAGGCACCATTCATTATGCCTGCCCCTCCAATGTGAGCACCTTCAACAATACATATATTTAATCCGTAATCCAAAGCTCTCATGGCCGATGAATATCCTGCCGGTCCCGAGCCGATTACAATTAAGTCAAATTCTTCCATATGTTTGTAAATAATTTCTATTTAATAGAATCCATAGTTGTTAAGTTACACTATTAGGTTCTATTTTATAAATTTCTGTTATTATTGTAGAAACAATGTTTTCAATAAAAAGATCAGGGGCAATATCAAAGTTTAATTATTTAATTGCATGACTGAACTTACATAGGCTTTATCTTCTTCCTGAATATGTGTAATAAGCCAGTCTTTTAAAAAATTAGTAATTTCAAAAGACAGAATCATTTTCCCGCTATTAAATCTTGTTTCCAAATCAGAAACCTTATCGATAAAAGCCTGATGTTTAATCTTGTGCTCCAATAAATCATTGTAGTTAGATTCGTGTAGTAATTTTTCTTCTGTAGCAAAATGAACTTTAGTATAATCTTTCATTTTGTAAATCAAATCTGAAATCAATTCTTTATTTGATTTTTGAGTAATTTGATCATAAAAGTCATTAATCATTTCCGCTAGTTTCTGGTGTTGTTGGTCAATTTCTTTGATGTTGAGATTGTAAGAATCCTTCCAGTTAATTAAAGCCATGCTTTTTTGGTTTATTTGTTTGTTTGAATTTTGTCTGGGGTCTTATTCGTAAAAAAACAATAAAGTGTTATTCGAAGTTCAACTTATTGTTAGTCTACTGTGTAATTTATATCGATTCTAAAATATATTTAGGTATTGTTGCTTTTCCAATGTATTAGTTGTTGTTATATTGGTTATCTAATCAATAATATCTTCTATTTTAATTTCTTTCTTTGTGTGATCATCATCATAATCAAATATCATTGAGCCATTTTTATTTAATGTAATAGAATTTAAATCATACCAAATAATAGCTTTCCCAACTTCAACTCCGTTTAGAAAATTGAGTTTATAGTTATCTGACGAGGAATCAATAATCTGTATATTTGAATTGTTTTGTATACTCATTGCATCCAAAGATATTTTTTTGCCTTTGTATGTTTCTATTTTCACAACACCCCCTTTATTTACAACAAATTGCATTCTTAAAAGACTTTCGTATATATTAGGATTGTCTTTGGGAAAATCAGGATTGTTTTTCTTTATCAGATTTCGAACATTTAATCCGCTAAAGCTGGCTCCGTTTTGGGATAGTATTTTTATTGCAGCAAATAATGAAGCCATATGCTTGTTGTATGCCTTTGTTTTGTATTCTTTAATATATGATTCCAGTTGTAATTCCGGATTGTAAATGTCTGATGATAATGTTATCGGAACATCTTTAGTTAACCCTGCAATTTCGCCTACAATACCTCTGAATACAACATCATTTTGTGAGTCAACAGTAATCTTAGAGTCAAAGCGTACCTTGTCGGTAGGGAATGAAACTAAATCGACTTTAGTGCCATCAGACTTATATTTGCCGTAGAATGCTAGTTTTTGGTTTTCGGGAGCTTCAAAGTCAATGTTTTCATGTAAAATGGTTTGGGCTCTACTGGAAATGCCTAAGATTAAATGAGCAGAATGGTTTGTGTGTGCCAGGGTTTGGTTGTTGATATTTATTGATCCGGTGTAATTAATCAATGCATATATGTTGCCTTTTTTCCCAACATTAAAAGCTTGTGTAAAGCTATGATTAGAGCAATTAACAGGTAAAAACCATTCCATCTTTCCGGTGCTCGTAAATGTGGCAAACCAAAGGTCTCTGGTGTTGTTTTTTGCAGTAAAACTCTTGTTGCCAATTTGAATTGTATTATCGTACCATCCTGAAGCAATGTATTTTTCATTTTCAGAGATTAATCTGTTACTTATATAAATGTTTCCTTCATTGGTTGTTTCGAGTGTCTTAGATATTCTTTGCCAAATGTTATTCATTTTGTTGTTATTGTTGATCTTTATGGCAATGGGAGTGTAATCTTTGTATTCTGGCATTACAGATCCTATAGGTGCATTGATATATGTAGGATCGCAAATGGTATAGTTTTTATCTCCAACAATAAAACTATATCCTTCAACGGGTTTTGAAAATGAAACTGCTGCGGCCATATGGCTAAAGTAGGTTAATGCAACAACGTCTAATCCAAGTAAATCATTCGCTAATCGGGTAAAAAGCACGGTTCTGTCTTCGCAGTCAGAAAAAGGATAATAAAAAATTTCGTCAGGGAAAAACATTTTTTCTTTACCAAACTGATCCCGGTCAGTTTTGTATTCAAAAGAATGGTGTAGGTATTGAAGTAAAAAAGTAACAGCTTCAGTCTCGCTCAAACCGTTTATTTTAGGTCTTATGTGTTCATACAATGTTTCTTTAACAGAAGATGACATTGCTGCGTTTAAATATACTGAATTGCTGGTTTGAGGGTAGCTGGCCAAAAAAGCCATTGTTGTTTTATCAAGCTTTAAATCAAGAGGTTCTTTGTCGTTTGGTAGTGTCGTTTTTTTAGTAATTGAATTATCTGGGTCGTTAAAGTTTAAAGCAAAGGGTAATAATAGATCAATAGACTTGGTTGCCCCTCCAAAATTATCTTCGTAAGTATATAAGCTTTTGCTTCCTGTTTTATCGTCAATCACGTAGTAATTGTATCCATTAATGTAATAATAAGGTTTTTCATATATCTCTTGCATGAAAGGAAGCATCAGACAAACAATGTTTTCATGATAGCCAATTTTGGCCTGGTATCCAGCTTGATTTAGTATGGCCCATTTCCAGAGCTCCTGATCGTTAGGTGTGGTGAATAGTTTTTTAGAGGATATATTAATAAGCTGGTAAATTCCCCAGTCATTTAGGTTTTTTTCTGATGCATAGTTTATAACAGACTCAATGTAGATCTGATAATAAGTATTGGTAAAGTCACTCCAGTAGTTTGCAAAGCTTTCTGGCTTTACATTTTTAAGGTTTAAATTTTTTGTGCGTGAGTCTATTTGTAAGGGAGCTGCTGTTCCGAAAAAATCTATAGTCAGTTCTTGTTTGTACTTGTCAGATTCAACAGGTTCTTGTATAAGAGGAGCGATAGAATAAGCGGGAGCTTCTCCTAATGTAATATCAGGAGTTATTGGTTCTGGAATATTATTTAATTCAGTGTTTGGTTCAGAAGTTTTTCTGGGTTCAAAAACCGGTTGGTTAATAGGTTTTGGAACTTCAGCTTTTTTAACTTCGCTTTTGTGTTGAGTTACATTTGTAAAATTTTTTTTCAAATATTTCTCAAAAGCTTTATTCATTTCTTTAAGATGATTATCATATTCATCCTGCATTTGCTTAAGCCTGGATTGATAATCCTGATTCATCTTATTTAAACGCTCCTCGTACTTTTGATTCATTTTTTCAAAAGGATCGTTATTGTTGTTTTGGGATATTGAATTAGTACTAAAAATACATATCAAAATGCTTATGATAATCATTGATTTCTTTGTAATCATATCCTTATGTTATTTGTAAACTATTGTATTTTAGTATAAAGGTATTGGGGAATTTTTATTAAGCAAAAAAAATATACATAAAACAAGAAACGCGATCAAACTATACTGACCGCGCTTCTTAATTATATAGGTTTTACTTGAAAATTATCAAATGCTTAGTGGATGTCATTAGGATTGTATGTTTCCACGTGTCTTTCTGTTTTCGCTTTGTTAAATTCTTTAATAGTAATAATAATCCCGGTTTCTTCAACATCACCAAACCTGTCGTTTACTGCAGTTCCAAAAGAACGCATGGACGGAGAAAGGTTCATGTAAGCATTTACCAATGGAGGTATAGATTCGCCCAAATCACGGACTAGTTTGTTTAAAACTTTGTAATCTTCTACAAAAGTAGGTCCTTTAAAAATTTCATTAATCTTTTCGGGTGTAAGTGCAATCTTTACCTTAAACTCTTCGTGAGGATATAGTAATTTATCAGGATCACTAAAGTATTTATTCATGAAACTAAGAATTAAGTCTCTCGCTTCCTGATTAAAATGTGTGTACATAGTCACTTTGCCAAAGAAAAATTTCATTTCAGGATGGTTTACGATCAGTGAACCAAGTCCATCCCATAGATTATCCAGCGCAAATAGGCTTTTGGCTCCCTGTTTGCTGCTTTGATATTGAGGCTGAACAAAAGATCTTCCTAATTCAATGGTATGGGGAAGATACTCATCCAAAAATTTTTTTGAGAAATGAAATAATCTTGATGTAGCTAGTTTTACGTTTCCATCTTTGTCTCGGGGAATTGTATTACCCATAATGTAACGGTAGCCACCTAAAATTTCTTTTTCAACAGGATCCCAAACAATTAATTGTCTGTAAGGAACTTCTGCCAAATCATAATCATCGATATCGGCATCTTTTCCTGTTCCTCCTCCTGCCTGACGAAATGACTCTTCACGCAGACGCCCCACTTCTTTCATTAAATTTGGAGCTTCGTTCCCTTTAAAATCATAAATTTTGTTGCCTCCCTTATTGGTGTTGCGAACAAATCTTTCTTTTGTTAACTCTGCTTCCAGTATTGATTTCTCAACCGGTGCAATAATAGGTTTTATAGAATCCATTTAATTAACTGTAGATAAATTGCGTTACAAAATTAAACTAATTTTGGTAAGCTATAGACTGTTTCTTTTATTTTTTCAGCCCAATATTTTGGGGTGCTTTCGTTTTTAACTGTTTGCCAAGATATTGGTTGTCCAAAAGTCAGCTTAATATTTTTATTTTTAAACTTAAACATTTCGTCAACCAGATACAGCATTTCTATGTTTGCTTTTATTCCCATTTTCTTTCTGAAACGCGATAGATTATAAAAGAAATTAGAATTCTTACCACTGATATAAACCGGTATAATATCTCTTTGGTGTTTGATTGCTTTTTTTATAAAAGCGGGCTTCCAATCCAGATCCTTAATTTCTTTTCCTTGTTTTCTTGAGACCAAACCTGCGGGAAAGAATAACATTTGAGCCTCTGATGCAAAAGCTTTTTCAATTTCAATGGCAGCTTCTTTGGCTTGTGCTCCATGTTTGTTTACAGGTACAAAAATATCGTTGAACCTACCTATTTGTAGAAGAATATCGTTTACCGGGAATTTAATGTTTGGGAAAACCTTGCCTACTTCTGTCATAAATATGATGCCATCTAAGCCTCCTAGTGGATGATTGGCAACAAATAAATAGCGGCCCTCTTTAGGTATGTTGCTCAGGCCTTCAGTGGAACTGCTAACCCCAAAAAGTTTTTTGCATTCATCCCCAAATTCAACATTATAACTGTTCGGATGGTTTGTTAAAATACTGTTTAAACTATCTTGATGAATGACTTTTTTTAAATAAGAAAAAATGAACTTTGGTAAAATTTTATAAAGTCCAGCGTTTTTTTCTTTAAAAACCTTTTCAATATCAATAGTTATGTTTTTGGTATTTTGATTCTCCATATGTTACAAAAATGAAAGGTCAAGTTTAGAAAAAAAATACTAAACCGCATGATTTATTTCTGGGAAAATGATTTTGATCTTGTATTTAGTATTGAATTGGTTGATTAAATAATAAAACACTGAGCGAAAAAAACCGGTTATAAAACGAATTGTTCTGCTGATGAGCGAAATGCGTCGTCAGTGCCGCGAAATGGTCGTTACTCACGGCTAAAACGTCGTTCCACCTTGCGAAATGTTTATGCCTATATCGCTAAAGCATTTCGCACTAAATCTTTAGAGTTCGCCGTTGTTACTTACAAATTTGCTTTGTAGAAAAGAGTTTTGCAATTCAAAAGATCTAAAGCTGTTCTTTTTCGCGAAAATCTTTTTAAGAATGTCTTCATTATGGATTGAAATTTTCAATTTACTCAAAAAACTGTATGATTTTCCTGATGTTTTTATGAAAAAACTTATCAACAATATGTAATAAAGTGGAGTAAAGTGGTTGATTGTGGTTTAAAAAAGTTTTATTTTTACGAAAATTAAACCACAATCGTAATGGCCACATTTATAGGTGATTTTGTTTGTAAAGCAGATGCTAAAGGACGGATTGTGTTGCCTTCTCTTTTTAAAAAGGTGATGAACGCCATGGAAGAGAACCGTTTTGTGGTGAGAAAAGACTTGTTTGATGATTGTTTGATTATGTCTCCATATCCCGATTGGGAGGAAGAAATGAGTGACATCAAGGCTCGAATTAATATGTATAATCGTGCTGAAAACAAGTTTTACCGACAATATTTCAGAGGTGCTGCCGAAGTTACTTTTGATGCTAACGGAAGGATGTTGTTACCAAAAAGATTGTTGGAAAAGATTAATCTGCCTAAGGAAATAGTATTGGTTGGTGTGGATAGTAAAATAGAGTTGTGGAGTAAGGAAGTTTATGAATCGGATGAAATGAATGAGGACGAATTGGCTTTGATGGCAGAACGAATTCTGGGTAATACTGATTTAAAAAATAGGGAGGTAGTATAATGGATGAAGTGTATCATGTGCCTGTTTTACTGAAAGAATGTATTAAAGGTTTGGATATTAAAGAGAATGGTGTTTATGTGGACTTGACTTTCGGTGGAGGAGGTCATACTAGAGAAATACTAAAGAATTTAAAAGGGGGTAAAATGATCGTGTTTGATCAGGATGAGGATGCTTATGAAAATCGTCCTGATGATGACAGGTTGATTTTTGTGCGACATAATTTTCGTTATCTCAAACATTTTTTACGTTATCTGAAAATTGATAAAGTTGATGGTATTTTGGCAGATTTAGGCGTTTCATCTCATCATTTTGATACTCCTGAAAGAGGTTTCTCGTTTCGTTTCGAGGGTGAGTTGGATATGCGTATGAATAAGCAAGCCAAATTAAGGGCAGACGTTGTGTTGAATGAATATGATGAGGAAGATTTGTATCGTATATTTAAAACATATGGAGAGATTAAAAAGGCCGGAAAGCTGGTGAAGGGGATTTTGTTATACCGTCAGTCGTCTTCTTTTAAAATGATTTCAGACTTATTAGAGGTTGTTGAACCTTGTGTTCCTTCTCGTGAGAAAAATAAGTTTTTAGCTAAGGTGTTTCAGGCTTTGCGTATTGAAGTGAATGGAGAAATGGATGCCTTGAAAGAGATGTTGATGCAAACAAAAGATGTGTTGGCTTCAAAAGGGCGATTGGTAGTGATTTCGTACCATTCACTTGAAGATAGGTTGGTGAAAAATTTTATGAAGACTGGCGATTGTGATAAAACACAAGTTGAGCAAGATTTTTTTGGACAAGCTGTAGTTCCTTTTGAATTAGTGAGTCGCAAACCTGTTTTACCAACAGCAATAGAATTGGAAGAAAACAGCCGATCCCGAAGCGCTAAGTTACGAATTGCAGAGAAGAAATAAATAATTATGGCCGGAGAAAAGAAAAAGAAAGATAACGAATTTATTGGGTCAGGCGACTATGCCTTTAAAAAGATTACACTGAGAGATTTTATTTCAGGCAGAATCTTTACAAGGGAGGTGGTAGCAAAGCAATTACCTTATTTTTTATTTCTTATTATGCTGGCTTTTGCATATATCTCCAATCATTTCAAAGTTGAAAAGTTGTTGAAGCAGGCAGCTACATTAAATAAAGAAATACAAGAGTTAAGAATTGAAGCAATAACAACATCTTCTGACCTGATGTATATCAGTAAGCAATCTGTGATTTTACAAAAGGTGAATGATGCCGGAATTCAGTTAGAGGAGTTAACAGAGCCTCCACGAAGAATCATTGTTCGTAAAGAAGATTAATTATTAAGAGGAAGTAAAAATTAAATGACAATAAAGAGAGACATAACATGGAGGGTTGGTGTTATATACCTGGCATTGGTAGTGCTTGCTATTGTTGTTTTCGGAAAAGTTATATTTCTGCAGGTTGTTGAAGGTGAAAAATGGCGTTCTATGGAGCAGGTTATGACCAGTAAGGAACGCGAAATAGAAGCAAACAGGGGAAATATACTTGCTTGCGACGGTCGTAAGCTGGCTTGTT
>CAXXLC010000019.1:0-318804 GCA_963677345.2 uncultured Saccharicrinis sp.
ATTCTATATTTAAATAGATGCAAAGGTATTGAAATGCCAGGGATTAAACTAAGACTTTTAGGGTAAAGTTGTTGGCTGCATAGTGTTTTGGGAGGAGTGTGTATAGTATACATACTATATTACAAAGTGATGTATAGGTATAATTAGAAGAGAAGCACAAATCAAAAAAAAATAACATAACAGCTATAAGATTAAAAAGGGCGATAAATAAAAAACTCCGCGATAAGCGGAGTTTAATATATTTTGAAAGATTAGTTAACCTGAACAACCAGGAATCTGGAAATACTCCAGAAATCTTCTTTATTTAAAATCTTAATTGTTTTTGTATCTTCTTCACCGTTAACAATCTCATAAGAACCATCCGGGTGATTTGTCAGTATTTATATTTAGGACGAAATAGAGGAATTTCTTCCATTTCCCGGATGTCTATTTTAGTAAAATAATCTCGTTAAATCTTCTGTCAGCACTTTTTGTTTTCCAATCAAGGTAAACCTTCGCTTGAAATCACTGGTGTTCTTTAATTCTTTTTAGTGCCAAAAGCATAATAGCCGGCATATAATTCAATGGTTGTAGAATCTAAAACGGCCTGTGTGTTTTCATTAGACCTGCGTATTGAATCAATTACCTGACTCATACCTTCAACTGTGAAGTTTAGAGAAGCGATTTCAATATTTTTGGTATTTAGTAATTCGTTTAGCTTGATGATTTCCTCGCTTTTTTCTTTAAGTTGCTTGTTTAAAGAGAAACTAAATTGCTAAGGTTTTTATTATCAGAACCCGACTTTTTAATTTGTTGTTCCAGCTCTGCAATTCGTTCTTTATTTGCTAACATCAGATTATAGATGTCTTGAATGTCGTTGTTAATCTTGTCCTGGAGTTGTACGAATTAGCTTCTGGAGTGGTCATATTTACCTGAATCAGTTTTTCTTTTCTTTAATGGCTGAATATTTTCATCAATAGCAACCAATGAACTTGCTAAGTCATTTAAGATTTTATCTTTTTCAGCATTTGCTATTAATAAAGAATCTTTTGATCTGTAAGTTTCTGGGTTGAAGATGGCCATTACAAGCCACTATGCTTGCAGCAGCTAGCAGTGTGAAAATAATCTTTTTCATATTTAATGTTGCTTTTAATTGCCATATGGAACTCGCCAATTTTGTTATCCTTCCCGATGAATCGGAACAGGCAATGTGTGAGAAAGTTTTTGACTTCATTGATGTCTCGATTCTCATGGCTTGTTTCATAATTGACATGTGTTGTGTATTAATTGTTTATAATAAGCCTTGTTGTACAGGCTGTGATGTTAAATATCAATATTGTTTTTGTATTTATTGCCTTCTTTTTTTCGACTTTTTCGTGTAAGCCTTCTACAATAATAACAATTTCTCCTTTAACAACCTTACTATTAAAGTGATAAATTAACTCTTTTAGCGTTCCCCTGGCATTTTCTTCATGTATTTTTGTAAGTTCTCTGGAAACACTGGCCTTTCTTTCTTCACCCAATATTTCAGCTAATTGTTCGAGAGTTTTAACCAGTCGAAAGGGTGATTCGTAAAATATCATAGTGCGTGTTTCCGTTTCAATAGCCTGAAGTCTTTTTTGACGTCCTTTTTTTGTGGCAAAAAACCTTCAAAACAAAATCTTTCATTCGGAAGACCTGAATAACCAAGGCGGGACAAAGCAGTAGCTCCGGGTAAACATTCTACCTCTGCACCTTCTTCTACAGCAAATTTTACCAATAAGTATCCAGGGTCTGATATGGCAGGAGTACCGGCATCAGAAACTAAAGCGCATGACTCACCTGCCAATATTCTTTGAACAATCATTTCTGATGTTTTATGTTCGTTGAATTTATGATGTGAATACATTTTTGCTTCTATTTCAAAATGTTTTAATAAAAAACCCGTCTTACGTGTATCTTCTGCTAAAATAAAATCCACTTCCTTTAAAATTCGTAATGCGCGAAGTGTGATGTCTTCAAGGTTTCCAATTGGTGTTGGTATGATATATAATTTACCCATTTATAATGTTGGATTTCTTTCTTTACTAATGAAATTTTCTTTTACGTAATTGAAAAAAGCTGAGTAGCCTCCTGCTCCTGATTCCAGTTAAAATTAGATGAAATAAATGATTGCGCCGAATTAAAATCAGGCATTTCATTTAACTGAAGTAATGTTTGCTTCATGATATCTGCATTTCCTTCAAATAATTCGCGCTGAAACATAAACCTGTCGTTTAATCCCAGGCTTTTAGTTAAGTCTTCAATGGGTTTTCCAATTAAAGTTTGTTGCAGTTTGGATTCTTTATGATTTGCAATGATATCATTTACAGATTTTTTCTCCCCGCCTAAAGATTCACCCAGAGTTTTTGCACTTTCCTCTTTTAGTACAGTCTTCTTTTCGTCAATCTTTGGTTCAGCAACTGGTATTTGTACAGGGGTTTGTTTTACTTCAATAATGGTATCCGAAACTGATTCTTTTTTTTGTACTGGGCTTGGTTTAACTTCATTAGTTGGGGCAATAGTTGTTTCTTCTGTTTTTTCTTCAACTATTGGTTTTGCAACTTCTTTATTAGGGGGAGTATCTATTGTTTCTTCTGTAATTTTTACCGGCTCTTGTTTTTCTTTTACAATAGTTGGTTGCTGTGGAATTGTTGGTTTATCAACAACTTTTTGTTCTGTTTCTATATTTATTTCTTCAGTAATAGCAGTTTTCGAAACAGGTTTATTAATTGTTTTTAAAAGCAAAAACTCTTCAACCAGTTGATTTAGTTTTCGTTCTGTGAGATCCATGAAAGCTGTCGGAATATCCTCTGATTCCTGAAATGATCTTAAAAGAGTTTCAACTTCGTTAATATCACTTAAGATGATGTTTAGTAGTGCTTCTTTGTTCATAATAATATTAAAACAATTGCTTTTTTATTTACTTTGTAAAGTTGTTACAAAATACAGAATGAAGTTCATAGACAAAAGTATCAAGAAAAAATATTAAAAAATAATAGTCAGTCCTTTATCTTTTGTCAAATAATATAATATTACGCATGTTTCTTGAAAATAAATTAAATAAAGAAGGAAAACATGGTTGGATTGAAGTAATTGCCGGCTCCATGTTTTCTGGTAAAACGGAAGAATTACTCAGGAGATTAAAAAGAGCTAAAATTGCCAAGCAACGTGTAGAGATTTTTAAGCCTCATATTGATGTTAGATATAGTGAAAATGCAGTGGTATCTCATGATGCAAATTCTATTTTATCTACACCGGTTGAAACTGCAGGTAATATTTTGCTTTTAAGCGGGAATGTTGATGTAATAGGTATTGATGAGGCACAGTTTTTTGATTCGGGATTAACCGATGTTTGTCAGCAATTGGCCAATCAGGGTGTGCGTGTTATTATTGCAGGTCTGGATATGGATTTTAAAGGAAAGCCATTTGGCCCCATGCCGCAATTAATGTCAATAGCTGAATATGTTACCAAAGTACATGCTATTTGTATGAAATGTGGCGAGTTGGCTCACTTTTCACACCGTTTATCAAGTGAGGAGAAATTAGTAATGCTGGGTGAAAAGGTTGAGTATGAACCTCTTTGTCGTGCTTGTTTTAAAAAGGTAAATTATAAATAATGACCCAATCATATTTTTTTAGCCGCCTTGCTGAATGGGCTGGAGCTAAGTCAGTGGTTAATCAAGATCTTGAAATATCCTATATATTAACAGACAGTCGTTCTGTTTCTTATCCCGAAAAGTCATTGTTTGTCGCTATTCGCGGAAGTAATCACAACGGACATGATTATATCGCATCTCTTTATAAGCAGGGAGTAAGGTGTTTTATGGTTGACGTGAATTATGTTATTGATGCGCAACTAAAGGATGCTAATTATATTATAGCAGAAGATACTTTATCTTGCTTTCAGCATTTAGTTGCTGAAAAAAGAAAACTTTACCATTGCCCGGTAATCGGAATTACCGGAAGTAATGGAAAAACAATTGTTAAGGAGTGGATTTCGCAACTAATAGGAAATTCAAAAGTACTGGTACGCTCTCCTAAAAGTTATAACAGCCAGATTGGAGTGCCTCTTTCTGTGTGGCAGTTAAATAAGCATACTGAATTAGCCGTTTTTGAGGCTGGTATCTCACAAAAAGGGGAGATGGATAAAATTGCAGGTGTTATTAGACCAACCATAGGAGTAATCACAAATATTGGATCGGCCCATCAGGAAAATTTTTCTTCCCGAAAAGATAAACTTTATGAAAAGCTAAAGCTTTTTGAACATACTGATTTTATTATATATTCAACTGATGTTCCTTTCGTGGACGAGGGAGTAAGAAAAATTTACCCACGTAAAAAAGTATTGCGTTGGGGAATCAGTACAGACAATGACCTTGTTGTTGAAAAGAAGATAATTAATGGTTTTAAAACCAGGATTGACTTAATTTGGAAAGGGGAATCTTTTTCTGTTGAGTTGCCGTTTATAGATGAGGTATCCTACGAAAATGCAATGAATGCCATAGCTGTTTTGCTACATTTAAATTATTCGCCGGATTATATGAATACTGCTGTGCAAAAGTTGGTTCCTGTAGCCATGCGTATGGAGTTAAAGGAGGGAGTAAACAATTGTATATTGGTGAATGATTCTTATAATTCTGATATATCATCCTTGGGTCTTTCACTTGATTTTCTTTTACAACAGAGTAGAACAAGTAATGTTGTGCGAACTTTAATTCTATCAGATATTTATCAGAGTGGTATTGCTGAGGAGCTTTTGTGTAAACAAATAAATGATCTTTTAAAGCAAAAGGGTATTTCTAAGTTGATAGGTGTTGGTGATGTGTTAAAAAAGTATGCCGTATCATTTGATATAGAGGCTTCTTTTTATTCTTCTACTAAAGAGTTGCTGGACTCTATTTCGCAAAACTCATTTAAAAATGAGGCCATATTAATTAAGGGGTCACGCAATTTTCAATTGGAACAGGTTTGTGAATTTTTAGAAAAAAAACATCATCAAACCCGCCTTGAAATTAACTTAAATGCATTGGTTGATAACCTCAATTATTTTCGTTCTAAACTGAATGAAACAACTAAAGTTTTAGCCATGGTTAAAGCTTTTAGTTATGGAAGTGGATCCTTTGAAATAGCAAATGTATTACAGCATCAAAAGATTGATTATTTGGGAGTAGCTTTTGCTGACGAGGGTGTAGAATTAAGAAAATCGGGTGTAGCTCTTCCTGTTATTGTTATGAATCCGGAAGCCAAAAGTTTTGCTGCAATGATAGATTATCAACTGGAACCTGAGATTTACAGTTTTAAAGTTCTGGGGGAATTTTTGGAACAGCTCAAAAAAGAGGGGTTAACGCAATATCCGATTCATATTAAGTTTGATACCGGAATGAACCGGCTTGGGTTTAAGTCTACGGATATCAATGAATTAATAAAAATACTATCAGGATGTGAAGAGGTGAGAGTAAAATCGGTTTTTTCGCATCTGGTTGGTTCTGATGATGAACAGTTTGATGATTTTACTTTGTCTCAAATATCAATGTTTGATAAAGGTACGCAAGAATTAAAATCGGCTTTGGGTTATTCTTTTATCCGGCATATTTTAAATACTTCCGGCATATTACGTTTTACTGATCATCAGTTTGATATGGTAAGAGTAGGTATTGGAATGTATGGAATAGGTGCAGTAGACCAGCAAAATTTAAGGTGTGTAACGAGCTTTAAGTCGTATATATCTCAAATTAGGGAGGTAAAGGCTCATGAAACCATAGGCTATAGCCGAAAGGGTGAGTTGGCTTATGATTCAGAGATAGCAATTGTTCCTGTTGGCTACGCAGATGGCTTGAACAGGAAATTAGGAAATGGAGTGGGAAAGCTGATGATTAATAATCAGCTGGCATCAATAGTGGGAAATATTTGTATGGATATGTGTATGGTTGATGTAACGGGACTCAATGCCAATGAAGGTGATGAGGTGCAAATTTTTGGTAAAGATCTGCCGGTAGAGGGTATTGCAAAAGCGTTGGAAACCATACCATATGAAATTTTCACCAGTATAAGCCGACGTGTGAAAAGAATTTATTATTATGAATAACTAGTATTTTATGGGAGTTATCAGATTGATTAAAAGCGATTATGAGATGTACGAAAACCAACGTTTAGAGTGTTTGGTTGCTATTGATCGTGAGGATTGTAAGTTAGTAAAGGCTTATTTTAAAAAGTATAAAGGAAAGCAAGATCAACCTAAAGATAAAGTTGCTGGTTTTAAGTTTGTAATGGATGAGGAGTTTGATTCTCTTAAAATAGATTTTACCACAAAACAGGAGTTTGAGATTAGAGATTTGAGTAAGGTTAAATAGCTCCTTACGTAAGAAGTGTATTAATAATATTTAATAAAGCTTGAGAATCATTCTCAAGTTTTATGATATTTTCTTTTTCTATTGTATTCTCTGAATGAATCCAATGATGATGCAATATTCTTAAATCATGCCAGTCTCCTAACTTACTTCCTAAATCTTTTTTCTTGGCGATGATTGAGTCTTTAATATCATGATTATAAAAATCTGTTAATAAAGAATACAAATAATACTGTTCTTTGATCCATTTTCTGATAAGGTGAAAATTGCAGTTTTCTGAGCGTAACTCTTTTTTTATAAGAGCCTCGTGGCCTTTAATTATGTTTGAGGTTGAATCAGTTATGTATTCAGACCTCATCAAATCCAGAATACCAAACACTTTGACTGTTTTTCTAATTTCCTTGTCAATTGTTATCTGATTCAGGTATTGTAGTAAATTTTTATGGGTATTATTTATAGTAGAATTACATTCTTTTCTGAATGCGATATATTCATTATGAGGTAATCTGTTGTAAGCGTTTTGTATTAAGATTTGATGATCTCTGATTGTTCCGGTACGTTTAAAAATATTTTTTAAAGGAGTAAAATATGGTTTGATTGAAAGATCGTAATCATTAATGGTTGTCTTTAAGATGTTTCTAATGGCAAAAACTCTTTTAAGTGCTACTCTTAAATCATGAATAGCTTCTTTGTTTTTATTTTCTGAAGCCATCTTAAGATTGCTGGTAAAAACAATAAGTTGTTTATTTACATAAGTGCTTAGTAACATTTATCAACCGTCATGAGTTATTGAAGATTTTAATTGATATAAAGATATAGGGGATGGCTTGTATTATCAAGGCTTGTTAATCAAAAACCTCTGCAGTTATTTTATTTCTTAAACCGGTAGCATCAACAAATACAGCTTTAACAGAACCTACTAATACTTTTGCTTCTACTATGATGGGTATTCTGTTTAAATCATCAGTAACCCAAACGGTCATATCTTCACCCGATTCAAAAATAGTACCGGGTACAAGTAGGGGAGAGAATTTCAGGCATCTGAATTTTCTTCCGTCTCTATTACTTATGGTTTCTTTACCCATATAGCGGATGTATAAATCATAGGTTATCCCGTCAACAATCATCCGTATTGGTATTTTATCATCTTCCTCATAGTGTTCAAAGTCCAGATTCCGGGCTTTGTATACCATTGTTAATAAGTCGTTGGTGCAATCTTTAAGTATTACGGTACTATCTTTAAAACCAATGCTTTTATCCTTTTTAATTTGAGTATGGATGTGCTTTTGAGTGTAATTAAAATAGTATTTGTGATGCGACTCAGTGCTTCCTTCTTTTGTTACCCTGTTAAAAAATAGTGGTTGAAAATTTGCTTTATCAACAAAGACTTCAAATGTGTCGCGCACCTTCATAAAGTGATCGTATCCACTAAAGGTTTTGCCGTATGCAGAGAAAAACCATGAGTCTGTATTGTGGTAATTCCTGCTTTCTACGTTAAAATTTACTACGCCTGCATTTAGCCATATAAAATGCCAGTTGTAGTATGCATTATAAGTAACCTTCTCGCCGGTTTGAAAGCTGAAATTTTCAACGGAGCACTGGGCTTTAGCATTTGAAGAAAAAAGCAAAAGGAAAAAGATTTTTGCTATTATAATACCATTGGTTTTTAACATAAATCAAATGCTAATTAAGAATGCTCAAACTGTATAATCTGCAATAATTATTTATTAACTGTTCCGATTTTGTTTTCAATAGAAGCAATTTTGCTTGTCATCCTGCCTAAATCACCTTTTCGGGCATCTATTGTAATTGTGCTGTATATTCTTTCATGATCGGGTTCAAGTACCTTGTATGCTCCATTAATGATTTTAAGGGCTTCTTCCATGGTTTCTGTCTCAATAGTCGTGGCCATGGGACTTAATTTGTAATCCACTCCCGAATTTTTAATAAAATCTAAAACCTTACTTACAGAATCACTCTTACTTGTTCCTTTATCTGTTGGAAACATTGCAAAATTTACTAGTATTGACATGATAAATAATTTTAGTGTATACTTGGATATAGATTACAAGTTTTTAAAACTTGTTTTTTTAACCTGGTATTTATCTTCGGTTATTTCCTCTTTTGTTTTTGTCCTTGTCTGTTTTTTCATCTTTCTTCAAAGAATAATCGTATATGTTAAACTCGCGGGGCGACCATGGGACGGTAACATCCCAGTTTGCCCGGACATCAACTTTGCCAGGTTTGTAAATAACTTGTTCTGGTTGTTTTTTTGATGCATATTCTCCAGTATCCCACATCCCGTTCTTGTTTTCATCAACAATAAGTTTTAAGGTATAGGAACCTGGATTGATAAACTGGAATGCGAATTTTCCGGATTCAGGGACGTAACTCTGATCAATTACGGTAGAGTTATTACCCAGGAGCTGTATCAGCCAATTTTTACCGGGGTTACTTATGTTTATTAATAGGGTTCCGTAGCTGTCAAGGGTTTTAACCTTAAATTGTTTGCCAATAGAGTCGCATGAAAGTCCGTAAATATCAGTTATAGATGCTGAGTCAGCTACAAAAGTATATTGTCCTCCTGGAGTCCATCTCGTTTTTGTATTTATAGAATATCTTCTTTTTAATACCGAATCTTGTGTGTATTGGTATTCAATATCATGAATTGTACTGTCTTGTAGTTCAAGAAGTTTAATGTTCTTCCAGTCTATTTTATCAACAGGAGTTGGTAAAATAAAATTAAAGGTTCCATTTAGGTCTACTGATGCAGAGGCATTAGTTAATTGTAGCGTTTTCTTTTTCTGAGGTCCTTCTTTTTTCTTTTTTCTTTTATTTTCTTTTTCTGGTGCTTTAAAATAATAAAGCGTCAAGGTATCTTCTACGATTACAGGGTTTTGCAAGGTGTCTAATCCCAGATATGAAATTGCAAAATCAAGAGTGTCGTTTTTGTAATTTAAACTATCTGTAAGCCAGATTTTAACTGTGTCGTTATTCAATGAAGGTTCATAAATTGCCCAGTCCTTTTTGTATTCAGTATTGATTGGTTTTATATTAAACTTTTCTACAGGAAGGTTAAATACAAAGGAAACTATATTTGAATCTTTTCTTTCCTCACTAACAAAATATTGTTGTTTAGAAACTTCTTCAAACATAAACATTCTTACGTCATTTGGTGTGTATACCAATTCGTCTTTAAAAACAACCGAATCATTTTCTAAGGTATCCGGTAGTGAAACATACTCCATATGTGGAGACACGATAGTATCAAACCAGGCAATTCTTTCTCCGGGTTGGTCAAACTTGTAATTTCGGTTTGCATCTTCTATGGCGTAAAGTCTGTATTCTCCGGGACTAAGGTTTCTGATTGCAAAATATCCTTCTTCATTAGTTTTTCCCAAGCGCAAAGGGATATCATGGGTAAAAGCCGTGTCGTTTAAATTTTTGTGAGCCAGAATCAGAGCGCCTTCAATGGGTTCAAGGTCAAAACTGTTCCAAAGGTTACCCATAATGGCAAAAGAGTCGATTACTTCACCTGTAGAAAATGAAAACACAAAAGATTCAATGGGATTTCCTTCATTGTTATCCTGAATAGCATCAGCAAAGTCCAGTGTATAAGTTGTGTTTTCCTGAAGATCTTCATTGAAGTTTATATATAATTTTTGAGCGCGTGCTTCAATATTTGGTCTTTCTTTTAAAGGTGGCGAAACAACAAGTTTTTGATTTACCTCATTAAGTTTAATGATTTCATCAAATTCAATTGTGATTTCTTTCTTTTTGTAGTTCATCTGACCATTTACAGGTACTGATTTTTTAACTTTGGGGGGCTCTTCATCTTTAGGTCCTCCAGTTGGGTAGCCCGGATTTGCACATGAGTATACAATTACAAAAAGGATGAATAATCCGAAAATATATTTCTGCATTTAGTATTGTTTCAATTGTTTAAAATCAGTGGCAAATTTAAACCAATTATCGTTTATCTGAAATCTAAGTATTCATTATTATATGAAGAATGCCAAAAAATCATAAATTTGTCGCTAATAAAAAAAATAGAAGGGAAATATGAGTAATCAGGACAACATACAACATCATAAATCACATAAAACAGCAATAATAGTTGGAACAGTATCTGTCGTATTATTGATTATTTTGGGATTTTTGTATTTCAAAAATAAAAGTGAAATGCAGGCCTTGGTTGAAGAGATGACTGTAGAAAAAGACTTTTTAACAACAGAATTTGAATCTTTGGCATTAGATTATGATTCATTGAAAACCAATAGTGATACCTTGAATTTATTATTGGAAAAAGAAAGAGAAAAGATTTCTCAGCTTATTGAAGAGATTCATACTATCAAAGCCACTAATGCTTCAAAAATAAGAGAGTATAAAAAAGAGTTGTCTTCTTTAAGAAAGGTAATGAAGAGTTATGTTTTTCAAATTGACTCCTTAAACCAAACAAATAAGGCCTTAGTTGAGGAAAATCAGCAAATACGTAAAACTGTAACTACCATTAAAACTTCGTACCAAAAGCTAGAAAAAGAAAAGGATAATCTGGCCGAAAAGGTTGATATAGCCTCTAAACTTGAAACCTTTAATATGGAAGCAACGGGGCTTAATTCAAAAGACAGGAGTACTACACGGTATTCAAGAGTTTCGAAAATCAGAATTTGTTTTTCTATTCAAAAAAATATCACTGCTGAAGTTGGCGAAAAAACAATTTATTTAAGATTGTTACGTCCTGATGGGGCTCTTTTATATCATTCAAAAGATGATTTGTTTAAGTATGAAAATAAAGAAATTAATTTTTCAGCAAGCAGGGTGATAGAGTATGGAGGTGATGAATTGGATGTGTGTTTGTATTATAAAGTGGATGCTGGTGAGTTAACAGAAGGAGATTATATTGCTGATATTTTTGCAGATGGTCATCATATTGGAAATATGACTTTTAATTTAAGATAATATGTTGTCAATCCATTTCCGAAACATATTACTTCTGCTGTTTTTTCTTGTTTTTATCCCTGGTAATGCTCAGGATAAAGGTGTGCCACAATTTCCGGAGTGGATGATTAAAAAACGTATTGAGGCGTTAAACTATCAAACACCCATTCAATTAGATTATAATGAAACAGTACAGGCATATATAGATGTTTATACTGTTAAAAGAAGGGCGCATCTGGCTAATATAATCAGTAGGTCAAAGTTATATTTTCCCTTGTTTGAAGAGTATTTGGATAAGTATAATCTACCTCTTGAATTAAAATATCTTGCCGTAATAGAGTCAGCATTGGATCCAAGAGCTAAATCTAAATCGGGAGCCAAAGGTTTATGGCAGTTTTTATACCATGCAGGAACAATGTTTGACCTGGATGTATCTACTTATGTTGATGAAAGAAGTGATCCTATTCTGTCTACTGAGGCAGCGTGTAAGTATCTTGAATACCTGTATCGTAATTTCGATGATTGGCAATTGGCTTTAGCCGCCTATAATGGAGGTGTTGGAATGGTGAAAAATGCAATAGAAAGATCAGGAGGAAAAAGAAATTACTGGGAGCTACGACCTTATTTACCAGATCAGGTTAAGGGTTATGTTCCTGCATTTATAGGTGCGTTGTATGCTATGAATTATGCAGAGAATTATGATATTGATGAAGTTCCGGCTAAATATAGTTTTAACGAAATTGATACTGTATTTATTAGAAAAGCTTTGTCGTTTAAACAAATAGCCGAAGCTTGTGGTGCCAATATGGATGAAATCAGTTTTTTAAATCCTACTTATACAAAAGAGTTTATTCCTGTAGAATCAAAACCTGTAAGTGTTTTTTTACCTAAGAAGAACATCTCTGCTTTTGTTAGAAATGAATCTCATATTTATGGTGAATCAAAGCAGCCTGCTGTAATTACCGTATTACAGAATAAAGAAAAAATTACTCATACTGTTGCGAAGGGAGAGTATTTTCATAAGATTGCGATCACTTATGAATGTACAATTGAAGATATTATGAAATGGAATCATTTGAATACAAAAGATCTTCATCCCGGACAATTACTGGAGATATGGAAAGACAAAGATGATAATCGATTTTTTTTCATACGTGATGAAGTCGATTATTTTGTTGAGAAGTAAGGTTATTCCAGTAAACTTTCCGGTTATATATAATGTTCCTTTTTGTACATTTGCATTTATCACAAACCATAATACCTGATTTTTATATAAAAAAAGTATAATCATGAAGCAAACGATTTTATTATTTCTACTTATTTCGTTCTTATTCAATAGTTGTAAAACTGCACCTGACTCAAATAAACCTGCACCTTCGGGAGCAGCGGGAGTGATGATTATTGTTATGAATGACAAGGTTAAGAAAACCGATTCAGGTAAAAAGTTATGGGATATGATGGTGCAACCAATGATTGGTTTACCCCAGGAGGAACCAATGTTTGATGTTTCTGTTATTCCCCACAGAGCTTTTACTGATTTTATGAAAACCTATCGTAATATCATTAGTGTGGAAGTTGGTGATGGCGTTCAGAATGAAGGTATTAAGTTTTTTAAAGGAACCTGGGCTAAACAACAGGCCCTGGTGAAAATTGAAGCCAAAACTATAGAGTCTTTTGAAAAAATGGTGGTTGAAAACGAACTTAAGTTAGTTGGATTCTTTACCAGGGCAGAAAGAGAACGGTTAATGACTTATTTTGGTAAAACTTTTAACCAGCAATTAACGGATAAAGTTAAAGATGATTGGAGATTTTTTATGCCCGTTCCTCGTGATTTTGTTTTAAGAAAAGAAGATAAAGACTTTTTATGGATGTCTTACGAAACTCCTAAATCCAGTTTGGGATTGTTGATTTATCAATTTGATTATGTTGGAGAAGGATCTTTTTCAAAGGAGTATTTGTTGAATAAACGAGATGAAGTTTTAATGAATGAAGTTCCTGGTGAATATGAAGGTTCTTATATGACTACTGAGCATAATTTCCCTGTGAATTACCAGGTTATCAAAACTTCTAATGACAGTAATGTTGTTGTTTTAAGAGGATTGTGGAAAGTGCAGGGAGATATGATGGGAGGTCCGTTTATTAGTATGTCGCATTACAATAAAGAAACAAATAAGGTCATAGTTACTGAAGGTTATACCTATAACCCGGAGAAACCTAAGAAAAGAAATTTTGTGCGTCAGTTAGAAGCGATTCTTCAATCATACGATCCAAATCTTAAAGAAAAAAAGTAATGAAATTTCCGGTGCTGTCACGTGAAGAGCTTCAAAAGGCTTCCAGAAGAAACGAGCTTATTGTTGAAACTGGTTATCAAATTCAAAAGGACTTTGGTGAATTTGGTCTGGATATTCGTTTTTCAGGCAATGCAACCTTGTTTTACGAGGAACTGTTTGAGCAGATGAAAGGCTATGTGGAGCAATTGATGACAGAAAGCATGGAGCGTTTTATGCATTTTTTATATCGTATTGACATCAGTCAGAATAACATTGCTCAATATGAGAAAGAGATGGAAGAAGAAGATCTTTATACTGTACTTACAGAACTAATCATACACAGAGAATTAAAAAAAGTTATTACAAGAGATTTTTTCAGACAACATAGTCAGAATAATGATCAGGAAGAATTAGATCAATAGAAACTTTTGTTTAGTTAACAACCAAATTAATTTACAGAGAGTATGCAACCAATTATAAAAAAAGCCATAGATGTTAAACAAGATGCAAATCTTGTTTTTCTTTTAAAAGAGATTTCTTTATTAAAAGATTTTAGCTTTTCTGAAGCTGAGATTAATTATGTTGAAAGTAAAGTGTCTAAAAAGAAAACCCTTATTCATATCAATCGATTAGCACAACAGGTCTTTGTTCGAATTTCTGAAAATACAGGGAATGATGAAAACGAAAAAATCCGCAAAGACGGTCATTGTATATATAAAGAATTAAAAAAAGAGGATATTTCTGATGTAACAGTTATTGATCTGATTGGTTGTAAGAACAGGTCTGTTTCATTATGTGAAGGTATTGCTTTAAGTGGCTATTCGTTTAAAAGGTATAAAAAAGCAAAGGAGGGTGATACACACTATTTATTAGAAGAAATATCTCTTTCTAGTAAGGCAGTGTCCGCTTGTGATGTCACTGAGTTAAATCATTTAATCGAATCCGTTTTTATTACCCGAGACCTGGTTAATGAACCTGTTGATAAGTTAAATGCGGTTCAGCTGGGAGATTTCATTCTTGAGCAATCAAAAAAGGATGGATTTCATGCCGAGGTTTTTAATAAAAATAAAATTGAAGCTTTAAAATTTGGTGGTTTACTTGCTGTAAATAAAGGAAGTATTGATCCTCCTACCTTTTCTGTTTTAGAATGGAAACCTGAAAATGCAGTGAATAGCAAACCTTATGTATTAGTAGGAAAAGGAGTGGTTTTTGATACCGGAGGTATAAATCTAAAAACACCGCCCGGAAGTCTGGACACAATGAAATGTGATATGGGTGGAGCGGCCTCAGTTGTTGGTACTATTTCAGCTATTGCAAAAAATAATCTACCAATACATATTGTTGGTTTAATACCGGCAACAGATAACCGTCCCGGTAAAAATGCCTTTGTGCCTGGTGATATTTTGAAGATGCATAATGGTATCACTGTAGAGGTATTAAATACTGATGCAGAAGGACGGTTAATTCTTGCAGATGCATTAAGTTATGCTAATAAATATGAACCTGAGTTGATTATTGACCTGGCAACTCTTACTGGTTCTGCGGTTATGGCCATTGGTGAGTATGGTACCGTAGGGATGGGAACTGCAAGTGATGAGGTATTTGTTGAATTAGAAAAACAAGGTTATATAACTCATGAGAGAGTGGTTAAATTTCCTTTTTGGAGTGATTATGACGAACTGATAGAATCAGATATTGCAGATATAAAAAATTTGGGAGGCAGAGAGGGTGGTTCAATAACTGCCGGTAAATTCTTATCTAAATTTGTTCAATATCCATGGATTCATCTTGATATTGCAGGACCAGCATTTCATCTTAAAGAAAGTAGTTACAGGGGTAAAGGTGCTTCAGGTGTTGGTGTCAGGTTGCTGTATCACTTTTTTAAATCACAGGTTCTAAAATCAGAAAAAGCATAAGGTTATTATTGATTAAAGCAATAAAAAATAGTTCAATAAGGCTGAATGTTAAGTAAAAATGTCGATATTTAACCTCCTCAGGCTAAAATCTGAAGAGAACGAAAAAAAGAACAAATGAGAACAGATAAAATTAGATTGGGAATTTCCCATGGCGATATAAATGGTATAGGTTACGAAATTATTTTTAAGACATTAAGTGATATCAGGATGTTTGATATGTGTACTCCGATTATTTACGGTTCTTCAAAAGTGGCAGCTTATCATCGTAAAACGCTTAATATTTCAAATTTTAATCTTAATAATATTAAAGATACAAATGAGGCTCATGCAAAGCGTGTTAATATCATTAATTGTGTAGATGATAATATTCGTGTTGAACTGGGAAAGGAAACCAAGATGGGTGGCGAAGCTGCTTATGCTGCATTAAGTGCTGCTGTTGAAGACTTGAAAAAGGGTAAAATAGATGTTCTTGTTACTGCTCCAATTCATAAAAAGAATATTCAGTCTGATAATTTTAAATTTCCCGGTCATACAGAATATCTGCAAAAGGAGTTTAATGCAAAGGAATCACTTATGTTTCTTGTGTCAGATGTTTTAAAAGTAGGTGTTGTTACGGGGCATATTCCATTAAATGCAGTATCAAATGCCATTACCAAGGAAAAGATTCTTTCTAAGCTTAAGATTATGAATAAGTCCTTGAAAGAGGATTTTACAATTAGAAAGCCTAAGATTGCTGTCTTGGGATTAAATCCGCATTCGGGGGATAATGGATTGATTGGAAAAGAAGAACAGGATGTCATTATTCCTGCCATAGAGGAGGCAAAACAAAAAGGTATTGTAGCTCTTGGGCCTTATCCGGCAGATGGTTTCTTTGGTTCTAACAATCTTTCTAAATTCGATGCTGTTTTAGCTATGTATCACGATCAGGGATTAACCCCATTTAAAACAATTGCATTTTCATCTGGTGTTAATTTTACCGCAGGTCTTCCTTTTGTCAGGACTTCACCGGATCATGGAACTGCATTTGAAATAGCAGGACAGGGAGTTGCAGATGAGGAGTCATTTCGTCAGGCTATTTATGTAGCTTTAGATGTATTTAAAAACAGAACTTCTTTCAGAGAATTGTCTAAAGATCCATTAAAATCATACGATATCAGTAAAATGGATGATAAATTAGATGAATCCTTACCTGAGGAAATTGAAGAGCCTGAAATTTAAAATTTTAATACTAATAATAGATGATCCTGAGCTGTATGTATGTAGTTCAGGATTTTTTTTAATAAATTTATATCATCAATAAAACAAAAAAGGTTTTTAAGCGTAATCAGGTTAAGAGCTTGTAATTCTTTTAAAAAAGAATAATTTAGCAGTCCTTTTAGTAATAGAAAAGTAGATTAGTGTTTAAGAGGTTTTAAAGAGGGGGAAATGAAAAAGAGTAGTATTCAAACAAGCATATATATTAAAATATTAACAGTTTCAACAAGTATTATTGCAATTTTTATTGTATTTAATTTATTTACATATTCAATTGATCCGAAAACTTCAATAGATAAATTATCGCCAAGTTTTGAAAATAGTTACTCTATTTTTTCATTGGATATTCCTGATGATCTTACATTCGCAGATGAGTATGTTCCTGTAGAAAATCATTGGGTAAAAGAAAGTTTAGACAGGGAGCTTCTGATAAATACCTATTGGCAGTCGCAAACCGTTTTATTTATTAAAAGAAGTAACAGGTACTTTCCTGTTATAGAACCTATCTTAAAAGAACAGGGCGTTCCTGATGATTTTAAATACCTGGCCGTAATTGAAAGTAGTTTGATGCCAAGATCTGTTTCCCCAGCAGGAGCTGCCGGTTTGTGGCAGTTTATGTCAGCAACGGGTAAAGAATACGGGTTAGAGATTAATAATGAGGTTGATGAACGATATCATATCGAAAAGGCAACCATTGCAGCATGTAAGTATTTTAAAAAATCATTTGAAGTTTATAACAACTGGACTCTGGTTGCAGCATCTTATAACGCTGGTAAAAGAGGTATTTCTAAACAATTGGATCGTCAAAAAACAAACAATTATTATGATTTACTATTAGGTGAAGAAACAGGGCGTTATGTTTATCGAATTTTGGCGATCAAAGAAATTCTTTCAAACCCGGAAAAATACGGTTTCTATGTTGATGAGAAAGATTTATATCATGTAATACCAACACAGGTTCTTTCTGTGGATAGTGCCATTTCTGATATGGCTGATTTTGCTGCAAAATATGGTATTTCGTATAAAGAGTTGAAAGATTTGAACCCTTGGTTAAGAGATGTAAACCTGACGAATCAATACAAAAAAACTTATCAGATATCAATTCCTAAAGATGTTGCTCTTGATGAGAAGATAGAACCGGTAGGAAGTGAAACAGGTATCTCCACACCTATACATGAAAAGGAGATGAAATTGGAAAAACAATCACTGATCATTCAACAATAGTTTTTTATATTTGCTTACTTATAAAATGTTATTAGAGTAAGCATCATGAAAGAACACAAATCGGTAAAAGATATAACCAAAGAAGAAGAATACCTGGGTGAAGCTGTTGTGTCTGTTATGGGAGCAAGGGTTCATAATCTGCAAAATATCGATATTGAATTTCCCCGGAATAAACTTGTTGTAATAACAGGTTTAAGCGGAAGTGGTAAATCTTCGCTTGCATTTGATACCATTTATGCCGAAGGACAAAGAAGGTACATAGAAACCTTTTCTGCTTATGCGCGTCAGTTCCTGGGAAATATGGAACGACCAGAAGTGGATAAAATCACCGGTTTAAGTCCTGTGATTTCAATTGAGCAAAAAACAACAAATAAAAATCCTCGCTCTACCGTTGGTACAATTACCGAAATATATGATTTTTTAAGACTTCTTTTTGCCCGGGCATCCGATGCCTACTCTTATAATACAGGTGAAAAGATGGTGAAATATACTACTGAAAAGATTTTATCATTGATTCAAAATAACTTTAGTGGAAAAAAGGTCATGATTATGGCTCCGCTGGTTCATAACAGAAAGGGGCATTATAAAGAGTTGTTTGAACAAATCAGAAAAAAAGGTTATTTATATGCCAGAGTGGATGGTGAAGTTGTAGAGTTAAATCATGGATTTAAAGTTGATAGATATAAAAACCACAGCATAGAGATGGTTATTGATCGTATCAAGGTGTCAGAAAAAGATGCCAAACGATTATCTGATTCAGTAGCTTTGGCCATGAAGAATGGTAAAGGTATTATGATGATTCTGGATGTAGAAACACAGGATGCGAAATTTTATTCTCAAAAGTTGATGTGTCCTACCACCGGAATATCTTACAATGAACCTGCCCCGCACTCATTTTCATTTAATTCGCCACAAGGTGCTTGTCATAAATGTAAAGGTCTAGGTACTATTGATAATGTTGATATAGAAAAAGTAATTCCCAATGATTCGCTGTCGATTCATAATGGAGGTATTGCTCCGTTAGGTAAATTTAAAAACACATTGATATTCTGGCAACTAGAGGCTATTGCCGGTAAATATGGATTTACCTTAAAAACTCCTATAAAAGATATTCCTGAAGACGCACTTGATACTATTTTGCATGGCTCAAGTGAACCATTAACCCTGAAAAATTCACCGCTAGGTTCAGGATCAAATTATTTTATCAGTTTTGATGGTGTAATTAAGTATATTCTGCAACAACAAAGTAACGGTACTTCTCAAAAGGCTCAGAAATGGGTGATGCAGTTTGTTTCCAACGTTACCTGTCCTGAATGTAATGGGCAACGCCTGAATAAAGAAGCTTTACATTTTAAATTAAATGATAAAAATATAGCAGAGCTATCTCATATGGATTTAAGTTTATTGGCAGAGTGGTTTTCTGACATTGAAACACATATGAGTCAAAAGCAAAAAGCCATAGCTTCTGAAGTCTTGAAGGAGATTAGAAGCCGATTGGGATTCCTGCTTGATGTAGGGCTTGGTTATTTGTCAATGGATAGAAGTGCGATGACCCTCTCTGGAGGGGAGAGTCAGCGAATAAGATTAGCTACACAAATTGGTTCGCAGTTGGTAAATGTGTTATATATTTTAGATGAGCCAAGTATTGGATTGCACCAGCGTGATAATCATAAATTAATACATTCTTTGCAACAACTGCGTGATACCGGGAATTCAGTCTTGGTTGTTGAGCATGATAAGGATATGATGCTTCAGTCTGACTACCTTATTGATATGGGGCCATTCGCAGGCAGACATGGAGGAGAAGTTGTGGCTCAGGGAACACCTTTGGAAGTGCTGCAGCAAAATACCTTAACAGCAGATTATCTGAATGATAGAAAACAAATAGCTGTTCCTGAGGTAAGAAGAAAAGGTAATGGGAAAAAAATTGTGCTGAAGAAAGCTTCCGGAAATAACCTGAAAGATGTTACTGCTACTTTCCCATTGGGAACATTTGTTTGTGTTACAGGAGTTTCGGGTAGTGGTAAGTCAACACTAATTAACGAAACACTATATCCGATATTAAATCAATATGTTTATAATGCAGTTAAAGATCCATTGCCGTATAAAAAAATTGAAGGTTTAGAACATATTGATAAAGTTGTAGACGTAGATCAATCTCCGTTGGGAAGAACTCCTCGTTCTAATCCTGCAACTTACACAAAGGTTTTTGATGAGATCAGGAAACTTTTTACAGGACTCCCGGAATCTAAAATAAGGAATTATAAGCCAGGACGTTTTTCATTTAATATGGCAGGAGGAAGATGTGAAACTTGTAAAGGAGGAGGAGTACAGGTTATTGAAATGAATTTTTTACCTGATGTGATGGTTGAATGTCCTGAATGTCACGGAAAAAGATACAACAGGGAAACATTAGAGGTTCGGTATAAAGGTAAAACTATTAGTGATGTTTTAGATATGACCATAAATCAGGCCGTGGAGTTTTTTGAGAATATACCTAAGATTGCGCATAAATTAAGGGTTATAAAAGAGGTTGGTTTAGGTTATATCACCCTTGGGCAACCTTCAACAACTTTGTCAGGCGGAGAATCGCAGCGTGTGAAATTGGCCGGAGAATTGGCTAAAAAGGATACTGGTAAAACAATATATATATTGGATGAACCCACTACCGGTTTGCATTTTGAAGATATAAGGGTTTTATTGGATGTGTTAAATCGCCTGGTTGATAAAGGGAACACTGTGATTGTTATTGAGCACAACCTTGATGTTATTAAAGTAGCCGATTATATTATTGATATAGGTAAGGAAGGTGGACGATTTGGAGGTGAAATACTTTGTGAGGGAACACCAGAGGAGATCATTAAAAACAAAGAAAGCTTTACTGCAAATTACCTGAAAGAAGAATTAAAAGCATAGCAGGTTTTGTGATAATTCTGATTTTGTTTGTCATAAAATTACTTACTTAGTAATTGTATTAAACAAAATCAGATTATGGGACAAAAAGTTAAGATTAAATGCAATAACAATTGTACATATAAAAAATACTCCAGAGGAATTACTTTGCGTGAAATAGCTGATGACCAGGGTGTTCAGTTGAGAAGCCGGATACTTGGTGCTTTAGTGAATAATAAATTGCAAGAACTTCCATTTGAGGTTTTTAATCCTCTAACTGTTGAATTTATTGATATTACCAATCCTGATGGAATGAGGATGTATATCCGCAGCCTGTCTTTTCTTCTTTATCATGCAATTGAAACTATTTTGCCTGGAGTAAAATTAAGAGTTGAACATTCTGTTTCAAAAGGAGTGTACTGTGAATTACAGGATTATGGTGATGTTTCTGTGGAAAAAGTTTCTGAGATAGTCGACTATATGCGCTCTGTAGTGGAAAAAGATATTCCTTTTTTGCACAGTAAAAAGGAAACAGAAAAAGTTATTAAGCTTTTCAGAAAAAATGGTTTTGAAGATAAGATTGGCTTGTTGGAAAGTAGGGGACAGTCTTATTCTTCATATTATCAATTGGGAGACTCCATTGGTTCCTTTTATGGTTATTTGGTACCTTCAACCGGTTATCTGGAAGTGTTTGATGTGAATAAATATTACAATGGAATCTTACTTCAAATCCCAAAGCGTTTTGAACCTGAGGTTGTTGAAGATCTGGTTATTCAGAATAAGATGTTTGAAATATTTCAGGAGTTCAGCAATTGGAATAAAGTTTTAAATGTTACCAATATTAATGATCTGAATGCCCTGCATAAAACAAAAAATGCTGAGCAATTAATAAAAGTATCAGAAGCTTTACATGAGAAAAAGATTGCTCAAATAGCTGACCAGATTGCCGAACGAAAAGATAGTGTAAAGATAATATTAATAAGCGGACCTTCTTCTAGTGGTAAAACTACCTTTAGTAAACGATTGGCTATTCAATTAATGGTTTCAGGCTTGCGTCCTAAAACTATCTCGTTAGATGATTATTTTGTAGACAGGGAACATACCCCAAGAGATGAAAATGGGGACTTTGATTTTGAATCATTGGAAGCTTTGGATATTGAGCAATTTAACCAGGATTTAAGTCGGCTATTGAAGGGAGAAGATGTTGAAATGCCTAAGTTTTCATTTGAAAAGGGACAGCGTTTTTATGATGGTACAAAATTGCAATTAGAAGACAATAATATATTGGTAATTGAAGGGATACATGGATTGAATCCACAGTTAACTCATCATATTAAAGATTCTTATAAGTTTAAAATTTATGCCTCGGCATTAACTTCGATAAATATAGATGACCATAATCGTATTCCAACTACTGATAATCGACTGATACGTAGGATTGTCAGAGATTATCGATATCGTAATTATTCAGCCGCCGAAACTTTATCCAGATGGCAAAGCGTTAGGAGAGGAGAGGATAAACATATTTTCCCATATCAGGAAGAAGCTGATGTGATGTTTAATACAGCATTGCTTTATGAGTTCGCTGTTTTAAAGCATTATGCTGAACCTATTTTACTCGAAGTTGAAAATATAAAACCTGAGTTTGCAGAGGCAAACAGACTGCTTCATTTTTTTAGTTATTTTAAGCATATAAATGCTTCTAATATTCCACCAACCTCAATTATCAGAGAGTTTTTTGGAGGAAGTAGTTTTTCATACGATTAATTTTAATTAGATATCAAGAGGTATTTTTAGTATATTACTTAAAAATATGCAAGGTGTCAATTTATAAAAGATATATAATATACTTCATTCATATTTTGATCTTTTTCTTAACAAGTGCAATGTTGTTTGCTAATGAGAAAGATCAAAAGAAAATTCTTATTATAAATTCCTATCACATTGGTTACTCGTGGACAGACAGAGTTACTGAAGGTTTGAGACTGAAATTGGATACCATTGATAATTTTGAATGCTACTATGAATTTATGGACACCAAAAGGAACTTTACAGATAAATCCTTTAGTGAGTTTTATTTATACTTGGCTTCAAAGTACAATACTGTAAATTTTGATGTTGTTATTGCTTTAGATAATAATGCGGTAGATTTTTATTTAGCATACAGAGATTCAAGTGTTTTTTATAGCAAGCCTTTCGTTTTTGGAGGGGTAGCTGATATTAAGCCTTATCCGTTTGAACAAATAGGGGCTTATGGGGTACAGGAGTTGAGGAGTTTGCCATGGTTGTTTTATTCAATGCATCGTTTTTTTCCAAAACGTAAAAATGTAATAGTTTATTTGGATGATACTCCAACATCTCAAGGATATAAAGAAATTATAAAGAATTATGAAAAAGTAAATGAAGTTCCTCATTTTGTTATTATTGAAGATGTTCCCAATGATTCAATAAAATATCATCTTACAACTTTGCCTAATGATGTAATGGTTTACCTGTTTGATATGAATTATTCCGAAAATAGTTATAATCCATATAAGATGTATCTTAGTGAGTTAGGAGAGCATTTTGATATACCTATATTTACAAGTAAATTTGATAATATTAAAGGTGTTGTTGGTGGTGAAAAAAATAGTGGGGTAGAACATGGCGAAATGATTGCGCAGTTGGCTGCGGATGTTTTAGATCATAAAAAAGTTAGTCAAAAGATTATTTACCCTGAACCTGTTTTTTACTTTAATGAGCAACAATTAAAAAAATATAAAATATCAGAAGCTCTTTTGCCTAGAAATTCTGTTGTTATCAATAAACAAAAATCATTTTTTAGAATTTACGGTACTTTATTTTTAATTAATGCGCTTATTATACTTTTTGTTTTATTGGTAGTGTTGGCTTTAATAGCAAGTAATCGTAAGTTGAAAAAGTTTAAAAGTATCCTTGAGGAAGCTCGGGATAAAGCACTTCAATCAGAGTCTGTTAAAACAGCATTAATTGCAAATATCTCTCATGAGTTACGTACTCCATTAAATTCTATTATTGGATTTACAGATGTGCTTTCTGAAACAAATAAAGATCAAGAGTTATCAGAGTATATAAAATATGTAAATGATAGTTCCAGGTTGTTGGAAAATCTGGTTAATGAACTTCTTGATTTATCATTAATAGATTCAAATGAGATAAAATTAAACTACAGTGAAATAGACTTGCCGGAACTGTTTGGTCATTTGGTTCAACAAAATACTATTCAGATAGATCATATTCGAAAACCTAAATTGAGTATCAGGGCATCTAAATCAGAAGATGAACCACAATTGATTTATACAGATAAACTTAGATTGAATCAGATATTGCAAAATCTGATAAGTAATGCAATAAAATATTCTTTTTCAGGTACAATTACCATTGGTTATTATCTTGTTACACAAGAACAAGTGATGGATAGAATCTCTTTTGATGTAGACTTGAGTCATGATTATTATTTCTTGTTTTACGTGAAAGATTATGGAATAGGTATACCTGAAGATCTTAAAGGTTTTGTGTTTGAAAGATTCAGGCGTATAGATCAATTGTATGATAGTCAGCATGGTGGAGTGGGGCTGGGCCTGAGTATATCAAAATCCCTTGTTCAGATTATGGGAGGTGAAATGTGGTTTGATAGTGTTGAAAAAAAAGGTTCAACATTTTACTTTATTATTCCACGTATTAACAAATTCTGAATTCTAAAACTTTATCTAACACAGGTTGCTGGGGATGGTCTTTGAGAACAGCTATTATAAATAAAAAATGAGGCTGTAAGATGCTTACAACCTCTTTGGGTATTGAGAGTGATTTATTTAAATATGAATTACTTCGTCGTAGGCAGCAGCTGCTGCTTCCATAATAGCTTCCGACATGGTAGGGTGTGGGTGAACAGATTTAATAATTTCATGTCCTGTGGTTTCAAGCTTTTTAGCAACAACCAATTCTGCAATCATTTCCGTTACATTAGCACCAATCAGGTGTGCACCTAATAATTCTCCGTATTTAGCATCGAAAATTAGTTTTACAAAACCATCTTTATGTCCGGCAGCACTAGCTTTACCTGATGCAGAGAAAGGGAACTTGCCAATTTTTAATTCATAACCAGCCTCTTTTGCCGCTTTTTCTGACATACCTACAGAAGCAACTTCAGGAGATGTATAAGTACATCCTGGAATATTACCATAATTTAATGGCTCGGGAGAATGCCCTGCTATTTTTTCAACACATAAAATAGCTTCGGCCGATGCAACGTGAGCAAGCGCTTGTCCAGGTACAATATCTCCAATCGCATAAATACCTTCAACTGAAGTTCTGTAGAATTCATCAACTTTGATCTTACCTTTTTCAACTTCTATACCAACTTCTTCCAGGCCTATTCCTTCAATGTTAGGAGTAATACCAACTGCCGACAAAATGATATCAGCCTCGTGAGTTTCTTCCCCTTTTTTGGTCTTGATAACAGCTTTTACTTTTTCACCTGATGTATCTACACTTAATACTTCAGAAGAAACCATTACGTTAATTCCGGCTTTTTTAAATGAACGTCCTAACTGTTTAGATACTTCTTCATCTTCCAAAGGAACAATATTGGGTAAATATTCTACCAAAGTAACTTTTGTGCCTATGGTATTGTAAAAATAAGCAAATTCACTACCAATTGCACCAGAACCTACAACGATCATTGATTCTGGTTGCTTATCAAGGGTAAGTGCTTTCCTGTATCCAATTACTTTAACCCCATCTTGAGGTAAGTTTGGTAATTCTCTACTGCGAGCACCTGTTGCTAACAGGATATGTTTTGCAGATACCTGTTCTGTATTGCCGTCTTCCTTTTTAACTTCAATAGTTTTATTGTTGATTAATTTTCCAAATCCATTGATTACATCAATTTTATTTTTCTTAAACAGAAACTGAATCCCTTTACTCATACCATCAGCAACACCTCTGCTGCGTTTAACCATGGCATCGAAATCAGGTTCAGCTTTTCCCTCAACTTTAATTCCATACGATTCGGCATGTTGCAGATATTCATATACAGATGCACTTTTTAATAATGATTTTGTGGGAATACATCCCCAGTTTAAACAAATTCCTCCAAGTTCTGCTTTTTCAACTACTGCTACTTTTAATCCTAATTGTGAAGCTCTTATGGCTCCAACATAACCGCCCGGTCCACTGCCCAGAACAACTAAATCGTATTGCATATCTTAATTTTTATTTTTAGTGACACGATGTTTTTAATACTACAATATTAAAATAACAATGTTATCATTAAAAGGTTGGAATAAAATGATATTTTTTACTGTTAGTTAAAATATATTAGTTCTAAATTGGAAATATAGTAGTTTATATATTCAAATTAAGGATAATTTGTCAATTATCGAATATTTGTATTAATCAGGACAGTGTTAATTTTTTAAGTAAGTTAATAACTTGTTAATGGACAAAAAATATCATTAAAGAACCATATGTTTTATTAGTTTTGTCTATTAATTTGGTGGTATTTTAATTTAAGTAAAATAATTCTAAATGAAACGACCATGTAAATTTGATAATTCAAATTTACTCACAGGAGGAAGATCAAATTTATTTGAGAGTCCATCTGACAATATGAATCAAATTATAAACACATGAAACGAGCCATGAGAAAAGGTTCTCACATACGAGGATGATTTTTTCTGGCATGTTCCATATGGCAAATGATAGAAAATATAAACATATGAAAAATTTATTTTTAGGTTTAATTGCATTTTTGTGTTTTACTGTAGTTGAAGCTCAAAATAGCAAACCAGCTTTCTCTTTTAATGAAACACTTCATAATTTTGGAGAAATTCAGGAAGAAAACGGAAAAGTGTCATACCAGTTTGACTTTACAAATACCGGTGGACAACCTATCGTTATTCATAATGTAAGAGCAAGCTGTGGATGTACATCCCCAGAGTGGACAAAGCAACCCATTGCTCCTGGAGGAAAAGGGTATGTAAAAGCAACTTTTGATCCATCTAATCGTCCTGGAAATTTTAATAAAACCATTACTGTAACTGCAAATACAGAAACACCCAATACTGTGTTAAGGATTACAGGTAAGGTTTTACCACGTCCTAAAACGATAGAAGATGAATATCCTCGTGAGTTGGGTTCAATTAGATTGAAATCAACGCATATCAGTTTTACAAGAATAGAACCTCAAGGTAAAAAATCTGAAGAAGTAGAAATTATTAATACATCAGAAGAGCCGGTAAAAATTGGTTTCGAAAGAGTACCGGATCATATTACTATTAAAGCTGTTCCGGAAACTCTTGCCGCAGGTGCTAAGGGTAAACTGGTAGCAACTTATGATGCTGCTAAAAAGAATGACTGGGGGTTTGTTTATGATCAGATATTTGTAGCCTTTAATGATAAAGTTGATTATAAAAACAGAATCAGTGTTAATGCTAATATTCAAGAAGATTTTAATACATGGTCTGAAGATCAAAAAGCTAATGCTGCTAAAATTAATGTGGATAATAAAATCTTTGATTTTGGTTCAATTAAGCAAGGAGATTTAGCTAAACATACTTATTATATTACAAATACAGGGAAATCAAATTTGATTATTCGTAAAGTAAAAGCATCTTGCGGATGTACTGCAATAACACCAGAAAAAACAGTTATTGCTCCCGGTGAAAAGACTTCGATAAAAGCAGAGTTTAATTCAAGGGGAAAGTCTGGTCGTCAAAATAAATCTATTACAGTAATTACGAATGATCCTTTGGCCAGTAATATTTTGTTAAGAATACAAGGTACTGTTACTGTTCCGGAATAAGAATATATATAATAAATCAACAGTCGTTTAGTTTTTGTAATGTATTGAATGAAAAATATATGTATACTATGTGGTTAAATGTGTAAAATATTGATAATAATCATCTTGTAAATGTATCTTTCGTCTTTTATCTAAAATTTAACGAGCTGTTGATAAATAGTACAATATAAAAAAGGAGTATCAAAATGGATACTCCTTTTTTTCTATATTAGCAGGCTTATAAAATTTTATAAGTATTAATATGCGGTTTAAATGCATATTAAAATGTAAATTCGCATCAATAAAAAAAAAGTTATAAGAAGCATGCATCACGATGATCATATTGAAAATCATGAGGATTTTAAACATTTAGTAGTCAATAAAGGTGTTGAAAATGTGCAAACTGTAAATTCTGCAGCAGCTCAGCGTTTTTTGCAAAAGAAAAGAAAACTACCTACTGTTAATGAGTTTTTTGATGGTATAAGAAAGGGGGATATACGGTTGCTTAGCCAGGCTGTAACTTTAGTAGAAAGTGCGCGGCCTGATCATCAAAAATTGGCTCAGCAGATCATAGAAAAATGCCTTCCTTATGCAGGAAATTCTTTGAGACTTGGAATTACAGGGGTTCCGGGAGCGGGTAAAAGTACCTTAATTGAAGCCTTGGGAATGCATATTATTAATCAGGGAGGAAAATTAGCTGTATTAGCAATAGATCCAAGTAGTGAGCGTTCTAAAGGTAGTATTCTTGGGGATAAAACCCGTATGGAAGAGCTGTCTGCTGAACAGAATGCTTATATCCGCCCTTCTCCATCAGCAGGTTCTCTTGGAGGTGTGGCACGAAAAACAAGAGAAACAATTATTTTATGTGAGGCTGCAGGTTTCGATACCATCTTTATTGAAACAGTTGGTGTTGGACAGTCGGAAACGGCAGTGCATTCAATGGTTGATTTCTTTTTATTAATCATGCTGGCAGGAGCAGGGGATGAATTACAAGGTATAAAAAGAGGTATCATGGAAATGGCTGACGCTATTGCAATAAATAAAGCAGATGGTAATAATATTAAGAAGGCAACTATGGCTCAGGCCGAATATACCAGCGCCTTACACCTGTTTCCTCCTACAAAATCAGGCTGGATTCCTGAGGTAAAAACATGTTCAGCCCTTAAGAAAACCGGAATTTCTGATCTATGGGATATGGTATTAAAGTATGCTGATATGACAAAAGAAAATGGCTATTTTGGTAAAAGACGTAGTGAGCAATCAAAATATTGGATGTTTGAATCTATTAATGAAGCTTTACAGTCTAATTTTTATCACAACAAGGATATTACAAAAGCAATAGAAGTTTTAGAAGAAAAAGTTACTAATGAAGAAACCAGTTCTTTTGCTGCAGCTCAGGAATTGTTAAATATGTATTTTAATCATATCATTAAATAAAATCAAAAACTGGTTGTAAACAACCATTTACAAATGAAAATAACTTAATATGCGAATAATGAAACAACTATTATTTGTGGCTTTATTAGCCATATCTTTTGTTGCATGTCAGCAAAAGGAATACAAAATTACGGGAACGATTGATGGTGTAGAAGAAGGACAGGCTATTCTTTCTAAAATAGAAAAAGGTCGACCAGTAAATATTGATACAACTCAAATTGCTGCTGGTAAATTTACATTTACAGGTAGTGAAAATGAACCTCAGGTTTATTTGGTTTTTATTGATGATATTCAAACTCCGGTAATGTTATTTGGAGAAAACGGGAATATTAATATCAATATTGCAGATAAAGAAAAAATTACTGATGCAGAAATTTCCGGTTCTCCATTAAATGAGATTTTTACAAATTTTGTAAAAGAATTACCTGGAAGAGCAAGGTTAGAAGATCTTCAGTCTGAATTTCAAAAGGCTATGATGGCTAATGAAAAAGAGACTATGGAGGCCTTAAAAGCTGAAGCAAATGAACTAATAGAAGAGCAAAAAGCATATTTTATCAAGTTTGTTAAGGATAATACCAGTAATGTTGTTGGTGCATATTTAGCCAACCAAGCTGTCAGGGATTTAGATTTTGATGAATTTAAAGAATTAGTAAGCCAGTTTGAAGCTAATTTAGGAGAGCATATGTATGTGACTAGTTTAAAGGATATTTTTGCAAGCAAAGAAAAAGCTGAGAACGCAAAAAAAGCAACTGAAATAGGTGCTGTAGCTCCTGATTTTTCTTTAGAAAGCATTAGTGGAGATGAGATCGCTTTGTCTTCTTTAAAGGGAAAATATATATTGGTTGATTTTTGGGCGTCATGGTGTAAACCTTGTCGTTCTGAAAACCCAAATGTGGTTGAAGCTTACAAAGCATATAACTCAAAAGGATTTGATGTATTGAGTGTTTCTTTAGACAGAGATTCAGCGGCCTGGAAGCAAGCGGTAGAGGAAGATGGTTTAGTATGGAATCATGTTATTGATGCTAAGGGTGATATCGCTCAAACTTATGGTGTACAAGGTATTCCTTTTACTTTATTATTAGATAAAGAAGGAAAAATTATTGCTAAGAACCTTAGAGGAGCTGATTTAGAAGAAAAATTAGCTGAGCTAATGAACTAATTGGGGATTTCCCGAATTGTGAAAAGTATAAAACTCAAACAAACTTGGGATTTAATATCTCTTGTGGTTTGAGTTTTTTTATTATACCAGTAACAGGATTAAATTTTAGTAAGAACAATTTTTATTATCCTGTGGGGGATGTTAGATTACTTTCTTTTACCGAATATTAAACCAGGATTATGTATTAGAACTTCGTAATGAACATTGAAGGTGCAATAAAACAAGGCTTTACAGAAATGGGGTATAACTTGTCCCGATTCATATCGGGAGCATCGTTCTGGTGAGTTGAAGTGAAGCAACAAAGTGTCTTGTTTTGAAGTGATTTCAGTGTGTAATAGATTTTCTAATGCATGCGGGTTAAAATGCAGAGCAAGAAAATTCGTAAGTCAGAATAGAATCTATGACTGCATGATTCAACTATGTATGTATGCTTGTGTAGGTGTTTTTAAGGAATCATGATTCTTTATTATACATATCAAGCAATACTTTACCACTATCTTTCAATAAACCAACAGACCATTTAATAATTACTATTGAGCTAAGTATCGCAACTATAGGATCGATAAAGGCAACATCCCAAATCATAGCTACTATCAATCCAACAATAGCTGATAAACTGGTTAATGCATCTGCAATAACATGCAGGTAGGCTGCTCTGATATTGTGATCAGAATGTTTATGGTCGTGATGAAGCAAAAATGCACTTGCAATATTAACAATAAGCCCAATAACAGCTACCAGTATGGCATCTTTATAAATGATATTTTCCGGGTTTATAAAGCGTTGAAATGCTTCTATTAAAATGAATAATGCAAAAATAAGTAAGATTAATCCACTACTATAGCCAGATAATGAGAGTATTTTATTAGAGTTACCACTGTATTTTTTACTATTAGATACTTTTCTAACAATAACATATGCCAACCAGCTTAATCCAATAGCCAGGACATGTGATCCCATATGAATACCATCAGCAAGTAGTGCCATTGATTTAGTAGTTATACCAAATAAAATTTCTACACCCATTGTAATTGCTGTCAATAAAACAACCCAAAGGGTTTTTTCTTCATGCTTTTTATGATGATGATGATCGTGGTGATGTTGACCTGGCATATGTTACAAATTTTATCTTGTTAAATTATAAACGACTATTTTGTGATTTTGTTTGATTTTAAAGGTTTAATAAATGTTATAAAAGAGCTTTGAATATGGAAATAAAAAAAGAACCAGAAATATTAACGTACTGTATAATTATTCTGATTCTTTATGTATTGTAGTTTGTGTAGTCAATAGTTCGTTAGGCTTTTGTAATGCATCGACTGTTATAGATATAAAATTTCTATTCTTTTAATACCATATCAATACACATTACAGCAGCTAGTATCATAATTCTTAATGGACTGTTTTCTGGAACTCTTTGGTCAATTTCTAACATATAGTTGTCAGCAGTGGTAAATAGTTCTTTACCAATTCCTGCCCATTTTTTACTTACATGAGCAAATTCTATTTCGTCTTTAATAAATCTAAAATCCCAACTGGTCCATTTACCTTTCAAAGTACAAAGCATATTTTCGTTGGCATCAAAAAGATTAAATTTTCCTCCAATAGAAAAGAATTTTTGTTTAAAAGTTCCAACTAACTGGTCGTTTTCATCTAAGACTTCAACTTTGGAAATAAAAAAAGTAACACCTCTTTTTACCGTTAATACCTTTTCTCCTGTTGTAGTTTTAATCACTATATTAAAAGGAGTCATTCTTTTATAATCTGTAAATCTTAATAACTTGGTGAAAAAACCTAGTTTTTCTTCACGACAAGTCATCATCATATCTTGATTTTCAGGATTGTAAATGTCATAATTGTTGGCAGCTTTAAACATCCCAACATGCTCTTTTACAAAAAATAAATTTCTGTTTAAAATTGAGTTCATTTTAATTATATTTTCTCTTTAAAAATAACGGGAAACTTTACTGCGCCAAAATAATCAAAGTTTTTATATAATTAGAATTTTTTGTTTTAGCATTCAAAACAATATTATTGGTTTTTCAATTGCAATGGTTTGTTGTTAGTTGAATTTACCTGTAATATCAGAAATGTCAAAGCTCCCTTCAATGGTTTGAATTTTAATTTTTCCATTTAAAATGTCAAAAAAGAAGGTTCTTATTTTTTCAATAGAAAGCACTATGGGGTTATTATTTCTATCATGACCCAGGTCGTATGATTTTAGTAATTGAGCCCCCAGGCTTGCCGCTGATAATAGAAAATGATTTTGAAATTTTTCAGTATCCAGTAAATCTGCAGCCAGAACTTTTCCAATAACAGTGTAACTTCTCAATGTCTTTTGAACTTCTTCATTGGCTAACGTTGTTTTTATTTCATCAGTGTTAATGTTTATTTCAATTTTACCTGAGTTATTCGTTTGATCCATTCCTTTATAAAGAGATGAGAGATCAGCCAAACTTAAATTATATAGTTTTGCTTCTGCTGTTGCATAAATTCTTTCGATAGAAAAAGCACTGGGAAGTAAAATATGAATTGTTTGATCTATTCTGATTGAAGGAGTGTTGAAAGTACCAACAATTGAATTGGTTAAATCTATTTCCTGAGTTGCAAATACACCACCTATTACAACACAATTTTCGAGTATGATTTCATCGGCGTAAATACTTCCGGCAACAAACGCATTATATAATGTTACTTTTTTGGCATTTATATCTGACTGGAAATTTACTCTAGAATCAGCAGATCTTGAAACAATAGAGTTGCTTGAGCCAACGGACTTTAGAAAGGAGATGTTTCCTGATGAATTGCTGTTAATATACATTTCTAATTGAGTAAATACAGCTCCTTGTATTTCAAGGTCACCATCCTGTATTTCAAGTTTATGGGCAAAAACAGGACCTTCAATTACTGTATTCCCCTGAATAGTTACTGTTCTGTTTAATTCTGTAGCTTTTTCAGGTAAAATAGACCCTTTAACTAAATTATCCTTTAATTGTATATTGTTTTCATTAAAACTTATTTCTTTTAATTCTTTCATCGTTGTATTTTTTAAAGACATTGAATAGAATTCATGTCAAAAATTTTCATGATAGTTTCTTTTACTCTGTTTTCCTTCTTATCTGAAGAAGAGTATGTCTTGTTAATTTGATTATTAAAATATTTTGTATTTGTTCCTTATTTTTATTTTTCATGGGAGACCACTTTTGTTGATTGATTTTTTCAATCATTTGGCTGGAATCATTTCTGTGTATAAAATCCGGGAAAAACACTTTTTTATCAATCTGGTGCTTGTCATTGTTGGTCTCAATATAGCTTACGGGAATGTATTTTTGGTTCGCAACACTCTCTTTAAGCATACTTTGATCAATTGTAGTTTCTAGCTTTTTTAAGCTTAATAAAAAGTTGTTGGCTTGATGAATTGTATTTAAAGCTCTGTTTTTTAAAGCTGAAGAGCTTATTTTTGCCTGTAAATCACTGTTTTCTTTACCAAAAGTGGTCGCTATGTTTACTAAATCGTTGCCAAATATCCTCAAAGAATTATTGTCACTTTCTTTTTTAAATGTAAATGCAGCATGATTAAGTTCATAAATGCGATTGCTAAGTTCTGTATTTAGGTCATTAAATATTTTAAGGTAGTGACCAGTTAGCCTGTTGTAGTCTTTTTCCATTTGCTTTTGCTTGGAAATACATGACTTTGAGAGTTCATTTAAGTGTACAAGATGAGCATCCGCTTTCTGTGAAAGTTCTGTTATTTGCTGACTAATTTCAGAACGAATTGTTTTATAAAAACCTTCAACTATAGTTGACCCAACCTTATTTGCATTCAGATTTATGGAACTGATTTGAGCTGATTCAGAAGCAACAACTGCACCTGTTAAAACATCCAGACTTGTGTTGCATCCCTGCACACTGTGATCAAAAGATCTCGTATCAACATGTACATTTATGTGAATGGGAACTTCTTGTTGATAATATACAGTGACAGACTTACTACCTCCATTCTCAGATGCGGGATAGCTGAATGATTGAGATTGTGAACCACTGACAGTAATGCTTGTACTGCGGCTTCGTGTATAACTCATGATAACGTTGTTTTTAATGTTTTTAAATTATTGGCAGAAAACAACTTATTCGTCATCTCTTTTACCCGATCGGGTTGGTTCGAAGAGGATACCAGTTTACTGAAAGCACTAACCAATTCTTTATCCAGGTGTTCTTCATTTTTCCATTGATACAAATCAGTATTTGTCATTACTATATTTTTTATTGCAGATTTAGCCTGAGGAGTAATGTTTATATTACTAATGGTTATTTCTGTATTTTTATGATCAAATTTGTCGTAATTTGACTCGCAAATAACCAGAGGAACAGATAAAACCTTATTCTCATCAGGATTCATGTCTTTAAGCAGAATTCTATTTGTCAGTTCATTTTGTTCATAAATGTTACTTAAAAAATTTGACATGGTATGAATTACTTTGAATCCCTTATTTTTTAAGTTTGATGCTATTATTTTCTGACTGGCAGAAAGAGATTCTTGTTGAGAAACCGGGACAGTAGCTGTTAAGTATTTAGTTCTGTTTGATATTTTTTCCAGATCTTTTGTCGCAAAATCAATAACAGGTTTATCTAATTCTGTTACTCTGTGTTTTAAGTTTGAGTTTAAACCATTAAAGAGTTTTAAGTAGCGACCGGAGATCATATTATAATCATGCTCCATCCTGCTTTTAACGGCAAGCAGTTGTTTTTTTTGTTGGTTTAATTGCATCAAATGAGAATCGACGGTACTTTGGAGTTTTGCGATTTTTTGAGAAATTTGAGAACGAATCAGGCTGTAGAACCCTTTATTAACATTTGAGCATACATGATCAGCAGCTTGTTTTTCGGCCAGGATAACTGCGTTTTGCATTGCTACCACTGCTGTTGTGGTGGCTTTTACATGGCCAGACACCTTACCCATTTCCTGGGCCATTGGTGCTGTATCTAAGTTGAAATCAAAAGAAGCCATAGGAGGTTAATTATTTATTATCATTAATTTGATCTTGTATATCTAAAATTTCTGTGATTATTTCATCTCTCTGGAAATGATCATCTTCATATTGAATTCCTAATTGATTACAAAGATTCTTAAGTCTTTCATCATCCATTTTTAATAGCTCTTCTTTTGAGAAATCTGGTTTTTCGATCATTGCTTTCTCATCTTTTAATTCAATAAGCGGATTGTTTTCTGTAAGATCAGAATCTTCTACAGGGGTTTCCTGATCTAATGTTTCGGGCTGAAGATTATTTAGCGCATTTTTTGCAATGTTGGGTAAATTAAGAGAGATGTGTTCAAATGTAATATTTTCGATATTAGGGCTGGGAGGCAAGTCTGATACTTTGGCAAATAGGGGGTTTACAGAGGCCAATGGTTTTCTTCGTTCCTCCAGGTCTCTGACTTCACCTGCTGCTACAGCTATTTCATTAGAGTGTCCATCTCGTAACTTAGCATCGTAATACTCAATATGTCCAAATTTTTCAGCTTTTAAGTCAATATCTTCTTTAAGGCGTTCCATATAGTCTTCAAAACTGTTTTGAATATTCTGAAACTCTTTAGATTGCATTTCAAAAGCTATTAGTGTTTCAGCGGTATTGTCACTAATATTTACAACTGTTGAATCTAAAGAACCTCCGGAAGAAGCCATACTGTCTTCTGTTTTTTGTAAAGAAACCAATGTGTTATATGCAGCAACATACTCACGTAAACTTTCTTGCATCAGGTTAATGATATCAGAGCTCTCAGCACGGTTTGCCCTGTAAAAACTGTCTGTATCCTGATGCCATTTATTAAGATATTCAATTTTTTGATCCTTAATATGGTTGTATATTTTTAAACGTTCAATTCTATTTTCCTGCATTAAATTTTGAACCACTGGAGCAACTATTTCTTCGTATATCTGATGAACTCCAAAAGGAAAATTTGTTGTGCTTCCATCTTCTGCAGTCCACATTCCTGTTAGCAGATTATATTTAACACGTGAGCTTGGTTTTAATTGAAAAGGTTCATAGCCTTGAATCGATTCACTATAATCAAATTTTTCATTTCTGATTCGCTCTATTTCGTTGTATTCGAGCATTGGAGAGTAGTGATTGTATGGCGATTTTAAAATCTGAAATAGTAATTTGTTTGATTCAAATATAATTTTATCGGTAGATGCTATTTTTAATGCGGATATAGCCTGTACTGAATTTGCCATTGTAGTCATTAAGCCTTTTAAAACATCTTCAAATTGAGTTGTTTTGTTCGATAAAGAGTCTTTTAATTTGTTTAATTCCTGGAATTTAGCAATGCTATCTGCGTATTTCTCATTGTCAAAAATATTAAGAATGGGATTACCGTTGTATGCTTCGTTTGTAGCATATTCATTTAGCGATTGAAGATACTCACTATTGTCGCCAACTAAAGGTAAAGAAACTGAGACACTATCAATATCGCTCATGCAATATGAAATGGTTCGTAATGATCTTTCCAGTTTTCCAAAATAGTCATGTTGATTAATTTGTTGTATTGAACGTGAATACTTGTCAGTTTCTATGGGTTCAATATCATTAGAAGTTTCAACAATAGGTGCTTCATCAGAAAGACTTTCCAGTTCATTAATTGTTTCTATTAGCAAATCATTTTGACGAGTAAGTTGTAATGTAATTTCTGAGTCTTCAATACTTCCTGTATAATCAACAATAAAACTTTTGTCTTCATACTTAATTTGTTCAGCAATTGGTATATATGCAACGCCTAATTTGGTTACCTTGAAATCTCTGAAAATTTCTTTATGTTGATTTTTAAATTCGTTAATCTTCGCATCTAAATCTGTTAAGGCTTTTTTTAAGGAACTTTTTTTAACCAAATAAATGATGATGGGAAATAATAAGAAGAATATAAATAACCAATTTTTTGATTTAGACAGCTCTTTGGTTTTTAAAGTCTTTTCTTCTTCAATGATGGCAATTTCTTTTTCAATTCTCTCTTCTTCCCGAACAATCTTTTCTGCAGCTTGCTGATAGTAGTTAAATAATATTTTAGCTTGATCTTCGTATATATTACTTGACTCTGGAAAAATTTTACCTGACATGGTTCTGGATTTTAATTTGAATAAATATTTTTTCTGTTTTGATAAATTCGTTCGCTTTCTCTGAGGTGTATCTCAATGGCGTCTTGGTTAAGGGTGTAGTTTGGAAGTGCAATAATGATATTGTTTATTGTTTCAATAAATAAGTTTTCAAGTTGGTATGACTCCGGTGTATTTGATGGAGAAATAAAACGTATATTCTCTTCAAGCCTGTTGATGCGATTAACAAATGATTCGGGTAAATCATTTATTGTATACATTCTGTTTTGTAAGGTTAAGATTGATGTTTTCATCTCTTTAATACCGTTGGCATATTTCTTTTCATGCTGATAGATCTGGTTTACTTGTTCAGAAGAATGTAACATTCCTGTAAATCCAAGAAGAAGTATAAATATCAATGAACTATGTACTATTATCTGGAAATTAAAAGAAAGAGAATAGGTATAATTGCAAATAATCATAGCTGTTATGGCTGACAGAGTATATAAAAGTGTAAAAAACCACCTGATGCCAAGAGAACCAATGATTTTATGAGATGAGTCCTTTTTACTGATCCACGGTATTAATATGTCTATGAAATACAATATGTAAGCAAATAATGAGATAGAAATATTTAGTGTTAAAATATTATTTGGAATATTTCCCTGAAAAAGAATAAAGGCTGTTATAATAATGGCTGCACCTGCTATGAGTGTAAACCAAGATAGTATGTTTTTGTAATTCATGTTTGAGCTTAATTATCGTTTATTACCACACTGGGGACAAAATTTTACATTAGGAGGAAAAGCTATTCCACAGCGACTGCAATTATCACCAGAAACAACTTGTTTTCCGCAATTACCGCAGAATGTGCTATTACCTGAAATTGGAGAGTTGCAATGGGGGCATGAGCCTGAATCTCCTGTTAATTGAGTGCCACAGCTTATGCACCGTTTTGCTGTTTCATCATTGTCTGTTCCGCATTTGGGACAAGGGTTATAGGGATCTCCGCAGAATGGACAAAACCGATGTGTGCTAGGGAATTTTTTTGAACAGTTAGAACAGTATACTTCTCTTACTTGTTGGTTTTGTTGATGTGGTTCACTTAGATTGTTTTGAGAGGAACCATTAAATTTAGGTTGATTAAAATTTGGGTTCATCATATTATTGCCAACTCCACCTCCCATTCCACCCATCATATTAATGGCCATTAAACCTCCCAGTAATCCCCCGTTGCTTTCTCCTAATCCGTCAATAGCATTATTTGCGATTCCAAACATCTGTTCTTGTTGCCATGTATGCCCGGTAATAGACATTGTACTTTGTTGCGAAATAGCTTCCAAAACCCTTTTGCCCTCTGATGTAGAGTTGTCAATGTCAATATTGTTGATGTAGAATTTAGTGAGTTCAAAGCCAATGTTGTTCCAAAAAGGGAGCATTGCGTTCTTTAAATACTCAGAAATATTATCCAGGTAGGCAGAAATTTGTTTATACCCAATCTTGTGCTTTAACATATACTGCACAATAGTTGATTTTGTCTTTGTTGTGAATTCTCCTGAGAACTGATCTGTTAAATCATATTGAGTAAACTCGTTTTTCGTGCCTACAATTTTTATCAAAAACTTTTCAGCATCCGTTATTTTTAAGCCATATTTCCCGTTTGCAGTTAAAGGCAGTTGTGTATTATAATCGGCATCATGAATAGCCATTTTATCAACAGCCCAATCTATATTGTATGGCTGTACTTTGTTAACAAACCAAACTTCTGCAGTGAATGGATTTTTACCACCAAAGGGAATGCCAAACAAATTTTTAAGAATAGGTAGGTTTTCTGTATTTAAAGTGTGTTTTCCTGGTCCAAATTTTCCGGCAATTTGACCTTTAGAAAACAGAACTGCTTCCTGAGATTCCTGAACAACAAGCTGTGTAATGGTACTTAGGTTTGTTGCCGGAAACCGGTAGGCATAAATGGTTTGATCTCCTTGTGGTGACCATTGGACAAAATCAATTATTGCCATGATAATTCAAGTTTGTGTTTTATATAAATTATACAATAGTGTTTTTATCACTTTTGTTATTCTTTAAATCACGTAGTAAATAATCACCTGATTCTTCAGAATAATTTATATGTAGCACAAACGGTTTCTACATTATATTTTTATTGTCATTCACAGAACAATATTATTACATATAATGATATCAGATCGTAATTTCTGAAATACAAATAAGATGAAACGATCAGGTAAATTTAATTATCCAAATTCTCAAATAAGAGGATGATTAAATTTATTTGGGAGTTCCATCTGGTCGTTGATATTAAATTTAAACAGATGAAACAATTCCCAATTTAGCTCTGTTCAAATAGAACTTTATTGCTGAATTTATCTTATTTATAGCAAAGTAGTAGTCAAAACTAATCATTCGAGTTTTAATAACTTCGAAGATTTGACAATTTTAGTTATTTTATTGATGAAAATAAAAATTATATTGAAATTCTTTACCTGTTAATATAGCGATTTAATCCAATCTGTTCTTTTAAAACCAGGGAAATAACCCATTTTACTGTTTTTTATCTGAGTTAATTCATTTAAATCAATATCCGCAATACAATAGCCTTGCTGATATCCTTTTTTAGAAGAGATTATTTTTCCTCTGGGTGAAATAATTACAGAAAAACCGGCATAAAGCTTTCCATTTTTTGATGTGCCGCATATATTACAGGCTATAATAAAGCAACAGTTGTCATAAGCCCTTGTTTGCAGCATTGATCCGATACGTTTTAGCTTTTCTTCAGGTGTTTCACGGGGCGAGGCAAAAGGAACAGATATTATTTGAGCTTTCTTTTGTTGAAGAATACTGCTTAATTCCGGGAAATGACTCTCCAGGCAAACCTGAAAGCCGGTTTTATACTCTCCGATGTCAAAAGTGTTGATTTCATTGCCTTCAGAGAATATTCGTTTTTCATTTTCTGATAAATGTGTTTTAAAGTGTTGTCCAACAATCTTACCCTTATTAAAAATGACCTGAGCGATATGCCATTTGTTATTATGGAAAACTGGCATTCCGACAGCAAAATGAAGAGTGTGTTTTTTTGATAAGGTTATAATATTTCCCAATAAATCTTTATAATGTTTTTGGTATTCATTGCACTCTTTCTCAGTATTAAAATATCCTGAAATACTCATCTCAGGAAATAAGGCATAGCTTACCTTCTTTTGTTCGAAAACGTTCAGATACTTTTCAATATTTGTAATGTTTTTTTTAAAGTTTAATGGTTCTGAAAGTGTATGAGCACAGGCTATTAGCATGATTTAGATATTAGATAAGAGATATTAGATAATAGACAAAAGTATTTATTTTATTAATAAAATAGTAATTGAAGATTAATGTATTATTTATAAAATAAGATGAATTATGCAGTAGTAGAAAGGTTTTAAATAAAGGTCCAAGTTACAAACTTGAACCAGCATAGGAGTTGTTGTCAATTATAATATATATCAACCAACGGAAACATTTCTCCTCCTTTGCAAGGAGGAGAAATTATGCCACAACTCCCAGTCTCAAGAAGAGATGTTTCTGAATGAAACAAAAAATCCTGAAAATCCTGTCTTAATTTATTTCATTAATCAATCACTTTGTTCCCTTTTCCATGTTCCTTTCTCCCTTTTCCATACTAATCAAGCAATTTCAAACTTTCCATCGCAGCTTTATCTTCCGGGTTATATAGAAGGACTTTGTGGTATAAAACTTTGGCTTCGCGTACCTTTTTCAGGTGAAAACTTGTGTGAGCCAGCATGATTAATCCATCATAATCAAAAGGAAATAAATCGACTACTTTACCAAAAAGTTTTTCTGCTTTTTCAAATTGTTTCAGATTGAAATAGACTAATCCTAGTTGATAAAGAGCATAGGTGTTGTTGGGTGCAATTTCTAGAATTTGGTCGTAGTAATTTATTAACTCTGTTACATTATTGGATGCGTTTAAAGGATAACAAATACCAAACTTTGGTTCAATGGCAAAGGGTTTTAATTTAATGGCTTGTTTGTAAAATTTTATCGCTTCTATATGCAAACCATTTAAATAATTCAGCCATCCCATTCGTAAATTAATTTCGTACGAATCCTCTTCATACACTTTATTTAAAGCTTCAATAGCTCCCGGGAAATCTTTGGCAGCTTCCTTTGTGTAACTTACACTAAAGGCTTCGGATAGTGCTTTGTAGTGCGCATCCTGAGCATTTGTTGATATTGTAATTGATATTAAAAATATAATGATAATATATCTTGATTTTGATAAGAAAATGTCAAAAAACAGGCTAATTATTTTTAAAGTTTCCATACTATACCTCCCGTAACGTTAAAGTTTAAATAAGATTGTTGATTTTGTCGGTTTGTGATATCGTCCGTAGGTACAAAAACCGATTCCGAATTAAATATTCCGGCATTCAAAATCAGTTGAATATGCGAATTTTTAATCAAAAATATCTGAGTCAGATTATAAAGATCTTTGGTTCCTTCCAGACCATTCCATAAACCACCGGTTGAAGTATCATAGAAATTATGAAATTTAGGAAATGTGACTGAGGCTTCCATCCACCAGTAATTGCTGACTTTAAAGCCGATGAGGTGTCTGTGAATATAGTTGGATAAAGAAACTCCCTGGACTTCCTGGTTCTGAATATATCCATCGAAACCGTAATATAAGTTTAGGTTTCCGTTAGGAAATAATGCAAAGTGAGTTCCGAATTGATTTTGGTCTGCCATATTCATTTTACCTGTTGTATATGAAATGCCAAGCTTAAAAAAACTAAAGTCTTTGGTAATGATTCCTCCATAAATATTTGAAGATTCTGTATAATCATCATACCCGGAAGTACTCGACGGTATTTTAAAATACACATGGTTAAACACAGGAATCATATTGAATCCATTGGCAATTCTGATCAATAGCTGCGCATTGTAATTCCATTGATACAAATCTTGCTTATCCTGCTCGTATAAACTTCCATCATAAGTAATAAAACTATGTTCGTTCTTTTTTAAGAATGATAGATTATGATGAAGAATGATATTTCTCGCGATTCTGTGTCCAAAATAAGCCGACGTTATGATATAGTTATTCATTGTTTTTAGCAGGCCATCTGTATCAAGATGAGGATCCATATTGATTTTTGTATTGTCGGGATTACCTGAATTGTATGTGAAGAATAATCCGGCTCCAACTAATTCGTTTTTATATTTAGTGTATAATACAGTATTGTTTAACGAATCTAGTTTTGCTGATGTAGCTTGTGCATCGTATGAACGTCCTGAATATTCATAAGCATACATTAAATACATCAAAGCATACTGATCATTAGGTACAAAATCTAAAGCTTTTAGGTAATGTTGAATGGCAAAACGGTATTGTTGTTTTTGAAAATGTGCCCACGCCATACGCATTCGTAGATAGTAAAAATCAATGTTATTATTGATGGTCTCTTTACATTCCTTAATCAGCTTGTTCCAGTCTCCGCTAAGGTATGTTGCATATGTTAGCGAGTCGGCTTTTGCAAATTCTTCTTTGGTTTGGGCATTTGTTAGCGATGCTCCAATAATTAGAAGTAATACAATGATTTTATATGTTATTTTTTTAGTTTTCATGTGTTTATTTTTTCTTTTAATGGCCACATGGAACTCACAAATAAATTTATTATTCACTTATTTTACATTCAAAGGTGATCATGAATACTTCGTATTTCATCCTCTTGTGTGAGAATTTGGATAATCAATTTACATGTTCGTTTCATATTGATATGAATCTAAGGTTAATCTATTTTTTAGAACTACACGATGAAATTGAGCGGCAGCGAATGGGCTACGCACTACGCACTATGCTCTATGCTCTATGCACTATGCTCTATGCTCTGCGCTCTGCGCCCTTTGCTCTGCGCTCTTTTCCCTTCTCCCTTCTCCTTGTTCCTTTTCCCATATCAGACATAATTATAAACTCTGTGAAGAGTGATGTTTTTTTTATTGGTATGAATTGAAAACTCTTCTAAACCTTTATTTTGAATGTTGATATTGAAAGTGATTTTTTCAATACGCTTATTAAAAATTGAATTCTCCATTTCAGAATGCAATTCTATTTGAGTCGGATTAAACAGATCGTTACTCTTTTGGTAATGAATTGTATATTTTGAGTGCGCAATTTGAATAAATGGTGCCATAAAATCGTGCCACCACAAGTGTTTTATTGGGAAACTGATATGCAGTGGTATGTTGTCGTGCAATATATGATCCTGGTAAAAACTTTTTTGTATTTTGAAGTTTCCTAAATAGAAAAAGTATAGCAGGTTTTCTTTTGAACCTTCGTATTGAGTAAAATAAAACTGGTTTCCATTGGTATCAAAAAAGGCTTTTGAACCGGTTTTAGTACAGTGCAGATAAGTCTGATTTACCGAATTAATTTTGACTTCCCATTCTACTTTTTTGTCTGTTCTATCATCTCCTGATACATCAAAATTGATGATTTGTCCGGGAACAAAATGATAGGCCTGACTCATCAATGTATTGGTTTCTGAATTAGAAATTCGGTCATCTTTAACAGGAATTTGAAGCGAGTGAATCGAACTTTTATTTCCCTCGTACTTTAAATAGTTATTGATAGGATAATTTATGGTTGCTGCCCCGATATAAGGATGTTCCTGGATTTGAAAGTGAAGGTGAGGATAAGGGGAACGGCCTGAGTTTCCACATTTGGCAATCATTTGTCCTGCTTTTACGGCATCACCTTTAGTAACCGTAATGGTTCCTTTTTTCAGGTGGCTCACCTTTGAATATACATCATCATCGTGCTTGATGATAATCGTATTACCCCAATTGTGTTCCAGATTTACATCGCCAATAAGGTTGTCATCAATATTATTGACTATCTCTTCTACAATTCCTTCGCCACAAGCCACAACCGGCTTGTTATAGCAATAATAATCTTCAACTGCGTAGCCATCGTTTTTAAATTGTTTTCCATCGGAATCATTAATGACAAAATCCCAGGCATGCCGCCAGTGATTTTGATGGGTATATTCACCATCATAACCTTGCGAAACATTCCAGATTCCAATAAATGGTAGTTGTATGGTTTTGTAATTTTTAAACTGAAAGCGCTGCTCGTAGTTCACAAAAGTATAAAGGTTTTTTTCTGGCGAATTAAACTGATAATACACCTCAGTTAGCTTTGGAGAGTATTCCATTCGGTATTTAAGCACATACAAAAACAGTAATACCATGGCATTAAATGGCAATGAGTAAATAGCCAGGTGGAAATGCAAAAATATAGTGCTTAAACTAATGGAAATAACAGCCACTAAAGGAACCAGAACAACTACACTAAAATACGATCGGCCAGAAGGAATAAGAAAGAATCCTCCAATGGCAATGGCTGTAAGAATGTAGTTAAACCCAATGTAACTGTATTCTATTAAAGTAATGTTGGCATCAATCAGATTGTAAAAAATGTATGCAATAGCAAATCCTATCAGTGACAATGAAAATGCTATCCTGCTGAAAAGAACCAGACCAAAGGAAAGTATCATTCCGGCTAATACATTGTACTGGAACAGGATGGCACTTAACGAAACAAAGTAAGATTTTAATACGGGAGGGAGAGATGCTGCATTAAAATACTCGTATATTTTAACCAGTTCGTGACCTCCAACAACATATAGCTCGTTCATGGTGTAAATTCCACGCTCACTAATGCCCAGGGCTTCAAAGTGTTTTGTGGCCAAAGTAAAAGTCCATATACCAATTAAAAAAGGAATACTTAAATAGGGGAGTTGATATTTTCCAATCACCCCTTGCATTGAAACCGAAATAAACAAAGAAAATATTCCAGCCAGAATTACAATTAATACCAAATGCCAGTTTAAGGCGTAGTACATTCCCAAACCTAATCCTACTAATAATCCGTTAAAACCAAATAATCCTTCAGCAATATTTGATTTGTTAAGATTTAAGGCAAAAGCAGTAGCTGTAGTTGTTAATACTGCAATAAATCCAACTAAACCGGTGTAAAAATCAATAAAAGTTACAGCTAAAATTAATACTGCAAATAATTTATGAGTTGAAAAGAATATTTGCGAATAACTATTTAGCAAGCTATCGGTAAAGAATTTTACCTGATCTATTGTTTCCTTATTTTTTAAAATGTTCTTCATTGTTATGAAGCTTCTTGTTTATTTGATATTATTGATTACATGAGATTTAATGTTCCTGGTATTTAGTTTTCAGTCGACATTTGTCGGTAATTATTTAAACTTTCTCCTTAAAACACGAACAGTATTCTTTTTTTAGCCCTTATCTTGTTCCTTTATTTATATATTACTTTGAGGTTCATCTGCTGATGTTGGGTGTCTATTGTATGTTGTTAAACTGATGCCAGCGGCATCACATATTTATAGTTTTTTTATCCAGATCAATCTTCTATAAATATGTAACCCCGCTGGGGTTTATATAGATTAATGTCTTATATTTAACCTGTTTACATCATTTTAACCGAAACAAAGCACTATGCTCTACTCTCTGCGCTCTATCGCATTTACCTTCTCCTTTCTCCCTGTTCCTTTTTACCTCAAATGCTCCGGTAAACGATCCATTTGGTTCATGGTGTTATGAGTTTCCTGTTCGCGAATTATGTGAGTATTTCCTTTGGTATCAATAAGAACAATTCGTGGACGGTAGTTGATAAACTGAAGCCACTGAGTCATGTTATAGGCACCAATCCTTTTAATTACCACATGCTCACCTTTGTCCATCACCGGAAAATTGATGGCTTCGCGGATTACATCAATATTCATACATAAGGGGCCGTATATAGTGGTGTTCTCTAAATCGGGTTGCGTGTATGAAGCCGGAACAATATTGTGTTCGTACCAAAATGAGGTAAATAACAGATTAATACCTATGTCAATGATTAACGATTTTCGTCCATCGGGTAATCGTTTGTTAGCTAATACCGATCCTAGCAAGTAACCGGCATCATCAATTAAAGCCCTTCCTGTCTCTAAAAACAAAGTGGGCATATGATCGTAAGGAATATCCGATTGATGCAAGGCTTCTGTGATAAATTCGGCATAATCATCAAAAGTAGGACAGGTGTCAGAACCTGGAAGATATGCTCCTTTTAAAGTGTTTTTAGACGCAAAACCACCTCCTAAATCGATATACTGAATATGTTGATTGTATTTGTGAGATATTCTTACCGCAAGTTGAGCCAGCTTAGTGGTTGCAATTCCATAGGCCTGTGGCGACATAATATAGGTACCGATATGCGTATGTAAACCGATGAGTTCAAAACCTGGTGTTTGCATAATTTTGTTGAGCACGTTCCAGGCTTCACCATTTTCGTAGTTAAAACCAAAACGATACCATTGTGGATAAATTCCTGTATCCATATTAACCCTGATAGCCACCTTAGCTGTTAAATGAAGATCTTTGGTGACAGAAGCAATCTCATAAAACTCGTCCAGATGATCGATATGTATCAGCGAATTGTTTTCAATGGCTTTGGTCAGGTCTTCCCTGGATTTATCCGGTCCGTTAAAGATTATTTTGTTACCGGGAACACCGTTGGCAATGGCTTTTTCGTATTCAAAGCCTGAAACCACTTCGGCCCAGGACCCTTCCTGATGGTATATTTTACAAACGGCATTGTTATAATTGGTTTTGTACGACCATGCAAACTGTATCTTTGTATAGCGTGTTTCAAAAGCTGCAACCGCTTTTTTATAAGTATTGCGAATTGTATTCTCTGACAAAACATAAAGTGGAGAACCATATTGGCCGATCAGATCTTTAACTGCTACATCGTCAATTTCGGTAATAGGTTGTATGGTTGATTTCATTCCGAATTTATCCGGAACACCTGCGCTGATTCTGTTGATAACAGGTTTTTCGTATGGTGCTTTTTGCATGGCTTCCTTGTTTTAGAATTTTCCGTGAATTGATATCTTTTCAAGATCTGACATATCGCCAATCAAATCCCATGAATACCGAATAAATAATTTACCTACTTCATATGCAGTCATTGGATTCACCTCTTCTCCCATGGTTAAGCGAACCAATGCTTCAGGTATGTTTTGTCCTGCCCCTACAGCCAGATAAACCCAGGCGGGTATGCGGGGATTAATCTCAATTAAATAATAATCATTACCAGATGTTCTTATCATTTCCATTTCCATACCACCGCGCCACCTGGTGTTTCTGATTAAATTTTGAGTAATACTAAGCAACTCATCATCATTTAAAGTAACACCACCCCAGGCTTTTCCTTTGTCGGTAATATATTGTTTACGCATAGGTACGGCAGCAATGGTATTTCCCGTACCATCACCCAAAGCAACCACGTTAACCTCGGTGCCTTTTACAAATTCCTGAATAATGATGGGTAATCCCCATTTAGCACTGAGTTTGTTAAAAGCATTGGTTACCTGTTCTTCGTTGTATGCCACGTAAGCGTCATAGAATTTTCCTTTAACCAATATAGGATATTCAAAATCATCTTTTAACTTGTGAATATCGTTGTACGAAGTTATGGAAAGACCTTTAGGTACTTTGATATTGTACTTTTTGCCATAAGCTTCCAGGTTACCTTTGTTTCTTTCTTCCAGTTGTTTTTCTGTAGGTAAGAAAGTCTTGATATTGTTGGCTTTTAAAATATGTTCAAGCTTGATGAAAGTAAAAAGCTCAGCATCTAAATTTGGAATAATCATATCAATAGGATCATCTTTGTGTATTTCAAGAATCCTCTCCATATATGCTTCCTTCCCTACCGAAGGATAGGGGATCATATAGGTTGTGTCAACCAAATCTTTTAAATAGATACCGGGTTCGAGGTTTTCGTATGCCAAACCGATAATCCGGGCATCAATCAGCTCCGATTCTTTAATTCCCCTGATTACAGGAATGCCTGGCCCTGGGTTATCCGTATTGTTTAACCCGGTAACCGCAATGCTTATTTTTAATTTTTCAGGCATGGCACTATTCTTTATCAGTCATATTAAAATGCATGAGCATTTGCATATAGTCATCAAAATGTCTTAAGAATGTAGTTTCCTGAACATCGTATTTGTATAGGATGTATTCTTTTATTTCATCTTCTGATCTGCCTTCAATAAGTAACTCAAGAATTTCGCGTCCGGTATTATTCAAAGAAAAAGATTCTCCGGTTTTTGAGTCAAAAACAAATCCAGATTTACTAACGGTGATATGATTGGATATTTTCATCTGTTAAATTTATTTTTAATGGTCAGATGGAACTCTCAAATAAATTTGATTATCCTACAGTGTAAGAAGGTTCTCACTGGCATTGTTTTATAATTCAGAATTTACGAATTTTTTATGAAAATGACAGAAATAGCTGTCTCAAAAGTATCTGTTCAGAATGCTTAGGAGACAGCGAATTATCGATAAGTCATTTAGTCTAAGAAACAAGTCTAAGGTGTAATTTTGGGAAACCGGAAGTGCGAAACCTGAAGTCTTAAGAGGATAATATTTTTTCCATCATCCAGCACCCTTCTCTTTTCAACCCTTCACCTTGTTACCCTTATCTCATTCCTTATTGTCGCAAATTCCATTTTTGTTGGCATCTATGAATTGACCTTGACCATTACCCTTGCCGTTTCTGATTCCTTGCCCTTTACCTCTGCGATTTCCTCGTTTAACACCGTATCTGTTTCCATTTCCATTTCTCAGGCATTGACCATTTCCATTTCTGTATGCTTTCCCCTGTCCGTTTGTGGCTTGGACAACGTAGTTGTCACATACCCCATCTTTGTTGTTGTCAACAAACGATGTTTTCGCTTTTTTAGCAGAAGTATTATCTGTAGTTGATTGTGCGTTTCCTGCAACGATAAATGCTGTTAAAGCTAATCCGATGAATAAAATTCTTGTCTTCATGTGTAAAATTTTTTATTGTTAATATCACATGGAACTGGCCTGATTGTACATTCTTTTTTAAGAGATAACTTTTCAGGTTCGTTTCATAAGCAATGAAATCTAAATCAAATATGTTTTAAGAGTTTTGGAATATAAACTACATATCAACTTTAATTGATACATATCAATCAAGAGTTAAGAATGAACACGGAGGCACTGAGCCACAGAGTTATTAGTTTTTTTATGTTATTCATTAAATCCGAAAAGATTTACCTCTGTGTTTTTCTTTTTTTAGCTCTGGATTCGCATAATAAACCTTACACTTATCACTTTATGAATTAATAACTGTCATGTCTGTTTTTTCCGTATCCATGTCTTTGTTTTCTTTGACCTTCGTGGTATTCATTACCGTTAAAAAAGCTTTTGAAAATGGTATTTAGTTCATCCGTTTGTTCTGCAGAACAAATTGCTTTGATGTTTAAATAATACTGATAAGTGAACTTTTTTAACTCGCTATGTAATGACCCGATTGAGTCAGCAATTGCAATTAATTCTGAAGTTTCTTCCGATGTTTTAGTCATTTTTTCTAACATTTCTATCCTCAGAATATTGAGCTCACTATTTATTCTTTTGGCGTTAGAACGAAACTTTTCATTAATTGGTCTGAACCGGCTCATTTGATCCGGACTTAGTTGTAATTGATCCCTGAAGTATCTGCCGTTAAAATTCTGGGTAGTCTTAATAGCTTCATCTGAAGCCCCGGATAACTCTTTTTTCGATTGATATATATGTATACCTATGGTAATAAAAGTTGCCATATTAAGAACTGCCAGGAAGATTACTGTGTAAATCAATATTCTTGATGTGTTTTTATTCATTTTTTTAAAGTATAAAGACTTAAGTATAAAGATCAAAACATAATTGCTTTTATATCAATACACTTCATTGTCATAATATCATTCTGTAATTATCAAGTTTAAAGATTCCATTGAGGCATCATCCATTAGCATCAATTCTTCAGGGATGGTATTTTGAGCTGTTGTATTTTGGTACAAATTGCCGGCTGATATACCAATATACAAAGCTAAAGCTACCGAGGCTGTTAATAACATCGGTTGTAAAACTCCTGACCATCCAAATTTTCTGTTCACATTAATATCTTTTGGTTGATTAATGTGTTCCATGATTCTGGTCGAAATAAAAGGATTCACTTTGAGTTCTTTTTCCAAGTTAATAACCTTGTCTGAAATAACCATTGCGGTGTAAACTTCATGGCATTCCACACAGTTCTCAAGATGAGTTTTGAGGCTCTGTTGAATATCTCCGGATAAATTTCCGTTGATATAGGATGCGAGTTGTTTTTGACATGATGAACAATTCATAATTATTTGATTTTATTGGTTAGACACAGCAAACAAACATTTCCTACGGGCAGATTTAATTTTTTTTTAATAAATGTGATATTTTTTTCTGAAGGTTATTCTTTGCTCTTTGTAATAAAGATTCAACAGCCCCTTCGGTAATTTGCATGATGACTGCAATTTCTTTTTGAGGGAGTTCTTCGTACTTACTTAAAATAAAAGCTGTTTTTTGCTTATCCGATAAGCTGTCAATGGCTTTTGAAATCATCTCAGTATGTTCGTTTGTTATGAATATATCTTCCGGGTTAGAATAATCAGAAATCAGAACCTGATGTTTTGATGTCAATAAATCCAGTGCATTCTCAATTCTGTCAATAAAGTTACCTTTCTTTTTTCTCAGGTAATTTAAGCTTGTATTGATGGCTATACGATAAATCCAGGTTGAAAAAGCTGCCTTAAATTGAAATTGATTTAGTTTTTGATAAGCATGAATAAAGGTTTCCTGAGTCAGGTCATTGGCATCTTCTTCGCAATGAACATATCCCATGCAGGTACGAAATATCTGATCCTGGTATTTTGCAACCAGAAACCGATATTGGTCTTTATTACCATTTAGTGTTTCTTTAATAATGTCGTAGTCAGACATTTATTTTTGATTTTAAGAATAAGCTCGAATAAATTTAACGCTATTCTTTTAAAATCAGAAATAATATTAAAGGAGTTAGTGATAATGAGGAGACAATTCAAGACTCCTCATTGTATATGATTGAAAAAATTACTGCATTTGAGTGTTTAATGAAACCTCATAAAGGTTACACTTTAATCTTTTTCGTGAGGAGCTGAATTTGCCAACAGAATTATTTAGGTTGAACTCATCTATTAAAGTGATTTTATAGTTTTTATCAGAAAGTTCTTTTTCCGGAAGGTTTTGAGAGAGTAACCAAAAAGTATTATCCGTTGGTATATCGATAGCATTATCTTCTGAAGCAATGCTCTTGATTTTATCTCCGAATTGCCATATAATTTCCGGGGCAATGTATCCGTATCCGTATACATTAAGGTTCTTTGCTGATGCCAATTCTTTTAAGTGATCGATAGGTTTGTAATTCGGACTTTCTACTTTTTTAGAGAGTGGTAAAAGTAAGTTTGCCAGAATTATAAACTGCAGGATACTTCCCATGATGGCATTGTTAACTTGTTTTTTTCTAAGATTTATTAAGGTATATATTCCTACAGAAATAAGTAAACACGATAAAACAATAAATGAAATGTTGTAAAGTGGAAGATTAAACTCGTTAATAAAATATATTTCAGCCAATACAGGTGCAATTATCGAAATAACAGATATAATAATAAAGTGGGTGATAAGCGGTAGTTTTTCCCATTTGTGTTTCAATTGTTTATAATTATCAGCTATGTAATTTAGATAATAACCAATTGTAAATGAAAGCGGGATTAATGCCGGAACAACATACCTGGTTTTCTTTTCAGGAACTATTGATAGTAAAATAACAGATAAAACAGTCCAAAAAAAACTGAGCTTGTATTCTTTGTTATCCCTGAAGTTTTTGTTTGTAAAAAAGTATATCAGACTAAATAAACCGGGTATTGTCCAAATTCCATTTTGAACAAAGAAGTCCCAATAATAATAAAAGGGCTTTACGTTGTAGCTGCTCCAGTTTGAAGTTTCTTTTTTAGTAATCGCCGAAAATGTATCAGGATCTAATAGCCGTACAGCAATAAACCAAAATATACCTGTAATAATTGCAAGTGTTATTATTAAAAACAGGTGAGGCCTCTTTACTGTGATGGATTTAAAACCATAAACAATAAAGTACGATGCAATAAAGGGTAAAAATAAGGTGTATAGCGATACCGGTCCTTTGCTTAAGAATGATAAACCAATTAAAAATCCTGAAAATAAGGCGTTTAATGTTTTGTTTGAATGGTTTTTAGAGGTTTTTATCAGATAATAAATACCCATTAACATAAAACCATGCGTGTAAATATCCCAGGTTCCTTCAATGGTAATGACTAATATATATAACGAAGAGACACTAACCAATGACGTAAGTAAATTAATTTTACGGTTATTTACTAAAAGTTCAGATAGTTTAAAAGTATATATGCCTAGTAATAATACCATTAACAATAAGGGTATTCGCAAAGCAAAATTACAGGTTTTGCCAAATATTAAACCCGATATTGCAGTCAGCCAGGTGGGTAAAGGTGGTTTTTGGTAGCGGGCAATTCCATTCATCGTTGTTAAAAACCAGTTGCCGTCGGTAAACATTTCCCTGGCGGTAATAAAATTGCGGGCTTCCATTATAGTTACATCCAAATACAAAGCAAGTGGTAATAATGCAAATATTGATACTATTGCTATTGTTGTATATGGGTATTTATTGGCTGTTTTAAACATTTACTTTTGTTTATAGTAAATAATAATATTACGGGTATAAATAATAAATCCAAACATTTGGCCGGTAAACAAAACAATATCTTTTCTGAAAATCGCATAAATAATAATCAGTAATGCTCCTATAAAACTTAAGAACCAAAATACGATTGGAAGATGAGATTCTTTTCTTTTTTCAGAATAGATCCACTGTATTATAAAACGGAAATTAAATGTGATTTGTGAAATAATACCTAATGATAAAAGCCAGAACGGAATATTTTCATTTTTAAATAGTTGTTGAATGTCAAACTCGTTGTTGTTAAAAAAATATGCGGTGATGAGCAGCGGAAACAGGTATAAGATTATACGAACAACAGCAGGGAATTTTTTCCATTTGTTTTGTAATTGCAGGTTACGAATATAAATAAAGTAATTTAATCCTTGTCCCAGCATAATAGCAAAGTCTTTACGTAAATCACCGTAAATAAATAGAAGTATAGACCCAAATAAGCTAAAAAACCAAAAAACAGAAGGCGTGGTGACTGCTTTCTTTTTCTCAGAAGTAATCCACTGAATAATCAGCCTTAGAGAGAATAATATCTGAGCCGTAAAACCAATACTTAAAACAATTGCATTATTCATTACTGCTTACTCTGAATTTCGTAGTTAATATATTTTTTCTTCATCCATAAATAGGCGAAACAGTCTAATAAAGGACCAATTAACCTATTAGATAAGCCAAATTTTGCTTCTCCTGCTATTCTGGGAAAATGTTGTACCGGAACTTGTTTAATTTTACCGTTTTGCAATAATATCATAGCCGGTAAAAAACGATGCAAGCCTTTAAACATTGGTATTTTTTTTGCGTTCTCTGTTCTGATAATCTTCAATGGACATCCTGTATCAACAACTCCGTCATGGGTAAATGCTTTCCTGAATAAATTGGCAAATTTTGATGAAAACCTTTTAATAAAACCATCATTTCTTGTTGCTCTGATACCTGTTACCAGTTCATAATCATTAGTATATTGTAATAAAAGATTAAAATCTTCAGGTGTAGTTTGCAGGTCAGAATCAATGTAGCCGGTAAGTTCTGTATCCGAATAATCAAATCCGGCTTTTATCGCAGCACTTAGTCCGTTGTTATTCGTAAAGCTAATGCTCTGAAAATCCTCTTGCCTGTTACATATTTCATCAATTAATGCTTGGCTTTTATCAGTAGAGCCATCATTAACTAATAAAATTTTTGTAGGTACCAGAGCTGTTTTCAGGTATTTAGAGAGTTCGTCTTCAACTCTTAACAGGTTTTCTTCTTCGTTGTATACAGGAACTATTATAGTAAATTTATACTTCATAGTATATTAAATTGTTATTGAGATGTGTTTATGTGTTATTGTGCGTGTTATGTTAATGTTTATATAAACATTAAGCTTCCTAATTTGATCGCAAATATATCTAATTCTACAATTGTATGCCTAAATAATTTAAGGATATCTTTATCAATGAATGAACAAATTAAACTCAATCTGGCGGATGATTATTTTCAGTTGATTTAGATTGAATATTTAAACATAATATTAGAATGGTATTTTATGATTTGTTAACAAGTGTTGTAATGTATTGTTATGCAGTAGTATATGTGGTTGTTATTTGTGGTATCATTGATTTTGGTCAAACATTTATAGGTGTTTGCCGTAACATGGGGTGTATTCGTCAAAAAAATAAATTTTAAACATAAAGATTTTAAGTATGATTAGTTGGGTATTGTAAACGTAATAAAAAAACCTGAAGTGGAAGATAAGTAGTGCGATCGCCAGGTTTTATTATTATTAGAAGAGGTTTTTGAAAAAAAAAGGCAACTTATACAGGTTGCCTTTTTTTATTAACCACTATTTGTTATTGCTTTAATAATCAACCTTTACTGTTTTATGTAAAAAAAATTTACTGGTAAAATTATTTTTTGTAAATTGAATAAACGATTCATACAAATCGAGCTGAGATATGAAGTTCTGGCACGCCCGTATAATTGTTTTTCCGGCGAGTTCCATATGGCAATTAAAAGCAAGTTTAAACATATGAAACTGTTGTCTTTCAGGTTTTGCACAGAATTTATTTATTAAACCTAATTCTTGAATTATGAAAGGTAAAGCATTTGTTAATTTAAAATATATTTCCACAATATTTTTATATGCTGTTCTGGCATGGATGATAGACTCACTTGTAGTTTATCTTTTTTTTGATGATAATAAGAATTTTATTGAAGTTGCATTTACTCAGGTGTCGGGTGTCAAATTGTATCATAGGTTGGTCGTACTGGCTTTTGTTTTTCTAATAGGATTTATCCGGTTAAAATATCTAATGGATGAAAAGCGTAAATCCAATGAACAGGAAATTTTAAATCATGAATTAGTACAAAAACGCGAACAACTTATAAAAACAAATGAGGAGCTGTCGTATATGAATCACCAGTTTATAAAATATCTGGATAATGCACCTTATGGTATTATTGTTCTTCATGCAGATAATAAAGTTTATGAGGTGAATCTGGAGATGAGTCGATTGCTAAATTGTAAAAAAGAAGAATTAGAGCAGCTGGCCTTTGATGATTTTATTCCTGATTTCGCCAGGAAGATGGGTCTGGATTTATTGAAAAAGGTAGATGCAGAAGGTAAGGCTTATGTTGATATTCCTTATATAACCAGGTTTAAAAAAAATCGTTTCTGGAAAGTTAAAGCTGTTAAATTAGACGGGGGTAAAAAGGTTGTTTTTGTTACCGATATAACTCAGAGTTTAGAAGATGATAAGAGTATTAAAGAGAGTGAAAACCGCTTTCGCACTATTTTAAATGATATTGAGAATGTGGCAGTGCAAGGTTATGATAAAGAACGCAATGTAATTTATTGGAACAGAGCTAGTGAGTTGTTGTATGGTTATAGTGAAAAGGAAGCTTTAGGGCGCAAACTTGAAGATTTAATTATTCCGGAGCAGATGAAAGAAAATGTTATTTTGGGAATAAAAAACTGGCATGAAAATAACGAACCCATTCCGCCCGGAAAGTTAGAATTAAAAAACAAAAATGGTGGTCGTGTTCATGTTTATTCAAATCATGTGATGATTAAAAAATTAAATGGTAAAAAAGAAATGTTTTGTATTGATATAAAGGCGGATGGATGTACTGCTGATCGGTTGATGCTTGATGTTAAAAGAGAATAAGTTTAGTTGCTTTGTTTTAAAAAATAGCGTAAACTTACATATTATACATTTGGGTTAATTTTTTTTGTCGGAGTACTATATCTGTTACATGATTGGTACTCCTTTTTTTATGCATATACTTTTCGTGTGATAATTGCGTTTTTGTACCATAGTAATAAATGTTATTTTTACATCTTATTTGTGTAGTTATATGAAGAGTAATACCATTAATAATATATTCCTGTTGACTTTGTTTGTTTTTCTTGTGTCGTGTGCAGGAGGTAAAAAAGTTTCGCTGGCCCGTAAGTCTTTTGAGATAGGGGAATATACCAGAGCTGCTGATTTATATAAAAAAGCGTATTCCCGCGAAAAAAATAAGTATTTAAAAGGGGAATATTCTTATTACATGGGAGAGTGCTACAGGATTACTAATAAGCCTACTAAAGCTGCTTCTGCTTACTCAAAAGCAGTGAGGTATAAATATGATGAAAGACAGGCGCGTTTGTATATGGCAGAAAGTTATCGTAAAGCCGGAAAGCTTGAAAAAGCAATGCCGGGATATGAGGCTTACCTGGAAGATGTTCCCGCTGATATACGGGCTCAAAGAGGTCTGGCTTCATGCATGATGATTCTAAAAGAGCCTAAATCAAAACGCTATCAGGTTAATAAAATTAAAAAGTTAAATAGCAAGTTTAGTGATTTTTCACCGGCTTTTGTAGGAGATAGTTATGATTATGTTATATTCTCATCAATGAGAACTGCATCGAAAAAACGCCGTAAGAACAGGATTACAGGACAAGGACTCTCTTCCTTGTATTTTTCTAAGATAGATGCTAAAGAAAACTGGTCTGATCCGGAATCTTTTGAAGAGCCCATTAATGCTGCACAGATTGATAATGGGGCTCCAAATGTAAGTGCTGACGGAAAGCAGCTTTATTATACCAGATGTAAGTACGATAAAACAAAACCAATGGGAGCTGAAATAGTTACCAGCGTCAGAAGTGGTGGCAGATGGGGAGAACCTGCAGCGGTTCAGATTGGAGAAGATAGTTTAATAGTAGCTCATCCTGCAATCTCACCTGATGGAGATGTATTATATTTTGTAAGTGACCGCAAAGGAGGTTATGGAGGTAAGGATATCTGGAAAACTACAAATGCTGATGGCGCATGGAGTGAGCCGGAAAACTTAGGATCAGCAATAAATACTCCCGGAGATGAGATGTTTCCTTATGTTCGGGTAGATGGAACTCTTTACTTTAGTTCGGATACTCATATTGGTTTTGGCGGCCTGGATATTTTTAAAGCGCAAATGGATGAAAATGGCGACTGGCAGGTTTCTAATATGGGAAAACCAATTAATAGTGAATCTGATGATTTTGGAATTGCCTTTAAAGGTAAAAACGAAGAAGGAATTTTTTCATCTTCAAGAGGTAGTTCTAAAGGAATCGATAATTTATTTAGTTTTATTCTGCCTAAACTGAATTTTACTTTAAATGGAACCATCAAAAATAATAATGATGAGGTTGTTCCTCAATCTTATGTTCGTTTAATAGGTAGCGATGGTACAACCTTAAAAATTAATATTCCTGATGATGGTTCGTACAAAGTTAAATTGAAACCAGCTACTGATTACGTATTTTTAGTGGCAGCAGAAGGTTATCTTAACCAGAAAGTAAAATTCACTACATCAGGTGAAACTGATGATAAAGATTTTGAATACAATATAGTCCTTGAAAAGCCTTTGAGAAAGGTAAGTGAATAGAGACTATTAAATAGATACTCCTTATTCTAATAGATCGTTAGATTTAAGACAAAAGATAAAAGACTGATTTACAATGTGCTTATTATGAATGCCTTACGTTGTTTGTAATGAGGTATCTATGTGTCTAAAAATTAATAAATTATAAAAACTTAACGAACTATTGTATTCATATCCTTTATTAGTTATTGGATGCAGTCTGCTACGGAGCTGCTTCGTGTATGCTGCGTAACAGATTCGGGTATACAACAAATATGAAACATATGTTCTACACAAATTATTCACATTTTCATCACTAAACAGTGAGCCTGTAGTGAAGGAATAGTGAACCAATAGTGAAGGAATAGTGAAGTATAACCGCAGCAGTTGCGACTATGGTACGCAGCAGGTGCGAAACTGGTCAGGTAAAGAAGGAGCTGTGCTACTTTTAACTTTTAACTTTTAACTTTCAACTAATATACTGTAAGCTCTTAATTGATAACTGACAAAATTGTATTACTTTTGTCCTCCGAAAATTCTAAATAATTATTTCGTGAGTTCAGATTCAAGGTATAATCAAAGAGGGGTTTCAGCCTCAAAAGAGGATGTGCATAATGCCATCAAAAACATCGATAAGGGACTATATCCTAAGGCTTTTTGTAAAATTATTCCGGATATCCTTTGTGGTGATGAAGACTACTGCAATATTATGCATGCTGATGGTGCTGGTACAAAATCGTCGTTAGCTTATTTGTACTGGAAAGAAACAGGAGACTTATCTGTGTGGAAAGGTATTGCACAGGATGCTTTAATTATGAATCTTGATGACCTTCTTTGTGTTGGAGCAACTGACAGTATTTTGGTGTCTTCAACTATTGGACGAAATAAGAATTTAGTACCGGGAGAAGTAATATCAGCCATAATTAACGGAACAGAAGATTTATTGGCTGAGTTGCGTGAGATGGGAGTTTCTATTTACTCAACAGGAGGAGAAACTGCTGACGTTGGTGATGTAGTAAGAACCATTATTGTAGATTCTACAGTTACCTGTCGCATGAAACGTTCAGATGTCATCGATAATAAAAATATTCAACCGGGTGATGTTATTGTAGGTCTTTCTTCTTCGGGTATTGCATCTTACGAGAAGGAATATAACGGTGGAATGGGAAGTAATGGATTAACATCTGCTCGTCATGATGTTTTTGCTAATTATTTAGCTCAAAAATATCCAGAAAGCTTTGATCCAACTGTTCCTTCAGAGCTGGTTTATTCAGGAGGTTTAAAATTGACAGATGCAGTTGAAGGTGTTGATATTGATGCTGGTAAACTGGTATTATCTCCAACTCGTACTTATGCTCCTGTAATTAAGAAAATGTTAGATTCTTATCGTTCTCAAATTCACGGAATGGTTCACTGTTCCGGTGGAGCTCAAACAAAAGTTCTTCATTTTGTAGATAATTTACATGTAATTAAAGATAATTTATTCCCTGTACCTCCTTTGTTTAAAACAATTCAAGAGCAATCAGGTACTGCGTGGGATGAGATGTACAAAGTGTTTAATATGGGACATAGAATGGAATTGTATGTTCCGGAAGAGATTGCAGCAGATTTAATTGAAATTAGTAAGTCGTTTAATATTGACGCTCAGATTATCGGAAGATGTGAAGCGAGTGATAAAAAAGAACTTACTATTACAAGTGAATTTGGAACATTTAAATACTAATATATAATTATATGCTTCTATCGGGTTTTATATAAGTAGTTAATGGATGCAGAACTAATGTTCTGTTTGATTGGTTATTACTTATTCAAAAATCTTTTAAAAATTAACAATGGCAGAAAATAAATTATTAGAAATGTTAGGTGGTGTAGTAATACGCTTTCAGGAAGTATCTGAACAAATTACAGATCCTGAGGTTATTGCAGACACTAAAAGATATATAAAGCTGAATAAAGAGTATAAAGAGCTTGAAAGAGTAGCTCAGGCTCATGATGAATATAAAGCAGCTTTAGGTACTATAGAAGAGGCTAAGACTATCTTAAAGGAAGAGGATGATCCTGAAATGAGAGAGATGGCCAAAATGGAGTTGGACGAGTTAGAAGAAAAACTTCCGGATATGGAAGAGAACATTAAGTTGCTTTTAATTCCTGCCGATCCTGAAGATAGTAAAAACAGTGTAGTGGAAGTTCGCGCAGGTACAGGTGGTGATGAGGCTAGTATTTTTGCTGGTGATTTATTCCGTATGTACTCTAAATACTGCGAGAAGAAGGGCTGGAAAGTTGAAGTTACTCATATGAGCGAAGGTACTTCTGGTGGTTATAAGGAGATTGTATTCAATGTAACTGGCGAGGGTGTTTATGGTATTTTGAAGTATGAATCAGGAGTTCACCGTGTTCAACGTGTACCACAAACAGAAACACAAGGTCGTGTGCATACTTCAGCAGCTTCGGTAGCAGTGTTACCGGAAGCTGAAGAGTTTGATATCGATTTAAGACAAGAAGATATTAGAAAAGATACTTACTGTTCTTCAGGACCTGGAGGTCAGTCGGTAAACACAACGTATTCTGCAATCCGATTAACACACATTCCATCAGGTATTGTGGTTACTTGTCAGGATCAGAAATCACAGTTGAAGAACCTTGATAAGGCAATGGCCGAATTAAGAACACGTTTATATAATCTGGAATACCAAAAATATTTAGATGCGATCTCATCTAAAAGAAAAACAATGGTATCAACAGGTGACCGTTCAGCTAAAATTCGTACATACAACTATCCTCAAGGAAGGGTTACTGATCACCGTGTAAACTTCACGGTATATAACTTACCTGCTGTTATGGATGGAGATATTCAAGGTGTAATCGACAGACTAATCGTAGAAGAAAACGCAGAGCGTCTTAAAGCTAGTGAACTTTAATTGAGTTGAAAGTACTAAGTTGAAAGTTCCTAGTTAATGTTTTTAAGTAAAAAAAGTTTTAAGTTATATATAAATAAATGGCTATAGAACGATTTGAAGATTTAAAAGCATGGCAGAAATCTAAAATCTTAGCTGTAAACGTTTATGGTTTATTTGCTCAGAACAAAGATTATGGATTTAGGGATCAAATTCAAAGAGCTTCTGTTTCAGTTATGAATAATATTGCAGAGGGTTTTGAAAGAAAAAGCAATAATCAATTTAAGTACTTTTTGAATATAGCAAAAGGTAGTTGTGGTGAAGTAAGATCCATGGCTATTTTGGCAGAGGAACTTCAAATGATTTCCAATGATGAATCGAAAGAATTAATTCTTTTAACTATTGAAGTTTCAAAAATAATTACAGGATTAATGAAAGTACTTTAATTCTGATTTGTAAATTTAAGAGATTAAAAAACTAAGTACTTTTAACTAGGTACTTTAAACTGTTTAAATAAAATGACTTCTCAGGAACTATTTGAAAACATTAAGAAAAAAGAGAGTTTTTTATGTGTTGGTTTGGATACTGACATCAATAAAATACCTCGATTTTTGTTAGAAACCACTGATCCAATTTTTGCATTTAATAAAGAAATTATTGATGCAACACATAGTTATACTGTTGCTTATAAGCCAAACCTGGCTTTTTATGAGAGTATGGGTGTTTCAGGATGGAATAGTTTAGAGAAAACTGTTAATTATATCCGTTACAATTATCCTGATATCTTTATCATTGCTGATGCAAAAAGAGGTGATATAGGAAATACATCGAATATGTATGCAAAGGCATTTTTCGATACTATGGATTTTGATTCTGTTACTGTTGCTCCATATATGGGTGAGGATTCTGTAAAGCCTTTTATGACTTACGTTGATAAATGGGTTATTCTTTTAGCTTTAACTTCAAATAAAGGTGCTGCTGATTTTCAGTATATGACTGAGAACGATGAAAAGCTTTTTGAAAGAGTAATTAAAGCTTCTAAAGAATGGGGTACTGAGGAAAATTTAATGTATGTAGTTGGTGCAACCAAAGCTGAAAAATTAAGAGAAATTCGCGATATCATTCCAAATCACTTTTTATTAGTTCCTGGAGTTGGTGCTCAGGGAGGTAGTTTAAAAGAAGTGGCTGAAAATGGATTAAATGATAAATGCGGTTTGTTAGTTAACTCTTCAAGAGGAATTATCTACTCAAGCTCCGAAAAAGATTTTGCTGAAAAAGCCGGTCTTGCAGCTAAAGAAGTTCAGCAGGAGATGAGTGGGTTACTAAAAGCTAAAGGGTTGATGTAGTTGATTTAGTGCTGTACTTATATATTAAGCCTCCTTATTAAGGGAGGCTTTTTTTATTTCTGATATTTTGTATATTTATAGAAATAAAATGTGAATCTTATGGCCAGATACAATAACCAGACAGAAGAGTTTCTTCATTTTGTATGGAAACAGAGATTGTTTTTACAGAGTAATTTAAGGTCTTATTGCAATAAATCCATAGAAGTCATTAACCCCGGAGAGTTGAATAAAGATGCCGGTCCTGATTTTTTTAATGCGAAAGTTAAGATAGATGGTATACTTTGGGTGGGAAATGTTGAAATACATCAGAATCTCGAAGAGTGGAAGCTGCATGGTCACCACCTTGATAAAGCATATGATAACGTGGTTTTACACGTGGTGTCGGAAGGTGAGGGAGATACTTGCAGGACCAACGGAGAGAAAATACCTGTTGTTAAACTTAAATGGCCGGAGAGTTTATGGAATAATTACGAAGAACTGCAGATGAAAAATGACTGGTTGGCTTGTAGCGGTATGTTGCATAGCATCAGTTCTATTGATTTTTCGTTTTGGAAAGAACGTATGTTAATTGAGCGATTGGAGCAAAGATCCTGCCTTGTAAAAACATTTCTTGAGGCTACAAATTCAAATTGGGATGAGGTGTTTTATTTTTTGTTATTCAGGAGTTTTGGCTTTGGCGTGAATAGTGAGCCTTTTGAGCGCCTGGCGCGATCTGTGCCTTTAACTGTATTGTTGAAATATGCCGATAGTAGAATGCTTATAGAATCGGTACTGTTTGGCCAGGCTGGATTTTTAGACGAGGAGTTTCAGGATGAATATTTAAGAGAATTAAAGCGGGAGTATTTGTTTCTTAAGAAAAAACATAATTTGAAAACGCTCGATAAGCATGATTGGAAATTTCTAAGATTGCGACCTTCAAATTTTCCAACAATTAGAATCTCTCAGTTGGCTGGCATTATCTGTGAAATAAAAGGGGTGTTTGGTAAATTGATAAATGCTCAGGATATAAAAGATATTAAACTTTATTTAAATGCTGAAGTCTCTGGATATTGGGAGTCTCACTATCTGGCTGAACATCCCAGCGAAAAAATCAATAAAAAACTAGGGGATAGTTCAAAAAATCTGATTATAATTAATACAATTATTCCATATCTTTTTTTATTTGGTAAGTTTACTAACAGCAATGAGGTTAAAGATAAAGCAATTTTATGGCTTGAACTTATGAAACCCGAGCGTAATTCAATAATAAGAAGGTGGGAAGAGAATGAAATATCAATTAATAGTGCCGGAGATTCACAGGCTTTAATATATTTGTCAAATAATTACTGTAAGAAGAATAAGTGTTTGCATTGTAGTATTGGTCATAAGGTTTTAACAATTAAAAAAGAGAGTGAAAAAAATAGTTCCATATCATGAAAATTTTAAAACCGTTATTTATGGTGTTGGAGCTTTGTTTTTTATCATTCTGGCAGGAGGAGTAGGTTTTGCTATTATAGAAGGATATTCGTTTGTTGATGCCTTGTATATGACTACTATTACTGTTTCAACTGTAGGTTTTCGTGAAGTTTATCCTTTGTCCGACGGTGGTAAGATTTTTACAGTTCTTCTTATTATATTTAGTTTCGGAATTTTTGGATATGTGATAACCTCAATAACGCGTTTGGTTGTTGAAGGAGCATTGCAACAATCTTATAAACTTTATCAGGTGAAAAAGAAGATAGTTAAACTCGAAGACCATATTATAGTATGCGGATATGGAAGAAATGGATACCAGGCCTGTGTTGAGTTAAAAGAGCATGGAGAAAAATTTGTGATTCTCGAAAAACGTGATAATGTTGTCAGCCGGATTCTTGAAGATCCTAACTTATTGTATGTGCAGGGTGATGCCAGCTCAGAGGAGGTGTTGGATGTGGCTCAAATCAGAAAGGCCAAAGCTCTGATAACTGCTCTTCCGAATGATGCGGATAATATGTTTGTGGTGTTGACCGCCAGGGAGATGAATCCAAAATTGAAGATTATCAGCAGGGCAAGTGATTTTCGTTCTGATGTTAAATTGCGCCATGCAGGAGCTACCAATGTGATTATGCCTGATAGAATTGGTGGTCAAAGAATGGCTAAATTGGTTACCCAGCCTGATGTTGTTGAATTTGTTGAAAATATATTGCTGCAGAAAAGTCGCGAAGTGAAGTTGACAGAAGTTGAGTGTAGTTGTATTACAGAAGAAAATGAAACTAAAACAATTCAGGAGTTAAATTTAAGAAAAAAGACAGGTGCTAATTTAATGGGATTGAAAACTCCGGAAGGGACTTATATATTTAACCCGTCGCCTCAGATAAAGATATCAAAGGAGGATAAATTATTTATTTTAGGGACTGATGATCAGATTACACACTTTAGAGAAATTTTAAAGGGTAATTGAAATTTAATATATTGCGTTATAGTGTTTGGCTTGTTTTTTGAATTGAGTCAAGCCAGGTTTACTTAATAAAAATCTTTGATATGAATTTAAAAAAAACAATTGGATTTGGCGCTTTAGCTCTTAGCCTTGTCTTAGGTGCTTATAGTTGTAAGTCAAAAGAAAAAGTAGCTTCAAAGGCTTCAACAAGTTCTGAAGTGGGAACATTACTTGAAAATATGCCTTGTGAAAGCAATGGAAAATCAGATAAAAAATATTTCAGAGCATTTTCTATGGCTACAAGCAGTGATTTGAGTTTGTCAAAAGAAAAAGCATTGTTGCTGGCAAAGCAGCGTCTTGTAACATTGATACAGTCTAACACGAAATCAGTTACCGACAGGTATGTGAATGAAAGAGAATTGACTTCGGCATCTGAATTTGAGCAAAAGTTTGAAAACCTTACTCGTGAGGTAGCAGATGAAACAATTAGTAATATTGTTGTTGCTTGTGAAAAATCAAGTGTTTTGCCAGATAAAAAATACCGTTCATTTGTTGCTATAGAAGTTGAAAAAGAGGAGTTGCTGAATTCTATGAATAATAAAATTTCTAATAATGCAAAGCTTCAAATAGATTACGATAAGCAAAAGTATGAAGAGATTTTTAATCAGGAAATGGAAAAATTAGCCGAAGAAAAAGGATATAACTAAAGATTCAATTCGTTATTGAATATGTGTATCTTGAAAATTAGTCTAATGTCTAATGTCTCTTGTCTGGTGTCTGGTGATTTATTGGATCTGAGTTCGATTAATATTTTAGAAATATATTTTATTTTAAGTGTTGTTCGTTGTAATTTATTGATTATCTTTGCACCGCAAATTTTATAAATATAAGCTTTATGTACTTGACAAAAGAAAAAAAGCAAGAAATCTTCGGGAAGTACGGAAAGTCGAATACTGACACTGGTTCTGCAGAAGGCCAGATAGCATTATTTACCTACCGTATCTCGCATTTAACCGAACATTTAAAGGTTAATAAAAAGGATTATAGCACAGAGCATGCCCTAATTAAATTAGTAGGTAAGCGTCGTAATTTACTTGATTATATCAAGAATAAAGATATCGAGCGTTACCGTAGTCTGATTAAAGAATTAGGAATTCGTAAGTAATCTTGTGAAAAAAAAATTAAAGGCAATCCATTGGGTTGTCTTTTTTTTGTTTCTTTTTCTGACTAAAAAAGTAGGTGAGTAAAAAAATAAATGCCTGAATACGAATATTATCTAATGATATTGCATATATTTGGGGCGATTAAAGAGATAAAGAAAAAAATATGATTACTGCAATTGAAAAAACAATTGAATTAGGTGATGGAAGGTCCATTACCATTGAAACAGGAAAGTTGGCAAAGCAAGCTGACGGTTCTGTAGTTGTAAAAATGAATAATACCTACTTGTTGGCAACTGTTGTTTCAGCGAAGGATGCTGTTCCCGGGACTGATTTTATGCCTTTGTCAGTTGAGTATAAAGAGAAGTTTTCATCTATCGGAAGATTTCCTGGTGGATTCACTAAAAGAGAAGCTCGTCCTTCTGATAACGAAATTTTAGTTTGTCGCTTGGTTGATAGAGCTTTACGTCCTTTGTTTCCAGAGGATTATCATGCAGAAACGTTTGTAACTATTAGCCTGATTTCAGGTGATAAAGAAGATATGCCGGATGCATTAGCAGGGTTAGCTGCTTCTGCTGCATTGGCGGTTTCAGATATTCCATTTAATGGCCCGATTTCAGAAGTTAGGGTAGCCAGAGTAAATGGCGAATTAATTGTAAATCCAACACGTTCACAAATAGCTGAGGCTGATATGGAAATTGTTGTAGGTGCTACTATTGATAACATCCTTATGGTTGAGGGTGAAATGGATGAGGTTTCTGAAGCTGAATTACTGGAAGCAATGAAAGTTGCTCACGATGCTATTAAGGTACAGTGTCAGGCTCAGATTGAATTAACTGAAATGGTAGGAAAAACTGAAAAAAGAGAGTACTGCCATGAAGAGAATGATGATGAATTAAGAGAAAATATCAAGAAAGCAACTTATGATAAAGTATATGAAGTTGCTAAAGCTGGTTTATCTAAACATGAGCGTGCTGAAAAATTCTCTGCTATTAAAGAAGAGTATGTAACTGATAATTATGCTGATGTAGACGAAAGTGAGATTCCATCAGAATTAATAGGTCGTTATTACCACGATGTAGAAAAAGAAGCTATGCGTCGTTGTATTTTAGATGAGGGTATACGTTTAGATGGCAGAAAAACAACTGATATTCGTCCTATCTGGAGTGAGGTTGATTACTTGCCGGGTCCTCACGGTTCATCTATCTTTACTCGTGGTGAAACACAATCATTATCAACAGTTACTTTAGGAACTAAACTTGATGAGAAAATTGTTGATGACGCATTAATGAAGTCTATCGATCGTTTCTTATTACACTATAACTTTCCTCCATTTTCTACAGGTGATGCAAGAGCATCAAGAGGAATCAGCCGAAGGGAAATTGGTCATGGTAATTTGGCTCACAGAGCATTAAAGAGAATGATCCCTGTGGATTATCCTTATACCGTACGTATTGTATCTGATATTCTTGAGTCTAATGGTTCGTCTTCAATGGCAACTGTTTGTGCCGGAACTTTAGCATTAATGGATGCAGGCGTGCCAATTCGTAAGCCAGTTACCGGTATTGCAATGGGATTGATTACAGATGAGTCTAAAAAATTTGCTGTGCTTTCTGATATTTTAGGTGATGAGGATCACTTAGGGGATATGGACTTCAAGGTTACTGGTACTAAAGATGGTATTACAGCTACACAGATGGATATTAAAGTAGATGGTCTTTCTTATGAAGTTTTAGAGCAGGCTTTAAATCAGGCAAAAGAAGGTCGTTTGCATATCATGGATAGAATCATGGAAACAATGAGTGAGCCAAGAGAAGATCTTAAGCCTCATGCTCCACGAATTGAAACGATTAAAATTCCTAAGGATATGATTGGTGCTGTGATCGGGCCAGGAGGTAAAATTATCCAGGAAATTCAATCTACTACAGAATCAATCATCACTATTGAAGAAAGTGGAGAGTTTGGAATTGTAAATATTTCAGCAGACAATGCTGCATCAATTAATGCAGCATTAGCTAAAATTAAAGGAATTGTTGCTGTTCCTGAAGTAGGAGAGGTTTATAGAGGGAAAGTTAAATCAATTGTTCCTTTTGGAGCATTTGTAGAAGTTCTTCCAGGTAAGGATGGTTTACTTCATATTTCGGAAATAGAATGGAAAAGACTTGAAAAGGTTGAAGATGTTCTGAAAGAAGGAGATGAGATTGAAGTTAAACTTATCGAAATAGATCAGCGTTCGGGTAAATTAAAGCTTTCAAGAAAGGTTCTTTTGCCAAGACCTGAGAAAAAGCCCAAGGCAAATTAATTGAATATCAAAATATAAAAAAAGGCCTTTCAAGGCCTTTTTTTTTGTCTTAATTTAATGTATTGGTATGTTGTCGTATGATGAATGGATGTCTTCTATTGAAGAGAAAGTGAGTAGAATATCTAGGGTGCAGGCTGCTATTTCTAACTTTCAGGTTTTGCCTCGTTTGGGAGAATTACTTGAATCTAAAGCAGGTAAATGCCCTGAGTGTAAGCTTTATTGGCAGAAATTGCAGGATTCAACAGAATATATAGATCTGTTTTTTGATGATGGGAATAGATATTCCGCTGATTTTGATAATTTAGTACAGGAAATATTAAAGCATTTAAAAGTAAATCATAAAATCAGACCAAAAGGATTAGTGCTTTCCATTGATACCTTAGTCGGGATGTTTTTGGGTATATTGTTAGGTGTTTTAGTATCATTTCTTGTCGTTGCTTTTCCTTTAAAGTCAGGAATTGTATTAGGTTGGGTGCTCGGAACCTTTGTAGGATGGATTGTAGGAAAATATAAAGAAGGTAAAATGAGAAAAGCAGATTTGTTATTTTGATTATTCATTTAAATTCTAAGATATGAATCAGAAAGTTATTCTCTTGTTTGTAATGTCAATAGTAATTGTGTCGTGTAATAATCCTTCAAAAATGGGAAAATTGATCTATCCGGATACGAAAAAAGTAAATGTGGTTGATGATTATTTTGGTACTAAGGTGTATGATCCATACCGGTGGCTTGAAGATGATATGTCAGAAGAAACCAAAGAATGGGTTGTAGCGCAAAATAAAGTAACTAATGAATACTTAGATGCAATTCCTTACAGAAAGATGATTCAGGAGCGATTGACGAAACTGTGGAATTATGAAAAAATGAGTGCTCCCGCACATATTTCCGGATTGTTAGTTTATTCTAAAAATGATGGATTACAGAGTCAAAATGTATATTATTATCGAAAGGGAGAATCGGGAAAAGAAGAGTTGCTTTTAGATCCCAATACCTTATCTGAAGATGGAACAGTGTCGTTAAGTGGGTATGCTATTTCAAAAGATGCAAAATATTTAGGGTATTTGATTTCAAGGAGTGGTTCTGATTGGCAGGAAATATATGTAAAAAATATAGAGACAGGTGAAATATTGCCGGATCATATCGACTGGGTGAAGTTTTCAGGAATTGCGTGGTACAAGGATGGATTTTATTACACCAGATATGAGCAGCCTTCTAAAGAAGATGAGTTAAAAGGTGAAAATAAAAATGCAAAGGTGTATTATCATCAATTGGGTCAGTCTGTTGATGTTGATAAATTGGTTTTTGAAGACCCGAAACATCCGGATAGAATAACAAATGCTGATGTCACAGAGGATGAATCTTATCTTGTGTTGTATCAAACAGAATCCACAAGTGGGAATGCTTTGTTGATAAAAGATCTTAGTCGTTCTGATTCTAAGTTTATATCTGTTGTTGATGATTTTCAGAGTGATAATACCATATTGGATCATAATAAAGGAGAGTTTATTTTGAAAACCAATTATGAATCGCCTAAATCCAGATTGGTTAAATTTACATTAGATAGATACAGTAAAGAGGAATGGATTGATGTCGTTCCTGAAAGTGCTGATGTTTTAACTGGTGCATCCATCTTTAATGCAAAGATTATAGCGCGCTATATGCATGATGCACATGATGTGGTTAAAGTTTTTGATCGAAAGGGTCTGTATTTATACGATGTTAATCTTCCTATGATTGGTTCTGTGTCAGGTTTTTATGGCGAAAATGATGATGTTGATATCTATTTCTCTTTTGATTCGTTTGTGTCTCCGTCTACTATTTATAAATACAATATTGAAAATAATAAAGTAGAGTTGTTCTGGACTCCAAAAATGGATATTGACTTTAATCAATATGAGACTAAGCAAGTTTTTTATACAAGCAAAGATGGTACAAAAATACCTATTTTTATTGTTCATAAAAAGGGTCTTAAGCTTGATGGATCCAACCCTACATTGTTATATGGATATGGAGGATTTGATATTAGTTTAACGCCATATTTTTCAATTAGCAGGATGGTTTTGCTGGAAAATAATTGTGTTTTTGCCATTGCTAATCTTCGCGGAGGTGGAGAGTATGGAAAAGAATGGCATGAAGCGGGGACTTTGATGCAGAAGCAAAATGTATTTGATGATTGCATTGCTGCAGCAGAGTACTTAATTGAAAATAAATATACTTCACCAGATAAATTAGCACTAAATGGACGATCAAATGGAGGACTGCTTGTTGGTGCAGTAGTAAATAAACGCCCTGATTTATTTAAAGTTTCGTTGCCGGGAGTAGGAGTAATGGATATGTTGCGATATCATAAATTTACTATTGGTAGATTTTGGGCTTCAGATTATGGTACATCAGAGGATAGTGAAGAAATGTTTAACTATTTATATGCATATTCTCCGGTTCATAATGTAAAGGAAGGAGTGGAATATCCTGCAACTATGGTTTTAACGGCAGATCATGATGATAGAGTAGTACCTGCTCATTCATTTAAATACGCTGCCGAATTACAAGATAAATATAAGGGTAATAATCCTGTTATTATAAGAATTGAAAGTAAAGCCGGTCATGGTGCAGGAAAGCCAACCAGTAAAATTATTGAAGAAGCAACTGATATGTGGGCATTCATGTTTTATAATTTAGGGATGTCTATAGAATAGGAAAGTTAAAAATAACAATAGGATTGGATAATAAGTTTATTGTAATTGAGGGGAATATAGGTGCAGGCAAAACAACCCTCGCACAAAAAGTAGCTCGGGATTTTAATGCAAAGTTGGTTCTGGAAACATTTGAAGATAATCCGTTTTTGCCAAAGTTTTATAACAATCAGGAGCGATATGCATTTCCGTTAGAGTTGTCGTTTTTAGCTTCCAGATATAAACAATTGATAAATGATATTGAGCAATCTGATCTTTTCAATAGTTTTACTGTTTCGGATTACTACCTGATGAAATCGTTTATTTTTGCAAAGATTACTCTGGCAGAAGATGAATTTAAATTATACAGGGAATTTTTTGAAATGGTAAGGCGTATGTTGGTCAAACCCGATGTTTTATTTTATATTCATCGCGATTTGAATGTATTAAAGAATAATATAGAATCAAGGGGTAGACAATACGAAAAAAGCATAGATCTGAATTATTTAAAACGAATTACGGATGGTTATTTTGAGTATTTTAAATTGGTTCAGGATTTTCCTGTTGTAGTGATTGAATCAAATCAAGCTGATTATTTAACGAAAGAACATTACGGTGAATTCTGTGATTTGTTAAATAAAAATTTTGAAAATGGAATTTCTAATATAAAAATTGGATAAAATTTGATTAAATTAGATGGTTAGTATTGGTAAATTAAAATATCTTAATTTTAAAGTAAAGGGTATTGCCATTTTTTTGAGAGTTTATCTATATTTGCAATAATTCAAAGAGGGTCTTTTATATTATAAAAACATTCTTAAATTTGTACAAACTTATCGAAAGTTAGTTGAAAACACATAATTAGGTTAATATTATGAAAAAATCAAGAATCAATGTTTTTGCTTCAATAGCTTTGGCAACACTTTTAGCAAGTTGTGCCGGGTTAAATAAAATGAAAACTGGAGCACAAGATGTAACATATACTGTTACTCCGGAAGTACTGGAAGCTCATGCCGGAAAAGTAGATGTTACTGTAAAAGTTAAAGTACCAGAGAAATACATGGATAAAAAAGCCATTGTAGAGTTAACTCCGGTATTAAAATATGATGGTGGCGAAACAGCTTTCCCATCAAAAACAGTTCAGGGTGAGGCTGCTGAAGGTAATAATCAGGTTATCTCTTACCTTAACGGAGGTCAGTATACATATACTGGATCTGTGCCATTTAATGAGAATATGAAAGTATCTGATTTGGTAGTTCGTATTAAGGCTACTAAAGGAACTACATCTATTGATTTTGATGATTATAAAATTGCAGATGGTGTAGTAGCTACTTCAGATTTAGTAATGGATAAAGGTGCATTAACTGCTTTAGGTAGTGATAAATTTCAAAGAATTATTCCTGAAAGTCAAGGTGCTGATATCTATTTCTTAATTCAACAAGCTGCTTTACGTGGAACAGAGTTAAGAAAAGAAGAAATCAAAGCTTTAAAAAATTACATCAAAGAAACAGAAGCTGCTGAAAATAAAAAAATAACTGGGGTATCAATTTCAGCCTATGCTTCTCCTGATGGACCAACAGATTTAAACACTTCTTTATCTGTAAAAAGAGAAAAAGTTGCTGAAAACTATTTGTCTAAAGAATTAAAAAGAGCCAAAGTTGATGGTTCTGCTGAAGGATTCTTTGACTTAAAAAATACACCTGAAGACTGGGAAGGATTTAAAGCTTTAATGGAAGCTTCAAGTATACAGGATAAAGAGTTAATTTTAAGAGTTCTTTCTATGTATTCAGATCCTGAAGTTCGTGAGAAAGAAATTAAAAATATGTCAGAAACTTACAAAGTAATTGCTGACGATATCTTACCTCAATTGCGTCGTTCTAAGGTTGCAGTTAATGCTGAGTTAATTGGTAAATCAGATGAAGAAATTGCTGAGTTAGCTGCTTCTAACCCAAGTGAATTAAATGTTGAAGAGCTTCTTTATGCTGCTACTTTAACTGATGATTTAAACAAGCAATTATCTATTTATAAGAGCGTAAATAAAGTATTCCCTAAATGTTGGAGAGGATATAATAACGTTGCTTATGTTTTGGTAAAACAAGATAAATTAGATGATGCTAAAGTTGCTTTAGAAAAAGCTGCTGAGTTAAATTCTGCTAGTCCGGTTGTAAATAACAACTTAGGTGTTCTTGCTTTACGTAATGGTGATTTAGCTAAAGCTGAAGAGTACTTTGGTGCTGCTGCTGGTGTTGGTGCTGAATTAGATAACAACTTAGGTATTCTTTCTATTCACAAAGGTGATTATGATGCTGCAATGCGTTATTTCGGAAACAGTACTTCTTGTAATGCTGCATTAGCTAAAATTTTAGCTGGAAAATATGATGCTGCATTATCTACTTTAAATGCTAACACTATGGAAGTAGGTTTCAAATATTATTTAAAAGCTATTTGTGGTGCCAGAACTGCTGATAACGATTTAATGTTTGATAGCTTACGTAAAGCTGTAGATCTTGATGGTTCTTTAAAAGAACTTGCTGCTAAAGATATGGAATTCGGTAAATTCCTTGAAGATGCAACATTCAAGTCTATCGTACAATAATTGAATTGTATTATAACAAATATATAAAGCCAGTCTGATGACTGGCTTTTTTTATACCCAAAATTTGGTATATTGTTGCGTAAATTGTTACGATTATGGGGCTAGATTCTATGATGCCAGTCTCGGTAGATGGCATGTAAAGGATCCGCTCTGCGAATACCACTATAATATGACTCCCTATCACTATGTATTAAACGATCCTATGAACTACATTGATCCATTGGGATTGAAAGAGCGAAAGTGGTGGCAGTTTTGGAAGCCTAAAGAGAAACCTATACCAGAAACAGATGTAGTTATAGATGAAGTTACAGTCACCGCAAAAGATTTAAGTCAGAAAACAAATGAATCATCTGGATATCCTAATTATTTACATAATATGCTATATTGGCAACCCGGAGGTATTGAAATGACAGGAGGATCAGGATGGAGTAGTTATTATTCTAAAAATTCAGAGTATATTGGAGATGTTGGTGAGATTACTGCTTTAGTTGGGGGGGCTGCCGCTGGACCATTTAGCAAACCGGACTCACCTTTATTAGAAATTTTACTAAGATTAAATGGAATAGTAGGAGAAGTAAAAGGTATGTCAGATAAAGATATAATACAAAATTCCACAGGGACAGGCGCAAAAACAGATGCTAATGGAAAACCAATTAGTAACTTGCCTGAAGGAACAAGAGTTGCAAAAAAAACAGAAAGGTTAAATGGGTGTAATCTAGCAAAAGTAGATACTGCTATTAAAGGTGATACAATAATACCTGCAAAATGTTTGTCGCATACAGGAGATTCAATTCCATACTGAAAGGTTCAAAATGCGAGCAGGGGTAAATTTGGTAAATAATATGAAAAATATAATATTTTTAATTGTTTGTGTTTTTGTTTTACTTTCTTGTTCAGAGAGCAAAATTAAAGAGACTTATTATGAGTCGGGAGAATTACGAGAAAGGTTTATTTTTCCAACAAAGAGTGATTTCGAAAGTAATCTTAATTATGAGGTATATCATTATAATATTGACGGTTTATTAGAGAAAGTATTTAAAGTGGTTAATGGTCAAATTGATGGAACTCTTCTTGAGTATTATAATAATGATTCAGTTAAGAGGAAAATCCAGTTTAAATCGGGTAAAAAACATGGCGTTGAGAAAATTATGACACCTCAAGGTGAAGTTGTAACAGAGAATTTATTTATCGACGATATGCTTATGAATCAAATGAAAGCATATAATACTCCTAATGGATCTGTAAATTTTTTCTACTATAATGTAAAGGATTCTCTTGAAGAATGTGGAAGATTGGTTTATGATTCAGAAGATGCAATAATCAAGGATGAAAGTTTTCATTATAAGTTTAATTGCCTAGATACTTTAATGTTAGGGAAAGAGTATAACCTAGAAATAGAAGCATATACTTTTGGAGAAGATAATGTAATAAAAGAATTGGTTTTAGGTGAATTTAACTCTTTTTATGAATTTATAGACAAGGGTAAATTGATAAGACTAAGTAGTAAAAACAACAAGATAAGTTTTCCTTACATACCCAAAGAAGAAGGATATAAAGTGATTATGGGGAAGTTATCAGTTGAGAGCATGATTGAAATAGATGGAAAAATTACTCCAGTTTCTAGAGAAATGATTGTTTATAGAGATTTTGTAGTTGAGAGGTAAATATCCCTGCTGGCGGAAATGTAAATCAATAAAGACGGTTGTTAGCGCGGTTTTGTAAACCGTGCAATAAGCGAGCTGTAAATTAAAATAAGAAGAGCTGCATTAGAAATGGTGCAGCTCTTTGTTTTGTATGGTAGGGTTTGTAACCCGGGATTATAAAATAATGTTATAAAGGATTACTTGTTTTATCTGCCTCTCGCTGAGCGTAGCGAGAAGATAATGAAATCGATCGGCGTATGCCTCTGGCTACGTCTTTGCACATAAGGCCTCTGGCCTGTAGATAAAACAATAAAGCCGCATTTTTAAGTGCGGCTTTTGTTTTTAGGTTATATATATTTTTTTGTTTTAACTCAGGATCAAAATTCGGAATTACAAATTGAAGTATTATAGAAATGTACAAAAGGCTGTCTTTTCATTTATAAAGACAGCCTCTTTTGTAAAATTTTAAATAGGAAATAGTTACTGAAGTAATTATTTGTTACCCATCCATTCTTTAACCAATTCTTTGTTGTTGTTTATCCATGTTTTGGCAACCATAGTCTTGTCTTTATTGTCTTCCATTTTAGCTAATAAAGCAGACATTTGCTCTGATGTTAATTTGAAATTAGAGAAGAAGTTTGCGGCAAAAGTATCATCAGTTTTAAAGTCTTTTCTTGAGTATATTTCGATATGTTCAGTCTCTCCGTATACCTTTTTAGGGTCATCTAAAAATTTAAGGTCAAAACGTCCAAATTTCCAGTGTGGAGCCCATCCAGCCACAACAATCCATCTTTTTTCTGTAATTGCTTTTTTAAGTTCAGAAAGCATCGCTATACTAGATGAATTCATTTGCTCTAAATTAAGGTTATATTCTTCAATTGCCTTATCTGTTTTAGCTGTAATGCCAGCACCTTTTTCTATACCGATAATTTTTCCTTCGAATTGATCTTTATTGTCATTGAGTTCTTCAATGGTGTTGATTGTGACATATGTTGGTACAACTAATCCAATTCTGGCTTCATTAAATGAAGTCCCCAGGCTTTCGAGTTTATCGGAAAATTTAGCTACTTTTTCTTTGTGTGTTTGAGGTAACCATGTATCCATGAATACATCAAGGTCGTTGTTTGCTAAAGAAGCAAAGATCATATCCACAGCAGCTTTTTTAACAGTTACCTCATACCCGTTTTCAGAAAGGATTTCCTTAGCTAAATTTGTCATTGCAACGCCTTCAGCCCATCCATCAACAAGGCCTAAAGTTATTTTCTTTTGGTTTTCTGATTTTTTATTGTTTGTTGTATTACACGATGTAATGAAGATCGTTACAATGGTAAAAATTAATAATTTTAATTTCATAATTTGTTTTTTCTTATTGTTAATTATCTGTTTTTCTTTCCCAGAGCCTGAGTTAATCTATCCAGTATTATGGCTAATATCACAACTGCCAATCCACTTTCAAAACCCAAACCAATATTTAAGTTGTTGATTCCTTCCAGAACTTTTTCTCCTAACCCTCCAGCAGCAATCATTCCGGCAATAACTACCATTGATAGTGCCATCATAATAGTTTGATTAACACCGGCTAAAATGGTGTTTAAGGCAAGGGGTAATTCTACTTTAAAAAGGAGTTGTTTTTTTGTGGCTCCAAAAGCTCTTGCTGCTTCTACTACTTCAGGAGGAACTTGTTGTATTCCCAGTGTTGTTAGCCTTACTGCTGGAGGCATTGCAAAAATTATTGTTGCAAATGCACCCGGAAGCTTTCCTATGCTAAAAAATAAAACTGCAGGTATTAGATATACAAAAGCAGGCATTGTTTGCATGAAATCTAATACAGGTCTTGTTATTTTTGAGGCTAATTTATTTTTTGCCGTCCAGATACCAAGAGGGATAGCAATTAATAGAGCAGTGAATGTTGAAACGATTATTAAAGCTAATGTTTCCATTGTTTCTTGCCAAAATCCCAGTAAGTATATCAGTATTAAACCTAATAATGTTGTGATTGCAGTGCTTTTATTTACCTTAAAATACGCTAATACCGTTAAGGCACTGATAATAACGTAAAAAGGAATTGTAAGTAATAACCATTCTACACCTTCAATAGAAGCGTTTCCACTGTTTTTAATGAGGTCAAAAAATGGTTTAAAATTTACAGTCATCCAATTTACTATAATCTCGATGTACTTACCTATATCAATAATTTTTTCCATTTTATTGCTCTTTAGCTTTTTCTTTAAGTTCTATGATATCATCTTTATCAAATTTTGTGGATTCGATAATAAGAGAGGTTTGGCTTACTATTCCTAAAAACTTTCCTGATTTTTCGTCAATAACGGTAATTGGAGCTCTGCTTTCTGTTATTAAAGGCAGCATTTCTTCAACTGTATATTGGGTATAAACACTTGGTACTTCTGTTTTTAGGATGGATTCTAAAGATTTTTCTCCTTTTTTCTCTGCCGTTAAGCAATCCCTTAGCCATACTAAGCCCAAAAAGGTTCTATCTTCGTTTAAAACAGGCAAGACATCAGATCCTATGGATCTCATTTTATGAATGGCGGCTTTGGGACCTTCCTTGTGGATATGGCATAAAGTCACTTTTTCAAACATTAAAGAGCCGGCTGTAATAATATTTTTGCGATCCACTTTTTCAACGAAAGCTTTAACGTAGTCACTGGCCGGGTTTGTTAAAATATCTTCAGCAGTTCCTATTTGCTCTATTATACCATCCTTCATAATCAGTATTCTGTCTCCCAGTTTAATGGCTTCATCTAAATCGTGAGTAATGAAGACAATGGTTTTTTTAAGTTTATTCTGAAGTTCAAGCAATTCATCCTGCATATCAGATCTTATTAAAGGATCCAATGCAGAAAAGGCCTCGTCCATTAACAATACCTGAGGATTATTGGCTAGAGCTCTTGCTAATCCTACTCGTTGTTGCATACCACCTGATAGTTGGGATGGCATTTGAGATTCGAATCCTTTTAATCCAACAGTCTCTATGGCATCCTGCGCTTTTTTTAATCTGGATTCTTTATCTTCATTTCTTATTTCTAAACCAAAAGCAGCGTTTTCAAGTACATTTCTGTGAGGAAGTAATCCAAAATTTTGAAATACCATACTCATTTCTGTTCTCCTGGTATCCAGTAGTTCTTCGTTTGATTCCTTGGTTATGTTTTTACCATTTATTATAACATTTCCATCAGTGGGTTCTATTAAGCGATTCAGACAACGCAGCAGGGTTGATTTTCCACTTCCCGATAACCCCATGATAACAAACATTTCACCTTCAAATATTTCGAAAGAAGCTTTGTTGACACCGACTGTACAGTTGGTATTTTTTAGTATATCTTCCTTGGAAATACCCTTGTTTAAAAGTTTTAAAGCCTCAGTCTTATTATTTCCAAAGATTAGAGTAAGGTCTTCGACTTTAATTTTTAAATTTTTATTAGATGCCATAATAAATTTGTTAAAAGTAGTATCCTATGTTGATGTTAAATCTCATCTCCCAATCTGCCTCAGGATTTCCTGTAGCGAGTCCATGGGTCCATTCATTACCTAACCAGGGTTGATTTTTACCGGAAGCAAAGTCTATATAAGTGTAAACAGATCCTGCAGTAAGCAGACAACCAAAATCATTCATCATTGTATCTTCAAATTCCTCTAAGTTCTTATCCATATAACCAAAATCGTTATATATCATAACAGATGATACAGGCCCCCACTTTACGGGAATGGTGTGGTTTACCCCAATAGTGTATAGTGTTGCCTGAGAAGCAACCATATAAGGAGCTCCATAAGCAGTCATTGCAATCATATCTTTGCTTTCTCCGGCAGGAGCTTTGGGATTGAACTTGTAGCTGGTAAACTGTGTTTTTAAATTCCAATTTTTGTATGTTGCTTCATAATGAACTGCAAAAGCATTTCTGTCACCGATATCTTCAGTGTCAAGATTTAACAAAGCTCCGTATTGCGCTGATGCTCCAATTTTACTTTTTAAATTTTCACCAAACTTATAGTTTACTTTAGCATTGAATTGGTTTAACTCTTTGTTTCTGAAATTTTTAATTGAGTTACCCTCTGCATCAGTTGAGGTTATCGAACCAACATCGTAAGCATATCTGCTATCATCTACATCAGATAAATTACCAAATGAGTTTTCTTCTGCATTTTTAAAGAAGGCTAAATCAAAGTCCCATTTGTCATTACTACGGCTGTATTTTAGTCCCATATCATGGTCGTCTTCCAGGCCTACATAGTAGTTTAGAGAAAAGAACCAGCTGTTTGAATTGTAGGTTGTGATACCAAAAGGAACCTGGGTTAACCCTAATTGAAATTGGCTGTTGTCTTGAAAATCATATTGTATCCAACCTTGCTTTAGCATTCCGCCACCAAATCCACTGCTGTAAAATCTGTATTCAGCATTCAGCTTCAAACCTTTATAAGCGGCTTTTGCATTTAGGCGAAAAACGTCGAACCCAAAATCACCACCTCTTTCAGTTTGATTTCCTTTCCATGAGGATGAATTGTAGTTAAAACGAAGGGCTCCACCCATTTTTACTTCTGGTTTTTCTTGTGCTTTAATGTTGTTAAATGATAATAGTGATAGTAGTACAACAAAAATTGTACTTAATAAATTACTCGACATATAAATGTATGATTTAAAATTTGCAATAGAAAATACTTTCTATAGAAAGTAATATGTAATGTATTAAAAACAACTATAAAAGTTGTGTTGTAGGAGGTACATAGCGGTCAGACTGTTTTTTGTTGAACAGGTAAGAGAACGTGAAAACTTTCTCAGATGAAATGATATTTAATAGCTTTACAGTCATTTAGGGTGTAAAAGTAGACTATAAGCTTCTAAAATGCAATATTTTTAAAGGTCTTAATTAAAATTAACATCTTATAAGATTCCTTTTTTAAGTAAGTTTGCTTAAAATTGTTTCTATTGAAAATAAAATATAAATATGAAAAGGTAAAGGGACAAGAAAGGTTTGGATAAGAGAATTTATAAATTTACATATTTCTCAAGTGTTTTGTTGCTTCCCACAATACAATGCCTGCGCTAACACTAATATTAAATGAGTGTTTTGTTCCAAATTGAGGAATCTCAATACATCCGTCAGACATATCAATAACAGATTGTTGAACACCTTTTACTTCATTGCCAAAAATTAATGCGATAGGCTGATCAGATGTTGGTTTGAAGTCGGGTAATGAAATGCTATTCTCTGCTTGTTCAACGCAATAGACTTTGTAGCCCTTCTGGTGTAATTTGTCAATGGTGCTTTTTGTATCTTCAAAATAGCTCCAGTTCATCGAGTCTTCTGCACCTAAAGCTGTTTTATGTATATCATTATGAGGAGGGGTAGGAGTAATACCGCATAAATATATTTCTTCCAGACAAAGTGCATCAGAAGTCCTAAAAACAGAACCAACGTTATTTAAACTTCTAATATTATCTAAAATAACAATTACAGGAGTTTTTTCAGTTTCTTTAAACTCTTTTATGGTTAATCTGTTTAACTCTTTGTTTCGTAGTTTTCTCATTTAATTGTTTGTATTTTTTAGAATACAAAAATAATGAAATCTTGCTTTTATTTTTAAAAGCAAAATAGTACATTACGGATATAGATATGTTAATATTTAATAATCTAAAAAATCTACCATGAATATTCACGAATACCAAGGTCAGCAAATATTAAAAAGTTTTGGGGTCAGGGTTTCTGAAGGAATTGTTGCAGAAACACCTGATGCAGCCGTAGAAGCGGCAAAAGAATTACAAAAAATAACAGGAACAGACAAGTGGGTTATCAAGGCTCAGATACATGCCGGAGGTAGAGGTAAAGGTGGTGGTGTGAAAGTGGCAAAAACACTTAATGAAGTCAAATTGATAGCCGGGCAGATTATTGGTATGCAGTTGGTTACTCATCAAACTGGTCCTGAAGGAAAAAAAGTAAACAAAGTTCTTGTAGCTCAAAATGTATTTTACCCTGGGGATTCGGAGCCTAAAGAATATTATATGAGTGTTTTGTTAAACAGAAGTACGGGACGAAATATAATTATGTATTCAACAGAAGGAGGGGTGGATATTGAAACAGTGGCAGAAAAGACACCTCATTTAATATATAAGGAAGAAATTGATCCGGCAACAGGTGTATTACCATTTCAGGCCAGGAGAATCGCTTTTAATTTAGGTTTATCAGGGAAGGCTTTTAAAGAGATGGTATCTTTTGTAACGGCACTTTATAATGCTTATGAAGGTTCAGACGCTTCACTGGTTGAAATTAATCCTGTTTTAAAAACATCTGATGATTTAATTATGGCTATTGATGCCAAATTAAATTTAGATGATAATGCCTTGTACAGGCATAGAGATTATATGGAGATGAGAGATCTGACAGAAGAAGATCCAGCTGAGATTGAAGCTTCAAAGCATAGTTTGAATTTTGTCAAATTGGATGGTAATGTTGGTTGTATGGTTAATGGAGCTGGATTGGCGATGGCAACAATGGATATTATTAAATTGTCAGGTGGAGATCCAGCTAACTTTCTTGATGTTGGAGGTGGTGCGAATGCTCAAACGGTAGAAGCTGGATTGAAGATTATTTTAAGTGATCCGAATGTTAAGGCTATTCTGATTAATATTTTTGGTGGTATTGTTAGGTGTGATAGAGTTGCTAACGGGGTTGTTGAGGCATATAAAAAGATTGGTGAGATTACTGTTCCTATTATTGTTAGACTTCAGGGGACTAATGCAGAAGGGGGTAAGCAAATTATTGATGAATCGGGATTAAAGGTTTATTCGGCAATCACACTTAAAGAAGCTTCGGATTTAGTTCAGCAGTTAGTAGGATAGAAAACTTATTTTGCAAGAAATAGTCAGGCCGGATTGTTATTAAATAATCAGGCCTTTGTTTTTTTACTTTTGTGCTGTATATTACCATAAAGAAATGAACACGATTACTTTGTATAATTTTTTTAGAACAATAATAAATTCAATGAATTGAATATCTTTGCAAATTCGAATAGAAGAGTTTTCAATAACACATGAAACTGGTATGGTCAGAGCAAATAATTAAGCACATATGAGCATGATTGTAATTTGCTCTGGTTATCAGGTTTTTGCTAATTTTTAAACACCAAAAAGATTTTATCTTAAAGAACGGTAGAAACTGTATATGAAAAACATAAGGAATTTTTGCATTATCGCACATATTGATCATGGAAAAAGTACATTGGCAGATAGGTTGTTAGAGTATACTGCAACAGTATCAGAACGTCAGGCTCAGGCTCAGGTACTAGACGATATGGATTTAGAACGAGAAAGAGGTATTACTATTAAAAGTCACGCTATTCAAATGGATTATACTTTGAATGGTGAGAAATATGTGTTAAACTTAATTGATACCCCGGGGCACGTAGATTTTTCTTATGAGGTTTCCCGTTCCATTGCAGCTTGTGAAGGTGCGCTTTTAATTGTCGATTCCACTCAGGGAATTCAAGCTCAAACCATTTCAAACTTGTATCAGGCTATTGAGCATGATTTGCATATTATTCCTGTTATGAATAAGATGGATTTGCCAAACGCAATGCCTGATGAAGTTGAAGATCAGATTATTGATTTGATAGGATGTGACAGAGAAGATATTATTCCTGCCAGTGGTAAAACCGGACAAGGAGTAAATGAAATATTAGAGGCTATTGTTAGTAGAATACCTGCTCCACAGGGAGATGAAAAAGGGCCTTTACAATGTTTGATTTTTGATTCAGTATTTAATTCCTTCAGAGGAATTATTGCTTATTTTAAAGTTGTTAACGGAGAAATCCATAAAGGCGACTTAGTGAAGTTTATGGCTACAGGTAAAGAGTATGACGCTGATGAAATTGGTGTTTTACGTTTAGATATGGAGCCGCGTAAAGTGTTAAAAACTGGAGATGTTGGATATATTATTTCCGGAATTAAAACCAGTAAGGAAGTAAAAGTAGGAGATACTATTACACATGTAAAAGGAGCTTGTGAAAAGAGGATCGAAGGTTTTGAAGAAGTAAAACCAATGGTTTTTGCAGGAGTGTATCCTATTGAGAGTGATGATTATGAGGATTTAAGGGCTTCTATGGAAAAACTTCAATTAAATGATGCCTCTCTTACTTTTGAACCGGAATCCTCAGCAGCTTTAGGTTTTGGATTTAGATGTGGTTTCCTTGGAATGCTTCATTTGGAGATTATTCAGGAACGTTTGGATCGGGAGTTTGATATGAATGTGATTACTACTGTGCCTAACGTACCGTATAAGGTCTATACGAGAAAAGGAGAGTTGCTTGAGGTTCATAATCCATCTGGACTTCCTGAGCCAACAGTGATAGATAGGATAGAAGAGCCTTTTATTCATGCTCAAATTATTACTAAAAGTGAGTTTATCGGGCAGGTAATGACCTTATGTTTGGCAAAAAGGGGGGAGCTGATAAAACAGCATTATTTAACAGCAGATAGAGTGGAACTAAACTATAGTATGCCTTTGGCTGAAATTGTTTTCGACTTCTACGATAAACTAAAAAGTATTTCTAAGGGATATGCCTCCTTTGATTATTATGCCACGGGATTTAAACCGGCAAAATTAATTAAGCTTGATATTTTATTAAACGGAGAAAGTGTTGATGCTCTATCTACTTTAATCCACTTTGATAATGCGTATACCTTAGGTCGAAGAATGTGTGAAAAGCTTAGAGAGTTAATTCCTCGTCAACAATTTGATATTGCTATTCAGGCAGCAATTGGCACAAAAATTATAGCCAGGGAAACAGTAAAAGCTGTTCGTAAGGATGTTACAGCAAAATGTTACGGGGGTGATATCAGTAGAAAGCGTAAACTACTTGAAAAGCAGAAGAAAGGTAAGAAACGAATGAAACAGGTAGGTAATGTAGAAGTTCCTCAAAAGGCTTTTTTAGCTGTTTTAAAGCTTGATTAATAAGAAATAGTTGTATAATATTAGAAAACAGAAAGCCCGGAAATAAAATATTTCCGGGCTTTCTTTATAATTTAAATCTAATGTCAGTTATTCTGGTTCAAAAGTAATTACATTACTAATTTGTAACCTTTACCATGTACATTAATTATTTCAACAGATGGCTCATCTTTAAGATGTTTCCTTAGTTTAGTGATATACACATCCATACTACGAGCATTGAAATAATTGTCATCTACCCAAATTGTTTTTAATGCAAAATTACGTTCCAATACTTTGTTTGCATTGTTACATAATAATTTTAACAGTTCTGACTCTTTAGTAGTAAGTTTAACAATTTCTTCCCCATCAATAAGCTGCTGCTTTTGAGTATCGAATTTGTATTTTCCCAACTGGTATACATCTTGTATTGCACTAGTACCTTTTGTTCGTCTGATAATTGCTTCAAGTCTGAAAAGCAATTCTTCCATACTAAAAGGTTTAGTGATGTAGTCATCAGCTCCAATTTTAAATCCTTGAAAGACATCCTCTTTCATAGATTTGGCAGTTAAGAAAATGATAGGGATTTCTGTGTTAATAAGTCTGATGTCTTTAGCTAATGTGAAACCATCTTTTTTAGGCATCATAACATCTAAAACACAAAGGTCATAACTTCCACTGGTAAAAGCTTTATAGGCTTCTTCACCGTCAGGGAAAAGATCTGTTTCATAACCTTTTGCCTCAAGGTATTCCCTTAAAAGCATTCCAAGATTTTCATCATCTTCTGCTAAAAGAAGTTTGTATTCTTTTTCCATTCCTTTGTACTTTTTATAGGTAGAAAAATTTTAAATTTTGTTCCAACATTAATTTCGCTTTCCGCAGAAATTTTACCACCATGATCTTCTACAATTTTTTTTACGTAGGCTAAACCTAATCCAAAGCCTTTAACGTTATGTACATTACCGGTGGGTACGCGGTAAAACTTTTCAAAAATTCGGCTCAGGTTCTCTTTGGAGATCCCCATTCCATTATCTTTAACAGAAATCATCACTCCACTGTCTTGATTCCAGGTTTTAACCTGCAATATGGGAGTTCCTTTTCTGTATTTAAACGCATTGTCAAATAGATTGTAAATCACATTGGTAAAATGAACCTCGTCAACATAAACCGTATTGTTTTTTTGCATCAAGGCTTTCAATGATTTTACCATTTTTATTTTCTACTTTTAGCTTAAAGTTAGTAGAAACATTGTGAATTAACTGATTTATATCTAATTTTTTTATTTTTAATCCAGCTTTTCCCTTTTCAAAGATAGCCATTTGTAGGACTTTTTCAACTTGAAAACTCAATCTTTTGCTTTCGTCCTGTATGACACTTGAAATATGCTGCAGTGTTTTAGGTGTTTTCGCAACACTTGCATCCTTTAACATTTGCGACGCTAATGAGATTGTAGATATAGGTGTTTTGAACTCGTGCGTCATATTATTAATAAAGTCATTTTTTATTTCATCAAGTCTTTTTTGCCTGAAAATAACCATTATTGTTACAATAGAGGTTAAAATCATCATCAAAGTGAAAGTAGCAGAAGGAATAACCATTCCTATTGATTGCATTATGAAATTTGGACGTTCTGGAAAATATAAATTTATATTATGGGCTTTGGGGTGTAAATCATTGGGGAAAAGATATTTTTGATACACGGTTTGCGATCCATTGTGTTTATATCCCGGAGTTGACATTGCCATTTTTCCCTTTTCATCAAAAATAGCAAATTCAAATTGTAATGTAATGCCTTTTTCTGCCAGGTTTTTCATTAACATTACATCTACTTTTTCCCGGTCAATCCGTTCTGAAATAGAGCGCTTAGGGAAAAGTGCATCGAATAGCATTTCGCTTTTGTTTTCGACTTTTGATTTTAATTCCTCCTGGATGGATAATAAGGCGCTTGTTAGCGGGCCAAATTTACTTGTTCTGTTAGAGATTGGTGATTTCTTATCCAGATTGAATATTAACGAATCCTGATTAAAAGTTAGCATTGTTGTTTTAATAATCTGATCTTGTAATTGAAACTTAAATTCAATGTCAATGCTTCCTGTATCTAGAATGTTATTCTCATTTTTTTTGTTGTCAAAATATTTTGGAGCCCGTTGTAAGTTTTCGGGTATATTTTGTGTCGTTCTATTGTTAAACTGATTTGTAAGTAAAGATGCTTGTTCTTTACTTTCATTGCGCTCAAGTTTATCAATAACTTCAGTCATTGCACTTTTAACCAATTTATCAAATTCCGCCTCTTTTTGTTCACTTGCAGTTTGCATCCATAATGTTTGAATATAGATAATACCAAGTAAACTGGCTGCAATTATTATTGTTAAAAGGTATATGAATTTTTTGTTCATTGTGATCTTGTCCTTATGAAAAATAAACTAATTATAGTTTTACTTTATTATATCAAGAAAGCAACAATATAGTAAAAATGTTTTAAGAAAAGTTCTCTTTTCTTAGCGAAACATTTTGTAGGGCTTCCATTGCTGCGTTTTGTTGAGATTCTTTTTTAGAACTACCTTCTCCGCGTCCAAATACCTTATTGTCAATTTCTACAGAAGAAACAAAAATCGGAGCGTGTTCACAGTTGTCCGGAATTTCATCTGTAATAAATTGGATGTCGCGTTTGTTTTTTTGTCCCCATTCAATAAGGATAGATTTAAAGTTTGTGTCCTGTTTGGTAATTTCGTTAAGATTAACATAAGGACTCAATATCTTTTGTGTAATAAATTTTTGGCATGATTTATAACCTTTATCAACAAAAATTGCTCCAATTAATGCTTCAAGAGCATCTCCCATAATGTTGGTTTTTTCAAGATCTATTTTAGATTGAGAGCTAATGATGTCTTTTAATCCAAGTTTTAATGCAATATCATTTAAAAAAGATCTGTTCACTATTTTTGATCTGGTTTTAGTTAAAAAGCCCTCATTTACATCGGGATATTTGTTGTAAAGTTCTTGCGCAACAATGGCTCCTAGTAAAGCATCACCAAGAAACTCCAGGCGTTCGTTATTTATTATAATTCCCTTATCCGATTTTATCATTGCTGATTTATGAATTAAGGATAATTCATAAACAGAAAGATTATTTGGAAACGACCCTGTTATAGACTTTAGTAAATAATAAAGCTTTCTCCTGTCTGAAGAAAGCTTTATTATTTGAGTTAATATTTTTATCACAATATTTATATTGCTTTAAATATAATTGATGCATTGTGACCACCAAATCCAAAAGTGTTTGAAAGAGCTGCTTTCACCTCTCTTTTTTCAGCTTTGTGGTAGGTCATATTTAATTTTGAATCAATTTCAGGATCATCAGTAAAGTGATTAATAGTAGGAGGTACTATGCCGTTTCTGATTGCCATAATACAAGCAATAGATTCGATAGCTCCTGCTGCTCCTAACAGGTGTCCAGTCATTGATTTTGTAGAACTGATATTTAAATTATATGCATGCTCTCCAAATACTTCTTTAATTGCGAGTGTCTCTGCAATATCACCACGAGGAGTAGATGTACCATGAACATTAATATAATCAATATCTTCTGGTTTAGTATCGTTGTCTTTTAATGCCATTTTCATCACATTAATTGCTCCAAGTCCATCAGGATGGGGAGCAGTCAGGTGATAAGCATCTGCAGTCATACCAGAACCAATTACTTCGCAGTAAATTTTAGCTCCACGAGCCACAGCGTGTTCGTATTCTTCTAAAATTAATGAAGCACCACCTTCACCCATAACAAAGCCATCACGATCTTTATCAAAAGGACGTGAAGCTGTTTCAGGATCATCGTTTCTTGTAGAAATCGCTTGCATGGAATTAAATCCACCCATACCTGCTTCGCAGATTGCAGCCTCAGAACCTCCTGTTACAAATACTTTAGCTTTACCTAACCTGATTAAGTTATAAGCATCACCAATTGCATTTGTAGATGAAGCACAAGCTGAAACTGTGTTGTAGTTTGGACCTCTAAATCCGTACTTCATTGAAATATGACCGGCAGCAATATCGCCAATCATTTTTGGTATAAAAAATGGGTTGAAACGCGGAACGTAATTTCCGTTAACGAACCCTTTAACTTCTTCTGTAAATGTTTGAATTCCACCAATACCAGCACCCCAGATAACACCAATCTCGTTATGATCAATGCTTTCTGTATTTATGCCAGAATCTTGAACAGCTTGCTCGGCCGCAATTAATGCGAACTGAGCAAACATATCAAGTTTTCTTGCCTCTTTACGATCGAAATAATCGTTAGAGTTGTAATTTTTTACTTCACAAGCAAATTTTGTCTTGAAATTGGTGGTGTCAAATCGAGTAATGGGTGCAGCACCGCTTACTCCGTTAACAAGGTTATCCCACAGTTCATCAATGGAATTACCTAATGGAGTGATTGCTCCTAATCCCGTTACTACTACTCTTTTTAACTCCATAACTTCTTTTAAAGTATAATACTACTTTTTTATTTACTTATTTAGCGTTCTCTTCAATATAAGAGATGGCATCACCTACTGTGCCAATGTTTTCGGCTTGATCATCAGGAATTGCAATGTTGAATTCCTTTTCAAACTCCATGATCAACTCTACAGTGTCAAGAGAGTCAGCACCTAAGTCATTAGTGAAACTTGCTTCAGGTGTAACTTCAGTTTCGTCAACTCCTAGTTTGTCAACAATGATTGCCTTAACTCTTGATGCAATGTCAGACATAGCTTTTAATTTTAAGTTAATAATTAAAATTTATTGATTTAAATAACTTTGCAAAGGAAAAAAAATCGGGATAATTATTCAAATTAAATTGAAATAAAATCATTTTAAAAGCGAATTTTTCTATTTTTGAGGGTCGATATTTGAAAAATATATATACTGTAAAAGTCAGAGAATGAGTAGAGTTGCTGTGTTTGCTTCGGGGTCTGGGTCTAATGCTGAAAATATTGTAAAATATTTTTCAGGGAGACTTTCAAGTAGTGATTTTAGCTTTTATACCAATAATAAATATGCATTAGTAATCGATAGAGCTAAACAATTAGGTGTTAAGATTACATTATTTTCACGAGAAGATTTTTATAATTCTGATATCATCCTGAATCAGCTAAAAGAGGAGGGGTGCGAATTAATTGTTTTAGCCGGATTTTTATGGTTGATTCCCGAAAACCTTATTAAAGCCTATAAAGGCAGGATGATTAATATTCACCCTGCCTTGTTACCAAAATATGGAGGCAAGGGAATGTATGGTGCTAAAGTTCATCAGGCTGTTGTGGATAATAAAGAAAAGGAATCAGGAATAACTATACATTTTGTAGATGAAAATTATGATGAAGGTAAAATTGTTTGCCAGGAAAAATGTAAAGTGTTACCTTCTGATTCGGCTGGTGATGTTGAAAAAAAAGTGCATGAATTAGAATTTGAGTTTTATCCTAAAGTAATAGAAGATTTATTGAAACTGGATTGATATTTTTGTGTATTTTATGGTTATCGTAACTAATTAATCTGAGTTTGATTAAGATTTAAGAATTCAGATTGTTATATAATAAATTGCCATGGCTAATTTAATTGATGCTAATTATTTAATGGATAAGTTAAAGCTTGAAATACCTTTAATAGCTGTTTACGATGCTCCTTTTAATGCTCCTTTTGATAATATTATTGAACCTCTGGCCTATAAAAGGACCTGTATGTTTGCCTACTATCATGCATGGATAAGAGGACAAATGTTAAAGTTAACTTCTACTAATTATGGTTGTCGGGGGTGTGGTTATTGGATGTTTGGTAAAGAGACAAGAGACAGGCAAGAGTTTATTGATTTTCTTACTGAAGAAGAAGGTTTAAAGTGTTCAAAAGATGTCACTAACAGGTGGCTTGAAGTGACTGCTCCTTATAAATCCCAAAATAAGTGTATTTATATAGGAACCTTTAGAAACGCAATGACGGAGTATTTAAAATCAGTGACTTTTTTTGTAAATCCTGACCAATTAAGTGCCCTCGTTATTGGAGCCAATTATTTTAATGATGGGAGTGTTAAAAATACTGTTCAGGTTTCTTTTGGTTCCGGGTGTATGCAGATTTTACCTCTAGTTCCGCAAAGTAAAGATCCTGTGGCATTGGTTGGGGCAACAGATTTGGCAATGCGTAGGTATCTTCCTAACAATGTTTTGGCCTTTACGGTTAATGCTTCTATGTTTGAAAAATTATGTTCTTTAGGAAATGATAGTTTTTTGAATAAACCGTTTTTTAAAGATTTGGTTGAATTCCGGTCTTCTACTAAATAGCCTGCTGTTCTTTCATAATTTTAAGTTGAACCTCACTATTCATAAGTACCCGGAAACAACGTTTAATCGAATACTTTATAAATTAATATTGAATGAGGTTAATCCAAAATGTTATGTCAAATTCAGGTTGTTATGTAATGTAAAAAATAGAAGCGAGCAACTTTTTAGATTACTCGCTTTGTATTTTAGTGTAAATTTTCAATGATTATTAAATCATCTATTTTGTTTTTAAGAGGTTTGTAGAAGTTCTTGAATCTTTTCATATCATCCTTTTTGACAGGGTCAACAGGAGGTGCTTTAACCTTTAAAGGGTCGATTGGTTTACCGTTTTTAAATACTCTGAAATCCAAATGGGGGCCTGTGGCTAGGCCTGTGGCTCCTACGTAACCAATAAGCTGTCCTTGTTTTACTTTGTCACCTTGATTTATACCTTTGGCAAAACCATTTAAATGCATATATACAGTAGTGTAAACGCTATTGTGTTTGATTTTAAGATAGTTTCCTCCTCCTTTGGGTTGATAGCCTCTGGCAATAACCCTGCCATCTCCGATTGAAAATACATGAGTGCCTTTAGGAGCTGCATAGTCTACACCGTGGTGAGGTCTTCTGATTTTAAGTACTGGATGATATCTACTGTTTGAGAAACGGCTGCTTATCCTTGAGAATTTAAGAGGAGCTTTTAAGAATGCCTTTCGTAAACTATTTCCTTTTTCATCAAAGTAATTGTAGGTTGTGCTATCTTCTTGAAAGTGAAATGCATAATAATCGTCACCTCTGTGGTGAAACAAGGCTGCCTCAATTGAACTTATGCCCACGGATACTGAATCTACATATTCTTCTGTGTATAGAACTTTAAAGTAATCACCCTTTTCAATACCAAAAAAATCAACAGTCCATGCATATATATCCGAAAGTTCTAAGGCCAAAACAGGGCTGACACCATTTTCAGTCATTGCATTCCAAAGAGAGGAAGTGATTTTGCCTGTTGCTGTTTTGTTTATTTTCGTAACTTCTTTTTGGCCTTGTGTAATAGTGATAGAATCGTCAAAACAATAACTTATGTAATTAATTTTATCTATTTCATATACAAAATATTTAGTCTGGTGAAGAGAATCGTTACTTAGAAATACATAGTAAGGATTTCCAACCTTTATTTTTCTTACGTCAAATATAGGTTTGCTTTTACTTGCTAATTGTTCTATTTGCTTATAAGTAATATCATATTTAAGCAGGATAGATGCTAAAAATTCGTTTCTTTTAATCGTGTTGTTTTCAATTACGAAAGAATCAACAGGAAGTCCAAACAGTAAGTTGGGAGGGATAGAGTCAATCGTATCTTTCCGGAGTTCGGTTGTTTTGTCATTTGAGATATTCTTGGGTGAATTGGAACAGCTGTATAATGTTATAGATATGATTGAAACAAAAAAAATGTAGGGTAGTGCAATTCTTTTTAGCATAAACTTGATTTTTAAAATTGTTGTGTTGTTGATGTTGTAATTCGTTTTGCAAGTTATTACAAGATTGTAATAAATCAATAATTTTAATGGGAATATGTCTGGAGTAATACAGAAATCGTCTCTTTAGGCTTTGATTTTTTCAAAACCCTGTCCATATACACCCGAAACAGATCCCATTGTAATAAATGCGTTGGGGTCAATATCTTTGATTATCTTAAATACGATGGAGGAAGTCCTTTTTTTAGATATGACCATAAGTATTTTTTTGTGCTCCCTGGTATAGCCTCCTACGCCATCAATCATAGTAACCCCTTTGTTTCCATCTATAAGAATCTTATCTATCAGTTCCTCATATTTTTCGCTGATGATAAAAAACTGAACCGTTTGTTTGTTACCAGAGATTACCATATCAATGCAGTAAGTAAATATAGCCATTGAAATAAGTCCGTAAACAATTTTTTCTATATCCTGAAAAACTATATAACTGGTGGATATGATAATGATATCAATGGATAATAATAGCTTTCCCAGGCTTATGTTTTTGTGCTTGTTGATAATCATTGCAATTATTTCATTGCCTCCGGTACTGCCTCCGTTTATAAATAAGATAGCTGTTCCTGTGCCTCCAAGGGCTGCTCCTATTAATGTTGCAATAAAAATGTCGCTAACAATAGGTTCGGTAAAAAGAGAGGTGAAAAAGGATAGCAATATTGAGAATATAACCGTGCAATAAATCGTTTTTACACCGTATGATAAGCCCAGTGTTTTAATGGCTAGTAGTATGAGTATTATATTGATAACCAGTGATGTTATACCTATATCCCATCCCCACAGGAAATATATGGTACTGGATAGCCCGGTTATTCCTCCACCAATAATATCAGATGGGATCAGAAAACCTGCCCATCCGAGTGATGATATGCCAACAGCAATAGTTAAAATAACATATGATTTAAGTTCTTTGATTATCTTTCCTATTGTCATTTTTTTTTGATTTTGATGAATTTAAATATTATAAAACAGATATAATTGAATTATACTTTTATCTGGTCAAAGCCCTTTCCGTAAACTCCGGAAACGGTATTCAATGTTACAAAAGCATTGGGATCTATATCTCGAACTATTCTGAATAATATACTTGAGGTTTTCTTTTTAGAAATAACCATTAATACCTTTTTATGGTCTCCTGAATATGCGCCTATTCCATCTAGAATTGTACATCCTTTTTCTGTTTTTGTAACGATATACTCTGAGATTTCCTTGTATTTTTCGCTAATAATAAATAGCTGAACGGTTTGTTTGTTACCTGTGATTACTAAATCTACAGAGTAGCCAAAAATAGCCATTGTAATTAAACCATACATCACAATTTCAATGTTATGAAATACAATATAGCCGGTAGAAATAATAAAAATATCGCATAACAATAGTAATCGTCCAAGACTGATATTTTTATATTTGTTAATGATCATGGCTATAATATCAGTACCACCTGTACTTCCTCCATTGACAAAGATTAAGCCTGCACCTCCTCCCGCCAGAGTTGCTCCTATGATAGTAGCCATAAATCTATCTTCGGTTAAAGGTTTCGGAAAGTATTTTGACAGAATGGATAGCAGGATACCAAATAGAATAATGCAAAAAATACTTTTGATTCCAAATGATGATCCTAATAATTTTATAGCTAGGATGATAAGGATGGAATTGATTGAAACAGAAACAATACCAACATCCCATCCCCAAAGAAAATGAAAAGTACTGGCCAAACCAGTTATTCCTCCACCTACAATTCCCGATGGGATTATAAAAGCCGACCAACCAAGGGTAGCTACACAAAGTGCAATAGTCAACATTAAATATGACTTTGCTTCTCTAATAAAAATTTGTTTATTCATTTGCCGAAAAAAACATGATAATTATCAGGCTTTTATGCCTGATAATTAGATCGTTAAATTTTCGGCAAAGTAAACAAAAGGTAGTGAGATTAACCCACTACCACATTGATTATTTTATTAGGAACGATTATGATTTTTCTCACTGTTTTTCCTTCAATCCACTTTTGAGCACTTGGATGATTTTTTACAGCTTCCTCAATCTCATTATTTGGAGCTCCAACTGGCATTTCAAGTTTAAAACGCATTTTTCCATTGAATGAAACAGGATATGCAAATGAAGGTTCAACTAAGTGTGATTCATTGAATTCAGGCCATTGAGCATCGCAAACTGTTGTTGTGTGACCTAATTGACTCCATAATTCTTCAGATAAGTGAGGTGCAAATGGAGCAAGTAATACAGTTAGTGGTTCAAGAATCTCACGTTTGTTACATTTTAATGAACTCAATTCGTTAACACAAATCATAAATGCACTAACACAAGTATTAAAAGAAAACTTCTCTATATCTTCAGTGATCTTTTTAATTGTTTTGTGTAGCGTTTTTAGTTCATCCTTAGTGGCTTTATCTTCTGAGATTTCAAATTCTTCGCCTGCGTTTAAGAATAAGCGCCATGTTTTACGTAAGAATTTATGAACACCATCAATGCCGTTAGTATCCCAAGGTTTACTTTGTTCCAATGGTCCTAAGAACATTTCGTATAAACGTAATGTGTCAGCACCAAAGTCTTCAATGATATCATCAGGGTTTACAACGTTGAACATTGACTTAGACATTTTTTCTACAGCCCATCCACAAACATATTTACCGTCTTCTAGAATAAATTCAGCAGTTTTGTATTCCGGATTCCAATTTTTGAATTTCTCAGTATCCAAAACATCGTTGCTTACAATGTTAACATCAACGTGTATTGCAGTTGTTTCATATTCATCTTTAAGATTTAAGGAAACAAACTTGTTGGTACCATTAATACGATATACAAAGTTCGAGCGTCCTTGAATCATTCCCTGGTTAATCAGTTTTTTATATGGCTCTTCTTTAACCACGTAACCTAAATCGTAAAGGAACTTATTCCAGAAACGAGAATATATTAAGTGACCTGTAGCATGTTCTGTACCACCGATATATAAATCCACATCCTGCCAGTACTCATTGGCTTCTTTACCAACCAAAGCAGTATCGTTTTTAGGATCCATATAGCGTAGGTAATATGCTGAAGATCCTGCAAAACCAGGCATGGTATTTAATTCCAATGGATAAGCATCTTTGTATACCCAGTTTTTAGCTCTACCTAATGGAGGTTCACCTTGTTCGGTAGGTAAAAATTTATCAATCTCAGGTAAATGAAGAGGAAGATCTGCTTCATCTACCATTTGAGGAAGATTATCTTTATAATATACAGGGAATGGTTCACCCCAATAACGTTGACGGCTAAAGATTGCATCACGTAATCGGTAGTTTACTTTTACTTTACCAATACCTTGTTCTTTGATATATTCTTTTGTTTTAGCAATGGCTTCTGTAACACTTAATCCATTTAAAAATCCTGAATTAATAACAGTTCCTGCTTTTGAGTCTTTTGAATCTTCCCATGTTGAAGGATCAGTACGCTTCTTCACCTTCAGGGATAACCACCTGAATAATAGGAAGGTTAAAATGACGCGCGAATTTAAAGTCGCGTGAATCGTGACCCGGTACGGCCATTACAGCTCCGGTTCCATATCCTGCCAACACATAATCACCAACCCAGATTGGTACCTCTTCGCCCGATAAAGGATTGATTGCATAAGAACCGGTAAATACACCTGTTACTTTATCAACTTCAGCCTGACGCTCGCGTTCTGTACGCTTTTTAGTTTGTTGAACATATTCTTCAACAGCGTCTTTTTGCTCTGGCTTTGTAAGTAATGGTGTTAATTCGCTTTCAGGAGCCAGAACCATGAAGGTAACTCCAAATACAGTATCGGCACGGGTAGTAAAGATATCCATTACAATATCAGAATCCTTTACTTTGAACTTCATCTCAGCACCTTCACTTTTGCCAATCCAGTTACGTTGAATTTCTTTTAATGAATCCGACCAGTCAACTTTATCTAAACCTTGTAATAATCTTTCTGAGTAAGCTGATACACGAAGCAACCACTGGCGCATTACTTTTTGCTCAACAGGGTGACCGCCGCGAACAGAAATTCCTTCTTTAACTTCATCATTAGCTAATACAGTTCCCAATGCAGGACACCAGTTTACCATAGTGTCAGCTAAGTAAGCCAAACGATAGTTTAATAAAATTTCTTGTTGTTCGGTTTCTGATTTGGCTTTCCACTCTTTGGCAGTAAAGTCAAGTTCTTCGGTACAGGCAACATCTAAACCGTTTGTTCCAACAGTATTAAAGGCTTCAATAAGCTCCGAAATTGGTCCTGCTTTTTTAGCCTGGTTACAGTAGTAGCTGTTAAACATTTGAATAAATGCCCACTGAGTCCAATGGTAATAATCAGGGTCGCAGGTTCTGATTTCGCGATCCCAGTCGTAACAAAACCCAATTTTATCTAATTGTTCTCTATAACGATTTAAGTTTTTTTCTGTGGTAATGGCCGGGTGTTGTCCTGTTTGAATGGCATATTGCTCGGCAGGTAACCCGTAGGCGTCATAGCCCATAGGGTGTAATACGTTAAAACCATTACTTCGTTTAAAACGACTGTAAATATCAGAAGCAATATATCCGAGTGGGTGTCCTACGTGTAATCCGGCTCCTGAAGGATAAGGGAACATATCCAGTACATAAAATTTCGGACGGTTTTTATCAATCTCTACTTTGTAAGTTTTGTTATCTACCCATTGCTTCTGCCATTTTTGTTCAATGGCTTTAAAGTTGTATTCCATATTATAATTTTCCTATCAAATTCTGATGTTAAAATATAGGTTAAACAGAAGTTAACCACAAAACTGCGAAATTATAAAATCTTTTATAAATACTAATGGAAATTGGCAAAGGAGTTTAAAACTGTTTTTTTGAAGATGATACAATATGTAAACAGAAGAGTTATCATATTGATAATTCAAAAGTTTTTATAAATTTGCGCCACTTTATTATTTGTCAGTATTGATAAGATAATAAGTGTTGGTCACAAAAGGCCCCTTAGTTCAATGGATAGAATATCGGATTCCGGTTCCGACGATATGGGTTCGAATCCCGTAGGGGTCACTAAAAACCGCTCAAATAGGGCGGTTTTCTTTTTGTCATACCCTATATCATACCCTTTCAATAAAATAACGCACAAAAAAAAGGAAACCGTTTAAGCTTCCTTTCTAATCTTTGAATGATTGTTTTAATCTTCCTCATCTGGTTTTATCCCTCGCCCTATATTCAAAATATTAATCTTATTTATAGCATCTGGGAAAAGTGCCTGTATCTCACTTTCTAACACATAGCCCTGTTGTAACCATTGCAGCAAAACTATTTTCATTTCTTTGGTTAATGGTAGCTTTTTATTTTTCATCTTGTAAAGGATTAGTCATTTCATCAAATTTAAACGCTTTCCGGATTGCTTCAATAGTTGTCAATTCGCCCAAAGGGAATAACTCTTTAAAATCGGACGTATTAATAAAACCGTCCTGTAAAGCTTTAATCAATTTAATTTTGAGCTGTTTATTTAATTGTATCGTTGCCATTGTCTTTATTTTGGTTGTCAATTGATGTTGATTGCTGCATCAGGTTTAAAAATTCTCTTTGCCCGTCCGTAGCGAACTCAGGAAAGAGGGCAGTATCATACACGTTCTCAGTCAATGCCTTTAATAAGCGTACTTTAAGGCTTTTATTTATTACTACTTTCATAGTATTTGATCGTTTAAACGGTTTATAATTTCGTCCAGTTGGTCATCAGAAAGGTTGCTATAATCTATCTTTGTATCTATTGACCTTTGTTTAGGGATGGCAAAGTCTAAAAGCTTTGATACTACTTGCCATCTTTGATGAGGTTCTAACTGTTGTAAATCTTCCTCTAGTTGCTTTGTGTTTGCTTCCAGTAGATTTTTAATCCAGTCCTTTAATTCAGTAGTAACCTTGTTACTTTTACCCTTTCCTCTGCCATAGGGGTTATTAGTCCTGCCTTTTGGTAATCCCATGATAATGTATTTTTGTACTTTTTTGTTGTTTTCAAAAAGCCCGGACAATTAAGTCCAGGCGTTAATTAATTTACTTACCCGTGTGCAAGGGTATCAAAATCTAATATATCATTGCTCATAAGCATATGTGCGAAAGTTTGCACCGGAATACTGGCAATACGGCTAATTTTAACCATAGAGCGGAATTTCTCAAACTCTCTTACGGCAATCTCTTTTTGATGGTAGAGAGCAATCTCTTTTTCATCAGTTAGATACTTTGTACACTCTTCTTTTAAAAGTTCCTCATAATCTTTATTGAAAGTGTAGTTTGAGTTTTCGCTCATGCTGCCATATTTTAATAATATTTGAAGGTCTGCATAAGTATTGATAACCTCAGTTAATTGCTTTTTTGTGTCTTCAAATTGACGGGTTAATACACCTTTTGCAGCTACCATTTTAAGGGCTTTCAAATCAGAATTGAAATCTTTCTGAATCTGCTTAGAAATTAGCTTTCCTGCATTGCTTATAATATCCTGAAATATCTCAGAGGTTAAGTCAATACCGAACTTTGTACTTACTTCATTTCTTAACTCTGGTAGTTTATTCTCTGATAGTTCAATCAATCGTTTATGATTAACTTCATATTTCTTTTGGTCGAAACTAATCTTTACTTTATCCATGATTACTTGTTTATAAGGTTAGATAACTTTTCTTGATGTGCTTTTGTGATTTCTAAAGCCTGTTGAATAGGGCTTTTTTCTTCCGGCTTATCACCATTTGTTATAGATTCCAAATAAGTCTCAGCTCCGGCTGGATTGTTTCTGATTAACTCAATTAGTGTTTGTTTTTGTTCGTTGTTCATGATTAAAAAATTTATTTATTAATAATGTGTTTTGTATTTAGTTGATAATTAGTTGATTAACCGTTTGCTGTTTTCGTTTTTTATCATCCCCGCATTAGTTACCGCCTTTAAATAGTTGACAATGTGTGTATTAACTCAACATAACCGCATTAACCGCTTTAGGTACTATGTATTATTATATATATTTATTAGTGTGTGATATAAGTACTATGTATTATATATATTTTATTCTATTTCAATATTTAATATCAAAGCGGTTGAATAGGTTAAATGATTGATATACTACACTTTAAATGTGGTTATCAATGCGGGAGTAACTCCGCTTTAAAGCGGTGAATCATCATCAATCACTATTTTAAAGCTTCTAGGTCTAACATGATTTAGTTTTTCAAAACCATAACCATATATATCACAGTATGATTTTACCCATGACATAAACCGTTTATCTGATAGTTTAATGTTGCGCTGTCCGCTAGATTCCAGATAGGCAAGTTTAGCAAGGTTGCCACCAATACCATTATAAGATGTATAATCTTCTTTTGCTTCCTCAAACCAGTCAACAAAGGTTATGCAGGTTGCCCGGATAGCATCCTTTTTTAGGCTGTTTACTTCCTTGCATTCCGTTACACCGTGTTTTAAATACAACTGAATACACTCACTCATATAAAGGTCAAATTTCGCCCATTCGTTGCTATCCCATTGCTCAAAGAAGATATGTTTGTATTCGTCAATTGGCGTATGATTAGCGCTGAAATATGGATATATATCTATATTATACTGTCTGCGTTTATGGCTATCAGACGGGCCTCTCATTACGTTATTAGTTGTAATTGCTATTTTCGGTGACTTTTCTAATGGCAAGTAGTACTCTGCTTTGTTCTTTTGATTGACTAAAAACCCTTGTGTGATTTTCGAGAAAAGAGATTCAAAATTGAAACCATTTGCAATGTCATCTATATGCACTAGATTGACTGTTTCGTTAACTCTTTCCCATGTAAAACTTCCGTTTGGATTGAAAGATTTACCATCTATATCAATAACCTTACGAATTTTATTAATAGCATTAACACATAAGCTTTTACCAGTACCTCCCTGCGGGTCATCATTAACTGTTTCCTCAGCGAAAATAGTAACCTTAGACTCTGCGGGGTTTCTGTATGTGTGCATCATATAGCCGGATGCAGTCCTTAATCTCATTACTCTATTAGAATCATTATTACCGAGCTTATTAACAAAGTCCTGCCATACAGGTGGATTGTTTACGATGTCAATGTTTATATCAAAATCACGTTTATTTATGTGGTCATCCCAAACAAGGCTGTTAAACTCATTGTATGGTATTGGTGGCTTAATTCCATCCTTAGTGATTTCTACAACTCCATTTTTATAATACAAAAAAGAAGATGTTGCAGTATCACGGTTCATTGGGATTTCTTCACATTTTAAAGCATTCAGATAATTAATAGAAAACAAATTAACCCTATCCATTACATAGCGTTGTATTTTGGGGTCATCCTTCAAATAATCGAGTGTAAAATGCTTTATGTCGGAAGGCTCAACCTTTTTTACAATGTTTCCAACTATTTGCACTAATTCAATATTGCTGCCAACTTTGACCGTGCGAAAGCCTTTTTTTTCAAGCCACATAAAAAACACTTCTGATTCCCACTGAACTTTATTTTTTCCATCGAGATACCAAAACTGAATACGTAGTTGCGTAGGTGTTGGCAAAGGTTGATTTACCGGCTTTACCTCATCAATAATAATAGGCTCTTCTTCCTTAGCTCCAAAAAACTTAGAATCAGGATTAATATATAATTCATTGTCTTCTTTGACCTCAAATGTTTGTATTCCTTTAAATTTCAATCGTCTAGTAAAACCATTCAAATAGCTGCTACAATCGTTAAGTTTCTCGATGTAATCCGTGTAGCTACTTATTGGCGTTGAGCGTACCAGTATGATTATAGTATCACCTTGTTTAGTGACTAAGTATGCAAATACCAGAGGATTGTTTTTCAGTTTCTCGCAGTCGGCATAGAGCTTTTCAAGGTCATTATAACCCTCTAATGAATACACTAAAAGACCTGAACACTCTATTACTTCGTTGCCATCAACAACCCCCTCAAAATTCACCTTTACAACATCTAAGTATCTGCCTTGTTTAGTGCTTATTAATGTATTCTTTAGTGATGATTCTGCATTGTCAGCCGTAATACTCGAATCAGGAAAATCAAATAATTTTTCAGTATCTTTGAGTGTATTAAAGCTATTATTATCGTTTGAAGTCGGCAGGGAGTTGTCGGCTTTTGCTTTTTCTAACATTGGCTTAATCCTCCATTCGTTCAAACTGCGTTGCAGCGGTTAACACTTCACTTTTCTTATAGAATATTCTGGATGCTAAACGATGAGGATGTAGGTATCCTTTCTTTTCCCACCTTATCATGGTTAGAATGGTTTTTACATTCAATATCTCCATAGCTTCCTTTCGAGGGATTAACTCATCTTTTGCAGCTGTTTCGACATCAATAGAAAAAGCATCTTTTGTTTTTCGTACAGTTTCATTAATAACTTGCATGAGGTCATTTGCTGTTATTTCAAGCTTAACTGTACCTAATCCGGGCGTATTTATTATTTCTTGTAACATCATTGTAAACTATTTTTAAGTATTAATAAATAGTTGTCGGCCTAACAACGATGTAAACATAGGGCATAAAAAAAGGGTAAATAGCGAACTACTTACCCCATACTTACCTAAGTAAGTGCTTTTGTATTTAAAACTGTATTTTATCGTAATATGCGTCTATTTCGTCTTTTTTATATCCATCCAATATAGGTGAATTTGCTTTTGAAATATCTCTTCCTATCTGTATGAATACTTTGGCAGGGAATGTTTTAAAATTAATTTTTAGTTTCTCAAATATGTGTTCAGCTTCATTCGCTTGTACATCATTATTAAAAATTATTATGTCATCTGATTTTGGCTTTCGCCCCTTTAATTGTACGCACACCTTGTTTCTGATAACCTCCCTTGGTTTGTTTGAGCAAATTATATCAATAGCTTTACTAATATTCATTTCCTCATCAAAATAATATCTCATCCCATTAAAAAACTTAGTAAGAATATCTCTATTTTTTTTGCTTGCCGGAATATTGAAACCAATTTGTTTTTTTGGGGCTTTACGCTTGTTATCTTCCAACATTGATATGCAGTTTTTTACAAAGTCAATTGTTGTTTTTGTTCTTTCAAGCATATCTTTATTTTCCGGGTCGTAATCCTCCAAATAAAGTTTTTCTTCTTTTTGATGGTGTATGCCTACCAGTTCACGGGGATTAACTTGCTTAGTATTGTTGAATATTCTAACATGGTCAGTTAAAACAAAGAGTATTTCTTTAAGTTTGCTTATATCCTTGTTGTGATATGCTTCTTGTGCATCTTTGCCAAACTGCGAAGTCATATTTATATTATCCTCATATTGCTTACGCCTTTTTGCGTTTTCTTTGGTAACGTCTTTTACAAGGTTAGTCCATTTGTCACCATCTCTATGGAATGCATCAAAAGCAAATTCACCTAATGCTTGTGCGCCTACACCTTTTATAAATTCACTCATGTTATACTACTTTTAAAAATCCACCTTGTTTTTTCCAATGCTTCATTATAATTTCTGCGTGCTCTTCTTCTGTTACTTTAATGTATGATAAAAAGGCGCTTTCTGTACTATGCCCGGTAATTGCCATTATTGTAATACTTGGTAATCCTGATTTATAAAGGTTGGTTGCGAAGCTTCTTCGTGCGGTGTGGCTTGTAACCATTTGGTGTTTATCAATTACGTTGGTTTCTCTTTTACCTCCTTTAGTTATTGATTTACTTATTTTACCCTTAATTCCGGCTAACTCTGCAACCTCTTTGATGTAATCATTAAACTTTTGATTGCTTATCATTTCCGGTAGTATTCCGTTGTATTTGTTAAGAATTATTCTTACAACTGGATGTAAAGGAATAACTACCCTTTTTTCGGTTTTTTGCTGCTCTATTTTAATGTAATCATTTTCAATATTATCAAGTGATACCTTTTGTAAATCAGAAAAACGGCAACCAGTCCAACATCCAATTAAAAACATATCACGCACACGGTCTAAATGAGGTTTTTTACTTAAATCAAGTTTGTATATCTCTGAAAGTTCGGCTTCGCTTAAGTAAATATTTAAACTTGGTTCGGTTTCTTTTTTAAAACCTTTGCTTTTAAAATCAGTATTGTTGTGGATTTTTCTTTCTAGTGCAGCATTGCAAAGGGTTTTTAATACTTTGATTCTATCTGCTATGGTGTTTTTTGCTAATTCTTGATTTTTAAGGAACTGCAAATATTTGTCGTAAAATTCGAGGTTTATATCATTCCAATCCAAAGAGGGGTTAAATTCTTTTAGGCTATTGATAGTAATATGGTACGATCTTACAACACGGTAAGTGTTAGGTGAATTATTCGCCCATTCGTCCATCCAAACAAACATTGATTTTTGGTTATCTATTTGTTTGTATTTATCCGGATTAAGGTATCTATCTACAATGTCCAATAACCAACCGGTTTCAATTGTTTTTGTTTCAATAGCTTTTTTTTGTACATGGCTTTTAAGGTTTGAAAGTTCAGCTTTAATATTATCCTTTAAAGGAAAATGTGATTTTTTAAAATCCTGCTTTTTTAAATCCCAATATTTAAGTTTGACAGTTTGTCCGGATGCAGTTGATTGGTCAATCTTACCGCTTTTGAAACGTATGCGGATTGAAACCTCTTTTTCGGGGTCGGTTACTTTTGTAAGAACCTTAAAATAAACCTTTGCCATGAATATCAATTTTGAATCATAACAAAGATAATTAACTAGGGTATGACTTCAAAATATCATACCCTAAAAATGTGAATAGATTAATATTTAAGTGAATTGTAGTGTTTACTTAATTTCTTGTAAGTGCCTGTGTGTACTATGTTTTATAAGGGGTGAGGGTGTTATGTGAGTATATTTGAGTTTTATTAAATTATTCCCGTAGGGGTCACCAAAGCGGGGATTTTGTCATTATTGATGAAATCCCCTTTTTTATGTCCTTCTGTGTACCTTGCCAGTTCAGGGATTAGAGAGAAAAAAGAATTTACACGAGGGGTTCGAACTTGGTTGTTTTCGTGATTGTAGTAAATTCCTTCGGGGAATAGCATTTTTTGGAATACTTTCTTACTGTCAATACTAAGTGATTCCCACATATTCAATAAATTAGAACTTATTTTAGTGACAAATTTCAAAGCTTTATTGAGGTTCGAACTATAATTGCCCATTGAATTTAATTCCTGCTCAATTTCGATAATTTCTTTCTCGAATTTAGGCTTAAACTTATTATATAATGAACGGTCTATTTCTCCGATAACAAACCTTTCTTCGATTGCATCCAGTTTCTTTTGTACTTCACTTTTTTGAGCCTTGAGTTTTTTTGAGTCTTCACTCTTCGATTTGAAAAATACATTCATTTGTTCTGATAGTACGACCTTGATTACTTCTTGCTCATCTTTGTCGATATGAAAAGCAGAAACTAAATTCTGAAACATTTGGTGCAATGATTTGGCACTTTTATTCACTCTGCAACCTTTCGTTCTGCATTTGTAATAGTAAATTCCTTTCTTTTTAACCAAATATCCGGTCATTGGCTTTCCACATTTCTCACACTTTGTAAATACTTTTAATGGCAGGTTCTCATTATCTTTGTCATGCACAAAACCATGAACTCTATTTTCCTGTCGAATATTATTTACTTGTAAAAACAAATCACGAGTTACCAAGGGTTCATGTCGTCCTTCAATAACCTCTCCCGGTAGCATTTTGCTTGTAATTAAACCACAATAAAACGGATTTGTAAATAGGTTGTGTAATCTTTTCTCCGAAATATCAACGCCCAATCTTTTTAATTTACGAGATATTTCTGCATTAGGAGTTTGTTTATATGCTTTCCATTCGAAAGCCTTCTTTAATATTTTACCTTCTTCATTTACTACTAAGTTACGCTCAGTTGCTTTTCCTTTATTCAGGTCAGTATAACCTCTTGGAGCAGCCCAAACCCAATGTCCTTTTATTAGCAGTTCTTTCATTCCGGTTACTACCTTGTCCCGCCTCAATTCATTGTCCATTTGCCCTACAAGGAAAAGAATATTTTGTTGAAACGAGCCAGCTGGAGTTGTTGGGTCTAATTCTTGCGTAACTGCCAATGTAATAATCCCATGCTTTTTGATTAAGTCATTTGCAATAGAAGCTCCATTAATACCTGAGCGAGAAAAGCGTTCATAAGAATATACGATAACGTAATTAATGCTTTTCGACCTCTTTACAAAGGTTAGCATCCTATTGAATTCTTTACGGTCATCAGTTTTTGCTGATTCGTAAGTTCCACCAAAATAGCCTACAACATTTAATCCCCTTCGTTCAGCAAATATTTCGCAATGCTTTTTCTGTGAACCAAGACTTGTATTATCTTCCTGGTCTGCCGATGAAACTCTTGTATAAATCACGGCATTATTACCTTCCTTGAATTTTTCAGGGACTTTTGGTGCAAATTGTTGAAAAAGGGATAAGTTGCTCATAAACTACATTTTTAGACTTACTCTCTACAAATATACTGATTCCCTGGATTTTACATAACACTACATCTCTTGCTCTACAACTTCTTCCTTTGATAAGGACTCAAGAATTAATAAAGAAAAGGTTTCAGCGCAATCAAAAAGGTTATTGTAATCCTGTTCTGTAATATCTTTGTATTTATTTCTTCTTTGCAGTTCCTCTATAGGAAGGCGTTGTTTTGCCCTCTGAGTAGCTTCCTGAATAGTATGTGAATCCGGCTTTTGCATAATTGCTATAAAAATTATGCTACAAACCTATACCTATTGCGTAGTCTGCTCTGGCTGGTTTTGCTCAGATTTTTTTATAATTGTCTTGAATATGTTAAATGTGGTTATTTTTGTTTGTATTTGTCTATTTGTAAAGTTGCCAATAGTAACTTGATGTGTGAATTTGCTAAAAGAATTGGCCATTTTATCATATAAATCATTGGTAATATAGCAAGAATTATAGCTTAAGGACTATAAAGAATATTAGAATTAGAACTGTGTGAATACTAAAAAGAAATTATTTTTAGCACTATTCAATCCCTTATAACTCATTCAAGATGTCCAATATTTCATTTAGCACATCTTTTTTTATCAAAGAATTTGTCGTTGTAATCTTCCGACGTAGATAATTTTGTGGCACTTGCTTTTTAATAAGCACCTTTGCCAATTTCCCCAAATTAATCAACAATTCTTTTTCAGGTGATTCACTTTGAAAAAAGTCATTGAGTGTAGCCTTTGAAAAATGACTACTAACGGGATTGTGACATTCTTGCAATCTTGAAAGTGTAATTCTATATTCATCCTGCATTTTTTGAAACTCAAGTACAGTTCCCCCGGCATCAGAATGGAGTTGCTTTGCTAAATGACGATAAAGTAGTTTGGCTTGCTCCACATTAGTAATACCCTGAAAATACTTCATAGCTGTTCAAATTCTTCAAGTGATATACTAAAGTGTTCCAGGATTAAAAGGAGTTGTTGTTTGTTGTAATAATGGCATCTGGTATTTCCGGCATTTGCAATTTGTTCTTTTAACGGAGGGCAAATTTCAATTTCACATCTGAGTTGCTGCATTGCCGACCTTACAGAAATACTATTGGGATATAACTTTTTTACAATGTCTTGTTTTAATATTGTTCTTCGTATTATCATATTTGAAAAATTTTGCGAGAAATGAATAATTTTTTGAAACAAAAAGCATTTTGAAAAGCATGCGTGGAATTAAACAGGATTCTATTACTAATAAAACAAAGTATATCGTAATAAATCAAAAAACACAAAGGGTCTATAAACACGAAAAGCCTCTGTAAGAGGCTTATTTTAAGTGTTATATGTATTTCTTTAGGCACAATTCATAGTATTACACCCTTTGGTAAATTGTTCTGTAAATATATTAATTTGGAATTAAATTGGAAAATATTTTTATTATTGAAGGCCTAAACAAACTTTGAAAACCAAATACTCAAAAAAACACGTTAACCTTGTTAACTTTGTTAACTATGCTTGTAAATAATAGAAATTCTGTCACTTAATGGTTAACAAGCTGTTGGTCTCTATGTTAACCTGTGTTAACCATTAATTATGCGAAAAAAATGTAATAAACGAAAAAAGTCGGCTATTCACCGACTTCCTATTTTAGAGAATAAAAGCTTACTTTTTTAACACCTTCTTCAAAACTTCGTCTTTATCTAGCTTCTTGGTACAGAAGAACCAATCCTTACAATCTATTTCACTATCTTCCATTCTATCTTTTGCTGTACCACATGAACCCGCTGGGCTAATAATCACATCGTCTCCTGGTCTCCAATCAGCAGGAGTTGCTACTCCAAATTCATCAGCAGCTTGCATTGCAATTAATGCACGGTATAGCTCATCAAAGTTTCTGCCTAAACTTAAAGGATAATAAATGATAGCACGAATAATTCCTTTTGGATCAACAAAGAAAACGGCGCGAACAGCTTTAGTTGAGTCTTCATTGGGTTGAATCATGCCATATTTCTTAGCAACATCCATTTTAATATCTTCAATCAAAGGAAAAGTAACTTCTATGTCTTTCATCCCTTTATATTCAATTTTTTCTTTAATGGTGCGTAGCCATGCAATATGACTGTACAAGCCGTCAATAGAAAGACCGATAAGCTCACAATTAGCTTCATTGAATTGCTTCTCCATATGAGCAAAAGTCATAAATTCTGATGTACATACAGGTGTAAAATCAGCAGGATGGCTGAATAAAATTGACCATTTGCCTTTATAATCAGAGGGAAAATTGATTTCACCTTGTGTGGTTACTGCTTTAAATTCCGGTGCAGGGTCACCAATACGTGGCATACTCACTGCTTGTAATTCTTGATTTTCTTCCATTTTTTAATTTTTAAATTCAACATTTATTAAAAGTTCCATTTATTTGCAATACGAAATTTTTTAGTTTAAACCCTTTAATGTTTTTTTTCTTGAAATAATCAGTTAACAGCTTGTCAAGTTCTTTATCGTTGTAATCCTCTATTAAATCACACTCCACACAATACAAATGATGGTGATTTTCCATAATTCCATCGTATCGCATAACTCCATTATCTGTTGTAACCTTCTTGACAAGTTTATTTTCGATTAGCGTATCAAGCACTTTGTAAATTGTACCCATCGCAACATTGGGATTTTCCTTTCTCACATAGGCGAGTATGTTATCCGCTGTTGGATGATTATTAAGCTCATAAACAGCTTTTAACACAGCCATTCGCTGAGGGGTTACTTTTAATCCTTCGCTTTTAATCTTTTCGCTTATTTGTTCTGTCAACTTCTTCATTATATAATTTCTTTTCGGAGAAATATTCTTATCAAAGAACAAATAAAATTACGAAATGTTTACGATTTTAATAAGAAAACAGATTTATATTTTTTTAATATCCATTTTTTAGAAAGCATTTTAGTTTATTTGCTTTTCACAATTCTTTTAAAGTAGGTTGTTTCGGTAATTACGCCACAGAGTTGTTGTTTGACATCCTTGACCAGTACCTTGTACACATTATTATCTTTCATTTCTTTTCCAATTAATATTAATGGGTCAGTTTCATTGAAAATGAGAATTGGTTTAAGATCAATATTCGATATTTTCTGAGAAATATCTGTGCTGTTGTTTATTATATGGTCAAACAAGTTTCTTGTATTGAGTATACCTATTGGCTTATTAGTTGAGTCCATTACTACTAAAGAATGAATATGTTCTTCTTCAAATAATTCTATGGCTTCCTTAATACTTTTATCATCATTTATAGTAAAGACTCCTTTACTCATTACATCGCCAGCTACATCTGGTGGTGCTTGTCCAAATATTACATTGGTAAATTTAACATACCATGCAGCCGATTGCGTTTGAATAATATAAGCTACAGCAATTATTAGCGCAATTTCCGAACCCTCAGAGCCGAACACAGTCATTGCAATTGCCAATGCAATAGAAAGGTTACGCAAAACACTTCCATATACCAAGGCAATTCCATTTGCACGTGTAAAGAAATACTTTCCAATAAGAGTACTTATAGCAAAGTTTGCAATATACAATATAGCTAATGGAATGGCATACTTTATTAAAACTGTTGGGTCGGCAACTATTGACTTTGCTTTTAATGCCATTGCTACAAATACTATACTTAACACTCCAAGAGTAGATATAGGTGGAAATATCTTTTTTATATCTTTTTGGTATTTAGCCATTCCATACTTTTTTATGATGAATTGCTGAGTTATGTAACCAAATAGCATTGGAAGAAAAACAACCACTATAATTTGTTGAAATACTTTAGCCAAAGGAATTTCTATTTTTGCACCTAATAAAAGTTGCAAATACAATGGAGTAATTGCAGAACCTAAAATAAGACCTATTACTGTCATTTTTACAGCTTCTACCATATTACCTTTAGCAAATCCTGTCCAAGAAATAGTCATTCCTGAAGTAGGCAATAAAGAAGTTAACAACAGACCCAGCATTAAAATTGGATTTTCAGGAAAAAATAAACGACCAAGTATATACCCAATAAAAGGGATTAATATAAAATTAACAAGTTGAGTTGTAACCTGAACTTTATTGTCTCCTTTCGAAAAGACTTTTTTAATATTCAAGTTTACCATCATCGGATAAACCATGAGAAATGTCAACGGAAGTATTGTTGTTTTTAATCTTACGGCATCTATGTTTGCACCATATATTAAACCAAGCACCATAAAAGCGGGAATCGTAAAAACCAAGTTTTTTTGAAGAAATTGTAATATTTTCATATCTCTCTATTTTTATAATTTATCACAAACACATGTTTATTACATTTTTTTGATACCTTCAGAGTTATTTTTCTTTCTCAAATGGCCATGCTGCAACTCCACCTTCAAGCACTTTTACATTAGTGTATCCATGTGCTTGTAATAAAACTGCTGCTTCATAACCACGTAGTGAAATTTTACAATAAGTGATAATCTCTTTGTTTTTATCTTCCGGTAGTTCATTTAGCCTTTTACGGAGCATTCCTATCGGGATTAATGTCTCTCCAATACCTAAGCGTGTTTGTTCGTACTCATCAGCCCCACGGACATCCAGTATAAACAGGTCTTCTTTGTTATCCAGTTTTTCTTTTAATTCTAATGAAGATATTCCATTAAAAATACCGTGCATTTTATTTTGTAATATATGTGCTGATGCTATGCTATGGTCAATAGCTAAAGAAAACGGAGGTGCATAGGGAAAGTCGGCATTTACCATGTCATCAACCGTTAAACCACCTTTTATGGCAGTAGCCCAAATAGCCAGTTGTTTGCTTACATCGCCTGGGCCAAGGCATTGCGCTCCCAGAATTTTGCCAGTAGTTTTTTCTGCAAGCAATTTGGTTATTAGTAATTTACCATCCATAAAGCCTGGTTTATCAGGACTAGCATTTACAACTTTCTCAAAATCCATTCCTGCTTCCTTTGCTTTGGATTCTGATAATCCGGTTATCCCAATACCATAATCAAACAGTTTACAAATACCTGTTTGTTGTGTTCCCGGAAAAGTAGCAACATTTCCTTTAATAACATTTTCGCCAGCCACACGTCCCTCAAGGTTTGCAAGGTCGCCATAGGGAGCAAGTACGCTATTTCCTGTAATGATATTTTTAATTTCGCAACAATCTCCTGCTGCATAAACGTCAGAGGTAGACGTTTGCATGTGTTCATCGACAAGAATACCACCTAATGCTCCAATTTTTAGCCCTGCCTCTTTTGCTAGTTTAACATTGGGTTTTACACCTATGGCTACCACAGCCAATTCGCACGGGATTTCAGTTCCGTTTTGAAGTTTTACACCTGAAAGTTTACCATCCTTTCCAAGAAATTCTGCTACACCATTTTTGGTAATAACATTAGCCTTAGTCTTGAGGTAGTTCTCAACCAACTTAGCCATTTTCCAATCGAGAAATGTAAGAAGCTGAGGAAGCAATTCAATCATGGTAAGTTCGATGCCTGCTAAGTGTAAAGCTTCAAGTGTTTCAATACCTATTAATCCTCCACCAATAACAACGGCTTTTTTAATCTTACCTTCATCTCGGATTTTGCGCAAGTAATCAGCATCTTGCATCGACTGTAAAGTTGTTATCCCATTAAGGTTTGTTCCTGGTATTGGAGGCATATTTGCTGTCGCTCCTGTAGTAATGATTAACTTATCATATTCCTGAGAGCCTTGTTCTCCACTTGTTAAATCCTTAAATTCAATCTTCTTGTTTTTGATATCTATTTTTGTAACCTCGGTATTTACTTTAGCTAAAATACCTTTGGCGTTCCAATAAAACTTAGGGTCGCGAACCGCACCTGTGGGAGTGCAAAGTAATTTGTTGCGGTCATCGAAAAAACCTCCAACAAAATAAGGGTACCCACAGGATGCCATTGATAAATCAGGGCTTTTCTGAAATATTGTTATTTCTGCATTTTCGTCCATTCTTCTTGCCCTTGCAGCTGCTTTGGGGCCGGCAGCTGACCCACCAATTACAATTATCTTTTTTGCCATCATATTAACCTTTTTTATTAATTACTGTTCCTTTTATTTTGAAATTTGAATTCACAAGTTTCAACATCGTTTAATTAAATCTATCTCAAAGTCATGAATGGTTCTATGATTTAGTTTGTGCCGATTATAATTAATTATTTTACAGAAAGAAAACCATGTTTCTCCCAAATTTTTAATCCTTTTTCAGAAGTAATATATTCATAAAGTTTATTCACTTTCGGGTTATCGACAACCATATAATTTATAAATTCAATAGGCTTATGTGAGTTTTGAGGGAATGTACCAATAACCTTAACTTTTGTGGATTTAATAGCATCAGAGGCAAAAACAACACTTGCGCTTACCTCACCCAGCTCGGTATAGCTTAAAGCTGCCCTAACATCTCTGGCATTTATAAAACGACCTCTAAAAGCAGAATCCCAACCAAAGTATTCCAAACTTTGCATTAAGTATCTGCCTGCCGGAACTGTTTCAGGATTACCAATGCCAATTTTACCCTGAATAATATTTGGTAAATCTGTTTGTTGATTAATTTCTATGGATTGCAGCTTACTGTTTTTAGGAGCAACTAAAACAAGTTCGTTCTGTGCTACGGTATAAGATGTGCTATCTATAACTAATTGCTTTTCCTCTGCATAGTCAGCCCATTGTTTGCTGGCAAATATTATCATATCAGCAGGTGCTCCCGATTCAAGTTGCCTAACAAGTATTGCAGAACTTGCCAGACTTAACTTAACTTCAATGCTAGTTTCTTCTCTAAATTTTTTAGCGATTTCCTTTACGGCATCTGTCATACCAACTCCGGCGAAAAGTATAAGGTTTTCGCATGGGGTTTGTTTACACCCTGTAAGTACAACTATTAACGATATGCTTATAATTAATCTTATCATATTAGTTTTAAAATTTTAAAATCATCCCTGTTTTAATTTGAGGAAAACTAAATTCCTTGCGAAATGCAATTAGTGCATCTAATTGTGTACAATGCGCTGGATATATGTTTTGAATATTCTGATTCTTTAAAAAGCGAATGGTTTCTTTGGTCTGTTTATTGTCTGTTTTTAGGTGGAAACCGCCTATAACTGCTTTTACTTTTGTTATACCTGTTACTTTTTGTGCATGTAGGATAGTATTACAAATACCTGAATGTGCACATCCGCTAATAATGATAAGTTCATCATTTTGCACTACGACTATGGCAGAATCATCTGGCACATAATCAGGTTGATTTTGTTTATCAATAAAAGGAGTAGTTTTTGATTCAAATTCAGTTAGTCGTGGAATTTCACCAAGAAAATAAATATCTTTAAAAACTATATAAGGTTGCTCTGTGGTTATCAAGTTATATTTGTGCTTAACTTCACCCTCTGTTAAGCCTAAACCAATATAACTGTTATCATTTCCTCGAAACCTTTCCATAAAAGATAAAGGGTGGGTGATTAGAGCTTTGTCTTTAAGGTTTGCTAATCCGTTACCGTGATCCCAGTGTCCATGACTTAGAATAATGGTACTTACTTCTTTATACAAATCAATACCAAGCTTTGTTGCATTTTTGAGAAATACATCGCTGTGCCCTGTATCGAAAAGAATTTTATGCTCTTTTATTTCAATAAGATAAGAAAGTCCATGCTCAGCAAGGAAACTTGCTCCTGCACAATTGTCAGTTAATACGGTTAATTGCATGTAGTTTTTTCATTAAGATGAATGTTTAAAGCTTCTTCAACGAAATCAGGTACACCCATTGGATACCAGTTTTTACTATCGACAAAAACAACAGTCGAAATACCCATCTTTCGTAGTAATTCAGAACGAGCCTGATGGCAATAGCTAACATAATTGGCATGGTAAACATATCCCATCTGGTCAACCTCTCCATATCTGGGGCGTAATTGTATTTCGTCTGTTATCATAATCATTTTAAAATTCTATTCCTTTTCGAGCTTCAATGCTCGAATTATAGTAATGTTTAACTTCTTTCATTTCAGTTACCAGATCGGCAATAGCAATAATTTCTTCGGGGGCATATCGTCCAGTAATTATTATCTCTGTTTCGGGAGGTTTAGATTGCACTATTTTAATCAAATCCTTTACAGAGAAAAGGTTGAAGAAAAGTGCAATATTGGCTTCATCCAATACGATTACATCATAGGATGCTGCTTGAATAAATTTTTTGATTTCCTGTAATCCTTTTTGTGCGCTTTCAATATCTGCTTTTGTTGGCTCTTTTTCTATAAAACAACCTAAACCGTATTGTTTTAGAGTAATTGTAGGCGAAAGCTTTTGCAGTACAGTGATTTCAGAATAAGGCTTGCCTTTTACGAATTGGGCAAAAAACACCTTTTTCCCAGCGCCAACCGCCCTGATTGACAAACCTATGGCTGCGGTTGTTTTTCCTTTTCCATTGCCTGTATAAACCTGAATAAACCCTTTCATTGGCTAAGTGTTATAAGTTCTCGTGTAATAATTAAATCCATTAAAACTCGACTTCTTTATTTTACCGTTTTGTATAAGTTGTTCAAGTACAGAGTGATCAGCGGAATCTTTTTCAAGTAATTCGTCAATGGTATCTTCCCTTAAAGGGTGAACGGATGAAATTGTAAGAATATCTGCCTGAGCATCGCCAGTGTATCCTGTGTCTGTCCCTTCAAACCCCGTAAGGGTTTCTACATTAATGTTGTGGTTTTTAAATATCTGCCATGCTTCCGCAATCCGAGCCTCCGAAACAGGTTTTACTCCCTTTTCAACAGGTGGACGAGTAGGGATTGATATATATGCTTTATTTGGTTTTAATCCTGAAATAAATTTTGCAGTATTCTGAATATCAGATATACTATCGTTATACCCTTCAACTAGCATAGTCTCAGTGTTTAAGATTCCTTTATAATCATTGCTAAAGATTTTAATCCCTTCAAGAATTGCATCAAGATTTAGCCAAATATACGGGCGGTTAATTTTTTTCCAGGATGCTTCATTAACCGAATCTATTTTAACCGAAACCCAATCGGCATTATATAAATCGTTACGGGTATGTTCTTTGTCTAATAAACTTGCATTGGTAATTACCGCAACAGGCAAACCTAATTGCTGCAATTGCCTGATTAAAGTACCCAGGTTTATATCAAGGGTAGGTTCTCCATTGGCAACAATGGTAAGGTATTTCGGTCGGTGTGTAAGGTCTAATTTTTTTAAATGCGATTTAACTTTCTCGTAAATGTGCTGTGGTTTGTAAAGTTCAGTCCTGAACATCGACTTATTGGAGGTTTCTCCAACCTGGCAGTACACACAGGAATAAGAACACTGTTTTGGTGGTAAAATATTGTTAATTCCTAAACTTGTAATTAACCTTCTTGAAGGTACTGGCCCAAAAATTATCATAGCAAATTAAATAAATCGTTTAAACAGAGAAGTAAAAATATGACCTCCAAAGCCAAAGGTGTTGTTCAACGCCGTATTTATTTCTTTATTAACCGCTTTGTTTGGGGTTAAATTCAGGGCATTGTCTATATCAGGGTCGGTTTCGTTAAGGTTCATTGTTGGAGGGACAACACCTTCTTTAATTGCCATAACACACGCTACTGCTTCAACAGCCCCGGCAGCACCCAATAAATGACCAATCATCGACTTGTTTGCACTTACATGTAGACTTTCCAGGTTATTGGAAAACACATTGCAGATAGCTTTACATTCGCTTAAATCACCCACAGGGGTTGACGTTCCGTGTGCGCTGATATAATCAATGTCAGAAGGTGCAAGCCCGGCTTCATTGATGGCATCAAGCATTGCTGTAACAGCTCCTTCACCTTCGGGATGTGGTGCTGCAATGTGATAAGCATCGGAACTAAAACCACCTCCGGCTAATTCGCAATATATTTTTGCTCCTCGCTGTTTGGCATGTTCCAGTTCTTCTAATAATAGTACGCCTGCACCTTCACCCATTACAAAACCATCACGGGTTTTATCGAAAGGACGAGAAGCCGTTTCGGGACTGTTGTTTCGCGCAGATATAGCTCTCATAGAACTAAAACCACCAATACCAGATTGTGTTACACAGGCTTCTGAACCACCTGCAAAAATAGCATTGGCCTTGCCTAAACGAATAAGGTTAAAAGCATCAATTATGGCATTATTACTTGATGCGCAAGCAGATGTAGTAACATAACTAACACCTTTTAAACCATAACGTATGGAGATATACCCGGCTGCCATATTAGAAATAAGCTTGGTAATAAAGAAGGGACTAAACCGTGATATCTCCGGGTTACGGCTAAAGCTAGTCACTTCGTCTTCGAAAGTTTTTATCCCTCCTATACCCGAACCCCATATTACCCCGGTTCGTTTTAAGTCTGTTTCGTCTAATTGAATTTTTGCATCAGCCAAGCATTCTTCCATAACTGCAATGGCATAGTGTACAAAAGCATCTTGTTTGCGGACTTCTGCTTTTTCCAGATATTGTAAAGGATCGAAATTTTTTACTTCTGCTGCAATCTGTGTTTTTAAATTAGAGGCATCGAACCTGGTAATCTTTGATATTCCGTTTTTACCTTTAATAAGATTGTTCCAAAAATCGTTTACATTATTACCAATTGGCGTTAATGCTCCCATACCTGTTACTACTACTCGTTTCATACGTGTAATTTTTACTATTAATTGTCATATGGAACCCATAAGAATTTTCATAGCCTACTTAATAAATTTAGAATGATGATAATTCTTATGAGTTTTATAATTCAATGTTTTGGTTTATACTATTTTTTCTGCCCCGGAGAAAATTTCCTGTACTTCAACAACAGCAACACCATAACCTGGCAAATCAGCTCTGTTCCATTTTTTCATGTCGTTGAACTCATCGCCTTCCGTTTTGTAACACACGCTTCCTTTTAATTGATATGATTTTGTCTCTTTTGTAATAAATAATACAGTTACTTTTTTACTGTTTTCAATGTTTTCAAGTGTCTTTTTAAACTTGTTATTCGCAATTAGTACTTTGTTATCATTGAATAATGCTGCCTGTGTAGCATAAATTGAATTTGGAATACCTGCCTCAGAAACTGTAGTTAAAACTATAGCATCTTGTTTATTGCTCCATTCTTTTTTTATTAATTCCGGTATTGTTATCATTTTGTAATTTTCTTTTAGTTATAATGTTCTAACTCTTTAATTGCTTTTAAAGAGTTGTGTTTATTGGTAAAGTCCTTGTCGAATAAATTGGTTACTAAACCTTCGGATAGTTTACTAAATATCATATCGTGTCCTACACACAATCCCATTGAAATGTTAAGTTCTGTTTTATGATTATTTAAAAAATCAGCCTGTCCGGCAGGATTGCATAATATACGCTTACTTTCACCTCCTAACAGCTCCTTTTTAGTTAGGTTGCCGTATTTACAATCAACAGAATATACGTTGAAATATTTTGATAAATAATCACTTAACACTTTTGCTTCGTGAGAAAAAGAAATGCAATGAGCAATACCTATCCGTTTGAAATTAGTACTTTGAGCAAAGTTTTTTATTTCTTCAATTCTGTTTGTTCTTAATTTAGAGCAATCGGCATTTGATTGCATGATTGCCCTAAATTCTTTCGTGTATAATCCAGTCATATTTATTCGTCCGTTATTTTAAGTCTGTTGGTAAATGCACATCCATATCACCATAATCAAGGTTTTCGCCTGCCATACCCCAAACAAAAATATAATTAGAAGTACCGGATGCGCTATGGATTGACCATGCGGGAGAGATTACAGCTTGTTCGTTTTTCATCCAAATATGCCTTGTTTCGTCGGGTTTACCCATATAATGGCATACTGCTTGTTTTTCAGGTACTTCAAAATAAAAATAGGCTTCCATACGGCGGCTATGTGTATGGGCAGGCATGGTATTCCAAACACTTCCCGGTTTTAATTCGGTCATGCCCATTTGTAATTGGCAGGTTTGCACATTGCTGTTTACAATAAGCTTATTAATTCTTCGAGCATTCGATTCTTCCAATGAACCTAAATCGATACATTCAGCATCATCAAGGGTTATTTTTTTAACCGGGTACGATGCGTGTGCAGGAGCTGAATTTAAGTAAAACCGGGCAGGTGTCTTCTTGTCAGAACTTTTAAATATAACCTCTTTATTTCCTGAACCAATATACAGCGCTTCTTTGAATTTAAGTTCGTATTCAGTTCCATCAACACTAACAACACCTGTTCCTTTTCCTACATTTATTACGCCAAGTTCCCTACGAGCTAAAAAGAATTCGGCTTTAAGTGCATCTACTGTTTCCAGTTTCAGTTCTTTGGAAATTGGTACTGCTCCGCCTACTATAAAACGGTCGTTGTGGGAATATACAATGTATATCTCATCATCTTCGAGAATGGTTTCAAGAAGAAATTTATCCCTGATTTTTTGGGTGTTATAACCTTCAAAATCTTGCGGATCTGTTGCGAATAGTTCTTTAAAATTCATCTTGTAAATATTTTATGTAGTTAATTATCATAAGCCCATTTTAAGTATATCGAACCCCAGGTAAAACCGCCTCCAAAAGCTGATAAAATAAGCTTATCGCCTTTTTTTAGGTCTTTTTCAAGCTCCCACAAGCATAAAGGGATAGTGGCAGCCGTAGTATTGCCGTAACGTTCAATGTTTATTTTAATCTTATCTTTCGTTAGCCCCATTCTTTTACCTACAGCTTCAATAATGCGGAGATTTGCCTGATGGGGAACAAACCATGCCAGTTCTTCAGCACTTATATTATGTTTTTTCATCATACCAACAGAAGTATCAGCCATACTTGTAACAGCAACTTTAAAAACCGATTTTCCTTCCTGGTATATAAAATGTTCTTTTGCATCGACAGTTTCGTGTGAGGCGGGTCTGAGAGAACCTCCTGCTTTCATATACAAAAAGTCTTTTCCTGAACCGTCAATATACAAATCGTGGTCAAGTACCCCTGTTTTTTCTTCAGTGGGCTCTAACAGCATGGCAACGGCAGCATCGCCAAATAAAACACAGGTTGTGCGGTCAGTATAATCTGTTATTGACGACATTTTATCGGCTGCCACAAGTACTACTTTTTTGTGTTTGCCAGTTTCAATAAATTGTGATGCTGTTTGAAGGGAAAAAAGAAAACCCGAACAGGCAGCACTTATATCAAATCCCCATGCATTTTTTATCCCTGCTTTATCAGCAATTAAACAGGATGTTGACGGAAAAAACATATCGGGAGTAACGGTAGCGGTAATTATCAAGTCAATTTCTTCGGCTGATGTATTGGTTTTTTGTAGAAGCTTTTTAACGGCTTCTGCACCCATATCGGATGTTGCCAGACCTTCTCCTTTTAAAATCCTTCGTTCTTTAATACCAACCCGTTTGGTAATCCATTCATCGGAAGTATCTACCATTTCACTTAGTTTTTCGTTGGTTAATTTGTAATCTGGCAAGTATGCCTCTATTCCTGAAATTTTTGCAGTTATCATATTTTGTCTCCTATTGTATTTTTATCATATTAGATTAAGTACCTGATTTAATATTGTTCCTACAAGTATGGCAGTAATTAGCATGATTAGAACAGACTTTAGCATATCCCTAATACCCAACTCTTTAATTAAAACAGAAAAGGTTGCTACACATGGAAAATAAATTGCCAACACCACCGAAGCCACAATGAGTTGATTAAGTTCTAGTTGTAATGGGATTAACATACCAACAGCCAGGTCTTTTCTCAACAATCCTAATATCAATACGCCAACAGCCTCTTTGGGCAATCCTAAACAGTGCACGAATAATGGAGATGCGACTTTTTCAATGCCGTGTAAAATGTTAAAAGCATATAGAACATTAGCTAGCAAAACACCAAATAACATAAAAGGGATGGCTTCTTTAATAAACCATTTTATGCGCATAAACACTTTTTTAGTAATCCCTTTAAAATATGGCAGGCGATAAGGCGGTATCTCCATAAATATTTCGGGAGAAGTGCCTTTGACCGTATGTTTTAATATGTTTCCAACAATAAACCATACAATCACAAGAGTGGTAAACACAATTAATAAACCTTTATAGCCATAACTACCTAACAAGCCAAACAGCATTGCCTGTAGAGCCATACATGGTATTGCTATTGACAATAATGTGGCGGTAATAAATTTCTCTTTACGTGTTTCAAGAATTCTTGTGGCAAGAGCTCCTGGTACATTACACCCCAACCCTAAAAGCATAGGTATTATTGAAAGGCCGTGTATACCTGCCTTATGCATGGTGGTATCCATCATTACAGCCACCCTTGGCAAATACCCGGAATCTTCCATGAGTGCCAGAATGGTATAAAAAGAAAATACATATGGCAATACGATACCTATTGGGATATATAACCCTGTTGTAAGTAAGCCGAAAGATGTTTCATAATTTAGTACTGTATTAAACTCACCAAATAATAGTTTAGATAACAACTCATTGTTTTGAAGTAGGGCAGACAACTTACCCAAAACAGGTGTCCACAAGGAATTAAACAACGGATTTGATATATGCTCAATTATGCCCTCGCTAACAAAACGAATAGATAAGAACATTAACACCAGGATTATAAGTAAAATAGGAATACCGGTAACCGGTTTAATAGAATAATCACGCAGGGCTTCTAAAAAAGTATGATGTTTATGCTTGATATGCTGTATTTCCTGTAATATATTTCCAATTGTATTCCAACGATCTTCATTATCAAAGTCAAAATCAGACACTTTAACTTCTTCTAATGAATTAACAAGTTTACTAATCCCTACCCCGGTTAACGCACAGGTTGGTATGCATGTAACATTAAGAATACACTCAAGCTTTTCAACATCAATAAAAATACCTGTGTGTTCAGCTTCGTCAAACAAATTAAGGGCTGCTACAAACGGAATTTTCTGCTTTATAAGCTGAAGGGTAAGGTTTAAGCTGCGCTCCAGATTAGTTGCATCGATAACGTTAATAACAACGTCTCCTTCTTTCAGTAATTCAACGGCTATTTCCTCTGCTTTGCAAGTAGGTTCAAGTGTGTATGTACCAGGAACATCAATAAGTTGATGCCTTTTTCCGCTAATTGATAGAAAACCACTGGTGTAATCAACAGAAGTTCCCGGGTAGTTCGATGATATTACATCAACCCCGGTAAGCCTGTTAAAGATTACGCTTTTCCCGACATTCGGATTACCTATTAGTAATATGTTCATCTGTTTATTTAATATTTTAATTTGCCAGATGGAACTTCACATAATCAAATAATTATTATGAATATCTTATTAATTATTTGGCCATGTTTCGTTTCATTTTACATCAACTATTATTTTTTGAGCAATTCCCGAACCTATGGCTACCTGAGTGTTTCCTAATTTCACAACTACCGGGCCCCGTTTTGATTGTTTTGAAACCAATTCTATTTCTTTTCCTATATAAAGCGAAAGACTGTCCATTCTTGCCAACAATTCTTTACCACCCCTAATTTGCTTTATAATGCCTTTTTCAGCCCTCTGCATTTCACTAAGTATTTTTGTCATCTCTATTAATTACTGGTCAATTGTTGTAATTCTTCTTTATTTGGAAAGTCGTTATGATGCCATTTTTTGATTATTGTGCCATCCTTTATTAATACCAGACCAGGATTCGACCGCACAATCGTTTTAAGCATAATGTCATCTGCTGCATAAAAGTGAAAAGGCAATTGATATTTCGAAGTGCAAAAGTCAATTTCTTCGCTTATCGATGCTGTTGCCAAATAAAAGTTATAGTTGTGTTGTCTGCTAAAATCAAAGTTGGTCTTTAGTTTTTCCAGTCCTTTCATATTTGCTTTATTTAGTTTGTGAGAGATAGCAAGAAATACATAAGAGGAATTGTGTAAGATAGAATCTGTAATATTTTCACCTTCGTTATTAGTAAAATAAAAATCATGAATTGGTGGGTGATATCCTCTTCTTACCAGTTTCGATTTGGTTTCTACCCATTGCCAGGTAGAATCAATACTTGCAATATCTTCGAGGGCAAATTCTCTAAGTTGATCACCTTTTTTATACATAACAGAATATGTAAAAGAATCGGTTGGCATTCCTTCCGGAATGGTCATTGCATCAGGAATAAAAGTTCCTGTTTTATAAGGGCGGAAGTCGATATAAGGAAGGTGATGATAGGTTTGCGCTGAAATAAATAAAAACCCGGTAATTGCCACTCCTGTAATTACCCATTGTTTTTTTAACCCTAATGAACTTATTAATTTGTTTCGGTTTAGAAAAACAGGAAAGAGAATAGCAACAATAACCAGATTTTTGAAAAAGGTTTGCCAATTAGTCATAACAATGGCATCCCCAAAACAACCACAATCAGTAACAGGATTATAAATGGCTAATATGAAAGTAAGCGGTGTAAAAACAAGCATATACACCGATACCATCCATATAAAAAAACGTTGAAAAACACCAAATACCAAACCTACACCTAACAGGAACTCCGACATATTCAGCAGGATTGAGAAAGCCAAAGACAGAGGTTCAAGAAATCCCAAGTTAAATGCATTAAAATAATCTATTAGCTTGTATGTTGTTCCCAAAGGGTCTATACCTTTCACAAAACCGGAAAACATAAATACAAGACCTATAAATATCCGGCAACCAATTAATAGTAAATTTAGTATGTTATTTATCCTCATTTTTACTTATTAAATTTCTAAAATATTATACAGATGATTCATCCGTTCCTGTTTGGTATTCATATATTTTTTATTGTATTTATTTGGTTTTATAACCAAAGGAATACGCTCAACAACTTGTATGTTATTTAATTCAAGTCCCGATATCTTTTCTGGATTATTTGTAAGCAGGTTTACCTTCTTAATCTCCAGCAGTTGAAGAATTGAAGAAGCGATGTGGTAATTTCTTTCATCGGGGGCAAAGCCCAGTTGAATATTAGCTTCAACTGTATCTAAACCCTCTTCCTGGAGTTTGTAAGCCTTTATTTTGTTCATTAAGCCGATGCCTCTTCCTTCTTGTTGCAGGTAGAGGAGTAGCCCTTGTCCATTTTGTTCAATTATAGTCATGGCTTTTTCGAGCTGTTCTCCACAATCACACCTGAGCGAGCCAAATAAATCACCTGTTGCACAGGCAGAATGGATTCGGGTTAACACAATATCATTTTCCACAAAGGAGCCTTTTAACAAGGCAACATGCTCAAGTCCTGTTTGCTTCTCTAAAAAAGGAATTAACCTAAAGTGGCCATACTTACTAGGCAACTCAACACACTCTCCTTTTTCTATATTATCATTCATTTATCTACCAGTTTTATATCCATCATTTACTTTATATGGTTAGATTTTCTCAATAACCGCTTTAATGTCTGCCGGAGGAGCAAAATACATCCATGATGTAACCAATACTTCTGCACCAGCTTTGGCATATTCAGCAGCGTTAGATGCATTAACACCTCCGGCAGCAATAATGCAAATTGATGGATTTATCTTTTCGCATTCTTTTTTACAAATGGGAAAATCATTCGGTGGAAGCTTATCCATTTGAATTACATCAGCTCCTGAGCTTGCAATTAGTTTAGCTTCGGAAATATTATGTGCTTCCACAACTATCTTGCGTTCTTTTTGCTTGTTCCTGATTTTTGTAATTACGTTTTCAATATTTTCATATCCCCCTGAAAACAACAGGTGTTCCCTGAAAATAAGGATTGTATCAGATAAACCTGTACGATGAGGTATTCCTCCGCCCGCCATGAGAGCCTTTAATGCAATTTTTTTTAGATACGGTGGATGTTTCCTGGTTCCGGCTACCTGAATATTCTGGTTTACAGCATGAGCTGCCTCAACTAAGGAATTGGTTCGTGTAGCAATTCCAGATGCAAATTCAATCATGGCAAGCCCTGTGCGCCAAATTAAGTGAATGGCTTCGGCATTTCCTTCCGCTTCAAGCATTTTATCTCCTTCGGATAATTTTGTCCCGGAAGGAACACTATGCATTATTTGTAAGCCGTTTTTCCGATACATTCTTTCTGCCTCTTCAATGCAGCATACAACCATGGAGTGACGGGCAAATAATGAAATACGTCCTGTTTCTCCTTTAAAATCCATTAAATAAGATGTCATATCGCCAGCAGGCACATCGTCTTCAATTAAACGGTCAATATCTGTTTCTGTGAAATAAATCATTTGTTTAAGTCTGTATTAAATATTTACATTATTATTCGCATCCAAAACACGAAATGGGTTTATCGGGCACAAAATCTATTATTTTGTAATTCAATTCCTTGGAGACACTTTCGGTAGATTTATTAATGTTGTTAAATACCAATGAATTGTCACCAAATACTATTTTTAGGGGCGATATAAAAAAAGCATTCTCATTGCAATAACTTGTTACAAGTTTGGGTGAAAACCTTTTGTATTCAACACTACCTTTTTTAACTACTATTTGGTTAGATGAGGTGATAACACTTTGTACAGAACCGTCTTCGTTCAAACATAAAGAATGACTTTCTGCCTGAATGCCGTTTGGGTCGGGGTCAAATACTTTTAATTTGCCAATAGGACTGTTAACGGCAAGTTCTTCTAGGGGTTCAAAGCCTTTTACCTTTCCGTTTTTATAAAAAGAAATACCCTTTCGAATAAGCATTTCGCCCATATCTGTTGTTATTTTCACATGCTCATTAGGCCAAAACAGTAAGCTTTCTAGCTCACCTGTTTCATAAAACTGCAAATAGATTGGCTTAACTTTAATTTCACCCACAGCCGTTTGTATATCAATGATTTCTGCCAATTCACATTCATTCTCTTCCGTCCAAAAACCAGTAACTTTTCCATTTAAAGGGAAGGTACGATACAAAGCACCGCTTTTATAAAATATTACCAACTCGGATTTTATAGTTCCAACCGAAGTGGGTATTTCTGTTAACTTTTCTAAAGGCAACGATTTTAATTCACCTGTTTTATAAAATTTTACAGGGGCTTCCTTTTTTCTCCCAGAGTCATCATCAAGGGTATATCTTGGAATAAGATTTCCGACAGATGTTTCAAGAATTATTTCTTCGCCAACTAAAACGGTATCAATATTTCCATTTTTATTCCTTGAAATTAAATGGCTTTTCGATGAAAATTGTTGTTGCATATCCATTATTTGATGTTTTAGTTCATTTATCATTCCTTCATGTTTTTGCTCTCTATGTAATCTCGTATATCATTTAACTGAAAATTATATTGTTTACGCAATCTTCCCAATCTTTTATTATTGTTACCAGTAGGTACATTAATGCTTTTAGCCAGTTCATGTGCAGAAACATTGTACTTTTCTGCAACTTCATTAATAGTCATGTTCCCATATATTTCGATATCTGATTGGTGAGCATGTTTGAGCTCCGTATGATGCTCTACATCTGGTATTTTTTCTTGGTCTTGTCCTATGTCAGGTTTTGCTTCAACTTTGTTTTTATATTGCCTTTCTTCAAAAGAATAGCCTTTACCATGCTTACTATTGTGAGCATGGTTTAAGATACTTTCATCAACTTCGGGATTAAGAAAAAAAGGAACAATACCAAAAACAAACGTGAATAATACCAATAATGAGCCTAGGATAACTCGCAATGCTTTTGCTGGTACCATCTTTTTAAAAATTCCAATAATCTGTTTCCAATGAAATACAATGTGAAGTACCAATAAAAAGAGCAGGACAAAACTCAGGATTAAATGAATTGTTCCCCACTGGTGTCGGTCAATACCCCAATAGTAAAGTTCAACATCACGTCCATAAATATCATTTCGTTTAAAGCCAGGAACAAGCACGTATTTAATCAGAAAACCAATACCAGCAATTGGTATCATTAACATAAACATGAGTATGTCTATTGATAAATTTAATTTTGGTTTGTTGATTTTCATAGTATTAATCTTTAATAGCTCCAACAGGACATTCTCCTAAACATAAGCCGCAGTTACGACATTTCTCATTGTTAATTTGCGCTTTACCATCAATTAATTCTATAGCGGCCATAGGACACACCTCTACGCATACACCGCAACCAGTGCATTCTTCTTTATTTACTACCGGATACTCCATAATTTTAATTTTTATGTTAACATATTATTTGCTTATTTTATTTACCAGCTTTTCAAAAGCCTGTACAATTAATTTGCTGTTTGATGCAAATACCGTTTTACCAGTATCACCAAGTTCGCAAACATCACTTACAAGCGGTATTTCAGCCAACAAAGGACAACGAAGCTCTTTGGCAAGTTCAATACCTCCTCCATTTCCAAATAAATAGTATTTTTCATCGGGATGTTTTTCGGGTGTGAACCACGACATGTTTTCTACAATACCCAATATTTCAATATCAATTTTTTCGGTTTTGAACATATTGGCAGCTTTTCGCCCATCAGCAACAGCCATTTGTTGCGGAGTAATTACTATAATAGCCTTTGCTTGTGGCAATTTCTGTGAAAGGGTAATACAGATATCTCCTGTTCCTGGAGGCATATCAATTACAAGGTAATCCAGTTCGCCCCAAACGGTATTTTCAAGCAACTGTGTTAAAACTTTTGAAGCCATTGGCCCACGCCAGATTATAGCATCTTCCTTTTTCATTATCAGACCAAGCGACATGGTTTTTACACCATATCTAGAAATTGGTATAATTGCTTCTTCCTCTTCTTTTTTTTCTACTTGAGGGTGTTGGTCACTTACGCCAAGTGTTAAAGGCACAGATGGTCCATATAAATCGGCATCTAAAAGCCCGGCAGAAAAGCCTTCTCTTGTTAATGCAACGGCAAGGTTAGTTGCAACAGTTGATTTTCCAACCCCTCCTTTACCTGACGCAACAAGGATTATGTGTTTTACTTTATCTAAATAATTTGCCATAATTACTTCTACTTATCTTTTATTTCAAAAGCTATATGCTGTAACATGCTATCTGTATTTTAAATATTGAATGGGATAATCGGTTGGTATTTTGCCTTGTTTTATTTGCTTAAGTTTATTTCTCGTAAGTTTTTTGTTTAAAGCAGATAGATGGTCAATAAAAAGCAAACCTTTTGTGTGGTCAAATTCATGTTGAATAACCCTTGCCGTATAGCCGGAAAACATTTTTCGATGTAAAACAAAATCTTTGTCAAGATATTCAACAATAATATCCCATGGTCGTTTTATATCTTCACTTATTCCTGGGATACTAAGGCAACCCTCGGTCAGTTTGTTTGTTTCTTCGGAATATTCTAATATATTGGCATTTATAAAAACTTCTTCAATACCCTTGTCGCCACAAAATAACTTCTTACGGTAATTTGTTTCCAGTTCATCATACATTAAGGTACTTTTTACAACAAATGCGTTAAGCTGGCTATCAATTTGAGGAGCAGCTAACCCAACTCCACCTGATATTTCAAGCGTATTCCATAAATCCTCAATAAGTTTATCTACCAAAATATCCCTATCGTAGATGTTCCGGCTTTTTTGCCTCAAAACCGGATTACCATAGGCTATAATCGGTAAGGATTTATTTGTTAGTTCATCAATCTTTTCCATACCGTTTTTATGATTTCTGTAATTTCTGATTCAGGTTGATATTCAACGATAGTTTGTCCTAGAGTCATCGCTTCAACCATTTTTTCATCAAAAGGAATTTGAGCTAACAAAGGGATATTACTTTCATTAAGAAAGGTTTTAATTTCGTTTACAACTTCCTTGTTAATATCAAATTTGTTGATGACGGCATAAGTTTCGATATTGAACGAGTTAATCAATTCTACAAGACGAACAGCATCATGCAATCCCGATTTTGTTGGCTCAATTACAAGTAAAACTAGGTTAGTACCAGATAATGAAGCTATAGTTGCACATCCAATTCCGGGAGGGCCATCGTTAATAATAAAGTCACCATTAAAATTCTGGCTGATTTCTTTTGCTTTTTTACGAACCTGACTAACCAGTTTGCCTGAATTTTCTTCACCTGGCCCCATTTCAGCATGTACTAATGTTCCAAACCGAGAGTTAGAAATAAACCAATGATTGCTTGTGTTTTCAATTGAAGATATTGCGTCATTCGGACAAACACGTTCACATAACCGACAACCTTCGCATTGCAGGGAATTAATATATACTTCTCCATTGTCGTTTTGATGAATGGCATCAAAACGACAATGTTGTAAACATAAACTACAGGCATTACATTTCTCGCTATCAATGCTAACTGCCCACCCACTTGAAAAATCGTATTTTTCCTGTATTGTTGGATTGAAAAGCAAATGAAGGTCGGCAGCATCCACATCATTATCGCAATAAACAGCATTTTTAGCTATCGAAGCTAAAGCAGCTGTAATGGTTGTCTTTCCTGTTCCGCCTTTACCACTTAAAATAGTTATCTCCTTCATAATTTATGTTCATTTCATTAGTTTCTGTGATAAATTCTCAACTATTTTTTCATAACTGAGTTTTATGTTATCAGGTGTGTTTTCAACAATATTTCCTTTTGCGTAAATGCTTGCATAGTTTCGGCTAAAAGGCAATTCACCCAAAAGTTCAATACCTTCATTTTTTAAATATTTATATACTTCATTACTGCCTAAACCAGCTTTGTTCACAATAACCCCAAAAGGTATTTCTACTTCTTTCATAAGGTTTACCATTAATTTTAAATCATGTAAACCAAAAAGGGTTGGCTCTGTGACAAGTATCACGTAATTTGCATCGCTAATAGTTTCTACCACAGGACAGCTTGTTCCCGGAGGGGCATCAAAAATTACAATTTCATTATTTTTCGACACTCTTTTTTTGAGGTCTTTAATCAGCATAGTTTGCATAGCAGAACCAATTTTAAGCCTGCCTTCTTTTAAGCCATTGATATTTTTTGTCCGGTATGAGTTTACCCAGCCAATTGTTTCAGGATGCTCAGTTATTGCATTATGCTTGCAAGCAACCATACAAGCACCACAGGAATGGCACAGGCTTTTGTTTACTTCGGCAAAATTTACAGGAGGTATTACAACAATGGCATTAAACTCGCAATAATCAACACACTCACGACAAAAAGTACATTTATCTGTATCAATATGAGGTATTAATTGAAAAACCTCTTCCTGTTTTTCCTTAATCGCACCCTCAAAGAATATAAGGTCATTGGGTTCTTCCACATCACAATCAACCAGTTCTATTTTATTGCCAAATACTTTATGTAGCATGGCATATAAGTTTACTGCAACTGTTGTTTTTCCGGTTCCGCCTTTTCCACTTGCTATTGCTATTTTGTATGACATGTCAATATTAATTTAACTGAGTTACTATAAGGTCATTCATACTACACCCTAGCATTTCTGCCATTGGTTCACATTTTGCCATAAGCAGAAAAAATGTGTTTGGGTGTTTCTCGTTTATTAATCCCTCAAAATTGCCCTGGCCTTTTGAAATGATTAAGTCTGCACTATTATATGCCAGTTTAAATTCATCAGAACAAAACTCCAACAAAGTTGATGGTGCATCGAACCCATTATCAATTATCTCGCATATATTATCAATACCAACCTGTTTGGCGTCTTCTATTGTAACATCGTTAATTACAGGCGCTCCTCTTGTTACAAAAGTTACTTTAGGATGACGTATAGTTTCAAGCAGTAATCGGTCGAAAAATACTTCCCCGGCATTGTCACCTAGATATAATATCCGTTCAGCTTTATCAATAGCTTTCTTGAACTCTTTTGATTTGTCAATAGCAAAGGGAGTGTTTATTAAATCTTTTATTTGTTCCTTAATATCTCCATTTACGCTGTGCGCCCCATAGTCTATAATATTTCCTGCGACGGCAAGTCTTACTGCTGTATAAAAAGGATTATTACTGTTGTCGATATAGTTCCTCCAATACTCATAATCAGCTAATAATATTTTATTAGCACTTAATTTCTCACTAGCATACAAATCTTTGGTATTCAACTTTTGTTTTGCAATGCGTTGAATATTAGTTGCTAATTTGGGATTAATCATACTGCGATTATCCCCCAATATTTCATGCACTGAAAAGATGAAATCCTCCGAAACAGTTTTTAGAGGATTAAACTTAGCAAGCAGATTTTTCACAGTTTTTATGTGACAGAAATAACACTCTTGTCTCATTCAAATTTTATATTAATGTCCACCACATTCATGATCTGCATCATGATTGCAATAATTAGCCGTAAAATTTAATGTACCGTCTAAGTGTCCTTTCACTAATTCAATGGCATTTAGTTGGGGCGCACCAACAAAAGCATTTACTCCGTTTTGGTTAAACAGTTGAATAGCTTTTTGACCCATCCCTCCGGCTATAATGTCTGTTACGCCTTTCTCACCTAACCATTGAGGTAACAAACCAGGTTCGTGTGGGGGAGGCACAACTTTTTCTTCTGAAATAACTTTATCGCCATCGGTATTTACCAATGCGAAAAACTTACAATGCCCAAAATGAGCATCCAGTATTCCTGTTTCGTTAACAGGCACAGCAATTTTTTTTGTCATGTTTAATAAATTTTTCTAATGTTATAAATGATTAACATACCTGTTAAAATCAGGCTTACTTGTGCTAAAGAATCTTTGAAATTGGTTTTTCTGTGTATTTGCGGTACAAGGTCTGCCAATGTTATATAAATAAAGCTTGCTTCGGAAAAAGCCAATACATTAAGAATAGGTTTATTTGCTGCTTCAGGTTTAGAATATGCTAACAACCTACCTAAATAGGTAGTAACCCCGATAAAAGATTAAATGTCAATGCTTTTACCTTGGAATACCCGTTGTTTGAATTAAATAATCGCATACCAGAAGGATACACGATTATCTAAAACTGAGTTTTAAACTACTTGAAATCAAGCGTTCCCCCTTTCATTCCTTCTACCCAAACCTTTACCTGCACCTCTACCTGTTCTTCTGCCAAACCCTCTTCCTAATCCACGAGAAGTTTCATTAACATCAATTTGTTCGGTAGTTTCCCGATTGTTGGGATTACATTTCCCCATTTTACGGCCTGTCTGAGAACCTTGTCCCTCTGGGCCTGTTCTATCAAATCTTGGCATAATTCTAATTTTTAAGTTTTTTAATGATATTTTCAATTGTTAAGTTGTCATCTTGTAAGATGACCATTTGAATTTCAAACTTATCCAACAGCTCTTTAGCTTTTGGGCCAAAGTCGCCTGAGATTATTTTTTTAACATTTAATTCAATAGCCTTTTCAGCAGCCTTCGTACCTGCACCATTAGATGCATTGAGATTCACGTTTTCAATGAACTCTGCTTCTCCGGTTTGTTCATCGTAGATACAAAACCATGCAGCCCTACCAAAACGCTTATCAAAAACCGCAGTTGTTATATTTCCAGATGATGTTATTATTGTTTTCATATATCATTTTTTAAAAGATTAATATTAATAGATGAACACATTGCACAGCAGTGCTTGTTTTGTGTTTTAGGTATAGTAAATCGTGCATTGCATACATGGCATTCATACCAGTTTTTATCTAATAATGCGTTTCCATAAACCGTTCTGATTTCTTTTACCTCAACCATTGCCTTTGCAATTTTTCTTCTTGCACTTTCGTAAATTCTTGCAAAGGTTGGACGGGAAATGCCCATCACTTTTGCTGCTGTTTCGTGGTTCATAAAATCATAATCCGACAATTTTATAGCTTCGTATTCTTCATAAAGCAATTCAATAAATTCATTTTTAGAATGATTTGCCCCATAAGGTTTATATCCTTTAAATCCAGGAGGAGCAATCACTTTTCTTAACCTTCTACGCCTTGGCATACAGACAACTAAATATTTAAATGAGAATATTCTCATTACAAATATAATGAGATATATCTCATTATGAAAATTTATTGATTCTTTTTTTTAATTCTATATTACATTGTCTACAGGTCGGTACAAAAGGGAAATATGTTAACCATGTTTACCTCATGTTAACCGATAAAAGTTTAATATACAGTAAAATAATATATTTGGTTAACACGGTTAACATAGTTAACAAAGGTTTTTATTCAACATCTTTGCAAGTTTAAAAAGGACAAAAAAAATACCGATTAGAACGGTATTATAAGTTCAGTTCAACATCATTTATTATTATCCCCATACTTTCGGGTATATCTTCATATTTAAACCGATAACAGCTCCCTAACGGTTTTTTATTAATTGCTTTATCTCTCGACTTCTGCGTTGTATTTTGAATAAAAGATGTATTGCCTTTTGATGTAAGCAATGATTTCAATGAGTTCGCATCCAAATCGTTTAAGCCATTCTTTTTTACATATTCCTTGTATTATGGAAACAGGAGAGGAAATTTAATAAACAGGTTCTTATTTACCGGGTCTTTTAAGTAATGCGTGTTTACTTTAATCTCACTTTTTGGTTGGCTCAGTTTAAAAGCAATGGCTTCCCAAAATATGGAGACATCTTTAATGGTACTGGCCATCTCATTTTGCTTAATTGTATTCTCAATAGCGGACTGTTTGTATGTTGAATAATCAAATGGAAGTTCCAAACTGTTTTTTAATAGCTGGACCGGAGTTAGCAATAAAGCTATGTGCTTAATCTGTCGGTCAGAAATTTCAGTAACAGCTGTTATTTCCGGTTTAAGTTCGTAAAAAATAGAATCAAACACCGTTTTAAACTTCGTCTCAATTACATTCCGGTATTTTAGAAGTTCCCTGGTTATGTTGCAAAAACCTTGTTCTTTTTCTTTTATAAGGGTTTTATAAGCATGGGTGCTTTCATCTGAAAACTTATTGTCCTCAAAATGTAGTACTATCATTCGGGCAAACAGTGCAGCTTCAGATGTGGGCAGCTCGTTGCCATCAACCATACAGGCAGAACTAATTTCAAACGTTGTGGTTTTATTATCGTTACTTTTTTGAGCCATAGTGTAAAGCTCTCCATCGTAACCTGTTTTAAAAACATCAACAGTTTTCTTATCAATTGCGTTAGTGTATTCTTTCAGATAATAAAGTGCATTATTTCGTTGAGTAAGCGAACGAGAAAAACCTTTATCAGTTGAGTTTAGTAATGATATGCCATGATTCGGTTCGCCAAACAGATGTAGAAAAAAGTTGACAAAATTTGATTTACCAGCACCCTGGTCTCCAAACAGAAACAGGAATGGGAAAAAGCCTGTAAGTTCAAGTATAAAATCACGATACAAAGCAAGTATGATGAAGGATATACCAATTGCGCCATTAATACCATAAGCATTATAAATCAGTTCCGACCATTCTTTAAAGTTCAGGTTTCCTGCTTTGTATGTAAATTTACGTTGTCCGGAATAACTTTTATCGTCAAGGTTTGTGTATGCAAATGGAGGCAAATAATAGGCGGATTTGCCATGATTTACAATGCCGAGCTTATCAGGATAAAGCAATTTATTATCATGGGTTATTGTAGCATCTGCAAAACAATAGGTTTTTGATTCTTGCTGATAACCCAGCTGATTTACAGTAATGGCATTTTTCTCATTATCGTACAGGTAAGTAAGGATAGTGTCAAGATTTTGTGTGTTCCCAAAGAAAGTTAAGCCACGCCCTGATATGCTACGAATTACTTTCTTAAACTTATCGAGGTTAAGCTCCGAACTTGTTATTTCATTTACTGTAATCTCTCCTGTATTTCGTTGAAACTTAATTAACCGTTTACTTTCTTTTGTGCCATCCATTAAGTGATAAACCGAATCCATCAGGAAGTTGGATAGCTTTCTTTCAACAGGTTTGCTTTTATGAAACTCATTGGCATAGTAGCATCCATTTTTCTTATAAAAGTTGTATTCTTCGATGTCGGCCAGTTCATCAATGCTGAATTTTGGAATAGGCTTATTAATAATATCTTCCCAAAGCAATTGGTAATTGTTCATGTTTTGAAGAAAACCAACAATTGTTTTGTCTTGAAGTAAATCATTGGCATCCTTATTCTCCGGTAATATTAACCTACGTAGTGATTTAATGTCAAATCGGTTGGATAAAATATAATCTTGATAATACTCTGCACATTTATTTCCTGCACTATCGTTATCCATTGCTAAAACAACGATTTTCCCTTCAATATACTTTTGAAGGATTTTAGGATTCTTGATTTTATTCTCTGTGGAAAACAAAGCTATGGATGAACAGCCTTTCATTGATAATGCATTTACAACGCCTTCCTGTATGAAAACAACATCATAATCGGGATTATACATTTTATCATAGATGCTGCCGTTTAACGTTCCGTTATTTTTGGCTTTGGGCTTACCTTTTTTAGGATTAATCATCCTGCGGTTAATGAGTTGATTATTGGCATCAATAAAAACAATGGCATCAGCGTGTGAATCGTACCAATAACTATTGTCAGGCAAATCATCTATAAAACTAATTCCACGAGATTTTAGGTAATCAGTAGCAGTTTCTTTAGGATTGTTTTTTATCGCAAAAAGCATTTTGTCGAAAGCACTTGTTACATTCTGTGATGGTTGAAACGTCTCTTTAATGCCGAGATATTCCTCCTGTAAATATTTGATAGCCTTATGTTCGTTCCAACCTGAATTTAGAGAAATCAAGAAATCAATGGTGCTGCCACCGGAACCACATGAAAAACATTTGAAGAAATTGTTTTTCTTTTTAATGCTAAAAGCCGGAGAATGATTCGTGCCTTTACCGCTACCACAAAAAGGACATTTTTCCAGTTGATTAGTTTTATTGAAGCAAGTTCCGGTTTCCTTTTCAATAAGTGCTTTTATATCAATTTGCTTTACTTTTTCAATTGTTTGCATCTGTATTGTTATTGAGCCATAACCTGGCTGTTTAAATCCTTTTATTCTTCTTCCCCTGCGCTTTCATCATCTTCCTCAATGCTCAAACGTTGTTTTTCCTTTTCGAGATGCTGAACCATGCTCTTAGTCAACTCTTTGCTTTCCATGCAATTGCCAATTATTGTTATCATATAAATAGCAAATTGAATATCGCTTTGTTTTAGTGCTTTTGCAGTATCGTTTATGGCATTAAAGATTTGTTTTTGCTGCTCTGTTTTTGGGATAGGCATTTCTTCTATGTCAACATCGTGTTGGGTTATGGAAGAATGTCCATGTAGTTCTTCATCCTCTTCAACAAAACCCAGGGCAGCTTGTAACTCATCTTTTGATAAACCCATTAATTCGGCAGCCTTTGGGCTATTTCCAAGTATCTTGCTTCCAATTCCTGAGAGTACACCCGTTGCTACACGTTTTAATAGTTCTGTGTTTGAATACCCGGCAAGTCTGGTTTCAAGCTCTGACACCTCTGTTTTGTACTCAGAATTTGCCTTTTCTAATTCTTGATTTTGTTTTTTGAGGGTATCTCGTTCAGAAGTTATATCAAGTAACTGCTTTTTCAAAGAGTTGAGTTCGGTTTCCTGTTTGTAATCGCTGAATTTTTTCTCAAACTGCATTAAAGAATTTTCATACCGGGAATTATTTACTGCTCCCAATAGTCCTGCTAATCCGCTTAAGGCATTTCCGTTGTTTTCTTTGTCGGCATCATTTCCTGTTAATGCACCAAATAACAAATTGAAGTTTTCAATACTTCCCAATCCACCTATATTATTGTTCAATTGGTATTTTTTAATTGCCATATCAACCGCCTGCTCTATCTGCGCCAGATTTGATACAGGTTTCTCAGCGTTCCTGTTCTCCTCTAAATCAATGTTGTACCGTGTAACTAATCCTGCTTTTGGACTTTTACCACGATAAATATCGACTTTGATATTACCGCCATCTTGATTGACAATATCTTTAGCCGATTTCATATTCTCATTAAAAGCTTCAATATTATTGGTTCTTGGTACAATCAGTATAAGTCCTGAATTGTCTTCGACTAATATTTCATAAGCGTAAGTTGCGTTTTCTTGCAAATTCCGATATATGGCATCTTGCAAATTGCTATGTTTTTCTTTCATTGTTGCTTTTTTTTAATTTTGTACTTAATTCTTTTGATATTAAAAGCTATTGGTCAGGTACATTTTTTTATAAAAAGCTATTATGACCTGCTTTATAGCGATTAATACCAATTGTGAGCAATTAAAACCTATCAAACAGCAACTTAATTAAATGTTGAAGCTATTAAGTAGTGACTGCTCATCTATTATTTTTAAAAACTCCATTTGTGATTTTCTCTTTGACTTACTTCTAATAGACTTTTCAATACTATTGAGCAAAAGAGAGGGATTCTTAACGTATTAGACTGAAACTATGGGTTGTTATTAATAACCCATAGCTTACCATTACCTTACTCATCATCTTCTTCCGAGTAATCATCATCCAGGTCTTCCAAATAGTCAATCATTTCAATAATAGCCTGGCTGTGTTCCTCTGGTTCGTATTCTACTTTAACAAGGATTTCATCATCTTCATTTGTGCCAATGATTGCACCTTCAAGTTCATACTCTCCCAATAATCCGGCAAATTCAACCATCAAATCTGCCGAAACATTAAATGTTCTGTTTTTCATATTTATTAGTTTTTAATGAAACAAAAATTTATCTGTGCTTAAATAAAAGCTATTCAATTTTCGGGTGGAGTTTTATTGATTGCTTTGATAAAGATTACAGTTCCTCAAATTCTTCTGGCTCAACACAGAAATGTTCGAGTATTAATAAAAGTTGCTGCTTGTTGTAGTAGTGCCGTTTAGTATGACCAGCTTTCGCAATCTGCCTTTTTAAATCGGGGCATGTGTCTATTTCACGCCTTAGATGCTGCATGGCAGATTTAATTGAGACACTATTAGGATATAACTTTGTTACTAACTCTTGCTTTAATATTGTTCTGCGATTTATCATAGCGATGAATTTTATTTAGATAATTGATTTTTTTTAGAGGAATTGATGTTGAGAATAGAATACAACTGTAGAACCTTGATATTTCGCATAATAAATCGAAACATAAGGCAATAAATCAAAAAACACTTAGGGTCTATAAACACAAAAAGCCCCTGAACGGAGCTTGTTTTAAAAGAATCGACATGTATTTTCGGCATAATTATAAAAATTATACCCTTGACAATTAGCAAAGGCAAATATATAATTTTAGCTGAAAATTGCTGAAAGTTTTCGCTTGAATTTATTTGTAGCGGATTAATTAACATATCTCGAATTCTAATAAGTTAATCAAGTACTCCGCTACGGATTACAGTAGAAATTGCCTCTAAATCTTCAAGGATATAGTTCGAAATTTGACCGCTTGGGATCACGATAGGATTTTATAAAAGGTTGCTAAATAATAAATTAGCAACCTTTTTTGGTATGTCGGGTATGGTAATGTGCTGTCAAGGTGAAAGGTTCTTGAGTTCGCCCCGTTGACAGGAAGAACTAGCAATTGGCAAGGGTGTTGGGGGGGACCCCAAATCTGAAGGAAGCCATTAGCAAAGTCATCGTTCTAACTCCCATTTACGAACAGGTATTATTACAGCGTGGAAAGGTTAAAGAAGAAAGTAAGTGTTGTATTTGTAAAATAGCTACAGATAATACAAATGAATTCAATATCGTAAAGAGCGAGTGTCATTCGCACATTAAACTCATTAATAAGTCACATTATATACAATTTATAATGTAATTAATGTATGTTATTTATGTGTTTTTTATGTATTTAAAATATGAATAATAGTCAATGGTTATACAGCATTATATTCAACATTAATAACTACTACCTTAAAATCATAATATCATTTTCTGTCGGTGGAGCCCCGGCATATCTATCGGTGTTTAGCTAAGCTTGATAGTAGCCCAAAAGAGTTGGCACAAGACATCAGCTATGCACATTTGCTGAAAATACTGAATAATGAAATCAATGTTATTTTTTATGATGTTACCACACTTTACTTTGAAGTAGATAACGAAGATGAAATAAGAAAGACTGGTTTCTCAAAAGAAGGCAGGCATCAGAACCCTCAAATATTGCCCGGCCTTTTTAATAGAGTGGATGCTATTTTGTATATTAATCTTCAGCTTCTAATTCAATAGTTTCACCCAAGACTTTGGAAGCCTCTGCTGTTGGAAGTTCTTCAACAGTTTTTAGTTTTGATAACATCACGTTTGTTCGGGTTGTTACCAGTTTTTCAATCTCCCCATCAGCCTGACGAATTTTGTCCTGTGCTTTTTTTAATACAGCACCAAACTCACCAAATTGCTTTTTAACTGCACCCAGAATTTGCCATACTTCACTACTTCTTTTTTGAATAGCCAGGGTTTTAAATCCCATTTGCAGGCTGTTTAACATGGCAGCCAATGTTGTAGGACCGGTTATGATGATTTTAAACTCGCGTTGTAATAATGCTACCAGATCCGACTGTCGGACTATTTCGGCGTATAAACCTTCAATGGGTAAAAACATGATCCCGAAGTCTGTAGTGTGAGGAGGGTCGAGGTACTTGTCGCTTACATCTTTTGCAAATCTTTTAATGGATTGTATCAGTGCTTTGTTGGCTTTGTCAATGCCATCGATATCTCCTTCATCATAAGCTGTTTGTAAACGAATGTAATCTTCCTGTGGGAATTTGGCATCAATTGGCAAATAAACTTCTTTACCAAAATCATCTTTACCTGGAAGTTTTATGGCAAATTCAACATGATCGTTAGATCCTTGTTTTGTTTTTACATTAGCTTCGTATTGCTCAGGAGTCATTATTTGCTCTAAAATATTCCCCAATTGTATTTCACCTAAAACGCCACGTGTTTTAACGTTACTTAATACCTTTTTTAAATCACCAACTCCGTTCGCAAGGTTTTGCATCTCACCAAGTCCTTTCTGAACGGCTTCTAATCGCTCACTTACTATTTTAAAGGATTGCCCAAGGCGTTCTTCTAATGTTTTATGAAGTTTCTCGTCAACGGTTTCGCGCATTTTTTCAAGCTTCAATTCTGTCGATTTTACCAATTCGTCTTGTTTGGCAGCCATTGAATCAAACTTCTGTTTTTGAAGTTCGTTAAATTCTTTTACATTTTTAGAGAATGTATCACTAAAATATTTTAACGAATGTGTTAGTTCCTCACGGTTATCTTTACCGTTTTTATTTAAACCATCGCTTATTATGGTGAGTTTTTCTTCGAGCTTTTGAGTAAGTTTATCTAAGCCGTTCGATAACTCCTCCCTGTTTTCTTTTAAAGATACTGATAGCTCCGCACGGTTATCTTTTAGCTCTCTTTGTAATAATTGTTGTATTGTATCAATAACCTGATTAATATTGTTCCCCTTTTCCTTAAAGACTAATGTGGCCAGTAACACCAGGCTTGATACTGAAATAATGAATGTGATAATTTCCATGTAATAGGTCTTTTTTTTTGACAAAGGTAGAATACCGTATTGATAAGTCATATCAAAATTGTAAAAATATCTGATTCTAGCCTGATGTATTCATAAATTTTCGTTATGAGAGTATCAAAAGCAAAGAGAAAAAGTGAAGTGGAGATTTTCAGTTTGCAGGAATAGTGCACTATTTTGAAAACTTAAAATCGAGCATTTGCTTTTTATCAAAGGTTTTGAGGCTTGCAGTAGAAGAATTTAAGAATAGTTCAGGCTAGGATAATCCATCAAAAAACTTTAAATCTGATATTCTACTCGTTTGTTAAGCAGGTGTAATTAATATTGTTAATAAATGGAAAACTTAATCAATTGTGTATTTTTGCGCTATTATAATTAGTAAAAGAAGTAAGTTATTATATGAACACAGTAAAGATTTGGGTTGAGTTTAATAATCTTTCTTCGGTTGGGGAAATGTCGAATAAAGCAGATATAAAACTAACTATTGAAGGAGATATTAAAAAGATAGATATTGTTTCGCAACTGGATTTAAAGTCAGGGTACGAGTTTGAATATGAACTCCCCGGGGAGTATTGTTTATCGTTGGAAAGTGAGCATTTAAATTATAAAGAGAATTTTATTTTTAATAAATCAATAAACGATATTGAAATAGAAATAGAGTAGTTTCAGAGTCAATACTTCGTTAAATTTTTAAGCAGCAATAGTACCATATACAGTAGCTCTCGTATCATCTTTCAGATATTGTACGTATCAAAAGTATTAGGATTTGTTTTAGCAAAAATTTTCTTAACTTGATGTGTTTGATGATTAATACATTGTGATTTATGCCAGTTGTTAATGTTTATTTATCGTTTGATGGTAATTGTGAGGAAGCCTTTAATTACTACAGAGATGTATTTCGAGTTGAATTTGAAATTCTGAGTCGTTTTAAAGATATGCCCCCTCAAAATGGGACAAACTTACCCCAGGAGGAGGCTGAAAAAATTATGCATATTTTACTGCCAATCAGCAAAGAAACGGTATTGATGGGTTGCGATATAGGAAGTGAAGCTTCAAAGGATTTTATGCCGGGTAATAATTTTTCTATATCCGTAGAGACGGATAGTCAGGAAGATGCAGATCGGTATTTTGAAATGTTGTCGACTAATGGAACTGTCGTTATGCCTTTGGAAATAACATTTTGGGGTGCTTATTTTGGTATGCTTACTGATCAGTTTGGAATTAACTGGATGATTACTTTTAATGATTATCAGGTTGATTGATATTTGGACTAAGTATTAATAATGATTTTACAATAGATAGAGGATGATAACCATAAGCATTCCATAGCTATCTTAATCATTAAAAGTTTAATTCGTGTATTGTATTGATAATCAACTGTTAGATATTTATTGTTTTTAATGCAGTAATTTGGTATTTCAAGTAAAAATATGTTGTGTAATAGTGTTGTAAAACATATGTAAATACAATTTAACCTTGTAAGAATAATAATAAACAGTACATTTGCGCATTCAAATTTTAAAATGAGCCGATTAACTTATATTATTATATCTTTTTTGATGTTGAACTTTTTTGCTGTATATGATTATAATACAGAAATAGTTCAGTTAGTTTGCCGGCAAAATACCTTATCTTATCCTAATACGATTAAGGTTTTACAAGTTATTGATGTAGAAGAAGATGTAAGTGTGGGTTTTGTGGGTTTTGAATTGAATATTGCTCAAATTCCAAAATCATTTTTGTTTACAGAAGATTGTAACTCACAATATCAAAAAAATAGTCGTCGTTTTATTCTTTTTGTAGCGGATGCTTCCCCTCCGTTATTACTCTGATAATGTATATCTGTATTAGTTGATGTTGTATGTTTATAAATACAATTGAGAGAGCGAATTATATCATTTACATAACTATCATATATTAAAAAAGTAATACAATGTTTTATTTAATGTTGATCCTATTTATAGTAGGATATGGATTTATCATGTTCGAACATGTTAATCATATTAATAAGGCTGCAACGGCGTTATTGATGAGTGCGCTCATGTGGGCTGTTTTTTCTCTGGGAGGTAGTGATGTTTTAAGTCTGGGCTATAGCTCTGCATGGACAAATTATGTGAAAGAGCTTGGGAGTTTAGCTGATATTAAAGAGTTTATTGGTCATCATGCTTTGTTAGATAATCTGGCTGAAACTTCTTCGATCTTGTTTTTTCTACTGGGTGCGATGACTATTGTAGACTTGGTAGACAGGTATCAGGGCTTTAGAATTATTACCAATAAAATTAATAGTTCAAGTGCAACAAAGCTACTTTGGGTGATTAGTTTACTGACCTTTTTTATGTCTGCAATCCTGGATAACCTTACCACTACTATTGTCATTATTACAGTGTTGCGCAAGTTGTTATCAGATAAAGAGAATAGATGGATTTTTGCCAGTGTTGTTGTCGTAGCGGCAAATGCTGGAGGGGCCTGGTCGCCTATTGGAGATGTAACCACTATTATGTTGTGGATAGGAAGTCAGTTAACAGCAGGTCATATTATTGGTTCGGTATTATTGCCAAGTTTAATTAATGTAGTTGTGGCAACATTTCTTTTTTCATTACTTACCAAGGGGCAAACTCTTCGTCCGGTATTGCCCGATGAAGAGACTGAGGTATTTACTACGCCTCAGGAGCGTATGTTTATGCTTGTTGTAGGTATTTTAGCATTGGTTTCGGTACCTGTATTTAAAACAGTTACTCATCTTCCTCCTTATTTAGGTATGTTGTTAGGATTAGGTGTGTTGTGGGTTATGAATGACAGGTATTTAAGACATCGTCCTCATGAAGATAAAAGAAGGTTTAATGTTTCTCATGTAATTAAATCAGTTGATATTCCAACTGTTCTTTTCTTTTTAGGAATTCTAAGTGCTGTTGGGGCTCTTCAGTCTGCAGGTCATTTAGATTTAATGGCCAGTTACCTGGATGATCATGTTAAGAATATTTATGTTATTAATTTTATTATAGGTATTGTTTCTTCGGTTGTAGATAATGTACCTTTGGTGGCTGCATCAATGGGGATGTATCATATCGCTGGAGCTGAAGCTACCGGGTATATGGCCAATTTTATTCAGGATGGTAATTTTTGGTCGTTTTTAGCATACTGTGCAGGTACTGGAGGTAGTATTTTAATTATTGGATCAGCTGCCGGGGTTGCTGCAATGGGATTAGAGAATATTAATTTTATGTGGTACTTGAAAAAAGTGAGTATAATTGCATTTCTTGGTTATTTAGCTGGGGCGGTTGCGTTTTATCTTCAAAGTATCATGATATAGCATATTGGTAATATGTTGAATAAGAAATTTATTTTAAATACACTTGGATTAATTTTAGTTTTCGAAAGTCTTTTTATGCTTTTGTGTGCCGGGGTGTCTCTTTTTTATGGTGATTTTGATGTGAAGGCATTCTTGATATCTTTTGCCATTACTTTTGTAATAGGAGGAGTGTGCTGGCTATTCAACAGGAGGGTAGAAAAGGATATGCTGAAACGAGAAAGTTTTATTATAGTAACTCTCGTTTGGGTGGTAATGTCTGTATTTGGTAGTTTGCCATATATATTCAGTGGTACGATTCCGGGTTTTACAGATGCATTTTTTGAAACAATATCAGGTTTTACAACAACAGGGGCTTCTGTTGTTAACGATATAGAAGCTTTGCCTCATGGTATTTTATTTTGGCGTAGTATTACTCATTTGATAGGTGGGATGGGTATTATTGTTCTTGCCGTGGCTATTTTGCCTTTTTTTGGATTTGGTGGTATGCAATTGTATAGTGCCGAAGCTGCCGGCGTTACCAATGATAAACTTCATCCCAGAATTACCAAGACGGCAAAGAGTCTTTGGGGGATATATGTTGTTTTAATCCTTTCTGAAACTGTATTTCTAATGTTTGGAGGAATGTCGTTGTTCGACGCACTATGCCATAGTTTTGGAACTATTGCATCAGGAGGATTCTCGACTAAAAACGCCAGTATTGCAGAGTATTCTCCATATATTCAGTATGTTATTGTTGTATTTATGATTTTTGCGGGTACTAACTTTGCTTTGTTCTTTTTTGTTTGGAAAGGCAATTGGAAAAAACTGACTGGCAATTCTGAGTTTAAAGTTTATTTGCTTGTTATACTTGTAGTATCTTTATGTATTGGAACCACTCTTTATTTTCATACGGATCAAACGTACGAAAAGTCATTTAGAGATGCTTTGTTTCAGGTAACCAGTATTATTACAAGTACAGGCTTTGTAACTGCCGATTATACATTATGGCATCCTTACTTGACATTTGTGATTTTTGGTTTGATGTTTAGTGGTGCTTGTGTAGGTAGTACTTCTGGTGGTATTAAACTTTTTCGTCATATGATTTTGGTAAAGAATATCAAAATTGAGTTTAAACGAATGAGTCACCCTAATGCTGTTATTCCGTTAAAGATTGGAAAAAATCAGGTGTCGCATGAAGTGATCTATAAAGTATTAGCCTTTTTGGTTCTTTATATGGCCATATTTTGTGTAGGAACCTTGTCGATGACCATTGTTGGCTTAGATATGGATTCAGCTTTTGGTGCTGTGGCAACTTCCATGGGAGGTATTGGTCCGGGATTAGGTGTGGTTGGGCCAATGAATAACTTCTTTGCTATACCTGAGGCTGGAAAATGGATTCTTTCAGCCTTAATGTTATTAGGACGTTTGGAGTTATTTTCAGTATTGATATTATTTGCACCGGGATTTTGGAAAAATAATTGATTCGTAGATATATTAAATGTGAAAAACGGTTTTGATTGCTATTGCAAGATAAACCGTTTTTTTTGTTTTAAGTGTTTTGATTTAAAACATTATTTGTACTTCATAGTTGTTTCAATGAGGTTTATTATTGTAAGGTATGAAGGATCATAATTCCGCATACAATTAAAACTTTATTTATATTGCGTATTGTTAAAATATAGGATCTGAGAGTTGCCTATGGCCATTGAAAATAAATTTAAACAAATGAAATTAATATCATGGAATGTGAACGGACTAAGAGCCGTTGCTAAAAAGGATTTTTTTAAGGATTTTGAAAGTATTAATGCTGATATCTTTTGTTTGCAGGAAACAAAAGCCCAATGTGATCAGGTAGAGGAGGTTTTAAAAGATGTTGAAGGCTATTTTGTTTATTCAAATTCAGCTGAAAAAAAAGGATATTCAGGTACTGCTGTGTTAAGTAAAGTTGAGCCTGTTAGTGTTAAAAAAGGAATTGGAATTGAAGAGCATGATAATGAAGGCCGGGTTTTGACTCTTGAATATGAGGATTTTTATTTGGTAAATGTTTATGTTCCTAATTCGGGAAGTGATTTGAAACGTTTGGATTACCGTCAGGAATGGGATAAGGCATTTTTTAAGTATTTAAAGTCACTTGAAGATAAAAAGCCTGTTTTGTCATGTGGAGATTTTAACGTGGCTCATAAGCCTATTGATTTAGCCCGTCCAAAAGCGAATTATAATAAATCGGCGGGTTTTATGCAGGAAGAAATTGATGGTATGGATCGATTTACACAGGGAGGCCTAAAAGATACTTTTCGCCATTTTTATCCGGAACAGTCAGATATTTATTCGTGGTGGAGTTACCGGGCTGGAGCCAGAGGTAAGAATGTAGGCTGGAGAATCGATTATTTCTTAGCCAGTGAATCTTTTTTACCATCTATTAAAGATGCCTTTATTTTAAATGAAATTGAGGGATCGGATCACTGTCCGGTTGGTATTATTCTTCAATAAAATATTGTACTCATAGGATGAAGTTTGTATACTGAAAGCTTCATCCTTTAGTAAGCGCGGATTTAGCGCAGCGCAATCCGTGTTTTTACATTATGTATAAATTGCAAATTATCACATACAGAAAAATATGACTTTGTGGATTAGTTGGTAGGATTTGTAATCCGGGTACAAATAAATATACTTTTATTAGCCTCCCAGCCGGAATGCAGTTTCTTTTAATTATGCTAATGACATAAAAATAGTCAAGTCAAAAATCCTATAAGAGAATTACCGAGTACCTATGGCTTGGAAGTAATTTCTGTGCTAACTGCCTAAGTAATCAATGTTCTACCTGTTTTTATCTGTTTTTAAAGTAGTTGGTTTTACTATATAAACTTACTTTTAAATTTAATAACTTAAAAATAAGTTGACAAACTTAAAAATAAGTTGTAAGTTTGAATTGCTGATTAACTAACTTAGTAATACGATGGTAACATTAACAAAAGCAGAAGAAAAAATAATGAGGCTTCTTTGGGAGCTAAAGAAAGGATTTGTTAAAGATATTATTGAAAAAATGCCTGATCCAAAACCTCCTTATAATAGTGTTTCTACTATTGTTAGAGTGTTGGTTAAAAAAGAAATTGTAGGATTTAACAAATATGGTGGTGCCTATGAGTATTATCCGTTGATTACAAAAGAAGAATATCGAAAAAGTCAATTGGGTAGTTTAGTTAAAGGTTATTTTAATAATTCGTTGTCGCAGGTGGTAAGTTTTTTCTCTGAAAATAAAAACTTAAAAATTGAAGAAGTAAATGAAGCAATAAAGATGTTAGAAGAACTCAAAAAGCAACAAAATGGCTAAGTTTCTGATATATTTATTTGAGTCGGGCTTATGTTTGACTTTATTTTACCTGGGGTATGTAATATTCTTTCGTAAAGAAACCTACTTTACCTTTAATCGGATTTACTTGATAGGAGCGATGGTGTTATCCTTACTAATGCCACTGGTTTCTGTCTCTGTAGATTCAATTCAATCTAATGTGCTGTCAGAAACTATTGTTAAAGTTGGTCAGTTTAGAAGCTATTATGAAGAACTTATTTTATTAACAGATCCTGATTATTCAGTATCTAACGAAGATGAACAAAATAAAGCATTCTTCAGTGGAGCTCAAACAGAAAAAGAGCTCCTGCAAAATCAAAAGAAATCTTCTTACAGTCTTATAAAAACATTTTTTTATATCTATTTAATAGGCTTCCTCTTTTTTATACCAAGGTTAGTTGTTCATATTTTTCAATTAGCGCAGTTAATTCATAAAAATAAAGCCATTAAAGAAAAGGAATATACACTGGTATTGTTATCAGATAAAGTTCCAAGTTTTTCTTTTATGCGATGGATTTTTATTAATAAAGAAGTCTTAACAAATAGTGAATTCGAACAAGTGTTGGAGCATGAAAAGATTCATGTGAAACAGAAACATACGGTAGATTTATTGCTGGCCCACGTAATTATAACGTTCCAGTGGTTTAATCCGCTAACATGGCGCATACAGAAATCGATTAAATCGTGTCATGAGTATATTGCCGACAGGCATATGCTTAATAAAGGACATAAATTATTCGATTATCAGTCTCTCTTACTGAGTCAGTTAATCAGCATTCGCTCAGTTGAGCTGGTAAATAATTTTAATTTATTATCGATTAAAAAACGAATAGCCATGATGAATAAAATAAAATCAGGACGAATAGCTAAAATGAAAGCTATTGTAGTACTTCCGTTACTTGCAGTTGCATTTTTATTTTTTGCTAATATGACAAAGGGAAAATTGATTCCTGAAAAAGTAAGTAATAATATTATTAGTGATTTAGCTGAGGTAACCAAAGTGAATGGTAAAATTGATTTACCGAGTGCAAAGGAAGTTAAGCCTTATGATGTAGACTTTATTCTTTGTAGAGTAAGAATTGAAGGTAAACAGCTTTATGTTAATGATGAAAAGAAAGAGTTTAATCAAATAGAGAAAATTCTGAATTCAATTAAGTCAAAAGCAGATCAAAAGAAAGTGAATAAAATGACTGTTTTACTAATAATTGATAAGGCTGTAAAAATGGAACTTGTTGATAAGGTGAAAACAGCATTGCGTAATACTGATCTTTTAAAAATTGGTTATGTAGTAAATTCTCCAGATAAGGATTTTGAAGGAAAAGAAGTGGCTTTATTTGCTTTACTTCCTCCAAGGGATGCTCTATGGGTTGATGAAGACAAAATTGACTTTTTGTTTACAGTTACTGATGCAGATGCAAGTAATATTGATCATGTAAAAAATGATTTAGAAAGTTATATTAAGGCTCACCAAAAATATGTGATGTTATATAAGTATGATAATAATACCTTGTATAACGATTATATGAAAACAATGGACGCTGTATGGACAACTATTTATAAATTACGAAGAACAGATGCATTCTTTAAAGGGAAAAAATACGATGATATGACATCTGAAGAGCAAAAGGAAATTAAAAAACGTTATCCAATTACTCTTACGTATAAAAATGTGGATATAGATGAAGTGGGAGAAAAGGAGCGTTCAATAAAATACTATTAAGAAACGAAAGTTAGCACGGATTTGGCTTAGTGCAATCCGTGCTTTTTTTATCATGCGATTGTTATAATTTATGCTTATGAAGTGAAAATATTTATGCTGGAAATTCCGAAAATGGGTTTATGGTATGTTTGTTACTTATCCATACATTCAATAAGCATTAAAATATATTTGTCGTTTTCGAAAGCAAAGTTTTTTGTTGTGTATTGCAGTTTCATATTTACTTTTTCGTTGTTTTCAAGATAAAAGGGTCGTGTAATTTCTTTTCTAAAAGTGGATGAATTGTTTAAATAGGTAGAAATGGCACTCAATCTTAGTTCGCAGGTTTTGCATTTAGAAGTTTCTCCGCATTCTTTTTGTTCTTCAACCTGATAAGCACACCCAATAGCTTCTCCACATCTGACAAGTTTAAGATTTTTTTCTTTGTTTTTAGGAAATATAGTAAATAAGCTGTTGTTAAATGAAACGAGTTGCATTTTGTTATTCAAGAGCAAAACTGCACAATGGATATTTTCAAGAACCAAATCTAAAAACTCAGGGGAACCCTTTAAGAAATTAAAGGAAACATTCGTTAAGGTTATATTTGTCATCATTAGTAATAGGATTATAGCGTACTCAATTTACTGATATTTTATCTTTTAGTCAATATGAGAATGTAATGTTTATTTAATTTTTCAATAATGTAAAAAATTGATTGACATCCTCTTATCAAGTTAGCAATAATTGTATATTTGCAGCGGTATTTAATAAATAGTAAATGTTGATTTTAAAGGGGGGAGTTCTTTTTCTTTTTTGTTTTTTTTCGGTGCTTGTTTATGGTCAGAAACCGAAAGTGGGGAATCCTACAGATAAAACTTCAGATCAGTTAGATTCTGAACACCAAATTAGAGAGAAAGATAAAAATTTTATGTTTACACCATATGTGGCGCCTACGTATACACCAGAGTTAGAACTGTTGTTTACAGCAGGAGGTTTGATGTCGTTTAAATTACAAAAAGATAATCCTTTTGTTGATCGATCTAGTATTCCTTTTTCTTTTGGTTATAGTACCAATGAATCTGTTTCTGTTACTATGTTACCATATATTTATGGTAAAACTGATAAAATCAGATTGCTAACAATGTTGTTTTACAGAGATATGCCTGATAATTATTGGGGTGTGGGATACGACGCTGGTAATAGAACAGCTATTCCTGATGAAACTACAAAATATCATCGTAGATGGTTCTCTGCTGAGGGTAAGATAGTGCATCGTATCAATAAATCTCTTTTTGTGGGATTTACTTATGATTTTAACAGTACCCGGGCTACCAATATGAATAGCTATATGCAAGCCGATGAGTATGTTCAAAAATATGGGAGTAATGCAACAAATTTTGGTTTAGGCTTGGTGTTTGATTTAGATACCAGGGATAATGTTCAGAATCCTTATCAGGGACATTTGTTTAGTTTGTCGTTTGTAAATTATAATAAGATATTTAAAATTGGGGATAGTAATGAGTTTTTAAAGGCTACTCTTGATGCTCGTCAGTATATTAAAATGGGCGACAGAAAAGTTTGGGCTTTTCAATTTAAAACACAGTATGGTGATGGTGATATTGCCTGGATGGACATGCCACAGTTAGGAACCCAGTTTGATTTAAGAGGATATCAATGGGGAAGATTCCGGGATAAGATTACATCATTTGGTATTACTGAATACCGTCATATGTTTTCAGGAATGAGTATGCCAGCTATAAAAAGGTATTTAAGTCATGTAGGATTTGTTGTTTGGTCAGGAATAGGTAATGTTACCTCTCGTTATGATGAAATGCGTGATTTTTTACCCAACCTGGGAGCTGGTTTAAGAGTAGAGATCCAGCCACGAATGAATTTAAGGGTAGATTATGGTATAGCAAAAGATACAAAGTCGTTGTATGTTTCGTTTAGTGAGGCCTTTTAAAATAATCAATAGAATCACCATATACTAATATCGTAAATGATTGATTCTATTGATGTATAGAGATTATAATCTGATTAATTTCATTGAACCGAGTAAGGCGGTATTGGTATCAAAGTTCATATTCTCATTTTCAGGTTCAAAATTTATTTTAAACTGATGAAGGCCTTCTGTGAATCTGGTTTTTATGCGATTTGTTTCACCTGGGTTTGACCATTCATTTGTTCCTCTTTGAGGCATAATCACAGGCGCTGTTTTTATATTATCGATCCATAAAGTTCTGTTTGCGCATTTATTGTCAGTGTTCCATGGGCCACTTCCGTTTGAATATTCAAAATAAATTATGTAATCACCGGCCTCCTTTATATTTATACTCCAGTTTATCTCCAGATTTTTGGATTTTGAAAGCTCTATCATTCCTGCAGGAGTATTTTCTATTGATGAGGTATGATCTGCCTTGTATTTGTTAAATGATATCACTTTTTTATTATCAGGCTTAAACATAATGGGCTCACTGATAAAGGAAGGTTGGTCTAATATATTATAGGCTTGTACAGTATATTCTCCATTGGTATTGTTAAGAGATATTTTAGTCATATCTGTTGTTGTGCCAAATAATGATCCATCTTTGTATACATTATATTTTACTGCATTGGCAATAGAATCCCAAAGTAGTTCATTCTTATAAATATGGACATTAGGTGTTTTTAAATGAAATTTGTTTGCAACAAGATTTACTTCACCGTAAAAAGTGTTGTTGGCCATTTTTATTTCTATAATATCTTTTCCTTCGCCAGTTAGGTTAACTGAATATTCTTCTTGTTCTTTGCCATTAATTTTAAATGATTTAATTCTGTTTCCGTATCCCGTTAATTTAATTTCAAATTCTTTATTTCTGATTTTTAGGTTGCTTAATTCCATGTTGCAACTGTAAGAGACAGGAATGGAAGGATTAAAGTATAATTTATTGTCTGGTTTAAACTCCATGCCAAAGAATATTTTATATATATGTCCCAGGTTTCCTGCAACGCTCCATAGTTGTCTGTCGGAATTCAGAGCAGTTATAAAATCACCATTTTCGGCAACCATGTTTTCTTTATTGGTTAAAAACATTGCTGCGGCTCTGTAAAATGAACTTATTCCATATTCTAAAGCAGTTCCATTGCCTGTTTTTGAGGAGGCCAGATTCCAGAATGTTTGTACAAAAGGCCAGATGCCATTATTATGATATGGTCTAATTTCTGGTATTTGAGGATAAACACAGGGAATTCCCCATGTTAATATTGGTGTGTTTTCAATTACTGTTGAAGCATTCTCTTTTGCTACATTAAATAATACAGAAAATGCTTCTCCTAAAGATTCTGATTTAGTTGAGGTATAATCAAAGTTACGACCATATATATATTGATTGTAATATCCTTTGTCTTTATTCCATAATTTTTGGTTAATGGCGGCTTCTAATTCTTCGGCCCATGAAATATATTTGCTTTGTTCATCTTTTTGGTTCAGCATACCAGCCATCTTGCTTAAAATAACCAGTGTTTGATAGTGTACCAGGTTAGTGCCCAGGTTGAATGACTCGTAAATGTCAGTGTTATCCATCCATCGGGGATAAGTTTGTATTCTCCAGTCCAGAAATGAAGATTCTCCTTTGTATAGGTTGTTTGCTTTGTCGTATACAATAAACCTGTCGTCTTCAACAGAGTTTTTAATCACTTTGTAACAGTAATCCAACCACAATTGATCTCCTGTAATAAGGTAAATTTCCCATGCAGCTAATGCCCATGTTGTTCTGTCGGAAGAAACCGGCCATGCACCACCTGAACCTGTATCCTGAATGATTCTGTCTCTTTTTACTTTTTTAAGTAAGGAGTGCCTGGCTCTTTCTGTATCTGCAATTCCCATTCCTAACACTGTGGCGTAGCTAACATCTCGAGTCCATACTCCCGCCCATTTAGCGCCTGTTCTAAATGTACCATCATCTTCACTAAGTAAATTGGTTTCTTCCAGAGCCATATTGTATAATGACTGTATTAAAGGGATGTTACATTTAAGTTGGGGGTATTGGCTAATGTCTTTTTTTAATTCCCATTGTGGTTTGACTGATTTATCCGGATCCGGAGTGTTTATTTTAATCGAAATCTCATAAATATGATCTCCATCTTCATCTTTAAGTTGAACATCTTCGCCCAGATTTTCAAAATCATAGTTTAAAGGTGTTACATTACCTGCTACAAAAACGCCTTTAAAATCTTCTTTTGAAATTTTTTCATTGTTGATATCTGTATAATATCCTTTGGTATTAAAATCATTAAAAACCTTATTCATATCAAGCCTGATGTTCAGAATCGTGTTTGGTTCAAGGTTTTCTTCACCACCGGTTTCGTTATCAATAAATTGTTTTCCATAGGCAATAAGGGGAGTGTTGTAAATGTTGTTTTGTGGTTTAACAACTATTTGATGATTTGTAGCAAAGGGTAGTTCGTTATCTTTTTGATTGATGCTGAACTTAAGTTCTATTAATCTTTTATGAGAAGTGTTTAGCGGACTTGTGTAATTTGAAGTCATACTGCCATCAGTGTTCACTTGGGAAATAAATTCTCCCTGTACAACTTTATCGCTATATACAGTAAAATCTTTGTTAACATGGAGTACGTGATTTGAATGATTGCAGCTAAATAGAATCATTAGAAGAAGAATTAGTAGTGTATTTTTCATGCTTTTATTATTTGTATTTTCCGGTACAACTTGATTTGGAATTTGTATGTCAAAACAATTAAAATGATATCGGAATACCTAAATGTACAAATAAAATATATGAGGTTGGTGTTCTAAAGGGTTGAAATATAGTTTGATAAAATAAAGTGTGTGGTAAAAAAATATAGATGTTTTTTATGTCATACAGTTGTTGTATTGCCTGATTTCTTATTTGTTTACTATCATAATTATAGATTTGAAAAATAGTATTGGTATTGTTTGGTTAGAATTGATTCAAAACTTTATGATAGTTATCATGTGTTAAGTAGTTTTGAATGAAATAGTGAGTGTATTGTACAGAATATTAATGCTTTGTGTGTGTTTGTTTTAAAGTTTATAATGTGTTAAAAGTCATGATTTGGATTCGGTTAAATATATAATTTTGATTTGATAAAATCTATAAAAGTATTTACCATGGATGCTAAAATTAAAGAGTTCATAGATACAGTAAGGATGAAAAATCCCGGTGAGGATGAGTTTTTACAGGCAGTAGAAGAAGTTGTTGAAACTGTTTGGGAATTTTACCAGGAAAATCCACATTATCAAAAAGCAAAAATACTAGAGCGAATGACCGAACCGGAAAGGGTAATTATGTTTCGGGTTCCATGGGTGGATGATAGTGGAGAGGTTCAGGTAAACAGAGGATATAGAGTTGAATTTAATAGTGCCATTGGTCCTTATAAAGGAGGATTGCGTTTTCACCCAAGTGTGACCTTAAGTGGTTTAAAGTTCTTAGGTTTTGAACAAACTTTTAAAAATAGCTTAACAAGTCTTCCAATGGGAGGTGGAAAAGGAGGTTCTGACTTTAATCCAAAAGGGAAATCTGATTTTGAGATAATGCGATTTTGCCAGGCATTTATGAGTGAGCTTTATCGTCATATTGGTCCAAATACCGATGTGCCTGCAGGAGATATTGGCGTAGGAGGCCGAGAAATAGGTTATTTGTTTGGTCAGTATAAAAAACTAAAAAATGAATTTACCGGCGTGTTAACTGGTAAAGGCTGGGAATTCGGCGGTAGTTTAATTCGGCCGGAAGCTACTGGTTTTGGTGCAATTTATTTTGTGAGAGAAATGTTGCAGTTAAAAGGACAATCCTTACAAGGAAAAACTATTGCTTTATCCGGTTTTGGAAACGTTGCCTGGGGAGCTGCCTTAAAGGCTGTTGAACTAGGTGGTAAAGTAGTTACGCTTTCCGGTCCTGATGGATATATTTACGATCCTGAAGGAGTTTCAGGAGATAAAATTGACTTTTTATTAGAACTAAGAGCTTCGAATCAGGATGTAATTCAACCTTATGCAGAAAGATATGGCGTAGAATTTTTTGAGGGTAAGAAACCTTGGGAGCAAAAAGTGGATATTGCTATTCCTTGTGCTATTCAAAATGAGTTGAATGAAAATGACTGTAAAACATTAATAGAAAATGGTTGTCAGTTAATTGCTGAAGCTTCAAATATGGGTTGTACTGCTGAGGCTGCCTTTTTAGCTACCGAAAAGATTTCGTTTGCACCGGGAAAAGCTGTAAATGCAGGTGGTGTTGCAGTTTCTGGATTAGAAATGAGTCAGAATAGTATGCGTTTAAACTGGAATGCAGAAGAAGTAGATCAGAGATTAAATAATATTATGGTTAACATTCATAAAGTTTGCGTTCAATACGGAACAGAGCTGAATGGTAAAATTAATTATATAAAAGGAGCTAATATTGGTGGATTTGTTAAAGTTGCAGACGCCATGATTGCGCAAGGAGTTGTGTAATTATTACAAATAGAAAAATATTACTTGATATTCCATAGAATAGTTATAAACCTTAAAGGATTCCTGTCCTTTAAGGTTTTTTATATTGGTCTTCTTAAAAAATGTAAGAACTTTGTAACTTCAATATAAAAAAGTTGCATAATAATATATGGGAATAATAGATACACACTCACATATTTATCTGGAACAATTTGATTCGGATAGAGATGAGATGATAAAGAGGGCCTCAGAAATAGGAGTTGATATGATTTTAATGCCAAATGTAGATGTTGCTACTATTCAGCCTATGTTGGATGTAGAACAAAAGTTTCCATTAAAATGTAAATCAATGATGGGATTGCATCCAACTTCTGTGGATCTTGACTATAAAAAGCAACTTGAAATAATGTATCCTCTATTTTCTAAAAATGATTTTTGTGCAGTAGGGGAGATTGGCATTGACTTATATTGGGATAAGACTTATTTAGAACAACAAATTGAAGCTTTTGAAATACAATTAAATTGGGCTAAGGAATTTAATTTGCCTGTAGTAATCCATGCTCGCGATGCATTTGATGAAATTTTTAGCGTACTGGATAATTTCGATACAGATAGTATTTCGGGTGTTTTTCATAGCTTTACCGGAAATATTGAGCAAGGCAAAAAAATATTAGACTATAAAAACTTCTATTTAGGAATTAATGGAGTAGTTACTTTTAAAAATTCAGGATTAGATAAAGTTGTTTCTGAGTTGGGCTACGACAAACTGGTTTTAGAAACCGATGCACCTTATTTAACACCCACTCCATTTAGAGGGAAACGAAATGAGCCTTCATACTTAAGTTATGTAATAGAAAAGATGTCTGCACTTTTTGAAGTTTCTAAGCATACAATTATAAAACAAACAACATCTAACGCAGACAAACTATTCAAACTATAAAAAATAAACATTTGAAAAGGAAAGTATTAATAATTTACACTGGTGGAACAATAGGAATGGCAAACGATCCGGAAACAAATTCTTTAGTGCCATTTGATTTTACCATGATAGAAGAAACTGTCGTTGAGTTAAAGCGATTTAACTTTAAGGTTGACAGTACCTCCTTTTCACCTATTGTGGATTCATCAGACATGAATTCCAATAAATGGATCAAACTAGCAACCATAATTGAAGAGAATTATTATGAGTATGATGGATTTGTAGTGTTACATGGAACAGATACTATGGCGTACACAGCAAGCGCTATGAGTTTTATGCTACAAAATCTGGCAAAACCTGTGGTTTTTACCGGAAGTCAGCTGCCACTAAGTTCATTGAGAACAGATGGAAAAGAAAATCTGATTACAGCTTTGGATATAGCATCTACTTATATATATGAAGAGGCAATCGTTCCTGAAGTATGTATTTTTTTTCAGGATAAATTATACAGAGGAAATAGAACTACCAAATATAACGCTGAACATTTTCGTGCTTTTAGAAGTGATAATTATCCTCCATTGGCAGAAGTTGGAATTCATATAAAATATAATTATCCATATATTTTTAAAGCCGATCGCACCAAAGAGTTTAGTGTTGCAAAAAACATGGATAATAATGTAGGGCTATTAAAAATTTTTCCGGGTATGAGTAAGGTTTACTTTGAAACAGTTTTAAAAACACCAGGATTAAAAGCTTTGGTGTTAGAAACTTTTGGTTCTGGAAATGCTCCTACAGCAAGTTGGTTTTTGGAGGCTTTAGAACGTGCTATCAGAGAGGGGATTATAGTTTTGAATGTGACGCAGTGCCTGGCGGGTAGTGTAGATATGGGGACCTATAAAACTGGAGTTCATTTATTAGAGTTAGGTGTCTTTAGCGGTGCAGATATTACAACAGAAGCTGCATTAACAAAGCTTATGTACTTATTAGGTAATACATTAACCATAGATGATGTAAAGATTAATTTAAATAAATCATTAAAAGGTGAAATCTACATCTAATATCTTTGTATTTGCTGATTTTTTTGTATTTTGCACACCTGAATTTTTTAGAATTTCAATTATTAACTTTGTTTATTGCAATAAAAAGGGAATTATTGGCAAATAAACTATAGTATTAACAAACTAATACAAACAAAAATTTTTTACAGACTATGAAAAAGCTATTTGCGTTTTTTGCAGTTTTCGGAATGATGACATTTGGTGCATCAACAATCTATGCTCAGGATGAAACTGATGCACAAGAAGAACAAGCTGTTGAACAAGTTGCTGCTGATGAAACAGTAGTAGAGGAGGTTGCTGCTGATGAAGCTACATCAGAAGAAGCTGAAGCTCCTAAAGGAATTCACAAACAAATTAAAGCTAAATTTATTGAAGGTGGTGCTGCTTTCATGAGTTTTGTATTATTAGCTTTAATCTTTGGTTTAGCGTTATGTATAGAAAGAATCATTTATTTGAATCTTGCTTCTACTAACACTAAAAAATTACTTCAAAGTATTGAAGATGCACTTAACGAAGGTGGAGTTGAAGCAGCAAAAGAAGTTTGCCGTAATACTCGCGGACCTGTAGCATCTATCTTTTATCAAGGTTTAGATCGTATTGACGAAGGTGTTGATGTAGTTGAGAAATCAGTTGTTTCTTACGGATCAGTTCAAATGGGTCTTTTAGAAAAGAATTTAACTTGGATCTCTTTATTTATCGCTCTTGCTCCTATGTTAGGATTTATGGGTACAGTAATCGGTATGATTGATGCATTTGATAAGATTCAAGCAATGGGTGATATCTCTGCAACAGCAGTAGCAGGAGGTATTAAAGTTGCCCTTATTACTACAGTATCTGGTTTGATCGTTGCAATGATTCTTCAGTTATTTTACAACTACATCGTATCAAAAATCGATGGTATTGTAAATACAATGGAAGATGCATCTATTTCTTTATTAGATATTTTAGTAAAATATAATATGAAAAAATAAGGTATACAATGAAGAAACTTTCTAATATATTAAGTTATGTACTGTATGCATTGCTGGCTGTTACAGCTGTGTTTGTAGTATTGTTTTTCACAGGAGGAGAGGTTCCTGGTGAAACTTATACTACTCCAGTGTATACAGATTTAGTTTTAAACTGGGCAAAAATATTGGTTGCTGTAGCAGCTGTATTTACTGTTGGATTTGAAATTATGCACGTAATTGTGAATCCAAAGAATGCTATGAGGAGTTTAATTTCTATTGCAGTACTTGTTGTGATAGCACTTGTTTCTTATAGTCTTGCAGATACAACTCCATTAGCATTAGGCGGATATGACGGTCCTGATAATGTTCCTTCAATGTTAAAATTAGCAGGAGCTTTCCTTTATGGAACTTATGCTTTACTTGGAATTGTTGTTGTAGCAATTTTTGGAACAGAAATTTCAAGAATTTTTAAATAATTATTAGTAATCATGGGAAAAAGAGATGTACAAGAAGTAAATGCCGGTTCTATGGCCGATATTGCCTTCCTTTTATTGATATTCTTCCTTGTTACTACTACCATGGATACAGACTCAGGTTTAGCTCGACTTTTACCTCCTCCTGTACCTGATAATGTGGAGCCACCACCACCAATTAAAGATAGAAACGTTTTTACTGTTCTATTGAATAGTAATAATCAATTGTTGGTAAAAGGTAAACAATTAAAGGTAGATGAACTTAAGGATGCTGCAAAAGAGTTTATTCTAAACGAGAATAATGATGAAAAATTACCTGAATTTAAAGATGTTGAGGTTGAATTTTTTGGAGTTGTTCCTGTTACAAAAGGTGTAATTTCTTTGCAGAATGATAATGGAACTCAATATCAAGCTTATTTGATGGTTCAAAATGAATTACAAAGAGCTTATAGTGAAGTTAGAAATGAATTGGCCCGAAGAAAATGGGGTAAAGATTACGAAGATCTAAATGAAGATCAGCAAAAAGCTGTTCGTACTATCTATCCTCAAAAGATTTCAGAGGCAGAACCTAAAAATATTGGTGTAAAATAAAGATTATGGCAAAGTTTAGAAAAAAGAAAAGTGGTGGGCAACAAGAAATAAACACTGCATCTTTGCCTGATATTGTATTTATGCTTTTATTCTTTTTCATGGTATCAACTACCATGAAAGAGGTTTCTTTAAAAGTAAAAATTAAAGTTCCCCAGGCAACTGAGTTAGCCAAACTTGAGAAAAAGAGTTTGGTTACTTACATTTATGTTGGAGTTCCTACTAATCAGTATAAGGCTTTATACGGATCAGAACCAAGGGTACAATTAAATGATCAGTTTGCTACAGTTGGAGATATTCAAAGTTATATTGCCCAGGAACGAGAAGGTATGAAAGAATCTGATCGTCCAAAGATGACAACGTCTATTAAGGCAGATTTTGATTGCCCAATGGGAATTATTACTGATATTAAACAGGCATTGCGTAAAGCCCAGGCGTTGAAAATTAACTATTCAGCGGCTAAGAAAGCAGAGTACTAATAAACTCTACTATATAAAAAAAGGGGATCAATTGATCCCCTTTTTTTATTTTGGACTATAGCTTTTAAAGAACACTAACACCGGTATCAGTTGTGTCTGTTATTTCAGCTTCATCAAAACTTGTCATATTATTTATCATAGCAACCGCACCTTGAATTATTGGGAAAGCAATAGCCGCTCCGGTTCCTTCTCCTAATCTTAGATCTAAATTAAGTACTGGTTCTGCATTAAAATACTGCATCATTAAAGCATGACCACCTTCTTTTGAATGATGTGAGTGAATTACATACTCTATTACATTTGGATTGATTGCATGCGCAGCGATTAATGCAGATGTGATGATAAAACCATCATTTAATATTAACATCTCAAGTTCTGCTGCCTTAAGCATTCCTCCAGCAATAGTAGCAATCTCCAGACCTCCAAATTGAGCCAAAATTTCAACTGGATCTTTTAAATTAGGATGTTTTGATATAGCTTCTTTTAATACTTTACATTTAGCAGAAACACCATCCTCTGTTAATCCACTTCCTGGTCCTACACATTTTTCTAAAAGAATGTCACAATATAGATGCATTAAAACAGATGCTGGTGATGTGTTTCCAATTCCCATTTCTCCAAATCCTACTACATTACATCCTTGAGAATGTAAATCTGAGACAATCTTAGCTCCGTTTTCTATGGCCTGGATACATTCTTCAATTGTCATTGCAGATCCTTTAAGGAAGTTTCCGGTGCTATTTTTTATCTTGGCGTCAATAATATTATCAAAACCTGTGAAATCATAATTTACGCCAGCATCAACAATTTTAAGGTTCATGTTATAAAAACTGGAAAATAATCCAATTCCGCCACCGCCTTTAGAAAAATTGATCATTTGTTGCCATGTGATTTCTTGCGGATTTGGACTCACTCCTTCATCACATATGTCATGATCTGATCCAACAAGAACAATATGCGGATTATTAAGAACTGGAGTAGTAGTGTTTTGAATTCTGCAGATTTGATACGCAATTTTTTCTAATAGACCTAACGAGCCCAGGGGTTTTGTTTTGTGGTCTATTTTGTATTTTATCCTTTGATTAAGATCGTTAGAAAGAGGTTTAATTTTAAAATCAATCATTTTATTTATCTAATTTTATTTTCTTACAAAGATGAATAAAAAAAGATGTAGAATTTGATTGTAAAATATGTTATGCAATAAGTTATTTGTATTATTTTATATTTATATTGAGTTTGCTTATTTATACTGCCCCTTGATCTATCATAGTATCTGCAACTTTTACAAAACCACCAATGTTTGCACCATCCATATAGTTTACAAATCCTCCAGGTTTTGTTCCATATTTTATACAGGTATAGTGGATGTCGTTCATGATTATTTTTAGTTTTTGATCAACTTCTTCTTTTGTCCATTTTAGTCTCATCGAATTCTGGCTCATTTCCAGTCCTGATACTGCAACGCCTCCTGCATTAGCGGCTTTGCCCGGCCCGTATAGAATTTTATTTGCTATAAATACTTCAATTGCTTTTGGTGAACAAGGCATATTGGCGCCTTCAGATACGCAGATACAACCGTTGTTAATTAGATTTATAGCATCAGTTTTATCTATTTCATTTTGCGTTGCACAGGGTAAAGCAATGTTACCTTTTTTTTTCCATGGTGTTTGATTTTCTACGTATTTAACATTGTATTTGTCGGCATATTCTTTTATCCTTCCTCTTTTGATATTTTTTAAATACTTGATAAACTTGAGTTTATCATGATCAATTCCTTCAGAATCATAAATATATCCATTGCTATCGGACATAGTAATGACTTTTTCTCCTAATTCAATAACTTTTTCTGCACTAAACTGACCAACATTACCGGATCCTGAAATCAGAACATTTTTTCCGTTAAAACTTTCATGTCGTGTTTTTAACATTTCTTCTGCAAAATACACATTCCCATATCCTGTGGCTTCTGGCCTAATGTAGCTTCCTCCCCAATTTATTCCTTTTCCTGTAATTGTGCCTGTAAATTCATTTTTTATTCTTTTAAACTGACCAAATAGGTATCCTATTTCTCTACCTCCTACGCCAATGTCACCTGCTGGTATATCAGTGTTATGACCTATGTGCCTGTATAGTTCCGTCATAAAACTTTGACAAAATTTCATTATTTCATTTTCAGATTTACCTTTTGGGTCAAAATCTGAACCACCTTTGCCTCCTCCAAGTGGTAATGTTGTTAAACTGTTTTTTAATACCTGTTCAAAAGCAAGAAACTTTAGTATTCCCAAGTTGACAGTGGGATGAAATCTTAAACCACCTTTATATGGACCTATGGCACTGTTCATTTCTATTCTAAACCCCCTGTTTACAATAATCTTTCCTCTATCATTTATCCAAGGTACTCTAAATATTATTATTCTTTCAGGTTCGGTCATCCTTTCCAGTATTCCAGAATTTATGTAGTGAGGATTATCCTCAAGAAATGGGTATAGGGAAATTAATACTTCGTGAACGGCTTGATGAAATTCAGGTTCTGAGGGATTTTTTTTGATGAGATTTGACATAAAAGACTCAACAAAAGAATGAGTTGGACTTTTCATGATTGGGTAATTTTAAAGTTTTTAAATATTCATTAAAAGTTAATGAAATATTTTCACTTTATTCTATTAATAGCTTGTGAAAGAATTTGTTAATTAGTTGTGTGATGCTTTTCGTATTATTGTATATCTGTCCTATTTCAAGTGAAATTTTTATATCAAACGAGAATTGTGCGATTGACGAAGTTAAATGTTGCTAGCTAAGATGATGTGTGATCTTACCTATTAAATCCTCCGGCTGAAAAGGTTTACTAATATAGTCATCCATACCGGATGCCATACATCTTTCTTTATCTTCAGGAAAAGCATTGGCTGTTACTGCAATAATTGGAGTATGTGTATTAGTGCTTTTTTCAATTTCGCGTATTTTCTGAGTTGCTTTAAAACCATCCATAATTGGCATTTGAACATCCATGAGAATTAGGTCATACTTAGCCTTACCAAATTTATCTAAGGCTTCTTTTCCATTATATGCAACTTCAATTTTATTGACTTCATTTTTAATGTAGAGAATGATTATTTGCTGGTTACTAAAGTTATCCTCTACGAGTAATATATTTGCATTTTTAATTTCAACTGTAGGCTTATAAAATGATTTTGTATTGGTTAGTTTATCATTAATACTTTGAATCGAAATACTTTGTTTGTTTTCTTTAAAAGTAATCCCGAATTCAAAAGTGGTTTTTTCGATATTGGGCTGAATGGATAAATTGTGACCATCTTGCTCAATGAGCTTTTGCGTTAATCCTAAATCTAAAAACTGGATATGTTTAGATGTATTTAATCTCAATACATCATTTTTGTATAAGGAATCTTCTGACTTGTATTCTTTCGGAAAAGGAATATTTCCTGTACTGATAATCTTAAAGTTTAATTCAACACAACCAGGCATTGTATTGATTCTCGATACTTCTATGTTGATATGCTTTTGTTTTGAAATATTATATTTAGCAATGCTGTTAAGTATGTTTAAAAAAATTTGTTTTGTTTTAATAGCATTTCCTGTCATTGTTGAGGGTATGTCTGCGGAAAAGGATAAGCTAAATTTTTGTTTCGTATTGTTTTCTGAGAATAAACGTATGGTGTTATTTAATGTAGCATATAAATTAAAGCTGATTTCTTCTTCTGTGGCAGGTTTTAGTGCGGATTTAGTTGAGGATACCATATTAGTGACCACATTTACCAGGTTATTTGCTGATGCATGTATAGTGTTGATATAGTCGCGTTGATCGTCTGTTAGATTTGTTTTTCCAAGTATATCTAGAATACCGGTAATGTTGCTGAGAGGCGTTCTGATTTGTCTGGATAAATCAGAGATTTGTTCTTCTTTTGAGTTTTTGCTATTCTGTGAATTTATCATTGCTCTTTCTTTTGTAAGCATGACTTCAGAAAACATAAATTTTAATGTATAGGCTAATATAAACGAGAAAATAAAGTAAATGGAAAATAGAATTTCTAAATTAAAGCTGTAATTAATAGCACCTGGAATAAAAGAACTTAGTATAAGAAAATCTAATATCATAAACAAAAACATGGCAAATGAAAAAAAAGAGCCTCGTTTTCGGCCAAATAAGTTTATGGATATAAAAGGAAATGAACCAAGCCAAATAATGTTTACATTGGTAGGGCCACCAAAAATAATGAAAAATAAAAACGTTATTGAGATAAATACAAACAACACTTCTTTATAAAAACCAGAGTATGGTTTTCTGCCTGCATATAAATAATTAAAAGCAAAAAGTATACTGAAGAATAAGAGAGGTCCTGCAAAAAAAAGATTTTCTTCAAGAAGTGATATTATTCCCTCGATAAAAACAATAACAAAGAGAAAAAAGTTGAGAACATTAGTGAATAATAATGTTGTTTTTGATTCAACCTCAAGATTTTCTTCTTGATCAAAGGTGAATAGAAGTATAAATTTATTAATAAATTTCATATGATTATAGTTTATTTTTAATGGTCATATGGAACTTGCCAATTTAATCATCCTTCCCGATGAATCGGATCCGGCAGTGTGTGACAAAAACTTTCTCGGGGCGCGTTTCATATGCTCTAATCAAATATGTTTTAATGTATGTGCTTTAAAATTAGTAGATGTGTTTAAGCTTCAAAAAACAAAAATACAAATGAATATGCAACATATAAATTAAAATCAGTAATAATGTTGTTGTGCTTATAAAAAAATGAAGGCGTGATCTTTGTTTTTTCATCAAAAATGTTCCCTATTATGATGTATGAGTGTTTTTTTTGTAAAAAGTTATCGAAAAATATAACTCTGGTAGAATATTTTCGTTTTTAAGGATATTTTAAATGAGGAATAAATAAATTAAAAATTTTAAATATGAAAAAAGTTGTTGCAAGTATTTTGTTTATGATGTTGATTGTAACAGTATCAGCACAAAATCATCTACCAACAGAAAAAGATTATCAGAATTTTTTTAATTCTAAAACCTATGTGGTATTAGATGATAATCCAATGTCAGATTTTAATTTTATGATTAAAAAGGTTATGCCTAGAGTTTGGAATATAACTGAGTATGAAATTATATCACATGCAGAATTTGATGAAAAAAGAAGAGACCCATCCTACTCTTTCATTGTTACATCCACAGTAACTTTTGATAAGGACAAAACCAAAGCACGTTATACATTTGTTAGTTTGCTTATGGGGAAAGATGTATATTCGATTTCAGATATGCCGGATTTGTGCTCAATTCCTTTATCTTATTTGAGAGTAGAGGATGATAGTTATGCCTATAAAATGGAAGGATTTGTCAAATTTATGCAGGATCATGTTCAACTGGTATCAAAAAATCCTAAGATTATCAATGCAAATATGTTTAAGTATTATAATAAGAATGTAAAAAGTCTGAATAATAAAAAACTTTATTTAGTAAAAGAGGATTTAACATCTGAAGTAAATACGCTAAGTAAGATACAAAGTATTTATCCTTATCATGTAGAAATTGTAACTCAGGAAGAGGTGGCAAAAGCAATTGAAAATAAAGATCCAGATGTGGTTTACCTGCATAAGGTAGGACCGGAAGGAACAAAATATAAAGCACGTTGCTATAAAATTGTAATAGGTGCTGCTGATTCACAGTTTTATTACTTTGATTGGCATATGGTTTCCCCTAAAAAGAGAGATGGATTATTAGCGAGCGATTTAAAAGCAATGTCGAAATAAAATATTGTTTTCTGATTTTAAGCCTTGTTGTATTTCAACAAGGTTTTTTTTGTGCTTTATTTCTAATAATTCAACTAAATTTGTATGATAATTTGATCTAATAATTAATGAATATGTCTGACGATAAGAAGATTATATTTTCGATGGTGGGAGTTAGTAAGGTTGTTCCCCCTCAGAAAAAGATTTTAAATAATATTTATCTATCATTTTTTTATGGTGCAAAAATTGGCATTATCGGTTTAAATGGTTCCGGTAAATCAACTTTGATGAAAATTATTGCCGGAGTAGATAAAAATTTTCAGGGAGATGTGGTGGCTTCCCAGGATTATTCTGTGGGTTATCTTGAGCAGGAACCAGTATTGGATGAAAATAAAACAGTGAAGCAAATTGTAGAGGAAGGAGTACAGGAAGTTGTTGATGTTTTAAATGCCTATAATCAGGTTAATGAAAAATTTGCCGATCCTGAGGTTTTAGAAGATCCGGATAAAATGCAGGCCTTAATGGATGAACAGGCTCGTCTTCAGGAGAAGATTGATCAATTTGATGCATGGAATCTTGATACCAAATTGAGCATTGCAATGGATGCTTTGCGTTGCCCCGAGGAAGATAAACAAGTGAAATTTTTATCGGGGGGTGAAAAACGGCGTGTTGCTTTATGCAGACTTTTACTTCAGGAGCCGGATGTGTTGCTGTTGGATGAGCCTACGAACCATCTTGATGCTGAATCTGTTCAATGGTTGGAGTTGCATTTGCAACAATATAAAGGAACTGTAATTTCTATTACTCACGATAGGTATTTTCTCGATAATGTTGCTGGTTGGATTCTGGAATTGGATAGAGGAGAGGGTATTCCTTGGAAAGGAAATTATTCATCCTGGTTAGAGCAAAAAAACACACGTATGCAACAAGAAGAAAAATCAGCTTCTAAACGAAGAAAAACTTTGGAGCGTGAGTTGGAATGGGTTAGAATGGCTCCAAAGGCTCGTCATGCTAAATCTAAAGCTCGTCTTTCTGCCTATGAAAAATTAATGGATGAAGATATAAAGCAAAAAGAAGAGAAATTGGAAATATTTATTCCAAATGGACCACGTTTGGGTGATAAAGTAATTGAAGCTCATGATGTAACAAAAGGTTTTGAGGATAAATTGCTTTTTGAGGAACTGGAGTTTTTGTTACCTAAAAATGGTATTGTGGGTGTTATAGGACCTAACGGTGCTGGTAAAACTACTTTATTTAGAATGATAATGGGACTTGAAAAAGTAGATAAAGGTTCATTTGAAGTTGGAGAGACTGTAAAAGTGGGTTATGTTGATCAATCACACGAATCAATTGATCCGGGTAAGTCTGTTTATCAAGTTGTGTCTGAAGGCCAGGATACCATAAAAATGGGTGGTCGAGAAATAAATGCAAGAGCTTATTTGGCGCGATTTAATTTTACAGGTGGTGATCAGGAGAAAAAATGTGGCGTTTTATCTGGGGGTGAAAGAAATAGGTTGCATTTGGCTATGACTTTAAAAGAAGAAGCAAATGTTTTATTACTGGATGAGCCAACCAATGATATTGACGTAAATACATTAAGAGCCCTGGAAGAAGGTTTGGAAGATTTTGCAGGTTGTGCTGTTGTAATATCGCATGATAGATGGTTTTTAGATAGAGTTGCAACTCATATTCTAGCTTTTGAAGGGGAGTCAAAAGTGTATTATTTCGAAGGTTCTTTTTCTGAATATGAGGAAAATAAAAAGAGAAGATTAGGTGATGTTACTCCCAAAAGAATTAAGTATAAGAAGTTGGTTAAGTAAACGTTTATTATGCATTTGTAAGTAATGGTTAAGGAGTTGGTGTTATATCCAACTCTTTTAGTTTGTAAGATGTAAAACTTAGTTTACCGATAATTTTTCTATTAATTCTCCAAGGCGTATTTTGTTGTGGCCGGATTCATCCCTTGCGAAAACATCATCAGTTGATTTTAAATAATACATTCGTCTTTTTCCAATGCCTTTAACATCGTGAGGTAATCTTTCTATAAATGTGTAAGTATTCCTGACAAGCAAATAACTAAATCTTGATACATTTATTTGGTTGGGATCACATAAGTTTTCAAGCCTTGCAGCTTCATTCACGGTATGTCCAAATACGTCAAATAAATAATTATTTTTCCCTAATACACTACCAATAACCTCTCCAGAGTTAATGCCTATCTTTAAATCCCATTTAACATTATTAATTAAATTTCGTTGAAAGATGTATTCTCTCATATCTATGGCTGTTTTGATCATGTTAATAGCATGTTTTCTACTGGGAGTTGGGATGCCCGATACAGCTAAATAACCATCACCAATAGTTTTTATTCTTGTGCAATTGTTACGTTTAACTATTTTGTCAAATTCAGAAAAGATATCTGATAGTTCGTCAATGATAATTTTAGGAGATAAACGACTTGATTTTTTTGTAAAATCTACCAAATCAACAAAAAGAACAGAGGCTTCTCTGTATTTTTTAGGTTTAGAAGTGCCGTATTGAGTAATCTCGTTAATGATTTCGGTTGGAATAAGGCCGTTAAGCATTTCTTCCATCCTGTTTTGCCCCTCGTTAATTATATGAATTTGCCTGTCTAATTTTTCTATTGTACTCGACAGTGTTAAGGCAGTTCTTACACGTGCAAATAGTTCAATAGATTTAAAAGGTTTCTTAATAAAGTCCAATGCCCCATTTTGAAGAATATTTTCAATATCCTCGGGGGTGCTATCTTGAATGCAAACAATAATTGGAGTATTAAAATTTTTTTTTGAATATTTTAATGTAGATATTTTATTAATGAGTGATTGGGTTGGGTTTTCGCAGTCGATAATAATAAGGTTATATTTACTTTTTTCCACCTCTTTATATGCATCATTACAGTTCATGTTAAAAATTAACCAATCTTCGCCAAATTCTAATAATCGGCCTTTAATAATTTGTAAGTTGATTTTATCATTACCAACTGCTAAAATTTTTACTGTATCCATTCGATATTATTTCTTATGGCTATTTTCAATTAATCATTCCAATATCTTTTATTCGTTTTACTCATCTCAATTTATAAAAGTTGATTAATAGTGATGAACTATATGTATTTATTTTTAAGTGTATGTTTTTTTTACATTAATCTATTGCGATAAGGGAGTCTTAAAAATGTTAATTTGTATAGTGCAACAAAGAGGGTGAAAACAAAAAAATAAAAGTATCATGACTAATATTGAATTCGGAATCTTAAAAAATCATGTATGTTTAAATAAAATAAATAACTTTGCGCTTCATTAATAAAAAATAATAGCATAATGGCTCAAAAACCTGCTATTCCTAAAGGAACCAGAGATTTTTCGCCAATTGAGATGGCGAAGCGTAATTATATTTTTGACACTATAAAATCTGTATTTTTAAAGTATGGATATCAACCCATTGAAACTCCTGCTATGGAGAATCTGTCCACATTGATGGGAAAGTATGGTGAAGAAGGAGATAAATTGTTATTTAAAATATTGAATTCGGGAGATTTCTTATCTAAAGTAGATGGTCAGGTTCTTGCGGATAGAAATTCTATAAAAACAACGACTCAAATATCAGAAAAAGGACTTAGGTATGACTTAACCGTTCCTTTTGCCAGATTTGTTGTTCAACATCAAAGTGAAATAACTTTTCCTTTTAAAAGATATCAGATACAGCCGGTGTGGAGAGCAGACAGACCTCAAAAAGGTCGTTATAGAGAGTTTTACCAGTGTGATGTGGATGTTGTTGGATCGGATTCGTTAATGAATGAAGTGGAATTGATTCAAATCGTGGATGATGTCTACAGAGCTTTGAATATTAATGTTCTGGTTAAGGTGAATAATAGAAAGATATTAACCGGGATAGCTGAGATTATTGGAGAGGCTGATAAAATTGTTGATATAACAGTAGCCATTGATAAACTTGATAAAATAGGTTTAGATAAGGTTAATGAGGAGTTACGACAAAAGAACTTGTCAGAACAGGCTATTGAAAAATTACAGCCAATAATAAATTTGTCAGGGTCTAATATTGCAAAAATAGAGACTCTTAAATCTGTATTAACTGAATCAGAAACAGGACTTAAGGGTGTTGATGAAATAGAAAAGGTTTTTGCATATTTATCAACTTTAAATATTTCTACAGAAGTAGAGTTGGATCTTACCTTAGCGCGTGGTTTAAACTACTATACAGGGGCTATTTTTGAAGTAAAAGCCTTAGATGTTCAAATAGGAAGCATTACCGGAGGTGGTAGGTATGATGATTTAACGGGGATTTTTGGATTAAAAGATGTTTCAGGTGTGGGTATATCGTTTGGGGCAGATCGTATTTATGATGTTATGAACACCCTTGATTTGTATCCTAAAGACTCCATTGTATCTACCCAGTTGTTATTTATTAATTTTGGAGAAACAGAAGCTTTATATTCTTTAAAAGCTTTGCAAAAAGTTAGAGCTGCCGGGATTAAAGCTGAACTATACCCCGATGCTGCTAAAATGAAAAAACAAATGGCTTATGCTAATAAAAAGCAAATTGCTTATGTGGCCTTAGCAGGAGAAAATGAGATTAATGAAGCAAAGGTTACTTTAAAAAATATGGCAACCGGTGAACAAATGCTGGTTTCCATAGATGAAGTTATTGATATTGTAGGCTAGGTTTTGCAATTTTTATCTTAAAAAAAATTCATTTATAGTTTTTAATAAAAAAATTGTGTGTAGGTTGATATTTTAATTAATAAAGATATTATTTTCTCCAACCGGAAAAATTGATGTACTTTTGCACAACTTTTTGATAATATATTGATATTGAAATAAATAAAAATGGGATTACAATGTGGAATCGTAGGTTTACCAAATGTAGGTAAATCAACCTTATTTAATTGCCTGTCAAATGCTAAAGCTCAGTCTGCAAACTTTCCGTTTTGTACTATTGAGCCAAATGTTGGGGTAATAACTGTGCCGGATGAACGATTAATTAAATTAGAAGAGTTAGTGAACCCTCAAAGAGTTTTACCTGCAACAGTAGAAATTGTTGATATAGCCGGATTGGTAAAGGGAGCAAGTAAAGGTGAAGGTTTGGGAAATAAGTTTTTATCCAACATTCGTGAAACAGATGCAATTATTCATGTTTTAAGATGCTTTGATAATGATAATGTAACTCATGTTGATGGTTCTGTTGATCCGGTAAGAGATAAGGAAGTGATTGATATGGAGCTTCAAATGAAAGATTTGGAGACTGTTGAGAATCGATTGATGAAATCAGAAAAAGCAGCCAAGGCCTCTAAAGATCCTGAACTTAAGAGGTTAGTGGATGTTTTGTATTTATATAAAGAAGCATTGGAGGCCGGTAAATCTGCTAGAACAGTTGAGTTAACCGAAGCTCAGCAAAAAGTATCTAAAGATTTATATTTACTTACTGATAAACCTGTTTTATATGTTTGTAATGTGGATGAGGCTTCTGTAATTAATGGAAATTCGCATGTAGAGGCAGTAATAAAAGCTGTTGCTGATGAAGATGCTGAAGTTTTAATTATTGCAGCACAAACAGAAGCAGATATTGCTGAACTAGAGTCTTTTGAAGAAAGACAAATGTTTTTAGAAGATATTGGTTTAACAGAATCAGGAGTTTCTAAATTAATCCGTTCGGCTTATAAATTACTTAATCTTGAAACTTATTTTACTGCCGGTGTAAAAGAAGTGCGAGCGTGGACCTATCCTAAAGGTGCTGTTGCTCCTCAGGCAGCCGGAGTAATTCATTCCGATTTTGAAAAAGGTTTTATTAGAGCTGAAGTTATTAAATATGATGACTTTGTTACTTATAAGTCAGAGCTTGCGTGTAAGGAGGCTGGTAAAATGAGCATTGAAGGTAAAGAATATGTTGTACATGATGGAGATATTATGCATTTTAGATTTAATGTGTAGTTTCCTATATGAAAAATTAGATATAGATGAGGATGTTGACTGAAAACAACATCCTTTTTTTGTCTCAATTAGTTATAGCATATTTTTTCGACCTGAAACCTTAATTTGCCTCATTTCTCCTGTATTTTTTATCTATACCCTTTTTCTTTTCCCGTCATTGCGGAATTATAGTGAAATCAACAACTAAAAAATTATTGTAATATTACTGTATTTATTTTGGTATTTATTGACTTTTTTTGGTAGGACTTCGGTTTGTCTATTAGCCTTAAATTTGTGTAAATAAAGGAATATATCGTATTTTTATAACAAAAATATTTTACTGCTTCAATGAAATTGCTTTGTAAAAATATATGTTGTTCGATATTGCTTATTCTATCTGTTAATTCTGTAGCACAGATTGATACCAGCCTTGTTGAGAATTATCATTATTTAGAAAGTATTATTTTTGAAGGAGATACTCTTCCTCATATATATATTGAAGAAGTAAAAATATGTCCTCCCTGGAAGTTTAAAAGTTCCAGGCAACATAAACGATACAGTAGGTTGGTGGTTAATGTGAAAAAAACACTGCCGTATGCCCGGTTGGCCAGGTACAGGTTGAGCTTAATAGCAAATACTTTAGATACAATTCATTCGGAAAAAGAAAGAAAGAAGTATTTAAACCAGGCTGAAAAAGAATTGTTTGAAGAATTTGAACAACCTTTACGCAAGCTAACCTTTAGCCAGGGAAGAATGTTAATTAAGCTTATTGATAGAGAAACCGGTGATACCAGTTATGCTCTGATAAAAGATTTAAAAGGTGGTTTTTCTGCATTCATGTGGCAATCAGTTGCTCGCTTGTTTGGATCAAATTTGAAGTCAGAATTTGATTCTGATGGTGATGATGCAATGATTGAACATATTGTTATTATGATAGATAATGGTTTGTTATAGTTACCCTGTCGTGTTTGTTAATTTTGATAATTCCTCAATTAAACTTTTAAAGTTAGCTGAAGCCAATTGAACTTTAATGCCTTCCAGATGAACAATGTTTTTTTCTTTATCAATTTCTGATATAAAATTCAAATTTGCTATACAAGATCTATGTGTTCTGAAGAAATGTTTTTTAGGAATGTTTTCTTCAATGCTACCAATTGTGCGTGAGATATACAGCGGTTCATCATTATCCCTGTATATTTTACAGTAGTTACCATCAGCTTCTATAGCGATAATCTTATTGTACGGAATAATGTGTATTCCTTTTTGGTGATTTACTAAAAGTTTGTGGTTGTTATAGATCCATTGATCTTTAGAATTATAAGTCTTAGTGTTTTTTTGTTTTAAATTAATTTTTAAAATCAGATCTATAATTTCTTTTGGCTTAACTGGTTTTAATAAGTATCCGGAAGCTCCTAGGCCAACAGCATCAATTGCATAGTGTTGGTGAGCTGTAACGAAAACTACGTCAAAAGAAATTGTTGAAAAGTAATTGAAGAGCTCAAGCCCGTTTTCATGAGGCATAGAAATATCAAGAAAAACAACATCAGGATTATGTTTGCGAATTAATCCAATGCCATTGATTAAGTTGTCTGCGGTATCTATGACCTCAATAACATCACTTAAATATATTTCAAGTATCTTTTTAATGCTTTGACGAGCTGAGTTTTCATCGTCAATTATTATTGATTTGAGCATATTACAGATCTCTAAAAAAAATTACTGCTAGTCTGGAAACGTGAAATTAAACAAATTAATCAAATTTACTATTAAAAAAGACCTTCATTTTAAAAATATAGTGTTTTGTTTACAAAAATAAGTGTTTCACTAAATGACTTATAAACTATTCCCAACTTTGATATTAAATCACGATATTTGCGTTTTATAAAGTTAGTAACCCAAATCAATTAGAAAATGAAATTGACCAAACAAATTTCCGGAATTCGTTATTTATTAAGTCAGGATGTACCATCCACAATCTTAACTTTTCAGATTTTATTTGTGTTTTTTGTTTTAGTACTTATGTTTATTTAAGCAAAAAAGATTTAACAGGAGAGATTTTGTTTTGTAAAAATTTCTCCTTTCTTTTTATAGGAGCAGTAGTTTTTCGATAAGATTTTTAGTTCCTTCTTCAATTTGAGCAATGTTAGCATCTAACATATAACATGGAGATGTTACAATTTTATTTTCATTATCAATAATTACCTCTCCATGAGTTGAGTTTTGATGTCTTGATCCCATTTTTTCAATGTTGGTTTTTGTAGTATTGTCATTCCCAATTGTTAATAATGCATTGGGAATTACTTTAGCGATAATTGCGGGAGAAATACATAAAGCTCCAATAGGCTTTTTCGCTTTCCAGAATGCCAGTATCACTTCACTAATAGAAGATAGAACCTCACATTCAGAACCTTTAAAAGCAAAATTGCTTAGGTTTTTAGCTACACCAAATCCTCCAGGGAATACTATTGCATCAAAGTTCTTTACGCTAAGTTTTGAAATATCTTTAATGTTTCCTCTGGCAATTCTTGCTGATTCTTCTAATACATTCCTGGTTTGCCTGGTTTTTTCTCCTGTTAAGTGATTTATAACGTGATGTTGTTTTATGTTTGGTGCAAAACACTTATAGCTTGAATGCGCTTTTTGAATCGCTAGAAGAGTTAGGGTTGCTTCGTGTATCTCTGCACCATCGTATACACCGCAACCTGATAATATTACCGCAATTTTTTTCATTGTTGTTTTTTATTTTACTATTCTGTTTTAATATAATCGCTATTGTAAAAATAAACTTATAAATAGTTCCAGCAAGAAAACCCCTGTTTTTTGAAGCGAAATAACTTTGCGTAAATTTTGACACTCCAAAAAAAAATGAAAAGAGAACAATTTTTTTTGGAATAGCTATGTTTGTTTACGTATAATATATTATGATATTCTATATTTTAAATTAGGGCATAACAATTCCATTACAATGGCGTAAACAAATGTGTATAAACCTATTATTAAGCCGCTTGTTTTACAGAGGCATTCATTTCCTGACGTAGATCTACAAGCAGTCGTTCTCCTATTTTTTTCAAATTAAAGGCTGTAATCGCAAGACCAACGTATCTTTTAAAATGTTCATATCCTTTATCAGGACACCTATCCAATCCTCTATGTTCCAGTTCGTTAATATTAGATTCTATTGCACTATGTTTATGTCTAAACTTCTTGAATATTGATTTATGCTCTTCTTCATACTCTTCTTTGTTACACTTGCCCTTTTTTGGAAGTACAAGGTTTTCAACTTTTTGAGACAATGACACTTTATTGTTTTTATGATAATATCCTTTATCGAATGACCAACTTTTTACTTTAAATTTTGTAAATATTCTTGCGGCTACTTCCAGCACAATTTCAGAATCTGCTTGATGATCCATAACCTGATAATCAAGAATTAAATTATATTGGTCAGTGGTAATATTTGTTTTCTTACCAAGTTCAACGTTTGGTCGCAATTTCCCTTTTGTAATCCATTCTGTATATTGCTCAAAAATAGAAAACAATTTTTCTTCATGAGGAATCTTTTCCCCTTTAATAACTCTTCTTTCAAGAAGATCAATATGCTTACGAAGTAATTGCATAAAACGTTCTAATTCAGTAATTATAGCAACACTAACAAGGTCATCTTTTGGGTATTTGTCCTTAGAATTTTCTAATTTCTGATAAAGTGCTTTAGCTTTTTTAATATATTCTTGAGCTTTCATTTTTACACGTTCTTGTTTTCCTTTGCCTCCTGAAGAATTAGCCCTACCTAAAGCTCTCATTTTATTTTTTAAATCACGTTGCCAATCCTTTACTTTTCTCCAGCCAGGAAGATTGTGCCTATATTGTAATTTGATTATCATATCAATACATTTACGTACACTATCCCAAAGTAAATTATAATCTGTTGGAAAATGAACATTGCTTTCTACAACAAAGCTATCTGTTTTTAAGTGTAATGCTTCCTCCTCTTTTTTTTTAAACACCTCGTGTCCAAATTCAACAATAATATTATTGAGTTTTTTTATTGTTTCATTATCAATCAAACCAACATTATCAATTATACGTTGATATCCATACTCTTGCTTTTGATATGTTTGAATAGTTTCTATACCCATAATTTGACGCACCATTGAGTCATAATTGGAAATATGATGTAACTCATCATAACTAATGTTTTGACATAAACGAACTTGTGATAAAACAAATATTTCCCAAAGTCCCATACCTATTCTTCCTGTATGATTATTTTTAGGTAATATTTCTTTTTCTAATATTTCATAAATCTTATTGTTCCATTCCGGAGTAACATAAATTTTTTTTAATGCAGCACATAAAGCAGGCAACGCACCACTTCTTTTTGCAGTTGGAATTGGTGTATCTTTTATTAATAGGCTTCCTATTGTCAATTGTTGTTCGAATCTCTTTCTCATATTTATATTTTCTTAATATCCTTTGTTGAAATAATCGAATCTCAATTATTTAATACGTTGAATATCTGTATTATAAATAAATATAGCAACTAAATACACATAAAGATTCAAACATTTTATCAACCGTAATTAGTTGTATTTCAAATAAATAATAGTTTTCCTGCAGGCACTAAATAAAATGATTAAAATTTGAATAAATTAACGTATTTCCATTGTGAATATTAATGATTTTTAACTTTTAATGATGCTGTTTTTTTAATAGCTTGTAGTATTAATTTTATAAATGTTACATAAAACTTGAGTGTTTATTTCTTAAGCGGCAAATATTATTACTCAGGTATTTATTTAAACGAATCTAAATTGTAGTTAAAACCTGTTAATGGGTTTTTATTCAACCTGTTAAAATGTTATTTTTGTAGAGCAATGATTAAAAAAGTTAGGGAGATGTTTAGAAAAACAGATGATAATACAGTTAAGTTAAAGCGAAAGATTTTTTGGTTTTTTGTGATAGAGGTTCTATTAGTAATCGCATTACTTGGCTTTACATTCTTTTTAATTACAGTTGTGTTGAATTAATTATTAAATTTCTTTAACAAATAGTGATTTTTCTATTAAGACTTTTCCATCCAGCCATGTTGTTAGTTTCCATTCTCCTTTTTTATTCTGAATAGGTTTCCAAATGGTATCTCCCAGAAAAAATTCATAATCATTTGACCTTATAAAATATTCTCCTGTGAACGGAGGTGCTATTTTACCACTTTCATCAGTAAAAGTAGGGTGATCAATTTTAAAATATATTTTTTTACCTTTTGCCCCTTTTATTTTAATTACATATCCAAATTCTATATCAAGTTCTAGCGGAATAGTATCTGTAATTTTTAGTAATTTGGGTAGATTTTTAGAGTCTCTATCCCAGTTTGTATATATTCCATAACTATATAACTCTGCATTTATCTTCTTTTTTGCCATCAGTTATCTTACTCTTCTATATTATACTTTAGTTGATCAATTATAAATGGAATGTCATTTTTGTTTATCCCATTTTGCGTTAAATAAGGGATGTCATCATTAAATACTTCAAAGAAAACATCAAAATTATTATGCATTTGAACAATTGCTTTCTGATAAAACTTCAAAGCTTCTCTTCGGTTATTTTTACACCACAAAACATGAGCTATATTTATTAAATCATGTTTGTTTGACGAAGAAACAAGTAATTTGTGATAATATTTTTCAGCTTGATCAAGCTTTCCTATTACAAATGAACACCAGGCAATAGGACGCCAAACGTTAGTATTAGATTCGTCTAAATATTCAACTTTGAAATAATATTTTAAAGCTTCATTATAGTTTTTTAGATCCAAGTGACAATGGCCTATGGATGCTTGCGTATATAAATCTTCAGGTTTAATTCTTTCTGCTATTGAATAATATTCCAGTGCTTTCTCCGGTTGTTTAAGATGTTTGTACATTAAAGCAATTTTCTTAGTAGTCCATATTTGTTCCGGCTTAAGAATATCTGCCTTTAAATACCAATTTAAAGCTTTGTTGTACTCTTTGTTTTGTTGATGGCAATACGCTAATTTTTGTATGATCTCAACATTATCCTGTTGTTTTTGCAAGATAATTTCAAAAGCTTCCATTGCTTCTGTAAAATATCCTTTCTTAAAGAAGAACTCTGATATTTGTCGAAGACTATTATCGTCGCTTATGGTTTGTTGGAAGAATGTTTTGTTATGAAAATCCATTTTCCAATTAAAAATATCTTCAAATTGAATATGTTGTGGATGTAGTTTATAGAAACGATATAGATCCTGAATATATCTGTTTGATATTATGGATTCCTTTTTTTCAGGAGTTATCATCTTTTCACTATTTTCAATTTCATTCATTTGTTCGAGCTGTTGCTTAAACATATTTCCCATCATTTCTTTTTGAAATTGAGGCATATGAGGAATACTTAGAAAAAGCGAATATTTGTCTGAATTACATAAGAAACCTGAGTTTGCAAGGCTTTTTTGTACGCTGCTATTTGAAAATAATAAATTGTCCTGATCAAAAACACTCTTCAATTCTGGGTTTTCGAGGTAAAAAGGAACAAACCAATTTTGCAATGTGTTGAAAAAACTAAAATGTTTCAGCATTTTAAATGTGGAAAGAAATACATCAGCTCCTTCCATTTGAAGTTCTGTTAATTCTTCAAGCTTATTCATTAATTCTGGAGAATCTTTGAAAAAATCTTCCCACTCAGGATTTTCTCCTTCCATAAATTTGTCACCCAATAAATTTTCCAGATCTAGTTTGTTTCTTAAGTTAGGTTGCATTTTTACAACTTCAGGAAGAATCTCATCATTTAGTTTTGATGAAATTTTCTCTGTTTCTCTGGTTCTTATCAGCTGAATAATTATAGTTAATATATTTCTGTTGACTTTCGGATTTTCTTGAAGTAATGAAAGTCTTGCATTAATTTCAGGATATAGAAAAAGTCTATTGTCGTATTTATAAAGAGTAAGCAATAATCCTGTTATTGCTCTTTGGTTAATTGTTAACTCTTCATTTGAAATAGAGTTAAACAGAATGATGATTTTTTCTTCACTAAACTCTTGAAGTACACTTATTGTTAATGCTGAAATTAATATACACTTTATACTGTAATGAATTTCCTTATCATTTATTAAAGCTTGTATTTTCTCCTGATCGTCACTTGTTATTTTGGCACAAACCCATAAATAGTTAAATAACTTGAAAATAGCTTCGTGATTTTGTTTTGTTTGAATATTAGCTTGATCAGTTATTTTTAATTGAATTTGTTCACTATAAAACTCTTCTAAAATACTACTAATATTAGTACTTTGCTTGTTTAATGTCCTACGAGTCTCATAAAAAATGCCATTTGATTGTGTTGTATTTATAGCAGAGAATATTTCGTCGCTTAAATTATAACAAGACTTTAGAATGTTATTATAAACTTTTTGCTGTTCAGGATCAGATACTCCATCAAAAGTATATTTAAGCATACTTTTGTATGTAAATTCCAAGTTGTAAATTTCATCAATCAATAAACCGTCGTGATGATTTTTAGCAAGAGATGCTAGTGTTTTAAAGGCATCTTTAATTCTTCGCTGGTTTAATGCTAACTCAACATTTTTTTGTAATTCCTGAAAATTTTCGCTCATATTGATTATTCTAACTAGTCTTTAGAGTTAAAATACGAAAATATCAAAATTGTTTAAAATGTAATGTAAATAATAGCTTAAATGGATTAATTAAAAACAATAAAATTTTAAAAATATGATTTAATTGTCTGATTCCGATTTCTTTTGACTCCAAAATGCTGATTCATTCAATTGATCGATTCTTGTTTCACAAAATATTTTAATCTGATCATGATTTTTAGAACCGGATTCATCAATTCTTTTTATGATATCATTATAGTAATTTATTGCTTTATCCTTTTCTTTTAAAGAATAATCATAAATCATTGCAATTCGATATTCACCATATATGTTGCGTGGATCTGTTTCAATAAGTTTTTCAAAATAATAAATAGAATTATTATAATCATTTGCTCCAAAATAACTCTCAGCAATGCCCTGGTACATCATATTTAGGGTATTGGAATCAAGTTTATATAGGCTTAAAGATTTATTCATATAATCAATGGACTTTTTAAATTCACTGCAATTTCTGCAACAGATGGATAAAACGTAATAAGACATATAATCAGTTGAGTCTCTTTTTGTATATTCCTCCAAATAGTTCTTTCCTTTATGAAAATATGAAGCTTTCCAACAGCATAAGCCCAAAAATTTGGTTGTAATTAATGAAGAGTCTCCGCCTTTTCTTAATTCGTTGAATGTATTATAAGCATCATAAATGCTATCATTTAAGTAATGTGTTTTACCATATACCTGATTTAGTAGTTTATTGCTTTCAGGTGATGGTTTGTAATAAGTTTTTATAAAGGATAGTGCTTGTTCCTTTTGTTTATTTTTCAATAATAATTCAGTGCCTTTAATCAGATTTGTTGGAGTAGGTTTTATGATGCAGCTTTTATTAAAATACAGCATGGCACTATCAACGTTGTTATTGTCGTAATATATATCTGCAATTTGGGTTAAAATAAAGCTGTTTGTTGTATCTGAATAGATTACAGGCTTAAATATGCATAATGCAGAGTCGCTTTCTCCCAACTTCTTCAAAAGGAGACCACAGCGTATTTTATAGTATTGATTATCATTTTCTAACTCCTTTAGTTTATTTGCACAATTATAAGCCTCACGATATTGTATTGTTTGACTGTATAACTTTTCCAAAGACTTTAAAGCTAAAATTTGAGTAGAGTCGGACTTATAGATTTGATTGTAAATTATTATGGCACTATCAAGTTTATAGTTTGATTTCAACTCTTCTGCATATTTATATTTCATATCTATTTTATTACTATCTAATTCTTGTGAATAGATGAACTGGTTAAAAAACAGACTTAAAATAATTAGAATCTTAGATCGAAAAATTGTGGATTTATTCATTAATTAACTAATGTTTTAGTTTAAAATTATATTATTTTGAGTAATCATCAAAATATTTTAACTAAAAAAATAGTTTGATATGTTTGTTTACTTGAAAGTTGCATTTAATATTCAATTTTATAAGATTTTCCGTCTATATTTTTTCATTAAAATGATGTGCTAATATCCATGTATACAGGTTTATAGCTTATATTTATTTAATATATTTTGAAGATTTGTATAGAAAGCAAGAAATTGCGTTTGAATCAAAATTTATTTTCCATGCAAAATTTAATCAGGACAAAATTTTTTTATATAGGATTTTTGTTTTTTCTATTTGTAGGATGTAATTCTCATCGTTCGGATTACTATGTAGAAAATATTAGTAACTCAAAAGAAGGACTATTTATTCAAACAAATCAAAATGAGATCTACATTCATCCGCTATCAGATGATGCATTTGAAGTAAAATATAAAGTTGATGAAAAGGAATTCCCTTCTTACGCTTTAGATGAAAATCTTTCATATGCTTTAGCTACTCTTCAAGAAAATAGGGATAGTGCTATTTACCATGTTTTGAACCTAAAAGTCAGTATTCATAAAGATCCATTTCAATTGTCTTTTTATAAAGGAGATTCTCTTTTATTTAAAGAAGAACAGGGGGTGTTATATTCTGATACCTTAAAGGGATTTCGTATGAGTATTTCTAGTGATGAAAAGCTGATGGGTGGTGGAGAGCGTGTTTTAGGAATGGATAGAAGAGGGCATAGGCTTCGATTGTATAACAGGGCTAGTTACGGATATGAGACGCATGCTGATCTAATGTATTATTCAATGCCAGTTGTGGTATCATCCAGAAAATATATGTTATTGTTTGATAATGTTGCTGATGGCTGGCTTGATCTGGGAAAATCAGAAAAGGATATATTACAGTTTGAGACCAAAGGTGGAAGGATGAGTTATGTTGTTGTTGGAGGATCCGGGTTTAGAAATTTAACTCAGAATTATACTCAGGTTACAGGTCGTCAACCAATGCCACCTCGTTGGGCATTAGGCAATATTTCCTCACGTATGGGGTATAGAACCCAAGAAGAGGTTGAAAACGCGGTTTCCTTATATCTGAAAGATAATATTCCTTTAGATGCCATGGTGCTGGATTTATTTTGGTTTGGACCAGAAGTAAAAGGATACATGGGAAATTTGGAATGGGATAAAAATACATTCCCGGAACCGCAAAAAATGATGAAGGAATTAAAAGATGATGGTGTAAAAACAGTCTTAATAACTGAACCTTTTATTCTGAAGGATACTGAAAAATATAATGAATGTATTGAGAATAATCTTGTTGGAACTGATTCTGTTGGTCAACCTTATGTATATGATTTTTATTTTGGTACAACTACTTTACTTGATATTTTCAAACCAGCAACTAAAGATTGGTTTTGGGGTATTTATAAAAAACATACACTCACCGGAGTTGATGGATGGTGGGGAGATCTGGGAGAACCGGAATTACATCCAGATGATTTGATTCATGTAAATGGAGCTGCAGATATCGTTCATAATGCATATGGTCATGAGTGGGCTAAATTAGTGTATGAAGGGTTTAAAAATGACTTTTCGGATAAACGACCTGTTATTTTAATGCGATCAGGATTTGCCGGTTCTCAGCGATATGGAATGATTCCCTGGAGTGGAGATGTAAACAGAACCTGGGGGGGATTGCAGTCTCAGGTTGAGATTTCTTTACAAATGGGAATTCAGGGATTAGCTTACATGCATTCAGATTTAGGCGGTTTTGCCGGTAATTATAAAGATGCTGAATTGTATACTCGTTGGTTGCAGTATGGTGTTTTTCAACCTGTATTTAGAACTCATGCTCAAGCGGATGTTCCACCGGAACCTATTTTTTGGGATGTTAAAACAAAGGGTATTGCACGAAAATTTATTCAATTAAGATATATGTTGACGCCATATTTATATACGATGGTATATGAAAATACTACAAAAGGTACACCTTTGATGCGTCCTCTGTTTTATCAAAATGATGATACAGCATTTATTAATAACACAAATACTTATATGTGGGGAGATGATTTTCTTGTTTCTCCTGTTACTGAAAAAGGAGTGAAAAAATGGTCAGTAGATTTTCCGGATGGAGCAAATTGGTTTAACTTTTTTACGGATCAAAAATACAAAGGAGGTCAACGTGATTCTGTTAATGTTACAATAAATGAAATTCCTGTTTTTGTAAAAGGAGGTTCTTTTATTCCAACGGTAAAAGTCTTTAATAATATGGAAGAGTATAATACAAATGAATTGGTTATACATTATTATAAAGACATGGATTTAGATGAATCGCATGGTTATATGTATAATGATGATGGTAAAACGAATAAGAGTTGGTTAAATAATCAATATGAGAAATTGAAGTTCAAATCAAAACTAGATAATGATGGATTAAAAATCTCAATTTCCAGAGAAAGTTTTGAATATGAGGGTAATCCGGAAGAGCGAAAAATTTCATTTGTAATACATAATGTACTTAATAAGCCTGATAATGTATTCGTAAATGGAGATAAAGTTGATTATAAATTTCAAGTAGATAAAAAAACTCTTTTTATAGATACAATAATGCAGGGGGAAAACCAATTAAATGTATTCATTAATTAAAGAGTTAGATAGTAAATAATTATAAGGAAAATCAAATCTTATGAAGAAGAAGTTATTTTATATAGGAATGGTTGTCATTATGGTCATTACATCATGTCGTGATCATTCGCAAAATTTAAATAAAGAAGAAGCTAAAAATAAAAAGATAGTGGTTTACCAGGTTTTTACCAGATTATTTGGAAATAAAAATACCAATAACAAACCATGGGGAACAATTGAAGAAAACGGAGTTGGTAAGTTTAATGACTTTACGGATAAAGCTTTATCTGAGATAAAGGATTTAGGTGTTACTCACATTTGGTATACAGGAGTTCCGCATCATGCAACAATTACAGATTATTCAAAATATGGAATATCAAATGATGATCCGGATGTAGTAAAAGGAAGAGCTGGTTCTCCCTATGCAGTAAAAGATTATTATCAAGTAGATCCTGACTTAGCTGTTGATCCGTCTAAACGTTTAGATGAATTTAAAGCTCTTGTTGAAAGAACGCATCAGCATGGGATGAAGGTGATAATAGATATCGTTCCAAACCATGTTGCCAGAAATTACCAGGGGCTTAACAATCTCGGAGAAGTTGATGATTTTGGGGCAAATGATGACACATCTGTAGAATATGCCCGAGATAATAATTTTTATTATGTAGTTGGTGATTCTTTTAAAGTACCTAATCCAATTAATGGTTATAAACCCTTAGGAGGTGAAAAGCATGATTTAGCAGATGGTCGGTTTTATGAATATCCTGCTAAATGGACCGGAAATGGATCCCGATTAGCTCAACCTAATCATTACGATTGGTACGAAACAGTAAAAATCAATTATGGTGTAAAACTTGACGGATCGTTAGATTTTGATACTTTGCCGTCGTCATATATAAATAAAGACTTTAGATCTCATTTTGAATTCTGGCAGAATAAGGATGTTCCAGATTCCTGGATTAAATTTAAAAATATAGCTTTTTTCTGGCTTGATTTTGGTGTTGATGGATTTCGTTATGATATGGCAGAAATGGTTCCGTTAGAGTTTTGGAGCTATATGAATTCTTCTATTAAAGTAAAAAATCCAAATGCCTTTTTATTAGCAGAGGTTTATCAACCAAAGTTATTCAGGGAATATATTCATAAAGGTAAAATGGATTATTTATATGATAAAGTTGATTTATATGACACATTAAAGCATATTATGCAAGGTTATGGATCTACGGATCATATTGCTCCTATTCAAGAAGCCGCAAAGGATATTGAGCATCATATGTTGCACTTCCTGGAAAATCATGATGAACAAAGAATAGCATCGCCTGAATTTGCGGGAGAGGCATTAAAGGGAATGCCTGCGATGGTTGTTTCTGCAACATTAAGTACTTCACCAACTATGATTTATTTTGGACAAGAAGTAGGAGAACCAGGAGTAGAGAATGCTGGATTCGGACAGCCATCAAGAACCTCAATATTTGACTATGTTGGAGTTCCACATCATCAGCGCTGGATGAATAATGGTGCTTTTGACGGAGGACAATTATCGGAAGAAGAAAAAGATCTTAGGGATTTTTATAAACGCCTGTTGAATTTTACAATTAATAGTGATGCATTAATGGGGGAATATGCAGCCATTCATGATTATAACAGAAAGAAAACTGCTGAATATAATGATAAAATATATTCATTTACCCGATGGAGTGAAAATGAGAAATTAATAATTGTAACAAACTTTTCAAATGATTCTGTGACTTTTGATCTTAATGTTCCTGATTCAGTATTGCAAAGAATGAAAATACCTAAAGGGAATATTGAATTAGAAGATCAATTGTATCATAAATTTAAAAGTAAAATAAATCTCGATCAAGATTTAGTTATTCCAATAAAATTGTTGGCAAATCAATCTTATATTTTAAAAGTGAAGTAATTTAATCTGTTTTAACTAATTGTTGTTAAAATAATACTGCTTTTAAGTTGGTGTAAAGTGCAGTAACATTGGTGTGTATGACTTTGGTCTGGTTTTTGGATTGTAAAAGTTAAGATTATAAGTTGTTTTACGAACAATTATAATTTTAATTCAATTGAATTGATTGCTGAGTATTAATTAAAAAACTGAAGTCATGAAAAAAGGTATTTTATTATTAATGGTTACTGCTTTTGTTTTTAGTGTATCAGCTCAAAATAGAAATAGATATACAGAAAGTAGAAATGAAAATTATAGAGAAGAAGTTTCAAAAAACTCATCAAGAGGACAACGTTCTTCAAACTATAATAAGCAAAATTCTTCATCTAAAACGAGCAATTTAGATAAATTAGATCGATTAACAGACAGAGATTATGTAATTAATAACAACAAGAAGACAAATTATAATCATAGTAAAGAAAAGAAACATAATTATTCGAAAAACTATAATAACAAACATTACAATGTAAATTATAGTAAGAATTATTCAAGAGGTGTAGTCGTTTGTAATGATTATTCAAGGAGAGTAAAATATTTACCAAATAATTTCGTAAAAGTTAGGTTTAATGGTCTTACTTTATTTTTTACAGATGGAATATTCTATAAAAATCATGGTGGATATTATCAGGAAGTAATTCCTCCTGTTGGAGCTGTTGTTTATCAGTTACCATTTTATGCTGAAAGAGTTTCTATTGATGGACGTATTTATTATGAATATCATAATACCTTATTTAAAAAAATTGAAACAAACCGAGGTTATGCATTCGAGGTTGTAGGCCAACTGAATTGGAATTAATTTATTTATTATACAAAGTGGTATAGATTTGATTTGTATTAGTTATATAAACAACAGAGCCCCTTTTATTATTAAGAGGGGCTCTGTTTTATCCAAATATGTAATGTGTAATAATTGTTGTTAAATATAAACTTCCAGTAATTCTGCATTACCTGTAATTGATATTTCATTAAGGCAAGCAGGAATTAAAGCTGTTTCCATCATGTTTAAAGAAGTAGTGAAATCGCCTGACTTTATTGTACATTCTCCACTCACATTCATCAATATAACAAATGAATCAATAGATGTGTAGTTTTTAGAAATTTCTCCATTAACGTCAATAAAATTGGTTGTGAAATATTGACATTCTGCTACGTTTACACTTTGATTGGTTATTGGTGAATAATCAACTTTTCCGGAATCATCATCTGAGAAGTTCATTGAATCCATTGCTAGTTCATGGTGTAGTTCTCTAGGTTTTCCAAACTTATCAACTCTGTCAAAATCATAAATCCTATAAGTGATATCAGATGTTTGCTGAATTTCGGCAATTAAGTTGCCTTTTCCAATTGAGTGAACTTTACCTGCAGGAATAAAGAATGCGTCACCTTTATTTGTATCATGTTTTTGCATCAGACTCATAATTTGCTTGTTCTTATGCAATTCTTCAAATTCTTCAGCAGAAGTTTTCTTTGAAAATCCTGAGATTAAACCTGCGTTTTCCTCAGCACTAATAACATACCACATTTCAGTTTTGCCAAATGAGTTGTGTTTAACTTTTGCAAGTTCGTCATTTGGATGTACCTGAATTGATAAATCATCATTTGCATCAATATACTTTAATAGTAAAGGGAATTTACTACCAAACTGGCTGTATATCTTTTCTCCAATGATTTGATCTTTATATTGATCTATTAATTCAACAAGATTTTTCCCTTTCAAGTCTCCGTTTGATACAACTGAAAGATCTTTTTCTAATCCAGAAAGTGCATAGTTTTCACCTATCTTTGTTTCTGAATCAATTGACATTTTTAATGTTTCAGGGATCTTCGAACCTCCCCAAATCATTTCCTTTAAAATAGGAGTAAATTTTAATGGATATAACATATACTTAATTTTATTTATCTAACATTTTTAATGCGTAAGCATAAGCTCCAAGTGAAATAGCTTCACTGGTATCAAGCTTACTGGTTGCAATGGCAACTTTTTGTTCTTTATTGTATTTAATGGTTTTTTCGGAAAAAGGAACTTTTATTGTAATTGCGTCTGATTTATAAAATTCTTTTTCTTCCACCTCATTATCTAGTAAATAGGTATTGTGTACTAATCTGTTCTGTCCGCATTCAAATTTTCCACGTAATACATTCATCACTTCTGGCATAAATAGTTCACTGGCACCAGTTATGCCTCCACCAATAACAACGATACCATCAAATAGTGTGATAAGAGTAGTAAGTGAATCGCCTAAATGTTTACCAAACTCAATAAATGCGTTTTTAGCAGCAGCACTATCGCCTTCAGCTTTTCCTATTGCTATATTATAAATGTCGAAAGGCATAAGATCAGGGGTATTTGTTCCTGAAAGTTTTTTGTATGAATTAATAATAGCTCTGGTACTAACGCCTTCTTCTGCATTTCTATCAGGAGAGATAGAGTTTGCAATAAGCCAAACTTCAGAAGCAATACTGTTATCTCCGGTTATTAGATTTCCATCATGAACAAGTCCGGCGCCAAATCCGGTGCCCAGAGTTACTCCAATTAAATTCTTATATTTTTTTTCACTCTTTTCATTTATTATAGGAAGTATTCCGCCCAAAGCTTCACCATAAGCATACAGATCTCCATCGTTTTGAATAAAAACAGGTATGTTGAATTGTTCGTTAAGCATGCTTCCTAGTGCAATACCTCCTCTGAAACCAGGGAGATTTCCTAAATCACCAATTATACCATTGGGATAATCTGCAGGACCGGGAAAAGCAAAGCTAATTGCTACAGGTTCTTCGGTTAATTGTTCTTTTACTTTTTTAAATCCTTCTATTATGGTTTGTAGGCATTTCTCAAGTTGGTCACCATATGAAGGAGACGTAATTGGATTTAGTAATAATTTACCTCTTTGTATTGCATTGAAAACAAAATTAGTCCCTCCTGCGTCAAGTGTTAAAACAATTCTATTGTCGTAATAAATATTCATTTTTATTGATTTAAAAGATGATTTATATAGTTGCTAATTTCAAATAAACCGGTTTAGTAAATTTACATAAATAGTTATATATTGATTGGTTGTACATATTTTATCTGTTTATTATAGTTGTTTTTAGTTGGATACCCTTGTTGAGTATTTTGTTGTCAATTTGATCACATAACATATTTACAGCATAATTTGCAATTTCTTTACTTGGCTGTAGTGCTGATGTAACCTTTGGTAATGAATAATCGAAGAGATCCAGATTATCAAAGCTTGCAAAGTCAAGTGTTTGTTTAAGCTGTGGGTACATGGTATTAATAACCCAAATAGCTTCTGCTGTTAGTACATTGTTTAAGAATAAGATAGCTGTAGCTGGATTGTTCTTACTAATCATTTTAGAAATGGCTACTTTTACACCACTTTTTATATCTGTTAGATCTATCTCAAAAACGAGATCTTTGCTAAAGCTAATATTGTTGCTGATTAAGGAGTCTTTATAACCATTTTCTCTTTCTAATATGTTAGGCAGGAAAGAGGTAATGGAAAAAAGTGCGATCTTGTGATGGCCTTTATTTATTAAGGCATTAGTTAATTGCTGAGCTGTTTCATAATTATTAATTCCGATAAAAGGATTTTCAATATTTGGAAGAAATCTATCGAACAAAACATATGGATATTCTTTGCCGAAAACATCAGTAAGCCGGTCATAGTTGTTTGATGCACTTGCTAAAATAATACCATCTATTTGTCTGGATTTAAAACTTTCAATAATATTTCTTTCTTTTGCAATATCTTCATTGGTGTTAGCAACCATTACAGAATAACCTTTTGTTTCTGCAATAGCTTCAATTTGTTTCGCTATTTTACCAAAAAATGGGTTTGAGATATCAGGAACTACAAAACCAATTGTAAAAGATTTTCCTAAAGAAAGACTGCGGGCAATAAAGTTCGCCTTGTAGTTGTTCTTTTTAGCAATATCTATGATTTTCTCTTGCGTTTTTAAGCTGATATTCTTTTCATCTCCACGTCCATTTAAAACAAATGAGACTGTGGTTTTTGAAACTCCTGCTAATTCTGCTATTTTATTTATCGATATTTTCGCCATAACTAAATCGGTTTAGCAAAAGTAGTTTAAAAAATTAATATTGTTTACTAAACTACAAAAAAATGAGATGTGTATTCTTTATGTGTTTCTAATTAGGTGTATATGAGGTTTGTAATGTGGGTTGGTGACATAGCTGGGGTGATTAAAATTATATTAAAAATATTACAAACTAAAAAAATAGTTTAAAAATTTGCTGGAATAGAAATTATGATGTAAGTTTGAACTATTGATTTAGTTGAATTGATTTTAGAGAGGATAAAAGAATAAAAGAATAAAAGAATGAAAGAATTAACAAAGGCAGAAGAACAAGTGATGCAAATAATGTGGGAATTAGGCAAAACCACTGTAAAAAGCATTATAGATAAAATGTCGGATCCCAAACCAGCATTTAATACAGTGTCAACAATTGTGCGGATTTTAGAAACTAAAGGTTTTGTGGATCATGAAAAAAAAGGACGTGGCTATGTGTATTTTTCAATTGTAACAAAAGAGGAATACAGAAAAAAGTTTATGAAGCGCTTTGTTTCTAATTACTTTCAAGGTTCATTAAAGGAATTAGTGTCGTTTTTTGCTAAGGAAGACAAAATGGATATTAAAGAACTTGAAGATCTTTTAGATGATGTAAAAAATGAGTTAAATAAAGAAAAAGAATAGTTATGGAGCATATTGTTAAGTATCTAATAGAATCTTCAATTATACTTGGGATTTTAACTATTTTTTATCGTTTGATTCTTCATAATGAAAGAATTTTTAGGTTTAACAGATTTTATTTGTTGTTATCTCTTTGTCTTGCTTCGGTTGTTCCTTTGATTCATTTATCTAATCCAGTAAGAGATGAATCTCAAATGGAGGGCTTTTCTTATTTATTAGGTTCTGTAGATGTATATTCAACTCAATTTCAGGAAATTGTCATACCTAAAATAGCGCAGGTTCAATTATTTAATTGGTTGTATGCTTTTGGTGTTGCATTGTTATTGGTCAGGTTGTTTTATGGATTAGTTCAATTGGGAGGACTTTCCAGAAAGGCCACCTGGTCTAAAGTAAAAGGGTATAGAGTGGCTAATTTGCCTGGTCGCTTTAATCCGTTTTCATTCTTTAATATCATTTTCGTGAATCAGTCTTTGTATTCAGATGACGATTTGGATAAAATAATGGATCATGAGATGGCTCATATTCAATTCAAACATTCATTAGATGTGCTTGTTGTTGAGTGTCTTTTAATTATTCAGTGGTTTAATCCTTTTGCCTGGATTATTCAACGATTGTTAAAAGAACTCCACGAGTTTCAGGCTGATAAGGAGGTTTTGAAAAGAGGAACCTCTATCGGTCAGTACAAAATGTTATTGTTGTTTCAGGCATCAGGAGCGCGTTTGTTGCCAGTAAATAACTTTAATCAATCTATTACTAAAAAAAGATTTAATATGATGACAAATAATTCTTTAAAAAAATATGGTGTGTACAAGGCTTTAATGGCTTTAATGGTAGTTTCTACCGTAACCTTCTTTTTTGCATGTGATAATGAATATTCTGAGGAGGAGGATGTAAATAGTGTTGAATTAAAAGGGACAGAAAACTCTCTGAGCGATGAGATTGCATATAATGTTGTTGAAAAAATGCCAGAATATCCAGGAGGAGAGATGGAGTTAAGAAAATTTATTGCTCAAAATGTAAAGTATCCGTCAGAGGCACAGGAATTAGGAATACAAGGGCGTGTTTATGTTAGTTTCGTTGTGGGGATGGATGGAGAAGTAAAGGATATCAAAGTTGTGAGAGGTGTGCATGAAGCTATTGATAATGAAGCGATACGAGTGGTTGGGTTAATGCCAAAATGGGAGCCTGGTATGCAAAGAGGAGAGTTTGTAAATGTTAATTTTACAGTTCCAATTAATTTTGTTTTGGAAGGGGAAGAAGGGAGTTCGCTTCTCAAAAGTGATTCTTCAAAAAATCCTTTGGTGATTATGGATGGTAATGAAATTAGTTACGAAGAATTACAAAAGATGGATCCCCAAATGATTAGTCAGATAGATATACTTAAGGATAGTGCAGCTGTTGCAATATTTGGAGAAAAAGGTACAAATGGAGTGATTAAGGTTAAAACAAAGTTTGCAGGTTCAGAAAAAAATGCTGTACATGTAGTAGCGTATAAGTCGAAAAAATAGTAAGACAGTATTGTAATTAATACTAAACTCCAACCGTTTTAGATAAATAGATGTAAGATTGCTGTCTTTATTTAGAACAATAAAACGAGTTATGAGAAAGAATTCACTCATATGAGGATATTTGTTTTTCTGGTGAGTTCCTTATGGTAAATGGAGGAAAAAATAAAATAGGAATAAAAAAGAACCACTAGCTTTTGTTAGTGGTTTTTTATTTTAGTCATATGGAATCTTTATCTAAACATCTTGAGAAATAGTATAAGTTGTCTTAACTTATTAGTTTAAAGTTTTAAGTTATGACGACAAAAGCAGATAAAATAATTTTAGGAATACAGATTTGTGATCGATTAAAAGCTGCCGATAAAGTACAAAAGATACTTACTATATATGGTTGTAATATAAAAACACGCTTAGGATTACATGAAGTAACAGATGATTTTTGTAGTGAAAGTGGTCTGATTCTGCTGGAGTTATTTGGGGAGAGTCATATGCAACAGGAACTAGAAAATTCATTAAGGGATATAGATGGTATAATCGTTCAGAAAATGAAATTTGAGCATTAAAAAATACATCTAATTATTCGTGTTGAAAATAATAGGCAAAAGTTTAAATATTATTAGATACGTGTAAATATTAGTAATTCATTACTTTTTTATCCGAAAACAACTAATTTTACAGCTTGAAAAACTAGTAAAAGAATTATGTCAATAATCTATCACCCTCAAAAATATAAGATAGAAGATCGTTCGATGGAGAATTTTATCGATTCAGATGAGATTCATGAGATATTGGAGCAAACAAAAAATCCAACAAAGGAGGCGGTACGTTCTATTATTCAAAAATCTCTCAATAAAGAAAGATTGTCTTTACAAGAAACGGCTGTACTAATAAATGCAACTGATGATGAGTTAGTTCAAGAAATTAAGTATGCAGCAAAAGAACTAAAAGAAAGGGTTTATGGTAAGAGAATTGTTTTGTTTGCACCTTTGTATGTAGGTAATTTATGTATTAATAATTGCTCTTACTGTGGATTTAGAGCAGAGAATAAATCACAGAAACGAGTGACATTATCTACAGAAGACTTAATAAATGAGGTGAAGGCTTTGGAAGATGCTGGGCATAAGCGACTAATTATGGTTTATGGAGAACATCCAAAGTATAATGCGCGATATATTGCAGATACAGTTAAGACGGTTTATTCAGTAAAGCATAAGAAAGGGGAAATTAGGAGGGTTAATATAAATGCGGCACCTTTAGATATTGAAGGATTTAAAATAGTTAAGGAAGCAGGGATTGGAACATATCAGATTTTTCAGGAAACATATCATAAAGAAACGTACTTAAATGTACATAAGAGTGGATTAAAGCGAGATTTTAATTGGCGTATTACAGGATTAGATCGCGCGATGGAGGGTGGAATTGATGATTTAGGTATTGGTGCATTGTTGGGACTTTATGATTGGAGGTTTGAGGTGTTAGGCTTGTTACGTCATGTTAATCATTTTGAATCGGTTTATAATGTAGGACCTCATACTATTTCCTTTCCACGTATTAAGGATGCATCAGAAATGAATATTGATAAGCAATGGATGGTTTCTGATGAAGATTTTACACGTTTGGTTGCAATTTTAAGATTAGCCGTTCCGTATACAGGGTTGATTTTGACTGCCCGAGAACCCGCAGAAATTAGAGATGAAATATTGCAATTTGGAGTTTCTCAGATTGATGGTGGTACAAATATCGAATTGGGGGGCTATTCACAAAAGGATGTTAAGCAAGATATCGATCAGGAACAATTTGTAATTAATGATAATCGTTCTTTAAATGAAGTAATGGAAGAGCTGGTGGGCAATGGTTTTATTCCATCTTTTTGTACGGCTTGTTACAGATTAAATAGAACAGGTGAGCATTTTATGGAATTTTCGGTGCCTGGTTTTATAAAAAGGTTCTGTCAACCCAATGCGATGTTGACTTTGGCTGAGTATTTGGAAGACTATGCTCCAGAATCGACTAAGATTAAAGGGTATAAATTAATTGATGAGGAATTGGTTAATTATGAGGATGATCGATTTAAATCTAAGTTGATAGAACGTTTAGAGAAGATTAAGAATGGTGAGAGAGATCTTTATTTTTAAATGAATTTGTTGATGTTCTATAAAGAGTTTAATGAACTTCCTTTATGGTATTTTGCAGGGAAATAGAAAAATTAGTAAAAAAAATATCTTCTAATATATTGACAAAATGACAATTGCAAATTACCTTTGAAATCTGAGTAAAAAATAATCTGGAATTCATTTGGAAGTTACAAATAAAAGCAGTTATTTTGCACCCGCTTTGAACGAGAGGCGAGATAAAAAGATTGAAATATTGAGCAACTTTAATGGAAGAAAGTCTTGAGCAAGAGGAGGTTTTAGAAGCTGAAAAGCGAGATAAAAATTTTTAAAATATTTTTAAAAATTTATTTGGTTTTAAAAAATAAAATCACTTATCTTTGCAGCCGCTTTTAAAGAGAGGCAAAAGTTAAAATACTGAGACTTTAGGAAGGGTTTTAAATTGGTGAAAAACAGCAATTTAAGTTAAAAATAAAGCTTGAAAAAATAAATAAAAATTTTTCAAAATTTATTTGGAGAAAAGGAAATAAAGTTGTTATCTTTGCATCCGCTTTGAGAGCGATACTCTAACGAAGGTTGGAGGTTAAAAAAAAAGATTGAAATAAACATTGTTTTAGAAAGAGTTCTAAAATGTGTTTACAAGATATAAAGAGTTCTGATTTATTTATGCCTTGATGCTGAATAAAGAGGAAAACGTTCTTTGAAAATATTGAAATGCACACTTAATAAAAGGAAAGTAAAGTTTGATCTTTGAGTTAAAACTCTTGTAAAGAATTATAGCCATTAAATTGGCAAAACAATTTTTATACAACGAAGAGTTTGATCCTGGCTCAGGATGAACGCTAGCGACAGGCCTAACACATGCAAGTCGAGGGGTAACATTACTGCTTGCAGTAGATGACGACCGGCGCACGGGTGCGTAACGCGTATGAAACCTGCCTTATACAAGGGGATAGCCCAGAGAAATTTGGATTAATACCCTATAGTCTTGTTTTACTGCATGGTAAAATAAGTAAAGTTTCGGCGGTATAAGATGGTCATGCGTGACATTAGCTAGTTGGTGAGGTAACGGCTCACCAAGGCGACGATGTCTAGGGGTTCTGAGAGGAAGGTCCCCCACACTGGTACTGAGACACGGACCAGACTCCTACGGGAGGCAGCAGTGAGGAATATTGGTCAATGGCCGAAAGGCTGAACCAGCCATGTCGCGTGCAGGAAGACTGCCCTATGGGTTGTAAACTGCTTTTATACGGGAATAATGTGAGCTTCGTGAAGCTTTTTGAATGTACCGTATGAATAAGCATCGGCTAACTCCGTGCCAGCAGCCGCGGTAATACGGAGGATGCGAGCGTTATCCGGATTTATTGGGTTTAAAGGGTGCGTAGGCGGACTATTAAGTCAGTGGTGAAATCTTGCAGCTCAACTGTAAAACTGCCATTGATACTGATAGTCTTGAATTTAGTTGAGGTAGGCGGAATGTGTTGTGTAGCGGTGAAATGCATAGATATAACACAGAACACCGATTGCGAAGGCAGCTTACTAAGCTATAATTGACGCTGATGCACGAAAGCGTGGGTAGCGAACAGGATTAGATACCCTGGTAGTCCACGCCGTAAACGATGATTACTCGTTGTTGGCGATACATAGTCAGCGACTGAGCGAAAGCATTAAGTAATCCACCTGGGGAGTACGTTGGCAACAATGAAACTCAAAGGAATTGACGGGGGCCCGCACAAGCGGAGGAACATGTGGTTTAATTCGATGATACGCGAGGAACCTTACCTGGACTTAAATGTAGATTGCATGAAGCAGAGATGCTTCTTTCTTCGGACTATTTACAAGGTGCTGCATGGTTGTCGTCAGCTCGTGCCGTGAGGTGTCGGGTTAAGTCCCATAACGAGCGCAACCCCTGTTGTTAGTTACCAGCACGTAGAGGTGGGGACTCTAACAAGACTGCCGGTGTAAACCGAGAGGAAGGTGGGGATGACGTCAAATCAGCACGGCCCTTACGTCCAGGGCTACACACGTGTTACAATGGCAGGTACAAAGGGCAGCTACATAGCGATATGATGCTAATCTCTAAAGCCTGTCTCAGTTCGGATCGGAGTCTGCAACTCGACTCCGTGAAGCTGGATTCGCTAGTAATCGCGTATCAGCAATGACGCGGTGAATACGTTCCCGGGCCTTGTACACACCGCCCGTCAAACCATGGAAGTCGGGGGTACCTGAAGTCTGTTACCGTAAGGAGCGGCCTAGGGTAAAACTGATAACTAGGGTTAAGTCGTAACAAGGTAGCCGTACCGGAAGGTGTGGCTGGAACACCTCCTTTCTGGAGAGAGTTTTAACAATAGTACCAAGTTAATAAGTAGAAAGTAAAAAGTGATAAGCTTAAAACAATCCACTGAGAACTGAGTACAGACAACTTATTACTAAATTTATAAGTAGTGCATTTCACATTTCGCAAAATGCGAAAAAACGTACATTGACATATTGGCAAAACAATCAAAATCATAGTTTAGCAATGCGCAAAGCATCCGCTAAACCAACAAGAAAGTAAGCAAGGGCGTACGGTGGATGCCTAGGCTTTCAGAGGCGAAGAAAGACGTGATAAGCTGCGATAAGCTGCGGGGAGAAGCAAATATTTATTGATCCGCAGATTTCTGAATGGGGCAACCCGGCTGGTTGATGACCAGTCACCCTTCGGGGGGCAAACCCAGGGAACTGAAACATCTAAGTACCTGGAGGAGAAGAAAACAATAGTGATTCCCTAAGTAGTGGCGAGCGAACGGGGACAAGCCCAAACCAGTGTTGTTTAGGCAACATTGGGGTTGTAGGACTACGATATGAATTTATGCGTGAAGTGGAATGTTTTGGAAAGAACAACCGAAGAAAGTGACAGTCTTGTACACGTAAGCAAGTAAAAACTAGTAGTATCCTGAGTAGCGCGGAACACGTGAAATTCTGTGTGAATCTGCCAGGCCCATCTGGTAAGGCTAAATACTCCTGAAAGACCGATAGTGAACCAGTACCGTGAGGGAAAGGTGAAAAGTACCCCGAACAGGGGAGTGAAATAGTACCTGAAACCGTGCGCTTACAAGCGGTCGGAGCCATTTTGTGGTGACGGCGTGCCTTTTGCATAATGAGCCTACGAGTTAGTCGTAGTTAGCGAGGTTAAGTTATTCAGTAACGGAGCCGAAGCGAAAGCGAGTCTGAATAGGGCGAAATAGTTAGCTGCGCTAGACGCGAAACCAGGTGATCTACCCATGGTCAGGTTGAAGTTCCGGTAACACGGAATGGAGGACCGAACCAGTTTACGTTGAAAAGTATTTGGATGAACTGTGGGTAGGGGTGAAAGGCCAATCAAACCTGGAAATAGCTCGTACTCCCCGAAATGCATTTAGGTGCAGCCTTATTTTAATCTTACAGAGGTAGAGCTACTGATTGGACGAGAGGGCTTCACCGCCTATCAACTCCTGATAAACTCCGAATGCTGTAAGATGATGAATAGGAGTGAGGGCATGGGTGCTAAGGTCCGTGTCCGAAAGGGAAAGAACCCAGACCATCAGCTAAGGTCCCCAAATGTATACTAAGTTGAACAAACGCGGTTTGATTGCATAGACAGCTAGGATGTTGGCTTGGAAGCAGCCATTCATTTAAAGAGTGCGTAACAGCTCACTAGTCGAGCGATCGAGCATGGATAATAATCGGGCATAAGTATACTACCGAAGCTATGGATTTGTACTATGTACAAGTGGTAGGGGAGCATTCTAACGGCTTTGAAGCAGAATGGCGATGTTCTGTGGAGTAGTTAGAAAAGCAAATGTAGGCATAAGTAACGATAATGCGGGCGAGAAACCCGCACGCCGAAAGACTCAGGTTTCCTGATCAACGCTAATCGGATCAGGGTTAGTCGGGACCTAACGCGAACCCGAAAGGGGTAGTGGATGGCGAGCAGGTTAATATTCCTGCACCTGCTATACAACAAAAGTGACGTATTGGTGAGATTTCTACGTACTGACGGAATAGTACGTTGAGCCTAGGCTTCGGCCGAAGCGAAGAGAAGCAGCCAGTACCAAGAAAAGCGAGTATAGGAGCCCGTACTGTAAACGGACACACGTAGTTGGGTTGAGTATACTAAGGCGCTCGAGTGATTCATGGTTAAGGAACTCGGCAAATTAGCCCCGTAACTTCGGGAAAAGGGGCGCCTACTTCGGTAGGCCGCAGAGAAATGGTGCATGCGACTGTTTATCAAAAACACATGGCTTTGCAAATTCGAAAGAAGACGTATAAGGCCTGACACCTGCCCGGTGCTGGAAGGTTAAGAGGAGAGCTTAGAGTAATCGAAGGTTTGAATTGAAGCCCCAGTAAACGGCGGCCGTAACTATAACGGTCCTAAGGTAGCGAAATTCCTTGTCGGGTAAGTTCCGACCTGCACGAATGGTGTAACGATGTGCACACTGTCTCAACCATGAGCTCGGTGAAATTGTAGTATCGGTGAAGATGCCGATTACCCGCAACGGGACGGAAAGACCCCGTGAACCTTTACTGCAACTTAACATTGGTTGTGGGTAAGTAATGTGTAGGATAGGTCGGAGACATTGATGCTGCATCGCCAGGTGTAGTTTAGTCACCCTTGAAATACGACCCTTTGCTTATCTGTGGCCTAACTCAGCGATGAGGACATTGTTTGGTGGGTAGTTTGACTGGGGTGGTCGCCTCCAAAAGAGTAACGGAGGCTTTCAAAGGTTTCCTCAGGACGATTGGTAACCGTCCGCAGAGTGTAATGGCACAAGGAAGCTTGACTGTGAGACCGACAAGTCGACCAGGTACGAAAGTAGGACATAGTGATCCGGTGGTTCCGCATGGAAGGGCCATCGCTCAAAGGATAAAAGGTACTCCGGGGATAACAGGCTGATCGCTCCCAAGAGCTCATATCGACGGAGCGGTTTGGCACCTCGATGTCGGCTCGTCACATCCTGGGGCTGGAGAAGGTCCCAAGGGTTGGGCTGTTCGCCCATTAAAGTGGCACGCGAGCTGGGTTCAGAACGTCGTGAGACAGTTCGGTCCCTATCTGTTGTGGGCGTAGGATATTTGAGAAGACCTGACGTTAGTACGAGAGGACCGCGTTGGACAAACCTCTGGTGCACCAGTTGTTCCGCCAGGAGCATTGCTGGGTAGCTAAGTTTGGAAGGGATAAGTGCTGAAAGCATCTAAGCACGAAGCCTGCTTCAAGATGAGATATCCTTGAGGGACGTTAAAGACGATGACGTTGATAGGCTGCAGGTGTAAAGGTGGTAACATCAAAGCCGAGCAGTACTAATTACCCGAAACTTTTAGTTGGGCGTATGTGTGAGTTCTGTGATTTTGATTGAAGCTGGTATGTAATCAAGCAGAGCTTGATTAGTACAAAGTACAAAGTAGAAAGTACCAAGACCAGGTACAGGAAACTAAATACTAAGTACTCAAATAAAGATATTCAGGTGGTTATAGCGATGGGGCTCCACCTCTTCCCATTCCGAACAGAGAAGTTAAGCCCATTAGCGCCGATGGTACTGCATATTGTGGGAGAGTAGGTCGCCGCCAACCTTAAAAAAAAGAGCAATCGAACAAGTTTCGGTTGCTCTTTTTTTGTTTATAGACTTTTATCGTATCTGGGGTCATTACAAGAAAAAGATATACTTCGGATCACGGGATCACGTACAATATTTGGGTCTGAGAGTAAAATGTTGTTTATTTGCTGTTAAATAGAAATAATAAATAAACATCAAGAAAATTGAAAGACGGACTATCCCAGGAGCTACTAGCTCTATTTCTGCCAGAAGGTATATTAGAACATTTTGAACTTGTATCGTATCCATGCTGTAATGTACACTATATAAAAATCCGTAATTAGTTCTTAATGGTTTTCCAATTTCGAGGAAGAAGTTCATTTAATTGAGATGTTTTATAATCTTGTATTCTTTCAAGTACAAAGGTTAACCATTCTAAAGGATTTACCTCATTAATTTTGCATGTAGCAAAGAAAGAATACATCATGGCAGCTTTCTTTGCTGCACTATGTGAACCTGCAAATAAATAGTTTTTCCGGCCTAAAGCTAATGGACGTATAGCATTTTCAATTTTATTATTATCAATTTCATATTTACCATTATTAATGTAGGCTTTTAATCTCGGCCAGAGGTTGTATGTATAGTTAATTGCTTTTCCAATTGGACTTTGGGGTACCACTTGATTAATGTTGCTTTTTAGCCATTGTTCTATTTCGATTAAGACAGGTTTTGCATATAGACTTCTGTACCTTTGTAAAGTATTTTGATCTATCAAACGCTCTTTTGCTGTTTTTTCTATTTTATAAAGCTTCTGTATCTTTTTAAGCATATATTCTGCCATATCATTGTCGTAGCTCAATGCTTTGTCAAAATAGCGCCGTGCATGTGCCATGCAAGCTAAGAGCACAATATGGCCTTTGGTTTCCATGCTTTGATACGCAATGTAACCATCAGTTTGTAATGATCCGTTAAAATTTTTCAGAGTCTCTTCTGGTGCATCTTTATTTCTGCCCGGATGATATTTAAAAAGAACTAAACCTTGCTCAGGTGATCGATAAACCCATTGGTATCCTGAAAATAAAGCACCTTTCTTTTGTGAATCCTGAACCCCAATTGGAGATTCATCAGCTTGTAAATAATCACAATTTAAAGCTTCTTTTTCCAATAAGAGATACAAAGGATCCAATAAATCTGTCGCTTTATTAAACCATCCGTTCATTGTTGAATTGGTTAAATACAGCTTACTACGTTTGAAAATCTGTATTTGACGATAAAAAGGGAGATGATCAACATATTTTGCAACCAATATATAAGCTAATAAACTTGCTCCGGCATTTCCCTTTGGTATTGGCAAGGAAGGCAATTCTGAAATAACAACGCCTTGGTTATTTGGTCTTGCATATTTTGGACGGATAATTTTCCTAACAAATATTTGAGCAGGATTATATTCTAATATTTCAGTTATCTCTTCGCCAATTTTTCTTGAACCTGGCTCAATCAAATCTGGTTCAATTATTTCTTCTACTCGTGGAAAGTGATCTGATATTTTTATGCGAATGGGAGTCTTCTTTTCCTTCTCCGGCTTTTTTCTAGTGTAATTAATTTGTTCAACTTCCGTTTCTGCTTCCTTTGTTTTTTCATCAAATAAGTCTAATTGAGAAGCGTCTTGAGATGTGGGTACAAAACGTTCACTTTTACTACCAAAAATTAGTCTCTGAAGCTCTTTGAACTGATGTTTTAAGTATTTATGTTCAGCCAGCAGTTTTTCATATTCTGCCTTTGAAACGACTTCTTCTTGTATATCTTTTGCTTTGATTTCCACGCTTAAAGATAATCAAAACCTTTGTAATATCAATGGATTCAAGGTGTTTTATCCTCTTGGAAAAACCTTTTTTTTTGTCTCAGATTTGTAATACAAATACCATCTATCAACATAACCATTTGAGCATAACTTAAAATATAACATCCTTCATTTATATCATATTTGGGATATTCAAATGTGCCTTTTTCAAGCCTTTTATAATACAAAACAAATCCACTTCCTTTCCAGTGTAAAAGTTTTATTTTGTTTCTGTTTTTATTGATAAAGACAAAGACATCGCCATTCAATGGTGATTCCCCAAGATTATTTTTAACAAGGCCACATAACCCATCGAAACTTTTTCGCATATCCGTAGCTTGTCCGTATAATTGAAATTTTAGTTCTGAAGACAAGGTAAACATATCAATACAATTTTATGAGTTCTTTAATTGTTTCTATTGAAACTCCATGCCTGTATCGAAATGTTACTCCATTAGGAAATTCAATCTCTTGATAGGTTGGTTCTTTTGTGTTTGAAACTGTTACGGGAATAAATCCAGTAGCCAATGAATCTGACTGTTTTAAGACCTTCTCTTTATTAAACTTGGTTATCCAATATTTAAGTGAATCCTGAGAAATTCCTTCTTTCTTACAAAAATCAGGCTGCTTAATTTCTCTCTTACTTTCATGCCACAGATCTACGATTCTTCGTATTTCTGCATGACGTTTTGTTATGGTTGTTTTCATGTTGGCAAGCTGACAAAATCCTTGGAAATATGCAATGTGTAAATTACAGTATGCTTACCTTGTATCCTATAGTAAAAGTTCAAGTGGAAAGAGTATTTATGAGTCAAATTTAGAATTATCATTAGAAGAAAAAGGATCACGTACAATATTTGGGTCTGAGTGTAAAATGTTGTTTATTTGCTGTTAAATAGAAATAATAAATAAACATCAAGAAAATTGAAAGACGGACTATCCCAGGAGCTACTATCTCTATTTCTCCCAGAAGGTATATTAGAACATTTTGAACTTGTATCCTATAGTAAAAGTTCAAGTGGAAAGAATATTTATGAGTCAAATTTAGAATTATCATTAGAAGAAAAAGATATAATACCACCAGAGTATAAACATTACCAATATAAATCATGTGGATTTACTGAACCAAGGTATATAGAAGATTATCCGATTCGAAATATGCTTGTAAAACTAAAGATAAGGCGGCGTAGATGGGAAATCACCATTGAAGGTAAAAAGAAGAAAGTAAGCAGGGATTGGGAAGTTATAGCGCAGGGTACTCGGATGAGCGAAGGGTATGCTTCTTTTTTAAAAGAAATTAGTAGATTCTAATGCAATAAGCTGTCAAAGTCTTGAAGTATATCTAGGCGTAAATGGACGAAATTTTCAACGACAATACAAAAATAGGTTGAGTGACTACAATGATTGGAGTCAGAAAGAACATGCTGAAGATTTCCTGGTTTTTCCTAAAAATATCGGATACTCTCTTTCTTTAGATGAAACAGCCATGTCTAATGGTGAATTGTATACAATACTTACCAATAAGGCAAAGAAAGGGAAGAAAGGCTCCATCGTTGGTATTTTCAAAGGAACTCAAGCAAACGATATTATTAAAATTATTAAGGAAAAGTTTACTGAAGAGCAACGACGGATGGTTAAAGAAGTGACATTAGATATGGTCTAATAGCATGAATTTAATTGCCACAAAATGTTTTCCCAAGCATACTACAGTTATTGATCGTTTTCATGTTCAAAAATTGGCTTGTGATGCAGTACAGCAGAAACGAATCAACTATAGGTGGGAAGCTATTGATCAGGAAAATCAAGCTTATAAACAAGCCAAAGAAGAAGGGAGAAAATACAAGCCTGATACTTTTGAAAATGGGGACACCTTAAAGCAATTGTTGGTGCGAAGCAGGTATCTCCTTTTTAAACCCAATCATAAATGGACCGAGTCGCAGAAACAGAGAGCCAATATATTATTTAATGTCTATCCTGAAATAGAACAGGCATATGATCTCTCGCATCATCTGTATCTTATATATAGCCGTAATATTACAAAACCGGTTGCAATGACATACCTGGCGCAATGGTTTAATCAAATAGAGTTAGCTGACATTGATACATTTCAGGTTTTAAAGAGAACATTTGAAACTCATTATAGCAATATCATTAATTATTTTAATAATAGAAGCACAAATGCAGCAGCAGAATCTTTCAATGCCAAAATCAAAGAATTCAGGAGGCAATTCCGAGGCGTTGTAGATGTAAAGTTCTTTCTTTTTAGACTAACTAAGATATTTGCCTAATTAACATAGTGATATTTTAGACCCAAGTTTTATAACTGATCCATTAGTAGATTCTAATGCAATAAGCTGTCAAAGTCTTGAAGTATATCTAGGCGTAAATGGACGAAATTTTCAACGACAATACAAAAATAAGTTGAGTGACTACAATGATTGGAGTCAGAAAGAACATGCTGAAGATTTCCTGGTTTTTCCTAAAAATATCGGATACTCTTTTAAAGTTTTACGTATTTGTTTTTAATCGCATACATTACCAGGCTAGCACTATTTTTACAATTGGTTTTTGCCAATAAATTACTTCTGTGTCCTTTTACTGTTTTTGCACTAATAAAAAGTTTCTTACCTATCTCTTCATTTGTGAAGCCATTACATATTTCTTTTAATACTTCTATTTCTCTGGATGTTAATATTTTTTTGTCGGGTAAATTATCCACAGATTTACCTATGTTATAAATGATTTTTCGCAATAGCTCATTCGAGAAATAGCTTTCTCCTGATAATACTGTAGCTATAGCCTTTTTCAATTTCCTTAATTCCACTTTTTTTAAGTAAAAATCCTTTTACTCCTGCTTCAATCATTTTATAATAGTATTCTTCTTCACCGTTCATAGATAAAGCAATAACTTTTAATCCTGGATCTTTTTTTATTGCTTTTTGTGCTGCATCTATACCATTCATTATAGGCATACAAATATCCATTATCACCAGGTCAGGATTTTGTTCTTTATATTTTTGTATGAAATGTTTTCCATTACTTGATTCTCCAACAACAGTTCCTATTCCTTCTAATTCAATTAAATTTCGTAATCCTTCTCTAAAAATCTGGTGGTCGTCAACAAGATATATTTTAGCTTTATTCATTATTAATATAGATTTATAGATAGTTAGTCTTTTAATAATTTAATGTTTACACTAATACCTTTATTTTGGGATGAAAAGATCTTATAATTACCTCCTAAAGATTCAACTCTGGCTTTAATGTTACTTAATCCAAAACCGTTACCTTTTTTATGTATCTTGTTAATATTAAACCCTATTCCATCATCGTAGTAATAAATATTAAAAGTGTTATCGTCAGTTATTTTAATATCTATGTTTTTTGCATTAGCATGTTTTATTGTGTTATTAATTAATTCACAAAGAATTCTGTAAATTGTTATTTCCAATTGATTACTTATTTTATAATTGATTTGATTATAATAGTTAAAGCAGATATTAGATAAACCTTTTATTCTCTGTATGAATTTTTTTATTGCAATATCTAAACCAAACAGCGTAAGCGTATTGGGACTTATGTTGTTTGATATTTCCTGTATGCTGTTATATGCCTCTTCTATTGTTTCTTCAATTTTAGATACAATGGTAGCTTTGTCTAAATTAGCATTGGGTTTATTAAACCATTGCAGGTACAATAATGCGGTAGATAATATTGGGCCAATCCCATCGTGTAAATCCTGGGCAAATCGGGTTCGTTCTTTTTCTTCGGTTAATATGATGGTTTGCATTTCTTTTTTCTGTAACAGCTTTCGGGATGTGATATCTCTTAATGAAGCAATAACAGAAATTCGATTTTTAAATAGAATAGGGTAGACTTTGAGTTCGTAATATTGAAAGGACTGATGGTGAGAAAGCTGTATTTCGGTAATAGAGTGTTGTTGGTTTGATTTTATGTTTTTTAATTTCTGGACTAATTTCTTTCGGTGCGTTTCAGTTATTATTTCCAGAATATTTGAATTACCTATTGAAAGATTCGTCCGTTTGAGGATCTCGTCTCCGTAAGGATTTGATTCGAGAATTAATCCATCCAGATCTATTATAAAGGAGGGGTCTGAGCTAGACTTAAATATGGTTTTAAATTTTTCATCCTGGTATTTTAACTTCTGAAGAGTGCTTTTTAATTCTCTGTTTTTGGCTTGTAGTCTATTAACCAGGTTGCTGTTCTGCTTAAGTAAATTGTGTTGCGATATAGCCTTGTTTACAACAACAATAATATTTCCCGGATCAATGGGTTTATATAGATAGTGAAAAATGCAACCCTTATTTATAGCTTTTGAAATAGTTAAGGAATCGAAGTGGTCTGTTAATATCACTTTTTGAACATAGGGTAAAGTGTGCTGTATCTCGTTAAAAAAGTTGATAAGATTGTCTCCAGAATAAATGTAATCAGCAATGATAACCTTTGTGTTTTTTAATCTTAATTGATAGTAAGCCTGATTTATGCTGTTTACGAACACCAGGTTAACTGCCTCATTTTTAAAAATGGATTTAAATAACCTTATATTATCCTGATCCTTTTCTATTACTAATATATTACTGGTTTTTATTGTCATTTCAGAATTAAAAATATGACCATTGTGTCAACTTGATAAATATTTTATTAAACCCTCCTTATACTTATTAAACATGATAAAGTTTCCTGATTTCAACACTAATAAATATTGTTTTGATTTGTGTTTATATAGAAAAAACTGTAAAAACTTGTATTTAAGATTGATAGTAATGCTAACTAACTTTTTTGAAATTTAAAATAACTCCTTTTGTACTAAAGAAAACAGGTTAAAAGGAGTAGTATAGCCTGAGACTTTAAGGATGGTTTAATTCAGGCTTTTAAGCTCTGTTTTAGGTGTTCATCGAATTTTATATTTGTCCATAGAATGATAATCTAAGCAAAATTCAACATTATAATATTATGGATCAAAAATTAACAGAGTCGTATTTACTCTTTCGTTTACAAGAAGAATTATTTGCAGTTAGTGTGCATAAGGTTCTTGAAATAATAGAAACCGGTGATGAACATAAAATTACACATTTGCCTAAAGCCCCGACTTCCGTTGCTGGAGTTGTCAATTTTAGAGGGAATGTTATTCCGGTAGTGAATACCCGTTTAAAATTTGATTTAGACAACTATTGTAAAGATGATAAATATGTGGTAATTGTTTTAAAACTTCAATTTAATAATGCCGAAAATGTTATTGGTGCTATGTCGGATAAAGTTGTTGATGTTATTGAAATATCAGAAGAAGAAATAAAACCCGTACCTGAAGTAGGTAAGGGATATAATGCAGATTATATCAAAGGGGTTATTCATAGAAATAATAATTTTATTATGCTTATTAACCTTGAAGCTGCGATTGCTAATGAAGAGGTAGTAAATCTTAAATATGAAAAAGTAGTTGACGTAGCAGAATCATAGAGTAGGTTAGTTATAGTAAGACATAAAAATATAAAATATTACAAGGAGAAGGAGATATGAACTTTAAAGATTTAAAACTTGGAAATAAGTTAGGAATTGGATTTGGTGTTTTAATTGCAATTGCTTTAACTCTTGGCATTATTGCTATTGTAAATATGGAGAGAATCTCTGTCGAATCACAATTTTTAACTTCAGGAATATGTTCCTGAAGTTAAGGTAGCAACAGATTTACGTGGAGCTGTTAACCGGGCTATGTATGAAATAAGAGCCTATGGTTATACAGAAGAAGAACAGTTTTATAAAAAAGCACTTTCTGAAATTGATGCCATTAAATCAGCCTTAAAGGATGGTAATGAACTCAATAAAAATGCCAAAAGATTAGTCAAGTTAGGAGAGGAATTAAAAGCAGCAGAAGAGGCAACAGCTGCTTATTTGGATTTGGTAGAACAAACAGTAAAAGTAAATGAAATTTTAGATAAGGATCGTGCTGTTATGGATGAGTCGGCAGGTAAATATATGGCTGCCAGTGAAAAATATTATCAAAGTCAGAAGGAGGCAATGCAAAGGGAGATTCGAAGTGCTAAGGTCGAACAATCTCGTTTATTAAAGATGAATCTGATTTACGAAATCATGAATCATGGAAATGATGTGCGTATTGGTAACTTTAAATCCCAGGCAAAAAGAGATCCAAAGATTTATCAGCAAGCACTCAAAGGTTTTGAACCTATTTTTGAATTTATTGATGAAATAAGACGATATACCAAAGTAACAGATGATATTAAATTGTTGAATGTTATAGTTAAGGAAGCCAATGACTATAAAGAGGCGATGGAATCTTTTATAAGTAATTGGGAAAAAAGAGAGGAAATAGCAGCCGCACGAACTGAGGCAGGGCGTAAATTAATAGAGTCTTGCGTAGTTGCTGCAGATGCTGGTCTTTCAGGTACGCAGGAAATAGCAGATAAGGCTATTTATTTATTGCAGAGTTCTAGTAAGATAATGATAAGTGGTTTATTTATTGCTTTGATTATAGGTGTTGTATTTGCAGTGTTTCTTACAAAATTTATTACAAAAGCAATTAATAAGGGGGTTGATTTTGCTAAAAGTTTATCTGATGGTGATTTAACTGCGAGTATTGATTTAAATCAGAAAGATTAAATCGGGGTTTTAGCTAAGTCATTAAGCGATATGGGTAAAAAACTTCAGGAAATTGTTGGAAGTATTTTAACAGGTGCATCTAATATTTCTGGAGCAAGTCAGCAGTTGAGCTCTGGAGCGCAGCAAATATCTTCAGGGGTGAGTGAGCAGGCAGCTGCCGCCGAGGAAGTTTCTTCATCAATGGAAGAAATGGCATCTAATATTATGCAAAATACCGAGAATGCAATTAAAACTATGGATATATCAGCAAAGTCATCAAATTCGGTTGAACAAGTAGCTGTGGCTTCCGAGGATAGTATGAATGCTGTTCGTGCTATTTTCTCAAAGATTAATGTAGTTGTTGAAATTGCAGAAAAAACAGATTTGTTAGCAATTAATGCAGCTGTTGAGGCTGCAAGAGCTGGAGATCAGGGAAGGGGCTTTGCTGTGGTTGCTGCTGAAGTAAGAAAATTAGCAGAACGTAGTCAGATTGCTGCCAGTGAGATTGTTAGTCTTGCACAAAATGGCTTGAAAATGACAGAAGAATCAAATAACTTGTTGAAATCTATTGTTCCTGATATTCAGGAAACTTCCCGTTTGGTCGAAGAGATAGCTTCGGCAAGCAGAGAGCAGGAATCTGGAGTGGAGCAAGTTAACACTGCAATTCAGCAACTGAGTATGGTGACTCAGCAAAATGCATCGGCTTCTGAAGAAATGGCAAGTAGTTCAGAAGAATTGGCTGCTCAATCTATAGATCTTGAGGATGTAACTAAATTTTTTACTATAGATAAGGTTTTTACAAAAACTGCAAAAAAGGCTAAGACACATCATTTAAATCAATCTTTTTCAAAGACAGATAAAATGCAGTTTAACGGTAATGGTAGCATTAATGATAACCGTAGTGTGCAGACTGCTTTTGATTTAAAGGGTTTTGAATCAGATATGTCAGAATATGAACCGATGTAAATATTTTTTATAAAGAAGGCATTTGGCCTTCTTTACTTCATATTAAACAAGTTTTTAGGATTATAGGAGTACTGTGTGATTTAAATATAAAGAATGGAAATAAATGACATCTCAAAGTTTAAGCATCTTTTTATTGAGGAGGCAACAAACTTGCTTAATAGTATGGAAAGCATCATACTTCAATTAGAAGAAAATCCAGCTAATTTAGATTTGATTCAGGAAGTTTTCAGGGTTATGCATACAATTAAGGGAGTTAGTGGTATGTATGGTTATGATGCTATGTCGGATTTAACTCATCATGTTGAAAATATTTATGACTTAATCAGAAATGGAATTTTAAAAGTCAATCAGGATATTTTAGATACAACTTTAATAATTGTTGATCATTTATTTGTATTACTTAAAGAGCCTTACAGTGATGACCTTAAGCAAAAAAACAATGATCTTATTGCATGGTGCGATCAGTATGTACAAAGGCATAAGACAGAAGGTAATAGGGTCTCTGTAAATAACCAATCATGCAGTAGTGTGGTGACTTACAATGTAATTATTCATACCCATCAAAGTATAGTCGACCGCAGGATAAATGTTTTTTACGCAATAAAAGATCTTGCAGAAATAGGTGAGATAAGATGTATTAATGCACTTCCTGTTGATGGTGAGGAGGAAGAACGGTGGAGTATTTTTGTAGTCGGATCATTTTCTCGTGAAGATATTGAAGATGCTCTAATGTTTGTTTATGAGTATTGTATTATTCATTTGGTAGCTGATTTTGATATTTATGACAGTGAATTATATGAACAAAGACAAGATGAGCTGCAGTTTGCCGAAGAGCAATATTCAAATGCAACCCCCACATTAATAAAAAAAATCGGAGTTAAAAAAGTGAATCCAGCCAATACCGAATCTCTAATAAAATCAATTAAGCAGAATATGAACAGGGTCTCTGTTGATTCGGAGAAACTGGATTATTTAATGTATCTGGTTAGTGAATTAATAACTACCTCTTCGCAGTTGAATATTGCAGGAACCGGTAATTCTATTGAAGCTCTAATTCCACATATTCAGAAGATTGATCGCCTGTCAAAACTATTTAGAAATAATGCACTCGAGGTGAGGTTGATACCAATTCGCGATATCATACCTAAATTTAATCGTATGGTACGAGATTTATCTGCTTCTTTAGGTAAAGAGGTCGAGTTTATTACCGAAGGTATTGAAACGGAATTAGATAAAAGTTCAATAGATTTGATTACCGAACCTTTGGTGCATATGATTCGTAATTCGCTGGATCATGGAATTGAAAGTCCTGAAGTAAGATTAAAGAACGGGAAGACTGAAAAAGGTCGAATTACACTTAAAGCAAGGTATGCATTCGGTCTGGTACATACCCAAAAATTTGGCTGCAGTTATGCGGTAATTCAACAATTATTACGGATTTGTAAGAAATTCTAACAATTCTGAGAATAAGTTGGAATTTTCTCACTTTTATTAAGGTTTTTCCAATTTTGAGGTAGTAGATCCGCTAAATCTTTTGAGTAATCAGCGTTGTAACTAGGGATTTTGGTTAAAACATCGATTAACCATTTCCTGACATCGACATTGGCCGCTTTACAACATCCCATTAAGGAATATATTACTGCAGCGTTTTCTGCTGCTTCATGATTTCCGCAAAACAAATAATTTTTACGCCCTAAAGCCAGGTCTCTTATGGCATTTTCGGCGAGGTTATTATCAATTTTGTAACGTCCGTCCAAGTGATAACGAGATAATCTGTGAAAAATAGAATATGTATATTTCAAAGCACTACCCATTCTCCCTTTGGGTAAAACTTTAGGATAATAATTCACAATCCATTTTTCAAAAGCCACCATAATTGGGTATGCTAACCGTTTACGAAGTTCTGCCCTTTGTTTATAATCCAGCTTTTGTTCGTCAGCCATGGTTTCAACCTGATAAAGTTTCCCAATTTGAGCTAGTGCATATTCTGCACCTTTTTTGTCTTCCTTTTTACTTTCGTCAAATTTACGACGCGCATGAGCCCAGCATCCTAGAAGCAAAACATCTTTTTTTTGCTCATAGATGGAGTAAGCCTGATAGCCATCTGTTTGAATAGCTCCTTTGTAATTTTTAAGAAGGTTTACTACGACTTTTTGTGCTCTGGAACCTTTGTCGTAATGAAAAAAGACCATATTTTTCATTACCGATCGTACCATCCACAAATAAGATTTTACAGCCTTATGCTTTTCATTGTTTATTACAGGAATTGTACTTTCATCAACTTGAATGTAATCAGAATCTTTTACAACCTCTTCTAACCTGTCGTATAAAGCCCTTAATAAATTACAAACATCCTTAAACCATCCGTTTACTGTTGATGCCGATAATGTAAGACCGAGTTGTTTAAACATGGCTAATTGACGATGAAAAGGCAAATGATAATAATATTTATTCATTAATAGCTCGGCAAGTATTGATGCATCAGCATTACTTCGTGGTAAGGGTAATGATGGTAGTGCAGCAGTACGAACACTTGATTCTTCTTCTGTAAGTTGTAATTTCGGCTTTGCTGCATATTTTGGACGTATTATCTTACGAACATAAATTTCTCCCGGTTTAAATTCTAACACTTCTGTAACTTCCTCTCCAATGCGCACCCAATTTTCATCTATACCTTCTGGCTCTATAACTTCTTCTTCTCTTCTAAGATCTTCAGGTAGCGGTAAACGAACAGGTTTCTTTTTTTCTTTTTGTGGTTTGCGACGTTCGTAAGCGATTATCTCTTTATCTGCTTCTTTTGCCAGTTTTTCTTCCTCCGGTAATAAGTCCAATCCGTCCCAATCAATTTTTCTTTGATCTGGATTCTCCGGTATATACCTTTCTTTGGAAGGACTCCATATTTTACGTTTATACCAGGCTAATTGATCTAATAGCTTATCAATCTTTTCTGATTGTTGCTTAACAAGATGTTCTAATTCTTTATTCTTATTTTCAAGGTTATCTAAGCCGCCATTCTCAACTTCACGCAAACGAGAAACTTCGGCATAGAGTTCATCTCTTTGCTGAAGTAGTTCTTGTATGAAATCATCATTATCTGAAAACTGGCTCATTTATCCCCTGATCAATTAGATGCCTAAAGATAGTAAAATCAAGGGATACAGCCTAATTTATGCAAGGATATTAGATTGATTTTTGACGTTTTTTCAATCTTCTTTTTATGGGTTTTACATTGTCAACAATCATCATTAATTCCTGCCAGGAAATTTGCTGCGACACGATATCTTCATCAAATCTCGGCAATGTAAAAGTGCCATTTTCAAGTCTCTTATGGTAAATAACCAATCCTCCATGTTCTAAATGAAGAACTTTCATTATACTCATATTTCGATTAACAAAAATAAAGGCCTCACCATCCTGAACATTACGTTTCATAACGGAACTAACAATGCCACTCAGTGTATAGAAGCTCTTGCGCATATCTACCGGTGCCGGGTATAGGAAATACTGAAGCTTCCCATGTAAATTAAACATAGTCCGGTTTTATTAAAGATGAATAATTGCTTTGAGCACTGATAAATCTAATTCCCCAGTGAACTTTAGCTTTGTTCCGTTTGGAAAGCTAAACTCAAATGTGTTATTATCAATTGTTTTTTCATCTCTTGCAATCGGTACTTCTTTTGTAAATTTCTTCTTTTCTATTACTAAAGGCACAAAACAATGAGCTTGTTCTTTTTCTTGCAAAGTCTTTTTCCATTTGTAGAAAGTTGAAACTGCAAATCCTTGGTTGGCACAAAAATCTCTAACGTTTAATCTTGATTGTTCTTGTTCTTCTATTGACTTCCTGTAACCTGATTCTTTCATGCTTATTTTTTGAATCAAAGCTAAGTAGTCATAACTTTGTTAACAATATGTAGCAGGCCGCATGGATACAAAGCAAGTTGCTCAGGTATTGATATTTTTATTGAAGTTACTGATGATGGAAAGGGACTTGATAGAGATAAAATATTTGCTAAGGCCCTGAATAAAGGTTTAGTTGCTAAAGGTCAATTTTTTGCTGATGAAGAGCTGTATGATATTATTTGTGCACCAGGTTTTTCTACAGCAGATGAAGTTTCGACCATTTCAGGTAGGGGAGTGGGTATGGATGTGGTGAAACAAAAAATTGCAGAGATGAGAGGAGAACTTAAAATTAGTAGTACCCCAGGTAAAGGAACTTCTTTTATAATTAAGCTTCAGCAATCAATTGCTATATTGGATACTCTTTTGGTTCGTTCTGGGGAAATGAAATTTTTACTTCCATTATCAGATATTGAAGTGTGTTCACAAATGCCTTATAAAGATGTGATTAGTCGATTAAAGCACTCTACTGTTAACTATGAAAACGAACTGACTCCATTTGTTTCATTACATCATTTGTTTGAAATTGAGGTTGAAATGCCACATATGGCCAAAATGATTGTGATACGTAAAAATAATAAACGATTGGCTTTTTTTGCAGATGAAATTATCGGACAACATCAGGCGGTTCTAAAACCAATGGGGGAGCTGGTAAAAAAACATGATGAGATATCTGCAGCAAGTGTACTTGGTAATGGGGAAGTTGCATTCTTGTTGAATACCAATTCTATTAATAAAAACATTTATACCTATGCAAACTAAGTCTCATATATATTATAATAAAGTATTAATGGGTAATCAATATAAGGTAACTTTTCTGTTTTTGCCATAGATAGGAATAGTGAACTTTTAGAATATTGCATTTATTTATAAACTTGGCAAAATATATATCGCTTCTAACATCTTGACAAGATGATAATTGTCTTTATTTCTTGAAATCTGAGTAAAAAATAATCTGGAATTCATTTGGAAGTTACAAATAAAAGCAGTTGTTTTGCACCCGCTTTGAACGAGAGGCGAGATAAAAAGATTGAAATATTGAGCAACTTTAATGGAAGAAAGTCTTGAGCAAGAGGAGGTTTTAGAAGCTGAAAAGCGAGATAAAAATTTTTAAAATATTTTTAAAAATTTATTTGGTTTTAAAAAATAAAATCACTTATCTTTGCAGCCGCTTTTAAAGAGAGGCAAAAGTTAAAATACTGAGACTTTAGGAAGGGTTTTAAATTGGTGAAAAACAGCAATTTAAGTTAAAAATAAAGCTTGAAAAAATAAATAAAAATTTTTCAAAATTTATTTGGAGAAAAGGAAATAAAGTTGTTATCTTTGCATCCGCTTTGAGAGCGATACTCTAACGAAGGTTGGAGGTTAAAAAAAAGATTGAAATAAACATTGTTTTAGAAAGAGTTCTAAAATGTGTTTACAAGATATAAAGAGTTCTGATTTATTTATGCCTTGATGCTGAATAAAGAGGAAAACGTTCTTTGAAAATATTGAAATGCACACTTAATAAAAGGAAAGTAAAGTTTGATCTTTGAGTTAAAACTCTTGTAAGGAATTATAGCCATTAAATTGGCAAAACAATTTTTATACAACGAAGAGTTTGATCCTGGCTCAGGATGAACGCTAGCGACAGGCCTAACACATGCAAGTCGAGGGGTAACATTACTGCTTGCAGTAGATGACGACCGGCGCACGGGTGCGTAACGCGTATGAAACCTGCCTTATACAAGGGGATAGCCCAGAGAAATTTGGATTAATACCCTATAGTCTTGTTTTACTGCATGGTAAAATAAGTAAAGTTTCGGCGGTATAAGATGGTCATGCGTGACATTAGCTAGTTGGTGAGGTAACGGCTCACCAAGGCGACGATGTCTAGGGGTTCTGAGAGGAAGGTCCCCCACACTGGTACTGAGACACGGACCAGACTCCTACGGGAGGCAGCAGTGAGGAATATTGGTCAATGGCCGAAGGCTGAACCAGCCATGTCGCGTGCAGGAAGACTGCCCTATGGGTTGTAAACTGCTTTTATACGGGAATAATGTGAGCTTCGTGAAGCTTTTTGAATGTACCGTATGAATAAGCATCGGCTAACTCCGTGCCAGCAGCCGCGGTAATACGGAGGATGCGAGCGTTATCCGGATTTATTGGGTTTAAAGGGTGCGTAGGCGGACTATTAAGTCAGTGGTGAAATCTTGCAGCTCAACTGTAAAACTGCCATTGATACTGATAGTCTTGAATTTAGTTGAGGTAGGCGGAATGTGTTGTGTAGCGGTGAAATGCATAGATATAACACAGAACACCGATTGCGAAGGCAGCTTACTAAGCTATAATTGACGCTGATGCACGAAAGCGTGGGTAGCGAACAGGATTAGATACCCTGGTAGTCCACGCCGTAAACGATGATTACTCGTTGTTGGCGATACATAGTCAGCGACTGAGCGAAAGCATTAAGTAATCCACCTGGGGAGTACGTTGGCAACAATGAAACTCAAAGGAATTGACGGGGGCCCGCACAAGCGGAGGAACATGTGGTTTAATTCGATGATACGCGAGGAACCTTACCTGGACTTAAATGTAGATTGCATGAAGCAGAGATGCTTCTTTCTTCGGACTATTTACAAGGTGCTGCATGGTTGTCGTCAGCTCGTGCCGTGAGGTGTCGGGTTAAGTCCCATAACGAGCGCAACCCCTGTTGTTAGTTACCAGCACGTAGAGGTGGGGACTCTAACAAGACTGCCGGTGTAAACCGCGAGGAAGGTGGGGATGACGTCAAATCAGCACGGCCCTTACGTCCAGGGCTACACACGTGTTACAATGGCAGGTACAAAGGGCAGCTACACAGCGATGTGATGCTAATCTCTAAAGCCTGTCTCAGTTCGGATCGGAGTCTGCAACTCGACTCCGTGAAGCTGGATTCGCTAGTAATCGCGTATCAGCAATGACGCGGTGAATACGTTCCCGGGCCTTGTACACACCGCCCGTCAAACCATGGAAGTCGGGGGTACCTGAAGTCTGTTACCGTAAGGAGCGGCCTAGGGTAAAACTGATAACTAGGGTTAAGTCGTAACAAGGTAGCCGTACCGGAAGGTGTGGCTGGAACACCTCCTTTCTGGAGAGAGTTTTAACAATAGTACCAAGTTAAAAGTAGCAAGTAAAAAAGTAATTTACATAACGTAAATAACTTTATAAACTTTAAGTACTTTTTATCTTTGAAACAAAAGACAACTACTTTTCTTTTATAAGCATTTCAAAATACAGTCCTGTAGCTCAGTTGGTTAGAGCACTACACTGATAATGTAGGGGTCCGCAGTTCAAATCTGCGCAGGACTACTTATTACTACAGGTAATACGGGGGATTAGCTCAGTTGGCTAGAGCGCCTGCCTTGCACGCAGGAGGTCGTCGGTTCGACTCCGACATTCTCCACAGATTCCATTGTGAATCAAACGTACATTGACATATTGGCAAAACAATCAAAATCATAGTTTAGCAATGCGCAAAGCATCGGCTAAACCAACAAGAAAGTAAGCAAGGGCGTACGGTGGATGCCTAGGCTTTCAGAGGCGAAGAAAGACGTGATAAGCTGCGATAAGCTGCGGGGAGAAGCAAATATTTATTGATCCGCAGATTTCTGAATGGGGCAACCCGGCTGGTTGATGACCAGTCACCCTTCGGGGGGCAAACCCAGGGAACTGAAACATCTAAGTACCTGGAGGAGAAGAAAACAATAGTGATTCCCTAAGTAGTGGCGAGCGAACGGGGACAAGCCCAAACCAATGTTGTTTAGGCAACATTGGGGTTGTAGGACTACGATATGAATTTATGCGTGAAGTGGAATGTTTTGGAAAGAACAACCGAAGAAAGTGACAGTCTTGTACACGTAAGCAAGTAAAAACTAGTAGTATCCTGAGTAGCGCGGAACACGTGAAATTCTGTGTGAATCTGCCAGGCCCATCTGGTAAGGCTAAATACTCCTGAAAGACCGATAGTGAACCAGTACCGTGAGGGAAAGGTGAAAAGTACCCCGAACAGGGGAGTGAAATAGTACCTGAAACCGTGCGCTTACAAGCGGTCGGAGCCATTTTGTGGTGACGGCGTGCCTTTTGCATAATGAGCCTACGAGTTAGTCGTAGTTAGCGAGGTTAAGTTATTCAGTAACGGAGCCGAAGCGAAAGCGAGTCTGAATAGGGCGAAATAGTTAGCTGCGCTAGACGCGAAACCAGGTGATCTACCCATGGTCAGGTTGAAGTTCCGGTAACACGGAATGGAGGACCGAACCAGTTTACGTTGAAAAGTATTTGGATGAACTGTGGGTAGGGGTGAAAGGCCAATCAAACCTGGAAATAGCTCGTACTCCCCGAAATGCATTTAGGTGCAGCCTTATTTTAATCTTACAGAGGTAGAGCTACTGATTGGACGAGAGGGCTTCACCGCCTATCAACTCCTGATAAACTCCGAATGCTGTAAGATGATGAATAGGAGTGAGGGCATGGGTGCTAAGGTCCGTGTCCGAAAGGGAAAGAACCCAGACCATCAGCTAAGGTCCCCAAATGTATACTAAGTTGAACAAACGCGGTTTGATTGCATAGACAGCTAGGATGTTGGCTTGGAAGCAGCCATTCATTTAAAGAGTGCGTAACAGCTCACTAGTCGAGCGATCGAGCATGGATAATAATCGGGCATAAGTATACTACCGAAGCTATGGATTTGTACAATGTACAAGTGGTAGGGGAGCATTCTAACGGCTTTGAAGCAGAATGGCGATGTTCTGTGGAGTAGTTAGAAAAGCAAATGTAGGCATAAGTAACGATAATGCGGGCGAGAAACCCGCACGCCGAAAGACTCAGGTTTCCTGATCAACGCTAATCGGATCAGGGTTAGTCGGGACCTAACGCGAACCCGAAAGGGGTAGTGGATGGCGAGCAGGTTAATATTCCTGCACCTGCTATACGAAGAAAGTGACGTATTGGTGAGATTTCTACGTACTGACGGAATAGTACGTTGAGCCTAGGCTTCGGCCGAAGCGAAGAGAAGCAGCCAGTACCAAGAAAAGCGAGTATAGGAGCCCGTACTGTAAACGGACACACGTAGTTGGGTTGAGTATACTAAGGCGCTCGAGTGATTCATGGTTAAGGAACTCGGCAAATTAGCCCCGTAACTTCGGGAAAAGGGGCGCCTACTTCGGTAGGCCGCAGAGAAATGGTGCATGCGACTGTTTATCAAAAACACATGGCTTTGCAAATTCGAAAGAAGACGTATAAGGCCTGACACCTGCCCGGTGCTGGAAGGTTAAGAGGAGAGCTTAGAGTAATCGAAGGTTTGAATTGAAGCCCCAGTAAACGGCGGCCGTAACTATAACGGTCCTAAGGTAGCGAAATTCCTTGTCGGGTAAGTTCCGACCTGCACGAATGGTGTAACGATGTGCACACTGTCTCAACCATGAGCTCGGTGAAATTGTAGTATCGGTGAAGATGCCGATTACCCGCAACGGGACGGAAAGACCCCGTGAACCTTTACTGCAACTTAACATTGGTTGTGGGTAAGTAATGTGTAGGATAGGTCGGAGACGTTGATGCTGCATCGCTAGGTGTAGTTTAGTCACCCTTGAAATACGACCCTTTGCTTATCTGTGGCCTAACTCAGCGATGAGGACATTGTTTGGTGGGTAGTTTGACTGGGGTGGTCGCCTCCAAAAGAGTAACGGAGGCTTTCAAAGGTTTCCTCAGGACGATTGGTAACCGTCCGCAGAGTGTAATGGCACAAGGAAGCTTGACTGTGAGACCGACAAGTCGACCAGGTACGAAAGTAGGACATAGTGATCCGGTGGTTCCGCATGGAAGGGCCATCGCTCAAAGGATAAAAGGTACTCCGGGGATAACAGGCTGATCGCTCCCAAGAGCTCATATCGACGGAGCGGTTTGGCACCTCGATGTCGGCTCGTCACATCCTGGGGCTGGAGAAGGTCCCAAGGGTTGGGCTGTTCGCCCATTAAAGTGGCACGCGAGCTGGGTTCAGAACGTCGTGAGACAGTTCGGTCCCTATCTGTTGTGGGCGTAGGATATTTGAGAAGACCTGACGTTAGTACGAGAGGACCGCGTTGGACAAACCTCTGGTGCACCAGTTGTTCCGCCAGGAGCATTGCTGGGTAGCTAAGTTTGGAAGGGATAAGTGCTGAAAGCATCTAAGCACGAAGCCTGCTTCAAGATGAGATATCCTTGAGGGACGTTAAAGACGATGACGTTGATAGGCTGCAGGTGTAAAGGTGGTAACATCAAAGCCGAGCAGTACTAATTACCCGAAACTTTTAGTTGGGCGTATATGTGAGTTCTGTGATTTTGATTGAAGCTGGTATGTAATCAAGCAGAGCTTGATTAGTACAAAGTACAAAGTAGAAAGTACCAAGACCAGGTACAGGAAACTAAATACTAAGTACTCAAATAAAGATATTCAGGTGGTTATAGCGATGGGGCTCCACCTCTTCCCATTCCGAACAGAGAAGTTAAGCCCATTAGCGCCGATGGTACTGCATATTGTGGGAGAGTAGGTCGCCGCCAACCTTAAAAAAAAGAGCAATCGAACAAGTTTCGGTTGCTCTTTTTTTGTTTATAGACTTTTATCGGATCACGTACAATATTTGGGTCTGAGAGTAAAATGTTGTTTATTTGCTGTTAAATAGAAATAATAAATAAACATCAAGAAAATTGAAAGACGGACTATCCCAGGAGCTACTATCTCTATTTCTGCCAGAAGGTATATTAGAACATTTTGAACTTGTATCCTATAGTAAAAGTTCAAGTGGAAAGAGTATTTATGAGTCAAATTTAGAATTATCATTAGAAGAAAAAGATATAATACCACCAGAGTATAAACATTACCAATATAAATCATGTGGATTTACTGAACCAAGGTATATAGAAGATTATCCGATTCGTAATATGCTTGTAAAACTAAAGATAAGGCGGCGTAGATGGGAAATCACCATTGAAGGTAAAAAGAAGAAAGTAAGCAGGGATTGGGAAGTTATAGCACAGGGTACTCGGATGAGCGAAGGGTATGCTTCTTTTTTAAAAGAAATTAGTAGATTCTAATGCAATAAGCTGTCAAAGTCTTGAAGTATATCTAGGCGTAAATGGACGAAATTTTCAACGACAATACAAAAATAAGTTGAGTGACTACAATGATTGGAGTCAGAAAGAACATGCTGAAGATTTCCTGGTTTTTCCTAAAAATATCGGATACTCTCTTTCTTTAGATGAAACAGCCATGTCTAATGGTGAATTGTATACAAGGAATAAAAAAAAGTAAAAATAATTCGTGTAATTTCTTGTTTTCTATAAATATTTTCTATCTTTGCATCGCCTTAGAAAAAAAAGGACATAAGGATGGTCTCGTAGCTCAGTTGGATAGAGCAACAGCCTTCTAAGCTGTGGGTCGCAGGTTCGAATCCTGCCGGGATCACGAAGGAGAAAAAGAAAAAAAACAAAAGCTTGTAAATTGTATGATTTACAAGCTTTTTTGTTTTTTAGTAATTCCAAGCTTAACGACTGTCCAATTTACTATATCCAAAGTTTTGGATCAGCGTTAAATATTGGGTCTAAGTTATAAATATGTTAACTACGCATATATTTTAGTAAGCCTAAAAAGAAAGAATTTCACATCTACTACACCTCTAAATTGTCTTCTGAATTCTTTTATTTTAGCATTAAAAGATTCAGCCGCAGCATTAGTACTTCTATTATTAAAGAAGTTTGATATATTATCATAGTAGTTGAAAAATGTATCAGCAATAGAATTAAATGATTTAAAGCCGCTCTTTCTGACTTTCTCAGACCAATGTGCTAATTTAAGCCAACCAACATTTTTCTCGCACATATGGTTATATGCAATCTTTAAATCCTGTGATAAATAATAAGCCTTTTTTATTTCAGGATATCTTTCAAATAATAGGGTAGCTCTTTCTTTTTGAGAAGCTGTCCATTTTTCTGGAGATTTAAATAATAAGTGTCTGCTACGAGCTAGTAATTGTTTAATACTGTCTCCGTTTGGTAGTATTTCAGGAGAATATTCTGTATCATTTTTACGAGCTAGTGATATCTCTAAATTGTCCTGATCTATTGCCTCCCATCTATATTCAATACGAATCTGTTGAACAGCCTCATATGTTAATTTTTGTACATGAAATCGATCAGCTACACGCTTGGCTCTTCTAAAGCAAGATTTAGCTATAGCATTCATAGTAGGTGATAAATCTAATGTGATTTCCTCTACTTTATCTCTAAGTTTAAAACCTATATGTTCTTTTATTAGACTGATTATGCTAAAGCTCTCAACGCCTTGGAAAATCCCAATTATACTACCTTTTTTACCAGATGCAGCCTTGTTTGTTAGTATAGTATATAATTCTCCATTTGATAATGCCACTTCGTCAATAGAGAGAAATGCTCCCATATTTTCCGGAAAAACTAAATATTCGTCGGCATGGGGCTTCTGATTCCAGCTGCTATAGCCACTGAGTTTATTTTTGTACTGTTGTTGGAATGTACTTGCATTTATTCCAAAGAATATTCGTAGACTTTCGGTACTTATGGCATTAGAGTCCACCAATTCCTTTTAAAAAAGCGGCATACTCAGGATCTAACCGAGTGCCGTCTGCTACAGATTTCCAGTTTCTGCTTCGCTTTTGATATTTCCCTTCTATCATAACATCCCAACGCCTGCATTTTACATTTAAAGTCACTAAATTCCGCCTAACTGGACAGTCTTTTATTTCCTTTGGTGCCATAAAGCCACTTGCTTTATATTGATAATTACTATATTCTTTCGGGATTTCTTTTTTTTCTTCTAAATATATAGTAAGCTTCTTTGTGTATAAATCCTGACCACTTGCTTCTTGCTTGAAGTCTGTTATTGTAAAATGATCCAATATTCCTTGTGGTAAAAATAGTCCTAGTAACTGTGCGTTGAGATCCTGTGATGACATATGTGTTAGTTTTCTTTAATGCAAAATTAACATAACTTTTTTAACAAACCCAACTATATCGTCTGGTCCAAAGTTTTAACTCAATATACCAAACATTTAAATACCCAGATAACCTTAAATATTGTAATTTTATTTACATCTTTATGATATTCATTAATAATCTTGTATGAACACAGATTTTGACATTAAAAATATTCAGGAGAAGATTTTAAATAAGGTTATTGTTTCTTTTGCTTTATTTAGTTTTGCTTTGCACCTGGTTTTTATCATTTACTTTATTGTTCAGGCTCAGTTTAATATAACTGCTGCAATTAAAGGGTCTGTTGCTCTACCATTATATTTATTAGCAATTTTCCGGAATAAATTATCGTTTAAGGCCAAGATTATTATTTTAATCAGTAGTCAGTTAGTGGGTTTTTTTATTGGGGTGTATCATGAGGGTTTATTGGCCACTGCAATTATTTTTATGGTAGTTTCGCCTGTGTTTATATCTTTTATAACAAGTCAGCGCAATGCCTTGTTGTTCTTGTTTCTTTCATTATCTATCTTGCTATTTTTCAGCTTTCTTTATATTAATGGTTATCTCACAGAAATAAGAGCCTTGTTTGCCTCAAAGCAAATTTTTTTATGGGTGCAACATCTTACTGTAATATTTTTTACATCCTGGGGTTTATTATATGTAAGCGTCTATTATAGGAAATCACTGATCAAAAGCCACAGTCAGATTTTAAAACAGAAAACAGAGCTGGATAAGCATAGAAATAAATTAGAACATTTGGTTAAGGAAAAAACTGATGAATTATCAATGGCCTTAGAGGAGCTGCAGGCAACCAATGAAGAGTTACATACCATAAATGAGGAAATGTATAATAAAAATGAAGTTATTAACAGTAAAAATGAAGCTTTAACTCAAGCTCTCAATAATCTGCAGCGTACTCAACAAAAGCTTATTCAGGCTGAAAAGATGGCTTCTTTAGGAACGCTAACGGCTGGTGTTTCACATGAAATAAATAATCCTTTAAACTTTATTGTAGGTAGTTACGAAGGGCTTAAAAATTATTTTGAAGAACATGGAAGTTCGGATAGTAAAACAACTACTTTGTTGTTGGATGCACTAAAACTTGGAACTGACCGCGCTACCAACATTGTTAAAGGATTAAATCAATTTAGCAGGAATATCGAAAAAACAGATGAGATCTGTAATGTTCATGCTATACTTGATAATTGTTTGATAATGCTAAATAATGAGGTTAAAAACAAAATTGAAATCATTAAAAACTATTATCCCGGCGAGATAAATATTTCATGTAATGTGGGTAAACTGCATCAGGTGTTTATTAATTTGTTAACTAATGCCATTTATGCAATAAAAGAAGAAGGTGTAATTACTATTGAGACAAAAATTATTGACGAGTCGGTTATTATAACAATATCTGATAATGGCACAGGCATTGAAAAAGAACATCTCTCTCAGATTACAGATCCTTTTTTTACTACAAAGCCACCCGGAGAAGGCACCGGACTAGGTCTCTCAATTGCCTATTCAATATTAAAAGAGCATAAAGGGACTATAGATTTTAAATCAGAAAAAAATATTGGAACAAAGGCTACCATCACTTTGCCTGTTAATCCTCAAATAAAAAACTGAATATATAAATTTGATTATCCAGATTTAGCTGTGATAGGATGTTTATATTTACATTAACCGGTCAACAAACAGATCTTTATTAAATCGTATAAAAACGAGGAAATGACACTCATAAATATACCGGTAAAAAACGTTATAATTATAGATAGCAGGGGATTCTGTTTTACGAAATCCATTAGCTTGATGTAAAGGGCTTTTTTTATATTTTGTATTTCTTTTTCTGCTTTTTCTATGATAAATTTTGGTACTTTTTCCTGAACTCTACCATCTAACTTGTTTTTACAATCTGGACATATATGTGGTTTATCTAATGAATATATTAATTCTGATTTATTGCTATTAAAATCAAAAATGCATCCCCTGGTGTCATCATGAGTAAAATTTGTCTTTTCACTCATTAAAGGAATACGCTTTCCATACATGAGATAAACAAATAAATATCGGTATATATTGCGGATGATATAATTTTCAAAATCAATATTTTCTTTTCTAAGAATATCTGATACCTCTTTTAGTGTAATAACAATTCTATTGTGGCTTAATCTTCGTGCATAATACTCCTCTTGCAAAGGGACATTTGTAATTGTTAATAAAAAATCATAACCTGGTTCAGCGGGTAATTCATTTTCTAAAGTTTGGTCAGAATATCCCCAAAAATCAATATCAGAATCCATCTGAAAAGTAAACTGTCCTATTTCAGAGCTAACCTCAAAAAGATCCGTTTTCCAGGAAGTGATTTTTTTATGACTAATGGGAAAAGGAATATAACCTAACTGTGCAATCTTGATTTTTATTCTTTTCATTATCCGTTTAACCAGGTGAAAATATTTATAATTTGTTAAGAGTATGTAAATATACAATATTGTTATTGAGAACAATAATATCTGAAAAAGCTACATTCTTTTATAATTCTGTTAAAGAACCTGGTATCCTGATATTCATCTTTTAACTCTTTAAAGCTTTTTTTGTAATCTATAATATCCTCCTTCAAATTTCCGTCGTATCCCCAATACGAAAAATGTTCTTTGTGATTATACAGGCTATTCAGTTCGCATTTAGCCATCATATATAAACAACGGGCATTTAACTCTTTATCTGTTGATAAAGCAATAGTGTTTCGATAGTATTGATAGGCCTTGTTGGCCAAAGGATAATAGGTTCTTTTGCCATAAGCCACATCGCATAAATTATATCCTACCTGCTCCTCTATTTTTTTATTTCTTTCAGCAATTTGTTTTTCAGACCAAGCAAAATAATATGAATTGCAGCAGTTCGGTTTATCCTGAAGAACACCTCTGTAATAACCTGTATTTGACACATTAAAATAATAATTGCCTAATAAATAATTTGCCAGCTTTCTTTTCCAGGTTTTTTCATCATGACTTAAAGAATCGAGCTTTAACAAAGTAATTGCCAATTCATTTTTAGTAAGCCGGGGTTTTATAAATGAAAAAACTGAAGCTAAATATACTGAATCTTCCATCAGTACATCGTTACAATCAAAGCACTCAACAATGTTATTACTAAATACTTTGGCCGGGATTAAACGTTCTATTTCTGTACCTGTTGAATAATCTTTGCCAGCATTAAAATGCGTTAAAGCTGTTTGAGGATCAGCCTGGTTTAAATAATACATTCCTATTTGGTACTCAATAAATTCAACAGGTTTCATTAAAGCGGCCTGCTCTTTGATGTTTTGCTCAAACAAATATTTTTCAAAAGAAGATTTTTGGGGTTGAAGAATAAACTCTTTTAGTTGTTGTAGCAATGTTAAGGAGCCTGTATTTTTAATTTCCAGAATATTATTATGAACAAGAAAACTTTGCGCCAACTTACCTTGATGATACAAAAGATGTCCAACATATTCTTTTATGAGTTCTTTATTATCCTCTGTCATATCATTGCTAGTCATAAGCTTTGTAAGCTCAACCTCTTGTTCTGCACCAATAGAATTCCATGCAAATACTTTGTAAAGCGATTTCAGCTGATTACCTAATAACGCATATTTAGAGTAAGATTGTATTTCATTTAATTTAAGGTTTGCCGTATTGAAGTCTCCATTCAAAAAACCTAAGTAAGAAGAGCATAATATCCAGAAATCTTTACGCTCAGGTTTACAAACTTTTTCCTGGTTGGCACTAATCTCCGATAATACTTTAATTTCATCCCAACATAAGTTTTTCTCCTCACCACACAGTAATCTATCGGATGACATACCTATTCTACGAGGAAAAACCCGATCTTCTATATCATACAGATCTCTTACAAACATCAATTCAAGCTTTTCATCCTGTGGAGCAACCTTTGCCATTTCCTGCAGGTATTGCATTTGATCAGAATAGCCTCTGATGGATTTCAAAGTCAGATAAGTAGCCTGATCCTCAGAGTCAGAAAAATACTGCTTCCCTTCAGCATCTTTGTCTGTACAAAATTTATAGCTGGTATATGAGGATATTTTTCTATCATAACTTTTACTAAACACCTGCAAAAACATATAAGCTGCCTTTTCATAATCTTTCAGTGAAAAATAGCAACCAGCAACCTGATCCTGTACGTAGTAATAAATCTCGGTTTTATCAAATTGATCTTTTATAAACTGATTAAAGAATTGTATCGCCTCCTGATATCTTTTTGAGTAATGATAATTACGAATTACCTGGTAAGCATATCTTAATTTCAACTGCGGAATGGAAGAAGCATTAAAAGCCTGAACTCCCTGAGCAATCAATTCACTTAAATCAACCACCTCATTTTTTACCATATCATTGTACGACCAGGATCTATGCTTTCGATTTTGGTGTTGCTCACTACAGGTTCTTGCGTATACCATATAATCGTAAACCTCTTTGTTGGTTTCCTCTTTTTTGCCAGACCAGAGTTGTTCAAAAACTGCAATGGTATCATTGGTTAAAGCTTGAGTTATTTCCTCTGCTGTCCATCCCGGTAATATATTGTTCCACAGTTCAATATTTTTACTAATAACAGGTTCTGAATGTTCATAAGCCCAACTGCTATATAGTTCTTCTTTAAAAAATGCATCATATCCCTTTGACTGGATATAGTGTTGATTAAACAAATGATAACTGTAAGAATAGTATGGATCCCAACCGCAGGCTTTTGATGTTAGGTTTAAACCTGATACAATGAAAAAAATGATTATTACTGACTTCATAGGGGATATGCTTGTTTGATAAAATTTATAAATGACTGATGATTTCATCGACAGAATTCTGTGTTACGAAAGATGAATCTAAATGATAAAATATCACCTCTCCTATATTAATATTACTATTGTTTATTTCGCAAAAAGATTTTATAATCTCTTCAGGATTCGACTCTTCCAGTTTTACCTGATCATCTACCGACAAATAAAAACCCTTGTATAAAGTATCTTTAGCCACTTTGTATACCCGTGAATGGAGTGATTCAAAATGTATATTGTCGTTTTTAAACAGCTGTTGGTTTGTTCCTTTGATGATTTTTATCTCGCCGTCTTTGTTCTTTAGTACAGTTTGCGAAAACAACGGAAGTGCTACATCCAATGGAATGGGGTAATCTGTATCTTTGTTGATATATTGAGCAACTATCTTTTGTGTTAATATAGAATTGGATGAAAAGTCAGATAGATCACCAACATTATACAGCATTAAAACACCTTTGTCAACAGGTGGTAATCCTGTTTTAGATTTATATTTAACCTGATGAAGACGTATTGTGCAACTTAGTTGATAGTGTTTTTTTAATGATTGTAATAACTTGAAAAAATTGTAACGGGTAGAAGTATTCCAATCGCAATCAATTTGTAGCTCGTTTATCATTTTGCCAAAATGATGTTTGCTGATTTCATCCACTAATTTGTGAATTTTATCAGCTATATGGTCAATATTTGCATCCTCCAAAACTTTATTTACTATAAATACCACGGGAACTATTTCAAAGTTTTTGTACACGGAATCAACCCTGGTTAAAGGATATACAGGATAAATGCCATCATCCCAACGGTCAGGGGTATTTATTTGAGTAACATCAAAATAATGCATATATATTTTATGTATGTCAGAAGTTTTTATACCTCCCTCAGAAAAGATATTTTGTGCCTTGGATTTCCAGTGATAAAAAGAGTAAGAATGCTTCTCAGCCTGTTTACAGGAAGAGAGTAATCCTGTCCAAACAATAACTAAGATCAAATAAGTTGTTTTTAATTTAATATACATCGCCTCAAAAATAAATATATTATGATTGAATAAAAATTCTACTAGCCTGAACTATTCATAAATTATTCTATTGCAAGCCTCAAAACCTTTGATAAAAAGCAAATGCTCGATTTTAAGTTTTCAAAATAGTTCACTATTCCTGCAAACTGAAAATCTCCACTTCACTTTTTCTCTTTGCTTTTGATGCTCTCATAACGAAAATTTATGAATACATCAGGCTAGAAAGGATATCCAAAAGCAATATTAAATACTAAATTATCTTTTCTCCACCGAGAGCTTCCCAGGTTAATTTGATCCATCAACCAATAATTGCCATTTGTTGAGTATGGATTGCGTAAAGGAAAAGCAATATCCAAACGAAGCACAAAAAAGGATGCATCGAGTCGTAATCCAAATCCTGTTCCTACTGCAATTTGATTGGTAAAATCAGAAAACCTAAATTCTCCTCCTTCCAACTCTTCATTTTTATGTAATAACCAAACATTACCAGCATCAACAAACAGAGCTCCCTTTAAATAGCTTATTAAATCAAAACGGTATTCAAGGTTTGCTTCGAGTTTGATATCTCCAGCCTGTTCAAGGCCTAAGGTGTTTTGCAGACTGTCGGGAGGTAAATAAGCTCCGGGTCCAACAGATCTGGAGGGGAAAGCTCTTAAACTATTTGCTCCACCGGTATAAAACTGTTTGTTATAAGGCATTAAATCCGAATTGCCATAAGGAATTGCCAAACCTGCAGCTATTCGTCCTGCCAGTTTGCTTTTTTTTGAAAAAGAGTGATACAATCTCATGTCTCCATAAAATTTTGCATACTGAGAATAGGCTGTTCCAAACACCTCTGATGGTTGATTTTTATATTGCTTACCCGCATTAAAAGTGGATTGAATTAAGGATAAAGTATTTCCTGCAAATTCAGAGTATCCACTAAAATAAGTATTTATAAATTTGTTTTTATAACTCTGATCGTTATAGGTAAAAGTATATTTCAATCCCAGGATAAACTGTTCCTGCAAACTCTCATCAATATAATTATAAATATCTGACCAATCGGATTTGGTTTTAATATGTGTATAATTCAGAGAAATAAGATCCAGTTCATGACTTTTTGTTTTTGTTTCCCGCCAATTGTAACCAAAAGATAGGTCAAGACTATTTAAATCAAAGATATCTGTCATGCCTGAATAACTGTAACCAGCAGTGATACTGGTTTCGGGTCGAAATTTTTTGCTTCCCCATCGATTTGAATCTACAAAAGGAAGTAATAATTTGGGTATTGTTACTACAGCATCGGTTCCTATTTCAAAAGAGCTGATATTACTATTTGATCTGGTCAATTGAGTTTCGTAGGTCGAGGATATATTAAACTGAAGCGAACTGGCACTCTGATATAAATTACGCTCCTGGTAACTTATTGTTAATCCTGGACCTACGTAATCATTAGACTTAGATACAGCCTCAACTTCAGCACTTAAAGATTTTGGCAAGGCACTATGTAAAAATATATTTACATTTAGTTGATTGACATTAGATATCGTTGTGTCTTTTTCTATTTTAATATTTACAAACTTAAAAACATTCAGGTTTGTTAGTTTCTGAAGCGTCAATCTATAATTATCTTCTTTATATAAATCTCCGGTTTTAAAAAACACGGAGCGTGATAATACTTTATATTTTACAATAGGTTCTTTTATAATGATATGTATTAGATTATTTGTTGCTAAAGTGTCGTATTGCTCTTGTTTATTGTCATTGTAATCATGATAAACAAATACTTTATTTATATAATACTGTTGAGTTGCATCCAATGGCATAGCCTCTTTAGTATCCAAAACCAACTCAATGTGTTTATCCTGTGTTTTTAAAGTATCTGCTTTAAACAGCAAATACCTTGGAGATACAAAGAAAAAACCATTGTTTTTAAGTATAGAAACCAAACGATTACGCTCGGATTTTAATAATTCTAAATTATATACAGCTCCTGGCTTAATGATACTATTGTCTTTTGCTCTATCTATAAATTTTGTTAAACTATTTGTGACCTCAGGATAGATTAATGTATCAACAATATGAGGTTCTTCTACCTTTAGTCGATATGTTACCCTGACCTTTTTTCTTTTCTTGTGCAATTCTTCTTGTATATGATGTTTAAAGAAGCCCTGGTTGTTTAAAGAACGGCTCATTTCTTTTTTTGAGGTTTCGATATAATAGGACTTAAAAATAACCGGGGGCTCGCCCAGTTTGTTCTTCATCCAGTTTCTAAAGCCTTTTGGGGGAATGCTGTCTCCGGCCAGATTGTAAAACCATAACTTCAAGGGAAGCAGCTTTAAAAATTTCCTGTTTGGCTCAGGAATAATATACTGATTCAACTCATCCGTATTGGGCTTGAACTCCAGTTCTTTTGAGTTTTCAACAACTATTTTATCACCTTTATATAAAAACTGATTTTCACCAAGCCTTTTGGTGGTACTGCATCCATAAAGAAGAAATATCAGCGACCACAAAAAGACTTGTTTATTCTTTATTAACCACTGCATCTGACTTTTTCTTTTTGTGTTTTTTAAATAAATCGCTGAAACGAGTAAAATCTTTTATAAACATAAAAGATAAACCTGTTTTGGTGACATCCCCATTTAACTCATCCTCATATTCTGTTTTATTGAAGGCCTTAAGCCTATAGGTTCCATCCTTGCTAATCTTATATTCCAGTTCAAAGTCTCCGGTTAAATCACTCGACGATGAACTGCTCTTTTGCTTGTTTTCCTCAACAGCAACATTACCTCCCACAGTCAGTTTTAAACGATCATTAAATAAGTTTTGCGATACATCCACGCTCACATCTGTGCGTGTGGATGTTTGATTTTCAACAACCTGATTGTAGGAGTCTATATCGAAAGAAACATCAACACCTTTCAGATATTGATTTGAGAAGCGATTCAATTGCTGAGCTAACAGTTTACTCAGACTTTGTCGTGCTGTATTTTCAATTTCGTATGTTACAGCAGTTGTTGCGGAAGCTTTATTACCTGAAAAACGGTTTAAGATCAATAATGAAAATACCTGTTTGTTTAACTCTGACTCATCATTGCTAAGTTGGCTTATGGCAGCTTCAATGTTACTGTTAACCTTGTTATCTGCCAAAACAATATCAAAATCAATATCCGGCGACAGTAAGTTTCCGGAAAGATTCATCACCACTTCTACATTAATCGTAGTATTGTATGATGATGTTTCACTCTCACTTAATTGTCCTTGAGTTAAACTCATTAACGACAATGCACTTGTTCTTACTTTATAGATGGCTGATATATTGGCATCAGCATTCATAACATCGCCATACCAGGATAACGAACTACCTTCTTTGATAGAAAAATCACGCTTAATGACATCATATAAACGAAGGGTATAGGACCCTTTTTTAATATTGTATTGTCCGGTTAGTGTTTGATTTCCTGATGGATCAATAGATAAGCTTAAGTCACCACTGCCCACGATATTCAATTTTTCGTTTGAAGCAGGATCTGTTACCAAAGTAACATCCATCTTATCGGTGATACTAATATTAGTTGTTGCCTTCATACCTTTCATGTCCACAGCCATCAAATCAATTGAGGTTGTATCCTCCAATGCCAAAGTGGTACTATCTTTTATAAATACAACCACATCATCCTGGGTTGCAGCCTTGGGTTCTGAGGACGTAACCACATAAGTAAAATTTGATTTTTTATTAAATGCGCTTGTTAAAATGATGTTGGGTTGCAAGGTATTACCGGTAACTATAGCGTTCAAATCAGCAATCACTTTACCATAATAATTACCTTGCGAACTTTCTGGTTTATTCAGGAGTAAAAACTGTTCAGCATTCATTTTAATATCAAATTCGGGATTGGATAACTCTTTAAAATTGATCGTTCCATCAATAAAAGCTTCATTCTTTTCCTCATCCTGAATTTTTATATGATCAAACTTAATCAGGTTGTTGCTCACTTTTATTTTACCATCATCAATGCTAAAGTCAGTATTTGTTGCTGTTGGATTAAATGTGGTATTCTCAAATATAATAAAGCCATTAATATCTGGTTGATTTCGATTTCCAACAATATCAACCTTACCCGATAAATGTCCTTCAAGCTTATTTAAATATTGATGTGTCAATGGTTCTACCAAACTAAAATCAAGGGAATCTATATTAACAGATGCGGCTATATTATTGGTGTCGGCATTAGAGTTTAGTTTTGCATATCCGCTTATGTTAATCTGGTCGCCCGAGGCTTTTATATTGAAAATATTCATATTCTCATTTTTAACCTGCGAAACATCAATATTTAATTTTAATGGGGTATGTAAAATATTCTGGTACCAGCGCAAATCTGTATTCAGCAACATTGTGTCATTTTGTAGCTGAAACATCCCATCACCTTTAACTAAAACCTTTTTTGTTTTTAGTTTATCCTTATTTTCTGAAGCTATCTCGTAGTTCAATATGGCTTTTGTTCCTTGTAGTTGTGCATCAAGATCAACTTCTTTTAATAATAATGTATCCTGACTATAGATTTGATGCAGTCTTAAACTGTAAAAGGATGAATCTGTCATCTGATGTAAATTCAATTTTACACTATCCATAGCAAACTTTAGCTCTGATGTATGATACTGAATCTGATTTAAAGCGACTTTTCCTTTAAGGTTATTCCATTTGGCTCCTGATGCAGAAACGTAAATATTACCTCTTAAAGACGTAGAATCACTCATTATATTTAAAGCCCTTAAGTTGGCTTGATTTATATTTAATTTTGCCCGGACTGATGGAATGGAGTCTTTCAGATTGAGTTCTCCACCAAATTTAAAAGCCAGGTTCTCATCGTTGGCCTCCACGTTTCCATTGAAGTATTTATCAGAATACCTGCCTTTAACCAGAATGTTGGTATACCTGTAATTTAATAATCCCAGACTGTTAAGATTAAGATTCATATTTAATGAAGGATCTTTAAACCGTGAGCTTGCCCCCTCTATAAATCCATCCATTGTAATCATTTGTAAGGTATCTTCTTTTTGCAGCAGATAACCTAAATTTAAATCAGCTACATTAAAATCTGCAAAATAAAATTCTTTGCCATCAATTGAATCCATATTAAGTTTTAAGATGGCATCCATATTTCCTGCTGAACTTTTGATATGAAAATCGGAAGACAATACATCCTTATTACCCAACAACTTTCCTTTTACCTGAATTGTATCCGGAAAAGCTATTGAATTTGGAATTAATGAATCCGGAACAAAAGACAACAATTTGTTTGTGTTTAACTGAAGCGTTTTTACTAAAACACCTCCTTCGAGTTTGTCAATATTTTGTAAGCTAGTTACTTCGCCAGTGATATCAAATAACAAGGCATCCTTAAGATTGCCTTTTAGTTTATTTAGTTTCAGTTTAGACAGATTGCCGGAAACGTGTGTCTGGAGATTAAATTCGGCATCCTTTTTTAGTTGTATTGGCTCCTGTATTACCTTAAATATATCCGAACTATTTAACCTGGAGTCCAGTTTCAGGTTAAGCTCAACTTTGTTTATAGCTTCACTTAATTGCAGGAAAGAATCATATTTAACACTTGCATCCAGTTTAGCCACACTCTTTGGGGTTTCAAATTTCAACTGATTAAGCAGGGCTTTTCTTTCATCGATCCATAAGCTTGTAGATAAATGCTGAAGAAGGATTTTTTTATTGTACCTCATCATCAGCCCGGGTAATCTGGCCTCCAGATGAGTGCTGTCCAAAATCAGATCTTTAATTTGTAGTTGCAAGCTATCTATGTTCATAGGCTCTGCTAATGGCTTGTCTTTGGGAGCAGAACCGTAATGATAAAAAGAACCTTGATTAAGGTTAAACTGTTGCAATACAATATCCCAACCTACATCTTTAAATGAAAAAAACTTGCTCTCCTGTTTTTTATCTTCTTTTACTCCCGAAGTTTGCACAGATACATCTGTTTTTGCAATATTAAAATGCTGTAGCTTTATTTTTTGTGCTGACAAATCAATTTTATCGGGTGATTTTGTTTTATATAAATTGCGGGTAAAACTTAATCCATCAATTTTTAGTGAGTTTATACTATAACTGTTTTTTTGAATGTTAAAATCATTCATCCGTAAATCAAACTTCTTTAATTGTGTTGAAATCTTACTGCTGTCAACCTCGTTATGATATATCATATACATATTGGTTAATACCAAACGATCCAGCGCAATTTCCATAGTTCCTGAAGTCTTTGTAGTATCAACTTTTGAGGTATCTGTTTTTATATGAACAGCATGGGTTACATTTAATAAACCATCTGTTGAAGATTTTAAAATATAAGCTTTCAGTCCATCCAGAAAAACATCTTCAATATGTATTTTATGATAGAAAAGATCCATTAACTGAATATCAATGGATAACTCTTTTATATATACTAAAGTATCTTTATTGGGTATTCCCCACAGAGCCTTTTTGATTTTAATATCATCAAAAAACGAAACCTTGATTTTATCAATGGATAAAGGCACTTCCAGTTGTTGATTAACCAAAGTAAGTGCCTGATTTTTTATCAAATTTTGAACCGGTGATAATTGTAGTAAAAACAATATAAATAGGATTAAGAATAGCAGTAGCATGGTAACCCGTTTTACTATTTTTAATATCCTTTTCTTCATTTGTTAAGTGCTGATTTTAACTGGTCAAACAAATATATTACCAATATAGTTCTAAAATTATAAAGTGTAATTATTATATTTATGAAAAAATAAAACCTAATTTATACTTTCTGTCCTTTAAGGTTAAAGGACTCCTGGCGAGTAATTAATATTATTATATGCGATTCAAAATAACATTCCAATTAGAGAGTAAACCCCAATTATTACCCATTAATTACAAATATCCTTTTAGTTCCTGGATATATAGAACACTAAACTTGGCGAATCAGGAGTTTACCAAATTGCTTCATGAACAAGGTTATCAGCTGGAAACCGGAAAGCAATTTAAACTCTTTACTTTTTCTGATTTACAGATACCGCAAGGGAAATGGAAAATTATTGGTGACCGAATTAAGATATGGCCCACTTCTGTATCAATGGTCATAGCCTTTATGTTACCCGAACAAATACAAACATTCGTTTCTGGATTGTTCATGAATCAAACTGTTAAGATAGGTGATGAAATAAGCCAGGTAAAAATGCGGGTTCAAAACATTGAAGCAATCAAACAAAATATCAGTAAAGAAGAAACTCTAAGTTTTAAATGGTTATCACCCTTGTTTCTTGCAAAAACTGATGCCGAAGAAAAATATCCAAAACATATTTCTCCTATGCATCCTGAGTACGAGCAAATTTTTGTAAATAATCTGGTTGATAAATATTTTGCCTATTGCAATGCTTCTAATCAAGAGCCTGCTGCAATCAATAGTAAAGATATATCTTTTAAAACCTTGCAAGACAATCCTAAATCTACTAAACAAACCATTAAAGCTTTTAAAAAAGAGCAAACAGAAATACGTGCTTTTAAATTCAACTTTGAACTAACAGCTCCAACAGAATTAATTGAAATAGGGTTAAATGCTGGATTTGGTGCTGCAAATGCAATGGGATTTGGGTGTTGTGAACTGGTAAAGAGATAAAAAAATATACAACTATGATAAAAGAAATAGTACAATTTACAAAAGCATTGCCCGAAGAAACCTTCAGTAAAAATCTTCAATTGAAAGAGGGGCTGTATATGTTTTTAAAAAATATAAACGGGCAACTTGAAATTAATGAAGAAAAAACATTATTGGTAAAAAAGAATTCTGAACGTAATTGGTTGTTCGATGAATATTTATTGCGGTATTCTTATTCAAAAATGATATCTCGCAAAACAATGAATGCAAGAGAAAAAATATTCATTGATATAGGTAGTCCTTTTGCTATTTCAATATCGGGTAAAGGTCTAAAGCCTAATAGCACAGAAAATGAAGAGGAAAGAAGAAAAAAACAAGAATCCGCAATAGAAGCATACTTCAAGGCAATATCAGGATATATTGACTTTGAAAGAGAGGGGCTTAACAAGCAGGAAGCCTGGAGTGTTCAATTCAAAGATTTTGTAGAAAATCAGATGATGGACTATTTTAAGTCAAATGGCTCTTTAGAAAAAGTAAAAAATAATTGGGAGTACACTCTTAATGTACAAGGAAAAGGTAAAAAGATTGGTAATCCATTTGTTTTTTATTTTTTTATGGAAGAGCCTGAAATAGATGATTACAATCTTTTTTATAATAGATATTTATCACAAAAAGTATTTCTAAATGATTTAAAAGAAGGCGAAATCTATGGAATTAGTAACGATTTAAATATTGGAAATGCTGATAGTAAGATATTTTTAAGACATAAAACTGCCTGTTTTGAATTGAACCATAAAGTTGACGGAAATGAAGCAACAGCTATTTATAAGTTTTTTCAATTAAAAAAAGCAAATAAAATATTACCAAACCCATGCCCTATTTTTGTTGATAAGGATGAAATTAATAAAGATGTTGTGAGAATACACAAAGATGGAGAACCATATAAGTATGCAGAGCTATTAAAATATATTTTCACAAATCATTCATTAGAAAAACTTCAAAATTATTATCTCATATTTTTTGATTCAAGAAAAGATAAATCTCAAGTTGTTGATATTGATTTTATTCCAGTTTATGAATATTCATTAAAAATAGAACTGGAAAATATTTTTGAATTAGTTGATAAAGGAAAGGAACTATTACCATCAATGTTGATTTCTAATAGATTTCAATTAGAACAACTTTTAAGTGATAAAATATTTTATCAAATAAGTAAGAATTCTGGTTTTTCAAGAGGAATTATAAAAGAACATTATTTTTCAGACAAAGTAGAACCTCCAAAAGGTTGGTTTATTTCTGAAGTAGTAAAAGGACTTACTTATCAATATCGAAAAGCAATCTACGATTACATTTATAAATCCCGCCAGCAAAGCATCACCTGTGCAATGTTTGATAGGATTATGAGTATTTCAATACTTGAAGATATTAGGATTGATGAATTTAATAACGGTAGACATACTCGAGGATATGCAATTAAAGAAAAACTAAACATTTGGTTCAGTCTATATATACATTTTAGTCAAAATCAAAATAGAGAAAATATGGCAACAAACGTAAAAAAACACAAAGAGATGATTCGCCAAATAATTGAAGGCTCATTTGACGAATTGGAATTCAATGAACAAGAATTTGCCTTTACTGCGGGACAGGTTCTTTATTACATCCTTGATAAAAGTAAGTCGGGTGATAAAAGTTTCAACAGGCTTGAACCATTTCTTCAAAAAACAAACTACAGTGATCTTTTAGATGCAATAGTTAGAATATTTGACATGTATAAACACGAGAATTTCTCCAATAATTTCAAGCGTCCATATGCCTGGGTTTTGGATTTTGATTATAAGGAGAAGTCCATTATGCCATTAAAAAAACTAATGCCTAATTTTTTAGCAGGTTTCTTTGCAGATAATCAACTTTATTCGGACTCTAAAAAATAAAATAATCATGACATACAATAAAAGAATTTTCGGAGCGGCAATAGTAAAAGCTATTAACTCAAATTACAATGCAGATTTTAGTGGTCAACCTCGTACTTTACCTGACGGGACTGTATACGCTACAGATAAAGCATTTAAGTATGCCGTAAAAAACTATTTGAAAAATGTTTATGACAAGGAAAAGATATTTGCCTTTAAAGTCTTGAATCAAGATTTTGTACCCTTAACACTTGATAAAGCGTATGAAGAAATGTTTAATAAAGAAGTGAAAAACGAAGATAAAGCCTCAATTGTCAAAAACCTTCTTTCAGCAATAGATATTAGGTTGTTTGGAATCACCTTTGCTCCCAAAGGTGAAGGAATTAAAGAAAAGAATATATCTATTCATGGTCCAGTTCAAATAAACCATGGTGTAAATATTTGGTCAGAGAATAACATTTTTTCGGAACAAATTATGTCTCCTTATGCTAGTCCTAATAAAAAGAAGAATGAAGTAGGTGATGAGGAGGATAATCAAGCAACTACTCTTGGTCGCCAAGCAAAACTACAGGAAGGACATTACTTGCACCATTTTTCAGTAAATCCTAAGAATTTGCAAGATGTAGTTGCTCATGCAGGAGAGGGAACACTAAATCTTACAGATGGAGACATCACAAAAGTAAAAGAAGCTATGAGCCGTGGAGTTACATGGTACGATTCTGCTTCGAAAGCTGGTTCTGAGAACGAAGCACTTATTTGGATTACACTTAAAGAAGGTTCAAAACTTGTACTTCCAAACCTTACGCAATTAGTTAAAATGAATCCCGAAAAAGAAGATGGCAAAGTAATATTGGATTGTGAACCTTTAAAAACTAAACTGGCAGAAGTAGCAAAGGAAATTGAAAGTGTTGAAATAGCATATAACAAAAATTCGATGACGTTGAATAATATAGATGATAATTGGAATTTATTAAACCTATAAACATTTAATAAATGAACACACTAATATCATTCGATATAAAAGCTGATTTCGGCATGCTTAAAAAGCCCGACACTAATGAGCCTGTTTACCTTACTTTTAATATGCTTCATAAACCTGCATTGCTTGGTATATTTGGAGCTATTGCAGGTAAAAAAGGATTCTTTAAAAATGGGGAATTGCCGGAGTACTATGAAATTTATAAAAATCTTCAAGTGAGCATTATGCCACTTGAAGATGAAATTACCGGTGTCAAATACCATCAAAACGGGAATTTTACGAAAACTATCATCAAGTATAATAATGGCACGGGCATGGCAAGTGAAGAAGCCGGTGGGAATCTAATGGTTTCGGAGCAAACCCTTATTGCACCCGCTTTTAGATGTTATGTACTGCTTAATATAGAGGAAGAAAATGAAAAATTACTCTATGATAACATTCTTTCTTATAAAGCGGAATATGTTCCTTACCTCGGAAAAAATGAATGTTCACTTTGGTGGGATAATGCCAGAGTGCTAGAATATATGGAGTTTAAGGCTGAGGGTGATTTTTTTATTAGTTCTTTGTTTGTAAAAGAAGAATCGGTTAAGGATGGTAAAAAGAAACCTCGTTTTGTTCCTGGAAAACGTAAAGATTATAACAATCTGCCTTATATGTATTTTGAAAATTTACCGCACTCATATTTAGGTGCTCCTCTTTTTCAATATGAATATCAACCATTTGCTTTTACCAATCATGAATTGAAAGAAGAATATTTCCCTTCCGATTCTTTTCAGTTAATAAAAACGGAAAATAATGTCATTCAACTCTTTTGATGAAATCAGGCAGAATAGTATTAGAATATTTGATGTTATAGATGATAAATATCTTGCTCATATCTCTGATAAAAAAGATGATGAGAGTTTGAAAGAACACTCTATACTCGTTTCAGAATATTTATCAAAGATTAATAAAAGTCAGAATATTGAATCTATTGTTGAAAATGCGATAGATTCATTATTTCTATTGCTCAATATTTCTGGTGGCAATGAAAAGAACTATTGTAAATCAATTTTCTTTGATAGTATTATCTTACATGATTTAGGAAAGATAAACCCTAATTTTCAGGTGGATAGAATGCACAATGCTTTATTTGAAAATGAAAAACTGATTCAAAAATATTACCATTCTTTTTTAGGTAGCTTCATATTTTCGAATTTCTACTTTGATAAAATATTAAAAGATGAAACAATAGTAGAAGAGCATAAAAGTCTTTTATATTTTTTTGTTCTTCTAATGAGTTTTCCAATAAGTAAGCATCATGCATCTTTTTTAAGTTTTGAAAAAGAATTTGGAAATGAGATTTTAGCAGAGGCATATTTATTTATTAAACATTACAGTATTAATTTAGAAGAAGATGTAAGTATTAGTTTTTTTGAATGTTTGGAAGATATAATGAAGGAAGTTCAAGAGAAGAAACCTTCAAAAATAAATTTTATCTTTTTCTCCCTTCTCAAGCTAAGTTACTCCCTTCTTACGGCTTGCGATTATTATGCTACCAACGAATATATGGCAGATATGCGGGTAGATGAATTTGGAATTTTAGACGAAAACCTTAAACAACAAATAGTTTCTAATTTTGCTTCTTTGCAACCCTACAATAGAGAGCTGGTTGAAAATATTGAGCACTATAATACAATGCCATTCTCATTATTGAAGGAACGAAACAGACAAAACTTGAATCGCCTACGTCAAAAACTAAATGCCGAGGTTATTTCAACTTTACGAGGAAATCCGGACAATAACTGGTATTATATCGAAGCCCCAACCGGAGCAGGAAAAACAAACCTCTCACTTGCTTGTATTGCCGAACTTTTGACGATTGACAAAAGCCTTAATAAAGTATTTTACGTTTTCCCATTTACTACACTAATTACACAAACCTTTCAGGGCATTCAGGACACAATAGGGTTAACCAATGATGAAATAATTCAATTGCATTCAAAAGCAGGTTTCCATGAGAAGCACTCATTGGCGGCCGAGAATGATGCTCAATATGGCAGTGAAAAAAGGTTGTATCTCGATAATCTGTTTGTTAATTATCAATTCTGTGTAACATCACATGTGCGTTTCTTTGAAATATTAAAAGGAAATAGTAAAGAGGTTAATTATATGCATCACAGGTTGTGTAATTCTATTGTTGTAATCGATGAGCTACAAACATATAACCCGAAGCATTGGGATAAATTGTTGTTTTTTATAGAGAATTATGCCCCGTTGTTTAATATGCGGTTTATTATCATGTCGGCAACACTGCCCAAAATAGATGCATTAAGCGAAACGGCAAAAGGGAAATTTGTTAGCCTCACCCCAAATAAACATGATTATTTTACAAATGATAATTTCGCAGGCCGCATTGAATTTGACTTTTCATTACTCAATGGTAAACGTCCGGATAAAGAGAAAAAAGAAGCATATTTAATGAACCTTGCATCCTTTATGGGAAAGGAAGGTGAGGCGTATTTCAATAAACATGGCAAATCCCGCCTTTTAATTGAATTTATTACCAAGAACACAGCATCTGAATTTTTTCGTATCGCAAGCGAAACCTATTTTAAAGGATATAAACTATTTATTATCTCCGGTGATATTCTTGAACCACAACGAAAAATTATCATTAACGAACTAAAAGAAGATAAATACGATAAGATTCTTGTTGTTTCTACCCAGGTTGTTGAGGCCGGAGTGGATATAGATATGGATTTAGGCTTCAAAGACCGTTCGTTACTTGATAGTGATGAACAACTGGCCGGGCGTATCAACCGTAATGCATCTAAAAATGACTGTAAAGTGTTTCTTTTTGATTGCGACAGTTCGGTTACCATCTATGGCAAGGATAAACGATATGAACAACAGCAAAAAGATAAAGAGATTTACTTTGGATTTAAAGAGATTCTACGGAATAAAACCTTTGATAAATTATACGAGAAAGTATTTGAAGATGCCTTGAAACCTAATTGGGCAGATGGGGATAAGCTGGATGCTTACCTTCAAAATTTTGAACGTCTCGATTTTAAAAACATCAATAATGAATTCAAACTAATTGAAGACAACAATAGTGAACAGTTGTATATTCCTTTAGAAATTGACATCACATCAGATGATGATATTGACTATTTAAAAAGAATCAACGTAATAACAGAAGCCAAAAAGATATCAGGTGAAAAGCTATTCGAACAATACATTAATTTGATTACCAATAAGCAATTTGATTTTACATTGAATCAAATTGAATTGAAGAAGCTCACAGGTTTGATGTCTCGTTTTACAATCTCTGTATATCCGAAAATTATAAATGAAATAAGTAGTGCCCTTGATGAGGAAAAAGGACAATATGGCTATCGATACTTTTCTCATTGGGAGGAGAATTATAAATTGGAAACCGGATTTGATATGCAAAATGTTAAAAATGATATCTTCTTATAATTGTCTTACTCGACGTAAATAAAATGAAAACCTGTCAATCCCGTTAATCCTGTCCAAAAATTAAATCATGCAAATCACCGGAACTCATTTCAACTACTACCTCGTCTGTCACCGTAAACTATGGCTCTTTGCCCATTCTATAAATATGGAGCATAGCAGCGATTTGGTTTACGAAGGTAAAATGATTCATGAAACATCTTATCCTCAACGAGCAGAGCGTTATAAGGAGGTAGAACTCAACGGAATAAAGATTGATTTCTTTGATTCTAAAAATAAAGTCATTCATGAAATCAAAAAATCAAGAAAAGAACACGAATCACATGTTTGGCAGATCATGTATTATATCTTTCGTTTGGAAGAAGCAGGTATTGAAGGTGTAAGCGGGTTACTTGAATATCCCAAAGAAAGAAAAACAGAAGAAATTTTAATGGGACAACCAGAGCGAGAGCGAATAAAAGAGATGGAAACAGAAATCACAACAATAATACATTCCGAAAAATGCCCGGTAAAAATTGCAATGAGCAAATGCAAAAAATGCAGTTACTATGATTTTTGTTACTCTACGGAAGAAGTCTGAACTATGATAATGACTGATTAAATGAATACAATGATTTGATTTAATAATGGTAAAAATGTATAAATATCAAGAACTAACACATAATATCATTGGGGCAGCTATGGAAGTGCATAAAATATTGGGGAATGGATTCCAGGAAGTTGTTTATCAACGGGCTTTAGCTATTGAATTAAATATAAGAAATATCCACTTCGAACGAGAAAAGGAAATGTCGTTAAAATACAAAGATTGTGATATTGGTACTCGCCGTGTTGATTTTTTTATTGAAGATACAATAATGCTTGAAATTAAAGCAGTTATTCAACTTGAAGATGTACATCTTGCGCAGGCCATTAACTACCTTGAGGCATATGGAATGGAAATAGGTTTGCTAATTAATTTTGGAAGTCCCTCTTTACAATTTAAACGGGTAATGAAACCCAATAGGGATCAAAGGTCATCTAAAAATCAATAAAATCATAGTTCAAGACAATGAAAAAAACCTATTACCTATTTAATCCAGGTCGATTATCTCGTAAAGACAATACTTTAAAATTTACAGCAATCGATGAGGATGGTCACGAACAGAAACCGCGTTACCTCCCTGTTGAAAACGTGGATGAGCTCTATGCCTTTGGTGCTGTAGATGCCAATTCTGCCATGTATAATTTTCTGGGTCAACAACAAATACCCATGCACTTTTTCGATTATTACGAAAATTATACCGGCTCTTTTATGCCAAGAGAATCTTTGCTAAGCGGAAAAGTATTGATGGCTCAGGCGCGTTTGCACGACAATAAAAAAAAGCGAATAGAACTTGCGCGGCTTATTCTTGAAGGCGCAGTTCATAATATGATTAAAAACCTGAAGTACTATGATAAACGAGGCAAAGACTTAGTTCCTATTATCGAGACAATTGAAAAATATAAACAGTCCTTTCTTCATGTACAATCCATTGAAGAACTAATGGGATACGAAGGAAATATTCGTAAAACCTATTATGAGGCATTTGAGTTGATTATTAATGATTTCAGTATGAATGGAAGAACCATGCGTCCTCCTCAAAATGAGGTAAATGCGCTTATATCATTTGGTAATATGATGTGCTATAGTCAATGTTTAAGAGCAATTCATCAAACCCAGTTAAATCCGGTTATTTCATTTTTGCATACACCAGGAGAAAGAAGGTTTTCACTTTCTTTGGATTTGGCAGAAATATTCAAACCCCTGTTAGTTGATCGTGTTGTTTTTAAATTGCTCAATAAAAAGATGCTATCCGATAATGACTTTGAACCAGGCATTAACAAAGTTATCATGAAACCTAAAGGTAAGAAAATCTTTGTACAAGCATTTGAAAATCGTTTGGTAGAAACCATTCAACACAGAACATTAAACCGTTCTGTAAGCTATAAACATCTAATAAAGCTCGAATGTTACAAAATAATAAAACACATATTAGAGATAGAGCCTTACAAACCATTTAAAATGTGGTGGTAAATATAATGTGTGAGATAGTGAGGCTGAAAGTAGCATCATGAATGGACTGTAATTCAAAGTGGTAAATATAATGTGTGAGATAGTGAGGTCGTGAGATAGTGAAAAAGCTCACCAACTAAAACTCTAAGCTTATGAATGATTATAATGAAAACAAGAAAGAAGGTCGGTGAAAATTTTAAAAAGTAACTCACCAACTCACTAATTCATTAGTTAACTAGTTCACAAACTAAAAAACATGTATATTATTTTAATGTATGATATTGGAGAAAAGCGTGTAGGAAAAATGTTAAAACTATGTCGACGCTATTTAACCTGGATACAAAACTCCGTATTTGAAGGAGAAATAACGGATGTAAAACTTAAGGAATTGAAATTAAAAGCCGAAGGGCTTATGGATGATAACGACAGTTTAATTATTTTTAAAACCCGAAATGATAAATGGTTAGACAAAGAAATTGTAGGTAAAGAAAGAGGAGATACTGATAATTTTTTATAACAAAAAACTTGTCGATCATCTGTTTTTGAAGCAATAGTTTTATACTCACGATGATGAAATTAAATTTTACGTACTTTGAAATACTGATTTTAAAACACTTACATATACTTGTCGAACTATAGGTGTTTTTATATGATTATACATCGACAACTTTTATCACCTTAATAGTGTGCATTTTGTTTTATAGATGCCCCTGTTTTAGGTAATTTTTATACATATTTGTAACGCCTTTTAATCGTACCACATTGGAATTGAAACCCATCAGCACTTGCGTTAGGCATGTTATGATCTTCTCCCTTTTAATCGTACCACATTGGAATTGAAACTGCCGAACATGGCTATATCTTGTGTCTTTTTTGAATCTTTTAATCGTACCACATTGGAATTGAAACATATTATGAAATAAAGTAAATGAGAATTTAGGAGGCTTTTAATCGTACCACATTGGAATTGAAACAAGCAAAATTGAAACTATTAAATCTAATGAAATTATACTTTTAATCGTACCACATTGGAATTGAAACAGACCAACGTTTTTAAGTACTGGGGATTTGCTTTTGCTTTTAATCGTACCACATTGGAATTGAAACATTTCATCAATACCATTGATGATTGTTGCACGTTCTTTTAATCGTACCACATTGGAATTGAAACGCCAAAACGATTAAAAACCCATTCAGGTATTACACTTTTAATCGTACCACATTGGAATTGAAACGGGAAACGCATTACCATTTGAATACAATAGGCTATAAGCTTTTAATCGTACCACATTGGAATTGAAACTTATTGTCTGGAACAATAAACACAAGGTTATCGTTCTTCTTTTAATCGTACCACATTGGAATTGAAACCATATCATGTATGTCAACCAAAATTTCATTGCCTCTTTTAATCGTACCACATTGGAATTGAAACCAGGTATGAAGATTCATTAAGCTATTCGATTGTTACTTTTAATCGTACCACATTGGAATTGAAACTTTTTAAACCTGGCTTCCAGTTCAAGTAAAGCCTGCTTTTAATCGTACCACATTGGAATTGAAACTAAAAAAGGCATTACGCAGGCTATTTAAAACAGACTTTTAATCGTACCACATTGGAATTGAAACTACTGTTCAGCAATACTGTATAAATCGGCATATTCTTTTAATCGTACCACATTGGAATTGAAACACATTAGATGAAGAAGGTAATTTAATTGAAGGACAAACTTTTAATCGTACCACATTGGAATTGAAACTGGAAAGAGGCAAGTAACACGCAAGAGCAAGTAACTTTTAATCGTACCACATTGGAATTGAAACGAACATCGGCATTGTACATAAGTACTACAGAGTGAACTTTTAATCGTACCACATTGGAATTGAAACAAGATTAAAAGCTTTGATAGTTTAACCGCCGATGAATCTTTTAATCGTACCACATTGGAATTGAAACAAAATCCGCCGGAGTTGTGGCTCTGAATAATAAAGTTACTTTTAATCGTACCACATTGGAATTGAAACTTGTTTGAACTGTAACGGGCTGAATTGCAGCGTCGAAACTTTTAATCGTACCACATTGGAATTGAAACATAAAAAACATTTACACATATTTAGGTGACGATACTTTTAATCGTACCACATTGGAATTGAAACACCGTTACAAACAACACTACGGCCGTGCATTTTATCACTTTTAATCGTACCACATTGGAATTGAAACGTTCCTGGTGTCGCGGTTCCTGGTTCCGTTCCCTCTTTTAATCGTACCACATTGGAATTGAAACGGGGAATTATACGAGTTATTCAGAAAAGGTGGCGACTTTTAATCGTACCACATTGGAATTGAAACTGGCATCATAGATAGGTACATCAATTTGACCAAAACTTTTAATCGTACCACATTGGAATTGAAACTGGAACAATACCAACTAAATCTGTAGGGAATGCTAACTTTTAATCGTACCACATTGGAATTGAAACTATCTTTTATTTCATTTATTAAAGCAAAATAAGGATATCTTTTAATCGTACCACATTGGAATTGAAACGTCGCAGAAAGAGCGCAAATATTACGCGATAATTGCTTTTAATCGTACCACATTGGAATTGAAACCCGCTTTAGGTCTTGCGGTAACTTCAACAACAAAACTTTTAATCGTACCACATTGGAATTGAAACTCCCGACATCATATTTATATTCCCAGTAATTAAAGGCCTTTTAATCGTACCACATTGGAATTGAAACTTAACAGGGTTCGCCCTTATACCTGATAATGCCCTGATACTTTTAATCGTACCACATTGGAATTGAAACGTGTGTTTGTTTATCGCGTGTTGTAACTTTGTCGCCTCTTTTAATCGTACCACATTGGAATTGAAACGGATTAACACAACAGCCGTAAATTCAAATAAAAAGGCTTTTAATCGTACCACATTGGAATTGAAACGGACGACCAGGAAAACAACGTCGTAAGTTTTTACAACTTTTAATCGTACCACATTGGAATTGAAACTAGGTTCAGTAGGAAGCGATAAGAAACCACTAATACTTTTAATCGTACCACATTGGAATTGAAACAGAGGTATGGATGATGAAAAAGCGATGCAATATATCTTTTAATCGTACCACATTGGAATTGAAACTTTACATTGAATAAAGTTTTGTATTGATGTTAATTCTACTTTTAATCGTACCACATTGGAATTGAAACCAGGTGCTATTTATGAGTTTAGCAGTGTGCTAACCACTTTTAATCGTACCACATTGGAATTGAAACATATTTTATTATCATCAGGAAATATTGGCCGGTCATTACTTTTAATCGTACCACATTGGAATTGAAACACATTCGTAATTTGGATTCTTAGTTTTTGACTTTTCTTTTAATCGTACCACATTGGAATTGAAACATCTTCTTTAGCCAACCATCCAATGCACCAAGAGACTTTTAATCGTACCACATTGGAATTGAAACACCTCAAAACAATTAAAAGAACTATTCCAAAAAGGACTTTTAATCGTACCACATTGGAATTGAAACTTGATAGCACATACAAATAATTAAATATTGTTTCTTTCTTTTAATCGTACCACATTGGAATTGAAACAGTTTAGACATTATTCGATTCCAGTATTCGTTAATACTTTTAATCGTACCACATTGGAATTGAAACCGCAATACGTTTTTTGTCCTCTTTAATCCAGTTCACACTTTTAATCGTACCACATTGGAATTGAAACGAGGTAAAAAATTACGTGTTAACCCCTCTGGTTGTGCTTTTAATCGTACCACATTGGAATTGAAACAACAAAAAATACACTATCACAGGGCATGGTTTTGGTCTTTTAATCGTACCACATTGGAATTGAAACAAGTTAATAACTGTTTGGTTTTGGTTTTTAGGACGAACTTTTAATCGTACCACATTGGAATTGAAACTCTATTAATTACCCCCTCAATTGTATTAATCGCATCTTTTAATCGTACCACATTGGAATTGAAACACTACTATGGCAAAAGAAGCTATTGGTATAAAATCTCTTTTAATCGTACCACATTGGAATTGAAACGAAGATAAAAAAGAAATGGTTGCAAATAGACTTAGCTTTTAATCGTACCACATTGGAATTGAAACTCAAACACCACAACCATACTATCATGCATTGGGGCTTTTAATCGTACCACATTGGAATTGAAACGGAGAAAAAGAAAAGCTTAAAACGTACCATGTTGAGCCTTTTAATCGTACCACATTGGAATTGAAACCGAAGAGTGTCTAAGTGCATTGAGAATAATGAAGCCGCTTTTAATCGTACCACATTGGAATTGAAACCAAGGTAAAAAGTATGTACCTGGTTTCAGATTAGCAGCTTTTAATCGTACCACATTGGAATTGAAACTTCAATATTAATGGCAATATCTTCTGGAGAGTAAACTTTTAATCGTACCACATTGGAATTGAAACCTATAAAGATTGCAGGGTATATAATCTTTTTGCCCGCTTTTAATCGTACCACATTGGAATTGAAACCACTACCACCTAAGGAAGAAATGTTTACCTGAACTTCTTTTAATCGTACCACATTGGAATTGAAACGAAAAATATAGCACATATTCTTTCTTTCAAAATGACTTTTAATCGTACCACATTGGAATTGAAACGCTGTCAGAAGGTTTAACGACGACCTACAACCTCGGCCTTTTAATCGTACCACATTGGAATTGAAACTAGCTGTTAGTTTTGAATTATAGATTAAAGTTATGTAACTTTTAATCGTACCACATTGGAATTGAAACAGTATAATTGTCTTATTCGTCTTGAATAAGCTTCTAACTTTTAATCGTACCACATTGGAATTGAAACTTTAGTACATCTTGAAGTAATATTGCGAATGGTACTTTTAATCGTACCACATTGGAATTGAAACTTGTTAAATGGTATAGTAAGACAAAGAATTGATAATCTTTTAATCGTACCACATTGGAATTGAAACGTTTCTTCTGTGATAGGTTTTATGTCAACATTATTACTTTTAATCGTACCACATTGGAATTGAAACTGGCTTACAACTAGGAGATTGCATTATTTTTTTATCCTCTTTTAATCGTACCACATTGGAATTGAAACTGCTTTATAATATCAGGCTTTTTTGTTTTTAAAAACCTTTTAATCGTACCACATTGGAATTGAAACATGCAAAATGTGTAGTGAAAGCTTAGGTTTAGATGCTTTTAATCGTACCACATTGGAATTGAAACTGAACCTTTAACCAATGCTCATAAGCTTTTGATATTTCTTTTAATCGTACCACATTGGAATTGAAACCTTTGATCTTGGAACATTACCAATTCACCACGTTTCTTTTAATCGTACCACATTGGAATTGAAACATAAATAAAAACCCTCTTTTCTGGGGGACCAGGGCTTTTAATCGTACCACATTGGAATTGAAACAACCAACTCAATTGTTTTGTTTGATAAAGAAAAAGGACTTTTAATCGTACCACATTGGAATTGAAACAAAGTAGAAGAAGCATGGGATCATTTCTTTGGTAAAGCTTTTAATCGTACCACATTGGAATTGAAACTGTGAATGGTCGAGAGATGGTACAGGATCTATTGTCTTTTAATCGTACCACATTGGAATTGAAACTTCACAATGAAAAGCATTTTCCCACCCCATCCATTCTTTTAATCGTACCACATTGGAATTGAAACTTCAATAACCTGGTAATTTCGGGATTATTGACAACTTCTTTTAATCGTACCACATTGGAATTGAAACTTTTGTCTCAGTACTTTTCGTTCCTGTTCAGGTAGCTTTTAATCGTACCACATTGGAATTGAAACTACGCAAACCTACTAAATGTGGTAACGCTTGTTGTCTTTTAATCGTACCACATTGGAATTGAAACGGAGGAAGAAAAACAGCAACTCTTAAAGTGTGATACTTTTAATCGTACCACATTGGAATTGAAACTCAGACATTGAATTGGCTGCTTCTTCACCATTTTTAACCTTTTAATCGTACCACATTGGAATTGAAACTAATCATTAACTAGTGCTCTATGGTCTGTTAATGCCTTTTAATCGTACCACATTGGAATTGAAACACGCTCAATACCTGCAACACTCATTCGGCTTTCTCCCTTTTAATCGTACCACATTGGAATTGAAACTTCCCAGCTAATGCTCCTGTTTTCCCTGCTGCTGCTTTTAATCGTACCACATTGGAATTGAAACGGATGCAACTAAACTATCTTTAATGTAGTAGTAACTTTTAATCGTACCACATTGGAATTGAAACTGACTCATCTCTTGTATTTTAATATAGCCTACTTTCTTTTAATCGTACCACATTGGAATTGAAACAATGATATTAATGATGATATTGTACCATTTTGGGACTTTTAATCGTACCACATTGGAATTGAAACAATCAATTTCCAATTTTTTGAAACTACAGAAAAGGCTTTTAATCGTACCACATTGGAATTGAAACAACTGATATCGACCATCTAATTTTAGAGTAATTAACTTTTAATCGTACCACATTGGAATTGAAACGGAAGAAATAAATGCTGAATTTAAAGCAGCTATTTTAGCTTTTAATCGTACCACATTGGAATTGAAACTGCACTTGTGTCCGCTTCTACAACATAAGTCAAATCTTTTAATCGTACCACATTGGAATTGAAACCTTGACGCATTAGTGTTGAGTAATACAGAAATAACTTTTAATCGTACCACATTGGAATTGAAACTTCGGATAAACTTCCTAAATTCACGATCTACTTTCTTTTAATCGTACCACATTGGAATTGAAACGCGGATTTAATTAATGGTAGTGATGCAAGTTTATTGCTTTTAATCGTACCACATTGGAATTGAAACCAGGTTCCGGCATTTAATAGAGGTAAATGGAAAAACTTTTAATCGTACCACATTGGAATTGAAACTAGATGTAATCTTTGGGTTTTTTGCCGATATAAATCTTTTAATCGTACCACATTGGAATTGAAACGCATTAATATCAGATTGACTTGCTATTGATGCAATCTTTTAATCGTACCACATTGGAATTGAAATGGAGATGGATGTGGCAATAGATATTTTGAAACAATCTTTTAATCGTACATTATTTACTCCATGCTTGGCTGTTGTAAAGCTTGTGATATCAACTTCAGAGATTGGCTTGTTTATTTTCTAAACCATGTGCATGATTACGATAATGATTACAGTAAAGACCTGGCTGAACTTCTCCCTCATAATTTAAAACCGAATACTGTAGAGCCGACTCAACAAATCTCTTAAAACTTTTAAAGTTCTTTGAATGTTTTGAATAAACTTTTAAAGAAAGCTTATTTTTTCAATTTAATTGGACGTACTTTACCGTTGGCTTACATTTTATTTTGCATTGGGCTGAAATGAGTTGCCCCTTCAGGGCGTGTATTAATAAGCAAAACTTTTGTCGTCATCAATCCGCAGTTTTTAGTCCACAGTCTTCAGTTCGTAACTTTGCAAATCTGTGCCAACTATATCAGCAAACCGAAACTTTCAACTTTTGACTAAGAACTAAAAACTAAGAACTAAGAACTAAAAACCAGGAACTACTATATAGACGCTGACAGGTTTAATTTACAGCTTGCTTACGAAACGCTGTCAGGTCTTTCATCAACTCAACAACTCAACGAATTAACGACTCGACAGCTAATTCATCCCTAATCTTTAATTAATTCATCAATTTAACAACTCACTAATAGTCATTAGATTATTTATTGCTTCGCAATGGGTTAACCGGCAGCTTTACTTATTAATTCGTCACTAGGTCTATTCATTTTATAATGTAAGTAAGTATGCACACTTTTTTGATAAGCCTATTGTAATATAATATCACTATCAATATTTAATTTACTACGTAAAGCTTTTGCAATGTTTAATGTTATTTCTCTTTTACCTGAAAGATATTCACTTATTCTTGTTGCAGAAGTACCTAAAAGAGTTGCCAGATCCTTTTGTTTAAGTTTCATTTCAAACATTCTCAATTCAATTACTTCAATCAAACTAGGTAAGCCTATTGGGTAATGTTCTTCCTCATAAGCTTCAATAATATCAGAAACTTTATCTAATTCTTGAAGCAATGGATCATCTTCAGGAGTATCATTACTAACTAAATCAAGTTTTATAATTTCTTCTAACCTAATTTGAGCTTTCACATATTCTTCATGTGTTATAATATTTTCCATACCTCAATATTTATAGTTTATCAATATCTTTTAATTTATCATATTCAGCATGAGTTCCTATCCATCTCACAAACACTTTTTTCATTTTAAATATAATTAGAGCAACTAATCTATAATTATTGCCTCCTATATTAAATACATATCTATCATTCCCAACATTGTCAACAGAATTAAATGTTTTTTTTATATCTGTAAAATCTTCCCAATCTGCCTTTTTTGTTTTTTGATTCCACTCCTGTAAACTAACCCTGGCATTGGCATATTTGGTAAAATAGGCTTTAATCTTGGCAAATGATATTACTCTCATATTTATTAAGTGACTGATATGTACAAAGATAATAATAAAATTACATATAATGTAATGTGGTTACATTATATGTATATTTATTTTCAATATTTTGCAGTCAAAAACTTATGAAATACTCGTTTTCTGAGACTAATTATAATTTAAGTAGTTCCAGCAAGAAAACCCCTGTTTTTTGAAGCGAAATAACTTTGCGTAAATTTTGACACTCCAAAAAAAATGAAAAGAGAACAATTTTTTTTTGGAATAGCTATGTTTGTTTACGTATAATATATTATGATATTCTATATTTTAAATTAGGGCATAACAATTCCATTACAATGGCGTAAATAAATGTGTATAAACCTATTATTAAGCCGCTTGTTTTACAGAGGCATTCATTTCCTGACGTAGATCTACAAGCAGTCGTTCTCCTATTTTTTTCAAATTAAAGGCTGTAATCGCAAGACCAACGTATCTTTTAAAATGTTCATATCCTTTATCAGGACACCTATCCAATCCTCTATGTTCCAGTTCGTTAACATTAGATTCTATTGCACTATGTTTATGTCTAAACTTCTTGAATATTGATTTATGCTCTTCTTCATACTCTTCTTTGTTACACTTGCCCTTTTTTGGAAGTACAAGGTTTTCAACTTTTTGAGACAATGACACTTTATTGTTTTTATGATAATATCCTTTATCGAATGACCAACTTTTTACTTTAAATTTTGTAAATATTCTTGCGGCTACTTCCAGCACAATTTCAGAATCTGCTTGATGATCCATAACCTGATAATCAAGAATTAAATTATATTGGTCAGTGGTAATATTTGTTTTCTTACCAAGTTCAACGTTTGGTCGCAATTTCCCTTTTGTAATCCATTCTGTATATTGCTCAAAAATAGAAAACAATTTTTCTTCATGAGGAATCTTTTCCCCTTTAATAACTCTTCTTTCAAGAAGATCAATATGCTTACGAAGTAATTGCATAAAACGTTCTAATTCAGTAATTATAGCAACACTAATAAGGTCATCTTTTGGGTATTTGTCCTTAGAATTTTCTAATTTCTGATAAAGTGCTTTAGCTTTTTTAATATATTCTTGAGCTTTCATTTTTACACGTTCTTGTTTTCCTTTGCCTCCTGAAGAATTAGCCCTACCTAAAGCTCTCATTTTATTTTTTAAATCACGTTGCCAATCCTTTACTTTTCTCCAGCCAGGAAGATTGTGCCTATATTGTAATTTGATTATCATATCAATACATTTACGTACACTATCCCAAAGTAAATTATAATCTGTTGGAAAATGAACATTGCTTTCTACAACAAAGCTATCTGTTTTTAAGTGTAATGCTTCCTCCTCTTTTTTTTTAAACACCTCGTGTCCAAATTCAACAATAATATTATTGAGTTTTTTTATTGTTTCATTATCAATCAAACCAACATTATCAATTATACGTTGATATCCATACTCTTGCTTTTGATATGTTTGAATAGTTTCTATACCCATAATTTGACGCACCATTGAGTCATAATTAGAAATATGATGTAACTCATCATAACTAATGTTTTGACATAAACGAACTTGTGATAAAACAAATATTTCCCAAAGTCCCATACCTATTCTTCCTGTATGATTATTTTTAGGTAATATTTCTTTTTCTAATATTTCATAAATCTTATTGTTCCATTCCGGAGTAACATAAATTTTTTTTAATGCAGCACATAAAGCAGGCAACGCACCACTTCTTTTTGCAGTTGGAATTGGTGTATCTTTTATTAATAGGCTTCCTATTGTCAATTGTTGTTCGAATCTCTTTCTCATATTTATATTTTCTTAATATCCTTTGTTGAAATAATCGAATCTCAATTATTTAACACACTGAATATCTGTATTATAAATAAATATAACAACTAAATACACATAAAGATTCAAACATTTTATCAACCGTAATTAGTTGTATTTCAAATAAATAATAGTTTTCCTGCAGGCACTAAGTAAGTGTTTACATTTTTTTTATTGCAATTCATATAGGCAAATTTTGTAAATATGCTTAATCTATTTGATATGAATAAATCTAATCTGCGTATTGAGATTAATGTACTAAGAGCAAGCAACTAACAACTAAGAGCTTTCTTCGGCAATGGGTTGATCCACTAAACGATGGTTCAATAATACCTTAAAAAGCAAATACATGATTATTAATTAGTGCTTGCCCGAAAAGTCCAATTTCTTCGTTACGCCCTTTTTGAAAACAGTCATTTACGAAAGTAAACTCCTTGATTTTCAAAAAGGCCAAGCCTTGAAATTGAATTTTTCCATTCAAGCACTTGAGAAAAACCTTAGTTTTCTTGCTGACACTATATAGACGCTGACAGGTTTAATTTACAGCTTGCTTACGAAACGCTGTCAGGTCTTTCATCAACTCAACAACTCAACGAATTCTTTATTATAAATGCGAATTGTATCGAATTGCAACGAATTTCACGAATTAATATTGGTCAGGGAAACGAAGGAGTTCAACAATACCTTATAATATTAAATTACATTATTAATTACCACAAATTGGTATTTGCTACGCAAATGGTGCAACCTGAAATGCTATGGCATAATGCCTAGGAGCTAAGAACTAAAAACTTTCTTTCTCGCAAAGCCCGCAAAGCCGTAGTTCACTATTTAAATAAAGATTCAAACTCCTTAAAGCTAAGCCCGCAAAGACAAATCCTTACGGATTTTAGTTTTCATTCTGAAATTTTGTTTACTCTGTGAGATAAGTACTAAGCTAACAACACTCTATGAACTCTGTGTATATCTCTTTGCTCTCTGTGGTTAAAGATAGTTCGCAGATTAATCAGATTAAATGGATTAGGATTGCTGCGCAATGTGTTGATCCGCTAAACGATGGTTCAATAATACCTTAAAAAGCAAATGCATGATTATTAATTTTACGAATTATCACGAATTATTTTGAATGCGAATTTAAATGAACTACAGCCAATTAACACGAATTGGTATTTGCTGCGCAAATGTTGCAACCTGCAATACTATGGCCTAATGCTAATGCCTAGGAGCTAAGAACTAAGAACCAGGAACTACTATATAGACGCTGCCAGGTTTAATTTACAGCTTGCTTACGAAACGCTGTCAGGTCTTTCATCAACTCAACAACTCGACAATTTAACAACTCACCAATAGTCATCAGATTATTTATTGCTGCGCAATGTTTTTTTTGTCATCTAATTAACACTAATTATCACGAATTCTTTTATCCACTAATTTCACGAATTATCACGAATTATTTTAACAACGAATAAATGTGAATTACATCACATTAACACGAATTGGTATTTGCTGCGCAAATGTTGCAATTTGAAACATTATGGCCTAAGAGCTAAGAACTAAGATCTAAGAGCTTGTAATAGTACCACTCGTAAGGATATATGCAATAGGAAACCAAGACTTTCAACTTTCAACTTTTAACTTTTGATCAGGAACTAAGAACTAAGAACCAGGAACTACTATATAGACGCTGACAGGTTTAATTTACAGCTTGCTTACGAAACGCTGTCAGGTCTTTCATCAATTCATCAACTCAACGATTTAACAACTCGACAGCTAATTCATCCTTAATCCCTAATCCCTAATCTTTAATCCCTAATCTTTAATCTTTAATGTATAATTATTTGCTACGCAAATGGTGCAACCTGGCACACTAATCCTGTCAGAATTGTTGTTTTGGTAATTGCTTTACATTAAAATATTATCTTATTCTACAATAGATACAGCTTTTACACCATCTAATGAAGTATTTGCAGAAATATATCCAATAGCACCTTTGTTATTTTTAACATACTCAATAACATCCATATCTGAATCTTTTTCATCCGGAGCTGAAGCCATACCTGAGAACATTGCTTTCTGCCAATAACTTCTTATTGTAGCAACTTTTTTCTCAAACACTTCAATAGAAAAAGTTTCCCTTACTTTAGCATTAGGTTTTTGATCAATAGGAGTGATATTTGTTCCATTATCCCATCTTTTACGCTTCTTCAAAAAGACCATAGCTAATTCCTTTTGACTGATAGAACTTACTTCATTAGACTTATTAACAATTACTTTAAATGTTTGGGCTAGGGTATCTGTTGTGGCAATGGTTAGAATAACTATTATAAAAAATATAAACTTCTTCATCTTTCTCGTCTTTTATACTATTACTTTTAAATCTTACACCTTAAAATGAATAGATCAATGAAAGCACTAATCCATCAATATTTTCAATCTTATGTTTATATTTCAGATACTCTAATTTAAATGTTGTTTCAAAGGTTGGTTTAAACATCATTCCTGCTGTGTATCTTTTAAATGATATATCATTGGTGGTTTGATCCTCAAAACGGATATAAGGTGTTACCTTGCTTATTTCCTGGCTAATTTCCACGAAGGCACCATTTAAATCTATATCTTTATCATTAATAGTATTATTGGCATTCCAAACTTCACCTATAATTCTGGTATTATTTAAAGCCAATTTAAAGTCAATTCCGTAAGTTAATATCTCTTTTTTAAAGGTTGTCACTGCATCTAAGGCTGATATATACACTTCCATATTTTCATCCTTAGGTTTAAATACATTCAGACCTAATGTGATATAATCCAGATAAGACAAATGCACATTACCACCACAAGCAATATTATATGTATTATCAAAGCTTTCATCTATCGTGTAAGCACTGTTAATTTTCTTTTGAAAATATTTGACCTCATCTCCAAAGAAACCAACAGCTCCGGTTTTCATCCATACAGTATTTCTATAGCCACCCATGAAGAACTCATAACTTATTTTTAAATCATTACTGGTGCGTCCAACAAAAGAAACAGCATCCATATTCAAAGGAAAAAACTCATGATTGGATATTACAACAGGTAATGTGGCACTGGTATTAACCGGTGCATAATAATATGTATTCATTGGACTAAGTGGAGTTAAAAAACGTCCAACTTTGAAATTGACTAAATCAGAAATTTTGTACTGTACATTGGCTTCATTCAGCATTTGGTTGAACGAAAAATCCGGACGATAAACAAAGACCGCTTTAAAAAGCAAATTTTCTTTAGCTTGATAACTGGCTAATATACCTGCTTCAGACAACGAAATTCCATAACTATTCTCATATCCATCCAATTCACTAAATACATCCAGCTCAGTTGAAATATATCCAGTTATTCGCTTTTGTGGTTCCCATATATCCTGAGATTTACTAACTCTTACAACAGAAAGTAGCAATAATAAACTACCAATAAACTTTAATTCCCTCCTCATCACTATTAATTTTAATCCTATAATTTTAATTGTTTTTATTATTGACAAATGTTTTAGAATAAACATCCTTGTTTAAAACTTTTTCAACAGCTTCGTTAAGCTTTTGTTGTTTATTACTAGGGTTTTATGTTGTAGGGTTTTCTTGATTTTTTGTGAGTGCAATATAAAATAATTACGTAATTAAATACCTTTTAATGCTTCTCTTTTTTAAAACTTTAGAAAATAAGGGAGTTTTTGTTAAGAAAATAAAAAATAGTCATCAGATTGTTTATTGCTGCGCAATGTTTTTTTGGTCATCTAATTAACGCTAATTACCTCGAATTCTTTATTATAAATGCGAATTGTATCGAAACGACGAAGGAGTTCAACAATACCATATAATGTCAAGTTACATTGTTAATTGCAACGAATTTCACGAATTAATATTGGTCAGGGAAACGACGGAGTTCAACAATACCATATAATATTAAATTACATTGTTAATTATCACGAATTGATATTTGCTACGCAAATTGTTACAACCTGAAATACTATGGCCTAATGCCTAATGCCTAGGAGCTAAGAGCTAAAAACCAGGAACTACTATGTAGACGCTGACAGGTTTAATTTACAGCTTGCTTATGAAACGCTGTCAGGTCTTTCATCAATTCATCAATTCAACAACTCGACAATTCAACAACTCGACAATAGTCATCAGATTATTTATTGCTGCGTAATGTTTTTTTTGTCATCTAATTAACACTAATTATCACGAATTCTTTTATCCACTAATTTCACGAATTGTCACGAATTATTTTAACAACGAATAAATATGAATTACAACCAATTTCACGAATTAATATTTGCTGCGCAAATGTTGCAATTTGAAACACTATGGCCTAAGAGCTAAGAACTAAGATCTAAGAGCTTGTTATAGTAACACTTGTAAGAATGTGTGTAGCACTAAACTAAGACTTTCAACATTCAACTTTTGACTAGGAACTAACAACTAAGAACTTTCTTCGGCTACATCTGTCAGTTAGCAACCTAATAATCTACTGACCTACTGACCTAATCCCTAATCCTTAATCCCTAATCGCTAAGAACTAAGTACCAGGAACTAGGAACTAAGAACTAACATCTACATCCGACTCTGCTGTTACTATTTTTACATTAACATAATGGCCGGTAGTTTGAGGAGGTAAAAAAACAAATTCATGGCCGGTAAAATGGTAAGTTATTGTTGATGCCGGTGCAAGTGTTTGTGACTCAGCTCCGGGTCTGCTATGACTTAGCTCCGACTCAGCTCCACAAAACTCCACGGATTGTATACAGGTTTTACGCAGGTTGTTCGCAAACCATGGTATAGAATCTGTGTAGAGTCTGTGTAGAGCCTGTGTAAAATTGCACAGCAGTTGCGCAGCAGGGGCGTACACTTCTCATAGCAGTTGTATACGTTTTGTATAGAAGTTGTACAGAAGTTGTACAGAAACTGTATAGAAGTTGTATAGAAGTTGTACAGACATGGAATCAAAATGTGTTAAAATGACCTTTTTGTGGAATCATTTTGCTCAAAAACAGCAAAATCCTGGAATATTTTTGGTGTTTTTTGCGATTTTCTGGAATATAGGGCATCAGATAACGCGCTGGGTGTATATTTTTTAATGGGTCTAAAATTTTAATATCCATTAAATCAGTATTTTACGACTTAAAAAAGTTACAGTAATATTTTAGTAATTTTTTTATATTGCTTTTCAGCATAATTTAGCATTAAACAATTAGTCGAACGTTTAAAGTCGAAAGTCGAAAGTCGAAAGTTCATAAAGTTGAAAGTTCATAAAGTTTATAAAGTGACTTTTTTCATGCAGAGATCAAATTTACCAAACTGAAGGCTAAGACTAAGACCTAAGACCTAAGACTAAGACCTAAGAACTAAGAGTTAAGAGCTGAGAGCTGAGAGCTAAGAGCTAAGAGCTAAGAGCTGAGAGCTAAGAGCTGAGAGCTAAGAGCTGAGAGCTAAGAACTAAGACCTAAGACCTAAGAGAAATATTATTAAAACTTAAAACCATAAAAATTAAAAGTCATGGGAACATATGATAACGGAGCATTTGGAAGCTTCCACGGTAGAGTTGGTAATTTAGTAGGTAGCTCATGGAAAGGAATCAACTACATGAAAGCCAGGCCTAACACAGGCCAACGTAAATCATCAGAGAAACAGATTATTCATCGGGCCAAATTTCAGTATGCAGCAGGATTTGTTCAAGCAATATTCCCGATCATACAAGTAGGATATAGAAAGATGGAAGATAAAAAAACGGCAAAAAATGCTGCTATGTCCGAAATTATGAACTATTCAATCATAGGCGAATATCCGTCTTTTGGTATTGATTATCCAAATCTTAGGATTGCAAAAGGTAGTTTACAACAACCACAAAGATGTTCTGTAGATTTGAATGAAAATGCTGTGGTTTTTAACTGGAGTCAAGAGGTAGGCAGCAAGGATGATCCGGAAAAGAATCCAACTTTAAAAGCCAGGATGAATGACAATATTATATTGGTGGCACTGGCAAATGGATTCGACCCCTGTTATTCGCTTAATACCTATATCAGAAGTGACCTAACGGGTGAAATAGGATTACCTTATGCCCCTGCCGGTACTGAGGTGCATTGTTATATTGCAAGCGCTGCTACCGATAACAGCAACTGCGTGAGTAACTCTGTTTATGTAGGGTCGGTAATAATGCCTTAATCACCATCGATTAATTGATCAAGTACTTACAACTTACCTGTCTGTTGAACAAGCAGACAGGTATTTTTTTGTCATCTAATTAACGCTAATTACCACGAATTATTTTATCCTTTGCGCTGGTGCGAGCTTGTAGCTCGTACCTTATTCAAATATTCTAAGCACCGGTTCAAGTTTGTAACTCATACCTAATATCAATTAAACTTAGTTTCTTTTCCAAATCGAGAAAAAAAAGATTGTATGTTGAGTTTAAAACCACCTCCCCCTCATACTTCGGGTACTCCTCCTTCGGAAGGAGGAGAAATGATTTACAGCACGCTTAGTTGTCGCCTTTGGAAGAGAAACATTTTAATTTAACAGCATTACAATATGGCTTAACGTCTAACACCTAAGAACTATTTTTCTCGCAAAGCCCGCAAAACCGGAAATAACTTTTAAAATAAAGATTCAATCTCCTTAAAACTAAGGTCGCAAAGATAAATCCTTACGGATTTTGGTTTTTATTCTGAAATTTTGTTTGCTCTGTGCGCTGAGTGCCAGGCACTAGATGATCTGAAATCAATTAGGCCTATGTTTAAGAATCGAGAAAAAAAATTGTATGTTGAGTTTTAAACCACCTCCCCCTCGTTCCTCGGGTACTCCTCCTTTAGAAGGAGGAGAAATGATTTACAGCACGCTTAGTTGTTGCCTTTGGAAGAGAAACATTTTAATTTAACAGCATTACAACACTTAGATTCCTTCTCACGAAAGAAAATTAGTTTCCCCTGACAAATTTCCCCGCCTTTTTAAGGAGGGGTGGCAGATACGAGGCACGAGTATCTGACGGGGTGGTTTAAATTAGTTTCACAGAATTCAGTATTCAGTCAACAGTAAATTCCTTAATCCTTAATCCCTAATCTTTCATCTTTTAAACCACAGAGAACGCTGAGTTCCCGCAGAGAACAAGGAGGAACAATAAAATAGAAGATTTAAAACCACCTCCCCCTCATACTTCGGGTACTCCTCCTTCGGAAGGAGGAGAAATGATTTACAGCACGCTTAGTTGTTGCCTTTGGAAGAGAAACATTTTAATTTTACAGCATTACAATATGGCTTAACGTCTAACACCTAAGAACTATTTTTCTCGCAAAGCCCGCAAAACCGGAAATAACTTTTAAAATAAAGATTCAATCTCCTTAAAACTAAGGTCGCAAAGATAAATCCTTACGGATTTTGGTTTTTATTCTGAAATTTTGTTTGCTCTGTGCGCTGATTATCAGACACTAGGAACTAAGAACTAAGAACTAAGAACTAAGAACTAAGGGGTGGCAGATACGAGGCACGAGTATCTGACGGGGTGGTTTAAATTAGTTTGACAGTATTCAGTACTCAGTCTACAGTAGATTCCTTAATCCTTAATCCCTAATCTTTCATCTTTAATCATTTCTCACTCATCACCTCATCAGTGGAAGCAGAATCGATAAAGAGGTACGAGTTACAAACTCGCACCAGCATCTGTTATTAGATTATTTATTGCTTCGCAAATGTTGCAACCTGAAATACTATGGCCTAATGCCTAGGAGCTAAGAACTAAGAGCAAGCAACTAAGAACTTTCTTCGCCTACATCTGTCAGCTTATGACCTAATAACCTTATAATAGTACTCCTCGTAAGGATATATACAGCAGAAAACCAAGACTTTCAACTTTTGACTTTCAACTTTCAACTGTATACCAACATTTTTGAGTTGTCCTTTCAGGACGCTTATCATTTCTGTAAATCAAAAACCAATGCGTCACTTCGTTTTGCATTGGGCTGAAATGAGTTGTCCTTTCAGGACGTGTATTTACCATGAAAATACTTTATTGTCAGCAGGCAGCTCTCTTTGTTAGGCATAGCGTCTCGCTATGTCTTATAAATCAAGGCCTCCCGGCCTGAAAAGTATTTTTATTTACAATCCCACTCTAACTCCCCCGATTGGGGGAGGATTAAAAGCCCCTCTCATTCTCCCCAAAGGGGAGAAGCTGATTTACAGCTCCGGTAAATGCGAATTGTAACGAATTGGTATTTGCTGCGCAAATTGTTGCAACCTGAAATACTATGGCATAACGCCCTAATCAATTCATCAACTCGACGACTTAACAACTCGTCAGCTTATTCATCCTTAATCCCTAATCAACTCCTCAGTGGAAGCAGAATCGATAAAGAGGTACGAGTTACAAACTCGCACCAGCATCTGTTATTAATTATTATTTCTAAACTCACTTGGAGAAATGCCTACACTCTTTTTGAACATACGTGTAAAATGTTGAGGATATTTAAAGCCTAACTCAAAAGCTATTTCACTTACAGATTTTGATTCGTCAAGTATTCTATGTTTAGCTATATTCATAATTTTTAAATGAATATATTCTAATGCAGATTTACCGGTTTCTTTCTTAACTAAATCGCCAAAATAATTAGCTGATAAATGTAACAAGTCGGCAAAATATGAAACAGAAGGTAAACCTATTGTTTGGGGTTTATCGGATTTAAAGTAATTGTTTAACTCTCTGTCGAACTGTTCAATAGACCCTTGGTTTAACTGTTCTCTTGTTATAAATTGTCTGTCGTAGAACCGGATGCAATAATCAAGGAATAGCTGAATATTATTGACAATGAGTTTTTTACTGTGTTTATCTATAGGCTGACCTATTTCAAATAAGATCTTATCAAAGCATTCCAATACCATTTTTCTTTCACGTTCAGAAATATGTAATGCTTCATTAATATCGTACGAAAAAAAACTATACTCTGAAATATGTCTTCCTAAACTTGTTCCGTGAATTAAATCCGGATGAAACAGCAGAGCCCAGCCCTTTCTTGTTTGAACTTCTGGATTTCTTATTAACTCAAGCAATTGTCCTGGTGAGATAAATACCAAACTACCTTCATCGTAGTCGTAATTATTTCTTCCATATTTAAGTTCCCCACAATTCATCTCTTTAAGAAAAACAGCGTATACACCATAATAAAAATGAGTGTGGTCAGTGTATTCCGAGTCCACTTTTGAAAAGTCAATGATGCTAACTAATGGGTGTAATGTTTCAACTCCATTAATTTTGTTATAATCAGTTACTTTTTCTATTCTGTAAATGTTTTTCATTATTCATATAATTTAATAGATCGTTAGATTTAAGACGAAAGACTGATTTGCAAAGCGCTTATTATGAGTATCTTGTGTTGTTAATAATGAGGTGTCTATGTGTCTAAAAATTAATAAATTATAAAAACTTAACGAACTATTGTGATTAATACGTCTGCAAAAATAAGTCATTTACTACCAATATGATAAGATCTTGTGCTTAATCAGTAAAAATGGTATGTATATCTGTAATTTGTATAATAAATAGTTAAAGGTTTCACAGATATTTGCATCTATTCATAGTTTTCACGATTTATTACCCCAATAGCGATTTACCCCGGAGCCTGTATTGGCAAAGGTTTTATTAAAAATTATGGTAAAGCTTCTGATTGTATTGAGTGTGGGAAATGTGAAAAAAGCTGTCCTCAATATAATTTTGATTTGGAAAATACATTGATTAATTGAAAATTTGTATTATGCATAATTTAACTTTAAAAGAAATCCTTAACAAAATTAAAACGGGGGAAATGGATGTGGAGGATGCAGAAAAAGCCATCCAAAAAGATAATTTTGTAGAATTAGGCTATGCTAAACTTGATTCTAACCGTAGTCTAAGGTCTGGTTTTCCTGAAGTGGTATTTTGCAGTGGGAAGTCAGATGATCATTTATTAAGTATTTATAAAAATTTATACGAATTGGAAGGACGGGTTTTAGGTACTCGTGCTACAGAAGACCAATATCAACTTGTTAAATCCCATATTCCTGAAGTAACATACGATCCCTTATCCCGAATATTAAAAATTGAAACTAATAATGGTATCCAAAAAGAAGGATATGTAGTGGTTTGCAGTGCTGGCACCGCAGATATTTCTGTAGCAGAAGAAGCCGCTCAAACCGTTGAATATTTTGGTGGTTATGTGGAAAGAATTTATGATGTTGGTGTTAGTGGTATTCACCGATTGTTTGCTAAACTAGAAACTATCAAAAAGGCAAATTGTATAATTACCGTAGCTGGTATGGAAGGAGCATTGGCCAGTGTTATTGGAGGATTGGTTAGCCGTCCGGTAATAGCTGTGCCTACGTCTGTGGGCTATGGTGCCAATTTAGGTGGTATTTCTGCTCTGTTAACTATGATAAATTCGTGTGCCAATGGTATCTCGGTAGTAAATATCGATAATGGTTATGGTGCCGGGTATAACGCATCTTTAATCAATCGCTTAGCTACACGTGGTGAAAAATTAAATTCTAATCAGAAAGAAATTTCTGTCTGAATATCTAATAAAAAAGAACATAATGGGTCGTTTTGAGGAGAAGGTAAATAGATTAAATGAACATATTTGCAAGCTGGTTAAAGAGGATGTAATTATAGCTTTTTCAGGAGGTGTGGATAGTAGTTTGGTCTTAAAGTTAGCAGCAGAAAAAGCCAAAATACAGAATACAAAAGTATATGCAGTAACGATTCATACCAAGCTTCATCCAATAGGAGATTTAGAAGTAGCAAAAATTGTTGCTGAAGAAACTGGCGCCATTCATAAAATATTTGAAGTAGATGAGCTGCAAAGTGCAGGAATACTAAATAATCCTGAAAACAGGTGCTATTTATGCAAAAAATTTATTTTTACTCAACTAATCGCTTTTTCTAAGGAGCTCAATGTTAATCATGTGATTGAAGGTACAAATGCCGACGATTTAAAAGTTTATCGCCCGGGTATCAGGGCTTTAAAGGAACTGGAAGTGATTAGCCCCCTGGCTGTAGCCGGCTTCACAAAGAAAGATATTCGTCAATTAGCAGAAGAATATGGTATCACCGTGGCAAACAGACCTTCGGCACCATGTATGGCAACTCGCTTCCCTTATAATACTGCATTATCCTACGAAAAGATGTCATTACTGGAGCAAGGAGAGAATTACTTGCGTGAGCTGGGCTTCTATAATGTAAGAATTCGTTTACATAATGATATTGCCAGAATTGAAGTTGACGATAAGGATCTGGATAAATTTATGACCAACAGAAGTTCTGTTGTTGACAAAATTAAAGACTTAGGATTCGCCTACGTAACTCTTGATTTGGAAGGCTTTCGCTCAGGAAGTATGGATTATAAATTAATTGCAAAAATGGAGGATAATTAATGCATATGTCTGATGCCTTGGTAAATCCAACTGTTGCAGTCGGAATGTATGTGTGTTCGGCTGTAGTAACTGGATTTTCTGTGAAAAAATTGAACCCATCACATGAAGATTCCATCATGGCAAATATGGGAATAATGGGAGCTTTTATCTTTGCGGCGCAAATGATTAATTTTTCAATCCCGGGTACGGGTTCTTCGGGGCATATTACTGGAAGTATTTTACTTACTGCTATTCTGGGGCCATACGCAGCTTTTTTAACAATGATTGGAGTATTGCTAATTCAGAGTTTATTGTTTGCTGATGGTGGATTGTTGGCTTTAGGCTGTAACATCTGGAATATGGCTTTTTATGGAGTTTTGTGTGCGGGATTATTTTTTAATTTCATGTTTAAAAACGGAAACATTAATAAAAAGCGTATTGCGCTGGCCTCTATTATAAGTAGTATTTTAGCTTTACAATTGGGAGCTTTCTCTGTTACAATAGAAACTTTGGCATCAGGAATAATCGATTTACCCTTTCATGTTTTTGTTTCTGTAATGCAACCTATCCATTTGGTGATTGGATTGGTGGAAGGATTAATTACTGCTGCAATTTTATATTTTGTATATCAGTCTCGTCCTCAACTTTTATGGATGACAAAGGAAAGAACTACTGATAAGAAACATGTAATTGAAAACTGGAAGATACTTGCTGGCTTTATAATTATCTCTCTGGTTCTTGGAGGGGTAGTTTCACAGTTCGCCTCTTCAAATCCTGATGGATTAGAATGGTCTGTTGAGAAAACCAATCCTGATTTTGTTGAAAAAACAGAATCATCAATTCAATTATTGATACATAAAATACAGCATTTTTTTGCAATATTTCCAGACTATAATTTTAAAGGTGGTGATAAGCCTGAAGGTACTTCCATATCAGGAATTATAGGAGGACTCGTCATATTATTTGCTTTTACATTTTTGGGTATGCTAACAAAAAAACTCATTCAGCGAAAACGATAGTATGGGAATTATTAAAAGAGCCATAAAAGTGATTCATTATGCCGATGATATGTCTAACAAGTCAAATTGGCTCAATAATCTTCATCCTCTAAGTAAATTGGTGATCACTCTGTGGTATTTGATATTAGTTGTTTCAGTGTCTAAATATGGTTTAGGCGTTTTATTAGCTATGTCCGTTTTTCCGATAATGACCATGATTTTTGCAGATATACCCATTGGTAAAACTTTGAAAAACTTGTGGCCGGTATTATTGATACTTAGTCTTCCAGGTATCGCAAACCTCATTATTGATCAATCAAATCATGGACAAATTTCTGGAATTATAATTACCGGAGGTATGATTTCAATGTTGACTTTGTTTGTAAAAGGGATTCTTGGAGTCTTTGCATCCTTTATTTTAATGATCTCTACTTCCATTGAAGATATATGTTATGCATTGCAAAGTGTTCGGGTGCCAAAGAAAATAACAGTTCTAATCATGCTAATCTACAGATATTTAATTCTGTTACTTAAAGAAGCGGAGCGAATAATGTTAGCGTATGAGGTACGTAGTATAGGACAAACAGCAGTAAAATATAAAGTATGGGGAACTTTAGCCGGTATGCTTTTTTTAAGAAGCAGCGACAGAGCTCAATTAGTATATGAAAGTATGTCTCTTCGAGGATTTAATGGAACTTTTCATCATAAAAAAATATCCTTCAGGCTTATGGATTTAGTGACGATATTGTTAGGTATGGCTACTATTTCTTTTTTGCGAATCATTAATTGGGGTAATTTATTCACATATTGATATAGTTAATTTGAATCAACTTTAATTGCAATGTCAACATTAACCATAAATAATTTAAGTTTTGCATATCCATCAGCCAAAAAGCAGGTTATTAAAAATATGAATTGGTCTGCAAAAGGCTCTGAAACTATAGGAGTTATCGGAGCTAATGGCGCAGGTAAATCTACACTACTAAAATTATTAACTGGTTTACAACTTAGCTACAATGGATGTATATCCATTAATGGAATACCCGTAAAAAAGAAAACGCTTGCCCAAATTCGAAAGAATTTAGGATATGTATTTCAGGATTCAGACAGTCAGTTGTTTATGTCAAGGGTTTGGGATGATGTTGCCTTTGGTCCGCAAAATCATGGTTTTTCAGAACAGAAAATTTACGATAAAACAATTGCAGCACTCAGACAGGTAAAAATTGAACATTTAAGCGACCAGCAGATATATAAGTTATCAGGAGGTCAAAAGAAATTAACCGCTTTAGCTACAGTGCTTGCCTGTGATCCTGAAATTATATTACTTGATGAACCATCCGTAGCTCTTGATCCTGCAAATCGTCGAAATTTAATACAAGTGCTGAATGACATTAAATGTATGAAAATAATAGCATCACATGATTTAGATTTTATATATGATACTTGTCAAAGGGTAATTCTTATAAATAATGGTGTAATTATTTATGATGGAGATGCAAAAGAAATACTACGTAACAAAAAGTTGCTGGAAACAAATGGTTTAGAATTGCCATTGTCATTTTCAAGAAGTTTTGAAAATACTATATTTTTTAGAAGAGATAATTAATTGATTTATTTTAAGGAATTCTATAGCTAATAACATCTACATTAGTCAATACATATTGCTTCATCAGTAAAAATGGTATGTGTTCCTGTAATATGTATAATAAATCATTCATGAAAAACTCCGAAATTTGCTTATAAAGAATGATATATGAATTTTAAATAAATCAAAGTATATGAAAATAAATAGATTAAAACTTATTTTACTGGTCTTTATTTTATCAATAATAAAAGTACAAGCTCAAAACAAAAGCCTTATCGTATATTTTTCACATAGTAACAACACTAAAGTTATTGCTGAATATATACATGAATTTACAGATGCTGATATTTTTAGAATTGAACCTGTAAACAAATACCCTTCAGAATATCAGGCCGTTGTGGATCAGGCAAAAAAAGAAATTAATGAAGATTTTCGACCTAAGCTCAAAGGCATGGTTAATAATTTTGATCAATATGATACTATTTACGTTGGATCGCCAAACTGGTGGAGTACAATAGCTCCTCCGGTAGCCACATTTCTTTCTTCTTACGATTTTGAAGGGAAAACAATTATTCAATTCATGACACATGAAGGAAGTCGTTTTGGACGAAGTACTGCTGATATTAGAAAAATTTGTCCCGAAGCCAATATGCTAAAGGGATTTGAATGTAGAGGCAGCCAGGTGGGTAAAGCAAAAGATGAGGTTAAAACCTGGTTGCAAGAAATTAAATAAAACATTCCTTATGACAATCGCTCATTACACTTTGTTCTTAGTGATAATAATTGAGAGGATTTGTTTTATTTTCGACACCTTATGGGCTGGCAAAATACCGATAACAAGATATAACCAAAATCAAAGATTTGGCCATGTGATTATAGGATAGGGAACATTTACTATTTTTGTAAAGAAAATATATTAGCAAACGTAGTGTCTATTTTTTAATAAAAATTAAAGGTGTTGATAATAAAGCATATTGGACAGGATATTTATTGCAAACTGTAATAAGTTCTCTAATATTGCCAGGGATTTTTATTTTGACATATTTTTATATTCCGGATTCAAAATACCAAGTAAAATTTATTTTGTCCTTGCTCTTTTAATTATTTCATTGGCATTTATAGGAATGAAGAAAATAAGTATATCTAAAAATTACCTGGTCATTCAGAATTACTATTTGCCATTTAGGAAAACATTTAGATTAAGAGATATTAAAGAAATTTTTATTGAAAGATCCAAACTTAAGTCACCAATGAATATAAAAATAATTACTCAAGACGATAAAAGTAATACATTTCCTGTGGATAATTTTTATGAAAAGGACTGGAATATACTTAAGGATGCATTAGAAAAAAGGGGCCTGATAGTTAATCAATAGTTCGTTTAGTTTTTGGTAATATTTTGATTGCAGACATAGGGGGGGTAGTATTTTAAAGTTTCTCTTAGTTGTTCATTATGATATGCAATGATGAGAGTTAATTATTCTAAGATTATATCTTTGGTTATTAGTGTTTTAAGTTGTTCGTTTCGTTTATTTTATTTGCTAGATGTCTGCAAAAGATATCATTTCCTTTTTTATTTAAATGGTGATAATCATAAAAGAATTGGAGCTTTTGACAACATGAGTCATTAGAAAAATCCCAATAAGTTATGTTTTGTTCGGAAGAAATACTTTTAATTTTATTCATAGGAATACTAATGTCTGTTTTAGAATAGGCCTCTATATCTATGGGACTTGTAAATAGAATAAAATTAATCTTGTTTTGTTTACAGAGAGAGTTAATTTGGTTTACTCTGTTTATTACAAAATTTTTATATAGATACTTATCTGACAATTTATTTAATTTATTTTTTCTTCCTAACAGTGGATCGTAGCCATTAAGAGTATCTTTTTTAATAGGATTGTTTGCAAAGGAAAGAAACAGGTTGGGATAAAAATTTGAAAAATATGCATACCTGGTTAATGGAAAGTATTTAAAAAGAATATATTGTATGATACCATCTCTTTCAATTAAAACTTTATTTGTATATGCTTTATGAAAACAATACCAGTAATAATTATTGAAAGGATAATCAAAAGAATTATCTAAAGTTATATGGTCGATTTGTAAATATAGATTTTTTATTTTATTTCCATTCATCAATATAGTTTTCAGTACTAGAAAATTATCATCAATGCCACTACCTCCAAGACCAAAATTAATAGTGCGAGATTTTGTAATATTTGAAATTAAATTGGCGTCAATCATATTATGCACCCTGGAAGAACCTATAAATACATTGTCAAATTGTTCATTATGAAAACTTTCTATCCATGTATACTTATAGGTACCCCACCATTGGTTACATTTTAAAAATTTTTTGTCAACATTAGGACTTATTATAAGTCCTAATATATTTATACTTAATAGTAATATTATTATTTTGCTTATAAATTTTTTCATTATTAAAATTGAAAATAAACAAATTCTTGTTGATTTATATAACTAATAGAAAATAAGGTATATAATAAAATTAATGCATAAATGGACCATCTTAAAGGAGTAAATCGAATGATATCTATTTTACTAAATCCGTATTGTTCTTTTCGGTGAACCCATTCCATGAATAGTAGAACAGCTAATAACGGAAACATATTATGCGTTATAAATTGTTTTGGAAGAAGGATAATTTGTCCTGGGTGTTTTAAATAATTATCAATGATAATGTGTTTAATATATTTAAATGCATGCACTAACGATTCCGCACGAAAGAAAATCCATGCAAAAACAGTAAGACTAAATGTGGTTATCATCTGAATGAATTCTTTCAGGTTAGGCAGCCATCTGTCTTTTGCAACAATATTAATGTTTGTACGATTTCGTTTGGTCAATAATAGTGGTAAAAAGTAAATAGCATTTAGTAAACCCCATACAATAAATGTCCATTTAGCACCATGCCAAAAGCCGCTTACTAGAAATATTATAAATGTATTGCGTATCTTCATCCAAATATTCCCTCTGCTACCTCCAATAGGAATATATACATAATCCCTAAACCATGTTGTCAGTGAGATATGCCATCGTCTCCAAAATTCAGCAATATCTCTTGAGAAATAAGGGAATGCAAAGTTTTGCATAAGATTAAAACCAAAGAGTCTTGATGTACCAATTGCTATATCAGAATATCCGGAAAAATCACCGTATATTTGAAAGGTAAACATAATGGCACCTATAATCAATGTATTACCTGAATAGTTATCGTAATTAGCAAAAATATCATTTGCAATTATGGCGCAGTTATCTGCTATTATTACTTTTTTAAATAAACCCCACGTTAATTGACGCATCCCATCAACAGCTTGGATGTAATTAAAAGACCGTTTTTTATAAAATTGAGGTAATAGGTTTATTGCTCGTTCAATTGGGCCTGCAACTAATTGTGGAAAAAAACACACAAATGCAGTAAACGCAATGAAATCTTTAGTTGGTTCTAATTTTTTTTTATAAACATCAATAGTATAACTCATAGTTTGGAAGGTATAGAAACTAATTCCAACCGGTAATATGATATTTAATGAGTTAGGTTTAATTTTAGTGCCAAAGAACGAGAAAACATTAATAAAGTTTTCCAAAAAGAAATTATAATATTTAAAGAACCCTAATAGACCAATGTTTATAAGAATACTTGTCAAGAGAAAAGCCTTCCTTTTTGTTTGATTTTTTTCTGTATGTAGTAATCGTCCAATTGTATAGTCAACAATTGTACTAAATATAATCAAAGATAGGAATCTATAGTCCCACCACCCATAAAATACATAACTTGCAACAACTATTAGTAAATTTTGTAGCTTTAAATTTCTATTTGTTACAAACCAATAAAGAAAAAAGACAATTGGTAAGAATATAGCAAAGTCTATAGAGTTAAAAAGGGATCAGCGTTAAATATTGGGTCTAAGTTATAAATATGTTAACTACGCATATATTTTAGTAAGCCTAAAAAGAAAGAATTTCACATCTACTACACCTCTAAATTGTCTTCTGAATTCTTTTATTTTAGCATTAAAAGATTCAGCCGCAGCATTAGTACTTCTATTATTAAAGAAGTTTGATATATTATCATAGTAGTTGAAAAATGTATCAGCAATAGAATTAAATGATTTAAAGCCGCTCTTTCTGACTTTCTCAGACCAATGTGCTAATTTAAGCCAACCAACATTTTTCTCGCACATATGGTTATATGCAATCTTTAAATCCTGTGATAAATAATAAGCCTTTTTTATTTCAGGATATCTTTCAAATAATAGGGTAGCTCTTTCTTTTTGAGAAGCTGTCCATTTTTCTGGAGATTTAAATAATAAGTGTCTGCTACGAGCTAGTAATTGTTTAATACTGTCTCCGTTTGGTAGTATTTCAGGAGAATATTCTGTATCATTTTTACGAGCTAGTGATATCTCTAAATTGTCCTGATCTATTGCCTCCCATCTATATTCAATACGAATCTGTTGAACAGCCTCATATGTTAATTTTTGTACATGAAATCGATCAGCTACACGCTTGGCTCTTCTAAAGCAAGATTTAGCTATAGCATTCATAGTAGGTGATAAATCTAATGTGATTTCCTCTACTTTATCTCTAAGTTTAAAACCTATATGTTCTTTTATTAGACTGATTATGCTAAAGCTCTCAACGCCTTGGAAAATCCCAATTATACTACCTTTTTTACCAGATGCAGCCTTGTTTGTTAGTATAGTATATAATTCTCCATTTGATAATGCCACTTCGTCAATAGAGAGAAATGCTCCCATATTTTCCGGAAAAACTAAATATTCGTCGGCATGGGGCTTCTGATTCCAGCTGCTATAGCCACTGAGTTTATTTTTGTACTGTTGTTGGAATGTACTTGCATTTATTCCAAAGAATATTCGTAGACTTTCGGTACTTATGGCATTAGAGTCCACCAATTCCTTTTAAAAAAGCGGCATACTCAGGATCTAACCGAGTGCCGTCTGCTACAGATTTCCAGTTTCTGCTTCGCTTTTGATATTTCCCTTCTATCATAACATCCCAACGCCTGCATTTTACATTTAAAGTCACTAAATTCCGCCTAACTGGACAGTCTTTTATTTCCTTTGGTGCCATAAAGCCACTTGCTTTATATTGATAATTACTATATTCTTTCGGGATTTCTTTTTTTTCTTCTAAATATATAGTAAGCTTCTTTGTGTATAAATCCTGACCACTTGCTTCTTGCTTGAAGTCTGTTATTGTAAAATGATCCAATATTCCTTGTGGTAAAAATAGTCCTAGTAACTGTGCGTTGAGATCCTGTGATGACATATGTGTTAGTTTTCTTTAATGCAAAATTAACATAACTTTTTTAACAAACCCAACTATATCGTCTGGTCCTTAAAAAGCATATTTTTTTCTTATTTAAGCCTGCTAAAATAATATTTTTTTAAAGAGTTGTTAAACCTGAAGCTGTTGATAATTATAAAAAAAAGCGGTTAAGAAATAGATCTTAACCGCTTTTAACTGGTACTCGAGGCGGGACTTGAACCCGCACGTCCTAATGGACACAAGATTTTAAGTCTTGCGTGTCTACCAATTCCACCACTCGAGCATCCTTGGAGCGAAAGACGGGGCTCGAACCCGCGACCCCGACCTTGGCAAGGTCGTGCTCTACCAACTGAGCTACTTTCGCATTCTTCATTAAAAAAGCCTCACAATTGTGTAAGGCCTTGTGGGCGATGAGGGAGTCGAACCCCCGACCCCTTGGGTGTAAACCAAGTGCTCTGAACCAACTGAGCTAATCGCCCGATAATATATATCGGTGTTACTTAATGGTGGGCGATGAGGGAGTCGAACCCCCGACCCCTTGGGTGTAAACCAAGTGCTCTGAACCAACTGAGCTAATCGCCCGATAATATATATCGGTGTTACTTAATGGTGGGCGATGAGGGAGTCGAACCCCCGACCCCTTGGGTGTAAACCAAGTGCTCTGAACCAACTGAGCTAATCGCCCGATAAACTTGCTTAGCTTGAAAACCAACTGCTAACCTTTGCTAGTGTTCTTCTGTTTTCAAAAGCGATGCAAATGTAGATGTCTTTTTTCTATTTGCAAAATATTTTTGCAAAATTATACAACGTCAGCAACTAAAAAAGTGCTTCCTCCTATGAATATCAGGTCGTTAGATGATGTGATTTTTTTTGCTTTTTTTATAGCTTCTTGTAAATTGGAGTAATCATTTCCTGATAATCCATATTTTTCAGCTTCTTTTTTTAGCTCTTTAGCCTCCAATCCTCTTGGAATATTTGGTTTCACGAAATAGTATTGGGCGTTTTTGGGTAAAAGTTTTAGCACCGCACTAATATCTTTATCGTTTACCATACCCCAGATAATATGTAAATTTTGGTAAGCTGTATTGCTTAATTGCTCCACGATCTCTTTTACTCCATCTTCATTGTGGCCAGTATCGCATATTACTGCTGGATTAGCATCTAAAACTTGCCATCGACCCATCAGCCCCGTGTTTTTAACCACATTGTTTAATCCTGAATACATATCTTTTTCAGAAATCGTGAATCCAATGGAGTTTAATACATCAATTGTTTTAAGTACTGTTTTTATATTTTTTTTCTGGTAGATGCCTAATAAATCAAGTTTGAGGTCCTTGTATATTAAAGTATTCTTATGGTATACCTGAAATATTTGCCTGTTGTCAATACCTCGCATTGAAACAGGGATGTTATATTCTTCCGATGCAAAATAGATAGGCGCACCATGGTTTGAAGCAGTTGTTGTAAATACTGGTTTGGTTAAGTCATTATGTTCACCTATAACAACAGGAGTATTCTTTTTAATGATTCCTGCTTTTTCTGTTGCAATGAGCTCCAAAGTATTTCCAAGTAAAGCAGTATGATCTAACCCTATGTTTGTAATTACTGAGCACTCTGGTTCGATAATGTTCGTGGAATCCAGTCTGCCTCCCAAACCAACTTCTATTACAGCAACATCCACTTTTCTTTTTGAAAAAAAGTCGAAAGCCATTGCTACCGTCATCTCAAAAAATGAAGGCTGTATGTCTTCAATGATTTTTTTATTTTTTTCAATAAAGGTAATGACGTCATTTTCAGGTATGCAACTGCCATTTATTTTTATTCTTTCTCTGAAATCTTTTAAATGTGGAGATGTGTAGAGTCCTACTTTTAAACCGGATGTTTGTAAAATGGAGGCCAAACAATGCGAAACAGACCCTTTTCCATTTGTGCCGGCAACATGAATGGTTTTGTAATTTTTATGAGGATGCTTAAAATGCTGGTCAAGTTTTAATGTATTGTCCAGGTTTGCTTTATAGGCAGCTTTACCTGTTCGTTGATACATTGGAAGTTGGGAGAACATAAAGTCCAAAACCTCTTGATATGTCATATTATATATGGTTTAATTTTTATCATAATATCAGTAAAACACTAAGTTTTTTAGTTAAAAATAGATATCTTTAGATATGTCGAACTAAAAAACTTTTGAGTATGGCTAAAAAACGTAAGATCTTTATATTGGATACAAACGTGATTTTACACGATCACAAATGTATATACAACTTCGAAAATAACGATGTGATTTTGCCAATTGTTGTGCTCGAAGAATTAGATAAGTTTAAAAAAGGTAATGATCAGATTAATTACCAGGCTCGTGAATTTGTTCGTGATTTAAACAAATTATCCGGAGAGCAATTGTTTAAAGAAGGAGTGTCTCTTGGTGCTAAGCAGGGAAAGTTATTTGTGGCAACCGGTAAGCCCTTTACGCAAACTATGCAGGATTCTTTTTTTGAGAAGTCTGCTGATCACAGAATTCTGGCCATATCCCTGTATATTAAAGAAGAGTTTAAAACTCGTACTGTTACACTTGTTACCAAGGATATTAACCTGCGGATGAAGGCAAAATCTTTGGGGCTGAATAGTGAAGATTATGAAACAGACAAAGTAAAAGATATTGATGTTCTTGAAAAAGGTGTTCGTATTTATGAAGATTTTGATCCCGGGATAATTGAAAATTTATACAGTTCGGACGGAATTGCAAAAGCAGATTTTCCTTTGCAGGATATGTCTGCTAATCAGTATTTTGTGTTGAGAAACAGTAATAAAAGTGTTTTGGCGTATTATGATCCCTTTAAAGAAATGATTGTTCGTGTTGAAAAACAAGCTTGCTTTGGAATAGAACCCCGTAATGCAGAACAGACATTTTCATTGGATGCCTTAACGAATCCTGAAATTAAGTTGGTATCTCTCACCGGAAAGGCCGGTACCGGTAAAACCTTGTTGGCTTTAGCTGCAGCATTGCAACAGAATAAAAGTTTTAAACAAATTCTGTTGGCTCGTCCTATTGTTCCTTTGTCTAACAGGGATCTTGGTTTTCTTCCTGGCGATGTCAATGATAAAATAGGCCCTTATATGCAACCTTTATTTGATAACCTTACAGTTATTAAAGGTAGTCATGGAGTCAAGAGTAGAGAAAATATTCTGATAGAAGAAATGCAGCGTGATAATATGTTAATTATTACCCCATTGGCATATATAAGAGGTCGTAGTTTATCTGATGTTTATTTTATTGTGGATGAAGCTCAAAACTTAACTCCTCATGAAGTTAAGACAATTATAACCCGTGCAGGTGATGGAACTAAAATAATTTTCACAGGTGATATAGAGCAAATTGATTCACCATACCTGGATAAAACGTCAAACGGACTGGCTTATCTGACCGATAAAATGAAAGGTCAGGATATTTTTGCTCATGTTAACCTGGTAAAAGGCGAAAGAAGTTACCTGGCTGAATTGGCGAGTGATCTTTTGTAATTTAAATTAAATAAACTTAAATATAGGGTTGTAATAAGGCATTTCAACCCTTTTCTTTTTAGTGTTAAACACTTTTAGCTATCTTTGAGCGCTTTTTGCAAAACAAACAAACAAGATAAATTACCCCGACATTTAATTTTAATTTTAAGAGGAGAGATGATAGATAAATCATTGTTTTTGGAGAAGAAAGTGGCATTTCATACACTGGGGTGTAAATTAAATTTTAGTGAAACATCAACTATTGCAAGAGCCTTGATGAGTGAGGGATTTATTAAGGTTAAGTATGAAGAATTTGCTGATGTATATGTCATTAATACTTGTTCTGTTACGGAGATTGCTGATAAAAAGTGTCGTCAGGCCATTAAAAAAGCGATAAAGCAAAATCCAAATGCCTTTGTTGTTGTTACAGGGTGTTTTGCCCAGTTAAAACCTCAAACGATTTCTGAAATGCCGGGTGTTGATCTGGTTTTAGGCTCCAATGAAAAATTTCAGCTTATTGATTATTTAGGAGACCTACAGAAAAAAGCAGCCGGAGAAATTCATGCAGGTAAAATAACTACCAATAAAGAGTTTTTTCCATCTTATTCAATGGGCGACAGAACCAGAACTTTTTTGAAGGTTCAGGATGGTTGTGATTATTTCTGTTCGTATTGTACGATTCCTTTAGCCAGAGGGAAAAGTAGAAATGCAGATGTAAAAACAACTGTTGAGCTTGCTAAAAAAGCTGTAGAAGAAGGGGCGCAGGAAATTATTTTAACAGGTGTAAATATTGGTGACTTTGGAAAGAGTACCAATGAAACGTTTTTTGACCTGTTAAAAGAGTTGGAGAAAGTTGAAGGTGTTCAGAGATATCGAATTTCTAGTATTGAGCCCAACCTTTTAACCAATGAAATCATTGAATTTGTGTCTGAATCAGATAAGATAATGCCACATTTTCATATTCCATTGCAATCAGGTTCTAATAAGGTTTTGGCTTTAATGAAACGAAAGTATACCCGGGAGCTTTTTGCAGATAGGGTTAAAACAATTAAATCATTGATGCCTCACGCTTTTATTGGCGTGGATGTTATTGTTGGAGTAAGAGGTGAAACGGAAGAGCATTTTAATGATGCGATGAGTTTTATTAAAGACCTTGAAATATCACAATTACATGTTTTTACTTATTCGGAAAGGCCAAATACAAAAGCCTTGACAATTGAGCATATAGTGCCTGTTGAAGTGCGCAAAATCCGAAGTCAGGTTTTACATCAGGTATCAGATATGAAGACCAGGTATTTTTATTCGAACTTTGAGGGAACAGAAGGTAAAGTTCTTTTTGAAGGAAGTAACCATAATGGTTTTATGAACGGTTATACCGAGAACTATATTAAAGTAAAAGTCCCTTTTCAGGCCGAATTAAAAAACGAAATACGTAAAGTAACTCTTGATAAATTTATTCCTGAAGAGTTTACTTACGAAGCAACAATATTGGAATAGAAATAATAAAATATACTATGGATCTATCAACCCTTTGTCAGTCAGTAATCGAATTAGTAAAAAATACAGGAAAATATATCCTTGAAGAGTCCTCTAAAACAAAGCGGATTGAAGCTAAAGGGAATAATGACTTTGTAACTCATATAGATAAAGGAAGTGAAGAACGCCTGGTAAAAGGATTGTCCGAATTTCTTCCTCAAGCAGGATTTATTGCAGAAGAAGGTACTTCAAACAAAGTGGGAGAGGAGTATAACTGGATTGTAGATCCGATTGATGGTACAACAAATTTTATTCACGGATTATTTCCTTATGCTATAAGTATTGGTCTTGAGTATAAAAATACAATTGTACTAGGCGTTGTTTATGAGCTCGGCAGGGATGAATGTTTTTATAGTTGGAAAGGTGCTCCTGCTTATTTGAATGGACAAGAAATATCAGTTTCTACTGCACCTAAAGTTAAAGATAGTCTTATCGCCACAGGATTTCCATATACAAATTTTAGTCTGCTTGATGGTTTTAATAAAACCATGGATTACTTCATGAAAAATTCACATGGACTGCGCAGGCTAGGTTCAGCAGCTACAGATTTAGTATATGTAGCTTGTGGTCGTTTTGAAGGTTTTTATGAATATGGATTAAAGCCCTATGATGTAGCGGCAGGTTCTTTTATTGTACAGCAAGCAGGTGGGTATAATTGTGATTTGCAGGGAGGTGATAATTATATTTATGGAGGAGGTATTATATCCGGTAGTGCATCTGTCTATGAAGAGTTTAAGGGAATAGTAACAAAAATAATGAATGAATAAATGAATAATTTCTTCGTACATATAGGTTTGTTTTTTATCAAACAAATTGGCTTTTTACCATTTTGGTTATTATATGGGATTTCAGATGTGTTTTATGTAATCCTTAGATTTGTTGGTTATAGAAAGAAGTTGGTTTACAGGAATCTGCGTAACGCATTTCCTGAAAAATCAGAAAAAGAAATACGAACAATAGCTCATAAATTCTATCGTAATTTAAGTGATGTGTTTTTTGAAACATTTAAGCTCTATCGTATGAGTGAAAAGCAAATGCGTGAAAGAATAAGTGTAAAAAATGCAGAGTTGCTTGACAGGTACTATGATGAGGGGAAAGATGCGTTTGCAATAATGGCGCACTATGCCACCTGGGAGTGGGTGCCTTCCATAAATTTGTTTATCAAATCAAATGGTTCAGCAATTTATCATCCCTTAAAAAGTAAGCCATATGACGATTTTATGCTGAAGTTAAGGTCAAAATGGGGCTCTTTTAATTTTCCTATGAAATCTTCATTTAGGGATATGATTAAATTAAAAAGAGAAGGAACCCGCTTTGTACTTGGTTTTATCGCAGATCAGTCTCCCAAAAAATCGATGGTTCAGTATCAGACGATGTTTTTGAATCAAATGACACCTGTTCATCTGGGAGCTGAGAAAATGGCGATGAAAACAAATGATCCAGTGGTATTTATACGCTTAGATAAAATTAAAAGAGGACATTATGTTATTGTAGTAGAGCCTTTGTTTGAAAATCCAAAAGAATGTAAGGAATACGAAATCACAGAAGCTCATGTTAAGCACTTGGAAAAAATTATTCAGGAGAAGCCTGAGTATTGGCTTTGGACCCACAATAGATGGAAGCATTCTGATCCCAATTTTAAATTGAATTAATGTCTAAACTTGCTGTTGTTATATTAAACTGGAACGGGGAAAATCTTTTAAAGGAGTTTCTTCCTTCAGTAGTTGAAAATTCAAAGTATCCCGGGGTAGAGATTGTTGTTGCTGATAATGCTTCAACAGATCGTTCGTTGGATGTTTTAAAGTCAGAGTTCCCATCAGTAAAAGTTATTCTTTTAGATCAGAATTATGGTTTTACAGGTGGATACAACCGGTCTCTTAAGCAAGTTGATGCAGAATATGTTGTTTTGTTGAATTCAGATGTAGCTCCTGCAGCCGGGTGGATTGAGCCATTGATTAAAGAGCTTGATGAAAATCCCAACACCGCAGTATGTGTTCCAAAAATAAAAAGTTATCGAAATAAGGATTGTTTTGAGTACGCTGGTGCAGCAGGAGGTTACATTGATAAGTACGGTTTTGTTTTTTGTAGAGGACGTATTTTTAATGATGTAGAGAAGGATTTAGGTCAGTATAATCAATCGTCGGATGTATTCTGGGCTAGTGGAGCTGCCATGATGATTCGTAAAGATCTTTATTTTGAACTGGGTGGTTTAGATGAAGATTTTTTTGCGCATATGGAAGAGATTGATTTGTGTTGGCGCTTGAAAAACAGGGGTTGGAATATCAGATATATTGCCAATAGTGAAGTGTTTCATTTAGGAGGAGCAACTTTAGATTATGATAATCCCACGAAAGTTTTCTTAAACTTCAGGAATAATTTATTTCTGTTGGTTAAAAATCTTCCACATCGAAAGTTTGTTATTAAACTGCTGCAACGTATGTTATTAGATGGAGTGGCCGGATTAAAGTTTATATTGTCAGGAGAGTTTAAAAACTTTTATTCTGTATTGTTGGCTCATTTCTCATTCTATTCTAAGTTTGGACTGATGTACCGAAAGAGGAAAGAAAACTTGAAGTACGTAAAGGTTTCCTGTCATAAGGAGATGTACCCTCATTCTGTCGTAGCTCAGTTTTTTATCCATAGAAAAACAAACTTTTCCCAGCTATCGAAAATGTATAAAATGGATTAATATACATGAATTCGATTTTATATAAGGTATTGTTATAAAAGCTCTTTTATCTTCTCCAATTGATTGCTTCTGGATCCTTTAATCATGATAAAGGATTTATTTATAGGGCTATTTTCAAGATGCTTGTATAAATCGTTAACATCTTTAAAATAGTGAAAAGAAGTGCCTGCAATCAGGTCTTTGTAGTTCTTGCCAACAAGGAATGTTTTAATACTCTTATTTTTTAAAAAGTCAACAATTTTTTTGTGTTCGGTAAAACTAACAGAGCCCAGTTCTTTCATTTCACCAAGTATTAAAACTTTGTTATCTCCGTTCATTGAAACAAAATTGTTTAAAGAGGCTTCCATACTTGTGGGGTTGGCATTGTAAGCATCGAAAATAACTTTGTTATTTGTGGTTATTTCTAATTGTGATCTGTTGTTTGTGGGTTTGTAGTTTCTTATTGCATTGGTAATGTTGGTTTTTGAAACTTTGAAATATGAGCCAATAGTAATTGCTGCTAAAACGTTTTCAATATTATACTGACCAACTAAATTTGTTTTAATCTCTGCTTCACTACAATTAATACTGCATGAAAAACCTAAAAAATCACCCTGGTATACTTCACATAGCACCACTTTATTAAAACTTTCCCTTCCATAGGAAATTACTTTTACCTCTTTTGGGAGCATTTCATTTAGATGTTTGTTGTCGGAGTTCATAAAAATGATTCCCTGTTTAGCTTCGATGTGTCTGTAAAGTTCCGCTTTGGTTTGTTTTACTCCTTCGAATGACCCAAACCCCTCCAGGTGAGCTTTGCCTACATTAGTAATGATGCCGTAATCGGGATCGGCAATGTTACAAAGAAATTCAATTTCTTTTGGGTGATTGGCTCCCATTTCAATAATACCTATTTCAATAGTGCTATTGAGAGATAGCAGAGAGAGAGGTACTCCAATATGGTTGTTTAAGTTACCTTGGGTTGCGTAAACATTGTAGGATGTTTCAAGAACTGATTTTATAAGTTCTTTGGTGGTTGTTTTGCCGTTTGTTCCGGTAATGCCAATGATTGGAATATTTAACTGTTTTCTGTGATGTTTAGCTAAATTCTGGAGTGTTTCTAAAACATTATCAACAAGTATGATTTGATCATTAACTTTGTTATCTTTTTCATCAACAATAGCATATAAAGCACCTTGTTCCAGAGCTTGTTGAGCGAATTTGTTACCATTAAAATTTGCCCCTTTTAAAGCAAAAAACATACTGTCCTTTTTTATAGAGCGGGTATCGGTACATATTCCTGTTGATTCAAGAAATAAGCTGTATATGTCTGCAATGTTTATCATAAAGCAAAAATAAAAAAAAGGCTAACTTATTAAGTTAGCCTTTTGAAAATATTTATTGATTCGCTATTTTTTATTTGAAACCGGACTTCCCACTCGTGTCATTGCACATCTGAAGCCTAAGTCATCTCTGGCCTCACGCTCATCTAAGTACCTGCGAGTGCCAGGACTTAACCAGTATGCTCTGTCTCTCCATGATCCTCCTTTGTATACTCTGGTTCTGTCAGAAACCAAAGAACCCATTTTTCCTGTATGAGCACCATACATATCTTTAGTATCTTGCTCGTTATCTAACCAGTCACTTGCAGGATTGATGTTTGATTGAGCATCACCATCACTAAAATTAATATTATCTGAAGTACGGTAGTTTTTCCTGTCTAAGATATCTTTATCTGTTTCGTTACGATATCTGATTCTACCTAAGCTGTCTTTTTCAACAACATAACCTTCTTCGTCAAGGACTTTTGTTTTAAATACGTTACCACGGAATGGACTGAATTCATCAACTTCGTCGAAAGAAAGAGGACGATAAACGTCAGCAACCCACTCGTTAACATTACCAGCCATACAATATAAACCATAATCGTTAGGGTAGTATGAGTGAACGTCAACAGTTATATCACCGCCATCATTAAGGTCTCCTGCCATACCCATATAGTCACCTCGGCTTCTTACAAAGTTAGCCATCATTCTTCCTCGTTCTTTTGGATCAGCATTTCTTGTAATGTGACCATCCCAAGGGTATATTCTTCTGTTTGTTAATCTTTCTTCCTGAGAGTTACCTATTAAACCAAGAGCTGCATATTCCCATTCTGCTTCAGTTGGGAGTCGGTAACGTGGTAATAATATACCATCTTCCCAACGTACACGACGGCTATCTTTATTTGGATCCAGGTCGGGCATTGGTTTTTTACCTGCAATACCATCGTATTGTCCTAAAAGATATGCCTCTGTATTAAAGTTATTTTCACCTTGTTGGTTTACATCCATATCAAGAATCCCCATTTCAATAAGGATTTTTTCGTTTACTCTATCAGTACGCCACTGGCAAAAATCTGATGCTTGTAACCAGTTTACACCAACAACAGGATATTCACTATATGCTGTATGACGAAGGTAGTTTTCAACCATAGGCTCGTTATATGCTAATGGTCTTCGCCAAACTAATGTGTCTGGTAACGCTTTTTTGTAAACTTCCGGATAATCAATAAACACTCTGTTAATCCAGTATAAATATTCACGGTAGTCAACGTTTCTAACTTCTGTCTCATCCATATAAAAAGAAGGAACAGTTACTCTTCTGGGAACATTATTCCAATCGTATAGTACATCTTGTTCTACTCTACCCATGATGAATGTACCACCTTCAATAAATCGTAAACCAGGACCTGTGTTTTGTTCGTATCCTGCATAGTATTCAAATCCTCCGTTATCGGGGGTGTTGTATTCCCATCCGGTAGTTGAGGATACATTTCCTGAACCACCTTTGCTACACGAAGTGATTGCAACTAAGCTTAATGCAAGTGCAGTGTAAAAAAATCTAGTTTTAAGCTTCATAGCGAATTATAATCTTAAAGTTTTCTTTTTTTAGGTTTAATAACGCATTAAAATAAATGCATCTTGTGCCTTATACTGCAAAAATAGAAAAAGGTTATAATCAAAAAATTATTCTTTAAAGTTTTTTTGTGTTTTTATTTAAAATAACCTGTTGATAAATGTTTCGTTTTTTACAATATTGTCATTTTATTAACGTTTTAAAACTTGTTTTGGTATGTAGGGTATATATTTTGTGTTTTTTTATTTTTGTAAAATTTAAGAACAAGTTAAACGCAAATGCGTTTATTTTTTGTGGTATAACATATAATGTCGATGAATATATTTAAGTTAGGATTGTGGGGGTGTATCCTTCTTCTATCTCTTAAAGTCTATGGTCAGGAAAAACTAGTGTTACATCGTGTAATAGAATGGAATGATCCTGTTCAATTTGCCGGAGGTGATGAAAAAATAATTGCCTTTAATTTTTCAGGGATGGATGGGGTTGATGAGTATACCAATCTTCCGGAGTATTATGAGAGTATATCTCTACCTGAAAATGTTGATCGTGTCTCGCTAAAAGTATTTATTGAAAATGAAGAGTATGTTTGGCCTTTACCTCAGGAGTTCAGTGGGTATAAAGATTATTTGTTTCCTGATATTGTTAATAGCAGTGTTACGTTTTCTCATTCCGGTAATCAATATTACGCAGATTTATCTTTAGTTCCTTTTGCAAAAGAACCTAAGGATATCTGTTTTAGGAAATTAAAGTCTTTTGATATAGTTGTTCATTATAAGTTAAAAGAAAATGCTCAATTGAGTTCTGTTGAACAGACCGTTAGCCAATATTCAAATCATTCGGTGTTGGCTACTGGCAGTTGGCAAAAGATTAGCGTTGATCATACCGGTATATATAAAATAAGCTATTCCAAACTAAAAGAGTGGGGAATTTCAAATCCTTCCAATGTTGGGATTTATGGTAATGGCGGTAGATTGCTGCCGCAGGAAAATAGTGAGTACAGAGACGATGATTTAGTTGAAAACGCTATCTGGCATTATGGAAATGCCGTGTATTTTTTCGCCCAGGGACCGGTAGTATGGGATTATGATTATTCAAAAGGGATGTACTTACATGAAAAGCATCCCTATAGTGATTGTTCTTATTATTTTATTACCGAAAAAGAAGAAGCTTCCAAGAGTATAAGTGCTTCTGGTCTTCAACCTGAAGTTTACGAATCTGAAGTGGAGCAATATATTGATTATGACTATCATGAAGAGGATAATTTTAATTTAATCAGTTCGGGAAGTAAATGGCTGGGTGAAAAATTTGAGTATTATGGTAATCCGTCTCAAACTTTTTCATTTTCTTTCCCAAATATGAATAGTGAATTGGATGGGCGTGTTTATTTGGCACTGGCAAGTCGGGCGTCTTCCTCAGCTACCTTTGTAATATCTTGTGGAGATACCGAAATAGGTAGTAAAACAATCGCGGGTATTACAACCAGTGATCATGTAGGATACTTTGCCCGTGAAGGAACTTTAAATGCATCATTCACGCCCACCGGAGAAGATGTTGATATTACTATTGATTATAATAATGCATCTTCTTCAATAGGTTACCTGGATTATATTTCAATTAATGCTTACCGTAATTTAATATTTGGTGAAAATGAGCTATTGTTCAGGTATGCAAACTCAAACCGTTCAGAAGAGGATTTAAAATTTAATATTAAATCCTCTTTGAGTTCTTTAGTAGTATGGGATGTATCAAATCCCTTGAATCCGTTAAAGATAAATACAGGTTATAGCAACTCAGCCATATCGTTTAATTATACAACTATGGCCGCGAAAGAGTTTGTTGCTTTTGACCCAGATGGTTCATTTTCAAGTCCAGAATTGGTGCAGAGTGTCGATAATCAGGATTTGCATGGATTGGATAATGTAGATTTTATTATTGTTTGCTGTCCGGATTTTAAGGATGAAGCCATTCGATTGGGTGAAATTCATAAGGAATACAATGGTGTAACTTATTGTGTGGTAACAAACGATCAGGTTTATAATGAGTTTTCATCAGGAAAGCCGGATGTGACAGCGATCAGGAGTTTCGTTAAAATGTTTTACGACCGGGCAGGTTTTGAGGAGAGCTTAAAGCCCAAAAACCTTTTATTGTTTGGAGATGGTTCTTATGATAACCGCCCTGGTTCTGAATATTGTAAGGTGATTACTTTTCAATCGGAGAATTCTATACATCAAACCAATTCATATGTAACAGATGATTATTTTGGATTGTTGGATGATGATGAAGGAAGTGCCATTACTTCTGAAAAAATTGATATAGGTATAGGTCGGTTTCCTGTAAATACAATAGAAGAAGCTGAGAATGCTGTGAATAAATCTTACCGGTATTTATATAATCAGACTATGGACTCATGGAAAAGTAACCTGACTTTTGTGGGTGACGATGGGGATAGTAATATTCATATGGATGATGCAAACAAATTAGCCGAGAAAGTAAATATTTTATATCCCAAGTTCAATATCAATAAAATATATTTTGATGCTTATGAAAAAGTGCAAAGCTCTACAGATGCAAAATATCCTGAGGTAGAAGAAAAAATTGAAGAAATTTTAGATGAAGGTACGTTGATATTTAATTATACAGGTCACGGAAGTCCTGAAGTACTTTCGAGTGAGAGAGTCATAACTATGGATAAAATAGAAGCATGGCAAAATTATAATAAGTTACCAATTTTTGTTACTGCAACGTGCGAATTTAGTCGTTATGATGATCATGAAACAAATTCTGCCGGAGAGCTTATATTTACTCATGATTTAGGTGGAGGGATTGCCCTTTATACAACAACAAGGATTGTTTATTCAAGTTTAAACTACAAAGTAAATAATAGTTTTTATGATAATATTTTTGAATTGGATGATAATGGGAAGCCATTGACTTTAGGGGAAATTATGAAATTAACAAAGCATAATTCAGGTAATAGTGTAAATAAGTTGAATTTTACACTATTGGGGGATCCTGCTTTGCAGCCTGGTTATCCGGAGTATAACGTAAATACATTAGAGCTCAATGATGTTGATGTATCGAATAAGATTGATACTTTAAAAGCTTTAAGTCACAATATAATTCAAGGTGAAATTACAAATGCATCAGGAGGTATTCAGTCTGATTTTAATGGCGAGGTTTATATTTCTGTCTACGATAAACGTACCTTAGTCTCTACTCTTGATAATACCGGACAGGGAGTATTTCAATACGAAGATTATACAACAAAAGTATTTCGTGGTAAATCAGAAGTTGTAAGTGGAGCGTTTGAATGTGAATTTATTGTTCCTAAAGATATTCGTTATAATTTTGATAAAGGTAAAATTAGCTATTATGCATCCTCTGATGATAACAGAGAAGCTTTTGGTGCTTTTGATGATGTTGTTGTAGGGGGCTTTTCTGATGATGTTGATGAAGATACAGAGGGGCCTGAAATAGAACTCTATGTAAACAATCAAAATGCGACAAGTGTTGGGCCAACGCCTGTTTTATATATTAACTTATATGATGTAAGTGGCATTAATACAACAGGGAATGGAATAGGTCATGATATAACTTGCATTTTAGATGAGGATAGTAGTAACCCTATTGTGTTGAATTCATATTTTGAACCGGAACTGAATAATTATCAGAAAGGAACGGTAGAATATCAATTTGATCAATTAGAAACAGGAGAACATAAGGTTACTATAAAAGCATGGGATATATATAATAACTCATCTTCAGTTAACGTTACTTTTGTTGTTGATGAAAATAAAAAACTCGATGTTAATCAGGCTATGGTTTACCCTAATCCTGTGAAAACAGGTAGTGTGGCTTATTTTTATTTTGAACATGATGACCCTAATTCAATATTAAACTTAACAATTAATGTATATTCAAAAAGTGGAACATTAATTTTACAACAAGAAGAATCTGTTGTATCTTTAAGTAATACTATTTCTCCAATTGAATGGAATGTTAATATAAACCCCGGAATGTATATTTATGAAATAGTGATTAATTCAGAAACGGGAAGAAATGGTAGGGTTTCCGGAAAAATTATTGTTCTACCATAATAAAAATGCTTTTTTTGAGTTTACCTTTGTAGTTTAATTTAATTAGGAAAGAAAACAAATAGGAAAATGTATAAAATATTTTTTAAATTGATAGTGGTTTGTGCTATCGGGTTGATGTTTACAGAGAATTTGTATTCTCAGGATGGGGTAGATAAAAGTGTTATAATGCCAACAGCAACTCCGTTTTTAAATATAACACCAGAGTCAAGAGGGGGAGCAATGGGTGATGCCGGTGTGGCTACAAGTCCGGATGTTAATTCCCAGTATTGGAACTCGGCTAAATATGCTTTCCTTGATCAGGATATGGGAGCATCTTTATCTTATACACCCTGGTTGCGTAATCTGGTAAATGACATTAATTTACTATATCTTACTTTTTACAAAAGAATAGATAAAGTTCAGGCTTTTAGTGCATCTTTAAGATATTTTGATTTGGGTACTATTACTTTTAGGCAGACTGAAGATGATTTGGGATATACTGGTCAACCAAATGAATTTGCAATTGATGCTGCATATTCCAGGAAGCTATCAGACGTTATTTCTGGATCAGTTGCCTTCAGGTATATTCGATCAGATATAACCAATGGGAGTGGGACCGAAGGTGTTGCTGGTAATGCCTTTGCTGCAGATTTAAACTTTTATTACACAGAGCCTGTAAAATGGGGTGGAAGGCGAGGAGATATTGCTGCAGGGTTAAATATTACTAACATTGGTTCTAAAATATCTTATGATGATGGGGACACTCAAAATTTTCTGCCTGCCAGATTAAGGATTGGTGGAGCCTATAATACCGAAGTAGATAAATATAATAAAGTTGGTTTTACAATTGATGTTTACCGTCAGATGGTAGCTAAGTCAACAGAAGATGATACCAATGAAGATATATCAGTTCCTGCATCATTTTTTAAATCATTTGGCGATTTTGCGGTAGAAGATTTAATGATTTCAGTAGGTGCAGAATATATCTATGCCGATCAGTTTGCTGTTAGAGCAGGTTATTATCATGAAGATGAGTCTTTGGGTAATGGTAAGTTTGCTACGGTTGGAGCAGGAATTAACTTTAATATGTTAACCATTGATGCGTCTTACATTATTACAATGGCATCAAATAATCCTTTGGCTAATACCATCAGGTTCTCATTGAGCTTAAATTTTGATGAACTTAATAATAAAAGAAGATAATAGGTGTTAAATATCTCATATATTTGTAATCCTGAGGTTTTATAAGCTCAGGATTTTTTTTTGAAATATGATTTTTTATGAAATTAAGAGTTGGATTTGGATATGATGTTCATCGTTTAGGATTAAATGAGGAGCTGTGGATAGGTGGTATAAATATACCTTTTGAAAAAGGATCAATAGGTCATTCTGATGGTGATGTATTAATTCATGCTATATGTGATGCCTTGCTTGGTGCTGCCAATATGAGAGATATTGGTTTTCATTTTCCTGATACTTCTGATGATTTTAAAGGAATAGATAGTAAGATATTATTGAAACGCACCGTTGAGATTATTGGAGAAAAAGGATATTCTATTAATAATATTGACTCCACAATTTGTCTGGAAAAACCTAAGTTAAAAGATTTAATTCCTGAGATGCAAAAGGTACTAGCTGAGGTTATGTGTATAGATATTGAAGATATTTCCATAAAAGCAACCACAACAGAAAAGCTTGGTTTTGTTGGTACACAGGAAGGAATTGCAGCCTACGCAACAGTATTAATTCAGAAATAACATATCTAAATATGTAGATATGGAGTTTGTGTAATTTTAAATATTATATTTGCACTCAAAATAAATTTTTTAATATGGGAGCTAAGAAAACTTTAGTTATAGGAGCAAGTGAAAATCCGGAAAGGTATTCAAATAAGGCGATTAAAAAATTGGCCGCAAATAATCATCCTATTGTTGCTGTTGGGAATAAAAATGGGATAGTTGGTGATATTCCGATTCAGACAGAGGTTTTAGATACCACAGATATTGACACTGTGACTTTATATATTGGTGCTAAACATCAGGCTAAATATTACGATATTATTGAGGCTTTAAAACCTCAAAGGATTATTTTTAATCCGGGTACTGAAAATGTTGAGTTGGAGCGTTTGGCTGAAAGAAATAATATAGAAGTGGTTCATGCTTGTACTTTGGTAATGTTAAGTACTGGACAGTATTGAGGATATGTATGCAGTAGAAAGCTATAAGGAGTTTGAAAGAGAAGTTGAAGATAATGATGCTGTTGTTTTCTACTTCTCTCATGAGGATTGCTCTGTTTGTAGGGTGATGCTTCCTAAAATAGAACAGATGTTAGAAACTTCTTTTCCTCAAATTAAGTTAGTCTATTCCAATACACATCATTTTCCTGATGTTGCTGCCCAGAATAGAATATTTACAGTGCCTTCCGTTTTAATTTATTTTGCTGGAAAACAATATTTTCAGTTTAGTAGAAATTTTTCTGTAGAAGAAATTAAAAAAGCAATTGAGCGTCCTTATAGTATGTGTTTCTGAATGTTTTTATTTTAACCCGCAATGTTCATTACGAAGTTCTAATACATAATCCAGGTTTAAGTGATTTCGATTTTTCTCATTTTACTTTTACGAAATTTTCTAGTCGAAAGTTTGGTTAGAATTAGATGAGATACGGATCATTTCTTCATATTCCTCTGCCGATAGGTCGTTAAAATAATAATGTGATGGGTTTACTTTTTTGTCTTTCACATGAACTTCATAATGAAGGTGAGGAGCAGTAGAGGTGCCTGTGTTGCCTACATAACCTATGATGTCACCTCTTTTAACTTTTTGTCCTACTCTTACAATAAAATCATTCATATGAGCGTAAAGGGTTTTAAAACCAAAGCCATGGTCAATCACTACGCTATTCCCATAACCAGTTTTGTCTCTTCTGACTTTACAAACAGTACCATCTCCAGTTGCGTAAATGTCTGTTCCACTGGGAGCTGAGAAGTCCATTCCAGAATGAAAGCGACGTGTTTTGTAAATTGGGTGTATTCTGTATCCCCACCCGCTGGCAGTTCTTTTTAAATCTTTATTAGATATGGGCATAATAGCCGGAGTACATTTTAACAGGTCTTCGTTTCTTTTAGCTAGCTCTATGATTTCATCAAAAGATTTTGATTGAACATAAGCTTGTTTTACAATTACGTCCAACTTTTTTGCTGTTGAAATAACCAATTCAGAATTGTCTAAATCTTCAAGAGGTTCGTACCGGTTTACTCCACCAAATCCTGCTTTTCTAATTGAATAAGGTATTGAGTCAGCTTGAAATATCACTCTGTAAATATTTTCATCACGAAGCTGTATGTCGTCTAAAACCTTTGTGGTTTCATCAAGGCGCTTGCTTAATATTTCAAACTGAGTAGTAAGTCGGGCATTTTCTCTGATTAATCTTTTTTCTTTGGGACTGTCAATAAAGTTGGTGTATGCAAAAAAGTACACCAGGCCTAATAATGCACCAAAGAAAAAATGGAAGAAAACTCTGGATAAATAGTACTTAAAACCTGTTTCTATTTTGTCATAACTTAGTGTATCAGGATTATATCTAAATTTAACTTTTGACATATTTGAAATAAGTTTTTGTTCTTTTAAAAGGATTTTTGCCTGTTAAACGCTGCAAAATTAGTTAAATAATCTACCTTTGCAACTTCCAAAGTGAGTGTATATTCGAAAATAAAAATGATAATAATATAAGTATGAATGCTTCTGAGGTAAGAAAAAGCTTTTGTGAATTTTTTGAGTCAAAACAGCACCAAATAGTTTCATCTGCCCCTATGGTGGTAAAAAATGATCCAACCCTGATGTTTACTAATGCTGGTATGAACCAGTTTAAAGATATTTTTCTTGGAAACAGTAAACCTTTTGCACCCAGAGTAGCCAACTCTCAAAAGTGTTTGCGGGTATCAGGTAAACATAACGATTTAGAGGAAGTCGGGCATGATACCTATCACCATACGATGTTTGAGATGTTAGGAAACTGGTCTTTTGGTGATTATTTTAAAAAAGAAGCTATTAGTTGGGCTTGGGAGTATCTTACAGAAGTACTTAAGTTAGATAAGTCAAGATTGTATGTTACTGTTTTTGAAGGTGATGAAACTATGTCTCTGGATAAAGATATGGAAGCATATAATTATTGGAAACAATTTCTTCCCGAGGAAAAAATTATCGATGGAAACAGAAAAGATAATTTTTGGGAGATGGGAGATATGGGGCCTTGTGGCCCATGTTCAGAGATTCATATTGATTTGAGATCTGAGGACGAAATTGCCAAAATCGGTGGTGCCGAATTGGTAAATAAAGATCATCCGGAGGTTATTGAAGTCTGGAATCTTGTGTTTATTCAATACAATCGTAAAGCAAATGGTGATTTAGAGTTATTGCCTCATAAGCATGTGGATACCGGAATGGGATTTGAGCGTTTATGTATGGCTTTACAAGGTAAAAAGTCGAATTACGATACTGATGTTTTTACTCCTATCATTAGTGAAATTGGTAAAGTAACTGATACCAAATACGGCGAGAGTAAAGAAAAAGATATTGCAATGCGTGTGATAGCCGATCATATTCGTACTATTGCTTTTTCTATCACAGATGGGCAGTTGCCTTCAAATAACAAAGCAGGTTATGTAATACGTAGAATTCTTCGCAGAGCTGTACGATATGGTTATACATTCCTGGAGCAACGTCAGTCTTTTATGTATAAGTTGTTACCGGCTTTAATTGCATCAATGGGTGATCATTATCCTGAATTAAATGATCAGAAAGATTTGATTGCAAATGTGATTAAAGAAGAGGAAGAATCTTTCTTACGCACCTTGGCTACGGGCATTTCAATGCTTGATAAAATTGTAAAAACAACAAAAGACGGAAATTATAAAGTTGTTGAGGGTAAAGTTGCATTTGAACTATATGATACATACGGATTTCCCTTGGATTTAACTGAGTTGATACTCAAAGAAAACGATTTGGTTGTGAATCGCAGGGAGTTTGAAAAGGAAATGGAAGCACAAAAGGAGAGAGCCAGAAGTGCTACGGCCATAGAAACTGAGGATTGGGTTACTTTGGTTCAGGATGATGTTGAAGAGTTTATTGGATACGATTATTTAGAGAGTGAAATTACAATAACCAAATACCGTAAGATCACCTCTAAAAATAAAACACTTTATCAACTGGTTTTTAATATTACTCCTTTTTATGCAGAGAGTGGTGGTCAGGTAGGCGATACCGGTTACATTGATAATGGCTTTGAGAAGATTGAAATTATTGATACAAAAAAAGAAAATAACCTTATTATACATATCGCAAAAAAGCTTCCTTCAAATATTAAGTGTGAGTTTAAGGCATTTGTAAATAATAACCGACGTCAAAATACAGCTAATAACCATACAGGAACGCATTTGTTGCACCAGGCTTTGAGAGAGGTTCTTGGAACTCATGTTGAGCAAAAAGGGTCTTTGGTACATCCAGACTATTTGCGATTCGACTTTGCTCATTTTCAAAAGATGACCCGTGAAGAAATTGAAGCTGTTGAAAAAATCGTTAACAAAAGGATCAGGGCAAACTTTGTATTGGAAGAAATGAGAGATATCCCTGTAGCAAAGGCTCATGATATGGGTGCCATGATGTTGTTTGGAGAGAAGTACGGTGACCTCGTAAGAGCAATTAAGTTTGGTGATTCAGTTGAGCTTTGTGGAGGAACTCATGTTAAATATACAGGCGAGATAGGTTTCTTTAAAATTTTAAGTGAGTCCTCAATTTCTGCAGGTATTAGAAGAATTGAAGCCGTTACAGGTGAAAAAGCTGAGGAGTTGATCATGGGTCAACATAACTTAATACTGGGTATTCAGGATTTGTTTAAGGCTTCAGGTGATCTTCAAAAGAATATAGAGTCGCTTATGAGCGACAATAGTAAGTTGGGAAAAGAGCTTGATTCAATGAAACAAAACTTTATTAATATTGAGAAACGTGATATCATAGATGGTGCCATGGATATTAATGGAGTTAAAGTTATAGCAGTGAATGTGAACCCTATGCTTGGCGATAAATTAAAAGATTTAGCATTTCAGTTAAAAAATGAGATGGATGAATTTGTTGCTGTTTTAGGAGCTAATGTGAACGGTAAACCTCAATTAAGTGTTATTACATCTGATGATATTGCAAAGTCAGGTAAGATTAATGCTGTTGAAGTGATTCGTGATTGTGCTAAAGAAATCAAAGGAGGAGGAGGGGGGCAGCCTTTCTTTGCTACTGCAGGAGGTAAAAATGCACAAGGACTAGAAATTGCTATTCACAGAGCAAAAGCATTTATAGAGCAAAAGTTAGTTTAGAAAAATACTAAAATATATACTTAAAGTCTGTAGGAAGAGTATTTCTTACAGACTTTTTATTAAGGATTATTTTCTTTAATGGAAAACTTCTCTACATTTGTGTTAAAGGGTTAAAAATTATATGTTTTTAACAGTAATGTATTAAAGGTAAGTACTAGCAACAAAATATGTCGTCAGAAAATAAAAAAAAGGAAGGAGTCGTTCCTGAACCGTCACTTCGAAGAATGCCTTGTTATTTAGCATACTTAAAATTAGCTAAAAGAAGGAATCAGGAATATGTTTCTTCAACTCATATAGCAAGAGATATGGGTGTGGATCCAACACAAGTTACCAAGGATTTATCATACACAAGTATTGTTGGTAAAACGCGCGTAGGCTATGAAGTAAATACCTTAATTGATGTTTTGGAAGATTTTCTTGGTTTTAGAAAGCTGGATAAAGCGTATCTGTTTGGTGCCGGTAGTTTAGGAAATGCACTGCTGCATGACCATGGTCTGGATCAGTATGGATTAAGAATCGTGGCTGCGTTTGATATTGATCCAAAAGTAGTGGGAAGAACGATTGAAGGTGTACCTATTTTTCATGTTTCTGAATTTGAAAAAATGAAGGATAATAACGTGGAAGTAGGAATATTAACTGTTCCTGCCGAATTTGCTCAGAGTGTGGCTCAGCAAATGGCCGAAGGAGGAATTAAAGGGATATGGAACTTTACACCAATCAGGATTAGACTGGGAGATAAAGTGGTTGTACAGGATACTTCGCTATATGCGCATTTGGCAGTAATGTTTAATCGAATGAAAAATATTAAAAAGTAAGTGTAAACTTGGTTTCTTTTTCGGGCTCAGAGTATGCATTTATTGTACCTCCGTGCAGTCTTAATATCTGTCTTGATAAGCTGAGTCCAATTCCTGAACCTTGTGGTTTTGTTGTAAAGAAAGGGATAAATATTCGTTCCAATACATTGGGTAATATTCCAGGTCCATTGTCAACAACCTGGATGATTGTTTTTCCGCGACTGTTTAGATTTGAAATTAGTTTTATTTCAGCATTCTCTCTGCCTTCAACAGCATGAATAGCATTTTTAATCAGGTTTATAATAACTTGTTCTATTAATTGTTCGTCTGCAGAAAGTTCAAGAGTTTGTGGTTCTGTTTTTATAATGCATGATATTTTCTTAGCATTTATTTCTTCTTCAAATAAATGTTTGATGTTTTCAAACAAGTGACTTATCTTAAAGATTGAAAAGTTTGGATTTGGAATTTTAGTAAGATCACGATAAGTGTTTACAAAATGTAATAGTCCGTCTGTTCTTTTGTAAATCGTTTTTAAGGCTGTTTCAACTTCTTCAAGCGATTCTATATCTTCGTTATTTACACCACTTTCTTTTAAATTATTGTATATATCCTGAATTAATAATGTTACAGTGGATGATAGGGATGAAATAGGAGTTATGGAATTCATGATTTCATGAGTTAAAACACGTATTAGTTTTTGCCATGATTCCATTTCTTTTTCTTCAAGTTCCTGCTGAATGTTTTTTATTGAAACGAGAGTGATTTTTCTGTTGTGAATCGTGAACTCAGTGGCATAAATAATAAGTTGAAGAAGGTTGTCTTTTTCCTGCACTTTTATTAATGTGTTTTCACCATGTCTGATTTTAAATAGCTTTTCAACCATTTCCGGGCTAAAGCTCCTTAAAGATTCAATGTTGCTTAAATTACGTACCTGAAAAAGTTTTTTTGTGGCGTTGTTTATCAATTCAACTTTACCGTCTTTTTTAAAAGCAATCAATGCTATTCCAATATGTTGAATCACTGTTTGTAGGTAGTAATAGTTTTCTTCTTTTTCGGCTCTTACTTCCTGAAAGTCTTTAATTACTTCATTAAACGAGCTTTTTAGTTTCTCGAAAGTTGAACCTTCTCCTTCTATTTGAAAAGTCCTGGTAAAATCTGAATACCTGATTGATTCCAGAAAATTATTTAAAACTCGATTTGTTCTATCAATGTAATGGAAAAAGGCAAAAACTTGTATGCCTATAGCACCTCCTACAAGAAAAAGTGTCATTGTTAAGTTGGTGTTGTAGAACAAGTAAAAGAACAGGAAGATTGTTCCTGTTAATGAAATTGTTCGGATGATGAAGTTGACTCTGAAGTTTTTATAAACCATATTTTTCCATTCTTCTGTATAGTGAAGTTCTGGTTAATCCAAGGTCTGAAGATGCTTTGGATATGTTGCCCCTGTTTATTCTTAATACTTTCTCAATGATGGTCTTTTCAACTTCTTCAAGATTGTATGTTTCTAATTCAAATCCGTCAGATGATGATTTATGCGTTGATAGTTGAAGATCATCATGAGAGAGCGTCGGAGTATCTCCTAAAATAACAGCTCTTTCAAGTACATGCTGAAACTCTCTGACATTTCCCGGCCAATGATAATGCGCTAATTTATTTAGTGCGCTTTTAGAAAGTTTAGATGGCTTTTTATATTTTTTTGAAAAGATGTTTAAAAAATGTTCTGCCAATACAGGAATGTCTTCTGGTCTTTCTCTTAATGGAGGTAACTCTATTTCAACAGTATTCAGCCTGTAAAGTAAATCCATTCTGAATTCATCTTTATCAGCCATTTCTCTTAATGGCATATTTGTTGCACTAATAAGCCTTATGTCAATGGGTTTGGATTTATTGGCTCCCACTCTTGTAACTTCTCTTCTTTCCAGAACGGTCAATAGTTTTGCCTGGAAAGGAAGAGATAGGTTTCCTATTTCATCTAAGAAAATTGTTCCGTTGTTAGCGAGTTCAAATCTTCCCGGACGATCAGCTTTGGCATCTGTAAAAGCCCCCTTAACATGTCCAAATAATTCACTTTCAAATAGAGTTTCACTTAAGGCTCCTAAATCTACACTTACAAATCCTTCATCTTTTCTGATTGAATTTCTATGAAGAGCTCTAGCAACTAATTCCTTGCCGGTTCCGTTTTCCCCAAGTATTAAAACATTGGCATCGGTTTTTGCTACTTTGCTGATGGTGTTAAATACTTGTCGCATACCTGGAGAAATACCTATGAAATCAGCGAAGGGTTGATCAAGAATGGTGTTCATTTCATGTTGTTTTTCCTTTAATTCATGAACTTCATTCCTGGATTTCCTTAATTTTATTGCTGATGATATAGTGGCAAGAATTTTTTCATTTTGCCAGGGTTTGAGTATGAAATCTGTAGCTCCTGCTTTTATGGCCTTTACCGATTTTTCTACATCTCCATAGGCGGTTATAAATAACACAACAGCAGATGGATCAATGTCAAGAATTTGTTGTAAGTATTGAAACCCTTCTTGTCCGCTGATGGCATCTTTTGAAAAGTTCATGTCTAAAAGAATTACATCAAAGTTGTCGTCATTTAAAATAGCAGGTATTTTAGTCGGATCGGATTCTGTTTTTACAAACGCTACATGGGGTTTTAACAATAACTTTAAAGCAAATAATATATCTTCGTTGTCATCTATAGCTAATATTCTTCCATATTTTTTTTCCATAGGAAAAGAGTTTTATTTTATAAATATAATGTTTTCAACAATTAAATGTTCTGATTCGTACATTTTTAGGTGTGAGATGATTATTCAAAAAAAATGCCGAATATGTAATGTGCTTGATTATAAGAGCTTAACGTGGCTGGCATAATAAATGAAGTGTATTGTTATCATACAGTATAACACATAAAGTATTTAGGAAAGAAGAGGTGGTGGTAAACTGTAGTTATACAGTTGTTTATGTTGAAAATTAGTTTGGGTTGTTAATAAATATTCAACAAAATTGAGGTAAAATAACTGTTATTGCCATGTACGAATTCGAACATTATATGTTTCGAAACCGTACATTTGCAAAAATTAAGTTGAGGGGCGATTTAAAATAGAAGATTATTGTAATTAGAATGATACAGGCAATCGATATATCGAAAGAATATAGGTCGGGAGAAGTGGTTTGTAAAGCTTTAAATAATATAAACCTTTTTATCGAAAAAGGAGATTATGTTGCGTTTTATGGACCTTCAGGAAGTGGAAAAACCAGCTTGGTAAATATATTTGGTTTACTTGAGTATCCTTCTTCAGGGGATTTAGTTATAGATGGACAGTCTGTTGTGAATTTGGATGAAAGACAAAGGCTTGAATATCGTAAAGGTCAAATTGGGTATTTATTTAGCAATCCTCGTTTGATTGAAGAGTTGTCTGTTTATGAAAATATTGAGCTCCCATTGATATATCAAAAGGTTAAGAAAACAGAACGAAAACAAAAAGTACTGCATTTTCTTGGTGAACTGAATTTAATGCATAGAAAAAAATATTTTCCTAAAGATTTAACAATGCTCGAAAAACAAAAGGTTGCAATAGTCAGAGCCATTGTTTCAAATCCGGTAATACTAATTGCCGATGAACCAACAGCCAGGTTAAATTCAACTGAAGGCGAAGAAGTTTTAAGTATATTAAATAGGCTTAATGAAACAGGGTTGACCGTTTTATTATTTACGCATTCAAGTGGAGTTGCCACAATGGGGCAAAAAGTTGTTCAACTGTTCGATGGACATCTGGTTAGGGAAAATATCTAAAAGGATTTAGATGAGTGTTTTTAGAAATATAAAAATAGCTGTTCGCTCGCTTTTTCGTTTTCGCTCTGATGCGATAATAAATATTATTGGTTTGTCGGTAGGCATTACAATCAGTATTATCGTTTTACTATATGTTAGAAGTGAATTGAATTATGACAGGCATTTTTCAAATTATAAAAATACATATAGAGTTATTACAGAAGGGGTAATTGGAGATAATTTTTTTAGAAGTGCAGTTACTCCTGGTCCATTGTCTGATTATTTATTAAATGAATTTTCTGAAATTACCGGTTCCGTAAGATTAGTAAGGGGGAGTAACAAGCTTGTTGCCTATGATGATAAAAAGTTTAATGAGGATGATTTTTATTATGCGGATACATCTTTTTTTAAAATCTTTGATGTAAACGTTATTGCTAAGGTAAAAGAAGAATTGCTCTCCTCTCCGGAAGATGTTGTTGTTAGTAGATCTATTGCTCAAAAATATTTTGGGAATGAGAATCCGTTAGGGAAAGAAATAAAACTTGACAATGGACTCGTGTTTTATGTTAGTGGAGTATTTGAAGATTTCCCATCAAATTCTCATTTTCATTGTGACTTTGTTGCATCCCATAGCTCTATTGCTAAGTTATATAAGGTAAAATATAGTGAAGGGTATAAAGAGTTAATGCATAATTGGTTGCAGTTAGATCAGTATACATATATTGTAGCTTCTGATACTGCTGGGTTAAACAATCAAATAGCTAATAAAATTGATGTAATTCTAAGGAATTATATGTTAGCGTTAGAAAGTAATCAGGAAACTTCAATATCTCAGGGTATTAAGTCTTTAAGATTTAAATTGCAAGGTTTGTCAGATATTCACCTCAGATCTGATTTGGAAAACGAATTAGAACCTAACTCAAAATATATTTATGTGGTTCTTTTTGTTTGTATAGCAGTATTTGTTTTAATTGTTACATCAATCAATTTTATAAATCTTACCACGGCAAGAGCTTCAAAAAGGGTGCAGGAGATTGGTGTGCGTAAGATTACCGGAGTTGATGAAAGGGACTTGTTTGTTCAGTTTATCATAGAGGCCGTTACGTATAGCTTTATAGCTTTGTTTGTAGGGTTGGTAATGTCAGAATTATTACTGCCTGGATTTAATTATTTGTTTAATATTAACTTACATCTAAATATGTTGGAAGGTAGAGTGGAATTATTCTATGTAACCGGTTTGACATTGATGATAGGTTTAATATCAGGTGTTTATCCTGCCATGTCCTTTTCCAGACATAATGAAATAGATATTTTTAATAAAGGTACATCACTAGGAAAAAAAAGTTTGTTGGTGCGTGGTTTTTTAGCAGGGGGACAAGTTTTGGTTGCTGCTTTTTTGGTGATCCTTTCTTTGGGAATGTACTGGAATATTAAGTTTCTTGAAAAGATAGATTTAGGGTTTAATAGTAAAAATGTTGTTGTTGTTGAGCGAGGGTACGCCTTAGGTAATGATTTTAATGAAATAAAAAAACAACTGTCTTCAATTCCCGGAGTTATTGACGTTTCGGCAAGTAAATTTATGATAGGTAAGATTGCGCCTCTAACCTCCTTTAAATATTTGTCTAAGAGCGGTGAAAAACTTGTTCTTTTGCCTTATAACTATGTAGAGAAAGACTTTTTGAAATTGCTGCAGGTTAATTTTGTTGCCGGAGATGTTTGGAGGGAATCAGAAGAGAAAATGTCTCATGATATCGTAATTTCAGCATCCACAAAGTCTGCACTTAAGTTTACTAAACCACTTGGAAAGAAAATTAATTATGCGGCTTCTACTAAGTGGGATTATGGCTTTTCTATATCAGGAGTGTCAAAGGATTTTCATTTTGAGCCAGTTCAGTATCCTATACGTCCTTTGGTTTTAATGGAGTTACCTAAGGGTAGTCCATATGAAAGTTTATTCATTAGAGTTTCGGATAAGCTTCCTGTCGATCAAACGATTTCAGGAATTTCCAGATATTGGAAGATAAATACCGATGGAGAGCCTTTTGAATATGAGATGTTGGATGATACATTAAGCAGAAACTTAAACGAGGAGCATACGGTATTAAAAATTGTTTTCTTATTTTCATTACTTTCTATATTTATTGCATGGCTTGGAATTAGAGCATTTGCTACTTATGTGAGTGAATTAAAGTTCTATGATTTTCATATAAAAAGGATTCTTGGGGCATCTCAGGTAAATATTTTTAATGAATTATTTTTAGAGGTAGGGCAGTTTTTAATGACAGGTATTATTGTTGCTATACCGTTATCTTATTTTGTGCTTCAGTTATGGTTAAATGGATTTGCTTATTTTAGTAGAATGCCTGTTTTTATTATGCTAGCCATAGGCTTATTGTTGTTTGGACTTTGTTTTTTAATTATATTAACTCATTCACTTAGAATAATAAAGACCTTGCCGGATGAAAGTGAAATAGAGTTTTGATCATATGTTTCTAACCTTTTGCGAATTAAAAAAATATACTTTGGGGAGTAAAGGTAATCTCTAGCCTGATGTATCCATAAATTTTCGTTATGAGAGCATCAAAAGCAAAGAGAAAAAGTGACGTGGAGATTTTTAGTTTGCTTTTTATCAAACGTTTTGAGGCTTGCAGTAGAAGAATTTATGAATAGTTCAGGCTAGTTGAACAGTATTAGGCTAATGTGTTAGTATTGAACAGAAAATGTGATTTTTCAATTGGATGTTAAACTTCAGTGGTTATTCTAAAAAAAAACAATATATTTGCGCAATTCAAGAAAATCAAATTTAATTGACAAATAAATAAAATCTTAAGTACAGATGCAAAACAAAGGAGCGATCAGAGTTTTTGCCATCCTACTAGCTTTAGTAAGTTTATATCAGTTGATATTTACTTATCAAACCAGACAGGAAGAGAATAAGGCAAAAGAAATAGCAAATGGAGATCCGCAAGTTGAAATAAATTATTTGGATTCGGTTGCAAATGAACCGGTTTATAATTTTTTCGGTAGAAAGTACACGTACAAAGAGTGTAAAGAGAAAGAAATCAACTTTGGTCTTGACCTTAAAGGAGGTATGAACCTTATCCTTGAGGTTAAAGTTGCTGATATTTTAAAAGCTTTATCTAATTATAACACGGATAATACATTTAATGAGGCTTTACAAATTGCAGAGCAGAAAGAAAAATCTTCGTCAGAAGATTTTATCACTTTATTTTATAAAGCCTTTACTGAATTAGATTCTGAAGCCCGTTTAGCTGCAATTTTTAATACTGTTGAGTTAAAAGGTAAAATTGATTATAATACTTCGAATGAGGAAGTATTAAAGGTAATCAGAACAGAGTCGCAAAGTGCGATTGATAATGCTTTTAATATTTTGCGTACTCGTATCGACCGTTTTGGTGTAACTCAGCCTAATATTCAAAAGTTAGAAAAAGCTGGTCGTGTATTAGTTGAGCTTCCTGGTATTAAAGATCCACAAAGGGTACGTAAATTACTTCAGGGAACAGCTAGTCTTGAATTCTGGGAGACATACGAACTATCTGAATTAGTCAGTAATTTAATCGCTGCAAATAATAAGGTAATCGAGATAGAAAAAGCAAAAGAAGCTTTAGCTAAAACAGAAGATGCTGCTGTAGATGCAACTGTAAAAGAAACTGCTGAATCTAAGGATGGTGCTGAAGGTCTTTTAAGTGCAATTGAATCAGATAGTACTAAAGTAGATTCTTTATCTCAACAATCACAAAAATCGTTATTCTCAGTTTTACAACCTTCTCAACGTCAAAAAGGACCACTTGTTGGTTATGCTTTAGTACAAGATACATCAAAAGTAAATGCTTATTTACAGATGGATCAGGTGAAAGCTTTATTTCCTAAAAATGTAAAATTCATGTGGGGCGTTAAACCTCTTCCTCAAAGGGAGATGCAAGATGGAACTATGAGTAAGCAGGAAATTTATGAGTTAATTGCTATTAAAGTATCTACTCATGATGGAAGAGCTCCTCTTGAAGGTGATGTAATTACAAATGCTAGCAAATCTGTAACCAGTCAAGGTGGCTATGAAGTTAGTATGAGAATGAACGCTGAGGGGGCTAATGTTTGGGCTCGTTTAACAAAAGCTAATATTGGTAAAAGTGTAGCTGTTGTTTTAGATGGTTATGTATATAGTTATCCAACTGTGAATACTGAAATAAGTGGAGGAAGCAGTTCTATTACTGGTGATTTTGATGCCAAAGAGGCAGAGGATTTAGCTAACATTCTTAAGTCAGGTAAACTACCTGCTCCTGCAAGAATTGTAGAAGACACTGTTGTTGGGCCATCTCTTGGACAAGAAGCTGTAAATTCTGGATTATCTTCATTTGCATGGGCTTTCCTTGTGGTACTTGCTTACATGATATTTTATTATGGTTTTAAAGCTGGAGCAGTATCGGATTTAGCGCTATTGGCTAATATGTTCTTTATCTTAGGTGTTTTAGCATCTTTTGGAGCTGTGTTAACACTTCCTGGTATTGCCGGTATTGTATTAACAATTGGTATGTCGGTGGATGCAAACGTACTTATTTATGAACGTATCCGTGAAGAGTTATCTGCTGGAAAAGGAGTTAAACTTGCTGTTACTGATGGTTATAAAAATGCCTTTTCTGCAATTATTGACTCTAACGTAACAACTTTCCTTACTGGATTAATTTTATTTGTGTTTGGTACAGGTCCAATTAAAGGTTTTGCTACTACTTTAATGATTGGTATTGCTACTTCATTCTTCTCAGCCATCTTTATTACAAGATTGATTTTTGAAAGAATGTTGAATAAAAACACTGATATCAAATTTGGTAACGCTCTTACTTTAGGATTTATGAAAAATACTAAAGTGAAGTTTTTAGAGAAGAGAAACTTATTCTATATCATCTCAGGTGTTGTTATCTTATTTGGTATTGGATCTTTAGCAACTCAGGGATTAAAGTCAGGTATTGATTTCTCTGGTGGTAGAACTTATGTGGTTCGTTTCCAGGATAAGGTTTCTGCTACAGATATTCAAAAGTCTTTGGCTGACGAATTTGATGGAGCTCATGTTGAAGTGAAAACTTTCGGTGGTGACAATCAGGTTAGAGTGGCAACAAACTACATGGTTGACGAAGCTGGTGAGGATGTTGATAATGCAATTGAGCAAAAACTATATAACGGTTTAAAATCCTATATGGGAGCAAATGTTAGCTTTGATGATTTTGTTAGTGATTATAGAATGAGTTCACAAAAAGTTGGACCTACAATTGCAACAGATATCAAAACTAAGGCATATTATTCAATTGCATTCTCATTACTTGTAATATTCCTTTATATCTTAATTCGTTTCCGTAATTGGGAGTATGGTTTAGGTGCATTGTTAGCATTAGTACATGATGTATTGGTAGTGTTAGGTGTATTCTCTTTATTGTATAAAGTAGTTCCATTTAGTTTAGAAATTGACCAGGCGTTTATTGCAGCAATCTTAACTGTAATTGGATATTCAATTAATGATACCGTGGTTGTGTTTGACCGTATTAGAGAGTATCTAGGTTTACATCCCAAAAGAGATCGAAATTCTGTTGTAGATTCAGCATTGAACTCAACGATTAGTCGTACAGTAAATACATCATTAACTACATTTGTTGTGTTACTTGTAATTTTCTTATTTGGTGGAGAAACAATTCAAGGATTCGTCTTTGCATTATTAATTGGTGTTGTTGTTGGTACATATTCATCATTATTTATCGCAACTCCTATTGCTTTCTCTGTAATTAATGGAAGAGCTAAAAGAAAAGCGAAAAAATAAGCTTTTTAATTAAGATATTTTTTGACACCCTTTAAGCCTTTGAGTTTAAAGGGTGTTTTGTTTTTGTTATCTTTGAATGATATTGTAGTAATTGTTTTATGTATTTTGCATTTTTAGGTATGGGTGGTTCTGAAATAATATTAGTTTTTCTTGCTGTTTTATTATTGTTTGGAGCAGATAAGATACCCGATTTTGCTCGTATGTTAGGTAAAGGATTGCGTGAGTTTCAAAAGGCAACTGATGAAATTAAAAGAGAGTTGAAAGTGGAGATTGATGATTTTAACAGAGATTTAGAAGTAAGTAAAAAAGATATTGAGGCTCATGTAAAAGATGTAAAACAGTCCTTGACAGATAATGATTCTATGAAGTCTTATTTGAATGAAGCTGATAATAAGTCAGGGTTTCAATAGGAATTCAAGGATAAATAGGAAATAGCAATTATATTAAATAAATAAGAACTCTTTAAAATAAAATAAAGAAACACTATATGGGATTTTTAATGTTACTAGCAGGTTTTGTCCTGCTTTTTTTTAGCGGGGATTGGTTGGTTAAATCCAGTGTTCAGTTAGCAAGATATTTTAAAGTTTCTACTTTGGTTGTTGGTATAACTGTTGTTGCATTTGGTACTTCAGCTCCTGAATTAATTGTTAGTTTAAATGCTGTATTTGATGGAGTACCTGATATCTCAGTTGGTAATGTAGTGGGTTCAAATATTGCAAATATTGCATTGGTTCTGGGTTTGGTGTCTATAATCTTACCAATAAAAGTTCGCAAAAAATCTATTTTATTCGATTGGTCAGTAATGATGGGTGCTTCTATTTTGTTTTATGTATTTGCTCTGAATTATAAACTTCAGTTTGTCGAAGGATTAATCTTTGTGAGTTTAATATTAATTTATCTGGGTTACTCTGTTATAAATTCGCGCAAACAGATGGGGCGATCAGAGGATCTTATTGAAAAGCCAACAATGAATATTTATAATACCGTTGGCTTACTTATTCTTTCCGCAATAGGACTGTATTATGGTTCTGATTTGCTGGTTAAAGGGGCTGTGATTGTCGCAAAGGGATTTGATATCAGCGAACGTGTAATTGGTATTTCTGTTGTAGCTTTTGGGACTAGTGTACCTGAGTTGGCAACATCAGTTATGGCAGCATTTAAAAAAGAAACAGATATATCTATAGGTAATATTATTGGTTCTAATATTTTTAATTTATTAGGGATCTTAGGTATTACATCCTCTTTAAAAACAATTAAAATATCTCATGATCTTGTTTCTGTTGATATTTTATGGATGATAGGTATTTCAGTCTTGTTACTATTGTCCATGTTGCCTATAAAGCATGGATATATTTCCCGTTTTAAAGGAGTAATGTTTTTTTTAGTTTATGTAATCTATATGGTTTTAATATTTATCAAATAATTATTCATAATGATATCTGCTCAGCAAATAGAAAAACAGTTTGGAGATCTTAGAGTCTTAAAAGGAGTTGATTTAACAATAAATAGAGGAGAGGTTGTTTCTATAGTAGGACCAAGTGGTGCCGGTAAAACTACCTTGCTGCAGATATTAGGGACTTTGGATAAGCCAAATTCAGGGAGTGTTGAGATTAATGGTACTCAAATTCAGTTGTTGAAAGAACGAGAGTTGGCTCGATTTCGTAACGAGCATATTGGTTTTGTATTTCAATTTCATCAGTTATTGCCTGAGTTTACAGCTATTGAAAATATTATATTGCCTGCGTTAATAGCCGGGAAGAAAAAATCAGGCAGTGAAAAGAAAGCTCGTGAAATATTAAAATTTTTAAATTTGAAAGACAGGGAAACTCATAAACCTGCAGAATTAAGTGGTGGAGAAAAGCAGCGTATTGCCATTGCAAGAGCTTTAATTAATGATCCTCTTGTTGTTTTTGCTGATGAGCCTACTGGTAGTTTGGATTCGCAAAACCAGGAAGAGTTACATAAGTTGTTCTTTAAGCTAAGGGATGAATTTAATCAAACTTTCGTGATTGTAACTCACGATCTTCATTTGGCTCATTTAAGTGATAGAGAAATAAAGATGAAAGATGGAAATATTCTTTAAATAGTATTTAATGGAATTACTTGAGGTTAAAGATTTCTTAGATGAGAAAGTATTGCAATTTAATGGACCATCATTTATTGAATCCGATCCTATTTCAATACCAAAAAAATTTTGTCGTAAAGAAGATATTGAGATTGCCGGGTTTATTGCAGCTACCTTGTCATGGGGACAAAGAAAATCAATCATTGTTAGTGCAAATAAGATTTTGGACTGGATGGATTATGAACCATACTTGTATATTAAAGAAGGTGATTGGTCTAATATAAATAGCGAATCAGTCTATCGAACTTTTAAAAAAGAGGATCTTATCTACTTTTTAAATTCGCTTCGAAATATTTACTTCAATTATGGTGGGTTGGAAACCTTGTTTGCCAAAGGATTTGAAAATTCTAAGACAGTAAAAGGGAGTCTGGAATATTTTAGAAGAGTATTTATTTCTGATGGAGAGGTTGGCAGATCTGGAAAGCATATTGCTGATGTTAGTAAAGGATCTTCTGCCAAAAGGCTGAATATGTTTTTGCGGTGGATGGTACGTAAAGATAAGATGGGTGTTGATTTTGGATTATGGAATAAAATAGAGATGAGTGAGCTACAACTCCCTTTGGATGTTCATACAGGAAATGTAGGCAGGAAGTTGGGAATACTAACTCGTAAACAGAACGACTGGAAATCGGTAGAAGAAATTACTTCTGTGTTAAAGAAGTTTGATAAAAATGATCCAATAAAGTATGATTATGCATTGTTTGGTCTTGGTGTGTTTGAGAAGTTTTAATTATGGCAAATTCATATTTTCATTTTAAACAATTTACTATAGAACAAGATTTGGCCGGGATGAAGGTTGGTACGGATGGTGTTCTTTTGGGGGCGTGGGCACAATGTAAGAAAGCAAAGTCAATTCTGGATGTTGGAACAGGTACAGGATTGATAGCATTGATGTGTGCGCAAAGAAATGATGTTGCTCATATTGACGCTTTGGAAATTGATGCAAATGCCTGTCTTCAGGCAGAAAAAAATATACAAAATTCCCCATGGAGTGATCGGATTAATGTGATTCACAATAGCTTTCAAAGCTATTTTAGAATTAGTGATAGAAAATTTGATTTTATAATCAGTAATCCTCCATTTTTTAATAATTCATTGAAAAATAATTGTCATCAAAAGAGCTTGGCCAGACATACTGATTCTTTAAGTTTTAAGGATCTTCTTGTAGGCGTGAATAAACTATTGCATGATAAGGGTGTTTTTAGTGTTGTGCTGCCTTCTGAATCAATGGAGTATTTTGTGACTATAGCTGAAGAGCTTCATTTAAATTTAGTAAGGGTTCTAAGAGTTAAGCCAACGCCTTCAAAAAAAGAAAAGCGCGTGTTGATGGCCTTTGCCAAAGTTAAAGAGCCTTGTAATGAAGAAGTAATTGTTGTAGAAGAATTTGGTAGGCATGGTTACTCCGATTGCTATAAAAAATTAACTGGCGATTTCTATATCAAATTTTAAAATTAAGCTGAAATAGTTTATTTACGTTCTATTGTATTTCATGAAGAAGTTTTTTCTTAAATCATATTACCAAAATTATAAACCACATTATATTCCTAATATTAAATTAGCATTACCTGTTGTCTTTGCTCAAGCCGGACAAATGATAGTGGGATTATCCGATACCATTATGGTTGGTCAGATAAATGCTACAGAATTGGCTGCTGTGTCATTTGCAAATGGACTTTTTATACTTGGGTTAGTTTTTTCTATCGGGCTGGCCTATGGCTTAACTCCTTTGGTTGGAAAATCCTTTGGTGCAGGAGAAAGAGATATGTGTGGAGATTGGTTGAAGCAAGGGTTGGTTGCTAATCTTGTTTTTGCATTGATTTTAATGTTGCTCATGTATTTTATTGGCTTGTTAATGCCAATGATGGGACAGGAAAAGGATGTAATATTAAAAGCCAAAACATATTATAATACTCAGGTGGTATCCATTTTACCATTTTGCTTGTTTATGGTATTCAAGCAGTTTGCTGAAGGTGTTGCAAATACCCGGATAGCTATGGTGATTACCCTTATAGCTAATGGGTTAAATATTGTTTTAAACTATATACTCATATTTGGAAAATTAGGCTTTCCTGCTTTAGGGATTGATGGAGCTGGTTATGCTACTTTTATTTCCCGACTTTTTATGGCATTGGTTTTTGTGTGGGCCTTTATCAAACTTGAGTTTTTTAAAAGTTATAAAAAAGCTTTTGGTCGATCTAATATTCAGCTTGGAAAGGTGTTAAAAGTTATAAAAGTAGGTTTCCCTATAGGTAGTCAAATGATTAATGAGGTATTTACTTTTAGTATGGGAACCATTATGATGGGATGGATAAGTAAAAATGCCTTGGCTGCTCATCAAATTGTTTTGTCAATGGCAAGTCTTACCTATATGATGTCGGTAGGATTGTCTTCTGCTGCTACTATTAAAGTAAGTAATTATTTTGGAGCTAAGGATTTTAAAAACTTGAAGTATTCGGCGTATGCTATCATTCATAAGGTTGTTTTATTTATGATTTTTAATGGGATGATGTTTGTTGTTCTTAGAAATACTCTACCCAAGTTGTTTGTAGACAATCACGAAGTTGTTACTATTGCAGCTCAATTGATGATTATTGCAGGAATATTTCAGATTTTTGATGGCCTTCAGGTTACCTGGCTGGGGATTCTACGAGGACTTCAGGATGTGAAAGCACCTTCAGTAATTGCTTTTGTTGGTTGGATTTTGATTGCTTTGCCCATTAGTTATGTTTGTGCTTTCGTTTTTAAAATGGGTGCAATTGGTATATGGACAGGATATCTGTCGGGTTTAATAATTGGAAGTGTTTTGTTGCATCTACGATTCAATATATTATATGCCAAATACCATTAATGTTATAATTATAGATCGCATTTTGATAAAATCATATTGAACAAAAGTTATACATAGAATGAAAGTTGATGTTATATTATCTGCCAGGGAAATATATTCTGAAAAAGTAAAGGATAAAGTAGTTGTTGTAAATGATATCTTAAGGGCAACATCTGTTATGGTAACAGCTTTTGCTAACGGAGCTAAGTCTGTTGCGCCTGTAATGACTACTGAAGAAGCATTTAAATTAAAAGATCAGTTAGGAGCTGATAATGTAATTTTAGGAGGAGAAAGAGATGCCTTGCCTATAAAAGGTTTCAATTACGGTAATTCCCCATTGTTATATACATCAGAAGTTGTAAACGGGAAAACCTTAATCATTACAACAACAAACGGAACAAGGGCTATTTTAAATTCTCAAGAAGCAAAAAAGTTATATATTGGAGCTTTTATAAATGATAACGCTATACTTAATATTTTAAAAGAGGAAGAAAGTGTAGTTTTAGTTGCATCTGGTTCGTATGATGAATTTACAATTGAAGACTCATTGTTTGCCGGGAAGTTAGCTTATGACTTAGAAGAAAATTTTGGAGCCGATTTAACAGATGCTGCAGTTGCAATGGCATCATTGTATGCAAATAATAGTCATGATATTCATCAATTGGTTTCAAAAGGAGAGCATTATCAACGATTAAAAGGGTTGGGATTTGATAAAGATTTAGAATATTGCTTTAAATCAGATGTGTTCAATATTGTTCCGGTTTATAAAAATGGTGTAATCACGCTTTTGCAGTCCTGATTTAACAATAGCTGTCCGTATCTTTTATAAATCGATTGGTTATAATAAATACTGCCAATCCACCAACTTCAAGGAGTGAAGATATGATAAAATGTTTGTTTTCAATGCGATTTTGAAAGGTATACAAAAACAACAGAACAACCCCTGCAATAATCAAAAGAAATCCAAAATATTTAAGGAAGCATCTCATTATAGTTTGTGTAAAGTCTAAGTCTTTAATGTACAAAGTCTTTTATATGAAGTCAAGAATGGGCAGTGAATAATTCAATATATTCTTAATGCGGTTTTAAATACCTTTTAGAAATGGTTTAATTTGGGTTATATTTGCATCATTGAAAATAAAAAAGAAATTCCATTGGCAAAAAAAGAAGAAAAAAAGGTTGTTTTAACACCCTTGATGAAACAGTATTATGCAATAAAGGAAAAGCATCCTAATGCTATATTATTATTCAGGGTAGGTGATTTTTATGAAACATTTTCAGATGACGCAGTAAAGACATCTGAAATATTAGGAATTACACTTACAAAAAGAGCAAATGGTTCTGCATCATCAGTGGAATTAGCAGGTTTTCCTCACCATGCCTTAGATACTTATTTGCCAAAATTGGTAAGAGCCGGACAAAGGGTTGCGGTATGCGATCAGTTGGAAGATCCTAAGATGACCAAAACAATTGTTAAGCGCGGAGTAACTGAATTGGTAACACCCGGAGTTGCTATAAGTGATAATGTGCTTGAACACAAAGAAAATAATTTCCTTGCAGCGGTTCATTTGGAGAAGAATATTGCCGGGGTTGCATTTTTGGATATTTCAACCGGGGAATTTTTAACAGCTGAAGGTCGATTTGAATATATAGACAAGCTTTTGAACGGATTTAAACCTAAAGAAATTCTTTTTGAAAAAAGTAAAAGAAGTTTGTTTGTTGAAAATTTTGGTGATAAGTTTTATACCTATGGTCTCGAAGATTGGGTTTTTACCGAAGATTCCTCCATGGATAGATTGTTGAAACACTTTGAGACAAAATCACTAAAAGGATATGGAGTTCATAATCTAAGATGTGGGGTTATTTCTGCGGGTGCAATTATGCACTATCTGGATATTACACAGCATCATAAGCTACAACATATTACAGGACTTTCGCGAATAGAAGAGGATAAGTATGTTTGGTTGGATAAGTTTACTATTAAAAATCTTGAACTATTCGGATCTTTTAATGATGGGGGGTGTTCTTTAGTTGGAGTTATTGATAAAACAGTTTCGCCAATGGGAAGTAGAATGCTTAAAAGATGGGTTGCTTTGCCTTTAAAAGAAGTTAAACTTATCGAAGACCGCTTATCGGCTGTAGAGTACTTTTTTAAGGATACGGGTTTGAAGGAACAAATGGAAGAGTTTCTAACTCCGGTAGGTGACTTGGAAAGATTGGTTTCAAAAGTCGCTGTAGGAAGAGTTACTCCCCGTGAAATGGTTCAGATTAAACAAGCTCTTAAAGCTGTGGAGCTAATTAAAAAAGGATGTGAAGAGACGGATAATATAACACTGAAAAGTATTGGAGAACAATTGAATCCTTGTGTGACAATAAGAGACAGGGTTGAAAATGAAATTGTTTCAGATCCTCCTGCTCAAATAAATAAAGGAAACGTTATATGTGAAAGCGTAAGCCAAGAGTTGGATGAATTAAGAGGAATTGCATATTCAGGAAAAGATTACCTTAATAATTTAGTTCAAAGAGAAATTGAAAGAACCGGAATACCGTCATTGAAGATTAGCTTTAATAATGTTTTTGGATATTATATAGAGGTACGAAATACACACAAAGATAAAGTTCCTGCAGAATGGATCAGAAAGCAGACACTGGTTAGTGCTGAGCGGTATATTACAGAAGAATTAAAAGAATACGAGTCAAAAATTTTAGGGGCTGAAGAGAAAATTTTATCGCTCGAAACTCAGTTGTTCAACGATTTGGTGGTTAGTTTGTCAGAATACCTCGCTGCGATTCAGTTGGATGCAAGTTTGTTGGCTAAATTGGATTGTTTGTTGTCCTTTTCAAAAGTGGCAGCTCAGAATAACTATATAAGACCAATTGTTAACAATGACGACGTACTTGATATTAAAGAAGGTCGACATCCTGTGATTGAAAAGCAACTTCCTGTTGGTGATGAGTATATCCCTAATGATGTTTATCTGGATAATGAAAAACAACAAATAATAATAATAACAGGTCCCAATATGGCTGGTAAGTCTGCCTTGCTTCGTCAAACAGCATTAATTGTGTTGTTGGCTCAGGTAGGATGTTTTGTGCCAGCTTCATCAGCAAAAATTGGTGTAGTTGATAAGATTTTTACAAGGGTCGGAGCTTCTGATAATATCTCAGCCGGTGAATCTACTTTTATGGTCGAAATGAATGAGGCTGCAAGTATCCTGAATAATTTATCACCAAAAAGTTTGATTTTGTTTGATGAATTAGGAAGGGGTACCAGTACCTACGATGGCATCTCTATTGCGTGGAGTATTGTTGAATATATCCATCAAAATAAAAGGGCAAAAGCAAAAACGTTATTTGCAACGCATTATCATGAGTTAAATGAAATGGAAAGATCATTTGACAGGTGTAAAAATTATAATGTGTCTGTTAAAGAGGTGAATAATAAAGTGATCTTCTTGCGCAAGTTAGTGCGGGGAGGAAGTGAACATAGCTTTGGTATTCACGTGGCAAGAATGGCAGGAATGCCCAAAAGCGTTGTAAATCGAGCAAATGAAGTACTTGCTGAACTTGAGGGAGCCAATAGAAAAGGAAGTCTTTCGAAGCCAGTAGGTGATATTGGTCAACAACGTGAAGGTTATCAGATGAGCTTTTTTCAATTGGATGACCCGGTGTTAAAACAGATCCGTGACGAAATAGCAAATACTGATATTAATAACCTTACACCCGTTGAGGCACTCAATAAATTAAACGAAATTAAAAAATTTGCAGGTATTAATTAATTTATATTTATTGATAATCAGATTTGTATAAAATAGCATCAAAAAATCTCAAGTAAAAATGGAGAAAAAATTTGCTGATAAATAAAAATGATATATATTTGCATCCGCAATCACGGAATAAATGATGCTTGAAACGATAGAGTTCATAGGGGTTGCAGATTATTGTAATGCGAAAGTAGCTCAGTTGGTAGAGCACGACCTTGCCAAGGTCGGGGTCGCGGGTTCGAGCCCCGTCTTTCGCTCCAAGGATGCTCGAGTGGTGGAATTGGTAGACACGCAAGACTTAAAATCTTGTGTCCATTAGGACGTGCGGGTTCAAGTCCCGCCTCGAGTACCAAGTAAAGGTTTCTTCTTTTGAAGAAACCTTTTTTTGTTTCTATCAATCTTCATTTTAAACAATATCTTTTTTGTTTAAAATACTTAAAAATATATTTAATATTTATTCGCTTTCGATAAGTGTCTTTCTTGTGTTTCTAAATTGAACCGCTTTCCTGAAGAATGATTCATTTTCTCCAAACTCCATAATTTTGGATACCTGATTTCCGCAAAATGTACATTCGCCAATTACTTTTATGTCGTTAAATCGATCCAGATAAACTTTGTAGTTTGATACACCAAATTTGCAGTAGTCATTGCAGCTGCTGCAAAATATTCCATTTTCCAGTAGATATTTATAGGCATGCTTCTCGTGCTGGCTTAATAAATGATTGAGTTGAGGTCGGCTAATTTCGATGTCATTATGGTTGATCATAAGGGACTGATTTATAATTTTAAAATTAATATATGTAGATTTTATGTGTTAAGTTATTTATTAATTGTAGATTTTCAAAATACTTATGTTTTATAAAATAATATTTTTTCTAATCCCTAATCAACTCAACAACTCAACGATTTAACAACTCGACAGTTAAAATCATCAATAATCTCTAAACTTTAATCATTCATCTATATATGCTAAGAACTAACAACTAACTTGTAAATTATTTATTGCTGCGCAATGTGTTTTATTTGTCATCTAATTGGAGGGGTAAGTTGATTGGATCTGTATTTTTAATTATTAATGTAGGTTAAATAAAGGTTATTTAGATTAAAATTAATATAAATAATAGCCTTGAGGGGGCTATTTTTATGGGGATAGTCAATAAAAAATTATCTTTGGGTACTGTTTACTTACAAATTAATACTACTTATTCTATTTATGGCTGCAAAATGTATTAAAGGAGGATCGGAATGTTACGGATTGAAAGAGATGACGCTGTTGTTTGAAATTAGTCAAAGGCTAATTGCATCTACAGAATTGAAAAATGATCTGTCTCCTATTTTAAAGATGTTGGTTGAGCATCTGGGGGCGGAAAGAAGTTTTTTAACAATTTATAATCGAAATAATTCCAGTATATATATAGAGGCTGCTTATGGAATGAGTCCTAAGCAACAATCTCTTGGTAAATATCGACTGGGAGAGGGAGTTATTGGAAAAGTTGTAGAGCTTGGGCAGCCAATTGTTATTCAGGAGATTTCTAAATCAAATTTATTTTTAAATAAAACACGCTCTGAGTTAAAAAAAGAAGGTATGGAGCTGTCGTTTATCTGTATCCCTATCGTGGTTGAAAATAAAATGACCGGGGCTTTGAGTGTGGTTAGAGAATTTAATCCTCATATTACATATGAAGAGGACATTCATTTTTTGTCAATTATTGGCTCTTTGATCGCTAAAACAGTTAAGGTGCGTCAGGAGAAAGCAGAGGAACTGGAAGAGTTAAAGAAGAAAAACCTTCAATTGCAGTCTGAGGTTGCAGAAAATAATTTTGCTACTAAAATAATTGGAAATAGTAGTAAAATGCGTGATGTGTTTTCGTTGGTAGAAATGGTAGCTCCTACGAATAGTACAGTGTTAATTCGGGGAGAATCGGGTATTGGTAAGGAGTTAATTGCAGATGCAATTCATAACAGTAGTAAGCGTAAAAATAAAAATCTGATCAAGGTAAACTGTTCTGCGTTGCCTGATTCATTGATTGAGAGTGAATTGTTTGGCCATGAGAAAGGGGCTTTTACTGGTGCGGATCAAATGCGTAAAGGTAGATTTGAAATGGCCAATGGAGGGACGATATTTCTTGATGAGATTGGAGATCTGCCTCTGGCAACCCAGGTAAAGCTGTTAAGAGTACTTCAGGAGCGTCAGTTTGAACGTTTAGGTGGGACTGAAACAATTTCGATAGATGTTAGGATTGTATGTGCTACCAATTGTAATTTAGAGCAGTTGATTGAAGATGGTAAGTTTAGAGAGGATTTATTTTACAGGATTAATGTATTTCCTATCTTCATCCCTTCCTTACGCGAAAGAAGAAATGACATTCCATTGCTGGTTGATCACTTTATCCAGAAATTTAATAAAAAGAATAAAGCAAATATCAGACGAATAACAACTGGAGCTATAGATATGTTGATGGTTTATAGATGGCCAGGTAATGTTAGGGAGCTTGAGAATGTAATTGAGCGAGCTTGTATTTTATCTCGTGATAATGTTGTGCATAGTTATCATTTGCCACCAACCCTGCAAACAGCCGATTCTACAGCAACCGGATCGCATGAGGGAATGACAGGTGTGATTGAGCGTCTGGAAAAACAATTGATTATAGAAGCACTTATTACAACAAAAGGTAACATTACAAAGGCTGCTGAACAGTTAAAGATTACAGAACGTATGTTAGGTACTCGTATTAAAAAGTATAGAATAGATGCCTGGAGATATAAAGTATAAGTAGTTTATCTGTTGGTGGACTATGTATTGATGTTTATGTTGTTGTAAATTTTAATTACCCTCGAAATTTTATAAGGAAATTACCTTGTTATTTCACTGATTCATTAAAGAAATTTGTAAACAAATAAACCAGTTGCTAACCTTGTGTGTTTATACAAAAGAATATCTATTATGAAGTGAAATTGAATATATAGCTTATAAAATGAAAAAGAAAAAGACGATTGCTTTAGTGGCTCATGATAATCGCAAGCAAGATCTTATGGATTGGGTTGAATACAATTGGAGAGAGTTGGTTTCGCATGATTTGGTATGTACTGGTACCACTGGATCATTAGTGAATAAGGTGTTAGAGGAAAAATGTAGTCAGAATAATGTAGTTCCACCAACTGTAAAAAGACTTAAGTCTGGACCCCTGGGTGGAGATCAGCAGTTGGGTGCATTAATAGCAGAGCAGGCTGTTGGTATTTTAATATTCTTTTGGGATCCAATGCAACCTCAACCTCATGATGTAGATGTTAAAGCACTTTTAAGAATATGTGCACTATATAATGTCGTAACAGCAACCAATAGGGCTACGGCTGATTTTGTTGTAACAAGTGAGTTGTTTCATCAGGATTATAAGCCTATCCTAAAAGATTATTCTACGTATGTAAATCGTTTCTCAAAATAACTTCAAAAAAAAATTCCCCTTCTAACATCTTGACAAAAAGTAAAATGCGATATATCCTTGAAGTCTGAGTAAAAAATAATCTGGAATTCATTTGGAAGTTACAAATAAAAGCAGTTGTTTTGCAGCCGCTTTGAACGAGAGGCGAGATAAAAAGATTGAAATATTGAGCAACTTTAATGGAAGAAAGTCTTGAGCAAGAGGAGGTTTTAGAAGCTAAAAAAAAACGAGATAAAATTTTTAAAATATTTTTAAAAATTTATTTGGTTTTAAAAAAATAAAATCACTTATCTTTGCAGCCGCTTTTAAAGAGAGGCAGAGGTTAAAATACTGAGACTTTAGGAAGGGTTTTAAATTGGTGAAAAACAGCAATTTAAATTAAAAATAAAGCTTGAAAAAATAAATAAAAAATTTTTCAAAATTTATTTGGAGAAAAGGAAATAAAGTTGTTATCTTTGCATCCGCTTTAAGAGCGATACTCTAACGAAGGTTTGAGGTTAAAAAAAAGATTGAAATAAACATTGTTTTAGAAAGAGTTCTAAAATGTGTTTACAAGATATAAAGAGTTCTGATTTATTTATGCCTTGATGCTGAATAAAAAGGAAAACGTTCTTTGAAAATATTGAAATGCACACTTAATAAAAGGAAAGTAAAGTTTGATCTTTGAGTTAAAACTCTTGTAAGGAATTATAGCCATTAAATTGGCAAAACAATTTTTATACAACGAAGAGTTTGATCCTGGCTCAGGATGAACGCTAGCGACAGGCCTAACACATGCAAGTCGAGGGGTAACATTACTGCTTGCAGTAGATGACGACCGGCGCACGGGTGCGTAACGCGTATGAAACCTGCCTTATACAAGGGGATAGCCCAGAGAAATTTGGATTAATACCCTATAGTCTTGTTTTACTGCATGGTAAAATAAGTAAAGTTTCGGCGGTATAAGATGGTCATGCGTGACATTAGCTAGTTGGTGAGGTAACGGCTCACCAAGGCGACGATGTCTAGGGGTTCTGAGAGGAAGGTCCCCCACACTGGTACTGAGACACGGACCAGACTCCTACGGGAGGCAGCAGTGAGGAATATTGGTCAATGGCCGGAAGGCTGAACCAGCCATGTCGCGTGCAGGAAGACTGCCCTATGGGTTGTAAACTGCTTTTATACGGGAATAATGTGAGCTTCGTGAAGCTTTTTGAATGTACCGTATGAATAAGCATCGGCTAACTCCGTGCCAGCAGCCGCGGTAATACGGAGGATGCGAGCGTTATCCGGATTTATTGGGTTTAAAGGGTGCGTAGGCGGACTATTAAGTCAGTGGTGAAATCTTGCAGCTCAACTGTAAAACTGCCATTGATACTGATAGTCTTGAATTTAGTTGAGGTAGGCGGAATGTGTTGTGTAGCGGTGAAATGCATAGATATAACACAGAACACCGATTGCGAAGGCAGCTTACTAAGCTATAATTGACGCTGATGCACGAAAGCGTGGGTAGCGAACAGGATTAGATACCCTGGTAGTCCACGCCGTAAACGATGATTACTCGTTGTTGGCGATACATAGTCAGCGACTGAGCGAAAGCATTAAGTAATCCACCTGGGGAGTACGTTGGCAACAATGAAACTCAAAGGAATTGACGGGGGCCCGCACAAGCGGAGGAACATGTGGTTTAATTCGATGATACGCGAGGAACCTTACCTGGACTTAAATGTAGATTGCATGAAGCAGAGATGCTTCTTTCTTCGGACTATTTACAAGGTGCTGCATGGTTGTCGTCAGCTCGTGCCGTGAGGTGTCGGGTTAAGTCCCATAACGAGCGCAACCCCTGTTGTTAGTTACCAGCACGTAGAGGTGGGGACTCTAACAAGACTGCCGGTGTAAACCGAGAGGAAGGTGGGGATGACGTCAAATCAGCACGGCCCTTACGTCCAGGGCTACACACGTGTTACAATGGCAGGTACAAAGGGCAGCTACACAGCGATGTGATGCTAATCTCTAAAGCCTGTCTCAGTTCGGATCGGAGTCTGCAACTCGACTCCGTGAAGCTGGATTCGCTAGTAATCGCGTATCAGCAATGACGCGGTGAATACGTTCCCGGGCCTTGTACACACCGCCCGTCAAACCATGGAAGTCGGGGGTACCTGAAGTCTGTTACCGTAAGGAGCGGCCTAGGGTAAAACTGATAACTAGGGTTAAGTCGTAACAAGGTAGCCGTACCGGAAGGTGTGGCTGGAACACCTCCTTTCTGGAGAGAGTTTTAAATATACTTTAAAAGACAACCATCTACTTTTCATAAGTAGTGCATTTCACATTTCGCAAACAGCGAAAAACGTACATTGACATATTGGCAAAACAATCAAAATCATAGTTTAGCAATGCGCAAAGCATTAAGCTAAACCAACAAGAAAGTAAGCAAGGGCGTACGGTGGATGCCTAGGCTTTCAGAGGCGAAGAAAGACGTGATAAGCTGCGATAAGCTGCGGGGAGAAGCAAATATTTATTGATCCGCAGATTTCTGAATGGGGCAACCCGGCTGGTTGATGACCAGTCACCCTTCGGGGGGCAAACCCAGGGAACTGAAACATCTAAGTACCTGGAGGAGAAGAAAACAATAGTGATTCCCTAAGTAGTGGCGAGCGAACGGGGACTAGCCCAAACCAATGTTGTTTAGGCAACATTGGGGTTGTAGGACTACGATATGAATTTATGCGTGAAGTGGAATGTTTTGGAAAGAACAACCAAAGAAAGTGACAGTCTTGTACACGTAAGCAAGTAAAAACTAGTAGTATCCTGAGTAGCGCGGAACACGTGAAATTCTGTGTGAATCTGCCAGGCCCATCTGGTAAGGCTAAATACTCCTGAAAGACCGATAGTGAACCAGTACCGTGAGGGAAAGGTGAAAAGTACCCCGAACAGGGGAGTGAAATAGTACCTGAAACCGTGCGCTTACAAGCGGTCGGAGCCATTTTGTGGTGACGGCGTGCCTTTTGCATAATGAGCCTACGAGTTAGTCGTAGTTAGCGAGGTTAAGTTATTCAGTAACGGAGCCGAAGCGAAAGCGAGTCTGAATAGGGCGAAATAGTTAGCTGCGCTAGACGCGAAACCAGGTGATCTACCCATGGTCAGGTTGAAGTTCCGGTAACACGGAATGGAGGACCGAACCAGTTTACGTTGAAAAGTATTTGGATGAACTGTGGGTAGGGGTGAAAGGCCAATCAAACCTGGAAATAGCTCGTACTCCCCGAAATGCATTTAGGTGCAGCCTTATTTTAATCTTACAGAGGTAGAGCTACTGATTGGACGAGAGGGCTTCACCGCCTATCAACTCCTGATAAACTCCGAATGCTGTAAGATGATGAATAGGAGTGAGGGCATGGGTGCTAAGGTCCGTGTCCGAAAGGGAAAGAACCCAGACCATCAGCTAAGGTCCCCAAATGTATACTAAGTTGAACAAACGCGGTTTGATTGCATAGACAGCTAGGATGTTGGCTTGGAAGCAGCCATTCATTTAAAGAGTGCGTAACAGCTCACTAGTCGAGCGATCGAGCATGGATAATAATCGGGCATAAGTATACTACCGAAGCTATGGATTTGTACAATGTACAAGTGGTAGGGGAGCATTCTAACGGCTTTGAAGCAGAATGGCGATGTTCTGTGGAGTAGTTAGAAAAGCAAATGTAGGCATAAGTAACGATAATGCGGGCGAGAAACCCGCACGCCGAAAGACTCAGGTTTCCTGATCAACGCTAATCGGATCAGGGTTAGTCGGGACCTAACGCGAACCCGAAAGGGGTAGTGGATGGCGAGCAGGTTAATATTCCTGCACCTGCTATACAACAAAAGTGACGTATTGGTGAGATTTCTACGTACTGACGGAATAGTACGTTGAGCCTAGGCTTCGGCCGAAGCGAAGAGAAGCAGCCAGTACCAAGAAAAGCGAGTATAGGAGCCCGTACTGTAAACGGACACACGTAGTTGGGTTGAGTATACTAAGGCGCTCGAGTGATTCATGGTTAAGGAACTCGGCAAATTAGCCCCGTAACTTCGGGAAAAGGGGCGCCTACTTCGGTAGGCCGCAGAGAAATGGTGCATGCGACTGTTTATCAAAAACACATGGCTTTGCAAATTCGAAAGAAGACGTATAAGGCCTGACACCTGCCCGGTGCTGGAAGGTTAAGAGGAGAGCTTAGAGTAATCGAAGGTTTGAATTGAAGCCCCAGTAAACGGCGGCCGTAACTATAACGGTCCTAAGGTAGCGAAATTCCTTGTCGGGTAAGTTCCGACCTGCACGAATGGTGTAACGATGTGCACACTGTCTCAACCATGAGCTCGGTGAAATTGTAGTATCGGTGAAGATGCCGATTACCCGCAACGGGACGGAAAGACCCCGTGAACCTTTACTGCAACTTAACATTGGTTGTGGGTAAGTAATGTGTAGGATAGGTCGGAGACTTTGATGCTGCATCGCCAGGTGTAGTTTAGTCACCCTTGAAATACGACCCTTTGCTTATCTGTGGCCTAACTCAGCGAT